>JAQTMR010000039.1 GCA_028714255.1 Phycisphaerae bacterium | reverse complement strand
GCAGCATTAAGGAAATATTAGGACAAAAGTAAAGAGTATTAAGAAAAAGTCTCAATCAAATATTACGCTATCGGATTCTGACAGTAAAGAGAAGAAATATAATCAGATTCCTCTACAGTTTTAATTTATTGCGGGAATGATGAATGGTCCTATACAAAAATTTATTTCACTGATTGTTAAAAATACTCGGAGAGGACGATGGATATGCCTGTTTTATACAAATACTGTGACCAGTTGGGCATTGTAAAAATCTTGGGGTCGTTGGAACTGAAATTGCCGTATATTTCGGAAGTTAATGACCCACTTGAGTGTTTGCCGGTTTTTCGTTGTTCGAATAACGAAAAAGAGGAATTATATAAAACAGTGCAGAAGGTATGGAGGCAACAAGCATTTTTGCTATCTTTTTCAGAGATCGCACAAAACACTGTAATGTGGGCTCATTACTCCGAGAAACATAAAGGAGCGATAATCGGAATTGATTTTAAAATTCTGACAAAAATCATTCCGGGGGGGATTCAAATGAGACCGGTTGATTATCCTAAAGACCAAAAGAGGCCAGAAATAGATACTGTACTATCTGAAAAATGGCTTGATACATTACAAGTTAAATCTAACGACTGGGGGTATGAAAAAGAATGGCGTGCAATATTTTCTCCTATTCGATTAGAAGAACTTCAGGCAAAAAACTTAGCATTTCTTAGAGACTTCAATGGCCGACCAACTTGGTTTTTGCGATTGAGTCCGGAATCGATAAGAGAGGTTGTTTTTGGTTTATACACGGAAGAGAGTTTAAAGGTAGCTATTAGAAAATTAATTGAGCAGCCAGAACTGCAACACATAAAATTGTATCAAACTAAGGAATCAGACACATATACTCTTAACCTTATAGAGATAAAAAGATGATGAACCCTGATGGTGTCTTGGTTGCAAAAAATAGAAATAAACACCCTCGGAAGACAATCAAGCGGGAAGGCAAGTTTTTTGTCTATATAGTCCAGTGCCGGGATGAAACGTATTATACGGGATATACTAATGACCTGAAAAGTCGTATTGCCCTGCATAATGGGGGTAATGGGGCAAAATACCTAAGAGGAAGGCTGCCCGTAAAGTTAGTTTATGCTAAAGAGTATCATTATTATAAAAATGCCTTACGCGGAGAAAGAAATATCAAGAAGTTGACTCGTGAGCAAAAAGAAAGACTTATAAGGATTTATGAAGAAAGTAACCGCGATAATTTTTAAAGAAGGATGCCCCCGCAGTTTTGCTTTCGCAAAACTAAACGCGGGGGCACCCATGTTTAGGTTTGAAGGTGCACAATGAAAGTGCACCTTCAAACCTATGGGTGTCAAATGAACAAATTAGATAGCGAACTGGTAACCGCTGCGCTAAAAAACGGAGGATTCGAAATTATCGATAGTGAAAAAGACGCTGATGCTGTTCTTATAAACACCTGCTCGGTGCGTGACCACGCAGAACAGAGGGTTATGTCGCACCTGGGGCTTCTGAAACATATCAAGAAAACAAAGCCAGATATGGTGGTCGGGGTAATCGGCTGTATGGCGCAAAGGCTGGGGGCGGAACTGCTCGCAGATAAAACGGTTGATATAGTCTGCGGGCCGGGGCAAATACCGCAAATTACAGAACTTGTAACCAAGGCTCTGCGGGAAAAGACAAAGACCATTGCGGTAACGGAAAAAATCCGCCAGAAATCAGCGGAAGATGATGCGCTGGAAGAATTTGAAACGGTTTCAGACAGCGATGACAAGCGGATACCAAATCAGGCGTTTGTTCGGGCGATGCGGGGCTGTAATAATTTCTGCACGTACTGCATTGTGCCTTATGTTCGCGGGCCGGAGGTGTCACGCCCCCCTGCCGCTATAATCGAGCAGGTGAAAAGATTAGCTGACAGCGGAGTGAAGATGGTTACGCTGCTGGGGCAAACCGTAAACTCATATAAATACGATACTTATTGCCTGGCGGATTTGCTCGGGATGGTAAGCGAAATCGACGGAATCGAGTGGATAAGGTTTGTTACAAGTTACCCGGCGGAAGAATTTTACGAGCGGATTCTAAAAGCGATGTCGGAACTGCCGAAGGTTTGCAAATATCTGCATATGCCGGCACAGAGCGGCTCGGATAAAATACTAAAGGCGATGAACCGTAACTATAAGGCAGGTAAGTATTTAGAACTGATAGATAAGGCAAAGGAGATTGTGCCGGGGATTGCGCTTTCGGGCGATTTTATAGTCGGGTTTCCGGGTGAGACGGAAGAAGACTTCAAACAGACCGTAAGTCTTGTGCAGAACGCGAGATATAAGAATTGCTTTGTGTTTAAGTATTCGCCGAGGCCGGGGACAACGGCGGATAAGAGATTGCAAGATACTGTGGCAGAAGAAGTTAAGAAAAAACGAAATATCAAGCTATTGGCAGTGCAGGAAAAAATCAGCGATGAATTAAGTAAAGAATTTCAGGGTAAAGAGGTGAAAGTTCTGGTCGAAGGGCCGAGCAAGAAGGCGAAGGTAAATCCTTGCAGCGAAAAAGGTTGTGCACAACTGATTGGGCGAACTGAGGGTGACTGGATAGTTGTTTTCGATGGGCCAATGACTCTTGCTGGCGAGTTCGCGAAGGTTAAAATAACGAGGACGAGTCCACTAACTCTGTTCGGTGAAATGGGTTAAAATAGCGAACTTAGGCAATTGGGGATAGCATCAATCCGTCTTCGCCAAGGCTTCGCCGCGATAAATTGCGCAAGTTCGCGCTGCGAAACGTGCAAAGACTTACAGAAACTTACAAAAGTTTACAACAACTTACAAAAACTGCATGGAAACTAACGTGAAATCTTCAATAAAATACAACAATTTTACTATCCCCCTGCGCGAATTGTTCGAAACGAACAAATCGTATCTCGTGAAGCGTGAAGCGTATCTCGCCGGGGAAAATTTAGCCACGAAAAAGCACAAAAAACACAAAGAAAATTAACCACGGATGAACACAGATTAACACGGATTT
>JAQTMR010000038.1 GCA_028714255.1 Phycisphaerae bacterium | reverse complement strand
AGGGGGGGGGCACAGTATTGTTCTCAAGAGCGATGGTTCTATCGTCGGATGGGGCGATAATAGGGATGGTCAGGCAACGTCTCCTGAAGACAATGACTTTGTTGCAATAGACGCGGGATTTGAACACAGCATTGCGCTAAAGCAAGATGGTTCGATAGTTTGTTGGGGCCGTAACGATTATGGTCAGGCAGCACCTCCCGCAGGTAATAACTTTGCGGCGATAGCCGCGGGATTTGAACACAGCATCGCGCTAAAGCAGGACGGTTCGATAGTTTGTTGGGGCCGAAATGATTATGGCCAGTCTATACCTCCGGACGGAAACGACTTTGTTGCGATAGCGGCAGGTGGCTGGCACAACATTGCATTAAAACAAGACGGTTCGATAATTGCCTGGGGCAACGATGTCTACGCTCAGGCCAGTGCACCGGAGGGAAACGATTTTGCGGCGATTAGCGCGGGTGAACATTACAATATTGCTTTGAAGCAAGATGGCTCGATTATTGCGTGGGGCCGGGACAATTACGGCCAAGTCATACCACCTGAGGGTAATGATTTTGTGGCCATCGCGGCAGGCGGCGAATTCGGCGTCGCGATGAAAAGCGACGGTACGCTTGTAGGTTGGGGACATGATTATTGGGGGCAGTCGAGTCCCCCTGATGGAAACGATTTTGTGGCGATTTCGGGAGGTTTGTATCACTGTCTGGCATTGAAGATGGACGGCTCGCTTGTCGGATGGGGCCGAAACAAGTATGGTCAGGCCGAACCTCCTGTGGGCAATGACTTTATCGAAGTTTGTGCCAGCAATGTGCGTAATCTTGCACTGAAGCAGGACGGCTCACTTCTGGGCTGGGGCGATGATACTTACGGTCAGGTTGAACCGCCGGATGGCAATGATTATATCGCCATAGCAGTGGGCAGTATTCACAGCATTGCGTTGAAGCAGGATGGAACTGTTGTCGGCTGGGGCAGCAATCTCTACGGTCAGATTAACACGCCGACAGGCAATGGTTTCAAGGCTATAGCGGCAGGCAGCTATCACAACCTGGCCTTGAGGCAGGATGGCTCCATAGTTGGGTGGGGTCGAAATAATTACGGTCAGGCGACACCGCCGGCTGGGAACAACTTTGTTGCTATCGCAGCAGGAGGGCATTACAGCCTGAGTTTAAGGGAGGATGGCTCGATAGCAGGGTGGGGACAAAACGATTATGGTCAAGCCGTGCCTCCTGCAGGCAATGACTTTATTGCCATCGCAGCGGGTCTGTCTCACGGTCTTGCTTTAAGGTATGACGGTTCGATAGTCGGGTGGGGACGAAATAATTATGGTCAGGCTGTCGCACCCGCAGGGAACGATTTTACCGCGATAGCTGCGGGCGGGTATCACAGCTTAGCTCTAAGGCAAGATGGTTCAATAGTCGGGTGGGGCGGGAACAATTATGGTCAGGCAACGCCGCCGATGGAAAAGGGCTTTACAGCAATTGCAGCAGGCGAGTATCACAGTCCTGCAATTATGCAAACCTGCGACTATATCATTCTCGGCAATATAAGCGGCGATGACTGCAAGGTTGATTCAGCAGACCTGCAAGCTTTTACCGAGCAATGGTTAGAGCCTGGCGGTTCTGCCGATCTGGATGATATTGATGGTGTAAATTTAATTGATTTTGCCTTATTAGCTGAGAACTGGCTGGTGGATTGTGAAACGGAACCGGGAAATCCGGCGTGTGTGCATAAGTAGTATATTAACCACCCCTATAAAAGCTCTAAAAGAAAAAGCCGTGAGTAACTCACGGCTTTTTCTTATTTTTGATAGATATTCCAGGGTTGTATTACCTGCGGCGTTTCCTTAATACAGCCGCTGCGCCAACTGCAAGCAGAAGGAGCGTAGCCGGCTCAGGTGTAATAACAAAAGCTAAATCCAACGGCTCTTTATCATAGCTGCACCAGCCGCCTTCCTGCAACTGCACCCATCTCCAGTCAACTTCAGGATGGTACCAACAGGTGGGGTAATACGAGCTATAGCTATAATACGCATCCCAGAATAATGAACCATTGCCCTCGACTGTTTCGGAGGTTTTCCATCCCCACTCGCAGCCCTCGAAGTTCATAGATATCATCAGCCAATAAGTTTCACCTTCCTGCTGTACGAATGCATCCTCAATATTCGGAATGTTATATTGATAGATTCCTTTGTGGTCGGGGTAATGATACTGCAGGTAAGGGTTGTCATCGGAGTATCTGGGGTCATACCAACCCTGCAGTTCCCAATCATCTTCATGATACTTCTTGCCTTCATACTGCCCCGGCTCGATTACACGAGACCATAGCACGTCACCGGGTTGGTCGAAACCGTAGTGGGTAGAGTCGTTACTGTATATCTGAAGTTGAATGTCGCCTGTTGTCCCTACGACATCACTTTTCCACGAGCCCCAGAAATGAATATCGGTGACAGCCGCAGTTACCGTAGCTGTCCAGTCATTCGCTGCTCCATATCCATCCTCGTCTGGGTCGGGGCCGTGGTAATATGGTCCATCGCCCCACTCGGAATAGACATCCCAACCCGAGAAGTCAGGCAATTGATAATGTACGGCTGGCTGGCCCGGTTCCCAATCGGCAAATGCAGGAAGCGCTCCCCAGGTAATTAGCAGCGCCGTCAATAACAATAGACCGCGCACGCTCACCCGCTCCTCTTCTCTCTTCATCTTCTCATCTCCTCTTCACTTCGCTGTTTACACGTTTCTTGTACTTCTGTGCTCACAGAAGAACAAAAACATGTTGTTCGAAGACATCCTCTTTTGTCAAATTCTCATCTTCTCCACCGTTTATAGTATTTTAGTCCAATAAAAATGTCAAGAGAAAATAAAAAAAAATTGAAAAATTTTTTCATTTTTTTCACCTTCAATCGCAAAATAAAGCCCCAACTGCGAAAATCTTGATTTTTGCCATAAAAATAGCGTTATTAGACATATTAAACATATCAGTACAAATCCTTATGGTTTTGCTTTTATAGCATTTTACTCCCCAAGGGCGTTTTTTGAGAATAACGCGGGGTTATTTACCGGAACGTTCCGGAATTGGCAGGTCGAGTGCAGTGAGAACCTCTTTCATATCCTCCCAGACCCTGCTGCGATTCTCCTGAGAATAGTTGCGTAAAAGATATGCGGGGTGA
>JAQTMR010000037.1 GCA_028714255.1 Phycisphaerae bacterium | reverse complement strand
CGAGGATTTTTGTACAGAAGAAATGATTTTCGCACCAAAGCGTTTTTGACTATTTTACACGAAGACGAAGAAGAAACAATCGGCGTGCTACGAGCGCATAACAAGCAAAAGAAAACGGAACGTCAAAATAATAGATTTGCGAAGTGTTAAATGGACGATCAAATAAAAGTAATAGTCCGTACTGAAATCAGAGAGGCGCTTTCTGATTTTAGTAAAGCCGAGTCTGCCGCTAAGAAATCAGCGGCCAGTATGGATAATTCTTTTAAGAAAGTTGGTAATTCTATAAAGAATGCCGTTGGCGCGATGGTCGGAGTTGCGGCAGTTACAAAGGTACTAAAAGATTCTGTTGTCGCTTTTATGGATTCCGAAAAAGCGTCAAATAATTTGTTTCAAGCGTTTACAAAAACATCGGATAAGGCGGGGGAATTAACTGATAAATTTGTTGCATTTGCGGCAGAGCAACAAAGATTGACGGCATTTGAAGATGATGCCATTGTCACTAATGGCGCATTGATGCAGTCATTGACACAATTGTCAGAGAAAGGGCTAGAGGAAGGCATGGCGGCTGCTATGGATTTAGCCGCTGCGAAAGGGATTGAACTGTCTGCCGCGACTGAAATGGTGTCTAAGGCGATAGCTGTTGATACGTCTATTTTGAGACGGCAAGGAATAGCCTTAGAAGACGGAGCGACCAAAGAAGAACGGTTAGCGATTGTTACGAAAGGATTGAATGCGCAATTCGGCGGGGCGGCGGCGGCGCAACTTGATACATATGCTGGTAAGATAGCGCAATTAAATAATCGGATCGGTGATTTGCAAGAACAGATTGGCGAGGGTGTTTTACAAGGGTTATTTGCTAAAAAAGGTGAAGATCCAATAGGGCAATTTTTAGATTCGCTTGAACAGGGCGGCGCCGGGTTGCGGTCTTTTGTGCGTACTGCCGTTGCGTTGGTATCTGCGATTGGTGGTTCTGTTATAACAATAATACAAACTGTCGCGGGGGCAATTGGTACGACAATTGCGATTGCTGCGGATGCTATTTCTTCTTTGGGCGAAAGATCGTTTTCAGAGATTGGCGATAGGATCAAGGCACAACTTGATGCATCTGACAAAGAGATAGAAAGCAAATGGAAGGCAACCGGAGCGTTGTGGGCCAATATTGCGACAGAGCCTGAAAAAATAGTTAGACGGGAAAGAAAAGAAACTAATCGTCAAACCGAGACGATGGACCGTGATATGCTCGCCAAGCGGTTGAAAATACTTAACGAATGGCGAGCATTGTCTAAAGACGGAATGCAAAAAGAACTTGCCGATTTAAAAACTAAATATGATGAAGATATAAAGAAAGCTGAACTTAATGGTAAAGATAGGGCCGAAATTACCAAATCTTACGGTAATGCTCAGTCTACTATTTATAAAAAATATATTGACGAATATACAAAGAATGAAAAAGAAGCAGCTATAAAACTTGAAAATGAAAAGTATAAAATTGCTCAAGATGCATTACGTGAAAGGATGCTTTTAAATGCGGCCGCAGCACAAGGGAATCAATCTGAACTGCAATTATTAGCTGATAATTATGAAAAAGATAGCGCCGAATTAACAGCTATTCATGCCACTGCTATTGAAACGATAAGCAATCAAACTACTGCTGCCGAACAGAAAGCGATGGAAGTAGGAGTCGCGGCTTTTGATGCAATATCCAAAGCTATCGATGGAAGCGATAAAAGTTTGCAAACATTTGGCGATCAAATGCGGCAGACTGCATCTAATATTGCAGCATCTAAAAATTGGATTGAATTATTAGCGCGTGGGATTGTTGACAGTATTACTTATATCGTAAATGAATTTAAAAAAGCCGGTGTTGCGCGGGAAATGGAAGAACAGATAACCGCCGACAATATCAAAAACATAGAAACTCAAATATTACAAAACCAGTTAGATAATTTAACTGTATTGCAAAACGCGCAAACCAAACAATTACAGGACAGACAAAAGTCTGAAATGGATTTGTTTATGAATTCCAGCGCGGCCGGACAAGCGTATAACGCGATGAAGGCACAAGAGGAAGCCGATCGTGTTGCCGGAATGGATGCTACCGAACGCGCCAAGTATGATATACAAGTTAAATATGAAGCCGAAAAGAAGGCCTTAGAAGACAAGCAAGCGGCCGAGGCCAAGAAGTTAGCAGATGACCAAAAGGCTGAAAGGAATAGAATTAAAGGCCAACAGTTTGAACTTGAGAAACGAATTGCCAAAGATGAAGCATGGATAAAAGTTAATCAGGCTTTTGCGGATGTGCATTCTAAATTCCCTATGCCGTGGGATGAACCTACACGGTCAAAATTATTTGGCTTATTGCAGGACACGTATGACCGTACAGTTGGCGCGATTAATAGCAGGGTGTTTATACCAGAGTTCGCGCTTGGTGGTCGGCCTCCTGTTGGACAAATGTCAATGGTTGGTGAAAGAGGGCCGGAGCTTTTTGTCCCTGACCGTGCCGGTACAATAATTCCGAACAATCGTATTTCAAATACAACTCAAAATATGGGCCAAACATTTCAGATAAGTTCTTTAAATCTTAACGGTGTTCAAGATGTACAAGGATTAGCTAAGGCTTTACAGTCTATGGCCAACGGTATGGGGAAAACTCTTTTCGCATAGTAGGTGTTATGGCAGTTGGTGAACTTTTAAAAATCCTTTACTCACATGTAAAGACCTATCTTATGACGGCGTTAAACGCTATTGGTGCTACGACTTCGACAACGTTGCGAACGGTTACCGCGCATACGGATGCGGACTGTAAATACGTGCGCAAATTCGGTTTAAATTACGCTATCGGCGATATTACAAATGCGGTTATCGCGCACCCGCGTAGTGCGGGGGGGCACGCCTGGACGTATGAGTTTTTCGGACTTAATGCGGCTGGTGCCTGGGTATCTATGGGATCAGTCGCTGATACTGGTGGGGCGTCTGGTGCCTTTGCCGACGGGGCAGCGTTCACGGCTACAGCTATTAAAATCGTCGTTACTCCGGATGCCGGGGATACGATATCTATCACCGACGGCGATCATATAACGCTTACAACAGACGTTGACGGGGTAGGATCGGAACTATCGGTCATGCTGTCCGGGGAGTCAATGACGGCAGCTTTTACGCTCTACCTTGCTGAT
>JAQTMR010000036.1 GCA_028714255.1 Phycisphaerae bacterium | reverse complement strand
AAATTAAAACTGTAGAGGAATCTGATTATATTTCTTCTCTTTACTGTCAGAATCCGATAGCGTAATATTTGATTGAGACTTTTTCTTAATACTCTTTACTTTTGTCCTAATATTTCCTTAATGCTGCGATGGAGCAGTTTGTTAAACTCGTCCGGCCTCTCCAGTTGTATAAAATGTCCGGCGTTTTTCATAAAAACTACGTTGTAAGACGCTATATATTTGCGATTTACTTCAGGATTCGTCGGCCAAAGGTCGGCATTAACACAGCGAACCGGAACTTTTACTTCCTTAAAAAGATTCGCAATCCCTTTATTTTCGAATTTTTCAACGTATTCTACAAATGCACTGGTAGCAACATTCGGCGGCGCCGCGGACATATCATCTATAATCCATTGTTTTAATTCCGGCTTCATATCTTTGCCAAGCATTGATTCTACGAAATTTTTGACTGTGCCTTTAAAATCCGTTTTCATCCCTGTAGTCATTGTGTCAAATTGCTCTTCAGGCATAGTGTCCTCAACATTTTGGATAGTATCAACGCCGATAACACCTATGACACGGCCTGGCATTAGTGTAGATGCTTTTGCGACGATTTCGCCGCTCATCGAATGGCCTATGAGAATAACTTTTTTTGCATCAAGTTTCTCAACCACAGCCTTTATATCTTCGCTGAAACTTTCCAGCGAATAAACCTGCCGGCCCTGGCCGGAGTTGCCATGTCCGGCCAAATCAATGGTAACAACCTGATATTTCCTGGCAAAATACGGAATTTGATATCGCCAATATCTGCTGTCGCAGCTCCAGCCGTGAACAAATACCAGTGTTATATCACCCTTGCCGAAAACAGAATAGCTGATTAGTTCGCTATCGAACGATTTAGCGCAGCCGATATTTCCATAACACGCCAGCGTCGAACAGGATGCGGCTAATACTATAATTGCTGCAAATGTGATGACTCTGCTCGTTAATGTTTTTTTTGCCATAATATTTTCCTTTAATGTGGTTTTAAACTTCTTCAACAATTCTTCTTTTTTCTGTCAGAAGCCGATAACGTAATAATAGCCTTTTTCCTTTTTTATACGCACCGGCACTTTGAAAAGTCTGCTGATATTGCTGCTGGTAAGAACATCTGTTTTGGGGCCGTCTTTATAAAACCTGCCGTTGCGCATTAAAATCACCCGCGATATTTCGGGAATAATATCCTGCATATTCTGTGTGATGAGAACAATGCCGATGCCCGACTTTGATATTTTGCGCAAAACTTTTCTGAATATGTGTTGCGCGTGCAAATCCAAACTGTTCGTCGGCTCGTCCAAGATAAGCGTTTTCGGGTTGTGTATAAGCGCACGAGCGATGAGAAATCGTCTCGCCTCACCTGACGACATCTCAGTCATAAACCTGTTCCTAAGTTGATAAATTTCCAAAAACCTGAGTATTTCCTCGGCCTTTTTCCTCATTTGGCGGGTAATTCGATGTCCGTACAATCCGATACTGCTGAAAAATCCCGACAGGACCACATCCATTCCTGATATCTCATACGCAAATACCCCCTGCAAATCGCTCGAAACAATGCCTAACAAAAACCGCAAGTCGAAGACGTCCCACCTGTCCTTGCCCCATATCCTGAACGAAAAGCCTGTTTTCTGCGGCAACGGGTAGTATTCCCTCGTAATGGCTTTGATAAAAGACGATTTGCCCGCCCCATTTGGGCCCAATAACGCCACGTTTTCACCTGTGCGTATTGTCAGCGAAAGGCAGTTGAGAATTTTCTTACGCCCCTTGATAACAGTAACGTTCCTGAACTCCAGTAATGGCGGTTGGTTTTGAGCCATAGAAATTACTATACCAATTCTCGGCCTGTTAATCAAACCGGCGATATTGCTTGCAACTTTTGAGAGTGACTGATATTTTAGACAAACAAATTCTAACTGTTTTAAGGAACAGGCAGTGGTAGAGCCTAAAATAGTATCTCTGGTAGTGTTTTTGCTGGCATACATCTTGTTTGTGTTTTTGCCGACCAAACGAACGATTGTTGCCGTCAGCGGGGCAGCCCTGACCATCCTGTTGGGGGCGATTTCATTCAAAGCCGCTTTTTTTGCCATAAACTGGAACGTGATGGGAATCTTCGTTGGCACGCTGGTTATAGCGGATATATTTATGGAGAGCAGGGTTCCCGCCTATCTTGCCGAGTTAATTGTGGATAAGGCCAGCAATACCGCATGGGCAATACTGCTGCTATGCGCGCTTACATCTTTTATTTCCGCCTTTGTAGAAAACGTCGCAACCGTTCTGATTGTTGCCCCGATTGCGTTGTCGCTTGCGAAGAAGCTGAAAATAAACCCGATGAAGATGATGATTGCGATAGCCGTGTCGAGCAATCTGCAGGGGACCGCCACGCTCATCGGCGACCCGCCGAGCATGCTGCTGGGCGGATTTGCAAAAATGAACTTTATGGATTTTTTCTTCTATCACGGAAAACCCAGCATATTCTTCGCGGTCGAGATTGGCGCTCTCGCATCGTTTGTCGTTCTGTATTTTATATTCAGAACTCACAGACAAAAAACGGAGCTTGTCAATATTGAGAAGATAAAGTCCTGGATTCCGACAATTGCCCTGGTACTGCTGATTGTTTTATTAGCCGGGAGCTCTTTCTTCGATACCGGCTTTTCTTATATGGCAGGTGTTTTGTGTATGGTTTTCGGGGCCTGCTTAATCATCTGGAACAGATTCGCAAACAGTGGCTCTGTCGTAAAGGGTATAAAATCTTTGGACTGGGACACCACGTTTTTCCTGATGGGAGTCTTCATCCTTGTCGGAGGCATAACACTGACCGGCTGGATAGAAATAATATCCAATTTCTTGAGCAATCTTGTGGGCGAAAACATATTCCTCGGCTATACATTAATCGTATTCATATCGGTTTTCGTCTCAGCGTTTGTGGATAACGTGCCGTTCCTGGCGGCGATGCTGCCCGTGGTACTGTCAATGTCGCAACGGCTCGATATGAATCCTTCGCTGTTCCTGTTCGGCCTTCTCATTGGGGCAAGTCTCGGAGGCAATATCACGCCGATAGGAGCATCGGCTAATATCGTCACCTGTGGGCTGCTCAAAAAAGAAGGCTGCGATGTAAAATTCGGCCAGTTTGCAAAGATAGGCCTGCCATTTACGCTTGCCGCGGTAACAGCGGCGTATCTATTTGTCTGGTTTGTCTGGAAACCCTAATACGGCCTAATCACCAAAGCAAGTCCCGACAGCACGGGCAGAGACTATCAACGGGTGTTTAATTGGGACATTTCGGGCGCCTTTGGCGACCTCTTCGAGACCGACGGCAACTATATCGCTTCCTTTTACCGCTGCCATATATCCGAATTTTTTAGCCTCGATTAACTCAACCGCTTTTGTCCCCAGCCTGGTTGTGAGGACCCTGTCGGTCGGCGTAGGACAGCCGCCTCGCTGCAAATGTCCCAGCACAACCTGACGCGTCTCTACGCCGGTTGCCTGCTCTATCTGATGGCCCAGTACGAAACTTATCCCGCCCAGGCGGACCTGCTCGGGGCTATCCTTAACGATTTTCTGAACGACGACGTCACCGCCCTTTGGTTTTGCACCTTCGGAAATAACCACGATGCTGAATCTTTTGCCTATTCTGTGCCTCTGCCTGACCTTGCTGGTGATAGATTCGATATTGTATGGAATTTCGGGGATGAGAATTATATCTCCTCCGCCTGCAACTCCCGAATAAAGCGCAATCCAGCCTGCGGTTCTGCCCATCACCTCGACAATCATTACCCGATGGTGCGACTGGGCCGTCGTATGTACCCGGTCGATTGCCTCGGTTGCTATTGAGACCGCCGTATCAAAACCGAATGTAACATCCGTCCCCCGCAGGTCATTATCTATGGTCTTCGGCACCGCCACGACAGGGACGCCATCCTTATAGAGTTTGTTTGCTATAAATAACGTTCCGTCGCCGCCGATGCAGACCAGGCACTCAACGCCGAGTTTTTTTAGGTTTGAAATCGCCGTTTTCGAGACGTTTTGAAACTGCAGTTTGCCTCTTTTTTCGACTGCGTGTCTGTATGGGTCGCACTTATTGGATGTCCCGAGTATCGTACCGCCGGCTGTTAAAATTCCAGAGACGTCTTCGTACTGGAGCTTTCTCCATTTGCGGTGAACAAGCCCCTCGTATCCATCCTCAATGCCGATTATTTCCATTCCGAGTTCGAGAATCGCTTTTTTCGCAACGGCTCTTATTACTGCGTTTGTCCCGGGGCAGTCGCCTCCGCCCGTCAGAATCGCAATCGACCTTTTCCTTTTCATTATTTGCTCCTTGATATCACTTACATTATATAACCGGGCCAAGGGTAATCAAATCGTTCTTAACCAATGTTTCGGTTCAATTGCCGCTGTTTCATAAAAGCCACGATGTTGTGGGATTGCAGTTAACCCTGCACAATCAAAAAAGCCAGGTAAATGACATATAAAACAATAAAGAGGAAACCC
>JAQTMR010000035.1 GCA_028714255.1 Phycisphaerae bacterium | reverse complement strand
TATAAAAACTCGATGGATTAACAATCAACGGCCTGCAGGAACACTACTGCAGGCCGTTTTTATAATATCAAAAACCCAATATCCTGTGGCAGAAAGATGCCGCAAAAAGCTTCCGACTAATACCTATCAAATTTTTGTCCAATTTTGGGCTATTAGGAGCCTGTTTTGCACAAGCGGGAGACTTTTTTCATAGTGTTTCTGTTTCTTGAAAAAAAATAATTTTGTGCTTGCATTAAACCCTAAACTGTGCTATAATAAGAAGCCAAACTTGGGGGAAGAGAAAACTCACCGGTTCTGCTTTTTTGAAGCGCTATTTGTCTTTAGTTACTTGCGTTAGCAGGAACAAGAGTCATGTTGCAGAAAGACATACATATATTTGCATTTGACACAGGTATAAGATTATTCGCAACGGCACCGTATTGGATTCTGCAATCACTTCAACTCAGCTTGTTCTCAAAATGACGATACTGTAGAACCGGCTGTTAGAAGTTTTCAAGGATATGAGCATTATGACAGGCGTAAAATACAAATCGGTGTTGTACTCAATTTGGGGAAGAATAATAATTCTTATTTTAGCGGTTGTGCCGGTATCGGGCACTTCAATTTGTCAGGCTGGGACAACCAAAGTTTTCCTGCTTGCCGGCCAGTCAAATATGGTTGGATGGTGTTCCAATAGCGATCTGCCGCTGGAGTTACAACAACCGCGACCAGACATTCAGATTTACTGGGGCGGCGTCTGGACCTATCTGCGGCCAGGCCTTGGCGGCAACAGCAGTTGTTTTGGACCAGAGATTACATTCTGCCGTGATATTGTTGATGCTCAACCAGACGAAGATATAATTTTTATCAAATATGCCGTCAGCGGAACAAGCCTTTGGTATGATTGGCGACCTATCAGCGGTGTTCAGTATATAAACTTTATGAACGCGGTCAATAATGCGCTGCTGTCGATTAGTGAGCCAGAGATAGTCGGTATGATCTGGATGCAGGGTGAGTCCGATGCGTGGGAGTCTCAATCCACTTTGGAACACGCCCAGGAATATCAACAGAATCTGGCCAATTTTATCCAATATGTCCGAACCGACCTTGCTGTACCTGATTTGCCGTTTGTAATCGGTCGGATATCACAATCGCCCGTCTGGACGTGGGGAGATATTGTCCGACAGGCACAAGCGAATGGCAGCCAAACGATAGCAAATACGGCCCTTGTCGATACAGATGACCTGCCTTTGAAAACCGACAATATACATTATACCACAGGTGGAACAGTAACACTGGGAACTCGCTTTGCTGAAGGCATAAACACCCTGGCCCTACCGAACACCAACAGTTTCTCCAGCGATTCTGAAGGTACTGTCCTAACCTGGCGTTATGACATCCCTGACGGCAATAACCGGGTTCTTGTTGTAGGCGTCTGCGGCGAAGATGATGATCCATGCGACCTTGCAACAGATAGTGTTAAATACAACGGCGTAGTTATGTATGAAGCAGCTGATTCGAAGCAGCTGGCTTTCTCCGATGGTACGTATGTGATGACGCAGTTGTTTTATCTGCTCGAGAACGATTTGCCTGCTGCGGATGATTACAGACTCGATATTAACTTTGCAGCCAATGTAAACAAAAGATGCGGCGGCGCTGTTACACTCAACGGTATCGACCAGGAACCCCCGCTTGCCGTTGCCACAAATTCAACTCAGGATGCAAACAGTATATCCACCGACATCACCATCGAGGCTGATGGCGCCTGGATTATTGATATTGTTGGTTGCGGCAGTAACGGAACACTTACTGCTGACGTCAACCAGATAACTGAATTCAATATAGATGGGAATAATATTGCAACGGCCGGCAGCATTAAACCTGTAAGTTTAGCCGAAGTTGCAACGGTCGGCTGGAATCTTACAGACAGCAACTGTGCTATAGCTCACTCAGCAGTTGCATTTACAACCTTCGTTAATACGATTTCAGGCCACGTTCGCAGAGCGGATGATACGCCAATAGAAGGTGTGACAGTTACGTTAGATTTTAGCGGAGACAGCGACACAACCGACCCGAATGGTTACTATGAGGTTCCGGTTGTTCACAACTGGTTCGGCAAGGTTGCACCGGTAAAAGATGGGTGTTTGTTTGGACCTTCTGAGCGGATTTATAGCAATGTAGCTGCTGATTTGCCCGAGCAGGACTATAAAGACATCAGTATTTACGACCTTGATACTGATGGATTTATTAACTGGGGTGATATTGAGATAATCCACGAAAACTGGCTTATGACCGGCCCGAATGTTCCGGGAGACCTCTACAAAGATGAAGATAACATCGTCAATTTCCTGGATTTTGCCGAATTGGCCCGGGTATGGTAAGTTTTCAGCGTTAACCTCTCTCTCACAACACTAATGAAACCGCTCTAAACTGGGCGATACAGGACTTGAACCTGTGACATCGTGCGTGTAAGGCACGCGCTCTAGCCAACTGAGCTAATCGCCCTTCGTTAGGTTATAAAATACATATTTTTAGTGCTTGCGTCAATGTTTTTGAAGTTTTATATTTACGCCGATAAACAGGATTAATAGTTTTTAAGGGTTATTTTATGGCGGTGCTTGAAGTTATACGCAGGCGATATTCGTGCAGGGCATATATAGATAAGCCAATAGAACAGGAAAAGCTCGACCTAATCTTCGAGGCAACAAGGCTTGCGCCTTCGGCTAAGAATATGCAGGACTGGCGATTTGTGGTAGTCAGAGATAAAGATAAAAAGCAGCAGGTAGCCGATAGCACTAATCATCCGGAAGTTTTTGACAAAGCAGGAGTTATGATAGCTGCGTGCAGTAACAGCGACTACGTTATGAAGTGCGGGCAGCCGGCGGGGCCTATCGATGTGGCAATCGCACTCGAACATATCTGCCTGCAGGCGACAGAGTTAGGATTGGCAACTTGCTGGATTGGGTCGTTCGAGTCGAAGAAAATCAGGAAATTATTGGAAATCCCGCAAGACGTTGCTATAATTGAGCTTATGGCACTTGGCTATCCGGCGGATAAAGAGACCCACAGACCGAGAGAGCCGATAGATAATATCCTCTGCTATGAGAATTGGGATTTTTGAGTTTGGTAACTGGTTAAGCCGATAAGTAAATTACTAAT
This sequence comes from Phycisphaerae bacterium, assembly GCA_028714255.1. Lineage (GTDB taxonomy): Bacteria > Planctomycetota > Phycisphaerae > Sedimentisphaerales > Anaerobacaceae > CAIYOL01. The sequence goes on along the minus strand of JAQTMR010000035.1, from coordinate 1,471 downwards.
TACCAGTTTACTAATTACCAGTGACTTTGGGGACGTAGTGTAACGGGAACACACCGCAATCGCATTGCGGGAATGAGGGTTCGATTCCCTCCGTCTCCATTTTGTTCGGGGGTCAGGGGAGATTAGTCACTGGTCGTTAGTTGGAGGAGCCGCTGGGGCAAACAGGTTTTTAATGATTGTGGTTATTTAGTTTGCTGGTAAAATGGGGTGGTTTTAAGAGGAAGTATTGAATATGGCCAAATCATCATCAAACAAAAACCTGCGTTCTGCTAAAAATCCCAAGAAGGACGAGTTTTACACTCAATTTGTTGATATTGAAAAGGAGCTAAAACACTACAAAAATCAGTTTCGTGGCAAAGTTGTGTATTGCAACTGCGACGATCCTTTTGAAAGCAATTTCTTTAAATATTTTGCAGCGGATTTTAATGCGATGGGACTTAGAAAATTTATCGCCACAAGTTATGTCAAATCACTGATTATCGGCGGTCAGTTGCCCTTGTTTGAAATGGAAGGATAAAATTCTGATTGCAAGATTTGCAAATATTGCATGGAAAAGTCAGAACATAGCAAAATGGTGGATGTAGATGGAACGAAGGAAGTGTAAAAATGGGCAAATCACATTCAATAGTTTTATTTAATCAGAAGCAAATTCGCCGATTTTATGACGAAAAAAAGGAGCTTTGGTATTTTTCCATTATAGATGTTATCGAAACATTGACAGACTCAAGCATTCCGAGGCGATATTGGAGTGATTTAAAAGGGAAGTTGAAAAACGAGGGCAGCGAAGTGTACGAAAAAATCGTACAGTTGAAAATGACTGCCTCTGACGGGAAATTAAGGGAAACAGACTGTTTTTCTACGGAAGATTTGCTTCGTGTAATTCAGTCAATTCCTTCTCCAAAGGCTGAGCCATTTAAATTGTGGCTTGCGAAGGTCGGATATGAGCGTATAGAAGAAACCGAAGACCCGGAACTGGCTTTTGACAGGGCGATGAAAACGTACCTGCAAAAAGGTTATTCGAGAGAGTGGATAAATCAACGATTAAAGAGTATCGAGGTCCGTAAAGAATTGACTGATGAATGGCACGAACGTGGTATGAAAGAGGGTCTGGAGTACGCGATATTGACGGATGAGATTACAAGAGCGTGGGCGGAAAGAAGTGTAAAAGAGTATAAAAAACTTAAAGGGCTTAAGAAAGAAAATTTGCGGGATAATATGACAAATCTCGAACTGGTTTTGAATATGCTTGCTGAAGTTTCGACAACAACAATATCCAAAAAGAAAAAGCCAAAAAGTCTGGAAGGCAATAAACAAATTGCCAGAGAAGGAGGAACGGCGGCAAAGAAAGCGAGATTAGAAATAGAAAAACGGACAGGCGAAAGTGTTATAACTTCTAAAAGCTCAAAATTTTTAAAGGCGAAACAAAAACCTGCATTGCCTGACAATAAATGATCAATTTCCAGAAAACAGG
>JAQTMR010000034.1 GCA_028714255.1 Phycisphaerae bacterium | reverse complement strand
GCCGGGAGTGACGGAATCGGTTGGTTATGTGAAAGGCGTATTGGCGACCATATAAAAATGGTCGGTCAGGTTGTTTTCACTTCCTAAAGAGATATTCCGCGATAAAAAAACAGGTTTGCCTTTTTTTCTTTTTTTCGACCGGCCGGCGTGATAAACTGCCTGCAACTTTGTTGATGCAGAAAGGAAGCTATGAAACATCAGGCGATAGAAACCCGCCCGGGAAAAATCAAGGCGGTTCATAAATACGAGGTCGTGGGAAGCGGTAAAAAAGTGGGCGTAGAAGGCAAACGGTTCCATTTCATCGGAGCAGGCGGCATCGGGATGAGCGGGCTGGCGCAGCTTTTGATAAAACATAAAGCAATTGTGACCGGCTCTGACCAGATACCGGGCGAGATAACGGAAAAACTCATCGAGGCCGGCGCCGATATAAAAATCGGACACCGAGCAGAGAACCTCGACCCGAAAACGGACGCGGTAGTCATCTCGGCAGCCGTTGGAGAAGACAATCCGGAACTGAAATTGGCCCGGCAAAAGGGATTGAAGGTTTATAAATACGCCCAGATGCTCGGCGAGATAATGGGCCTCTACGACGGCATAGCCATAAGCGGAACTCACGGCAAAAGCACAACCAGCGGCTGGCTTGTCCAACTGCTCGAACAGGCGGGAGCAGAGCCGAATTTTATCATCGGGGCAAAAATCAGCCAGTTGGAAAGCTCGTCCGGAATCGCGGACGGCAAATGGTTCGTAGCTGAAGCCTGCGAATATGACAGGAGTTTTCTAAACTTAAAACCGAAAATCGCCTGTATATTAAATATCGAGGCCGACCATCTCGATTACTATAAAGACGAAGCTGAAATAGTCGAGACGTTCAAAGAGTTCGCAAATGGTACAAAACCCGACGGCGTACTGATTGCAAACGGTCAGGATGCAAATGTTGCCAAGGTCATCCGGCAATTACCGAGTGACAGGCGTTGTGAGACCTTCGGGCTCGATGAAAATTGTAACTTCTACGCCAAAAATCTTCTGCTAAATAACGGACTCTATACCTTCGATATTTATCATAATGGTAAATTATTAGGTGCGGCCAAAATCAGCCTGCCCGGCAAACACAACGTCATGAACGCCCTTGCGGTAACAGCTATTGCGATTAACGCTGGGATACCGGCCGAGGAGATATTGCCGCTGCTGGCGGGTTTTACCGGAGTCGAGCGCAGATTGATGCTGAAAGGCAAAGTAAGCCAGATTACGGTTCTCGACGATTACGCCCATCATCCGACCGAAATCAGGGCGTCGCTGGCGGCCATACGCCAGAAGTATCAGCCGAAGCGAATCTGGTGCATCTTTCAGCCACACCAATACAGCAGGACGAGATTTTTGCTTGATGATTTCGCGGAAAGCTTTAAGCTTGCCGATATAATTATTATGCCGGAGATTTATTTCGTCCGCGACAGTGAAGCATCCAAAAAAGAAGTTAACGCAGAGGTTTTAGTTGATAAAATACGGGCCAACGGCACCGAGGCGATGTTCATCGATGATTTCAGCCGAATCTGCGATTATTTGAAGAACAATGTTGCCGCCGATGAGCTCGTAGTTACTATGGGCGCAGGCGATATTTGGAAGGTAGCAGATGAATATATTCAGTGGCTTAGAAAAAATAGTTAAAACGAATTATCCATTAGCCAGGGACACCTGGTACGGCTTAGGCGGGCCTGCGGATTATTTTATAAGACCCGAAACAGTCGAACAGCTCAAGACCGTGGTACAGCGGTGCAGCGAAAATAACATTCCAATTTATGCGCTGGGCTTCGGCTCCAACCTGCTCATCAACGACGACGGCCTGCGGGCGGCGGTGATAAAACTCGACGCGGAAAATTTCGCACAGACGCAATTCGACGGCGAACAGCTCACCGCTTGGGCGGGCGCAAAGTTGAACGAGCTGGTACTGACCTGCGTGAAAAAAGGTCTGTCAGGCCTTGAAGCGCTGACAGGCATACCCGGCTCGGTAGGCGGAGCGATAAAAATGAACGCCGGCGGCAATTTCGGAGATATCGGCACAGCTACGGAAACCGTAACACTGATGGACAGCCAGGGTAATGTCTTCGAAAAGAGCAAACCCGAACTTGTTTTCGATTACCGCAGCTCGAACATCACCGCTCAATTCATATTAAATGCAACGCTAAATCTGGTCGGCGGCGAACCTGAACAGATTATGCGGACGGTAAAGGAAATCTGGATTTATAAGAAGAACAGCCAGCCGTTAAATACGCGAAACTGCGGCTGTGTATTCAAGAACCCGAGAGGCGTCTCCGCCGGGGTACTGATTGACCGGGCCGGGCTGAAGGCTCTGCAAATCGGCGGTGCCGTCGTCAGCGAGAAACACGCAAATTTCATAATCGCAGAACAGGGATGCAAAAGCCGGGACGTCGTAAGACTGATAGACGCCATAAAAGAAAGAGTTAAAGAACAGTTCGACATCGAGCTGGAACTTGAAATCGAAATCTGGGATTAATAATGACCTCTGAATCTTCGGCAGGCTCTCAATCACCTTTAACCAGGCACCCGTTAAAAACAGCCGTTCTTATGGGCGGCATTGGGGCCGAGCGTGACATCAGTATCCAGAGCGGAGGATGCGTAGCCAGGGCGCTAAAAGAAGCAGGCATGGACGCGGTAACCTGCGATATCGGGCCCGACAATCTGGATGTTCTCGATGACGACAGCATCGACGTATTTTTTCTTGCGCTGCACGGCATGTTCGGCGAAGACGGTCGATTACAACAAATACTCGAAAACAAAAAGCTTTGCTATACCGGCAGCGGGCCAAAGGCAAGCAGATTGGCCTTCGACAAAATGGCGAGCAAAAAAGCCTTTGCCAAAGCCGGCGTACTCACACCTGCAGCGGTTGAATTCAAAGGCGATACCAACCTCGCTAAGCTTGAAAAATTTGCGGACAAATATGTGGTAAAACCCATAACACAGGGAAGCAGTGTCGGCGTTACCATAACTGATAATCCAAGAACCGCTCTGGAAGAAGCGCGAAAATGCGCAGAGAAGTTCGGCGATTGTATGATTGAAGAATATATAGCAGGACGTGAAATAACCGTCGGCGTGCTGCTTGGCCGGGTGCTGCCGATTATCGAGATTAAAAGCAGTACCAGCTTCTATGATTATCACGCGAAATACGTCGACGACCGGACGCAGTTCCTTTTCGATACCATCGATGACCATTCGCTGACGGAAAAAATAGAAGCCGCCGCGATTGAATGTTTCAACGCACTCGGGCTAAAGCACTTTGCGAGAATAGATTTTATCATCAGCCCCGACGAAGCTATTTACGCGCTCGAAGCCAACTCTATTCCGGGCATGACGAGCCATTCGCTTCTGCCCAAGGCAGCAGCCAAGGCGGATATTTCAATGAGCGATTTGTGCATAAAAATAATTGAAGCTGCACTGAAGAATAAAAGAACCGAATACTCTTCAATAAATACTAACGATTAAAACCAATCTGATGAGCAGAAAGAAAAAAATAAAATCCAAAACAAAGAGAGTGTCGTTTAAGCTCCGCAGCTCCGCAAAGAAAAAGCAGCGGACTTATCGGCCAAGCGTAACAGGCGCTCTGAAAATATTCGGGATAATCTGCGTTTTAGCAGCAGCGGGCGTGTCTCTTTACTTTGCGCAGAAATATATAAAAACCGCCAGGCCCGCAGGCATAGGACCTCTGGAGCTGGTGGATGTCCCCGAATGGGCAAGCAGCGAGTTAAAGGCGAGAATCCGCATGGCCGCAGGCGGAAAAAACTTTAAACTCGATGAAAATATCGCGCAAACGGTGGCGGAAAACCTCGCGTCCGTAGCATGGCTGGACGATGTAAAAGTGCAAACCACACACGAGCGTCTGCTGATAGAAGCTAAGTGGCGAAAACCCGTAGCGATGGTCAAATCAGGCTCACGAAGTTTTTACGTGGACTCCGAGATGGTCGTGCTCGATTTTGTGCCGCTGTATAATTTACCCATCGTAAAGATAGAAGGGCTATCGTCAGCAAGAACACCGCCGCCGGGCGAGGCATGGCAAAGCGATGACCTTGCCGCGGCAGTAACTATACTAACCAAGCTCGACCAGATGGATAAATCTGTCACGCCCGACAAGCCTTTGCTTTATGAGATTGACCGTATTGACGTGAGCAATTTCGCAGGCCGAAAAAACAGGCAACTGCCGCATATCATTCTCTACTCGAAGGACGGCACCGAAATCATCTGGGGCGCCGAGTTCGGCACGTGGCAGCGGTACCTCGAAGCGATGGATGAGGAGAAACTTGCCAAGCTTTACGCGTATTACAAAGAATACGGCTCTCTATCGGGCGGGGTGAAATTCATCAATCTTAGCAACCAGCAGGACAATATCTCCCAGCCGATTGACAAATATTAATCGACAACCAATTCATTCAACGCGGTCGCCAAATCGCTGTAGCGGTAGGGAATCAGGAATTGCTCGCAGATTGCCTTGAATTTCTTCGAGACTTCCTCGCTTAGTCTGCTTTGAAAATCCGCATCGCCTTTACATGAGAAAATTCTGCAGCCTGCAAAACGAAATTCATATATGGTGCATTTATCGTCAAGGCTATAGGGACATATACCTTTTTTCATAGACTTTATGTTTTCCGCACCTAACTTTTCAGTCAGGTATATCATTTCAGGTGAAGTAACAAAAAGTTTATGGCCGAAGCTCTCGAAGTCACAGCATTTGCCGCAGGCGCAGCATCGCCCCGCCGAATTTTCGTGGTCTTTGATTTGCGAATTGAGCCAGTCGTAAACTTCCGCTACTTTGTTTATCAACTGACTGTTTTGCCGGTTTTTTCCCACCATTTTTTGCTCTTTTTAATTTGTTCTATTTCCTCGAAGCTGAAAAACCTGCCGCGATTGATAC
>JAQTMR010000033.1 GCA_028714255.1 Phycisphaerae bacterium | reverse complement strand
CTAAGGAATTTTACAGAACGGTAAAACGTAAACTGGTCGATTTCGCCGCACCTATCGAAGATACATTAAGAACCGCACAGAAAAAAGGTGGTTATGAGGTTTTGCCAGAATCGCATATCACTAACCAGATTGATAGGGTGTTACGCTCGCCAACCATGGCGGGACAATTCGCAAGGGATAATGGTTTAGAAATAGTTATCAAGAAAGTTGATAATCTCAATAACCTTGACCAGTATATGATTGCCAAGCACGCACAGGCTGTAGAGTCAAGAGGCATAAAAACAGGCAGAGATTTGGCAAAAGATTCCGCATTGATTAAGGAATTTGCTCCGAAGTATGAAGGGCAAGCAAAAATAGTAAGTGATTACTCTAAAAAGCTTCTGGATTATTCAGTCGAATCCGGTCTGGTCAGCAAAGAAGTTGCGACAATGCTTAAAGAACGCTATCCAGACTATGTACCTATAAAACGAATTTTTAACGAACTGGAAGCAAGTGGGCAACTTGGCGGCTCAAAGGCGATTGCTTCTCTTTCAAAGCAAACCGTTGTTCAAAAACTCGCTGGTTCCGAAAGAGAAATTGAAAGTCCCATAACATCTTTGTTAGAAAAAACTGCTGAAACTTTTCAACAGGGAGAAAAGAATAAAGCTGCTGGAATGTTAGCTGCCTACAAAGACCTTCCGGGTAATCCCTTTGATATTATCCCGTTGAGAACTGCCGAAAATGTCAAAGCAAGAATCGACTTGTTTGGGCAGGCTAAAGAATTAAAACCGTTACAGAAAAAGATTGAAAGATTTCTCTCGGCTAATTCTAAACGGCTTCGGGTTTTAGGTTCCGAAATAAATAAACTTGAAAAAAGAGGGCTGGGGGAGGCAGTAAGGAAACGGGGGCTGGCAACGCCCGATATTTTGATTGAGCGACTAAGCGAACTTAAAACAAGGGATGTTAGAAGTATAGTTAAGATGTTGATAAGCGAACCAAACATTAAAATCAATAAACTCAAAAAAATGGTTGCTACGCGGGAAAATAAAATCGCTCCGCTATTAAATAAAATTGAAAACCTGAAATATGAATTTGATAACATAAAAGAACACAGAATAAGTTTGATGGACGAGGCGAGATTATTGAAAGACGCGGAAAGCAGGGGCAAATCTACGTTTAGCGTGCTAAAAGATGGTATAAAAGAGATTTACGAGACTACTCCTGAAATTGCTAATGCCGCAAAAGCTCTCAATGTTCAGCAGTTAGGCGTTCTCGGCAGGATATTCGCTGCGCCGGTCAGGATTGCCAAATTGGGCATTACCGGATTAAATCTACCCTTTATCGCCGCTAACGTAGCAAAAGACCAAGTTACAAACACTATAAATGCAAAACACGCACTGCGCACTTCAATAGCAAATCCGGCGGTATTCATAAAGGCGTTATTTACTGCGGCAGGACACGGCGAAGTCTATAAAGAAATGGCTCGAAACGGTTCACTGGGGACATCTTTTGATATTGCAAGAAATCAGACGCCATTGTCGGTTAAGCGAATCCGCGCGGGCAGGAATGTCGGCAGCAAAATACTTTATACCGCGATTAGACCGCAAGAGCTTCTTCGTGCGGCTGAAAATATAGTCAATAGGGGAGAGGAATTAACAAGAATACAGGCATATAAAGGTACTAAACAGGGCGCAATGAAGGAGGGTCGAAGCGAAGCTGCTGCCCAAATTTTAGCGTCAAGAGCGGCGAGGGAAAATACCGTAAACTTTGCCAGACGGGGCGAATGGGGGACGGTCTTAAATGCCGGTTTCCTTTACATAAATGCCAACATTCAGGGAACTCGAACCTTCGTAAGGAATTTCGGGGAAAGACCTATAGGGACGGCCACAAAAATGGCATTGGTGGTATTCACGCCGGTTGCGATTGCGACAGCGTGGAATTTATCAGACGATAAAAGACGGGCGGCTTACGAGGACATAGAAGAATGGGAGAAGGAGAATAACATCATCATCGTTCCGCCGAACCCGACCAGGAACAAGGACGGCAAGTGGAATGTTATCAAAATTCCACTTAGTCAGGAAATAAACAACATAGCGTCAATGGCAAGGCGGCCTATCGAGCAAGCTTACGGACTCGACCCTGTTAGCGTTAAAGACGTTGCGAAGGCGTTGGTAGGAACTGTATCGCCGATAAATCCTACGAAGGAAAGCATGATGTCGTCGCTTACTCCGCAGATTATCAAGCCGACGCTCGAATCTTATACCAACACAAACCTATTTACGGGCAAGCCAATAATACCGGAAAGTCTGCAAGGATTAGAGCCTGAACAGCAAGTAAGGCCCTACACCTCCGGAACGGCCAGAAAGATAGGCGGCGGCGTGGGCGCTTCGCCTATGAAAGTCGAGGCATTTGCCAAAGGAACATTCGGCAGTATCGCTCCGCAGGCATTGAATATCAGCGACAGGATTTTGGCTAAGGCAGGCGCAATACCGAAAGAACAAATCGGCGGGCAGTCCACTGCTAAAGCGATAGCGGCCAGATTTGCGACCGCGCAGGGCAGTTATCCTAAACCCGAAATAGAATTGCTCAGAGACAAATTCGCGCAACAGGCCTTCCAAAAGAATTGGGAAGATTTAGGCCCATTGCATCAGAAAGTTTTGCGTGCGAAATATCAGGAAATACGGGACGCGGAAAAGGCCGTCAAGGTCGAAAACGCGCAACGAGAAAGCAATTACAAATATATCGCCAAAACGATTGTCGAGCAAAAGAAAGCCGGAAAAGAGGTTTACGGAAAACTCAATCCGGCTATGCGTTCGGCACTGGACAGGTATGGTATATCCCTTGGATTGAGTCGCAGGTCTGGTGACTGGACTATGAACGACGAAAGATTCGCCAAATACAAACAATTAACCACAAAAGGGCTTAACAAAATTAACATTGAACGTATAATGGGCAGCAGGTTGTCTGACGACAAGAAGGAAAAAATGGTTCGGGATATGATTGACATTGCAAAAGAAGTTGCAAGAACAGTAGTTAAACAGAAGTCCGACACAGTAAAGAAGTAAAGGAAACTCAATGATGGATAGCAGGGAAATCGAAACTTTGGCCGAGTTGATTAGTATAAAGACCGCTGAAAAATATATGGAAATAACCAAGCAGTATATCCAAAAGGAAATTGCGCTTCACGAGGCCAACTGTACCGTCAAGAAAGACGCTCGAACAAAAACGACCGTTTCTAACGTAATTACCGGTATTGTAGTGGGAGCCATCGTTGCGGTAGTCGATTGGTTTATAAAAAAATGAACGAATTTAAAACATATTTCCGTTGTGCCGAGCATCCTGACAGGATGGGCTTCGTCGATTTGGGTATTGAAAATGCCGAAAATCGTTACCCCTGTAAGGACTGTTACGCAAAGATAGTTTTGAAAAGAAAATTGTTATTGAAAGAGAAAAAGGAGAAGCGAAAATGATTAAAAAAACAGGCGTTGCGTTAATTGGTGTTTTGATTGTCATTTTGGGAATAGCGGCCGTTACGGGTATATTGCAGCAGGTTTGGCCTGCCGCGCAACCATCACCAACTGCGCAAAAACTTATCGCACCAACGGAAAAAGTCAAGACGGGATGGTTTACTACTTTAGGAAAACTGAAAGACCAGAAAGTCGAGTTGGATGTTATAGCGGCAACGACCACAATAGTTCAAAAGGAATTTGAAGTCAAGATTGCCGAAGCTACTGCCGCTTATTCGGTGATAGCAGCGATAGCAGGCGCGTATGTAATGGGTCTCTATAAGAATCAGACGATGTATTCGGAGGACGAACACAAATTAGGAATGCTCGAAACAAAGAACGGCGGAGGTACTACTGTATGAACAAATTAACTGCTTACATGCTGCTTTACGGGGCCGCTATTCTGCAATGGATTGACGGCAATCGGGTATTGGCCTTTTTATGTCTATGCGTAACGCTTTTATTTTTGGCGCTGCTTTTCAAGTAAGCGAAGGAATTGAAAACGAGCAAATTATAAAACTATAAATCGCATCGCTTTTTCAATCTCCTCTTCTTCGGCAGCCAGTAGTCGAAAGATTATTGGCTGTCTTTATATCATAAATGTTGGCGGCGCAGGCAGTTTTTCAGCGATAGGCCGCCAAAGGTGTAAGCAGTAGTTGTGCATATTCACATACTTTTGTTTTGCGGGATGATATTGCACAACTGTTTCTTCGGGCAACCAGAACAAGTCCTTCACCATACACATCTCGCCCCAAGTTGGCGTTCTCTTTATTTGCGGTATTGACACGCTGGCGTGTTCCCACCCTTCGCCCCAACTAAATTGGATTGTATAAGTAATGCCCTGCGTGCGATATGTTGCGTGTAATCCGTCCTGACCGGAATCGTTTATCGACCCCTTTAACATTGCTTTTATTTGTTCAATCGTTCTCATATATCTCCTATTTAATAAAATCAGGGGCGAACGCTTCGGCCTTTTTGGACTTTCTTAGTAACTCAAACAGAATCGTATTCGTTATTAAGGTTAAGCATCCCGCGCCGCCCCTGACAATTTCTTACTTATACGCTTCGATAAATTCTTGTAATGTCAGGCGGTAAGACTAAAAATCGAAATACCAAAATGCAATACAAAATATGCCAACTAAACTAAGAGTTACAATTATACTCGCAAAAACAGTGCGTATCCAATTCCAAGCTAATGGATAGTTTTCAAGAAGCCAGATTCCCTGAAATACGTCTATCATTGCCTGTGCTTCACCTTGTTCCTGTGCTGTAATTTGTTGAATGGCCTGTTGATACTGGAACGAATTGACATCCATTGTTTTTATGGTTTCCAAACGGCATTGCAAAGTTTTTAAGGCCTCAAGATTTTTGTCGAAACTGTTATTTGGCGTTTTGAGAAAAATAGCATTGTTGCCGGATAAACCTGATCCTTCTATTGCTTTCACAAAATCGTTGATGTGTTCCGCTTTTGCCTTAATCGTAGAAGTTTT
>JAQTMR010000032.1 GCA_028714255.1 Phycisphaerae bacterium | reverse complement strand
TATAAAAACTCGATGGATTAACAATCAACGGCCTGCAGGAACACTACTGCAGGCCGTTTTTATAATATCAAAAACCCAATATCCTGTGGCAGAAAGATGCCGCAAAAAGCTTCCGACTAATACCTATAAGAACGAAACATATCGATATTGTCATCAAAACAACGGCAAGTTGATATAATGGTTGAAACGAATAGATACTACATCTTTTAAAGATGTCAGAAACCCTGTCAAGGATAGGAAAGTGTATAAGGTATATTCCGAAAGAATAATTGCCCATCAAGACTAAAGATTTTGGCCAATATTTGACGTTTTTCCTTAAAAAAAGAAATCCGAAAATTATGCATACAGAATAAAAAACCGAAGAATACTTTATCGCAGAAACTGCAAAATTCAGATTGTCATATCTCAATAATAGAATCATCCCCTCCAGCTCTGAAACCAACAGGGAAACCAACAAAACAGGCAAAATAAGAAAACGTGTACGTTGTGACGTGGATATTTTTTCGCCACGGCTTCCTACCAACAAGCCGATTTCATAAAAGATAATCCAGGAATAAAAGGGAAGCGCAGCCGGAACACGACCAATAACGTTATACACCCTGGAAAGATACAAAACAAACAGACTTATTATATTTAATACAAGAACCAATGTTAACCCATATCGCTTACGATTGACATACATTAAAAGGGGGGTCATTATGTAAAGTTGAATAATCATTAAGATAAAAAAATAACCCTGGCATGCGCTGCCTGTGAGGAGTTTGAATACTATTCCATACACATTAACGTCATATGTCTTAACAGCTTCGTATCCAAGTAAAATAAACGACCATAAGAAATAGGGGACAAGAACCCGCGAGAGCCTTTTCATCAAAAAAGTTTTATAGTCCCTCAAAGATCTTATCTGTTCCTTTGACGACCAATACCCGGAAATGAAAATAAACGCCGGCACAGCAAAACTTAATAATTGGCGATAGGTAATAAGAAAAAAGAAATTCCACTCCCCAGCAGTTGAATGCCTCCAAGAAAAACCTGTAGCACTCGCATGTATTGCAATAACAGCAATTATGGCAGCTCCCCGAAACGCATCAAACGATAGGTCTCTGTCTTTTTGCATAATTGTTATTCCGTTAGCAAAAAACCGCCATTTCTAACTAACCCAAAAGCATGGAATGTTCGAATATGATACTATATAATATCAAATCATACGCCGCACGCAAATCAAGAATTTCCCCACTTTTTCAAAGGTCCCATAATATTTTCTCTTGTAATTTCATCTCCAATAAGATACAATGAGAAATTCCAAAAAGGGAGATTTTGGAAAAGGTTCTGCTGGTTTTTATTCGGGTAGAGCCAAAAGCCGCCATAGACGGTGGCGCAGTTGGTTTATGCTCACGGATGAGGGGACTGAACAGATCGCAAAACCCGATTTGTTCGTATTTCCATACAAGGATGTATCAAGGGAAATTTGCGATTTGGGTACGGCTGCGCGAAAAAACTAAGGGAGGAACTGACTATAGAAAGATTGAAGCAAAAGCGAATATTGAGGCTGATTGCGATAAGCATAGTTTTGCTGGATTGCTTTTCAGTTCTAACGATAGCCGATGAGGTCGTAAAAATAATGCCTTTGGGTGATTCTATAACCTATGGCATAGGTTCGACGAATTATAACGGCTACCGCAAGCCTTTATATCAAGTCCTAACAGCTGCAGATTGCAATTTCGACTTCGTAGGCAGCTTAACCAATGGTGATTTTCTAGACCCTCAGCATGAGGGACACCCAGGAGAGACAGCGTTATGGTTAAATCAGAGACTGGTCGGTCCCACTGGATATTGGTTATTTGCCTATCAACCGGAGATTATTCTTTATCATATAGGAACCAACAATTTAAGATTAGGAGACGATATTGCCACTTACGCCCAAGATGCTAATGAAACCCTTGAGATAGTCTATGATTTTAATCCTGACATTACAGTTATCCTGGCGAAAATTATCCTTACAAAAGATGATGCTACTATCAATGCGAGGATTCACAGCTATAATTTATTGTTAGAGGATATTGCTCAGAAGTGGATAAATGCGGGATACTCCCTCATTGTCGTGGATATGGAAAACGCATTAGACTACGGGACTGATATGTACGACTACCTGCATCCCAATAACACCGGCTATGCGAAAATGGCAGGGATTTGGTATAACGCATTGGCTGATTGCCTGATGAAGGATGACCCTAAAACCGCTTTTTACAAGGCCAATGGCTGGAATTTTGACGTGGCAAAAGATTTTGCAGTCAAAGTTGATTTCCACTACAGCAATCTCAGTCAGGTAGACGGATGGGTCGGAATGAATGTTGGGGATGACTCTAATTATGTCTCAATATCAGCCGGTTCCGACAACAACAAATCATATTTCTACTATGAGGCAGTTATCAACGGGAACATAGTATTTGAGAAGGAGCCCAGGACTTTCAACGATGGAACACTGTATGTTTCGTATGACTCGACCTTGAAGTTTTTCTACTTAAGCCACACCGGATTCGGAAGCCAGAATGCCTATGTCTGGCAAGCACTCAGCCCCTCACAAGGCCAATGGGAATTACCAGTCGATGTGTTTATTGGCGGCGGCTCCTCCGGTGCTGTTCTCGATATGGGCGACGCTTATCTGGATAACTTTGAAGTTATGACAGCGGTACTTCTCAACTGGCCGCCGATAACCGACATCGATGGTAACGGCTTCATCGAGTTTGACGACCTCTGGATAATGTGTGAAAACTGGCTTAAGACCGGCCCAGATGTTCCGGGAGACCTCTATAAAGATGAAGATAACATTATCAATTTCCTGGACTTTGCCGAATTCGGACCAGCGTGGTAGAGTCGTAAGAACGAAACACATTGATATTGTTACCAAAAAATAACAACAAGCTGGTATAAATAACGTCAGAAACCATGAAACCTGTCAGCCCGCCGTATGAAAATAATTTTCTTGACTTTGCTACCGATAGTTTGGTAAGCTAAAACAAGTTTTCGGGCTTTATTTCCGATAATATCGTGTTAAATTGAAGGAGAAGTGGTGCGGAAGCTCTTCGTATTGCCATTTCAAGCTTTCCAGCTTAGCGGGGGGAAAGGGGGAAGTCTATCTTCAATTGTAAGCAGGAAACAGGGTTATTGGAGTCCTGTTTCGAATGTTCTTCTTATATAAATAAAACTAATAAACCGACGGCTATATATTTAGTTGTCGGTTTTTTTATTCACGGATGAGGAAATCCGGCGGGTTGTAAGAGGACCTGGCCTTTCGATGTTTTCAAATTAGCAGTGATGTTGTGTAGGTCGGATTTGCGCATTGGGTGCAACTGGCTAAAAATGAAATTCTTCTTTATCCAAAATATTTAGGGAGGTAAAAGTGATGAAACGTTTCTCGGCAACAGCAAAAGTAAGAACTACGGTCGGCCTTCTGGCTTTGTATGCCCTGTTAATATTCGCATCGGCTGCTCAGGTATATGCAGCTACAATGCCACCTGATGTATTGGCTGCGATTGAAGCCAATTATCCCAACGGCCTGCCTCGGTACATAACACCTGAAGAGCAGCAATGGCTTGACGAACAGGCGGCAATCGAGGCACTTAAAGCCCCAACAATGGAGCCGCTTGCAGAAGGTGAAATTGAGCCGCTCTACGTCACGCCTCCCGGGGCAACGGCACCACCATCAGGTGCGACATGGACACCCGGCGAGTACGAGAATCTTGCCGGTGTTTTAATAACATGGAAACAATATACCCCATTATTGACAGCATTCGCCGCCGAGGTCAGTCAATCCGATACTAACGCTAAAGTTTGGATATTGGTAGAAGGTACTGAGCAGAGTAGCGCTACTTCTGCGCTGCAAGGCGCAGGCGCCAATATGAGTAATGTCGAGTTCATTTCCATAAACACAGACTACTGTTGGATTCGCGACTACGGCCCGCGTTACTTTTATGAGAACAATGGCCACGCCATAATGGACCACACTTATAACCGTCCTCGTCCAGCTGATAATGCCGTGCCAGCGAACCTTGCCAGTTACTGGAGCGACCCCTATTATGATATCGGCTTGACTCACGGCGGCGGGAACTTTCACGCTTTTTCAGACGGCAACGCCTTTTGCAGCACCTTAATTCTCGAAGAAAACTCTTCATACTCCGAAAATGATATAAAGGAAATCTTCAGAGATTACTTCAACGTAAACCTGACAATTTTCCCAAGGTTGTCTCTTTCAGTTGACGGCACAGGCCATATTGATATGTGGTTTCTGCCCCTTGGGCCCAAGAAAGTTCTTATCTCCCAATTTTCAACCAACACCTACGGTGAACAAACTACAACGAATAACGCCGCAGCGGCTATGCAGGGAATGGGTTACACCGTCTATCGCGTACCCGCATGGTACAGCAGCGGTACCCATTACACCTATACTAACGCAGCAATTGTAAATAATAAGGTATTTATACCGCGGTATAGCGACTCGAGAGACGCGACTGCATTATCCACATTTGGATCGGCTATGCCGGGTTATGAAATCATTCAGGTTGATTGTCGCGAAATTATCCCTGCAGCCGGCGCGATTCACTGTGTAATAAAGCACGTTTATACACCTACAACTCCGGTTCCTACCATCGAGGTCGTTTCACCCAATGGAGATGAGTCATTACCCGCTGGCATCCAGCAGCAAATAAACTGGGTCGCAAGCGACGATGTCAGCGTTACAAGCGTTGACCTCTATTATTCTACCAATAATGGTTCCTCCTGGAATACAATCGCAACCGGCCTGACTAATACCGGTTCTTATAATTGGACTATTCCTTCAGTGGATTCAACTGTGTGTCTCATAAGGGCTGTCGCACACGATGGAGCTGCAAACACCCGCAAAGATGCATCTGACGCGGTTTTTACCATTTATACCACTGTTAATTATACCATTTCCGGCACAATAACATCCGGCGGTTCACCCTTGTCGGGCGTAACGATGAATGGTTTACCGGGCAATCCAACAACCGACGGGAGTGGTTTTTACAGTGCAGAGGTCACTTCGGGCTGGTCAGGGACTGTTACGCCGGCAAAATCCGGTTATACATTCACCCCAACCAACAGAACATATAGTAATGTTACTGCAAACCAGACAAGCCAGAACTACACAGCGACTTACATACCACCACCATCTATTACGGATGTGGAAATAATCGGCAACTGGGCGACGGGTTTAACTCATGCAAAGGAAACAGGAACCGACCGCGTTTTGGTTTTCATCACGGAGTGGGAAGATAACGTCGCTCCGTCTGTGAGTGTAACTTACGGCGGCCAACCAATGACCAAAGTTATTGATATCGTCACCGGCACGAGCAGCTATCGAAATTACGTTGCGGCATTCATTCTCAATGAGGCTGGCATTGTGGCCGCCACTAACAGCAATTTTGTTGCTACATGGAGCGACACGCCCAGCAGCGTTTCGTACGCCAGCATATTCCTGCAGAACGTTGACCAAACGAATATCATCGGAGCTACTGACAGCGCAACCGTAAGTACAGGAACTACAGTCGCGACCGACCCGCTCGCCACGAGCGACGGGGATATGGTAATTTTAGGTGCTGTTAGCGGTAATAACGGCTCATATGAATTAAACAACAGTTTTATTGAAGGAACCGACCAATCAGTTGGGAGCAATGGACATACTGGCGTAACCGGCCACAAAGCTGCGACCGGCGCAAATGAGACACCAAGCGCAACACATACTACTTCGTACCGTCAGGCAATCATCGGCTTTGTAGTCCAAGCCGCATCAGCTCCTCCGCCGGGTAAGGCGACGAATCCGAGTCCGGGCAGTGGGACGGTAAATGTCAGCTTAACTCCAACGCTTAGCTGGACGGCCGGCACCGGCGCCACATCACATATTGTCTACTTCGGCACCGATTCAACGCCGGATTCAAGCGAACTC
>JAQTMR010000031.1 GCA_028714255.1 Phycisphaerae bacterium | reverse complement strand
CACGGGACTGGGCCTTGCAATCGTAAAACACATCGCACAGGTCCACGGGGGCTATGTAACCGTCGAAAGCAAATTCGGTTCCGGCAGTGCATTTACCATATATCTGCCTGTTGACTGAAATACGAGGCTCTCATTTTCTCCTGTCCGCTGACAAAATTATCCTTATTAATAGAATTATAACCCCGTCCTCATACTATTCTAACATCATTACTTATACTTAAAAGCAACAGTAAGATTGATAGGAGTGATGATATGAAGGTTTTACTATCCATTTGCAGATGGTGGCAGGAACTATGGGGCAGGGATGCCGATTTGCATTGCGGCATAGACTCTCACAAGTGGGAAAGCAAAATCGAAGCATATAGAGGTTTTTCCAGAAGTTATTAATAACAAACCCGCTGTTTTAACCGATTTTGCATAAAGAATTTCCTCGCCGCAAACAGAATTCTAACAAACACCTCACATCCAGCTAACATCTTCCAAATACCCTCCGCACAGAAAAGTTCTTCAGAACTGGCCTGAAGAATGGAAGTGCAAATATTATTTCTATGGAGGTACAAAATGAAGAAGAAAGCTGTATTGGCAATATGGATGTTGACTATGGTTTTCGCGGGAACTGCACGAGCTGATGATGTCAGCGAGTTGAAAACTCAGCTGGTCGAGCAGCAAAAATTGCTGCTGCAAATGCAACAGCGGATTGAGCAGTTGGAGGCAACCCAAAAGATTCAGGACGAAAAAGTCGATGAAAAAATCTCAAAAGCGGTAGAAAACAAGCAAATCGGCGTCCTGCCTGACAATCTGAAATGGGTTGAAAATGTAAAATTCAGCGGAGATTTGCGATATCGGCACGAATCCATCGATTCCCAGGCCAACGGTGACTGGCGAGCGGGCCGAACCCGGCACAGGATACGCGCCAGACTCGGCGTGGACGCAAAAATCAACGATGACTGGGACGCCACATTAAGAATAGCAAGCGGTTCAGCAGACCCTGTCTCCACGAATCAAACACTGGAAGATGGTTTTTCAAGCAAGAGCATTTGGCTGGATTTGGCATACTTTACCTGGCATCCGTCGTCGATAAAAGGACTGAATGTCTATGGCGGAAAAATGAAGAATCCTTTTTATAGAGCAGGCGGAAACCAGCTCATCTGGGACGATGACCTGAATCCTGAAGGTATCGCTGCTTCCTACGAAATCCCATTCGGTAAGTCGGACAAATTATACGTCAACGGCGGCGGTTTTTGGGTAGATGAAAGTTCTGCCGGGGCTGATACGACATTGTGGGGTGCTCAAACTTATCTGAAACACACATTTGAAAATAAAAATTATATGCTCGGCGGAGTAAGTTATTTCGCTTACAGCAGCATAAAGGGACACGGCGACCTCCAAAATACATGGGCGTCAACGTCTCACAGCTTCTTCGGTAATACTTCTTCAGGCGGTGCTTTCGCAAATGATTACGATATTTTTGAGGCCTTTGGAGAATACGGCTTTACGATAGCGGACAAGCCCGCCGCTCTTTACGGCAGCTATGTCAAGAACGTCGCCGCATCAGATACAGGCTGGCTTCTCGGCGGCAGATTCAACAAGGCCAAGGACCCCGGCACATGGGAAGTAAACTATAACTACCGTGACCTCCAACCGGACGCGGTCTTAGGCGCGTTTAACGATTCCGATTTCATCGGCGGCGGAACCGACGGCAAAGGACACTACTTCGGTTTCAAGTATCAGTTGGCCAAAAATCTGCAGGCCGGCTTAAGCTATTTTCTTAACAAAGTCGGCAGCAACGATGACAGTTACAGAAGATTACAGGCTGATTTGGTTCTGAAATTCTAATGCGTCAACCTGTTCGCTAACGAAAGTTTTACACGAATTTAACAATACTCTAACAATAAAGGTGTATCATAAATTTGAAAGGAGACTAAAAATGAAAAAAGTATCTATATTTGCCGTCATTTTGCTGGCGCTGGTTTCAGCAGGAGCTGCAACTGCGGCGGAAACACAAACGCTGCAAATCGAAGGTTCAACAACCGTAGGGCCTATTGTGGATGCCTTTGCCGAGGCCTTCAAGAGTAATTATCCGGGATTGGAAATTACAGTCAAGAAAACCGGAAGCGGCGACGGTGCGGCTGCACTTATAGACGGCCGATGTGATATAGCCACTATGAGCCGGTTCATGAAGGATAAGGAATTCAAAACTGCTGTCGAAAGAGGAATTTTCCCCGTGGCTCATGTTGTAGCGATGGATGGCGTTTGCGTTGTTGTTCATCCTTCGAATCCTGTTACGCAGTTGAGCACTTCTCAAATTCGTGATATTTACGAGGGCAAAATCGAAAACTGGAAAGAGGTTGGCGGGCCGGATTTACCTATAGTGGCAATCAGCCGAGATAGTTCCTCGGGTACTTACGAAACCTTTCACGAGCTTGTAATGAACAAAGAAGAGATGGGTTCGAAAGTTGAATATGTAAATTCCAATCCGCAGGCACACGCCAGAGTAAAGACTACCATTGGAGCCATCGGATATGTGGGAATCGGTTTTCTGGATGCCAATGTCAAAACCCTGAAAGTCGATGATGTTCTACCCTCCAAACAAACTATCGCGACAGGTCAGTATCCGGTCGCCAGGCCGTTGTTTATGTTCACAAGTGGCTATCCCAAACCCGGCAGTATGACATATAAATTCTGCACGTTTTACCTGACTGAAACCGGCCAGGAAATCATCGAAGCAAAAGGATTTGTACCGGTAACTAACTATTAAATGGATAAAGCACTTCTAAATGAAGAATTAGAACCAGCGATTGGTCTAAAAAATCAGTCGCTGGTTCTTACGCCTTTACAGGACATCAAAGGTTTTCTATTTCACCATTTGGGACGCTTGTTTCTTTTCCTGATAACCTGTACTTCTGTCCTTTTAGTCTTGCTCATTTTCTTTTTCGTTATTCGCCAGGCTTTGCCATTCCTGACGAAATTCAGTTTAGTCGAATTTCTGACAACCAGTTCATGGTATCCCGAAGCCGGTACACCTAAATTCGGAGCATTGTCCCTGATAGTCGGTTCAATCTACGTTACGCTGGCGGCACTTATATTCGCTGTACCTGTTGGAATTTTGGCAGCGATTTTCTTGAGTGATATCGTCTCCTTAAAAATCAGGGATTTCATAAAACCGGTCATAGAAATTCTGGCAGCCATCCCGTCAGTGGCTTATGGCTTCTTCGCGGTACTCGTTTTAGCCCCCTGGATGCAGACTAAATGGGGCTTTACAACCGGCACAAATGCCTTAAACGCTTCGATTATTCTTTCTATAATGGCTTTGCCGACTATTATCAGCGTAGCGGAAGATTCGATATCAGCCGTCGGCAGGGAGCTTCGCGAAGCATCTTATGCTTTGGGTGCTACGAGGTTTGAGACAATCGTAAAGGTAGTTATGCCGGCGGCCCACAGCGGAATCATCGCGGCGATTGTATTGGGGATGATGCGGGCAATCGGTGAAACGATGGTTGTCTGGATGGCTTCAGGAAACGCGGCACAGATTCCTTCTCCATGGTGGAACCTGGCTCAATCTGTTCGTACCATGACCGCGACAATAGCAGGCGATATGGGCGAGACGCCCAAAGACACGCCTCATTACTGGTCTCTCTTCGCTATAGGCGTTGTGCTTTTAGCGATGACATTCTTGCTTAATATCATAAGCGAATATTTTCTTGCCTCGGCTAAAAAGAAAGCAGGCAAATCCTAAACTATGCGTTCGGTCATTCGCCAAATAGCTGATAAAGTATTCACCTTCCTTACGGGGACAAGCGTTGTCTTGCTTACGCTGGTGCTTTTGGTTGTGCTTGGCCCTATGGTCTGGCGAGGCTCAAAGGCCGTCATATTCGAAGACACAACAGAATTCCGCAAAATGCAGCTCGACCTTTACAACAGGGGAAATCCCACGAGTATCGAGGCTGAAAATTCCGAAACGGAAAGTTTTAGAAAAGTCGTATATGAGACTATCGACAAATTTAAACACGGTATCGATACCGAAGAACTGATAGACAGAACAAAACAGATTTATCGTCAATTCGGCAAGGAGCTGCAATATAAGGGAGTAACCAACGAGCAATACCAGGAAATTCGTTCACTCGCGAGAGAGTTGAGAGACAAGCTCCAGACTGCTTTTGAAAGTAATGATAAAAAAGTAATAAAAGAAAACATCGACTATGTGCTGCAATATCGTCTTAACGAGCATTTCGTTGACACTTCGGCAGCGGAGTTCTTTACACTCGCTGAAGATTTCCTGCAATCAGTCGGAAATATCGATTTGGACAAGCGCCAGCAATATGCTGAGTCACTGCGGCAAATCGAAGAAATTATCTTTCGTCTTTTAGGCCCAAAACCAGGACAATCTTTGCCGGCCTTGACAATGGATAGATACGGCGCCACGCGATGGGATTTAGCTCAAAAACTTTTAGATGAATTGTTGTGGTCCGAGCAATGGATGCAGGAAAAGCCCGGCCAACCGATGGTTAAAATTCGCGTTGCAAGAGCCGAGGAATTTGCCGGAACAAAATTAGAACCGCTTTTCGGTTATGTTCAGGAAAACCTCGACAAAATGCTTTTGCCCAGACCAAAATTTTACTGGCAGTATTTTATCGATGACAGCACACCCGGCCATTATTTCGGCGGTGTCGGGCCTGAGATTTTAGGGACACTGCTGCTGACACTTTTAGCGATGCTGTTCGTGTTTCCTTTAGGAGTAATTTCCGCAGCCTACCTGGTAGAGTGCGCTTCGGACAATATCGTCATCAGGATTATTCGCATGTGCATAAACACCCTTGCCGGCGTTCCGAGTATAGTGTTCGGGTTGTTTGGTCTGGCGTTCTTCGTCTTATTTTTCATCCCGCTTTTCGGCGGGCCGTCCAAGCCCTGCATTTTAGCGGCTTCTTTGACTTTGGCGGTATTAACTTTGCCGGTGATGATACGTGCCAGCGAAGAAGCTATTCGTTCGGTTCCGCAAACCTATAAGGAAGCTTCCTTGGGACTCGGAGCGAGCAGATTCGAGACATTTATGAAAGTGACTTTTCCCGCCGCCCTGCCGGGGATACTAACAGGTTTAATACTAAGCCTCGGCCGGGTTGCGGGCGAAACTGCCCCTATCCTTTTTACCGGAGCGGTAGCGCTTGGCCCCCTGCCGAAATCATTGTTTGACCCTGCGAGGACTTTGTCTTATGGCAGTTATGATATCGCTGTTGGGGACAGGCTTGCGATGATGGTGCCGCATAATCAGTACGGAATGGTCGTGACACTTGTCCTGCTTGTGCTTTGCCTTAATGCCATAGCGATTTTTCTGCGGGCAAGGATGTTCAGAAAGCTAAGAGGAAATTAAATCGGTAATGGAATTTGATTACAATGAAACAAGGAAAAGATGATATGCCGATATCAGGTTTGGGACAAAAAGCAAATAACAATCGAATCAAGGCCGTTGTAAGCCTGGGCCAGAAATCGGACTCTTCGGCTAAAAATGAGAAACCGGATTGTAAATGTGCTGTAATAAAATCCGAGAACTTTAGCTTCTATTACGGCTCAAAAGTCGGCGTTAAAGATATAACAATGGAAATTTACCCCTGCAGCGTGACCGCGATAATCGGCCCGAGCGGTTGCGGCAAAAGTACTTTCCTAAGAAGTATCAACAGAATCAATGACCTTATCCCGCATACTCGTGTAGATGGCAGGCTGCTGGTAAACGGCCATAATGTATACGATAAAAATACCAATCTCGTTAATCTCCGCCAGCAGATTGGCATGGTGTTTCAAAAGCCGAATCCTTTTCCCAAAAGCATATTCGAAAACGTCGCCTACGGGCCGAGATTACAGGGAGTAAAGAATCGTTCCAAGTTGCAGCAAATTGTGGAAACCAGCCTTAAGGCCGCTGCCTTGTGGGATGAGGTAAAAGACGATTTAAAAAAGTCGGCACTGGCGTTATCAGGCGGACAACAGCAAAGGCTTTGTATCGCTCGCGCTTTGGCTACCAAGCCTAATATCCTTTTAATGGATGAACCCTGCTCTGCCCTTGACCCAATAGCCACAGACAAAATAGAGGACCTTATAGATA
>JAQTMR010000030.1 GCA_028714255.1 Phycisphaerae bacterium | reverse complement strand
GTCTTCGGACTGCAGAAGAGCCCTGATAGACTATCAGGTTAATAGGCCGGATGTGTAAGTCCAGAAATGGATTCAGCTAACCGGTACTAACGCTCGATTACTTGACCATATCTATCTTTGGTTGATTGGGTTACGCTCATAATATCGCATCTACATATTACTTGTTTTAAAAGTGAATACATCATCTGGGCAATTTTGCCCGGATGTAACAAACTTCCTGGTGACTATACGTACGGGGAAACGCCTGATCCCATTCCGAACTCAGAAGCTAAGCCCGTGCGGCCGATGGTAGTCCGAAAGGGTGAGAGTAGGTATCGCCAGGATTATGAGGCCCCGCTGCTTTCTTGCGACAGCAAGACGCGGGGCCTCGCCTTTTTTAGCCACAGAGGGGGCGTTTCTGCATATTCCGTGCCCAAATGGTAGTCGCGCGAAGAGAAAACTTGACAATTCAGGCAGATTTTTGTAAGATTATATTTAGCTTCGGTGAGGGGAAAAGCCGTTAAAAGAGGCCAGTGGTGAAAAGAATAGTATTAATCATTTCAGTTTTATCATTAATAATTACTTCCACTGATGCATTCGCAGCCAAACTTGTCGCAGTAAAAGTTGTTGATAAAGACTACATTATGATTCACTTCATTGATGGGGAGGTAAAATTTGTAGATGACGGGCTTGGAAGCACAGCCTATACATCAAATCATGAAACAAGCAATAATTATGCGGTGCTTTATGGAAGCGCACTTAACACGACAAACGCCGTCGCGGCTGCAAATTGGGTCATAAAATCAACTGATGATGCAAATTATGGCACAGCCGGTTTAAATCCAACCAATTGCTACCGCAAATCAAAACTCAACGGTATGGCTGAAATGAATTGGGGGTCTGGTGACTGGATTTATGAATATACAATGGAGCATACCATTTATTTGCAATTGCCAAATTCCCTGGCGCAGGGAAAGAGCTATACCATTGAAATAAACGCAAATACAAATTCTGATGTGCTCGGCCAAACCATTGATTTCGATATATTCGACAGCCCATCGGAAGCAGTGCACGTAAACCTGGTTGGATATTTAAACGATAGCAGCGTAAAGGCCGTTGATTTATATATGTGGATGGGAAACGGCGGCGCGCGTGACTACTCAACGTTTGTCGGTAAGAAGGTTTATATATATAATGTGAATACCTCCGCCACACAGGAAGCGGGAACTGTTGCTTTTTGGAAAAGTAGCGCAACGGAAATAATACATCACAACCTCACAGCATCAGATGTCTGGAAGGCAGATTTTACCGGCTTTAATACTCCGGGAACATACCGCATTGCGATAGAAGGAGTCGGCTGCAGCGAAGATTTCGAGATAAAAAGAGATGTTTATTTCGAGCCATACAGGGTCAGTACACTTGGCTATTTTTATATGCGTATTGGCCAAGATAATCTTGATATGACGCCGGTTCCTCGCCGGCCTCTTTATATCCCTTATGTATCACCGACAAGTACAAGGGTTTATATAACTACTATGTCGCCCATTCATCCGGATTGGGGTACTTTTTCAGGCGGTGATGTCTGGGACAACCCCAACGCATGGGCTCCCTATGTAAAAACGGGCAGTCCTCAAAATAACAATGCATACGGGGGACACTCCGATGCACTGGACTGGGACAGGCATCTGGGACATATTTCAAATATCTATGATATGCTGCTGCCCTATATTCTTACCGACGGCAAATTGAATAATGATAATCTTGGAATCGCTGAAAGCGGCAATGGCATTGCTGATATTCTCGATGAAGCAAGAAACGAAGTCGATTTCTGGCTTCGACTGCGCGACGGAGACGGGTACAGTCACGGACTTACCAACCCTAACAGCAGCAATATTCTTTATCAGGCGGGAAACACACCGATAGCCGCGTGGGCAAACGCCGCGAACGCATCTATGCTTTCCTATTGTTTTATGCTTGCAGGACTGGATGATTTGAAAGATACGTACACAGCCGACGCAATTACAGCCTACAATTATGCCTCAGGCTTGGCCGACCAGATGCTTAGTGCAACACAAGAGGTTGGCGGCACAACAGTCAGGGGAAAAGACCTGAAAATGATGGCTGCGGCTTTCCTCTACAATCTGACAGGGGATACCGCTTATGAAGACATGATGAATTCATTGAGCGAGGTGACATCAGATACTTCAACGATAGCTAATTCGAGCAAGAATCAGCTTTGGGCGTGTGCTGCTTATCTCAAAACCAAACGAACTGTTCATTATTCCACGTTGTTTGGCAGGATGAAGGCCTCGGTTATCAATGAAGCAAAAAATATTGAAGCAAATTATTCTAACATTCGGCCAACGCGCAGGGCCACAGACAATAACACGGGATGGTTTAAGACCTGTCAGAATGTGCAAAGGTCGATAGTCGCCCATGCAATCGCCGATAGTCCTTCCGACAGGGAATTATTCGAAAATGCCATAATCCTCGAAGCCGACTGGGGGCTTGGACGTAATTCCATGAATACCATTATTATGACTACTGCTGCGACAAACCTGTCAGGAAAGAGGAGTATTGAAAATGCCTATACTTCGGGCAGAGATGACGGAACACCCGGCCTGCATCCCGGCCATACACCCTATTTGAACACCGAGGATTGGGCCAGTTCAGGTATGGTTGGTAATAGGCCCAGCGTGCTTGCTGCTTTCTGTTACCCTGCTTATTCCGGCTGGCCGAAAACGGAAGGTTCTTTCAATACAAGATATGTATGGGCCCATTCGGAATTTACGCCTCAACAAACAATGCGGGGCAAAATGGCCCTATATGCCTATTTATATGGTTTGTATAAACCTGCCGCTGATTTCGATGGCGATTCAGACGTGGACTTTGAGGATATAGCTGTCTTTTCCGATTCATGGTTAAAAGTCCCCGGCGAGGCGGGCTACAATTTACGTGCGAATCTTTACGAAGACCAGTCCGGCATAGTGGATTTCTTCGATTTTGCAGTCCTGGCCAATGAATGGGAACAATAACAGTTAGGAATAGTCGCATATTGAATTAGAGTATGAGGCCGGCCAATTTATTGACCGGCCTTGCTTTTTTTAGTAAAGTGGCGGGGAACTAAATTTTATAAGGATTTAAAAATGGAAAAAAATATGAAATATCACCATATAGGGATTCCGACTCAGGTCAAGAGAGAAGGGGAGCAATACGACAAGAAGTTCAAAATCTGGATGGTCGGGTGTGAAAAAAGCCCTTACAGTATAGAGTGGCTTCGCTACGAAAAAGATTGTCCGTTTCCGGAACTGGTCAAAACAGTCGCTCACGTCGGTTTTGCCGTGGACGATATGGACGAGGCAATAGCCGGGAAAAACGTTATTATTGAACCATGTTATATTAACGAAACTTTGAGAATAGCGTTTATTGAATATGATGGCGCCCCGGTAGAATTTTTAGAGTTTAAAAAGAAGGTATAGGGGTTTCATCAGACAAATAATATTATGAGGCCGGTCAACGAATTGGCCGGCCTCACCTTTTTTATACGTTCAACTAAATGGTGCAATTGTTACTTAGGTACACAGGCGGGGTTGTTCGGGTCCAGTTCGCAATCTATCAGCCAGTTTGAGGCGAATCCCGCGAAGTCAACCATGTCCACCCTGCAGTCATTGTTCAAATCTCCGGCAAGAGCATAGGGACAGCATTTCTTCAGCGCCAGGCTGTGGCCGCCGCCAGCTGCTATAGCGATAAAATCATTGCCTGCCGGGGGCGTCGCCTGGCCGTAATCATTCCGCCCCCATCCGGCAATCGAACCATCCGACTTCATCGCAATACTGTGATACCAACCTGCCGCGATAGCGACAAAATCATTACCATCACAGGGGTCAGTTTGGCCGTAAGTATTATCTCCCCAAGCGACGATTGAGCCGTCCGACTTTAGTGCAAGACTGTAGTAGCCACCTGCTGCAATAGCGGTGAAATCATTGCCCGCCGGGGGTGTTGCCTGGCCATTAGCATCAGATCCCCATGCGACAATAGAGCCGTCCGACTTCAGTGCCAGACTGTGGATGTTGCCTGCCGCGATGGCGATAAAATCATTACCGTCACATGGGTCAGCTTGGCCGTAAGTATTATCTCCCCAAGCGACGACTGAACCGTCCGATTTAAGTGCCAGACTGTGTTCGTAACCTGCTGCAATGGCGGAAAAATCATTGCCTGCCGGGGGTGTTGCCTGACCGTAATCATTATTTCCCCAACTGACAATAGAACCGTTCGACTTCATCGCCAGGCTGTGTTTGCCACCTCCTGCGATTGCGGTAAAATCGTAGCCCACCGGAGGCGTGGTATCACCATCAATATCCTGACCCCACGTGACAATAGAGCCGTCTGATTTTAGCGCAAGACTGTGCCAGTAACTTGTCGTTATGGCGATAATATCATCACCCGCCACCGGCGCTACCTGACCATAATTGTTCCCCCCTCCCCAACCTACAACTGAGCCGTTTGATTTTACCGCAAGATTATGTTGGTATCCTGCTACTATAGCGATAAAATCGCCGCCCTCCGGTGGCGTTGCCTGGCCGTAAGTATTATCTCCCCATGCGACGATTGAGCCATCCGATTTCAGTGCAAGGCTATGATTATAGCCCGCTGCGATGGCGATAAAATCATTGCCCTCCGGTGGCGTTGCCTGGCCATAATCATTCCTCTCCCATCCGATGATTGAGCCATCCGACTTCAGCGCTAGGCTGTGATAACCTCCAGCCGCGATGGCGACAAAATCATTTCCTTCCGGTGGCAGACCACTATACCCCCATTCGGCAATCGAGCCGTCAGACTTCAGGGCAAGACTGTGGTTAGTACCTGCTGCGATGGCGATAAAATCGTTGCCATCCGGCTTTGGGTGACCAGCGGAGAAATCATATCCCCACTCGATAATCGAGCCATCCGATTTCAGCGCCAGACTGTGGAGCATACCTGCTGAGACGGCGATAAAATCGTTACCATCCGGAGGTACCTCCTGGCCGTATTCATTCCAGCCTTGCCCGACAATCGAACCGTCCGACTTCAGTGCTAGAGTGTGTCCGTAACCTGCTGAGATGGCGATAAAATCGTTGTCCACCGTCGGTGTTATCTGACCCCAGAAGTTTTCTCCCCATCCGACAATCGAACCGTCCGGGGCCAGTGCCAGATTGTACTCATAACCTGCCGCGATTTGAGTCATACCCGTTGACGTTCGGCCATTGAGGAGTTTTTGTACTCCCCATCCGTAAACTTCTCCCTGGTCAACGGCCTGTGCCGCAGGTGCGGAAAAACAGAGAATTACCACTACAAACATCGAAAAACAATAGAACCTCTTCATAAAACTACCTCCTTTCCTAATATAAATCTTTTCCCATTTTTTGTGATATTTCCCGCTATACCCGTGACGAGAAAAATAGTCAAGTATAAATTGCTTGTTTTTAGAGAGGTATGGGTGCGGAATTGGATTGGCTGTAGGGGCGAGATTTATACTACCCAAATTCTAACATGTTGGTTATAATCTTCACCAATAGCTTTCAAAACAGTTTATTATGCTTTTCGAAGGGTGGCGATTGTTATGCATAGAAGAGATTTTATGGCCGGGGCCGTTTGTGGCCTGCCTGTTTTACAAGCCCTGTTGGGTTCTAACTCAAAAGTTAGTGCTGCGGAGACTTCCGGCGAATCATTGATTGAGAAGGTGAAAATGGCGATGCTCTGTATGCAGCGTGCCTCGTGGGAACAAGGCGTTGCGATGCAGGGCCTAATGGAGATAGACGAAAAAGAACTGGTCGTGATTATGGCGGGTGAAGCGATACTCCGCAGTAATAAGGACGGCCGATTAGCAATGCTTGGCTCGGACACGAATGTTACGGACCCCGGCTCGAACGGGCCTGGCGTGCTTTATGCTTATAAAGTTACCGGCGACGAGAAATTCAAAAAGGCAGCGGATACACTTTATAAGTATTACAAGAGCAAGGCCCCCAAGACTGAAGACGGGATATTGCGTCACCTTACATCCGCGACGCAGGTTTGGAGCGATTCGATGTTTATGGCTCCGCCATTTCTCGCTCTTATGGGTGATTACGATGAAGCCGTCAAGCAGGTTGATGGGTACAGAAAATATTTATGGAACAGCGAGAAGAAGCTTTTTTCGCATATGTGGGACGACCGGAAAAAAGAATTCAAACGCAGCGATTTGTGGGGCGGTGGAAACGGATGGTCGGCTGCGGCCCTGGCTCAAATCATAGAAGTTCTTCCGAAGGAAAAAGAATCGGACCGCACGAAACTAATCGGCTACGAGAAAGAGCTGCTGGACGGCTGTATCTCTTTTATGCGTTCTGACGGGCTATTTTACGATGTGATTGACAAGCCCGATACATTTATTGACGCCAATCTGTCGCAGATGCTGGCGTACTCTATATACAAAGGTGTGAAAGCCGGCTGGCTTGAGGATAATTACCTTAAAGTTGCCGACAAGATGCGGGCAGCCGCCCATAGTAAAATCGACAAGTACGGTGTTATTCATGATGTCTGCGGCTCGCCGTTTTTCGACCGTTCGGGGACATCTACCGAGGCACAAGCCTTCTTCTTGATGATGGAAGGGGCTTATGCTAAACTGAAGGGCTGATAAAAAAGGAAAAACAGCGTTCATTAGCTAAAAGGAGAAAATAACTATGCTGAAATGTATTAGAATGTATGTATGGCTGGCTTTGGTTGTTGTGTCTGTACCCTGTTA
>JAQTMR010000029.1 GCA_028714255.1 Phycisphaerae bacterium | reverse complement strand
AGCGGAGATTAGTACCGCGATGGGTATCCCGAAGGGAACCGTTAAATCCCGGCTCGACAGCGCAAGAAACGAGTTTAAAAAACTTTGGCAGCAATATTCAGAATGAATTTAGGAGATATAAAATGGATGACAAACAAATTGAAAAGATAATCGACGGAACATACGACGATTCGAGGGAAAACCCGCTTCGTTCGATGCTCGGTGAATTCTACAACAGGAAAATGTTTTCTATTGTTGTTCTTGTGTGGGCCTGGGCCATTATCTTTATTGCTGGGGTTGTTTACAGCGGCATTCAGTTCTTCAATACAGACCTGACCAGAGAACAAATAATGTACGCGGTTATCTTTGTCTGCTGCTTTCAGGGTCTCGGATGGATAAAAGTCTTCGCATGGCAGGTGATACACAAAAACAGCATCAAGCGCGAAGTAAAACGTCTGGAGCTTTGCATCGCCGAGCTAAGCGAAACCATCAGGAACAAAAATAAATCAGATGAGATTATTGTTTAATCACTTTTTCGGCTTTGCGTATTTTCTCACCAGGTTCGCAACGCCTTCCCAGCATTCGCAATTGCTGTACTTGAAAGAATCCAGATAGCCGAGGAACTCCTCGAAGGGGATGTCCTTGAACAGTTTAGCGTAAACTTCTTTCATAACAAGCTGGTTATTAGCCAAGATACGGAAACCTAATTTTCGTTTTTCAAGCGATGAAATCTCCATTGAGTATTTTTTGGCAAGTTCATCGACGAAGCTGTCCCGGAATTTAAATTCGTCCCAGAAATCCCTTTTTTGTTTTGTCGAGGCAGAGAAACGCATCCAGGGTGAATCTGCTTTCGGATGCATTGTCCCCATACTGCGCGCGTCTTTATAAGTCCAGATTGACCATGAGATGCCGTATCTTTCATAAATCTCAAGAATGTCACTGAGCGTACTTTCCTGTTGGGCTTTGTTACTGTCACTAAACAGACCGCCGGTTTCTCCGCACCATACGGGACGTTTCAATCTTTCGGATATATCTTTTAGAGTAACGTTCTCGAAGAGGGTGTGTTCGATTTGTTCCTTTTGACTTTGCTTTTTCGTATATAAATGCTGAAATAAAAACGGGTAGAAATGAAAACTGCATGCGACGTTCGGGTCTTCGAAAGGCTCAAATAGATCAAAGTGGCTGGAGTACATATCGCCCTGGACGAATATGATATGGTTCTTATCGACTTTGCGAATTTCATTAATAAGGTCCGTAGAAACCTGATTTAGGTTTTTTCTGTCAACAGTTATCACGACCGGCTCGTTCATTAAGTCGTAAGCGCCGACCCATTTATTGTCTGCATAGTGGCTGGCGATATGTTTCCACAATGCCAGGGTCCGCTTGCGGAAGTCAGCGTGTTCCCAGAACAGACTTTCTCCCGTGGGATTATCGCAGTGCCAATCCGGATTTTGCCAGCCGGGCGCAGAGTGAAGGTCCAAAATCGCGTATATCCCGTATTGCTCGCATAGTCCCAACGTCCGGTCAATCTGCTCGAAGCCTTCTTCCATATACGAATACGGATTCTGGTCGTCTTCGAACAGCCTGTAATTAAAAGCTATCCTGACTGCGTTGACTCCGAGACTTTTTAAAAATTCGAAATCGCTTTTATCGACCATCGCTCTATAAAATTTCTGCCAGAATTTTTTGGCGTTATCTTTTCCGTATGCGTTGGCAATCGCGGTTCGCATTTGCGAATCTGTGCCGGGGATGCCGAGCATAAAATGTTCGAGATTCAGCCAGCTGCCGATGCCGTAGCCGCGCAGGATTACTTTTTCATCGTCACGATAGAAATCTTTGCCGTTTACTCTTAAAAAACCATTGCCCATTTTGACTCCTGTTTTATCGAAAGTGATAAGTATTATTAGATACTATCAAATAAACCGTTTTGGCCAAAAAGTCAACAGATTTAGGCCGAAAACAGTATCACAATTTAAAGGGTTGACACATTTATATGCGGTTGTTAGCCTGAATTCTCGAAATTTTATTATTTGAGGAAAGGAGTTCCAAATGCGTGGACTAAAAATTACTTTGTGGCTAACCGGCGTTTTGTGCCTGCCGTGCGTAGTAGGGTTGTTTCTGCCTTTGTCATCTTTGGCGTCTTTCACAAGTCTGTTCGGTGTCGAAACCCTGCCTGATTCTCCGGTAGTTATCTATGGAACCCGCACGGTCTCGGCTACCTTTGTCGCCGTCGGGATATTTTTCATTATCCTTGCGCTGAACCCCATGAAATACGGAGTGCTGGTTCCATTTTCAGGACTGGCCTCGGTATTCGTCGGCGTGGTCTGCGCGATAACCGGGCCGGTAGTGGGGATGCCCGCCAAATGGTTTCTTGGTGATTCTTTGAGTTGTTTGATATTGGGCGTTCTCATACTTTTCTTTTGGAAACGGGCCAAGCGCGTCGTCGCAGTATAAACGGCTTAAATAATCTGGCTTTTCCCTGAATGGCTGATAAAATGTTCAGCGACAGTTGTCCTGTAGTCAAGGATGCGTTTTTGGTATCGTTATAATTTTAACAGGAGATAAAGTCATGCAGTATAGACAGTTAGGACGCACGGGATGGAAGGTTTCCGCAGTCAGTTTCGGCTGCTGGGCAATTGGCGGGACGTGGGGACATGTTGAAGATACCGAGTCTTTAGCCGCGTTACGCCGGGCAGTAGAGCTTGGCGTTAATTTTTTCGATACCGCCGATGTATATGGCGATGGTCACAGCGAAAAGCTGGTCGCACAGCTTCGTCGCGAGTGCGGCAAAGATATTTACATCACTACCAAGGCAGGCCGAAGACTGAATCCGCACACCGCCGAGGGCTACAATCTCAAAAACCTTTCGGAATTTGTGGAGCGCAGCCTAAAAAACCTCG
This sequence comes from Phycisphaerae bacterium, assembly GCA_028714255.1. Lineage (GTDB taxonomy): Bacteria > Planctomycetota > Phycisphaerae > Sedimentisphaerales > Anaerobacaceae > CAIYOL01. The sequence goes on along the minus strand of JAQTMR010000029.1, from coordinate 4,600 downwards.
ATACCGAAGCCATTGATTTACTTCAATTGCATTGCCCGCCCGTCCAGGCCTACTATATGCCGGAAGTTTTCGGTGCGCTCGATGAGCTGGTCAAGGCTGGGAAAATCCGCCACTACGGCGTCAGCGTCGAAAAAGTCGAAGAGGCCCTAAAGGCAATCGAGTATCCGAATGTGCAAACTGTTCAAATCATCTTTAATATGTTTCGCCAGCGTCCCGCAGAGCTGTTCTTCGAGCAGGCCAAAAAACGCAAAGTCGGAATCCTCGCACGAGTGCCTTTGGCTTCCGGCATGCTCACCGGAAAACTGAAACCCGATTCGAAATTCGATTCCGACGACCATCGCACCTTTAATCGCAATGGTGAAGCCTTCGACAAAGGCGAAACTTTCTCTGGCGTCGATTACAATACGGGCCTGCAGGCCGTCGACCAGTTAAAGACCGTTTGTCCGAAAGATATCACTATGCCGCAGTTTGCCCTGCGATGGATTCTGATGTTCGATGCCGTGACGTGCGCCATCCCCGGTGCCAAGAGACCTTCGCAGGCCGAGCAGAATTGCGCTACCGCGGATATGCCAGCGCTTTCCAAAGAGGTTATGGATAAAGTGCGCTCGATATACGACGAACGCATCCGAAAATCGGTACATCAGTACTGGTAAGCTATAACTATGTATTTGTTTTTTAGGAGAAGTCATGAAATCGCTTCGATACGTTATGTTCCTAATCGTTGTTTTTTTATGTGTACCCGCATCGGCACAATTTGTCGATGATTTTAACGCTCTGTCTCTTGCAAAAGACCCACAGTCTATGAAGGGCTGGGCGTTTTTCACCGGCGACGGCGCTGCGACAGTTGATTTTCAGCAGGGCAATGGCTTCGCCTCGATTATGGTGGACGCAACGAAGGATAAACGCGGCATCTGGTGGGCGGTAATCAAACGATGTGTTTCCGCTGACCTTGACCTAAGTCTTGTAGAGAAAACGGGTTATGAATTCCGCATCGAGGCCCAAATCCGCGTTAGTAACGCTCCTCGCCGGGTGAATCTAAGTCTTAATACACAGAGGACGACGGATTATCATTCTAATCTGATGGAGTTCGATATCCCCGACACGAACAACTGGCACACAATCAGTATGACGACAAAAGATTTCGACGCCAAACCCGGAGACAACGTCTTCGGCCAGCTCGCGCTTATGGATTGGGGGATAGGCAAATACAGCGTGGATGTTAATTATTTCAGAGTGGATATTGTTGAAGCCGCCTCGGCCGGGTCTGATAAGGGTGTCCAGTTGCCTTATCGTCCGCCCATCCCCGACCCGAATACGTTCGAGAATGTAATCAAGGCGGCACAGGATTCTATGGTCGATGCTGAATACCCGGAGATAAATTTTAATAACTGGAATACCGTTGATTCGACAGGAAAAGTAAATCTGCTGAATGTCAACGGGACACAATGGGTGATTATGCGATGGGACCTAAATGCGTTCGCCGGCAAAAAGGTCGCCGGCAGCGGACTGCTTGAACTGACGACGTGGTCGATGCAGAAGTTGTCCGAAGAAATAAAGGATTTCGGACAGGTGAGAATCGTCGAGATTTTAGGAGGCGACCCCGACTGGAACCAGCAGAGTGTTACTTTTGATTCGCTTTGCAATGGCCAGCCGATAGATGAGGTTTTCAATTCGCAAATGGTTATTGATATTGGAGTAAATCAGACGCCCGGCGGCAAAACGCTAATCACAATATCGAACCCTGTGCTTCAGCGGATGGTTGACGGCAGAACTCTCGGCCTGCTCATTCGGCCGCTCGGTGCCATCAATGCCTCTTTTTATTCTATGGAAAATCAGGCCGGCAAATTCAGCCCGACCCTGCGGTTCAATTTGCAAAAATAAAAGGCAGGATTTAAAAGAGAGGGGAACATTTATGATAAAAGTGCATATCGTTTTTTACAGTATGTACGGGCACGTGTATCGACTGGCCGAGGCTGTAGCTGAAGGAGTTCGCCAGGTTGCGAACACTGAAGCTGTTCTCTATCAGGTTGTCGAACTTGTACCCGAAGGGGTTCTCGAAAAAAGCGGCGTCAAAGCTGCGAGAGAGGCATTTGCGCATATCCCTGTTGCTCAACCTGATAAGTTAGCCGAGGCCGATGCGATTATATTCGGTACACCGACTCGGTTTGGTAATATGTGCGCTCAAATGCGAAACTTCCTCGACCAGACAACCGGTTTATGGATGAAAGGCGCGCTTATCGGTAAAGTCGGCAGCGTCTTCGCCAGCACCGGAACTCAGCACGGCGGACAGGAAACGACCATCACGAGTTTTCATACAACGCTGCTTCATCACGGAATGATTATCGTCGGAGTGCCTTATTCACAGCAGGGGCTGCTTAATATGAAGGAAATCACCGGCGGCACGCCTTATGGCGCGACAACCCTCGCCGGTGCCGATGGCTCCCGTCAGCCGAGCGAAAACGAATTGACAATCGCACGGTTCCAGGGTAAGCATGTCGCCGAGATTGCCGCTAAACTTTGCCGGTGATATTAGCGGTCCGGCCCGACCAGTCGATAACTTACGAATGCCACTCGCTTGCTGTCCGGCGACCATGAGGGGACATTGATTGTTCCCTGACCGCCGAATAGTTTAACTACCACCTTCGGCTTATAGTCGGTGGTCGGCATTATCCGCAACGCAACGTCTTTGTTGGCGGGATGGCCTTCCACGGATTTATCGTAGGAAAGAAAGATAATCCATTTTCCATCGGGCGAAGGATGTGGGAACCAGTCCGCATATTGTTCGTTCGAGGTAATCTGTGTTTGGTTTTGGCCGTCCGCGTTCATTCTCCAGATTCGCATAATGCCTGTGCGATACGAATTCCAATAGATGTATTTGCCGTCCGGCGAATAATCCGGGCCGTCATCCAGACCTTCGGCGGTTGTTAATCGCACTTCTTTCCCGCCTTCCACGGGTATAGTGTAAATGTCATAATTGCCGTTTCTCTCTGCACAATACGCCAGGGTCTTGCCGTCGGGCGACCAGCCGTGCCAATAAGAAGGCCCAAGCTCGGTTATTTGTTTGGGCGTTCCTCCTTCGATTGGCAGTACGTAGATATATGATACTTCCTTATTATGATGGCTTATCACGATGGATTTACCGTCAGGCGAAATGCCGTGGTCGTTGTTGCATTTGTTCGCGAAGTCCGTGTTCAGTTCTTTCAGCTCTCCGCCTTCGATGCCGATGGTAAAGAGTTTTCCCTTACTGTTGACCAGCAGGTACTTTCCGTCACGCGACCAGTTCGGGGCCTCGAAGTGTTTATAAGAAGTGTAGATTATTTTTCTTTCGCCAGTTTCGATATCGAGAATTTCCAGATTACTTTCCAATTTTCGTTCTTCCACTTTATAAACTCCTTTTGATTTCATTTCGACTTTTTTGAATATAGCTGTTTCAGTGGTTTCCTTATTATGCGAACAGACCGCCAGCCCTGCATATACAGGTTCGGTCAGGGCAAGAGAAATTGTCCCCGCAGGCTGAAATGTAGTACCGTCTTTCGATACGAACATTGAGAAATTGTCCCCATCGCGTATTAGCTTTACCGCGGCGGGCGACGATATCGGGGACTTGACTTCCTCGGTCGGCCCGCCTTTTGTTAAACGATATTGCAGCGATGTCAAGCCGTCCCCGTGAATCATCACATCGACGTAGGGACTATTTGCATCAAGACTCTGGCGTATCATCCAGCCTGCCTTGCGGTGTTCGTGCTTGCCTTCTCCGACCCATGAGATTTCCGTACTTAGCTCCAGGTCTCCAGAGGCTTGTTTCCATACGTAATGGCAGGCGTCTTTTTCGCCCCACAGGTTTTCGCCGCTGCCGGTAATTTTGTATTCGTTTAGGTTCGAATCATACACCGTTGTCCCTGCGTGTTCGATGATGCCAATATCGGATTGCTGCTCGAAGATACCGAGTGGCTCCGCATTGGCGCCGCTGCCTGCGAAAAATAAACAAATACAAAGTATTGCGAGAACGAGTGACAGTTTTTTGGTTAATTTATTGTTTTGCATATAGTTGTTCCTCATTAATTTTGCTTGTTGTTTTCTTTCCTTCGTTTTTGAAAAAACCCTTGCAGTAATTTCGAACATTCGTCTGCCAGTACGCCTTCGGTAACTTCCAACCGATGGTTCAGCCGTCCGTCTGTAACTATATTATACAGGCTCTTTACCGCGCCGGTCTTGGGGTCATCGCAGCCATAGACTAACTTTTTCATCCTTGCCAGAACAAGCGCGCCTGCGCACATAGGACAAGGCTCCAATGTAACATACATCGTGCAATCGTTCAAGTGCCAGTTCTCCAGTGCCGCCGCCGCTTGTGTAAGCGCGATTATCTCCGCGTGCGCTGTTGGGTCCTGAAGTTGTTCTCTCTGGTTGTATGCCTTTGCGATGATTTGGTTGTTGTGAACGATTATCGCCCCGATTGGCACATCGCCGTTCTCCTCAGCGATTTTCGCCTGGTCGATAGCCGCCTGCATATAAAACTCGTCTTTATCTTTATCAGTCATTGGACTCCAGTATTTAAATACTATGACCTATCTTATATACCCCTATATAGAACAACCGTCAA
>JAQTMR010000028.1 GCA_028714255.1 Phycisphaerae bacterium | reverse complement strand
TTATCAACACCAAAATTTCCCGCAATCTTTATAATCTGCTTGTGCTGCCTTCTGCTCGGAGACTGTACTACTGGTATGCCTTCGGCATATCCGCTGTTCGTTTCCTCGTAATCCCTCCGGCAGCACCGCGCATTCCCCCAAAAAATTCTCTGTGTCCCTCTGTGCTCTCTGTGGCTAAACTTTCCCGCGTAATCTGCGTTAATCCGTGTCTAAAAAAATCCGTGCAAATCCGTGTTCATCCGTGGTTTTTCTTTGTGCTTTTTCGTGGCTAAAAATTCTATGAACAATGAACTATAAACTATGAACTCCTCCGCCAACCGGCGGAGTCAAAATTGTTGAATATTATTGAAGATTTTGAATCAGTTTTTGCAAATTTCCATGTAGTTTAGTTGTTGTTTTTGTAAGTTTGCATATAGTTTTTGTAAGTTATTGTAAGTTATTGCAAGTCTCTCTCCGCAACCCCATTTACGCGTCAATTTACGCGTTCCAAAACTTCCCCATCTTTACTCATTTGCCTTCTTTAACTCGAAACTAAAAACTAAAAGCTCAAAACTCTTTCTCCACCCTTGTTTTTAACTCAAAAAACCTAATTTCAATCTACGACCGGGGAAAAGTGAATTGTAAGTTTTTTTTGCTCGAGTGTTATTTTATCAACGCGGACTTTTTTATCATCAACCTTAAAGACCGGCTCGAAAGGCTCGCCATTGATTAACGAGCCGACCGCACGGGTCCAAAAATCGTCCGAGTCGGCAGATTCAGCTTTATATATTCTTTTAGCGATGAGAATCGCCAGCGGAGTAATATCGACTGCACCGATTTTCACGCCTGTTGTTCGCAAATCCAAAAGGCCTTTGTCGTCGAGAGTCGGCTTGGCTATGACGGTGGCGACGAATTCGGCGCCGTCGAGACGGACTGTGCCCATTAAAACGATGCCTGACTTACTGAAAAAGACCGCCGGTGCGGAGATGCTTATGCCATCGAATCGCTGGGGCCAATTGAAACGGGCGACAATATCGTTTATGCCTGATTGTGTGACGACGAGGTCGAATGGCTCCTGAAGCTGTGAGCCGTTATAGAGGGCAGGCAGCAGGTCGTGGGTGAGATACAGGCTTACCTGCGAGTCGCCGGTGTAATCTAACGGCTGATAGAGGGCGGGTTTATGCAGGAGCATGGCAAAAAACGAGATTGCTACAACCAGTACGACGGCGGAGATAATTAAAGCCAAACGCGCTATTTTTTTGAATTTGGTCTTTTTGCGAATTTCCAAACTAAGCCTTTCGCTGCGAGTTATATTGACAATTCTGTGATAATACTTTTTTGCTTTCGTAAAATCAATTGCCAAAAAGCAACGAAGCGGTTATAGTAGTCCGCTTATATGTTGAGAAGACTTGTAAGATTACAGAAAGGAAAGTAATGGCAAATCATTTTGGCGACCGCCTTTTCGAGGCAGTGAAGAAAAAACGGACATCTTTGACAGTGGGTCTTGACCCGGTTTACAGCCGGCTGCCCGCGGTGATACGAAACCACAGCAGTATGAACGATGAGTACGATGCGGCGGCAGCGGTGGATGCGATTTTGGATTTCTGTACGCAGACGATGCGGATAATCGCTCCGCTGGCGGCGGCGGTGAAAATAAATATCGCCTTTTTCGAGAAGTATCTGTGGGAAGGCGTTGAAAGTTATTATTCATTGATAGCTGAGGCTGATGATCTGGGACTGGAAATAATCGGGGACGTGAAACGCGGCGACATCGGTCATACGGCCGAGCTTTACGCGGCGGCGCATCTGCAAAACCCGGAACTCGTCGGGCTGGAGGACACGCTTACACCTGACGCTATTACCATAAACGGGTTTGCGGGGATCGAGGGAATAGAACCTTTTGCGAAGATGGCGGACAAACAGGGTAAAGGCGTTTTCGTATGGGTACGGTCGAGTAATCCGGGAGCTGCGGCGATTCAGGATTTTGCCGACGCTAAGGGTGAGAAGATGTACGAAAAAATCGCAGGCGTAGTTAATGAAATCGCAACCGTGCCGGAGCGAATCGGCAGCAGCGGGTACAGCAACGTTGGAATGATAGCCGGCGGGACGTCGCCCGAAGCGGCAAGCGCATTGCGGCAGAAATATGAAAAGGTATGGTTCCTTGTGCCGGGCTACGGTTCGCAGGGAGCGAGTGCGGCTGATTGCGTAAGGTTCTGCAAATCGGACGGTACGGGAGCGTTAATCTCGGCGTCGCGGTCGATAATCTACGCATACGAAAATCCGAAGTATAAAGGGCAGTTCGGAGACGACTGGAAAAGATGCATCGAACAGGCGGTTATCGATGCGAAGGTGGAACTGGCAAACGCGATGCAAAGCAAGTTGTGAAATCGACCAGCCAAACAGTTTCTAAGGCATGACTAATGACGCCAGGCGAAACTAATTTTGCCGCTGATATGTTCGGGCTGATTGCTCCGGTCTATGACTTTTTGAATCACCTGCTGTCTTTCGGGCAGGACTACTTTTGGCGGCGCAAAGCTGCCTCATATCTCGACGAATATAAAAATATCACGCTTATCGACCTTGCAACTGGCACAGGTGACATCCTTACCGCTTTGCTGCGAAGAAGAAACGATATCAAACGCGCGGTCGGCCTGGATATCTCCAAAGAGATGCTCACGGTTTGCAGGAAAAAACTGAATTGGCTCGATTTCAGCGACAAAGTCGAGCTAATCTGTGGTGACGCTTCTCGTACGCCTTTTGAAGATAACAGCTTTGATGCGGTTACTATGGCATTCGGGATTCGCAATATGCCCGATGTCCCCGCCGTATTGAAAGAAATCCGACGAATACTCAAGCCTGCGGGCAAAATGCTTATTCTCGAATTTGCGATTCCGAGCAATCTGTTTATTAGGAATATATACCTGTTATATCTGAAGATTCTGCTGCCTTTGATTGCCGGTTTGGTATCCGGTGACAGCCGGCCCTACCGTTACTTAGGCAGGAGCATCGAATCTTTTTATTCGCCGAGCGAGTTTCTGGATTGTATGATAGATGCAGGATTTGAAAACGCAGCAGTCAGGCCTTTAAGTCTTGGCGTCGCGTGTATTTATTCGGCTGTGAAACCGTAATTTATTCGAGGGACGAAAAATTGGACAAGCGGTTCTTTGAGGGCAAAAAGCTACTGGTGATGGGCCTTGGCCGATTCGGCGGCGGGGTCGATGTCGCCAAATTCGCCGCGGGGGCAGGGGCGAAGGTAGTTGTAACGGATATGGCTTCGGCAGAGGGACTTCAATCTTCTATCAAACAACTCGAAGAGTTTCCTGATATAGAATATCATCTCGGTTCACACGACACGGCGGACTTCAAGGGAGCGGATGTAATCGTAGTCAATCCCGCGGTGCCGGCGGACAACAAGTTTCTCAAAATCGCTCGAGAACATAAAAAAATCATCGCGTCTCAAATCGGAATATTCTTTCAGCTTTGTCCTGCTGTGATAATCGGCATAACCGGCGCAAACGGCAAAAGCACAACCGCAACGCTGACGGCGCATCTGCTTCGAGCGACAAGAGACGAAAAGGTCCGGCTTAGCGGCAATATCGGCAATGAGCCTTTGCTGACCAAGCTCGAGCAAATCAAGCCGGAAGATTTAGTTGTGCTGGAATTGTCGAGTTTTCAAATCGAGCAACTGGCGGAAATCCGAACCGGGCCACAGGTCGCGTTATTAACGAATCTTACGCCGAACCATCTCGACCGATACGGCACATTCGCCAACTACTGCGATGCAAAAGAGAATATGTTCAAATACCAAAAGTCAGATAGCAACCACCCTGCTATTTCTATTTTTAACGCGGAAGACAAAATTGCAGTAGAGTGGTTCGAAAAATACAAAGGGGACACGGGCAGGGTTTGCGTTAAATTTTCGGCGGACGATGTGAGTGAAGAAATTCGGGACAGTTTCCCGCTGCCCGGGCGGGCGAATCTTTCCAACCTCGCGGCGGCGTTGTGCGTAGTCAGGCATTTCGGGGGCGGGGACGACAAAATAATAAAAAGTCTGCCTTCGTTTAAGGGATTGGCTCATCGGCTCGAATTTGTCGCGGAGATAAAGGGCGTGAAGTGGTATAACGACTCGAAAGCGACTACGCCGGTAAGTGCGATTGCCGCGATAGAGGCATTCGAGAAGCCGACGATTATTATTGCCGGAGGGTATGACAAGCATATACCCTTTGACGAATTCGGCCGGGAAATAGCTGAAAAGGCAAAAGCGGCAATTTTGCTCGGCCAAACAGCACAAAAAATCGCAGACTCAATAAATAAACGAGGGAAGAGGGAAGAGGGAAGAGAGACGAACATTAAGATTGTCGATTCGTTGGCCAAAGCAGTCGCACTTGCCAGACAACTGGCGGTCAGGGGCGATGTCGTTTTGCTTAGCCCGGCTTGTGCAAGCTACGATATGTTCGCAAATTTCGAGCAGCGCGGAAAGGACTTCTGCAGACTCGTTCGTGAAACAAACGATTAGTTATAGGAACATACCCACATAAAACCGAGATGTTGTAAAAAAGTTCAATTCGGCCATAGCATTATTTCAGGCCAAATTCGGGTATCCGCTCTATAAATCAATCCGGCGGGAATTTCCCGTTAATCGCTTATAAAGTCGTCGGTTAAGTCTGTCGATTTGCTGGCAGCGGCATAAGCTGCCCCGATGATAAAAACAAGGATTTCCGAGGATTTTTTATGCTGGAAACTAATAACGAGCGGAGAAGAGAGCAAAGGCTTCGCTATCATTGGCCCGTCTGGTTCGCCGAGGATTTTAATGATACCCTTTCACAAGGTCAAATGGTTGACATAACCAGCACCGCCGCTGCGTTCACCTGCCGAATGGACGAGCACTATCCATGCGTCGGGCAGCATTTAACCGCCCGGTTCAGTGTTCCGCGTTTACAGCCGGAAGAAGCCTTCGATATGGCAAATTTTACCCGTTCAGGCCGAATTTACCGGATTGACGACATAAACCAGTTCTGCCGGCGTGTCGTAATGCAATTTGTTTCGCCGCTGCCCTTCAAGCCCGGCGAACAAACCGAGAGCGAACCCGAAGCACAGGAAAAGCTCGAAGCCGCGGCGGTATAATCCCAAAGCCGCATAACAGTCCCCGATTGCCTGCCGGGACTTAATTTGCAATTCGCAGATTCCACTTTTTAATTTTTACTTTTGCCCTTTTACTTTCTAATATACAGCTATGTTGGAAAAAGGGCTTGTTCAGATATATACCGGCGATGGCAAAGGTAAAACGACCGCGGCACTCGGCCTTGCGCTGCGGGCCGGGGGCCAGGGAAATAAAGTCCTGATTTATCAATTCCTGAAACCATCTTCACTCGATACGGGCGAGCGAACCGCCTTAAAGAACTGCGCAAGCCAAATAACTATCGAACAGCTCGATATCAAATGGGACATGGCCAAATCCTTCGAAGACGAGGAGCAGGTCGCCCGTGCCAAAAAAGCTATCGGCGAAGTACTTGAAAGACTCGCCCAGACAGCGGAGAAAAGAATTTATGATTTGTTAATACTCGATGAGATTGTGTTTTGCCTCTCGAAAGGCCTTGCCAGACTGGAAGATATAAAAGATATTATCGACAAAAGAGACCCTGCCGTCGAGATTGTTCTGACCGGCCGAGGGGCAACCAAAGAACTGATAGCGATGGCAGATTTGGTAACGGAAATGAAAAATATCAAACATCCCTTCGATAAGGGAGTAAAAGCCCGAAGAGGAATCGAATATTAACCACGGAAACGAAGCAAGATTTTTATGAGTAAAAAGGTAGCGGTTATAATTTGTGCTGCGGGAGCGAGCAGGCGGTTCGTCGGTTCGACTTCTTCGAATGCGCTCGCCGCAAGTGAAAAAAGAAAGAAGCCATTCGTCGATGTTGACGGCCGGGCGGTATTTCTGCGAAGCGTGGAGATTTTCTCCGGCAGGGACGATGTAAAACAAATATTATTAGCCATTTCGCCCGAGGACGAGGAGCTGGTAAATATCAAATGGGGGCCGAATCTGAATTTCTTCAATGTGAAAATCTGCCTCGGCGGAACAGAGCGATTCGATACCGTCCAAAAGGGACTGGAGCTTATCAAGGACGATATCGAGCTTATCGCAGTTCACGATGCTGTTCGCTGCTGCGTTAAGAGCGAATGGATTGACAAAGTTATCGCCGAAGCCGGCAAAACAGGAGCTGCTATATTAGCCTGTCCCGTTGCAGCCACCCTTAAAGATGTAAAAGAGAATGTGATAACCCGAACCGTTGACAGGGCCGGTCTCTACGAGGCACAGACGCCGCAGGTCTTCGAAACAAAGCTATTGAAAAAAGCTTACGCCAATCTCGAAAACCTTGATAAAAGTAAAATCAGTGATGATGCGCAATTAGTCGAAGCAATCGGAAAAAAAGTATCAATCATAGAGACTGATTCTTCGAATATAAAAATCACCCACAGGGCTGATTTGGCGATTGCCGAGGCGATTCTCAAATCGCGTCCGAAGCCGATACCGAAAGGCCCTATCGGCCCATACATCGAAGCAGAATGGTAGTGTAACTACTTTTAGCAAATCAACTTACGTAAATAGTAAGCTATTGCTAATAGTGACTCACTAAAAATTTTGAAAAATCCTCCTATTTTCGTTGACTATTACACGATTAACATATATATTTACACGATGTTAGATTAAAATAATAATAATAATATCGAAAGGAGGTGTTCTTATGGTCCAGTTCATTGAAAAACACCGTCGGCTATTGCAGGCTTACTGCCTTGTTGCCCGTATCATCGGATGGTTCTTGATTTTGGGAGGTATTCTCTGGCTTTTAGTGATTGTTAAAGATTTTCAGTCAAATGTGGAAAATATACAAACGGAGACCAACCTTTTGGGCAATATTGCTATTCCCGACTTCGGCGCTTACCTTGCTTCCAGCTTTCTCTATGCATTTGGTGTTCCCGGCTTTCTGGCCTTTGCCATCGCCGGCCTGTTGGATTATTTGCTTCGTCCCCATACCAAGCCGCCTCTTATCCTTGGAATGATGGACAAATTGTGCTACCTCTATTCCATTATTCTGATTCTAAAAGCCTTTATCGGTTACCACTGGCTCGTTAGGTTTTTCGCAATCCCGGAAATGTCAGAGTCAACCCGGATTCTGTTAATGCAGCCGTTGTTTGGACCAACTCTGGCAAAAGTTCTGCTTCTGGTTGGGGTTGGCATGATACTGCATCGTTTGCTGCCCGTCATCGAAGAATCAAAGACGCTGGTTTAAAGGAGGTATGAAATGATTAACATCAGATTAGATTATGTGCTTTTGGACCGGCGGATGAAGCTAACCGAACTTGCCGAGGCCACCGGCATTGCTCTTAACAATTTGTCTATTCTTAAGACCAACAAAGCCCGTGCAATTCGCTTTTCCACGCTCAACTTGATATGCAAAGCACTGAACTGCACACCCGGTGATTTGCTTGAGTATATTCCTGAGAAGTGAGAAAAGCAGTTTGATTCTATCCTGCTTTTTTCTTTTTTCCGGCGGGCTGTCGTGATAAACTGTCTGCAAACATATAAAATCGGAATCCAAAGCTCCAATCCAAAAAAGGAGAAAAATACAGATGAGTGAAAAACAGACCAGAAGACAATTTTTGCAGGCGGCAGGTATAGCAGCGGCTTCGCTGGCAGGAGCGGGCAGTTGTTTGGGACAAGAGACCCCCTCATCCGGCAAATCGACGAATAAAAAACAGCTTAAACTCGGCCTGGCTTCATATACACTTAGAAAATTCAAGCTGGACGATGTCCTAACGATGACGAAACGGGCGGGATTAGATTATCTCTGCTTAAAAGATTTTCATCTGCCGCTGAAAGATAGTGACGAGCAGATACGCCAGGCGACAGAGAAGATAAAAGAGTCGGGATTGACGCTTTACGGCGTGGGCGTTATTTATATGAACAGCGAAGCTGATGTCAACCGGGCATTCGAGTACGCAAAGAGCGCAGGTGTAACAACGATTGTCGGCGTGCCGAAGCCGGAGCTTCTGCAAATGCTGAACGAAAAAGTCCAGCAGTATGATATTAAGGTAGCTATTCATAATCACGGTCCGACAGATAAGATGTACCCGACGCCGGCGAGCGCTTATGAAAAAATAAAAGGATTAGACAAACGAGTCGGGCTTTGCCTCGACATCGGGCACACGCAGCGAGCGGGAGTTGACCCTTCCGAGGCGGCCAAGCAGTTCGCCGACAGGCTGTTAGACATTCATATCAAAGATGTTTCCGCGGCGACGGAAAAAGGCGAAACGGTGGAAATCGGCAGAGGCGTAATCGATATACCGAAATTCGTTAAGACAATTCTGAATCTCGGATACGACGGTATCGTTTCGTTCGAGTATGAAAAGAACGAGAACGACCCGCTGCCGGGAGTGACGGAATCGGTTGGTTATGTGAAAGGCGTATTGGCGACCATATAAAAATGGTCGGTCAGGTTGTTTTCACTTCCTAAAGAGATATTCCGCGATAAAAAAACAGGTCTGCCTTTTTTTCTTTTTTTCGACCGGCTGGCGTGATAAACTGCCTGCAACTTTGTTGATGCAGAAAGGAAGCTATGAAACATCAGGCGATAGAAACCCGCCCGGGAAAAATCAAGGCGGTTCATAAATACGAGG
>JAQTMR010000027.1 GCA_028714255.1 Phycisphaerae bacterium | reverse complement strand
AACGCTGCGCAGTTAAATTCCCAAAGAAAAAATAGAGAGGAGTTATATGAAAAAACCAATTACCGAGTGCGTATCATGTGAGTATTGCAGTATAAATGGATTTTGTGATAACGAATTCGTTAACGAACAAATAGCTGCATGGGAAACCGCCCTGCCAAACCACATAAAATCCCGTATGTTAAAGCGGTTTACGCCAATGTCGGGATTTAGCTGCAACCAATATAAAATAGCGAAAAACGCATATACAAGGCCAATGCCAATACTAATACCAAAACAACACCACCACAAAAAGAAAAAATAGATAAGAAATACTGACAGAGGAAATATATGAATATAGAAGAAAATAAAGAACAATTAAATAATCTGGAAACTATAGAAAAATACCAAGAACGAAAAATAAAAGAAATCTTCGAAAAAAATAAATCCGGTATAGCCTGCCCCAAATGCGGGAAAGAAATGATATTGGGAAACTATGCCTTAGGAACTAATCCACTAAAAAGAAGTGCCTCCTGCGAATGCGGACACAAAGAAATAGTGCTGGCTTAATATAACTGCTTGTTATATAAACAGTTAACATCTCAAAATTGAAATATAATCAGAGGGAGATAATACAATCAATGCCCCCGACGCCATTGGGGGTTATGGGGGTCTCTGTCAGAAACATTTATTTAAAGGCGTGTTAAAGCCGCCCCAAAGCTGCTGTAAGCCCAAAAGCCGTGCCGGGCGGTCCGTGATATGGTCTGCTGTGCTTAATTGATTACAAGCGATTCTGGTGCGTTTTAGGTATGGTTGTGTTTGTGGTCCAAGTTGGACCACGCTATTCACAATTCATCATTCATCGGGCTCGACAAGCTTGATGTTATCGTAGTAGTTCTCGGCCAGCAACGGCGGTGAAGGCTCCTCATTCGCTGGCTCAACCTCGCTCTTCCCCTGCCAGTCGGCGGGCAAAGGCATTAGTCTTAGTCCAGATTCTAAAAAGTAACAAGCCATTACCCCACCCTCTTGTTGGCGGCAAACTCGTTCAGCCTAATACTGGCTATCCTCTGTGCCTCGGCCTTTTCTTCGGCCCGGAGATTACGCTGCTCGGTAATATCAGCAGTGTTGACATTATCGGTCAACATACCGCCCATCCTCGCAGCTAATTCGATAAAGCCACGGAGGGCTGTAAGATTGTTACGTTCGGTGGACTTGTTGATACCATACTTGATATGCTCAAGGACTTCATCTCTCGTTATATCGGCTTTAATGGCTATTTTTGCCTTGCTTTGGGCTATAACTTCAAGAATACGGTCATCCTGTAACAATTTGTAACCTTGGATTCGTTCATTCCCTGCTGATTTATAACCTGCTGTGAGATAAGCTCTTCCGGCGTTTGAGTCGAGTGCGTATGCTTTAGCGAAAGCGAGTTGTTTAAGTGTTAGCCCTGTTTCTTTATCTCTCATAGTGTCGATGATACAGAGATGATTATGATTGTCAAGTGATTTCTTTGTTATCGAGGGTTATTCGTCTTTTTTCAAGTTCGGGGCGGTAGGGATTAAAGAGAGAATAAAGAAAAAGAAAAAAAGGGAAAAAAGAAAAAAGTCTTTTTCCTCCACTTAATAGTGTTTGTGGAAAACAAAAGTCAAATTATAGGCGTTTTTAGCAAAATAATCGAGGTGGACAAAGTGGTGGATAGGACTAATCTGTTCCAATTGTAGCGTCATGTTGCGAATAAACGACGTGTTTTTTTATGATTTTCCGTCTTTTTTTGTGGTTTTGCTTGACTTTGCTGTTGGTATGTGTTACACTCTTAATAACAGGGACGGCAATAAATCACAGGACTTTAACACAAGTTTATAGAGAAGGGACGGAAAAATGCAGGACGCAAGGTTATATCAAAAAGTATATTTCCGAATTGACTCCGGCTATGTTTGGGGACAAGGACAAGACAAGGCCGAAACGGACAGAGTTTTCGCCGAATGTAAGGCGATTTTTGAGCCGATGGGATTTACGCTTAAAAAACCTTACAAAAGTTCGATGGCTTGTCCTGAATACGTTCGGGGCGTAGAACGCCTCTATTGTCACCCGATGGATTTTTCGGGCTGGCTGGCTCAAGATAATATCCCCGCGATTGAGCGGGCGATTAAGCAGTCGGAATATTGGGAATGGCGGAAAACAGACACTTTCGACACGGCCTATAATTACACGATAGAGGAATTGTCCGAAGAATTGAACAAGCTGGCTCCGCAGGTTTCGGGCGATATTTTGACGGCCTACACGACAAAACGCAAAAACTTAGTTAAAACCGTTAGCGTTCTCTATGATTTAATGCAGAAAAAATACATATCCTACGTCGACACAATAGAGGGGCATAAAAACTTATGCCAAAACTTTGTGAAGACAGTTTTTAACGACTTGTTGCGGGACGGCAAGATAACACAATCACAATGCAAGGCAGGAACGGGCTACCGAAAGGCTTAATTGCCGCCCACGGTTTGAAAACTTAATATATTTATGAAAATGGAAGTTTACTAAGTAGCCCACTAACTATAACTAAGGGAAGGAAGGATATTTATGAGAAGCGAATCATTAAATCACAGGACTTTAACACAAGTTTGTTGATTGAAAAGGGCCAAAAATGAGTAAAGGAGTAGTACATAAAGTGTTTGGCGAAGGCGATAAGAATTGGCAAACTTGGATGGAAGGCCCAGAGCGGGCCTGGTTGCTTGAATACCCCCGGACTGTTTGTTGGCGGGTAGCAAAGACCGTTAATGCAACCAAAGACGCAGGAAAAGTCACTTGTAGACTATGCCTGAAGAAGCTTAATAAATAACGCTTAACATGTTTACGAAAGTAGAGGGAACGGAAAAAGTGTTTATAATACAAAGGCCAATAGAAGGGAAGGAAAAAATGAGGAAAATATACTACAAAAGATTCAAAAGAACTCGATTGGTTCATTTCTGCCCGGCCCCCGGCTATAACTGCCCCGCAATCCCTCTTGGTGGTATAAACTCCAAGGGCTGCGACTATGAATTGGTGAAGGTCGTAAAGGCAGAAGGTTGTAAAAATCTGAAAAATCGCAGAGTACTTATAAGCTGGGGGCTTAATTTGCCCGCCAGTAAATGGCCAAAAATAAAACAGGTTCTTGCGTTTGATATTGAAAATCCAGCGGCTAAATGTGCGGAAATCGTTCTCGGAGCTTGACTAGCTCAAAAGTCTTTAACTTGGGCTTAGCCGTAACGGTTTGAATTTGAAAATTTAGGAGGTTTATTAATTATGAGAGGCACAATATACCATCATTCTCCCGTTCCTGATTTACCTGACGGCGGGAAAAGCATTATAGGTTCCACCAGAGTTGATGTATCAAAAAAACAACTGAAAAAAATATTGACGGAAAACGATTATTTTGAGCGCGATTCCGGGGAAACCTCGCAAATAGCCGAGCGGCAGTTTGCCGAGGAGGAATTACGATACGAAACCGGCCAACGCCTAACAAGACCAGAGCGAGATAATTTTTAAGGCTTTATATTGAAACTTAATAACTGATAGGGAATTAAAAAAATGAAAACGATAGAAGATTTGGTCGGGAAAACCATAAAAAAAATTGTTGGCAAAAAAGGCGATGACGAAATATCTTTTTTGTGTGAAGGGTATTTGGTTTATAAAATGTACCATTCGCAAGAGTGTTGCGAAAAGGTAACCATTGAGGATATTTGCGGAGACTTGGACGATTTACTTAATACACCAGTCGTTGAGGCGTTTGAAAAAACTAATAAAGACGAAAATCCTGAAGGTGTTAGAATTTCAAACACTCAAGATAGTTGGACGTGGACATTCTACACTATCAAGACGCGCAAAGGCACGGTAACTATTCGTTGGTATGGTGAATCAAACGGATACTATTCTGAATCGGTTGATTTGATAAAGTTTGACCCCTTAACCAAATAGAGGCATAAATGGAACGTGAAATATACATTTTGGCCGTGCTGATTTACTTATGCACGATGTAGGAGAAAATAAAACGCTCCACGTTCCCCTGTGTTGATTTTAGGGGTAGTTTGGTATGGGTAAGAAACGTTGTTTTTGAGGTAATATGATAGATTACGGAATAATACATAACGGCATTTTTCCTCCTATCTTCAAAGAGCGTCAAGTCGGCCTTTACCCTGCTTGGCGCGGCATTATATTTATCGGAGTTTTCGTTTTCTCCCCCCTTAAACCAGTTTGCCGGTCTGGACAAAACCGGCAGCTTTTTTCTTGATAAGGCAAAAGAAATCCGTTATAATGATGATGTTGTCAAAATTGAATACCGAGGAAGGAATCCGAATAATTATGAGCTGTTAGAATTTATGGCCTGCATTGGTCTTCCAATTCCTCTTTTCCTCCCTCCGCCGGTGCGGGCCATAATTTTTGATGAAGATACTAAAATGAGCAACGGGTATTATGTCGCAAAGGCAATAGCGTCAATGGCGGTTTGTGGATTAATTAGACCGTTTTAAGGATTGCCATAATAACTCGCGGTGTCCAAAGTATTTTGAGTCTGGAGTAACTTTATGAAATCAAAAGAAGAAATCCTGAAAATGACAAAAAATGAATTGCTGGCCTGCACATGGTCAGCGGATTTAACAGCCCAAAACTCTGACTGCTTTAGCTGCTTTGACTGTTCTGGCTGCTCTGGCTGCTCTGACTGCCTTAGCTGCTCTGACTGCTCTGGCTGCTCTCACTGCTCTGACTGCTTTAACTGCTCTGGCTGCTCTGACTGCTTTGGCTGCTCTGGCTGCTCTCACTGCTCTGACTGCCTTAACTGCTCTGGCTGCTCTGACTGCCTTAGCTGCTCTGACTGCTCTGACTGCTTTAGCTGCCGAGACATCACAGTCAAAAGCCAATACCTAATCTGCAACGTACAGTTTACGAAAGAAGAGTACGAAGCGAAGATGAAGGAAATAAACCTATGAACCTTTTCGATTACTACATTATGCGAATAAGAGTTTAGTGGAAATTGAAATAATTTACGGCCTGCGTCGGGACACTGTTTCCTCTCCCCCCTCCGCAGTCTCGCGCAGGCCGCTTTTTTTAGAAGGAGAACGATATGCTTAAAGATAATATATTAATTGGCAAAATATACAAAGAGTTCAGTGGCGGAAGCTGGTGGTGTTTTCAAGATATGGCTTATTTGCAGGTGCAAAAAGGGAATGTAAGTATTTCTTCTTTTTGCGGAAAAACAGAGGGTGAGGTAGAGACAAAAGTAAAACAGGCTATCGACAATTATTTAACGGAGCGTGATAATGAGAAATCCTAATGAGCCAAACTGTTCCGATTGTCACGAGAAAGACAAGGAAAACTGCCCGCACAAAGACGAGTGCAGAAACAAGGTAATTAACGACAAGGACGAACATATGGAAGATGATAGATTGTTTGGAGAATAGATGAGCTTTACAGGAAGAGCAACTTATTCGAGTGGCATTAGCTTGCCGGAAGCAGCCGAGGATGTATCTGATATTGTGGGGATAATATCGCCTTATGAGACGTCTTTGCTGAACGCGTTGGACGACCCGATGAGAGAGGCGATTAGTACGCATCACGAATGGCTCGAAGATGAACTTCTGCCGAACAAGGACGTTGTTTTGTCGATTACTACTGTTGATGGAATAAACAGGGGGCTTGTCGTCCAACACAAAGACCGATTCAGAGTAGGCGACCAGTTGCAAATTGAAGGCAGCGAGGAATTGATGTTGGTTGAATCGGTGTTTGAAAATTGCCTCACCGTTCAACGTGGTTACGCCGGTACTAAAATCCAGCAGATACAAGAAAACTCCACAGTAAACATTATCGGCAATGCCGCTATCGAGGGCGGAGATAAGCCCCAAGAACGTTTTATTAAACGGGTACGGCGCAACAACTATACGCAGATATTTACCGCGGCGGTGGAAGTGAGCGGGGCCGATGTGGCTTCGAGCCAATTAGGAATTGCTGACGAAATGGATTATCAAAAACAGGAGCGGCTGCGCGGGCTGATTCGCGACTTGGAAAACAGCATAATCAATGGCAAATTTGCAGAGGGCAAGATGATGGGTATTATCCAACATCTTAAAACTAATTTTTACACCGTTGGCGATACTGGGCTTCCAGCAGGTAACGACCTTGATGAAGCTAAAATAAACTACGTGCTGCGGCAAATCTGGGAGAACAGTAACGGCAATGTTGACCTGATTGTCACGGGTGGGTATCAGAAGCGAATGATAAACAGCTTCTCCGCTGATAGCAGAAGCTACGGGGCAAACGATACGACCTTTACCGATATGATTAGCATCTACGAAAGCGACTTCGGCATTTGCAGGATTGTTACTACTCAGTGGATGCCGCAAGATGCCGCCCTGTTGCTGGACTCATCGCGTATCAGCGTACTGCCATTAGCGGGACGAAGCTTTTACTTCAAGCCATTGGCAAGCAGCGGTGACTATGAATACGGTGAGTTAATCGGTGAATATACATTGGAACTAAGGAACGAAGCGGCGCATGGGATTATACGAGGATTGAGAAATTCAGGGTAAAAGGGATTTAAGATGATAACCAACGAACAGCGAATTGAAAGAAGGAAACATGAGCAAAACCAAAGCGCACCAAAGATATAGATTAAAGCCAACGCCGGAAAATCCCAAGGGACGGATAGTTTCCGGTGTGACAACCATTCTCGGCATACTCAATAAGCCCGCACTTGTTCCCTGGGCCAACAAACTCGGACTCAAAGGCATTGAAGTAGGAAAATTCGTAGATGACAAGGCAAATATAGGAACGCTTGCGCACGCGAAGATTATAGGCGAACTACTCGGAGAAGAAGTTGATACCGCCGATTATAGCAGTAACCAGATAGATTCCGCGGATAACGCCTGCTTGTCATTCTATAAATGGCAGGAAGGACATAACCTTAAAGTTATTGATGCAGAAAAATCACTGGTTAGCGAAGTATATAAATTTGGGGGTCAGTTTGATATACTCGGCGACGTTGACGGCAGGAAAGAATTGCTCGACCTGAAAACAGGCAGCGGGATTTACGAAGAACATTATTACCAGATAGGCGGGTATCTTATTTTGTTGGAAGAATTTGGCTGCAAAATCGACCAAGCCAGAATACTTAATATACCGCGAAGTGAAGATGAGAATTTTCAGGAAGTAGTTTTGTCAGGCAAGATAATGGATTTATCGAAAGAAATATTTCTGGATTGCCTGAAAATCTACAATCTCAAAAAAGAGGTGGCGAGATTACTAAAACACTAACACTAAAACAGATTAAGAAGATGCCTCCTAAAGACCGATATTATTTCGGTCGATGGGTAAGCAGATATTTAAGGAGATTCTTCAATGAGAGTTCCTTGTGCCAGCCAAATAGATAGAAATTGCGAAGGCTTTATAAAATTGCAGGCTTACGATGAATCACAGGAACCTGTAATTTGTTCAGTATGCCAAAAGCATTTAGAAGATTTACATATTAAAAAGGAGAACAAAAAATGAGTCTTATTGCAAAACAGCCGGAAGGAATACCGGCTATTCCGGGCGATACTTATCAGGCTATTTGTTATTTGCTAATAGATATAGGTACGCAGCATAGCGAACTTTACGATAAAGATATTCCGCAAGTGATAATCGGCTGGGAAATACCGGAATTAAGAATTGACGTCGAGCGAGAAGGTCAGCAGGTCAATTTGCCGAGAGTTATTTCAAAGACTTACACTAATTCTCTGCACGAAAAATCGACATTGACTACGCATCTCGTAAGCTGGCGAGGCAGAGAATTTACAAAAGAGGAATACGATGCCTTTGACCTGAGAAATATCCTTGGCAAAAACTGTCTGCTTACAGTAACTAACGCACTTAGCAGTAAAGGCAAGACAGTCGCCAAGATAGCATCCGTATCGAAACTGGTTAAAGGTATGACCTTGATTGCCAAGCCGGAAAATCCAGTTATCAGCTTCGATATGAACGAAGATGGAGTTACGAATATACCTGAAGGTCTGCCGGACTGGATAAAAGAGCAAATTAAGAAATCAATAGAGTACCAGGCCGTCCAGCACGCTGCCGATAATCCTGCGCTAAAAGCAGCCCACGATGCCGCCGGATTGAATGATAATGATAACAGCGATGTCGCGGCAGACGATATACCTTTTTAGACAGGTAACACTATGCTCTACTATAAAGACATGACTTACTGCCCATACTGGCGAACCTGCGAAAAGGGGCGGGAATGTTCGAGAGCGTTAACCGAAACCGTCGAGGACTGCGCAGATGAGTTTGGTCTGCCGATAGACAGGTTTAACGAACAGCCGCCGTGTTACAAGGAAAGCAAAAGAGAGGTTGAGCCAAAATGAGTAAGAAAAAAATATGGACGCAAACTGATGTCGATGCTGTTCAGCCAGATGGAAACGGTGTCCGGCATTACCCCGCCAACAGTTCGTTCGCAGAATGGTGTTCGTTCGCAAAAGGGTGTTCGTTCGCAAAAGGGTGTTCGTTCGCAGAAGGGTGTTCGTTCGCAAAAGAGAGTTCGTTCGCAGAAGGGTGTTCGTTCGCAGAAAGGTGTTCGTTCGCAGAAAGGTGTTCGTTCGCAGAAGGGTGTTCGTTCGCAGAAGGGTGTTCGTTCGCAGAAAGGTGTTCGTTCGCAAAAGGGTGTTCGTTCGCAAAAGAGTGTTCGTTCGCAGAAAGGTGTTCGTTCGCAGAAGGGTGTTCGTTCGCAAAATGGTGTTCGTTCGCAGAAGAGTGTTCGTTCGCAAAAGGGTGTTCGTTCGCAAAATGGTGTTCGTTCGCAGAATGGTGTTTGTTCGCAGAAAGGTGTTCGTTCGCAAAAGGATGTTCGTTCGCAAAAGAGTGTTTGTTCGCAGAAGAGTGTTCGTTCGCAAAAATGAAGATGGTCGGCAATCCACCGTTTATAAGAATAAATAATATAGGCAGTCGTTCTAACGGGTGTGCTATTTTCAATTTAGATAAAGGTATTTTTGTTCAATGCGGCTGTGTGTTTTGTTCTCTCGAAGATTTCAAGAAAAAAGTTAAGAAAACACACGGCGATAATAAATACGCCCGCCAGTATTTTGCTGCCATAGATTTAGCTAAAATAACTTTCGAGAAGGAGAATAAATGAAGCTAACAATAACGCAATTTCTACGACCTGATGGCAGAAAAATAAAAGGTGAGATAGAAATCCCCGATGAATATGCACCGTACATCGAAAAGTTAAAACAATGCGGTTGTTGTATTACTTGTGAACAACTAATGACAGGTGAAGCTGTACAATATATAACCTGCGATGAAGGCGATTTTGATATTATAATCACAGGTTGTGGCAAAGCCGCAGACAATGCTTTGTTTGAACTTCTCAAAAGATTTGATGAAACCAAATTTCAAGAATGGAAAAAAGAACAAGAGGAGGATACCAGTGTCCCCATCATATAGCTTTACAGTCTTAGGCGAGCCGCAAGCCCTCAAACGTCATCGCAACGTTAGGCGTGGCAAGTTTATCGGGCAATACGACCCTTCTGCTACCGACAAGAAAGATTTTGCCGCCGCCGTACAGCAATACGCTCCGCCAAAACTTATTACCGAGGCTGTCAAGATAGCGATTTACGCCTATTTCGGTCGGCCTAAAAGTCATTTCAGGACTGGGAAGTATGCGAATAAATTAAAACCTAACGCGCCGATATTGCATACGACAAAACCTGATTTTGATAACGTAGCCAAGTTTGTCGCCGATGCCCTGAATGGTATTTTCTGGAAAGATGATTCACAGATTTACAAAGCGACTGTTTGGAAACTTTATGACCACGAGAAACCAAGAGTTGAAATTTTCGTCAATGTTGTTTGAGGATTATTATGAGAACGATAAGGTTTAGAGGCAGGCGTAAAGACAATGGCGAATGGGTGTATGGATTTTATTGTATCGTTAGAGGGCAATGTTTTATTATTCCAGATGACGCTGCAATAGAAGGCAATGACTTTACTCCCGATGCGTGCATTGTCGGTTTTGTCGAAGTTGACCCCGCCACAGTCGGCCAGTTCACCGGTTTGCTCGACAACACCAAATGGGAAGAACTAACAGAATCAGAACGTGGAGCGTGGACAAGGAATGGCAATATGCCTTCGGAATGGCACGGCAGGGAAGTGTACGAGGGGGATGTATTGCAGGGCGATGGAAAACAACCGTTCCACAGGCCCGACAGATTTGTAATTGAATGGGAAAGTTCTGGTGACGCCATATATGAATGGACTGGTTATCCAATAAACAAAAGTAGCGCAAAACACTACAAAATTATCGGTAACTGTTTAGAGAACCCAGAATTGTTAAAATGAAAAATCTTGGAATGTCGAAACATCGCAAATCCGGACACGCTGTAAATTGCAATCACTTTACAGGCAGAAAAGGTACAGGGGCTTATAGCCTCGGCAGAAAACAGAAATTAACTGCAAAGCAAAAACGAGCAAAAAAGAATACGCATAAGAATAAATATATTAAGGAGAAATAAAATAGGTAAAGGACACAGAGACAATTACAAGGCGCGAAAGAAACGCGGCCCAGCCGCTTTTGCTAAAAAAGCCAAACGCAGAAAAACCGAGAGCAAATGTAATATATGCGGCACTAAATGCCGCCCTGACAAATTAACAGGCGGGCTTTGTCCGATATGCACGGGTAAATATATTTGATTTTTAAGGAGAAATAATGAAGATTGAAGCCACGTTTATCGAACCGGTTTTGGGTACGCTTGCGGGCAATCCGCAGACGGCAACGGAGTTTATCTTATCGAAGAATAAAAAAGACCAGCCAGAACAGGACGAGGTTGACGCATTACCGCCGGAGGAAGCATTAGAAAACAAATCCACTGTTTTCCCGAAAGAGGACGGCAAGCCGTTCCTGTGGAATTATCAGCTTAAAGGCCACTTCAAAAAGGCGTGCCTTGCGATGATAATGTCCGGCACGATGACTAAAGATGAATTGAAGAAACTCGGACTTACCAATTACCTGTACAAACGGACAATCGACCTGCTTTTGTTTTGTACGCCGAGGAAGATGTTTTTCACATTGCCAAAAGGCGGAGAGATTGAATTTCTCGAAAGACCTCTGCGCGGCGAAACGGCACGAGGTGAACGAATATCCCTTGCTCGCTCTGAAATGCTTCCCGCCGGTACAACCTTCGCAGCGGAAATAACCACAATGAATCCAAAGTTAGAACCGTTCATTGTAAAGTGGCTCGATTACGGAGCGATACACGGCTTACTTCAATGGCGTAATGCCTCATTCGGCTCATTCACCTACAAGATTTTGAAGTGATAGTATTGTAAAGTGAAGTTTTGTGACGGTATTGTATCGTGACATACTATTCGGTATCAGCGGAGTAAGGCGAGGTGCGGTAAAGTTCGGTATGGTATCGGTATGGTTCAGCAGGGCAAAGTATAGTCGCGTAAAGGTAAAGTCTCGCGCAGTTACGTTTAGTCCGGTCTTGTTCCGTGAAGGTGAGGTAACGTTAAGTATTGTTACGGTATTGTGAGGTAATGTTTTGTTTGGTAAAAGTGTAGAGTTGTACCGTACGAGTTGTGTTGAGTTTTGTTGTGTTGCGTGAAAGTGATGTAGAGTTATGTTTTGTTTGGTGGAGAACAGATGCGAAATATGAAGGCGTTGTATGAAAAGTTGAAGGGTTTTCTGGCGGTAAGAACTGGCGATAATTATGTCGCTATCTCACGATGCACAAGTTGTTATTTGCATAGAATAATGGATTTCCGTTTCTTTTCGCAGAACGATAAA
>JAQTMR010000026.1 GCA_028714255.1 Phycisphaerae bacterium | reverse complement strand
CTTACTTTTTTCATTTAATTTTGCAAGCTGTTTTTCAGCATCCTTCCGGCCTGCCTTTGCGGCACTTTGGTACCAGTAAGCTGCTTTTTCGAGGTCCTTTTCGATACCGATGCCGCTTTCGAATATTACTCCAAGCTGATACATCGAGTCAGGGTCACCTTCTCTGGCGGCTTTTATAAACCACAGCATCGCCTTGCGAATATCTTTTTCGACGCCAATTCCGGTACGGTATAATACCGCGAGATTATATATTCCCTTTAAATCACCCTCTTTTGCCGAACGCTCGTAATATTCGGCGGTTTTTTTGAAATCCTGTTTTACGGAGCTGCCGAAATAATACATTTGCGCCAGTTGGTTCATCGCCTTGGTGTATCCATTCTGGGCCGATTTTTCGTACCAGGCAACGGCCTTTGCAGTGTCTGTTTCGACGCCATTGCCTTCGTAGTATAAGCTGCCAACGTTGTACATTGCTATTTCATTTCCTGCGTTTGCTGACTCGAGAAAATATTCGAAGGCCTTGCTGTAATCTTTTTTCACATATGTTCCCGAGTAGTACATCAGACCAAGCTCGAACATAGCGTCGGCGTTGCCTGCGTCAACGGCTTTTTCAAACCACTGAATAGCCTCTTTGATGTCATTATCAAGATAAGCGCCGCCGAGTTTATACATAGAATGACTGTCCCCTTCCTGGGCCGATTTAAGATACAACCACTCGGCGTTTAGAAGGTTTTTTTTCTGCTCGATGGCAGCTGCGAATCTTGTCGGCCCAAGTCCCTCCAGGCCGGTCTCTTCCTGAATTTCTTTAGTCGGTTCTTCGGTAACTTCAAGAGGCAGATTTACCTGCTCGGCTTTTCCTTCTGCCAAAGTTTCGCGTTCCGGCTCGCTTGTACTGGATGGAACATCCATCAATGGCTTTTGGCAGGGGGAGTTGATTGAAGTTTCTTTATCGGTATATCTTGACGCATACAAAACTATCCATCGCTTAAATGCGTTTACATCTGATTTGTCATAATTTATGTATAAATAACCTGCCCCTATTCCGCAGATAAGGACTAATAAGATAAAAACCGCCGCGGAAATTCTAAACCTTGATGCAGGAGCTGTTTTCTTTTCCTCGTAAGGCTTCGATAGCTTTTCAATTTCAGCGGACAATGTCCTGATTTTCCATTGAGCCTTGTCTAACTGCTCGGCGTGTTCCTGTTGTTGTGCCCTGGCCTGCTCAAGAGCTTGTTCATCCTTTTCGCTTTGCTGTAAGGCTTTTTTCTCCCGGTCGAGGAGTGTTTTGAACTTAAGTTCAGCCTGGCTCATCGCAGAGTCGAATTGTTCCTGCTGCTCTTTTACTTTCGCTTCAAGCTGTTCTATCGAACGTTCATAATCAGTTTGTTTTTCTTCGCCGGCTTTTGCCTGCTCTTCGAGTCTGCGTTCGACTTCTTCCAGTTTCGCGGTAAATTTGTCTGTCTGCTCGGCTAATTTTTTTTCGAGTTCTTCTATATTTTTCTTAAAAGTCTCTTTTTGCTGCTCTGCCTGATTAGCAGCTTGACGTAATAGTTCCGCATGTTCCTGTTTTTCTTTTTCAGCTTTAGCCTGTAATTTTTCGGCGTTGTTTTTATAAGCCTGAAGTTCGGATTCCGCCTTTATTCTTGCTGAAATTTCAGAATCTATCTTTTCAGCAGCTTCGGCTTTGACTTGCTCGATAGTGTCACTGCTTATTTGCTGCTGTTGTTCTGAATACTCGTGAACAAAATATCTGACTTTTCCGTGTACATCGAACGCTTTAACCCCAGCCATATCCGGATAAGGCAACAATGCGAAGGTTTGTACGGAGGATTTCAGCAGTTCGATTTGTTCAGAGGTTAATGATACGGATAGAGGTAACGTCCTGAGAAGAACAATAGTGTTATCTATTACATCTTCTGCCTTATAGTTACAGCCAATCTCATCTTCGCTGAGCTGCTCCTCGATTACATACCGCATGCTCAGCACCTGCCCCCTGCTGCTGTCGCCGAGCATGGGCATGCCGGACAAGCTGTTATAACGCAGCATCGCTTTGCCGCAGTTTACACATGCTTCGGCATTGTCCGTGTTTTCGCAGTTACATGAAGCGCACAAAATCACTGTTTGCCTTCCTTCTTTTTTTATTTCTGGCATTAGCACCGGTAAGAACAGGGTATAATAATTATGTTAGATTAATGTGAGGATTGCGTTAGGCCGGTGTGACAAAGCAATTTTATAGGGGGCCGAAATCAGCAAACCCTTATGCAAAGGCGAGTTAATTCACAAGCAGCCAAGTACTAAATTTTATCGGTAAATTTAGAGGGCCGCTGCGTATTCGTTTCTCTCTGCTTTTTCCACTGGATAGTTTCTGTCCACATCGAAGACCAATCTGCCAAAAGAGAAATCCTGCTCGACTCTTTGGCACGTCGGCCTGGCATTTATTACAACCAGGCCCGACAGGGTAAGCCTGAAGGCATCCTCGATATGCGGAAATATAGATGTACCCAAATCGAGGGCAAATTTCAAGTTCGGCTCGTCGGTGAAAGGCTGCCGGGCGAGGGTGTAAGCCGAGTTAAATTTGCTCAGCAGCAGATACCTTGTAAAAGCCTTTGTCTGCCTGTTTTTGCCCTGCAGGATTTCATCGTTATAAATCTGGTTGTAAAATTTTATCAGGCCGCTTAGAGGTATGACATTGCGTCCTTTCTCAGACCACGGCATAAAAGCTGCGGAGGCGAAGTGGAGCCAAAAAGCTTCTTCCCTGCTATATCCGTATTCCTTCAGGCGATTTCTCTGATATACATACGTGTCATACAAACAATCTATTACATCTAACAGGTAACTTGTCATAGAAACTGCTCCTTTTACTTTATATCCGGCGAATTTTTCAATGCCTTTATACTAACTGATATTATTCAGACCGTATTAACAGTCTGTTATTTTTGTGTATATGTTGGAAATAGTTGAATTGATGTATTCGGCGGCTTTTATTGAAAATACTTGAGGCAATCCGGGCAGAGGATTTGGCCTGATTCTATTTTTCTGCCCTGCCCGGCCAGCAATCTATCGCAGGCGTCGCATTTAACAGTATCGTTTTTGTTCGCAGCAGAATCCGGTTCTTGTGATTTGGATTTTCGTTTGCGACTAAAACCGCCTCCGATACAAATGGCGGTGGTCTTCGGGCTTGCGTGACCTGCCTGCTGCTGAACCAGTCGCAGGTCCTTGACATCATTAAATAGCCTGACCATAAAAGTGCTGCGGAGTATATGAGGATAAATCGGGCCAATGCCAGAGTTGATGCCGATATTTTTTACTTTGTTATACAGGCTTCTGTATGTGAATCGATTTCCTCGTTCACTGATAAGTAAGGCATCTTTGGGCTCGGCTCCCATTCTATATGCCCGTATAAATTTCTCTGCGAGTTCCACGACTTTGGGGCTGACCTGGATTTCTCTGGCTGGATTACCTTGTGAATCTCTAACCACTAAAATATTCTTATCCGGACTCGAAGGCAGGTCTTCTATATTCAAATTACAGAATTCCGCGGGGCGCAGGCCGGTTTCAGCCAAGAGTAAAATAATAAGTTCGTCAACGACCGCGCGAGAGGTCCCGGATTGCCTTGCCTGTTCAGCCTTATCCGAGACATATTGCAGCAATTGTTTTAGTTGAGATTGCGACAAACTTTTAGTTGGACTCGGATTATCTGTCTCGTTTTCGTGCTTTACGGTCATTCGCCTCCTCCGACAAACATGTAACATTGCAACCCAAACATGCGATATTGTAATCAAAACTACATCGTTATTCAAGCAAAAAGTATGTATTAGAGATTATGGCGGTTTATGAATCGCTTTGAAATTTTGTCTAAGTTCCTTTGTTTTTCACAGGTTCGGGCAGTACATATCCGGCCTTGTTGAGCGATGTTAGTTTCACCTGGGGGCGCGGTTCTGGAACCGAAGTGTCGGGCAGCCGTATGCGACAGCGAATTATTCTTATTCTAATTTGCACTTAATCGACACCTAACAGAATGGTCTTATAATCCCGCCGACAAAACAGCTATAAATCGAGAATTTATGATTAAGAATTCTATGAGCTAATTGAGAGTTTAAGATGCAGCTTCGGACAACTCGAAGCTCATCGGCTTCGGAGTAAGATGAGGGTGACGTTAATTAATGTAAAAAGCTATGAAGGAGAAAGGAGGATAGCACCGGAAAAAATCAGAGCCGTAGTGTTAGTAATTGAAATGTATGATTAACTATGTGGTTACTATTTGTGAAGGTTCAGCTTATGAAGGTACATTAAGCTGTTAGAAGTTTTTAGGAAATATATCCTGAGTTTTTATGAGAATAACCAAAGTAATCAAGAAAGGACTAATTATGGAGAAAATGACAAAAATTGCATTGTTGCTGATTGCGATAGTGGGTTTTGCTTTCGCCAGTACTGCCGACGCCGGCACGAACGTGACGAGTAATATAACCACTGATACGCACTGGACAGAAGCTGGTTCGCCCTATCATCTGAAGACACAGATTTACGTAGAACCGGGCGCAACTTTAACTATCGATGCCAACGTGGTCGTCGCAAATTTCGTCGATGACCAGGGCAGTTTGGCTGTTTGCCGAGGCGCAAAAATTTACGTCAACGGCGAAAGAGGCAAACCGGTTATTATGACTTCAGCGGAAGATGTGGCAAACTGGACCGGCAGCGTCGTAACACGCGGCGGAAGCAATGGAACCGTAAGCGCGATTACAACCGTCGGCAACCACAAGAGCGGTATATGGCTCGAGCGTTGCAATGACTGGGGTAATTTAACGATTATGGGTGATGCACTGATTTCAGCATCTCACTATGGCGGAAATCCGGTAGGCAGCAACACGAAGTGTCCGAGCGGGCTAAATGAAAAGCAAATGGAAGGTTTGACAAATCCGACCCTTGCTATGTACGGCGGCGATAACGATGATGACGACAGCGGCGCAATCCACTTTTTATCACTGCGTTACGGCGGAAAAGTAATAGGACTAGCAAACGAGCTTAACGGCATGTCGATGGGCGGTATCGGTCGCGGAACTGATGTCGATCACATCGATATCATGAACAACGTCGATGACGGCATCGAAACATGGGGCGGCACCGTTTGTTATAAATATGTCAACATCTGGAACATCGGTGATGACAGCTTTGACGTTGACGAAGGTTGGCGAGGAAGCGCACAGTACGGCCTGATAGTTCAGGGCTACAGCGTTGCTGCAAGCCAGGGTTCAGGAGTTGGTGACAACTGCTTTGAAACCGATGGAGCAGAAGATTCTGACGCACAGCCTGTCACCACTGCGAGAATATGTAACTTCACCGTTGTAGGCCAGCCCGTTGCCGGCGACCACGGCACTGCCTGGCGCGATAATGCCCGTGTTCAGTATAACAACTGTATCTGGATGGAACTTGGCGAACAGCTTGTCAAGTACGACAATACAGACGGTGACGGCGCACATGGCTACGGCTATAACGGAACCCTGTCATGGGCAGATACATGGACCACCTCTTATGCGGAGTGGATTCTTTCGCCTCAAGCTCAGGTCAATCTCTGCGGAGAAAGTTTGTCTGACATTTATGGACAGTACATCCTTTGTCCTCCAGATGCCAATTTAGCCTGCATTACCGACAGTATCTTCTTCGGTAACGAACACGCAAGCGCATATACAGAAGCAACTGCCCGCGGCGTACTTTCAGGCAATTGCAATAAGGTAGTCGAAGACTACAACCTTATGCCGATTCAGTGTCTTAAACGCGGTGATGCGGTATATCCAAACGGCTATGAGATATATCCGGTTATCTACATCAATCCCTGCGCTGCTTACGATGCAGCAATAAGCTACTCTGTAGATTGCAATACTCCTGAACATCCCATTATGTGCAACTGCAAAGAGCTTAATGGTCAGCCCTGTATTCAGCCGGCTCCGTTTAGAGGCGGTTTCAGCCCCTACTACAACTGGCTGCAGTGCTGGACGGCAGTAGATGCGTACGGTATGACTGATACACGTATGAACACTCATAGCGACCCGACCAGCATGATTATTCCGAAAGATGGCGATTTGGACAATGATATGGATATAGATTTCGACGATTTCGCTGTTTTAGCTAATGGCTGGCTCACCAGAGAGTAAGTATTATCTCCGGTAGGAATGTAAGTATTCCGCTGATGGCGGGCGACCTTGTGTCTCCTGCCATCAGTTTTTTTATGAGTGTAACATTACATATTAAGAGCGCAATATTACATGTTTAACTATATGGTTATCCTCTGGAGCGAAGGAGATAATCAAAAATTCTTCGATATCTTTGCCATAAAAAAATGGCGGGATTACATTTTTGAAATTAGCTGACCGGGACAAAAGACTTGTCTGCTGTTTCGAAGATTAGCACATCTAATCTAATTTTTTCGGAAATTCTCATTTCTAACGAGTTTAAAACGCGGGGCTAACAATATTCACATAATCATATGATACCTTTCTGTCAAGGAGCAGGAGTAGATAGAAAAAAATTATTCGTAAAACTAAAGCTATGCAGGGAACCAGGTATCGTGCCATTCGGATTATTCAGAGGGTAAGCAAATGCGTGCAAAATTAAATGTTAGTTTTTTATTATTAGCCGGTGCTGCACTTTTAATGTTTATTTGCAGTTGTGATAACAAAGCAGGAGAAGACCGCATCACGGATAAGCCGATTGCTGCCTTTCAGAAAAAATTGCTTGATGTCGCATTCGAAACTGCTACCGGGATTTCGGTCAAGCCTCATATTAAAGACCGTTCAAGAACACAGGCTGCTGTTATAGAGACCTGCTTAAAACTCGAACAACCCAAACTTGCGAGTTCATACATCGAAAAAATCGACAACTGGCAGCGTGGTTTATGTTACGCGAATCTTGCTTTTTACTGTGCAAAATCCGGTTATCACAAAAAGGCCCATCACTATCTCGAACTCGCCGGCCAAATCGCCGAGCAGGACCACGGGCAGGAGTGGCGCAATAACCGCATCAAGGCAAAAATGCTCCAAACACAAACCCATTTGGGCCAAATCGACAAAGCAGATATTTTAAGGCAGGATTTGGCGGATTCCAATAGTGACGAGCAGGCCAGGGCCCAGGCGAAAATCGATACCGAGGCCCCATTCGAAGAGTTGGTAAAGTCGCTGGATGGTGCCGTCTCGACGAACGACTTTACGATGGTCAGATATGCTTTGGAGGTTTATGCCCGCCTTTTTAACCGGTTTTATGACGATGAAAGCCAGCGTTCAATGATAGAGGAAAAAATCAAAGCCTCCTGGGAAAAAGTCCCGGTTGTCATCCGAATGGAATTGCTTTTCGAACTG
The DNA here is from genome assembly GCA_028714255.1 of Phycisphaerae bacterium. Lineage (GTDB taxonomy): Bacteria > Planctomycetota > Phycisphaerae > Sedimentisphaerales > Anaerobacaceae > CAIYOL01. Next base: position 7,341 of record JAQTMR010000026.1, on the reverse strand, counting down.
ACTGATTTCGCTTTGGAACATTCGGACCAGAAAAAAGCCCTTGAGTTGGTTAACGAGGGAAAGACTTTTCTGGACGACGGCGAATGGCGTCCTGAGCACCGTATTGCGCTTATAGCCAAATTGAGCGAGCTGCGTCCCCTCGCCGGCGATATTGATAAAGCCCGAGCAGATACTGATGCGGCCCTTGCTCTCTTTAATGACAAAAAGAGTGAGATTGTGAACATCTACCGGGCAGAAGCGGTTCGTTGCCTTGCTCAGGCATATAAATCGATAGGTGATACAGAGACATCGCTGTCAGTATATAAACAAGCTGTCGAGGAAGGTGTTGAAAATCCCAATTCCAGACCACGTGCTGAGGACCTATCCGCCACCTGTTGTTCTATGGCGTTATATGCCGTAGAGCCTGATGCTGAACTTTGGGCGCGGATTTATCAGATAAGTGAGGGATTGGGCCAATCATGGTGAAGCGATTATCCTGCCTGCTTTTTCTAATTGTGTTTTTTTCTGCTTCGCCGGCTCTGGCGGAACAGGCAGGCAGTATTCGCGGCATGGTTTTCGACAAGGATTTCGATGCTCCGCTGGCTGCTGCGCAGGTTTCAATCGCTGAAACGGGCCAAGCTGTCAACACCACAGACGAGGGGAATTTTGTCTTCGGGCAGGTAGAACCCGGAACTTACACACTTGTTTTTTCTAAGGATGGTTACACCAGACAGGTAAAAGCCAATGTAGTTGTTTCGCCGGGAAAGATGACCGAGTTGGATGCACAGCTTTCCGGCGAATTTACGGAGATGGAGGAGTTCGTTGTTCAGGATGTGCAAATCGGCACCGGCACAGAGGCCGCCCTGCTCGACCTTCGTATGGAAAGCCCGGGGTTGATGGACTCGATAAGTTCCGAGCTTATGAGCCAGGCTGGAGCTTCTGACGCAGCCAGCGCTTTGAAGTTGGTAGCAGGCGCAACGGTACAGGATGAGAAATACGCGGTAATTCGGGGACTGCCTGACCGGTATGTTGTTTCGCTGATGAACGGCGTACGTCTGCCGACAGCGGACGCCGATAAGCGAGCGGTACAGTTGGACCAGTTTCCTTCGGCGGTGATAGAAAGCATTCAGGTAAGCAAAACTTTTACGCCCGACCAGCAGGGTGACGCTTCCGGCGGAGCGGTCAATATAATACTCAAAGGCATCCCGGATGAAAGAATATTAAAACTCGAAAGCGGAATCAGTTGGAACAACCAGGTGGCAGGCAACAGCAAGTTCCTGACATGGAAGGGAGCGGGACTGGATTATTGGGGCAAGAAAAGTATAACCAGACAACTTGACAATCTCGGCAGCAGCTGGGATGGCGCTGTGGGCGTTTCTGAACGCGGGGAGCCGACAGACTATAAATGGGCGTTGACCCTCGGAGATAAGCTCGAGATTGTTGACGGAATCAAAGTCGGCGGTTTCGGCAGTTTCTCCTATGAGCGAGACAGTTCGTTTTTTGACAAAGGGATTGACGATAAATATTGGGTCGAGAACCCGGGCGACCCGATGACCCCGCAATACGAACAGGGCTCGCCGAGCCAGGGGAATTTCAATACATCGCTTTTCGATGTAACACAGGGCAGTAAAAAGGTCAAGTGGAGCGCGTTGGGCGCTATAGGAATAGAAATCGAAGAATACTCATCGCTGTCCCTGCTCTATATGTACACTAAAGTCGCCGAAGAAACCGCAACACTTGCCGAAGACACGAGGGGCAAGGCGAGCCTGCACCACTACTGGCCCCAGTCGTACGGCCCGGAGTTCGACAACTACAACCCCAATGACCCGTGTCATCCGGGCAACAACCAGACTAATCAGATGGCGGCCCCCTACCTTAGGACGGAAACTCTTAAATACACAGAGAGGACAACCAGCACACTGCAATTCAGCGGACGCCACAAGATTCCTACTCCTGAAATCGGAATAAAAAATCTTTTTATGGTGCTCGAGCCGGAGATAGACTGGGTAGTCGCCTGGAGCGAAGCGGAGTTATACGAACCTGATAAACGGCAGTTCGGCTCGTTATGGCTGGCAGACTCCTGGGTTCCAGGAAGATATGTATATGTGGGGGGGAGGAGGAGATGGAGGCCGGGATATGTAGCTGAATCGATGTATAAACAATTCCTGCCGGCCGCGAATTTTAACATGGGAAACCTTCAGCGAATATGGAAAGATATTTCGGAAGAGGACGAGCAGTATGCGGTTAACTTTAAGATTCCATTCGAACAATGGACCGGCGATGAAGGATATGTAAAATTCGGCTGGTTTAGAGATAAAGTAAGCCGCAAATATTATCAGGAATCATTTACTAACTCTAACGATACTGCTGCTCCATATAACGCGCCATGGGAAACCTCTTGGAGCGATAAATTCCCATCGGATAATCATCCTGTAAAAGCTGTTAATACTGATGTGGACTACGCTGGAAAACAGCATATTTCTGCTTCGTATTATATGGTAGATTTGCCCCTTTGTTCCTTTTTTAATGTGATTGCCGGCGTTCGACGTGAGAGAACCGAATTGAGCATAATGACTCACCCGCACTTCGAAGAAGGCGCTAAACTGATTTTCCCGGATAACCCGGACGTTCTGCAGGATTACGACCGCGAGAAAGCTGACGTCTCTTTCAAACAGAAAGATGTGCTGCCCTCGCTCGGTTTTGTCTTCAAACCACTTAAGAATATTACGCTGCGAGGCTCTTATACTGAAACAATCGCCCGGCAGACGTTTAAGGAACTTTCACCTATTTCGCAAATGGAGTTTCTTGGCGGCGACGTTTTCATCGGGAATCCGGGTTTGAAGATGAGCGCACTGAAAAACTACGATGCGCGTCTTGATTATACGCCTTACGAGGGCGGGTTAATTTCATTTTCTTATTTTTATAAAGATATAAATAGCCCCATCGAATATGTTCAGCGAAACGCAGGCTTTTCCTACACGACGCCCATGAATTATCCAAAAGGCAAGCTGGATGGATGGGAAATCGAAATAAGACAAAAAATGGGACATCTATGGAAACCGCTTGATGGGCTTTCACTGGGAGCAAATGCAACGTTCATTAATTCCGAGGTAACGCTGCCCAAAGAAGAGGCTGACGCCCTCGAACAACTCGATGTTCCTATGGAAAAACGTGATATGACCAACGCTCCAGAGAAGCTCTATAATTTTTTCCTTACCTATAATATGGCTAAACTTGGTCTGCCTGACACGGATTTCGCCCTTTTTTATACGGTCCATGGTGACACATTGGTGGCAGGCGCCGGTCAGTCAAACGGCAAATTCGTGCCGAGTGTGTATGAAACAGAATACGGCACGCTGAATATGGGTTTATCGCAAAAGATAGGGAAAAACGGACAATTGAAATTTCAGGTTAAAAACCTGCTCAACCCTGCAATCAAAACTGTCTATCGCTCCGAGTATATTGATGGTGACATGACCAAGACTTCTTACAAAAAAGGGATTGAGTTTTCACTGGGCCTGATTATCCGATTTTAGAACTGTGTCGCGTTTGTACAGAGGACGATTAAGATTTATTACAGGCACATAACCTTACTATCTCTATCCCACAGTTCAGGTTCGTTTGCCAGCTCTTCGAGGAGAACCTGCCGCTGAAGGAAATCCATTGTTCCCAACGCATTCATAAAGTTATACGAACTGCCAAGTTGAAGGCGTGAGTGTTCATGGGGCATTTCTGTTTTCGACTCTTCGAGCAGTGATAATATCTTATGGCTTTCCACTAAAAGTTCGCGTTCGTTATTATCGCTGTTTTGTCTGCCGATAACAAAATGCAGGTTTACGCCGGCATAAAGCTCTGTTCCGACCTCAAAAATACCAGCAGCCAACTTGCCTATTTCTTCAATATCACGGAGAATAATGCCTGTATAAAGCTTTCCGGATTGATAATCCTGCTCAATTATCAGAACACATCTTGAATTATCAATGCTTATTGGCTCGACCCCAAACGATGCCGCCAGGTCAACTACGGGGATATGAGCAGATTCGAATTCTATGACGCCCAAAATGTGCTTTGGGATTTCTCTATCAACTTTTAGTATTTCACGAGAACCCAAACAGCGAATCCTGCTCTGCGTTTTGCTGTTTTCCGTTTGCAGAAGAAATGTTGTAAGTAAGAAAAAATTATAATCCATTCGGCTAATCTCCTTATATTGATAAGATTTCCTGTTTTCGGAGAAATTTACATTTCTTACCGCCCAATATGATAGTTGAAGAAAGTTAAAAGGAGATTAAGGCCATGTTAAAGAAATATTATTCCCGCGCAGCTCTCAAATCGGATGAAATAATCTTAATCTAACTTGAGGCTAATCCTGCGGCAACACTGAAGTCTATACTTTACCGCAGTGATGGTGTTACCTCTTTCAATAAAATTTGTGTGCAGTCGAAATGGCGCCGTGTCTGGAAGAAAGGAGTCACAAAAAAATCATTCAACCATAAAAAAATGAAAAAAATGTGCTGCCTTCGAAAGATATCGGCGCCTTAGACTGCCAATAAAAGTTGAAAGTGAAAGAAATTTTATAAAGGTATTTGCGGTTCGGAACTTCTAACGCTTTTTGTACCTTCATAGCTGGGAGGTTGTGCCAGTTGTTAATAACCTCCTCCCAAAGATGCAAACCTCGAAAGTTCCTTTCGAGGTTTGCTTTATTATAACGAAATCCTCTGAATAAAGTGATTATACGGCACATCATAATGGGGTTTTTTGACAATAAGGCAATTACTCCCAAATTCTTGTTGTGTAATGCGTTGATATTGAACGGCTTTGTGTTATACTTAAAAGGTTAAACTAACAAAACTCTAACAAAACGCTAACTATACGCCAACGTGAATAAAGTAAAAAAAGGCTATGCCAAAAGAAAATATTCTGATTGTAGATGATGAAGAAGATGTACTTGAGCTGGTTCGGTATAACCTCGACAAGAACGGTTATATAATTAAGACAGCAACCACTGGTGAGGATGCTTTGACCAAAGCAAGGGCCAAATTGCCCGACCTGATAATACTGGACCTTATGCTTCCCGGCATTGATGGCTTGGAAGTCTGCAAAAAACTGAAAAGCGATAGCAAAACACAGAACATCCCCATCATAATGCTTACCGCCAAAGGCGAAGAGGCTGACATTATCACTGGCCTGGAACTTGGCGCTGACGATTATATTACCAAGCCATTCAGTCCAAAAGTTCTCGTAGCGCGAGTACGGCGGATTCTACACAGAGTCATAGCTCGTGATTTGGAAAAGGCGCCGGTAAAGATTCACGACTTAATCATAGACCCGGCCCGTCGTCAGGTTCTAATCAAAAATAAATTGGTGGACTTGACTTTTACTGAATTTAACATTCTTTACGCGCTGGCCAAAAGACCGGGGCTGGTTTTCTCGCGGTATCAGATTGTCGATGCATTGCACGGCGATGACTACCTGGTCACGGACAGAGCAATAGATGTTCAAATCGTCGGACTTCGAAAAAAATTGGGGCCTTGCAGTAAATATATTGAGACCGTTCGCGGCGTAGGATATCGCTTTAAGGATTAATCAATGTTCAAGAAGCGGCTGCTATGGCAGCTTTACCCTTCATTTTTACTGATTATTGTTATTTCAGTTGTCGCAGTGGCATGGTACGGGTCACGGTCTTTACACAAATTTTATCTTAATCAGGTTGCCGAGGACCTCAAATACCGAGCACGCTTAGTCGAGAAACAGATATCGACTGATTTGACCAATGGCAGCTTTAAGGAAATCGACTTATTTTGTAAGCAAATCGCAGCAGATTCCACACGAATTACGGTGATTTTGCCTGATGGCGAGGTCATTGCGGATTCCGACGAAATGCCCAGCCGAATGAAGAACCATGCTGATAGACCTGAATTTCAGGATGCACTGAAGCAGGGTTTTGGCAGGTCATCTCGATTTAGCGAAACTCTTGGTAAAAAAATGATGTATCTGGCAATACCGCTAAAGCAAGATGACAAAGTTTTGGCTGTTGTTAGAACATCTGTGCCTGTTACTGCAATTGATGAAGCGCTTAAAAGCATTTACAAAAATCTTTTCTGGGCGGGAGTAATTATAGCTGTTTGTGCGGCAGCGATAAGCTGGGCCATATCAAAGAATATAAGCCGACCGGCAGAACAGATGACTGAGGTGGCGAAACGCTTCGCTTCGGGAGAGTTGGATTTGAGGCTGCCCATACCAAATGCCTCTGAACTGGCGGAACTGGCAAAGGCCTTAAACGAAATGGCCCGACAGCTTAATGCGCGGATTGACACAATAACAGAGGAGCGAAGCCAGATACAGGCAATACTTTCAAGTATGGTTGAGGGAGTTCTGGCGGTCGATTCGACCGGGCATATTGTCAGCATTAATAACGCGGCAGCGGATTTGCTCGGTATCGATGCAGTCGGCTCGCATGGGCGAAGTGTTGAAGAAGTTGTCCGTAATTTTCAGCTCCAGCAATATATAAAAAATACACTCGAAAACCAGCATTCTGAGACTGATAGTTTCCTATTGAATGACGGCGAACGTTTCCTGCAACTGTATGGTTCGAGCCTGACCGATAGCAAAGGCGACAGAAGCGGAGCCGTGCTGGTGCTGCATGATGTCACCAGGAACCACCAGTTAGAAGAAATAAGACGTGATTTTGTCGCGAATGTATCTCATGAGCTTAAGACCCCTGTTACCTCTATCAAAGGATTTGTTGAAACGCTGTTGGAGGGAGCGGCAAATGAGCCGGAGCAGGCCCAGCGTTTCTTGCAAATCATCTCCAAACATTCCGACAGGCTCAATGCGATAATCGAAGACCTTTTGAGTCTTTCAAGGCTGGAGGAAGACAGCGAACAACGAAGGCTTTCTTTTGAAAAAACAAATTTAAGCCCTGCCCTCGATTCAGCCATCGAACTTGCCAAAGTTAAAGCGGAAGAAAAACATATAACAATCGAGATGTTGTGTGACAAAGAACTGACAGCAAAAATAAATGCCCCTCTTATAGAGCAGGCCGTGCTTAATCTGATTGATAATGCAACTAAATACAGCCAGGCCAACAGCAGGATACAGGTTAGTGCTCAAAAAACCCCAAACTGGGTCTTTATTAAGGTAGCCGACCGGGGTTGCGGAATAGACAAAAACCACCTTGACCGTATTTTTGAACGCTTCTATGTCGTTGATAAAGGCAGAAGCCGAAAACTCGGAGGCACGGGACTGGGCCTTGCAATCGTAAAACACATCGCACAGGTCCACGGGGGCTATGTAACCGTCGAAAGCAAATTCGGTTCCGGCAGTGCATTTACCATATATCTGCCTGTTGACTGAAATACGAGG
>JAQTMR010000025.1 GCA_028714255.1 Phycisphaerae bacterium | reverse complement strand
CAGCCCGATTATCAAACAGCCAGAAAGTATTGGAATAAGCTGAAAGAACGGTTAAAAAAGGAAGGCAGTGAGTCGGTGACAAATTGTCACCGACTGAAATTAGAAGCGTCTGACGGGAAAAAATACCTTACTGATACTGCCAATCCTGAAACGCTGTTACGGCTGATTCAATCCGTTCCAAGCCCCAAAGCCGAGCCGATTAAACTATGGCTTGCCAAAGTCGGTTATGAGCGAATGCAGGAAATGGCCGACCCGGCAAGGTCAATCGACAGAGCGAGGGAAAACTGGCAAAAGCACGGACGCAGCGAGAAATGGATTCAGCAGCGGATGATGGGGCAGGAAACCCGCAACAAGCTCACCGACTACTGGAAAGACCACGAAATAACAAAAGACGAAGAGTTTGCTATTCTAACCAATATCATTCATCAGGAGTGGGCGGGCGTAACGGTAAAAGAGCATAAAAATATCAAAGGATTAAAGACGCAGAACCTGCGCGACCACATGAGTGAGGCGGAACTGATATTTACCGCATTGGCGGAACTTTCAACCCGTCAGATTGCCGAAAGCACCGAAGCCAGAGGATTGCCGGAAAACGAAGTGGCCGGCAAAAAAGGCGGCGGCATTGCCAAAAAAGCTCGCTTGGAACTGGAAGAAAAAACAGGCAAACGAGTTGTTTCCGCGGAAAATTATTTGCCCCCGAAATCCCGCAAAAAATTACGCGGAAAATAATATGAAAAAGCAACGAAAACTTCTTATACTGGTAGAAATAATCTGTGTTTGCCGTATTATACAGTACGCCAGAGGCGTATAAAACTATATAAGCATTGTTAGCTTATTTTTTCTGGAGAACTTTTTTGATTGAAGACAGACGCAAAGGAGTTCGTGCAGGCTACGAGAGGCTAGGCCCTACTGCTCGCTTTCTTTTTCAGATTGCTATTTTTTCGGTACTGCTTACTGTTATCGGATACATTTTGGGGCTACTTTCCTCCGAATATTATTATGCTCGATCCCAACGAGCTGCAAGGCATCTTGCGAATGTCACAATGTCAAGACCAGTTCCTTTTGTCCTAAAATTCCCTGTGATAATCGAGGATGGTGGCAATATACAAGAAATGCCTACTCCGGGACGATATCGTCCAGCAATTAGCCGATGTCCATTCAGCTTTTTTATAACGCAAGACGGAAGTATCAATTTACGTGGAGTAATTCGCGACGCAGAAGGGAATATAGTTACCGAGGGTACTGGCGACTCAATTCGTGTTATTCAGGCAAATAAATATGATATCAATTCTGATGCGAAAGCAATCGAAGTTGTTGATGCTAACCAACGGCCAGTGTTTCAACTAATGGTAATATCCTATGAGGATTTCATTACAGAAAAAGCTCAGCGACGTTCAAAACACAGTGCAGCAATGCGTCAACGAATGGAGGCTGCAGGAATACCTGATGTAAATATGTTCTTGGCAAGAAACGAACAACAACTTGAAGAGAAACTCAAGGGAAAGAAAATTGAAGAAGTTATACGGCTGTCTTATATCACTCAGCAGGGCGAGACATGGTGGATTTCCTCTCCTGATGGAAGTATTAGTGTTAAGAGTTTGGAAGAGGACGAGTGGTCGCTGATCCCACGGTTATTTTGCTATCCCGGTTATTCTCACCCAGGAAAACGAGTCACCCAGTAAATTGAGATATTTATTTACTTCTAAAATACCGACTTACATTATTGGAATATGTATCTACATTAAAGATGTTGCTAACAAGTGGCTCCAAGGGACGGCCTGAAAGGCCGCCAGTTAGCCGAAGCGTTCCGGTGAATTCTGATGCCAATCGTGTCTAAAAAATCCGTGTCAATCAGTGTGAATCCGTGAAATCTGTGTCTAATTTTCCTTCGCGCCTTGGAGTCTTCGTGGCAAAAAAATCAATCAAAAGCGCACCTACCCCGAAACCAAAAACGGCTAATTTCAAAAATTTTTAATCCTTTTCTTCCCTAAAGTTACGAGAGACCGGCGACGAGCGACGATTACATTTTTCGACCATTCGCGAATGTCCGCCCTTAATGAAGGAGGCTTTTTTTACATCTAAAAATTATGAAAAAAATCCGTGTTAATTCGTGTTCATCCGTGTCTAACTTTCCTCTGCGTCCTCCGCGGTTAATGATTCAATCAAAATGAGTAAAATATGCAAAACGAACCCAATTTTCCAAAAAGTAAAATGTTTGCAACATTAGCAGTAGCAATGGATTACAATAAAAAATGCACTTTGGACACTTGGTTAAAACGAACCCAAACGAACCCAATTTATCCTGAGCGAAGTCGAAGGATTTATGGTGAGCCTGTCAAACCAACAAAGCCAATTTTAAGGGCTAAGACCGGGTTTGGGCTTACTGGAGGCTTAAATTTTAAATATAAGTGTTTGACAAATCCCTGATATTTAGTAAAATCCACTATTTCTCTGCTTATGCAAGCAAGGAGACCGTCTATGACCGTAAAGACATATTTGGCCAATAAAGAAGACGCGCAGCAGAATCAGAAGTGGTTGCTGGTTGATGCTGATGGAGCTGTTCTGGGCCGAATGGCTGCCAAGATAGCCCCGATACTAATGGGTAAAGCCAAACCGACATATACGCCTAACGTTGATACGGGCGATTATGTGGTTGTGATAAATGCCGAGAAACTAAAGATTACCGGCAAGAAAGCAGAAGTTAAAGAATATGCTTATTACACACACTACATCGGCGGCCGGAAGGTCGTTAGTTTCGCCGATATGATGGATAAGAAACCTGAAAAGGTGATTGAACTGGCGGTTAAAAGAATGCTGCCGAAGAACGCATTAGGCAAATTGATGCTGCAGAAACTAAAGGTCTATCGCGGGCCGGAGCACGAACATCAGGCCCAGAGACCAGAAAAAATAGAGTTGTTCTAAGATGGAGCAAAGATAATGGCAGAAGCCCAAGCGAATAATCCCGGAGATAATCTTAAGATTGATGTTGTAAATGCAGCGGTGAAGCCGGAGCGCAAAGCCGCGAAGGTTGATAAGGGTGGTTACCACTGGGGCACCGGCAGAAGGAAAACTTCTGTCGCTCGTGTGCGAATCAGACCCGGCGACGGCAAATTGGTCGTTAATAAAAAACAGCTTTCAAATTACTTCGCCAGAGAGCAGGACAAAGAAGCGGTACTGTCGCCTCTGAAAGCGGTTAAATGCGAAAAATCGTTCGATATTTTCATTAATGTCCGCGGCGGAGGAAGTACGGGGCAGTCCGGGGCCGCACGTTTGGGAATAGCCCGTGCGTTGAAGAACTATGACGACAGCTATGCCCAGGTTTTACGAGACGGCGGTCATCTTACCCGCGACAGCAGGATGGTCGAGAGGAAAAAACCCGGCAAATCCGGTGCAAGGAGAAGATACCAGTTCTCGAAACGTTAGTTTGCAAATTTACTTTTTGATTATTACAATAGCCGCCGAGAGACAATCTTCGCGGCTATTTTTTTAAGGAGAAAATATGATACGCGTTGCAATCATCGGAGCCAGCGGCTATACCGGCGCCGAATCAATAGAGATAATTCTTCGTCACAATGAAGCAGAGCTTACTTATTTAAGTGCACTGCCCGAGGAATGCGGAGTAGTCGAAGAAGTTTTTCCGCATTTTAAGGGCCGGTGCGATTTACAAATTGAGCCGCTGGATATTAACAAACTTTCCAAACAAGCTGACGTTGCGCTATGCTGTCTGCCGCATAAAGTGTCGATGGGATTTGTGCCTAAACTGCTGAAAGCGGGACTGAAGGTCGTCGATTTCAGCGCTGACTACCGTATCAAAGATGCGGAAGTTTATGAAAAGTTTTACCAGGTAAAACATACCGACACAGACAATCTTGCGTGGGCAGTGTATGGTCTGCCGGAATTGTTCCGCAAGCAGATAAAAGGCGCCAATTTGATTGCCAACCCGGGATGTTTCCCTACGGGGGCATTATTAGCTGTTGTGCCGCTGCTGAAAAATGGTCTGATTGAAACAGACTCGATTATCGTTAACTCGGTGACAGGCGCATCGGGAGCGGGGAAGAATCCATCGGTTAAGTTTCATTTTCCGAATATGAATGAGAATATATTCGCATACGGAATCGGCACACATCGGCACATGCCGGAGATGGAACAAATCGCCAGTGAAATAGCCGGCGTCGATGTTAATATTTTGTTTCAGCCGCACGTCGGGCCTTTTGACAGAGGGATTTTATCGACGGTTTATTGTCAGCCGAAGGGGAAAACGACCGGCGAACAGTTAACAAAGCTATATAAGGATTTTTATGCCGGCGAACCGTTTGTGCAGATATGCGGCGGAGCGCCGGCTATCAAGGATATCGCAGGGACAAATTACTGCCATATATATCCGGCCTGCGTAAAGGGCAGAATCGTAGTTTTTTCGGCGATGGATAATCTGGTAAAAGGCGCATCGGGCCAGGCGATTCAGAATATGAATATCATTTTCGGTCTTGAAGAAAGTCTCGGCTTGAAATAGCGATTGGAGAACACGGATGGCAAATAATACTATTACAGGGCCGAAGGGATTTTTGGCGGCGGGGATAAAATGCGGGATAAAGAAATCTGGCAAAGCGGATTTGGGTCTGATTGTCTGCCCGGCTGGTGCCAGGGCGGCGGCGGTTTTTACGACAAATAAAATCACCTCGGCGGCGGTAGAAGTCAGCAAACGGCATATCAAAAGCGCAACCGTCTATGGAGTAGTTGTTAATTCCGGCTGCGCGAACGCCTGCACTGGGAAAACAGGAATCAAAAACGCAATCAAAATGTGCTCTGAAACGGCGGGCTTCCTTGTGGTTGATTCTCACGAGGTTCTCGTTGCCTCGACGGGCATCATTGGTGAACAACTGCCGATGAAGAACGTGATAGCCGGGATTGAAGATGCGATTGGGGAGCTTTCAGATTCCGCAGCCGATGGAATGTGTTTCACGAAGGCAATTATGACTACCGACACCAAACCCAAAATGGCTTGTCGGCGAGTCAACATATCCGGCAAGAAAATCACCATTGCGGGTACCACTAAGGGAGCTGGTATGATTGGGCCGAATATGGCGACAACACTTTGCTTTATCACAACAGATGCGGCTATAACGAAACCGTTATTGAACAGGGCATTAAAAGAGGCCATCGGTAATTCGCTGAATAAATTGACTGTTGACGGTCATCAGAGCACAAACGATACCGCTGTTATTCTTGCCTCTGGTTTTGCAGGTAATCGGCCAATAGTCAGCCGGTGTCCGCGATACAAAAAATTCGCGAAGGCACTGGCGGAATTGTGCGACGATTTAGCCAAACAAATGGCGCTCGATGCAGAGGGCGCAACGAGGATGTTCAAGGTTGTTGTAAATGGCGCCGCTTTGAAAGCTGAAGCGACAGAGGCAGCTCGTGCAGTGGCGGATTACGACCTTGTGAAGTGCGCAATTCACGGCGGCGACCCGAACTGGGGAAGAATTATCTGCGCGGTGGGTTCGTGCGGGGTTAAACTAAATCCGAATAAGCTGAGCTGCACTATTGGTGATGTTGCTGTTTTTAGAAACGGCCAGCCTGTGAAATTCGACCCGAAGAAAGTTTCTAAAATCATATCGCGAAAAGAACATACAATTACGGTGAATTTAGGTGCGGGCAAACACAGCGATTTTTGTTACGGCTGTGACCTAAGTAGAGACTATGTAACGATTAATGCTGATTATCATACGTAATAGACGTATAAGCTGAATGAGGATTTATATATCTTTTATTCCATAAAATACTTGAAAAATCTGGCGATTCTATTAGAATTCTACCTCTTTACGTTCAATAAAGAGTAAAACATTAAATACTGTTCAAAAGTTTACAAAAAGGAGTATGAAAAGTGAAGATTTTTAGAAATTCTGTAGCGTTTTTAATTGCCTTCTTTGCTCTGTCCTCGACGGCCTTTGCAGCGGGAGGCGAGGAGACCGGGATTCCTACTATATGGTGGGTTGCGCCTATCGCGTCGATACTTGCGTTGCTGATAGCCCAACTCTTTTATAAGAGGATGATGCAAGACCCGGAGGGTAACGAGAAGATGGTAGAAATTGCCGGGCATGTTCGCGAAGGGGCATATGCTTACCTGATAAGCCAGTATAAAGTAGTTGCCTTTGTTTTCATTCTTTTATTTATTGTCTTTACAGCTCTGGCTTACGGCGGGATTCAAAACCCGTTTGTTCCAGTCGCGTTTTTGACGGCAGGATTTTTAAGCGCCCTTTGCGGCTTCCTGGGGATGAAGACGGCGACGAATGCTTCGAGCAGAACCGCACAAGGGGCAAGCAAAAGTTTGAACGCGGCGCTGCAGGTCGCGTTCCGCAGCGGTGCAGTGATGGGACTTATAGTCGTCGGGTTCGGATTGCTGAATATAACGGTATGGTATTTGATTCTCGATAAGCTGGTTTACACCGCGGAACATATGAATGATGGGCTAATGCTTTGGGGTCTTACGCTGGTGCCGAAGGGAATGAACCCTGACTATAAACTGGCAGAGATAACGACGACGATGGTGACGTTCGGAATGGGCGCTTCCACGCAGGCATTATTCGCACGCGTCGGCGGCGGCATTTATACGAAGGCCGCGGATGTCGGTGCAGATTTGGTCGGCAAGGTCGAAGCAGGTATTCCAGAGGACGACCCGCGCAATCCGGCGACAATCGCTGATAACGTGGGTGATAACGTCGGTGACGTCGCGGGTATGGGCGCAGACCTGTTCGAAAGCTATGTCGGTTCGATTCTCGCAACATCGGCTCTGGGTGCGGCTCTGTCGGTTGGCGCCCTCCAGGGCAGTATGACGGCACTGCATGCGGTGCTGGCGCCTATGCTGGTCGCCGGTATCGGTATTGTTCTTTCGATAGTCGGTATCTTTTTCGTTCGCTGTAAGGAAGGAGCGACACAGAAGAATCTGCTGCACGCCCTTATGCGAGGCACGCTTTTGAGCACGGTGTTGATTATCGGTGCGGTATTTCTTATGGCGAAGTTCGAGTGGATTACAATGGGCATCGCCGGAGCGGTAATCTCAGGTCTGTTAGGCGGAGTTCTGATTGGTCAGTTTACGGAGTATTATACCTCTGCGGAATACGCTCCTACCAAAGCTATTGCGGATCAGGCGAATATGGGCGCAGCGACGACGATAATAAACGGTCTTGCGACAGGTATGTATTCTACGGCACTGCCGGTGGTTGCCATAGTTGTTTGTATTCTTTGTGCGTTCGGATTTGCCGGCGGGTTCAGCCATATGTCGCTGGGTCTTTACGGAATCGGTTTTGCCGCGGTCGGTATGCTCGCGACGCTGGGTATAACACTGGCGACGGATGCGTATGGACCAATTGCGGATAACGCAGGCGGTAACGCGGAAATGTCGGGTCTCGGTGAAGAAGTTCGTAAAAGGACAGACGCACTTGATTCTCTGGGCAACACAACGGCGGCGACCGGAAAGGGTTTTGCAATCGGTTCAGCGGCGCTGACGGCTATGGCGCTGCTCGCGTCTTTGATTGAGTCAATTCGCATCTGGGTCGGCAAACTGGCGGAAGACAACGGCGGGTCATTCCAAATCGGACAGGTGGTTTTCACTAAGGGACAAACGGCGATACAGGGAGCGGTTGATGTTACGACTGCTACGATGGCTAATTTTGTTACCGCGTATGATTTGAGTATTATGAACCCGAGATTGATTTGCGGTTTGTTTGTCGGGTCGATGATGGCATTCGTATTCTGCGCGATGACAATGAAGGCGGTCGGCAAGACGGCAGGGGACATGGTCAATGAGGTGCGGAGACAATTTAGAGAGATACCGGGCATTATGGACGGTTCCGGCAAGCCTGATTACGCCCGCTGTGTCGCGATATCGACAAGGGGAGCGCAGAAGCAGATGATTGTTCCATCACTTCTCGCGATTTTTGTGCCTGTCGTGGGTGGACTTATTTTAGGCGTCCCGGGTTTGATGGGTCTTTTGGCGGGCGGATTGAGCTGCGGATTTGTTCTGGCGGTGGCTCTTAATAACGCGGGCGGCGCCTGGGATAATGCCAAGAAATATATCGAGACAGGTGTTCACGGCGGAAAAGGCTCTCCTGCTCATAAGGCAGCCGTAGTTGGTGATACAGTCGGCGACCCGTTCAAAGACACATCCGGGCCGAGCCTGAACATCCTTATCAAACTTATGAGTATGGTCAGCGTAGTGTTCGCAGGCGTTATTGTTAAGTTCGCTCCGGTTGTGGGGCTGTGGCTTCACCTGCGTTAGTAGTTCGCTGATTGACTAATGCTCGATTTTCGTGTAATCTATCGGGGCGGCCCGTTTGGGCCGTCCCGTTCTTTTTTATAAAATGAGGAATAAATTGGCAAAGAATCAAAACGCAGACGCCAAGAGCTTCGCCCTGGCTGCAGCTAAAGTGGCAGAAGACCGGCACTGCACGGATATAGTAGTTCTGGACTTGAAAGGCAAGTCGCCTGCTACCGATTATTTTGTAATCGCGACCGGCACAAGCGACAGGCAGGGACGCAGCGTAGCTGATGAAATCTGCGAGAAAGCAAGGGAGCTGGGCCATCAGCGTTTCGGCTCGGCTGGTTACGAGCAGGGACGCTGGGTACTGCTGGATTTTGTCGATGTGGTAATCCATATCTTCAATGCCGAATACCGTGATTACTATGCCTTGGAACTGCTTTGGGGCGACGCGAGAAAATTGAAATTGGAAAAGCCTGAGTCTCCCCCCAAAAAGACCCGGAAGAAAACGCTTAAAAAATGAAACCTGTTATTGCAATACTTGAGGACAGAATCAGCGCCGCTATGGCTGATGCTACCGGTAAAAAGGATTGCGCGGCACAGGTCAAGCCATCCAAAGACCCTAGGTTCGGCGATTATCAGGTCAATGGCGTAATGTCATTGGCAAAGCAGCTCAAAACCAATCCCCGCAAATTAGCAGAGCAAATCGTCGCAAAATTAGATTTAAGTGATATATGCGAAGAGCCGGAGATTGCAGGGCCGGGGTTTATAAACCTGCGATTGAAGCCGGAATCTATCGCCAAGAATCTTTTGGAAGTAAATAAAGACACCAACCGGCTTGGTGTGGAAGAGACAGGTAAGTCAAAAACCATAGTTGTTGATTTCTCCGGCCCGAATATTGCCAAGCAAATGCACGTTGGACACTTGCGAAGCACAATTATTGGCGATTGCATTTGCCGATTGCTCGAATTCGAGGGCCATAAAGTCATCCGCCAAAACCATGTTGGCGACTGGGGAACCCAATTTGGAATGTTGATATGTCTGTTCTATCGTAAGTACGGAGACCGTATCAAAAAATCTGGGATTATAGTTTCTGATATTAGTATTCCCAATATGGAAGTTTTTTATAAAGAAGCTAAAGGGCTTTATGACAGCGACCCTGATTTTGCTTCTGAATCAAGAGATTATGTTGTAAGGCTTCAATCTGGTGAAAAAGGTATGTTGTGGGGTATCTGGCGACATGTTTGTGACCAAACTATGTATTTTTGCCAAGAACTTTACAATTTATTAGGGGTGAGTTTAACCAGAAAAAGTGAATGCGGCGAAAGTTTTTATAAGAATATGCTGGCGGGTGTTGTTGAGGAGTTAAAGGGGAAGGGGTTGGCAGTGGAGTCGGACGGGGCGGTGTGTGTGTTTCCAGAAGGGTTTAAGGATAAAGAAGGGGAGCCGCTGCCGGTGATAATCCAGAAATCCGATAGTGCGTTTTTGTATGCGACGACGGATTTGGCAGCGATTCGGTACAGAGTCAGTGAATTAAAGGCAGAGAAAATAATTTATGTAACAGATGCCCGGCAGCAGTTGCATTTTGATATGGTTTTTGCGGTAGCCGAGATGGCCGGCTGGGACATAAAACAGACGACAGACGACGGACGACAGACGACAGATGACAAAAAACAAAAGACAGAGTTTGTTCATGTTACTTTTGGCTCGGTGATGGGTGAAAATGGCAAGCCACTGAAAACACGTTCGGGCGAAAATGTGAAATTGAAAGAGCTGCTCGATGAGGCGGTTAAACGGGCAAAAAAAGTTGTCGAGGAAAAAAGCCCAGAGTTGCCGGGGAAACAAAAAGAAAAAATCGCAAACGCGGTTGGGATTGGGGCGGTTAAATACGCTGACTACTCAAACAGCCGAACGAGTGATTATATATTCAGCTTCGATAAGATGCTGGCGATGGAGGGTAATACCGCACCGTATATGCAATACGCATACGCGAGGATTAAATCCATAGTAAGAAAAGCTCCTGAAAAAGGCGTGGATGTCGATAAGGAGCGAGCAAAACTGGATAAACTAATTTTAGCTGAATCGGCGGAATTGGATTTGGCGAAGCATCTGCTTCGTTACAGCGAGGCGATAGAGGCCGCTGCTGCCGATTACAAGCCGAATTACCTGACAAACTACTTATATGAGCTTGCCCAGAAGTTTAGCGTGTTTTATACGAATTGTCCGGTTTTGGTTGCGGATTCAGACAAAACGCCGACGAGGCTTTTACTTTGCGATTTGACAGCAAAAACAATCAAGCACGGCCTGAGCGTACTTTTGGGTATCGAAGTTGTCGAACAAATGTAAGTTTTTAAGAATAAAGAATTCAGAATACAGAAGTCAGAATATGGATTCCCGCTTTCGCGGGAATGACAACTAAGGCAATCTCAAAATGAAAATTATCGAAAAAGATTTTCATATAAGCAGTAAGAGCCGGGACCAGATGATTGATATTACGAGTCAGGTCAGTGATATCGTTGGTCAATCTGGTATTACGAATGGTGACGTGATAGTTTTTTGTCCGCATACGACCGCAGCGATAACCATAAACGAAAACGCAGACCCATCTGTTCCGCACGATATACTTTTGACTTTTTCCGAACTTATGCCTCAGCATCGGCCCGGGTATCGGCACGGCGAGGGCAATTCCGACGCACATTGCAAAAGCTCTCTGGTAGGCTGCAGCGAGCAGGTCCTGATAAAGGACGGAAGGCTTAATCTGGGTACGTGGCAGGGGATTTTCTTCTGCGAATTTGACGGCCCGCGCAGCAGAAGGGTACTTGTTCAAGTCCGCGGAGAATAGACCCTGGAGGGATTCCCATCTTGTTAATTGTATAGTGGTGATTTATGCGCAAAAAAAAGGCGAGGTGGTGGAACCGGCTGGGGGGGAAACCGGCGTGCCACGCTGCCTCGCCGAGGTTCGTAAACTCCTCCTGAGGAGTATTATTTCGTTAGTTTAGCGTATGAACAAAAACACTAACTTTTTCTGGAAAATTTGTCAAATAAAAAACAAAAACTGGAAGGTTACCGTTTCAACCTCTATCTTCTTTACAAAAGCTAATATACAGTTAACGACAACTAAATGCAAGTCAAAAATCGGGTTTTTTTGACTTTTTTTGCGTTTTAAGCATTGTTTTTGATGTAAATTGTCTGATAAAACGGCCTGAATACTTGCACTTTCGGCGTATAGCTAATAAATTTTGAAGGAGGCGATTTTTGGTGTTTTTTGATAACCAAGCCGAGGGCTGTCTCTGGCGGCAAAAAACGGCTTAAAACCGCCGAAGGCATCCTCGCAGAAATACTGGAAGGAGGCATAAACTGCTGTTTTTAAGCTGGCAAAAACAGCCGAGGGTTGCTATCTTTTCAGGTGGTGTGAATTTGCATATTTTAAGTTCCTAGTTTTTTCTATGACAAAGATTTCAGAAAGGATAAAACGCATAAAAGGGGGCATTGACTCTGCGTGTGCCCGCGCCGGCAGAGACCCGAGCGAGGTAAAGCTTGTTGTTGTAACCAAATCAGCTACTATCGAGGCTGTAAAAGAAGTTATTCGTCTGGGTTTTACCGACCTTGGCGAAAATCGTGTTCAGCAATTAAAGAAAGTTTCCGTTCAGATTGCCGAATTTTTGGCCTCGGCTCACAATGAGCCGGTTTTGCCGAAAAAAGTCAATTGGCATATGGTCGGACATCTGCAGCGCAATAAAGTCAACCAGGTACTGCCGATAGTTTCTCTGATGCATTCGATTGACACATTGCGACTGGCTGAAGAAATAAACGCTTTTGCATCGACGCTGGACTTATGCCCCAAAGTGCTTCTGCAGGTCAATACCTCAAATGAACCGCAAAAGTACGGCGTTCCGGTAGGGGCGGCAACGCATCTGGCAGAGCAGATAGAAACCCTTCCGAATTTGAAACTTGTCGGCCTGATGACAATGGCGCCGTTGACGCATAATAAAGATGTCATTCGCGATTGTTTCGTCCGAGCAAGGGAGTTATTTATTGAAATGCGAGGCGAAAAAATAGTCGGCCCGGGTTTTACTGAGTTAAGTATGGGTATGAGCTCCGACTATGAAATCGCTGTCGAAGAGGGGGCAAGCATCCTTCGTATCGGCTCGGCAATCTTCGCCGGCTAAGAGCCGAGGGTTGCTTAAACTACGGTTTCTGCTCAAGAATTAACAATCCTACAGAAGCTGGAAAAAACAAAAAAAACGCAAAGTGCCGCCCTTAACAAGCCGAAAATTAGCTTATGTTGCTTTTCCTGCGGGGTGAGTATTGGGCATTAAGCCCCATTCTGCAATACGCCGCGGAGTAGCAGTCAATAAAGTCCCATAACACAACTGGAAGCCCAGAGAAGGTAAATGAATATGGAGAAAGCAGAGTTATTGAGTAGCCTTGAAGTGTCAAAAAGCTTCACAGACGTTTTATACCTGTCAAACCAGGACGATATTCCGTCTGAAGTAAAGCGTCTTTTGAAGCAGAGGAAACTTTCTTACTCTGTACGGCCTTTAGATACCTTTTTTCGGATACGCGACCGACTCGATCTTATCGGAACCGTAATTATAGATACAAGGGACCTTGACATCTCACAACAGGGATACCTGTCACGGATAATCGAATCGCTCGAGATGAATAATATTGGCGTGATATTGCTTAACGAACGTACCCAACAGCCCATAAAAAGTTTTTCCATATCGCCGGCGAAGAGCAGTTTTTCCATGACCGGCTCGACCGAGGAGATTTCCACAGATGAACTATGGGTCAGAATCAGCCTGAATCTGGCTTACCGTAAGAAAAGTTCCGGGATAGCTGTAAAACCTGCGATGCCTCCGAAACAGGTGCAGAGGATTTACAAAAATAAACTGGCCGAACAGCTTAGTATGACAGGCGCTCTGGTTGATAACCTGTCCGAGCAGCTTCGTTTAGCCGGCCTTGTTCAGCAGGATTTTTTGCCGACTAAATTGCCCAACACTGATAAAGTAAAATGGGCCACGAGCTTTTTGCCGGCCGAGTGGGTCTCTGGCGATATTTATGACATCGTCCGCATCGATGAGCAGCATATAGCTTTTTATGTGGCTGATGTAGTCGGTCACGGCATACCTGCGGCACTGCTGACGATTTTTCTGAAACAGGCTCTGGTTATGCGTGAGACCGTTGATAACACTTACCGTATACTCTCGCCTGCGGAAGTTATGAAGAATCTCAACGTGCGGCTGGCTACACAGAAACTCTCCGGTTATCAGTTCGCAACCTGCTGCTATTGCCTACTGAATATAAAAACGCTGGAGCTAACCTATGCGAGGGCCGGTCATCCCTATCCGATTCTTATCAGGCCCGGCAAAGAGATGCAACGATTGGAAGTTCGAGGCTCACTGCTCGGAATTTTTGAAAAGTCTGAATATTTCCAGCAGACCGTACAGCTTCAACCCGGCGATAAACTATTGCTTTACTCCGATGGGGCAGAGCCGTTTATCGGCAGTTTCGATGACCCAACCGGTTTTAGTTTCAGCGAAAAGTTTCATGAAATAACGGAACTGCCGCTTGTTGAGATGATGGACAAGTTCAGCGCGCTTGTGCAGAATCAGCCAGTTGCCTCGGCTGAAGTTGACGATATTACGGCTGTTGCTCTTGAAGTGTTTTAAGCCGGGCTAAAGTGCCGCGGCAAAGCCGTAGAATATTACTCCTGCCTACTCCTCCAGTCTGGAGGGCATAAAAGCTTAAACCTTTGTTTTGACCTTCGGGGAAGAGTTCTTTATCTTATTTATTTCGGGGGCTGTTATCCTTAAAAACGCCATAAAGCCATTCTAAATTGGGATTTTATGGGACAGTCTTCTCGGCTCACAACGCCGTAGAAATTGTTTACAAAAGCGCTTTTTGCGGCTATACTTATTGAGCTTAATCAACGGTTTTTGTGGCGAAAGCCATCTTGAGGATTAGGGAAGGATAGGACAATGGCTCAAAAAGATAGCGATTTGCAGAAAATAGAAGAGCTTATTGAGATAATGAAAGCTAATGATTTGGTTGAGGTTGAAATAAAGCATGGCGATGACAGAATCTTTGTTAAGCGCTCCGGGCCTCAATCTGCCTTAGGCAGGACTGTAACCGTTGTGCCCGTAGTTGAGGGGGCCGGCACTGCCCGCTCTGGTGAGATGCATACGTCGGCATCAGAGGTTCATCCTTCTAACAGTAAGCTGCAGGATGGGCTGGTAGAGATAAAATCGCCCCTTATCGGGACTTTCTATGCGACCCCAAGCCCAGACTCGGAACCTTATGTTGAAGTCGGTTCGCAGGTCGATGAGCAAACAGTTGTTTGTATAATCGAGGCGATGAAGGTAATGAACGAAATAAAGGCCGAGACCAGCGGAACGATAGCTGAAATATTGGTAACCAGCGGCCAGGCCGTTGAATATGGCCAGGTGCTTTTCAGAGTCAAACCTGACTAAATCATTTATTGTTAATTGGTTATTTGCGATATGTTTTCGAGAATTTTGATAGCAAATCGTGGTGAGATAGCACTGCGTATTATCCGCGCCTGTCACGAGCTTGGCGTCGAGGCTGTGGCGGTTTATTCCGAAGCGGATAAAGATGCTCCATATTTGAAGCTGGCTGATGAGACGGTTTGTATAGGCCCGGCTGCTTCATCTGAGAGTTATCTTAATATCCCCCATATCATAAGCGCCGCGGAGATTACAGATTCCGAGGCGATTCATCCGGGCTACGGTTTTCTGTCGGAGAATATTAACTTTACCAGGATTTGCCGGGACTGCGGCATAGTATTCATAGGCCCTCCGGCCGAGGCGACGGAATTGCTTGGTGACAAGGCCCAGGCACGCCGATTGGCACGGGAAGCAGATGTGCCGGTGGTGCCGGGCTCAGACGATGTTATTGAAAGTGAATCTGAGGCGTTAAAACTGGCGGATAAAATCGGCTACCCCGTATTGATAAAAGCTGCCTTAGGCGGCGGCGGACGCGGCATGAGAATAGCGCACAATGACACAAACTTTTGCGCGGCGTTCAGGGCTGCCCAGAAGGAGGCGGAAGCTGCTTTCGGAAATGGAGCCGTGTATCTGGAAAAGCTGATACTCGAACCTCGCCACGTTGAGGTGCAGGTGATAGCTGATAATGAAGGTAATGGGCTGCACTTTTACGAAAGAGACTGCACCATTCAGCGCCGGCACCAGAAAATGATTGA
>JAQTMR010000024.1 GCA_028714255.1 Phycisphaerae bacterium | reverse complement strand
CTCGGCCCGTTAGTAACCGACATCGCACCGGGCTATGACCATATCACATCTGCAATCGGTGGAACCGCCGCCGCCTTTTACGGCGCATCTTTTCTTTGCTATGTCACGCCCAGAGAGCACCTCGGCCTGCCTAATGTCGATGACGTTCGCGCAGGCGTAATCGCCTCCAAAATCGCCGCGCACGCCGCCGACGTCGCACGAGGCTTAAAAGGAGCAGCCGAACGCGACAGGAAGTTGAGTATTGCCCGGTTCAATCTCGATTGGAAAACGCATCTCGCAGAATCGCTCGACCCGCAAACCGCCGGGCGAATGCACGATGAGGCCTGTAAAGGAATAGATATTGTTGAATTGCCTTCTGCCGATTACTGCTCGATGTGCGGCAAACAGTGGTGCAGCGCAAGAATTAACAAGGAAATCCGCGAAGCGATAAAAAGCAAATAGCGCACGTGCTATCTATGTTTTCAAAAACCAGCATCAATCCTCATTTCTTGTTCTCGCCCAAGATTTGTATTTCTCAAATTCTTCTGATTTTAGCCAGACTTTTTTGTCCCAGTTATCGCCTATATCCATAAAATAATCCCTGGCATCTTCTTTATCACCGGCAGCACAGGCCATAAAACAAGCACGGTTTGAGGATTCCACATCTCCTAAACCAGGAAATTGTTTGGCAAAATCCTTTTGTCCCTGCTTAATGCGTTTATAATCAAAACCAAATTCTTTAAATTGGTTCACATCTTTAACATAACTTATCGCTCCACGTGCAAGCAAATAATATAGCGACTGTCCCATTTCATTTTTGGTTGATTCAGCAGCTTCTGCCGCAAGTTGTTCATATTGCCCCTGCTTTCCATACCATCGCGGCAGATATGTAAAGCAATGCGCATCATAAAGAGGATAGTAGGTGGGGTCAATTGCGATTCCTTTTTGGAAAGCAGCTTCAAGGTCATCCATCTTATGGAGCCCCCTCGCAACAGAAATCCACATTGTATAAAGAGCAGGGTCTTTTACATTGAGCGATTCTGCTTGTTTCAATACATCCAGAGCCTTTGAAAGATTCTCCTCAAAAGGCTTCCATGCTTCAGGAGATACTTTATAAGAGTAACTATCGCCACGAATATCCCAAGCCTTCCAGTAAATAACTGATGCCAGTGCGATTTGCGGCGTTACGGAATCAGGGTATTTAGAAATCCATTTCTCAATTAACTTGATATTGTCATCAAACCGCTGCTGATTGAAACCACGTCCGAATGAATAGTAAAAATGATTCAATTGCGAATTGCCGTTACTGAAATGCCTCTTTTCATCCCTAATCAGGGAAGCCATCTTTTCCAATTCACTAAAATCTTCTGCCCCCAAATACATAAGAACTTCTTGCCAGTGAAATTCCTTGTTATCGTACGTTTTATTTCTGCCAAGCTTTCCTCCGTCATCGTAAATCCCGCATTTTTCATTAGCAAAACATTTATTGTTATCAACATTCGGCCTGGAATACTGATCTATGCTT
Organism: Phycisphaerae bacterium; assembly: GCA_028714255.1. Taxonomy (GTDB): domain Bacteria; phylum Planctomycetota; class Phycisphaerae; order Sedimentisphaerales; family Anaerobacaceae; genus CAIYOL01. Next base: position 15,655 of record JAQTMR010000024.1, on the reverse strand, counting down.
ATGCCGTGCCATTTGTTTTCGGCGCAAATATTCCCACTTACAATTCCGGAAACGCCATTTCTTAGATAGATGCCGTTTATTCCATTTCGCCGGCAGTTGTTTCCAACAGCAGAAACTTTTATTTGACTGTTAATTTCAATTCCAGTTGTACCGTTGTCAAAGCAATTGTTGTCGCTAACATTAAACGGGCTTTTTGAATCAGACAAGATACCATTGTATTTGTTTCCACAACATGTATTCGCGGACACTTCTACAACTGCATTGTCTTGTATGCCAATCCCCCAAGCGTTATTCTTACACAAATTACCACTAACTCGGCCGTCAGCATCTCCCTTAAAACAGATTCCGCTCTTTTTGTTGTTAGTACAGGTATTGTTCTTTAATTCGGCATTCCCGTTGCCGGCTACAGTAATACCGGCGGAACGGTTGTCGTAAATATTACAATCAACAACTGAAACTAAGTCATAATTCCTTCGACCGTTCGTAATTCTGATACCCTGCGAATCACTGCCGCAAACAATAAGATGATTAAGCGTTGCCCCGCTGTCATCAATCTGTACAACCGCCCATTTACCATCAGAATCGTTTTCAATAAGCGTCGGGTTATAGTGTTTAAGAGTCAAGTGAGTAACGTGTATGTTTTTACAGTTATTTATATTCAAAACCGGAGCAACACGCATATCACATTGTATTACAACATTATTGGCGTCCTCACCTTCAAGGCTGACGCCATCTTTGAGCGTAAGTGATTCCTCATAAACACCTTTTTTAACGTGAACTATATCGCCCTGATTTGCCGCATCAATCGCCAACTGAATTGTTTTATATTCGCTGCTATCAATTGTTTTTGCCTGGCTGGCACTAGGAACTAACAACAAAGCCGCATTAATCAGAATCAGTGTAAAAAATCCCCCAATTATAGCCTTTACTCCATCAAATGCCTTGCTCATAACCTGCTCCTCTCCTTTTATCAATTATTTTCCCCAAACACTGACAAAACATATCGCAAAAAATATTTCTCGCATCCTGGAACTGCGATTCTTGACCTTGTTTATACGTTTACAGCTCTAATTAAATTCCTTGCGGATGTCATTTCCTTTTCAGGTTTTCATCGAATCCAGTTGGATAACGGCAATCGGCAAAAATATAAAGACCGGAAGCCACGCCCACAGTTCCGGAATTACCATGTTAAAGACAGCCTCTACCGCCAGCATTTTGCAGACAAATGTTACGACAAAACACGCGGCAGTTGTGCCGAAGCTAATCATAATCGCCGACTTCATCGCCTTCGGGTCCCGGCAAACCAGAGTCGGCAGGCACACCATAAGCATCACAAGGTTGATAATTGGGTCGGTGATATGGAAATGCTTCTGGCTGTAAAGCTGAGCAAGGTCCTTGATTTTTGTCTTTTGCCTTGCAAGAACAGATAGCTGATGCGAACTCAACAGGGTTATATGTCTGGACTTGCGCATCACAGGGATATCCTTTGGAGTAACGTTACTGACATAAAAAGCTATCGGCCTGGCGCCGAGTTGGGAACCTTTTTCGATAAATTGCCCGTTAGTAAAGTCCCACCTGCCGGCTTCAGTATTGTAAACCGCCCTTTCAGCCAATATCCGCCCTGTTACTTCCCAAACGCCCGAATCGGCCTTCTTGCTGCGTATGATGATAGTCGGACTATACAGCGTTGATGTTTTTACGTCGAATTTTTGAGAGCAAATCAAGGAACCGTTGTCGTCGTCAATAAACCATACATCATAAGTCTCCTGCCCGGGAAGTGCATCCTGGCCTCGCACGAGTTTGTCGCTGAAAGGCGGTATCAAAAATTCCTGGTCCACTACCAACAGACCCGTCAGCAGAACTGAAAGAAGAATTATCGGCGCAATCACACGCTTTAAACTGACTCCCGAAGCCATCACAGCCACCAACTCGTTGAAGCGAATCATTTTGCCCAGTGAAAACGCCGCCGCAACGACTGTTATCATCCCGGCAAAATCACGAAAGTAAAGCAGACCGTGCAGAGCATAAAAGCTCAGTATGTTTCCAACAACCGCTAATACGCCAAGGTCGGCATGCTCGGTAAATTCGTCGAGGTTCACGAACAAATCGATAATTATTCGCAGACCTATCAGCACGCAAAAAGCTATTGCGTAGCCGGTCAGGAAATTCTTTGCAATATACTTGTCTAATATCTTCATACCGCTACCGCATCGTGCATATCGTTTAATTCCTCAATAACTTCCGGTATATTATCACAGCCAACACGAACAAAAAAACCAGCGACCCCCACATCAGCACTATACCCGAACTTACCTGGGTATATGGGTTTTTGGTGATATTCTTGCCCATCATTATGCAGACTATCAGTATCGCCGCAGGAACCGAACTTGCCCCGAAAGCCGTGAGCAGATGTCCGCCCTTGAAAATAATACCCAGACCTATGCCAATCATCATCAGCACCATACAGCCGATTCCGAATACCAGCCGGGAATGCAGCTCAGCCCTTATATTTGCCAGGGTCTTCTGTATTATTCTTTGAAGCCTGCTTTGCAGATTAATTAACCTCGCGCTCGGCCCCTTCTGCAGCGCAGAGTCTATCGAAGCCTTGCTGACGATTTTCAGAATATCTGTGGTCACGAATTTATCCGTTACCGCTTTGGGTACAATTAAGCCGCGAATGATAATGCGCTGAGCCAAACCTTCTGAGCCGTCCGTTTGATGCCACTTCGGGCTGTGCAGGTCCATTGTCAAAGTCGGCGCAAATTTATCGCCCTCTATATGCAGAGAAGCCCTCGCGCATCGCAAAGTCCGCAAAGCTTCTTTGCTGAACGCGTCGTATTCAATCACCACAATGTCATCGTAGAACTGCACTTGTTCTTCGTCTTTTACGATGCACTGACCGGCGGTGAACTCGATTATCTTTTCGCCGCTGTGCAGCCTATAGAAATTGTTGGCGTCTTTAGCGGCATCCGAAGACGGCGAATCGCTCTTTGGAACCACGAGTATCTTTTTGGAGATGTCTTCGGCCAGCAGCTCAACGGTAAATTGTGCGTAAGCCTCGCGGGCCAATTTCGCAATCGGGCCGAAACGCATCAGGTCGAGGCGAATCTTTTTTATCTCGTCAATCCTCTTGAACTTTATATCATCGCCCAGCATCGAGGGGAACGGCACCATCAGCGGCACCCATTCCGCAGAGAAAGGAGCCTCGTCTTCGAGACCCATTTGGTATGTGTTATACGCCGTTATCTGCACTTCATCAAACTTATCGTGCGAGTCAAAGTTTACCTTGGCCCTTTCGGCGGTGATAATCTTCTCTATCCGGGGGCCTTTGACCTCGGTAACAATCACACCTGAAAGCGTATTGTTGCGCGGGTCAGCCTGGTCAGCATATATTCGAAACCGGCCATCAGGAGGCAGCTTATAGTAACCGCTCCGCTGAATGTTCCGGAAAAGTATATTTTTGGCGTCGGCCTTGAGAGATTGTTCCGCACGGTGCACGAACACAGGCATCACGTGGAAACTCAAAATCAGATTCGCAATCGCCACAATAATCGCAAGTATCAGCCCCGGATATACCAGCGTCAGCAGACTTATACCCCCTGCTTTGCAGGCGTCAAGTTCGTTATCGCTTGCGAACCGGCCGTAAACCAGAGTCGCCGCAAACAACGCCGCCATCGGCAATACGAACGTAAGCGTTATCGGCAGAAAATAGCCCATAAGATGGACCACCTGCTGGGGACCTACGCCGTACTCCTGCACCGGCCGTAAAACACTACCAAGACTAAGTACAAGCGTCAACGCCACTGCCGAAGGAATAAAAACCTTCAGAAGCTCGCGTAATATATATCTATGCAGCGTAAAAACCATACTTTTAGCAATCAGTAATTCAGTAATTTAGCTGTTCTTGCAACGCTTCATTCTTCAATAATAAGCATCGCTTTGCAAGCTTATTTTCTGTTTGCGTCAAAAACAGATAGTCCCTATAATAACGGCCACACTAAGACATTAATTCAGGAACTGAAAATGCTCAACAAGGTAAGTTATAAGCGTATCTGCACCCTTTTGCTCCTCTGCTGCTGCGCCATCTGCCGGGCCGATACAATCATCATGAAAGAAGGCCAGAGTTTAATCGGCGATATCCTTACCGAGAAAGAAAACCAGTTGGTAATAGACATCGGCGTAACCGTCATGGTCGTCCCCAAGGAAAAAGTGCTCGAATACCAGTACTCAAACGCCCCTGAAGCCGGGGACGTCAATACCGCAGGCACCAATTTGGATGCCAACGAACCTATTGCCGAAAGCGATGCGAGCAATAGATTATATCACACCGCAAATCTCAAAAAAACAACCATCGAAAAATGTGTCGAAGCGTTTTCAGAGGCCGTCGTGAAAGTTTCGAGCCCATCAGGAATAGGTTCGGGTTTCTTCATCAACGAAGAAGGATACCTGATAACCAATTATCACGTAGTTGAAAAAGAAACAAAAATCGAAATTACCATGTTCCAAAAGACAAAGACCGGCTTCGGGAAAAAATCCTTCAAAAACGTCAAAATCGAAGCCATCAATCCCTTCATCGACCTGGCTCTGTTGAAAGTCGAAGACCTCGGCGACACAAAAGTCAAATACGCATACCTTGGCGATATCGACGAAATCAAGGCCGGTGAAAATGTCTTCGCCATCGGCACTCCGCTCGGACTCGAACGAACGGTTACCGACGGCGTTATCAGCACAACAAACAGGGCATTCGAGGGCCTCGTCTATATCCAGACAAATGCCGCCATTAATCCGGGCAACTCCGGAGGGCCGCTGTTTAACCTCTCAGGCGAGGTCATCGGCGTTACCAATATGGGTTATATATTCTTCGGCGGACTGGGCTTCGCTATACCGGTCGATTACGTAAAGCACTTCATAGACAACCGTGACGCCTTCTCGTATGATAAGGATAATCCCAATACTGGCTTCAAATACCTCCAGCCCGACCATAGACGTAATCAGGCCGAGCCGAACCTCATCGGTGATTAAAGATTTGAGATTATCAAAAACTGTAGCGGAGAAAATATGGATTACAGAACAGATGACAATCACACGAAGCGAAAATTCAATATTTCCCTGATACTTCTTTGTTGTTGCGCCGCTGTTTTGGGCTTCTCTGCTTCCGCACGGGCCAAGGCACTGCCCAGGACAGATAAGCTGCTCCCTCCTGAAACCGTCCTGTTGATAAACATCGACAATTTTCAACAGTTGAAAACACAATTTGAAAAAACCTGCCTTTATAAATTCTACACAGACCCGGCAATGGCTGCCTTCGCTGGCAACACCAAAACAAAATGGCGCGAAAAAATCCAGAAACTGGACGACAACGATATCTTTAAGGCCATTCTCAACGCGGATGTACAGCCGCAGGGCAAAGTTGCCGTTGCTTTAGTGCTCGACCAGCAGACCAAAGATGCCAACGTGCCGCCGCTGGTGATAATAACCCAGTGGGGCAAAGGAATCGATAAAATCAAAGAAGCCGTGGACAAAATGCTCAAAAAAAATATCGAGCTTGGCGGGCACCGGAAAAAAAGCGAAAATTACCGAGGCGTCAATATCGAAATAACAATCGACGAAGGAGCCTCGGAACTGAACCACTGCTTTATCGACGACTCCTTAATAGCCGCCACGAACCTCGACCTTCTTAAATTTGTCATCGCGCATATCAAAGGCTCCGGCAGCCCCGCTCTGGCTGATGACGACGATTACAATGCCGTTATGAAAACCGTCGGCCCGCGACACGACATCGATTTTTACATCAACATAAAACAATTCCTCAAAATAATACTCGCCGAAGACCCCGACGGCAAAGTACGCCAATGGACAGCCAATATGGGCCTTGACAACATCACCGCCCTCGGCTGCTCGACCGCCGTCGCGGAAAACCCCGGCAGTTCCTTCTCTGCCAAAGCATTTCTCAAAATTAACGGAGGAAAAAAAGGAATCTGCAAAATACTCGATATGGAATCCGCCGCTTTCGAAGCCCCTCCATTCGTTCCGGCATCGACATATTCTATAACGTTTTTCAATCTGAATATCAAAAAAGCATACGACGAGCTTTACAGTATTCTCTACAGCTTCAATCCCCAGTATGTCATGATGCTTCAGTCGCTCGATTTGCCGGACAGTCCCGATGGCCAGCCCGGACTGAAATTCAAAAGTGACGTCATCAATTACCTCGGCTCACAAATAGTTTTTGCTCAAAGTGCCAACAAACCGTTCTCGAATAATTCGATGCCGTCAGATGCACTTCTTGCCATCGCTGTAAACGACCGCAAGGCACTCGAAAAATCCCTCTCGCTTCTCCACAGCAAAATGCTGGCTGCGAATAACCCTGATGCCAGACGTGAACTTCTCGGCCACACCATTTATCTGCTCGGCCCCTCGGCCCTGCCGTTTCTCCGGCCGGGAATGACGCCTATGTCCGCCCCTGGCCCGTCTCGACTCGGCGTCGAGCCGAGGTCGGACGAGACCTCGCCGGTAGGCGGGCAGGACCTTTCCGAATCAAATACTCCACAAACAACCACAATGGCTTTTACTGTCACTGATACCCACCTGGTTTTCGCAAGTGAATCTGCTGTCGAGCAGGCCATCCGTACCTTGAGCAGCACTGATGCCGCACCGGTCGGCTCGGCTAAGTGGTTCACCTCCGCCAAATCAGTCATCCCCTCGGCTGTCGGAATGACCGCCCTGGAAAATAACGCGGCATCGAGCGAAATTTTCTGGTGGATGGCAAAACAAAGCAGCAATGCCAAATCCCCGGATGGTTCGGCTTTGATGAAATTCGGCCCGGCGATAATCGGAGAACTATTTAATTTCGACCTCTTACCGGAATTCGAGGTTGTGCGCAAATATTTCGGGATGTCCGCCTTTTACGGCATCAGCAAACCAGAAGGTTTCTTCTTTGAATTCAGGAATATCAGCCCAGCCGAACCTGTAAATTGACCACAGCTTACGGGGAAAAGTCTGCATAATTCCTGATTTCTGAATCTGCCGACTTGATAAATAAGCTGCCAGTTGGTAGAATAGTTGTTTTACGCACAAATATAATCCGCTGATTAGGAAACTCGATATGAAAGCAAATGACTTACGACCGGGTATGGCCGTTAATTTCGATGGCAAACTTTATGTATGCGTTCAGGCAAAGCATGTAACGCCCGGCAACCTCCGGGCATTCGTCCAGGCCAAGCTGAAATGCGTAGCCGACGGCATCGCAATTGAAAAACGCTTCCGCTCCACCGAAGAGCTTGACCATGCCTTTCTTGACCGCCGTGATATGGAATATCTCTACTCCGACAACACCGGCCATGTCCTTATGGATAACCAAACCTACGACCAGATTACCCTATCCGAGGATTTAGTTGGCGAATCGATAAAATTCTTCAAGCCCAATACTTCCATAACAACCCTGCTCTGCGAAGGTAAACCCGTCTCTATCGAATTGCCAAAGACCGTTGAATTGGCTGTTACAGAAACAGCGCCGATGGTAAAAGGAGCCACAGCTACGAATCAAATGAAGGAAGCCGTGCTTGAAACAGGCCTGAAAGTCCGCGTCCCCCCGTTTATTGGCGTCGGCGACGTCGTCCGAATCAGCACCGACGATTCCTCATACCTCGCAAGAGCCAAATAAAACAACCACGGTCAAATTACTTCGCGTTGTTTTTGTCCTTCCACAGTTTAGTGGATGACCTTGTTTAACGGATAGGTGATTATTCCTGATGCCCCCGCGCGCTTCAGAGCGGGAACCAAAGTCCGTTCGATTTTTTCGTCGATAATAACTTCTATCGCTATGTACTTTTCATCAGCCAGGCTCGAAATTGTCGGGCTTTTCTCGGCAGGCAGTATTTTTAAGACGTCCTTCAAGGAGTCTTTTTTAATGTTCATTTTCAAGCCCACCTTGCTGCGGGCTTCGATAGCCGCGTTAAGCAAAATGGCGATGTTTTCTATCTTCTCCCGCTTGAACTTGTCCTGCCAGGATTCTTTATTTGCGATAAGCCGGGTTGTGGAGGTTATAACCGTATCTATTATCCGAAGATTATTCGCCGCAATTGATGTCCCCGTCTCGGTCAGTTCCACTATCGCATCCACCAGTCGCGCCTTTACCTCGGTAGAGCCCCAGCTAAACTCGACTTTCACGTCGATTTTTTTATCCGCGAAATACTTCTCTGTTACCTTAACCAGTTCGGTTGCGACTACACATCCCTGCAAATCCGCCGGCTTTTTTACCTTCGATTCCTCCGGCACAGCAAGTACCCACCTCGCCGGCTCGCTCGTTGCCTTGCTGTAAGCAAGCTCGGCAACCTCCACCACTTTCGATTTGTTCTCCATTATCCAGTCGTAGCCGGTAAGGCCGGCGTCAAGCTCGCCGCCGGCGACATACCTGCTCATCTCCTGGGCGCGAAGCATAATAATACTGATTTCATCGTCATCTATGCGGGGATGAAAACTCCTGTCGGAATTGGCAATACCGAACCCGGCTTTGTCGAAAAGCTCAATCGTCGCTTTTTGTAAACTGCCTGTGGGAATGCCCAATTTTAATACTTTTTTCGACATCTCAAACAGCCGTTCCTTCCTTTATACTTTTTATTTCTTGGCTTTTTTCTTCGTCTTACGAACAGCTTTTTTTCTCACGCTCGCCCCGCACGTTTCGCTCTCTTGCCGCAAAAGAAAATAAAACCCGTATGCGTTTCCTGCCGAAACCTGCCTCGATAAAAAACCTTCTATCTCCTGCTCGTCAGCTTCCGGATGAACCAACTCGCTGTTTTTCAGATACTCTATCATCGTTTTTGTAAGCGGGATTGCGTGTCCGCGCAGCGATGTAAGCATACAATAATCGACAACAAACCGGCTAATACTCTCTATCTTCTCGAGGGCCACCCTGGCCGGACGCTTACTCATCTTACACAATGCCTTCAAGCTAACCATATTATATTTATTGAACACCGACCTCAAAGCCGTGATAAGTACCGCAGCTATTTCTCTGGCAACAGGAACGTCGGGCCCAAGCACCTCGGCTATCTCTTCCATACGGGAAACACGCAGGTCGTTCCAGTTAACAAAGTGCTCCGTAAACCTTTTAATCGCAGACTGCGCCGACTCCTCGCTCAATCTATCGCTAATAATGGCATAAACAAGAGCGTCCACCGGCTCATCGTATGTAACTTTGGGTACCACCGAACACTTACGCTTCAACGAACGATACAGGCTAACCATTTTTTTCGAATACTCTTTACTGTCTTTCATAAAAATCTCTATCGGCCCCGGTTTTTCTGCCGCCCCTTCAGTAGGCGGCTCGCTAATTTATGACTGCTCCCGCTCACGCTCCGCCGCTTCTCTTTTTTCACGCTCACTTGTGGTTTCGTTTATCAGATTTATGATTTCCATCGTCTTTTTGAATTTATCATCCAGATGAAATCGCAGAACAGGACAGAATTTACACTCCAGCCGCTCGGCAAGCAGCGATTGTATTCGGCTCTTCGCATGCGTTATCGCCGTATAGGTTTTGTTCTGTGAGACTTCGTCGTTGCCGAAAATACTCAAATACACATCCGCGTTACGCAAATCAGCCGCCACTTCCACCATCGTAACGCTCACAAGTCCTTCTATACGCGGGTCGTTAAGATGGTTGGCAATAGCGTCGCTGACCGACTCTTTTATCACACGAGCTACTTTTTCCTGCCTTCTTGTCGCCATTATTTCAGCTATATCGCAACCGGTCAAACGATTAATCAGCTACCTGTTACGAATTACCAATTAAAGGGTTCTTGCCACTTTAACGATTTCATAAAAATCAAAAACGTCATCGACCTTGATATCGTCGAATTTCGCTATCTTAATGCCGCACTCCAGACCGGCCTTGACCTCGCGGGCATCGTCTTTGAAATGCCTTAGAGATTCTATGCTCAAGTCGCCTCTGATTATGACATTGTCACGTATCAAACGCACCTTGGCATTCTTGGCCGCGACGCCGTCACTGACGTAACAGCCGGTCACAGTACCAACTTTCGAAACCTTAAAAATAGTTCTTACCGTTGCCCTGCCAACAGCTCTTTCTTTCTCCTCCGGCTTAAGCAGACCTGTCATGGATTTCTGCAAATCTTCGGTTATGCGATAGATTATATCGTAGAGCCTTATCTCTATCCCTTCTTTTTCCGCTATCTTGGCCACGCGCTCTTCGGGAACAACGTTAAAGCCGATTATAATGGCGTTCGACGCCTCGGCAAGCAGGCAATCACCTTCCGTGATTCCACCGGGAGCAGCATGCAGAATATTAATCTTTACCTCATCAGTGCTCAGCTCGGATAAATACTTATTCAAAACATCTACCGAACCCTGAACGTCGGCACGAATGATAAGATTCAATTCTGCTGTCTTGCCGGCCTCTATATGACTGAATAAATTATCCAGCGTAACCTGCGTCCGCTGCATCAGCAAATTTTCCCTCGAAAGCATCCGCTTCTCCTCGGCGGCAGTTTTGGCCTTGTTGATATCGCTCAAAACGTAAAATCTGTCGCCGGCCTGCGGAACATCGCTCAAACCGGATATTTCCACCGGCATAGAACTTGTCGCTGACTTTATCTTCTTCCCGTAGCCGTCTTTCACGCTCTTCACTCTACCGAAGGCGGCACCGGCAAGCACAATATCGCCTTTGCTTAGTCCGCCTTCTTTAATTAAAAGAGTCGCCACGGGACCAAGCTGTGGGGACATCTTCGCCTCGATTACCCATCCCGTCGCAGGTATCGTATTATCCGCCTTCAGGTCAAGCAGCTCCGCTGTATAATCAAGATGTTCGAGCAAATCGTTAATGCCGGCGCCCGTAGTCGCACTGGTTTTTACAATCTCCGTTTTTCCGCCCCACTCCACCGGAGTCAAATCCTGCTCAGATAACTGCGCGTAAACACGATTCAAATCAAGGCCTGGCAAATCTATTTTGTTTAACGCCACAATAATCGGAACACCCGCCGCCTTGGCATGGTGTATCGCCTCGACAGTTTGCGGCATCACGCCGTCATTAGCCGCCACCGTCAGGACAACCACGTCAGTCATATTAGCGCCTCGCGCACGCATCGCCGTGAACGCCTCGTGCCCCGGAGTATCAAGGAACGTTACCTTCTTGTTGTCCCAGTTGACATGAGATGCTCCGATATGCTGCGTAATCCCGCCGGCCTCGCCGGCCGCGATATGAGTTGAACGAATCTTGTCCAAAAGGCTGGTCTTGCCGTGGTCAACATGACCGAGCATCGCAGCTACCACCGAACGCTTTTCGAGATTCTTCTTTTCCCGGCTGTCAAATTCGGCCCGTATCTGCTCTTCCAGAGTCTTCCTGCGCTCCACGGCCAGCTCCGTGCCGAACTCCAACGCAACCAGTTCCGCAACCTCCGAGCTTATCACCTGATTCGCTGTGGCCATTACTCCCTGCTGCATCAGCTTAGTGATAATATCCGCCGCTTTAACCGCCAGAGCCGAAGATAAATCCTTCACGGTAATCGGCTCGCTTATGGCCACCTTCCCAGGCCTGACAACACCGGCAGCTTTTGCATGAAACTTGGTAGCGAGTTTACGTATCGGTCTCGACCGCGAACCTTCGCCGCCGGCTGCATCAAGACGAGCCTGACGTTCTTCAATGTCCCTTTGACGCCATTTGCTTATCTTGGACTTTTTTACAGCCACCGCAGCCTCGTCATCTCGCCGACGCCCGGATGTCCTTTCCTTGTGTCGCTTTGGCCCCTTCTCCTTTACTGAAACCGAACCTGCCACTTCCGAACCCTTTTTGTACATCAACGGCTCAGTAATAGGCTCATTGTATCTCGTCCTCGGCCTTCGTGGTTTTACCGGCTCAACCGCTTCGACTCGAACAACCTGAGGACCGCTCAGTTTGGCAGGTGCGGGCTTATCTAAAAACGGCCCCGCAGGCACTATCGGTTCCGGTTCAGGCTCCGGCTCTTTGGGCACCTCAACCGGTTTCGGTTCTTCTGGTTTTGCTTCTTCAACAACTTCTTCAACGGCCGTCGCAGCCGCGGGTTCCTGTTCAGGCTGTTCAGCTTCTGCCGCAGCCTCAACGGGTTCAGCTTCTTTGGTTTTCTTCGCTTTTGTTTTCTTCGGCGCACGCTTCTTCTTGACTCGGACCTTCTTCAGGTCAACCTTCTCGGCCGTCTCGATTGCCGTTCCAGTTTCTTCCTCGCTGAACCACTCGCGAATAGTCGCGGTCAGGCCGGCTGAAATCCACGACATATGATTCTTAATATCCAGACCCTCATCCTGGCACTTCTTAACAATAGCTGTGCTCTTTACTCCAAGCTCCTTTGCCAGAATGTAAACTCTCGTAGCAGCCAAAAAAACTCCGATTCCTGCACGTTGAATTTAGTTATTTTTCAATCCGTCGTTTGCTGTTGCTCGTCGCCCGTTGCTTCCACATCTCCGCCTGAAGCGGATTCATCTTGCTGTTCGCTCTCTGTTGCTTCGCCTGAAGCGGGTTTATCTTGTGGGCGGTCGCTCTTGAGCAGGTTTTCAGCCTGCTTTTTCGGCTCAGCCGCCAACCGCTTGGCCTCTTCGATTGCCGCTGTAATCAATTTTCTCGCTAAATCGACATCGATACCCAGTTCGCTAACCAAAGGCTCCGCACCAACGTCTTCCAAATCCAGAACCGATATAACTCCAAGCGCTATCAGCTTGTCAATCATCGTATCATTGCCGGTAACGGTCCTGACGCATTTTGATAATCGTTCGATGCCAAGATTGTATTCCTCAGGCGTCAGTATATCGATGTCCCAGCCCGTCAGCCTTGCAGCCAGCCGAACATTCTGCCCGTGTTTGCCGATAGCCAGGCTGAGCTGGTCCTCATCGACCACCACCGTCGCCCTGCCCAATTCGAAGCACAACGCTATTTCACTGACCTTCGCCGGCATCAGGCCGTTGGCGATAAGAACCTGTGAAGACTCGTTCCAGCGGACAATATCTATTTTCTCCCCGCCAAGCTCATCGACTATGTTCTTTATCCTGCTGCCGCGCACCCCGACACACGCACCAACCGGGTCAACCTTCTCGTCCGTCGTGGCTACCGCGACCTTGCTGCGATACCCCGCTTCACGCACTAATGCGCGTATTTCGATAATATTCTCCGAAATCTCCGGCACCTCCAGCTCGAACAATTTGCGGATAAACTCCGGATGGGTCCGCGAGAGAATAATCTTCACCTGCCCGCTGGCCTCTTTCACATCGAAAATCAGGCATCGCAGTCTTTCGCCAGGCCGATGGCTCTGCCCCATTATCTGCTCGCTCTTAGGCATAAACCCTTCAGCCCTGTGGTCGAGATTAACGATTAGCGTCCCGCTTTCGTACCGCACGACAGAGCCGCTGACGATTGTTCCTTTTCGCTTGCTGAACTCGGTATAGATGCTGTCCCGTTCATCAGACTTTATCTTCTGGATAATCACCTGCTTGGCCGTCTGGGCGGGGATTCGACCGAGCTGCTTCATATCAATTGGGGCCTTATCTTTAAACGCCGAGATTTCTCCGTTGTTCCGGTCGATATGCACCGTTATTTCGCTTTCCAGTTCGCCGAAGTGCTTCCTTATCGCTGAAATCATGGCTTCTTCCAAATCGATAAATATGGATTCCCTATCGATATTCTTATCGTGTGCGATGTTATCAACGATTCTTGTTATTTCCTGACTCATATCATCTTCCTAACTCTATCCGTCCCCGCGCCTTGCTGTCGCAAGACAGCAGCGGGGAAAAACATCAAAAAAAAGTGGAAACCTCAAGAGTTTCCACTTCAATAGCACACCAGAAACAAATAGAGGTTGTAACTGCTATACTACATCAACTGCCTCCAGCAATAAAAAACCTCTGTTTCCACGGCATTGAAGCGAAAGCGCCGATTTCCAAGCTACCATTTGGGCAAAAGCACAGCGGCTCAGGTTGTTTAGTCCTTTACGCTGCACAGTTTACACATCCCGTTAAAACCATCTTTTCACACCTTTAAATTGGCTTTGGTAGCCGTTAATCCTTACATTCAAACCCGTTATATTAATCGTCAAGGCTTGGCTTAGCAATGATTTTTTCGCCAAAATCGTATATTTTTTGTCCTGACATAGTCCTATATTTCCCCGCCCCAAACGCCAAAAACCAACAAAAAACGCCCAAAACCACCTCCAAATAGCAAATCATCAATAATAAATTATAAATCGAACCACCCTCCTTTGCTGTTGTGTCCTCCAGTTCGGCCCCTGTTCCTAATTTTACTTCGTAGCTTCGCCCCTGCGTAATACACTGGTTCCTCATACCAGCCTACGGAAACAACAGCACACCAAAAGGTTAACGTCCCCCCATCTCAATATTTGCCTGCACACACGTGACTCATAGTCCGTTGACGGATTGTCGATATGCGAGTCTTCTATACACATACCGTTTTGGGAGCACGAATATGGCTAAACAAAATTTCCCTGTCATTCTCATAAATTGCAAATTCTCAAGATTGCTACCTTTAGGCAGTCGATTAATAAGTAGCAACTCTTAACATAACCAATACCTGAAAGGACGCTTAATATGGAAAACATTGAAATAAAAAGGATTCAGTCTGAGTATAAAGCTTATGTTGCTAAAACAACTGATAAGAATAACGAGATTGATTGGGACAAACTCGTAGATTTACTTTGCGTAGATGGAGATTGGACAATACAGGGCGCTGAAACATTGGTTGCAATTGTTCAAGATTATGGATGTTTCGTACTTAAGAATGCTCTTGCCCTTGCGGTTGCTACAAATACCGAAGATGGTCAACTTAGATTATAAAACACAACCATAGAGTAAGTGATAAATTTTACAAACAATTATATTGTTTACACATTGGGGATTAGGAAAATGGATAAGAAAGTTACATTAAAATTGCCGAGGCTAATGGTAGGCCAGATTATTGATGGCCTGCGAGAAAGACAAAAAGTTTGGTTATACACTGCAGAATTTATGGATAATGGTTACACAGAAGAACCTTGCATTATCGAAGAATGTTCAAATGCCGATGAAGCAAGAAATATCGCAGCATATTATGAAGAAATTATAAAGGAGATAAACGCACAACTTACCCTACAAGAGCCATAAACCAAGGAGCGAAAGACATAATTTTATTAGATTTTGCTAAATTGTGTTTTGCGCAAAGGAGTCTAATATTTTTAGCAGTTATACTACTTCCGCCTTTTGAATAAGGTAATTCATGATCGAAATGAAGATTATCTTTACAGCCACAAATAACGCATTTCCCTTGGTCGCGTTTCCAAACCTCGACTTTAACCTGCGTTGGAATCGCACGAGTTACTTTAAGAAACGGCTCGCTTTTAGAAGGGGCTTTTGCAGGTCTTAGGAAAAATCTGCAAACTTTTCGGCCGCAATCAGATACAACTTTAGCGTCAATCAGTTCATACGCTCCTCTATCACACCATACGCCCACTGAGATTTTTTCATATACTTGGACTAATTCTGGTTTTCGCTTTCCCTCTTTATAGTCAGTGACAGCTTGGAAAAATTTTCCATTTTCTGTTAAAGTGCCAGAAGCTGTTTTCAGTGGTTGGTCTTTCTTTTTAGGGTTAGTGCCTGTCCGTTTTGGTTCATCGTGTCCTTCATATTC
>JAQTMR010000023.1 GCA_028714255.1 Phycisphaerae bacterium | reverse complement strand
GCCGTCAGAATCGGTCACATCATTCGTCCAGAAAGATTCGGCCTCGTTCCAATAAGTTACTTCGATACCGACAATAGGTTCCGCCGATTGAGCATCCAGCAATCTGCCCGATATGGAACCAGCAAATACCATCTGTGGAAACACTATTAATACAAAAATCGCATATTTCATCACTAACCCTCTTTCTTATAGGACTTTATTTATGGCAAAATAATAATTGTTTACCTACCCACTGTCAACCAGTTTTCTGCAAAAGTATAAAAGTCTGCGTGGTACCCACAGGACAGGAGGCTACCGGAGGGCAACCGCTGAAGGCGGAGTTTTGAGTTCTCAGATTAAAAAAAGCCGGGAGTTTTTAAGCTCCCGGCTTCTTGGTTTTTTAACGACGGCATCAAAGTCTATTCGCCGCAGCGGCGAGGGACATAATAACCAATTCAATCTATGATGAGCAAGGCAATGTAAGGGACGAGGTTGAACACAATCCATAACATCTTGTAAAATGCGATAAACGAGTAGATTAGTGTGTTGAACGTCTCTCTGGAAATGTGGAACAATTTACTGTGGATTGAGTAGATCCAACTGCCGGCAAAGGCACAAAAAATAGATGAGCCTATCAGTAACGCAGCGTTAATAATCGTGCACCACATAAGAAATGTTCGAACTGTAATAATATCCATAGTGTTTCTCCTTTTTCTAACGTACTCCCAACAGAATTATTTTTAACTGATTTTAAGCCTGGGTCGGGGGTAAAAGCAACAAAAATAGCCGCCGGCCATTAGTTGAAGGAATCAGCAAACAGCGAACTTTTTTTGAAATAAGCAGAATTTGGTAAAACGTTTTGCAAAAAAAACACATAGCGGTTAAAATCTCTTCGCTATGAAGGTTAAACTGAAATTTACTCGTCAGAGCCTATGCTCTGCCTTAGCCTCGATATTGATATTATCGGCGATGCTCTTCGCGGCAGGATGCAGCGAAGACATTGACCCGAATGAGCCATCTGGCTTTGTACAGATTAAAGGCTCCGATACAATCGTTAACGCGGCACAGAAAATCGCTGAAGAGTTTATGAAGGACTATCCACACGTCTTTGTCGCGGTAACAGGCGGCGGAAGCGGAGTCGGGATTGCGTCGCTGATAAACAAGACCTGCGATATAGCGACGGCCTCTCGTGAAATGAAGCCAAAAGAAATAGAAATGGCTGAGCAGCGAGGCGTCTTTCCTAAAGAGTTTACGGTCGCTTACGACGGCGTCGCGGTAATAGTTAGCAAAGACAACCCGATTGATAAACTTACAATTGAGGATTTGCACAGGATATTTACGGGAAAGGTCACCAACTGGGAAGAGTTTGGCGGCAAGGACCTCCATATAGTAACGCTATCACGTGAGGTCAGCTCCGGCACACATATGTATTTCAAGGAAGAGGTTGTCCAGCTCGGCAAAAAGGACAACCACGATGAATTTTCTCCGGAGACGCTGCTTTTAACTTCCTCGCAGACGATTGTCGAAGAAGTCGCAGCCAATGACGCAGCAATCGGCTATTTAGGTATGGGGTATGTTTCTGACAGGACAAAAGCGTTACTCGTGGCCAAAGGCGACGAGTTTCATCCTCCGGACATCAATAATGTAATCAGCAAGGCATATCCTCTTTCGAGGGGGCTTTATTTTTATACCAATGGCGAGCCGAACGGTGTCACCAAGCTGTTTATGGATTTCGCTTTAAGCCCGAAGGGGCAGCAGCAATTCATAGAGACCGGATTTGTGCCGGTCAAGGCCGAGGAAAAAGAAACGATGGACGAAGGAACGTTAAATGCACAGAAGGATTAGCGAATACATTATAGAATCGCTCATCAGACTAAGCGGCTTTTTGGTCATCGCTTTTGTGTTTTTGATATTTTTGTTTTTGCTTCGCGATTCTCTTTCTTTATTCAAAGAATACAAAATAGGCGAATTTTTATTCGGCAGGAACTGGCTGCCGATTTCCGAACCGCCCAAGTTCGGTATCGTTCCGCTTTTCCTCGGCTCTATATACGTCACGGCAGGAGCGATTGTTATCTGTGTACCCGTTGGGATTGCGGCAGCGATGTTCATAGCCGAGGTCGCCCCGACATTTCTAAAGAATATTTTGAAGTCGCTAATCGAGATTTTAGCTGCGATTCCGAGTGTTGTTTTAGGATTCATCGGAATTGTCTGGCTTAGCCCATATCTGAAACAGACCATGGGACTATCTACGGGTATGTGCGGGCTTACGGGAAGTCTGCTGCTGGCTTTTATGGCGCTGCCGACGATTATCAGCATATCCGAGGACGCTTTGGTCGGCGTGCCGAGGGCCTACAAGGAGGCGGCATTCGGTCTGGGGGCAACGAGGTGGCAGGCGCTGTGGCGGATTGTGCTGCCCGCGGCTTCGCCCGGAATTATCGCAGGGGTAATGCTCGGAATCGGCAGGGTCATCGGCGAAACAATGGTCGTTATGATGGTTACCGGCAATTCGCCTGTTGTACCGACATCCATATTGCAGCCTTTGCGAACGCTCACGGCGACAATCGCAGGCGAGATGGGCGAAACCGTCAGCGGGTCGGAACATTACTTCGCCCTTTTCGCCGTCGGATTGGTTCTGTTTATCATAACATTCATAATAAATTTCATAGCTGACAGCTGTTTGCGGAGGGCAAGAAAATGACTACCGCAAGGATGCGAGAAAAAATTGCTTTTTTCGTCCTCGGACTGATTACGCTGCTTGTCGTTATTCCGATTTTGATGATAATTTTCTACATAGTCAAAAACAGCATCGGCTCTATAAGCTGGGAATTCATCACGCAGTCGCCTCGCAACGGAATGAAGGAAGGCGGGATTTTCCCCGCGATAGTCGGCACCATCGTGCTGATAATCGGCACAATGCTGTTTTCACTGCCTTTGGGAGTATTGTCGGCGGTATATCTTGTCGAATACGCCAGGGATAATTTTTTCACTCGTTTGATTAAACTATCCGTTGTGAATCTTTCGGGGATTCCATCTATCGTATATGGCCTTTTCGGATTTACATTGTTCGTATTGTTTTTGAAATTGGGCACATCGATACTCGCAGGCTCGCTGACGCTTGCCATAATGAGCCTTCCTGTCATCATTACCGCTACCAAAGAGGCGCTCGAATCGGTGCCGTTAAGCTTTCGTGAAATCAGTTTGTCCCTGGGAGCAACCAAATGGCAGACAGTGCGGTATTGCGTATTGCCTTATGCGATACCGGGTATCCTGACCGGCACCGTCTTGAGCCTGAGCAGAGCGGCGGGAGAGACGGCCCCGATTTTATTTACGGTCGCAGCGTTTTACCTGCCCCGGCTGCCGCGTTCGTTATTCGACCAGGTGATGGCGCTGCCTTATCATCTTTACGTAATTTCCACGCAGGTGCCGAATATACCGGTGTCTATTAGTTTCGCTACCTGCTTTGTACTTATAGGATTGGTGTTCCTTATGAATTTAGTGAGCATAATCCTTCGCTCACACTATAGAAAGAAGAAGCTGTGGTAAAAGAGACGGTAATAAAAACGGTGAACTTAAATTGCCGATATGGTGCGCTCCAGGTCTTGAAAGACTTGAACCTCGAAATCCATCGTAACGAGATTTTCGGGATTATTGGGCCTGCCAACAGCGGCAAAACTACTTTCTTACGCGCGCTGAACCGACTAAATTTCCTCAATGCTTCATATTCGCAGGATGGTGAAATCTTTTTCGCAGATAAGAACCTCAAAAACATATGCGATAATATCCTGCGGAAAAGAATCGGTATTATTTTCGCCCTGCCTCAGGTGCTGCCTGTAAGTATTTATAACAATATCGCATACGGGCCCAAAGTCCACGGCATCGCCAAAAAAGACGCAATCGAGCAGATTGTCGAAGAGTCTTTGAAAAAGGCGTCTCTCTGGGACGAGGTGAAGGACCGCCTTGACAGCCCGGCAATGAAACTATCCGGCGGCCAGCAGCAGAGGCTCTGCATAGCGAGGACGCTTGCGGTCGAGCCTGATGTGATTCTCTATGACGAACACTGCTCGGGGCTTGACCCAATCTCGACGGCAAAGATTGAAGACGCAATGCAGCAGCTGAAAGAAACCTATACGCAGATACTCGTAACGAACAACACCAAGCAGGCGGCACGGGTAAGCGAGCGATGCGCATTCTTTTTGATGGGCGAACTGATTGAACTCGACGAGACCGCTGCACTTTTTACCGAGCCGAAAGATAAACGCACAGACGATTATATAACCGGAAGATTTGGTTAATTATGGAATTTGCACCAAAAATAGAAACAGTAGGCCTGAATCTTCACTACGGTGATTTTCACGCGTTGCAGGACGTGAACATAAAGATTCCGGCGCAGAATATTACCGCTATGATAGGCCCGTCGGGCTGCGGCAAAAGCACATTGCTGCGATGCTTTAACAGAATGAATGACCTTATCGAACATACGAGGGTCGAAGGCGGTATAATCATTGACGAACATGACATTCTCAAGCCTGAGGCGGACCTGATTTCCATACGCAGAAAAGTCGGGATGGTCTTTCAAAGACCTAATGTCTTCGACCTGTCAATTTACAATAATCTCCGGTTCGGTCTGCGGATTCACCGGATGCTGAATAAAAGAGACGAAGTAATGGAGGCGATTGAGCATGGCCTTGAGCACGTCGGGCTTTGGCAGGAGCTGAAGGACAAACTCAAAAAAAGTGCTCTCACTCTTACGCTCGAGCAGCAGCAGCGGCTGTGTATCGCACGGGTGCTGATTTTGAAGCCTGAGATAATCCTGCTCGATGAGCCTTGCTCGGCACTGGACCCTGTCTCGACGCTTAAAATCGAGGACCTGCTGCGGGTATTGAAACATGAATATACGCTGGTAATTGTAACCCATAATATGCAGCAGGCAGCGAGGGTTTCGGACTATACGGGTTTTATGTACCTTGGGAAACTTATTGAATTTGGGAACACGAAGCAAGTTTTTACTAATCCGATGGAAAAATTAACCGAAAACTATATAAGCGGCCGTTTCGGCTGAGTTACGGAGACAATCGAAAATGAGAGAAAGTTTTAAGAAACACATTAAAGGCCTTAACGAAGACATCGTCGCGATGAGCGAAATGGTTGCAGCAGCAACCATCCAATCCGTCAAGGCGCTGGAAGAACGCGATGTTAAAAAGGCCGAGCGAATTGCCAAAGACGATTTGCTCATCAACGAGAAACGGTGGAAGATAGAGGAAGAGTGCATCAACCTTATCGCCCTGCAGCAGCCGGTTGCCAGCGATTTGCGTGAAATCATAGCGGCGCTGAATGTCATCACCGAGCTCGAACGCATGGGTGATTACGCCGAGGGAATTGCCAAGATAGTGGTTATGCTCGGCGACGAGCCGCTCATCAGACCGTTGATATTTATGCCCAAAATGGCGGAAAAGGCCACCGACATGCTCAAAAGAAGTATGCAGGCCTTTATAAGCAGGGACGCCAAGGCTGCAACTGCGATTTGCAATGAGGATGATGATATCGACAAGCTCTACGATGAGGCTTATCACGACCTGCTGATGCGGATGATTAAGGACCCGGAAGTGATATCAAAGGCAACGCCTCTTATCTGGGCAACACATAATCTCGAACGAATCGCCGACCGGGTTACGAACATTTGTGAGCGGACCGTCTTTTTAGCCACCGGCACAATGCCGCAGGTAAATGTGTCACGGTATTAGGAGAATTACTGGTCGTCCTCGACACCGGTAACGGTTGCGTCGAGGCCCATCAGAATGGTTTTGACCGCAGGGTCATTAATCAGCTCGGCTCTTTTCTGCCCCGTGGTTTTGGACCGGCCGACGGCAGGAGCTGCCTGCGCCTCTCCGTTAACAGCCGTTTCAAACTTCAATCTTAAATCTGTCCCGTAATGTTCGCTCAACAAGGATTGTATCTGCGCCGTTCTGCCGTTACTTTCACACATCTTCTTCCGCACTTCAGCAGAAGCCGGGAAAGTAATTGTTAACAGGCCGGCTTCGAGTCGGCTCGGCTCGGCGGAAATCAACAATCCTGCTGTCCCCTTGCCGAGTTTTGCGGTGATGATTTGTAAAACATTTTGCCAATCATTTTTTATTCCCTGTATGTCATTTAAGCCTGGCAAGTCGGTTTTTTTATCTGTTACGGGCGCAGCCGGGGCATCTACGGGGGCAACGGCGGTGTTATGGTCTGCTATTTGCTTTTTTTTTATGGGGACTACGCCCTGACGAGCAGTACCGGTCTTTAACTGCGATAGAAGCTCATCGACATTCAGGAAATGTTCGCTTAAAGCGAATCGCAGCAACGAAGCATCTAAAAGCGCCCTCGGCGTATCGCTGTTTTTGATTGCCCATCGCAATCGTTCGAGCGTGGTTATGTTATAAACAAGTGCGGCTATATCGAATTTTTCTGCCAGCCGCCCTGCCTGCTTTCGCTGCTCGGCGGTCAAAACCAGAAGCTCGCTCTCGGTGCCTGCGGATTTTACCACCATTAAATCCCGCATATATTCGACGAGCGAATCGGTGATTTGAACCTCACCCAGACCTGCGGTGATTAAATCATCGGCAGCAACAAGCGTCCCTGCTGCGTCGCTGTCGCCGATTTTGGCGATGAGATTATAGATTTTTTCGCTGTTCGGACAGCCGAGGAATTCTTCGAGCAGCCCGGCGGTCAGCGGTTCGACGCCGATGCTTATTACTCTATCGAGCAAGCTCAAGCCGTCCCTCATAGAACCGTTCGCCATTTTCGCCAGCGGCAGAACCAAATCCTCTTTGTATTTTATTTTTTCCTGTTCGAGTATGGACTTTAGCTGGCCCGCGATGAGATTGGGATTTATATTGTTAAAATCGAATCTCTGGCAGCGGGACTGAATTGTTGGGATGACTTTGTTCGGCTCGGTGGTCGCGAAAATGAACTTAACGTGGCTGGGCGGCTCTTCGAGTATTTTCAAAAGCGCGTTAAACGCACCGGAGCTAAGCATATGTACTTCATCGATGATGTAGATTTTGAATCTGGCTCGTGCTGGTCGATAAATCGCATTCTCGCGGAGCTTTCGTACCTCCTCGACGCCGTTGTTCGATGCACCGTCAATCTCAAGAACGTCGATATCTTCGCCGAGATTGATTGCGACGCAGCTTTCGCACTTACAGCAAGGCTCGATTGTGGGAGCGTCGCCGGCAAGGCAATTGAGAGATTTGGCCATAATGCGGGCCATAGTTGTTTTGCCCACGCCTCGGGTGCCGACAAACAAATATGCGTGAGCGACTTTGCCGGTCTTTATAGCGTTTTTGAGCGTTTGCGAAATCGGATTCTGCCCGATGACATCATCGAACGTCTGCGACCTGTATTTTCTGGCTAAAACCGTATATGCCATAGCGATTTATTATTGATAAAAAGACGGCCGGGTTTGCCACAGCACAACCAAACACACGCTTATGGCTGCTCGGTTCCCCGCCTGACCAGATTCACGGGCTCGGTCTGCATGGGACCCGGCCAAAAAATTTATTATTGATTATATTTTATATTGACTATTTTTTATTTGATTGTTTCTCTAATGATAAGTAATCAGTAATAAATAATCAATAACAAACGACCGATTTACAAGGGTATTTATAATGAACGCCAAAATAGAAGATACGTGCACTTCCTGCGGCTTGTGCGTCGATACCTGTCCGGAAGTTTTCGAGATGGGCCCGGATATGGCACAGGTTATTGTTGACGAAGTTCCTCCTGAATTCGAGGACGCCGTTCTGCAGGCCGCCGAAGAGTGTCCGATAGAAGCAATTACCGTCGAATAGGTCATGCCTTGCCCGATTTGCGTCTGGCGAGTCGAGGCGGGCAGGCAGACAGTTCTCTGCTTCTGTCGCGGGCTTTCTTAAGGGCAGAGGCAATCAGCGAACCGAATCTGCCTTTAGCCAGAACTTTAAGCGCAGCCTCGGTAGTACCGCCGGGCGAAGTAACCTTTTGACGAAGTTGTGCGGGGCTTTCGCCTCTGCGGTCAGCCTCGGCCGCGAGTAACGCTGCGCCTTTGGCGGTCTGGAGAACCAAATCTTTTGCCGTCTTGCCGGGCAGGCCCAATTTGCCGGCTGTTTTTATCATTTCCTCCATCAGAAGAAAATAATAAGCAGGCCCGCTGCCGCTCACGGCTGTTACAGCATCAATCAGGCCTTCGTTACCAACGACAACAACCTGCCCGACTGCTGAAAATATAGCTTTTGCCTTTTTTAGCATCGGCTTTGCCTTGGTGTTAGCAAATAGTGCGCTTGCCCCTTCGCCGATTAGGGCGGGCGTATTGGGCATTGCGCGAACTATCGCCACTTTACCTAAAACATTGGCGATTCGGCTGGTCTTCACACCTGCCGCGATTGATATAACTAACTTCTTACTGGTAATTGTTCTTTTTATACTCCCCAGCGCCTCAGTCATATTCTGAGGCTTGACGCTCAAAACGACAATATCCGCCTTATCCGCAAGAACTCTGTTATCTTTGGCAGACTTGACTTTATATTTTTTAGCGAGTTGTTTTAATCGCCCCAGCCTGATGTCGCTTATAAAGATATTCGCTGGTTTGTATAGCCCCGCTGCGATTATACCCTTTATCAGGGCTTCAGCCATATTCCCGCTGCCGATAAAACCTATTTTACTCATCGAGTTATCCTTTTTAAAATCGTTCTCGAATCTATGCCACTGTAAATATAAAATTAAGCAGAGGCGATAGCAACGCAAAAACAGGTTAAATACGAAGAGGTTATTAGAACCGGCTGCGCCGGCCCCAGCCAAGATTAGGCCCGGTTTCGTAAAAAGATGGAACCTTTTCCGTTGCTCATCCGACTTCTATAATAGAACTATGCGAAAAAGCCGAAGCCAGATATACGATGAGCTGCTCATCCTGAAATGCCAGACAGGCGACAAGGCGGCATTTGAAGAACTCGTTGAAAGATGGGAAAAACGGCTCTGGCATTACGCATATAAGGTAACCGGCTCAGACTCGGCTGCGTGGGACATTGCCCAGGAAACGTGGGTCGGCATCATAAAAGGCATAGGGAAACTTGGCGATGCAGCTATTTTCCCAGGATGGGCCTTTAGAATATTGAATAATAAGTGTGCGGATTGGCTGCGCAAGTGCCATCTGCAGTCCAGACTTGATAACGAACTTTCTATACAGGCACAGAATGAATTGGGTGTAAAGCAAAACATTAATGTAAATTCTGAGCTGTTGTACACAGCCATTACGAAGTTGTCTCTCGAACAGCGATCGCTGCTGATGCTGCGTTACCACGAGGGCTTCGATATAAGCCAGATAGCTGAAATTCTTGGTGCCCCTGAAGGAACGGTTAAATCTCGATTGCACCGAACACTAAACCAGTTAAGACGAATGGTGGAGCGTTGTCAGAATGATTGATTTTGAAAAAGAGCTAAAAAAAGCTTTAGAAAAGAACGGCGATTTCAACGTCTCTAAAAGTGAAACGTTAAGAAAGGAGATAGTACAAATGCATTTTGATAAAAAATTGCGAAGGACGAAGTTGTTTTTTGGGATATATTTTTTGTTAAGCTTAGGAATAACGGGAGCAGGGTATATCGGTTTACGCTCCGCCACAGATACAAGGGGAATGTTTTTGTGGTTGATTCTCTTTATGATTGGTTTCAATTCCACAATTCTGATGAAACTGTGGTATTGGGTGGTTAATACGAAGCTCAGCATCCTGAAAGAAATAAAAGAGCTGCAGCTTCAAATCGCTGACCAGGCGGGCAAAAAACTGCCTGTGGAAAGTTAGCCGGTGAGCAGTTCGAATTCTTCGATGCTGAGGGAGTTTCGTAATTTCTGCAAGGCAGTCAGTTCGAGCTGGCGGACGCGTTCCTTGGTCAGGTGCAGGTCGGTGCCGATTTGCTGGAGGGTCTTTTTGTTTTTTCTTATCAATGTACCGACAAGGCCGAAGTGGTTTAAGATTATATACTGCTCGCGGTGGTCAAGCTCGTCCCTGATGACCTGCACGAGATTGTGACGCGCGCGTTCGATAGCGGCGAAATCAGATTCAGCCGGCTTTAAGTAACGCTGAATGTTCGCCAGCGAACCTGCTTTTTCGCGGGTAAGTTCTGTGCTTTTGCCGGATACCTTTGCGTATTCTTTGGCTATGTTCAGCGAAGCGGTTTTGCTGAATCGAATGCCGCGCGTATAGTCGAATTCTTCGACCGATTTAATCAGGGCGAAATTACCTTTGCTCACCAGGTCGAGGAAGCTGGCTCCGCCGGCGGAATGTTTTCCCGCGATACCGACAACAAGTCTCAGGTTCGCTTCGATTATCGTCTTTTTTATCGCCTCGGCCTCGGCCAGACAGTTTTCTATTTTCTCCAGCCGGTCGCTGTAAACCCGGGTGGGTTTCATCCCGGTTCTGGTTACAGAAGCCAAATATTTCAGATAGTTATATCTGCGGAACAGTTCGACCTCGCGCTGCCGATTCAGCACGGGGGTATTTCTTAACGCCTTTAGATACTCGGGCAGAAGGGATTCACTGGCCAAACCCAACGGCTCAATATGTTTCGGGGAGAAAGGTTTCTCGATACTGACCGGCTTTTCAAGAAACTTCTGTTTTGCATCTTCTTCGAGGAACTCGTCGCTGGCGACAAATTCGATTTTCCTGGCCAGAAGCGCTCTTGCCCTTTGTTGATTTATAATCCGGTATATCGAGCTTTTACTTCTGCCGAAGCGACTCATCAATTCTTTGATGGGGCTGTCCTGTTTGAATAGCTTATAGATTTCAGCGGCCCCGGCGGGGGTTATTACACCGCTCGGCCCGCCGGGGACAGGTTTATCGGGATTGGCCTTTTCGTAGTTTAAGAGCGTGTACCTGATGGTTTCGTGCGACTTGCCGAGCTTAGACGCTATTTGGTCTATGATTTGATATCGGCTAAGCGCAGCCGAAGCGGCAAGGGCTTTTGTCTGTTTTATAATGAGCTGTTTTTCTTTTTCCGTCAGCCTTTTAAATTTTTTCGCTTTGACGGCAAGGCCGGGATTATCGCTGAAGAATTTATCAACCGCTGACTGCAAAAAGCCGAGGCGTTTTTTGCCATCTTCAAAAATAAATTTTTTCGCGATAATGCCCCGTTTTCGCCAGCGATGAATTGTCTTCGTTGAAACAGCAAGCGAGGCTGCGAGGTCTTCAATGGTGTAAACTTTCTGGTTCTGCTCATTGACCGCGAGGGCAAGCTGACTGCTTAGTTTGGCGATGAAAATCCTCAAGTCTTCTATAAGCTCATCGCCTTTTATGGGCGGCTGTTCCAGCAGGGTTTCAGGGTGGTAACCCGTGATATGGAAACAAACAAAATCGAAAGGATATTCCTTGTCGGCTTTGATAATCGTCAGAAGTTTCTCGGCGGCAGCGAGCTGTTTGCGGAGGTGTTTTTGGGGCGTAAAATGAAGCTGAACCAGCAATTGCGCTAATTTTTGATTCTTTATCTGTCGCATATAACCAAGTGTCCATTCTAACAGATTAAGCGCAAAAAAACAGCCCCCTTCTTGTTTTCGCAAGAAAACGGGGGGCTGTTTCTAAATTTCCGGTGATTAGGCAATCAGACGTTTTGCCACATCGACGGCTGAAGCGGCATCGGAAGCGTAGCCATCGGCGCCGATTTTGTCGGCATAGCCCTGTGTTACCGGTGCGCCGCCAACCATAATCTTAGCTGGAACACCAGCCGCCTTGAGGGCCTTCAAGGTTTTCTCCATATTCGGCATCATTGTAGTCAGAAGCATACTCATACCAATCAACTGCACGCTTGCGGCTTTGGCCTGCTCAACAAAGACCTCAGGCTTAATATCAACGCCGAGGTCAATAACATCGAAGCCGGCTCCCTTTAGCATCATCGCAACTAAATTTTTCCCGATATCGTGCCGGTCGCCTTGTACAGTTCCTATCAGGAATTTCCCTATGGGCTCGACGCCTGCTTCTGCAAGGGCCGGCTCAAGAATTTCCATCGCCGATTTCATTGCCCGTGCGGCCATCATCACTTCGGGGATATAGACCTCGTTCTTCTTAAAACGGTCGCCGATGATGTCCATACCGGCGATTAATCCGTCGTCGAGAACACTTTTGGCCGCTGTGCCCTTTTCGATGGCCGCTTTGGTAAGTTTCACCGCGGCATCCTGGTCGCCTGCAATAATTACGTCAGCAAGTGCTTTCAAATCCGCCATTTTTAGTCAGCCTCGCAATAATCTTCCATTTGTTTCAAATCCGAAACCGGGATTAAACATTATTTCGCAATCCAAAACAAGTTATAAATTCGAACTTTTTAGCTATAGTACAGAAACGCAAACTTGTAACATTTGCAAAAAATCCTGCGTAGTGATATTATGGTCTATTATTCACTGAACCGCTAATAAGCGACATGAAATATGAGTAATTATATAGTTCTGACAAAACAGGTTCCTGACATAACGCAAATCACCGATAATGCGTTCGACCCTGAAACCGGAACGCTCATCAGGAGCCGATTAGCCAGCGTAATTAACGAATTGGACACGCAGGCGCTGGCTTTTGCGAATTATATGAAAAAAATAAGCGCCGACGCAAACGGCAAAATTGTTGCCTTAACTATGGGGCCGCCGATGGCTGAAGAGGTCCTGAGATACAGCCTGGGCAGATGCGCCGATATGGCGGTGATGTTGACTGACAAGGCACTGGGAGGAGCCGATACGTGGGCAACGGCAAATCCATTGGCATACGCTATCAGAAGGATAGTTAAAGATTTCTTCGCAGCAAACGAGGATTATTACGTCGTCTGCGGGATGCAATCGGTGGATGGCGATACCGCACAGGTTCCCCCGCAGATTGCCGAGGAACTGTCCAGCCCCTGCATAGCTTATGCGACCGGAGCAGAGTTCGAAAACAATCGATTCGAATTCACACGGATTATCAGCGGCGGCAGCGAGGTAGTTGCCGCCCGAAAGCTGCCTGCAGTGATAACTGTCGCCAAATATGAGTATCCGTTGTTTGCGACGTTCGCGGGGACAAGGCGGGCAAACAGGATGAAAATCGTCTGCTGGAACGGTGACGATATCAAAGCGACCCATATCGGGGCCAAAGGCTCGAAAACAACTGTAATCCGTGTCTTTCCGCCGGGTAAAAGCACCAGAAAATGTAAACACGTCAGCGATGCCAAGACATTGGCCAAACTGCTTGTCGAGAGCTTCAAAAGCGATGGGGCTGAATCCGGCGACGGCAATGGTAAAGCAAGCTGCTACGTTTTGCCGAAAAGGCGGAGAGACAAATTTGACAAAAGCTTCGAGAGGACAAAAAAGGAAAACGAGGATTTCGAGATTCTGTCCCGAACGCTCAAAGATTTAGGCGTTAGCGAAGTCGGGCAAATTGATGATGACGTTAAAGATAAAATACTCTCTGCCGCGGGCGAGCGTTTCCATAAAAAAGTGTTGGATGATATGATAGAAGGCCTGAAATTGACCGAGCCCAGTTTCACAGGCGAGGTCTGGGTCGTCGCCGAACACAGTTCAGGGACAATACATCCGGCGATTTTCGAGCTTATAGGCAAGGCCCGTGAGCTTGCGGACTCATTAGAGACCAAAGTGGGCGTGTGCATAGCGGGTGACAAGGTCGAGCCAACGGCAAAAGAACTAATCGCCGCCGGTGCGGACAATATCTACATCATCGAAGATAAATTGCTGAAGGTATTCGACCCGAACGCGCATCGCAAAGTTATCGCCGATTGCATCAGCAAACACTGGCCTCAAATCGTTCTGTTCGGCGCCACGGCTCAGGGCAGAATGCTTGCGCCTATGATTTCCTACAAACTCGGCTGCGGACTTACCGCCGACTGCACCTCATTCGATATCAGGGACATTTCGCGGACGGGACACGTAGCTATCCTGCTGCAAACAAGACCAGCGCTGGGCGGCAACGTTATGGCGACTATTTGCACAAAAGATTCGAAGTCTCAAATGGCTACGGCAAGGCCGGGGGTTATGAAGAGACTATCGCCGGATAAGTCGAGAACAGGTAAGACAATCAGGCACCAAGTCAAGCTAAGCGATGGTGATACAGGCCTGGAAATTATAAAAACGGAGCTCGGCAGCGGCGCGGTGAACTTCAATGTCGAGGTAATCGTCAGCGGCGGCAAGGGAATGCAAAGCAGGGACAACTACGACCGGCTTATCAGCTCGCTTTGCGATTGTCTAAGCGAAAAGTTGGGTACGCCGGTTGAACGTGGCGCATCGCGAGCGGCGGTGGAGCAGGATTTCGCCGAGCGAATACATCAGGTCGGCCAAACTGGCACAGCCGTCGGGCCGAAACTTTATGTCGCTTTGGGAATATCCGGCGCGATTCAGCATATGATAGGCGTTGCAAATACCGAGACCATAATCGCAGTCAACAGCGACCCGAATGCCCCGATATTCAAACAGTGCGATTACTACGTCGTCGGCAAAATAGAAGATGTAGTGCCGCAGTTGATTGAGGCTTTAGAGGCCGAATAAAAAAATGCCAAACGATAAAGATTATAACAAGGTAAACGTTCTTATAGTCGGTGCCGGACCTGCGGGCCTGTCCTGCGCGATACAGCTCAAGGTACAAAAGCCTGACGCTGATATTTGCGTGCTCGAGAAGGCCGCCGATTTGGGCAATCACAATCTCTCCGGCGCCGTTTTGGAGACAGAGCCGCTGCATACCTTGCTGGATACCGCTATCCCGGGATGGCGGGACAGCGAATCGGCGAAAGATGTGCTCGCGAAGAAAATCAGAAAAGACAACGTAATGTTCCTTTTGGGAAAGGAGCTGTCATTTAATATTTCATTTACAATCAAGCTCGCCAAGAAATTCGGGTTGGGCTTCGGCCAAATGATGCACAAGAACGACTATATCGTATCGATAAGCAAGCTGACCAAATGGCTGGGCCAGATTGCCAAAGAACTCGGCGTCGAAGTTCTGACCGGCTTCGCGGCTGAAGATATAATCTTAGATGAATCAACGGGTATGACAAAAGCTGTCAAGCTCGTTGACCAGGGACTCGACAAAGAAGGTCGAAAGCAGCCCAACTTCGTCGAAGGCGAAACCATAAGAGCCGATTTTGTCGTGCTTGCCGAGGGCTGCGACGGGCTGTTGACCGAGAAGTTCGTGGAAAAAGCAGGCCTGAAAAGGCGATGTCCCCAGCTTTATTCGGTAGGCGTCAAGGAGCTTATAAAAGTAAACAGCAGGCAGTATAAAAAATTCACTTCCGGCCGCGTAGTTCACGCCATGGGTTATCCAATCTGGACGCCGGTCTTGGGGCCGGGATTGTTCGGCGGCGGAATAATATATCCCGCCGATGATGATAACATCGTCGTCGGCATGATTGTTGGCGCCGACTGGAAATACCGCGATTTTAATCCGCAGGACGCGCTGACAAACTTCAAAAACCACAGGTTCGTAAAACAATTCATCGCCGGCGGTACTGTGATAGAAGCCGGTGCAAAAATGATTCCCGAAGGCGGATACTACTCCATCCCGAGAGACCCGCAGACAGGTTCTATCGGCAAAGGTAATTGCATAATCGCTGGTGACAGCGCCGGCTTTGTGAACATGCTCAAAATCAAAGGATTGCACAATGCTATCGATTCGGCAATAGCAGCGGCAAAAGCAATCGTCGAGTATTCAGACAACCCATCTGCAACGGCTGCCAAATACACCGAGCTAATCGAAAGCTCGAACGTTGCCAAAGAGATGCGCTCGGCAAGAAACTTCCGCCAAACGGTCGCGAAATTCGGGCCTTTGCAGGGAATGCCAATTTCCGTTCTCGGCGGGCTTCTGCCTGAATTTAAGATTGAAGAAGATTATAAAGCGATGACCGCCGCTCGATACAGATTAAAACCAAAACAGCAATTCGACAAAGACACCTTCACGGCAATGGCGGCAACCGAACATCGCGAGGAGCAGCCCTGCCATCTTGAAATTTTAGACAGCAAAATTTGCGCGGAAAAATGCACTCCGAAATTCAACAGCCCCTGCATTACATTCTGCCCGGCGGGTGTGTATGAAACAGTTCACGACGTGGTAAAGCCTGCCAATCCCTCAAACTGTCTGCACTGCAAAACCTGCCAGAGAAAATGTCCCTTCGATAATATCAGATGGACTGTCCCCGAAGGCACCGGCGGCCCAAGATATAAAAGAATGTAAAAGTAGCACGGATAAAATGGTGTGTGAAATTTGATAACGTCAACGCCGGCTCAACTACCCCAAAGGCTTTACTGCTTTTGAGCCTTTTTCTGCTCTTCCTTTTCGCGCTGAATCGCCTCGTACACTTCTTTGCGATGAACCGGTATTTCCTTCGGAGCGGCTATGCCGAGGCGAACCTTGTCTCCGCGAACATCGACAATGGTAATCTCGACATCGTCGCCTATCATAATCGATTCATCTTTTTGTCTGCTTAGAACCAACATTTTCAACTCCTTTTGTCCGCCTTTGGCGAGACCTCGCTTTCGGCGGGTCGGCTGGTCTTACTTACATTTTACGAAGCAAACTAACCAACTGTTCAGTCCTTATTACCCCCTCGCCAAATAGCGATTGGTATGGGGACTCAACAGTATCTTCGGCTAATTTCGAGAATTGGTTAAATTGGTAATTAGTTAAATGGTCCAACGACTACCAATTATGGGACCGTGTATATGTAACCATATAGAAGACATAGAGTTACCGCAAAAATATGGTTTAAAAAAATAAATTTTAAATCCGCAGACCTGCCCCCATTTTGCCCTTTTTATCCGTCAAGACTCAGGCTTTGCCGGAACCGAAAGGTTTTCCCGCCAATAATTATAACGGACAGCCAGCCAGTAGCCGGCAATCGAACCCAATACGCCAAAAGCCACCATCTGCACGGGGAGTATTGAAGTCGCCGCAAGATAGAAGAAGGCCGGCGGGTAGTGCTCGGTAAGATACTGCAACTTATCGCCGCCTGTATAAGTAATAACCGCAAATCCGGTTACCAAAGCCGAGGCGACTATCGGCCAGAGATAGCCTGCGTTGAGAAATTTTTTGACAAGAAAAGCAGCTATTCCAAACGAAACAAACACGGCGAAAACAATTTGGCCGACAGCCGGCTGCGCCACAACCGAACCCAATCTGGAATCAGCTATCCTGATATCCTGAGCAAATAATCCGATACAAAGCAGAGCTGTTAAACCCGAACCGACCACAGCAATTATGATGGAGCCAATAGACAAGGGTCGAGGGACAAGCTTCGAGCTGCGAGAGACCATACGCTGTGCTATAAGCACGCCAATAAACCCGGCGGCAACGATAGCGAGCCAGAAAATCGGTTCCCATTTCATCGCCGCGAGCAGCGACTGCCGCTGGGTGAGGGTCGGGACCGTTGTTCGCATTAATTCAGCCATACTGCCGGAGCACACCGCCCAGATGGCAAGTCCCGCGGGGACCGCCAAAATACCGATTTCCCTGCCGTCGGGCCAGGAAAGAAAATAGCCGATAAAGCCCGCTAAAATCGCCAAGCCCGCCAGGACTACCGAACCGCCAAAGCCCGGCATAGATACAACCCCTAAAGGCTCAATAGGCGCCGCCAACGGCCAAGCCAAAAGACCTATCAGGATAATACCGGCCAGCAAGACAGCGGTAATCTTCAGTTTTACAGGCCAGGAAAGCTCTGAAAACGAACCTATACCTACAACAACACCCGCAAGAGATGCCCCTATCTTGAAAACAAGCAGCCAGGATAATTCCATAACTTATCATCCTTAATTATACAGGCAGCAGGATACCATCAAAATTGCTGAATATCAATAATCAACTTGAGCAAAACATCCAACTTTGGTAGATTGGCGTTTCAGCGCTAATAGCAACTTAATTTGAGGTTATTTTATGAACGTATTATTAATCGGCAACGGCGGACGCGAGCACGCTATCGCATGGAAGCTCGCTCAATCCAAAAATTTAAGCAAACTCTATATCGCTCCGGGCAACCCCGGAACAGCTCAGTCTGGGGAAAATATTCCTATCGGCGCAACTGAAATTGACAAGCTGGTGGACTTCGCCAGGGAAAACAAAATCGCCCTTGCGATAGTCGGGCCTGAAGACCCGCTCGCGGCGGGAGCGGTTGACGCCTTTGAGGCCGTCGGCATAAAAGCGTTCGGCCCAAGCGCAGATGCAGCGCAGCTCGAAGCGGACAAGGCATTCGCAAAGCATCTTATGCGCTCCAGCGCAATCTCGAACGCAGAGGGACAGGTCTTCGAGAGGTTCGCCGACGCCAAGGCGTATATCGCGAGCAGGGACGAAGCGGTGGTGATAAAAGCAGCCGGCCTTGCCAAGGGCAAAGGTGTTTTCGTATGTGACGAACCATCCGACGGTATTTTGGCGGCTGAAAAAATAATGTGCGACAGGATATTCGGCGCAGCGGGTGATAAAATCGTCGTCGAAGACAGGCTGCTCGGCGAAGAGGCCTCCATACTTGCTTTCGTGGACGGCAGAAATATTTATGTTATGGAGTCGTCGCAGGACCACAAGGCCATCGGTGACGGTGACACCGGGCCAAACACAGGCGGGATGGGCGCTTACAGCCCGGCGCCGGTGATTACTGATGCGATGATGGACAAAATCACACGCGAAATTCTCGTGCCGACGGTAGATGGCATGAACCGCAACGACACGCCTTATAAAGGCGTACTGTACGCCGGCGTTATGATTACCGCCGGCGGGCCGAGAGTCCTCGAATTCAACGTCCGCTTCGGCGACCCGGAAACACAGCCGATTCTGATGAGGCTGAAAAGCGATTTGCTGGAGGTAATGCTGGCGGTCTGCGAAGGCAAGCTCGATGACGTTACGCTGAAATGGGACCCAAGGCCTGCTGTTTGTGTTGTCATGGCTGCCGGCGGCTACCCGGGAGAGTATGAAAAAGGAAAAATAATAACCGGCATATCCGAAGCCGAAAAACTCGAGGACGTTGTCGTATTCCACGCAGGCACTGCCGTCAAAGATGAAAAACTCGTTACCAACGGCGGCAGAGTTCTGGGCGTAACCGCTATGGGGCGGACTATCGCTGACGCGAAAGCAAAAGCGTATGAAGCCGCGGATAAAATCAAATTCGACGGCGCCTATTACCGCAGGGATATTGCAGACAAAGCAATAAAAAGGACGATATAAGCGGTAGAAAGACTTAACCACACGTTAGATGCTTAAAGGCTGCAGAAAGTGCCGGTAAATTCGAACAAAAAAAATAAAGCCGGAAAAGGCAAAAGAATTTTTCTTTCCCTGCCCGTCAAAATTCTGATTCTGGTCGTTTGCCTGTGGCTTGCTTTTACGCTGACAGGTAAAGTCCTGTGTGAAATCGCCCTCGACCAGATTGCCGAGCTGACCAATACTAAAATTACAACCGAATCGGTTGATTTCAATATTAACGGCTCGGTTTTTATCAAAGAACTCATAATCAGGCCCAAGCAGCAGAATGGACATGACAACACAATACTAAAAGCAAAAACAGTATATGCACGTTTCGGTTTGGGCAGTTTGTTGTTATTCCATCCTCAGTTGAAAAAAATCAGTGTTAAGGATTTCCTATTCGATGCCCAGCACAATCTGGACACAGACCAATGGAATATCGCCGGCTTTAGAATCAAGCCGTCTAAAGGTATCGCAAGAGATATACCCATTATTCGACTTAAAAGAGGGACGTTCCAATACAGCAAGGTTTCCAGTGGGCACGTCAAAGCTATCGCAGCGATACCTATTGACGCGGAATTCGCCCCGGACCCCAAAACACAGGACAGATACAGCTTTGATATGACCACAGCGGACAGGGCCGAGCTCGGCAACAGTATCCTGACCGGATTCTGGGAACCCGGCAGAATTAAAATTACCGGCGGAATCTCATCCGCTGATATCCCCGCCTTTGAAAAAGCATGGACGATAAATACCCTCGACGCCCAGCTGGAATATGACCTTAGCAACGCTTATTCTATGAATCTAAAAATAGAAGACTTACAAAGCAGGAACACCAAGACAGGTGATATATTTACCGCTGACAGAGAAACGTTTCTAAGCAAGCCTGGCATATTTGTCGCTTTGCAAAGGTTCTTTAATCGATACCGGCCGTCAGGAACTGCTGCGATTGACTTTCAGGCCCGCGGCAATTTAGAACAACTAAGTGCGAGCACATTAATCGGCAAAGTCCACTGCAAAGATATCACCATCCTCGACCGCAGGTTTCCATATCTCCTAAAGCAAA
This sequence comes from Phycisphaerae bacterium, assembly GCA_028714255.1. GTDB lineage: Bacteria > Planctomycetota > Phycisphaerae > Sedimentisphaerales > Anaerobacaceae > CAIYOL01. The sequence goes on along the minus strand of JAQTMR010000023.1, from coordinate 7,328 downwards.
TGACCGGCGAAATAGACCTTACTGAAAAAAAAGCGGTATTGAACAACCTGCAAGGCAGGCACGGCGATACCGAGGTGGCTTTAAACGGCTGGTCTGAAGGTTTTGGGCCAGACTGTGAATACGAAATCCGGATTACAAGCGACAATATGGCTCTGGATAACGACTTATTCGAAGCGCTAAGCGCGAAGCAACAGAAAAACTGGTCTGCCTTCTCTCCGAGCGGCGTTGCGGCAATAAACTACAAACTAACCCGACAACCACAAGCCAGGAAAAAAGAATTTCTGACAGTAAAACTGCTCGGCGTCGAAGCTGCATATCATAATTTTCCTTATCCATTAAAAAATCTTTCCGGAACATTATCGTTTGCCAACGACAGCGTAAACGTTTCGGATGTGATTTCGCAGCAAAAAGACTGCAAAATAACCTTAAGCGGCAAAATAACAGATTACAGCGCCGACCGGCCAATATATGATATCTCAGTCAAGGCAATGGACGTCCCCCTGGATTCCACGCTCGCATCCAGCCTGTCAGACGGCTCGGCCACGGGTAAAAAAGGTGATTTTTACGCCCGTTTTAATATGACAGGTTTTGCCGATGCCGAGGTAAATATCTTCACACCCAAAGCTCACTCCGCCGAAGCTGCCGCCAAGGCCGAACAGGATGCCGGACCAATTAGTTTTATCGCCGATGTTTCTCTCAAAGAAACTTCTTTATCCTGCGAACCCCTCGTGGAAAAATCGGGCGACTTTCCGCTGACTATCAGCGATATATCAGCCAGGACTACCATTACGCCTGACTTGATAGAAATTAAAGATTTCACGGGCCGATATAATCAAATTCCGATTTCACTGACCGGCAGAATCTGGCCGGGTGACGGAGCCCAAAAACCCAGCTATTGTCTTAAACTGAACACTAAACAAACAGAGTTAAACGACGATTTAATTTCTTTGATGCCGCAGTCGCTAAAAAGAATCGTCTCCGAACTGCAGCCGAAGGGAAAAGTAAACCTCTCCGTCGATTTTAACAAAACCGACCCGGCGCTGAACACAGGGGACACCTCTCCAGAGAGCAGGATTGCATACGCCGGACCCGACTATAAAATAACCGTGGATTGCCCCGGCAACGGCATTAACTTCGAGCCATTTGCTTACCCAGTAGAAAATATTACCGGCAGGCTAACGATAACAAGGAATACTGTCACGCTGGAGGATATTACTGCAACCGCCATCGACAATACCCTGATAACATCGAATGTCTCGACAATAAAAATTAACGGCCGAATAGTATTGGCTGACGATGCCATCAGTAGCGACCGACTCAAGCTTTCAGAGGGTAACATCTCTTTTACAGCAGATAATCTCAGGATTAAAGGCAAATCCCTGACAAATCTGAAAGCTGATACCTGCTATGACCCGCACCGGCAAAGCTGGACAACTGAAAACTTCATCGCTGATTGTTACGGCGGTAAAGTGGCAGGTAAATTCGAATTAAAACGCTCGGCCGAAGCAGCTCCAGAGTATGTGCTGCAGGCAGGTTTTGAAAATATTAATTTAAATCAATTTCTTTCAGAAGCAACTGACTCGGCGTCACCCGGGACAGACCCAAATCTTTACAACAACCAGACCAGCGGCAAAGTGAGCGGTTTATTGAGTGTGGCCAGCCGCTATGGTGAAGCTTTTCCATATATCGGACGATGCCGTCTCCAAATAACTGATATGCAAATCGGCAGACTATCACCAATGGCAAAGCTGTTATATGTATTAAATCTGACAGAGCCAAAAGATTTCGCCTTCAGGCAGATGATTGTTGATTCGTACATTAAGCATAACAAGTTGTTTATTGAGCATCTCGATTTGTCCGGCAAAGCAGTTGCCTTCAACGGCTCAGGCTGGATAGACCTGCGAAGTCGCAATGCCAATTTGGTCCTGTTCGCACGAGGCCCGCGGCTTGCCGGTGATGAGCCTTCTGTTTTGCAGTCTTTGACCGAAAGTCTCGGCCGCGGTGTTATCCGAATGGACGTTACCGGAAACGTTCACGACTCCCACATAACAACCACAACCCTGCCGATGGTAAATGAAGCGGTAAGAATTCTCGGCACACCCCGCCGTAAAAAATAAAGCAGCGGAAAAATTCAATCACTCACCGGCCGGGATGCCAACTACTTCTGCTCCGGTTTGGTATCAATGATTGTTATTTCAGTAAATCGCACCAGGGCGCCTTTGGTCTGCGGATGCGGCTCGATTGTCCCCATCAGTCCGACCTTCCGGCCCAAAAATTGACTTAAATCCACATCCAATGCCGGCCCCTCCGGCAAAACATAACAAATCGTTTGACCTGAATCATCGAGTAAGCGGTAATGTTTAACCGATTCTTCCGAACCGTAAATTTTTGAAGGTTCAAACTGCCCTACTGCCGTGAATTCACCTAATCCCGGAACCTGCGCCAACTCCGCGGCACGCGCCCGCTCTATCTGCTCATTAACGTCCTGCAATTGTGAATCCTGAAGCCGAACCTCCTTGTCCACAGCCTGAGCCAATTCACTGCGTTCTACCTGTTTAATAGCAAACTCCGCGTAACGCCCGGCCTTGCCGGCCTCATTATCAGCCGCAAGCGCAACCAATGCTTTCTTTATCTCCGCATAATTCTGTTCAGCCAGCGGTTTGGCCTGCTCGGCCTTGATTTGGTCCGCCAAAGCATAATATTCCTTCAGCTTTTTCGACTCAACAGAAGCCATAGCGGGGACAACCGAAGGTGTATTAACTTCAGCCACGGTTTCGGTTTCAACCTCAGCCTCGGTTTCTTCGAGCTTCGGCCTGACAATCACCTCAACCTCGCCAACGGCTCCGATAGGCTTGGTGTACTCAGTAAGCACCCAAAGATAGGCCCCGCTCGGCGGAACAATTTTATAGTAATCATCCTGCTCTTCGCCCATCAACTCGACCTTGTCACCTTTGTTGAGCTCCAACTGCATGGTCGTGGAGTGCATCGGCTTGAGGAAGTCAGAACCGGCATAAACACGGACGGAATCGCCGGCAACTATACCAACCACGGGATTATTCGGCTCAATGCTGACATACTGTTTTGAAATCCAGGAAAAACTGCCGACCGGCGGAACAATATGAGACCAGCTGTATTTGCTGGCGACCACCTTAACCCTGTCGCCGGCATTAAGCTTGCCGCAGTGGTAATAATTTGTCCCCGGCCCGGAGCGAACATTGACATTGTCCCCGGTTATCTCGGCAACATAGGGAAACGAAAGCTCATTTACTTCCGTCTCTGCGTTTAAAACAGCCCTTTCCGGTGAATCAACAGGCTCGGCGGCAAAACCTGCAGACGACAAACCTGTCAAACAAACAAGAATAAAAAGATTAACGAATCTGGTATGAGATTGCATTTTCATGTCTCCCAAAAAGAGTCTATTTTCAAAAACAGCCGAAACCTCAAAATATCGTCTTACAATTTTTCAAATTAGCACCCCCCCTGTCAATTGTCAACTTTTTTCCGTTCAAATCTCGGAGTGTTCGCCGTATAAGGCAGGTCCCGGTAATTATGGCCGACAGCGGATAAAAAAGGCCATTTGTGCTACTTTTGCAATTTGGCAAGCTCTTCGCTGCACATTTTCACCTGGCCCGGGTCGGAAAGCCTCTTGGCCGCGGTCTGTAAATGCTTTATCGCCAGCTCCGGCTTATCGAGATAGCGGGAATACAATACCCCGACCATTAACTCCACCTGCTCGACATATTCATAATTGCCGTAGTGAGTTAAAAACTTTTCGTATGCCTGCGCCGATTCTGCGTGCCTGCTCTCGCTGGTAAGCTGATTGGCAATATCCAGCAGATGCTGGCGAGGCAGAAGCTGCCCGCTGTCAAGGCCAACAAGCTCCAGGTAAGCTGATGCAGCAGCCGACAGATTGTGCTGAAACGCCCGGCTGATGATTTCCTCGCGGAGCTGTTTGATTTTTTCATCCAACTGCTGCTGAGCGGCGGTTTTCTTAACCTCTTTGACCTTTATCTGCCGTCGCACCGGCTGGGCATCAAATGGGTCGTAACCATCCGAGACAACATCACGGTAACGGCGACGCTGATTCCAGCGCTTTATCATCGCCCATAAATCGAATTGGCTGCTGCTAATCAGACCCGTCGCAAGCATAATCAGTATAGCTGCGATGCCGAAGGTATATCCTGCCAGATGCGCATCATACGCAATCGCGTCAGGTGAAAATCTCGGCTCGACAATATTGTCCCAGACAATCAATTTAAAAGCGATAAAGTATAACGCCGACAGTTCCATCGTCCCGATGAAAATAAACCAGTAAACAATCGTAATCAGGGTTTGCGGAAATAGAACCAGATAAGCCCCCGTTACAGCAGCAACCGCCCCGCTTGCCCCAAGAACCGGGTTGATATGCAGAAACACGTGCCCGATGCCTGCGAAGACCGCACCACCGAAGTAAAGGCATAAATAATTGATATTGCCGAGTTTGCCGTTAACATTGTTGCCGAAAAGGTACAAAAAATACATATTGCCGAATATGTGCATAATACTGCTGTGCAAAAATGCATAGCTTATAAACTGCCACAAATGCGGGCGAAACGGTGTGAGCATAAATTGCACCGCCCCATCACGCAGAACCTCGCCAGAGCCTGTAATAGCGCTTTTATGAGGGTAGTATGTTAGTAAAAAAAACATCACGTTGGCGATTATCAGGGCGTAATTCGCGTATGGAGTGCGCTGCGGCCAAATACTCGTACGAATGGGCAATAGCATAATTCAATAACCAGTTTTAAAATAGAACTTAAAAACCGGCTGATTGTAACGGCAAAGAAAGACCACGGCAAGACAATAAAAAAAGGACGGCCAAAAGCCGTCCTACCCCCCGAAAGATACTACAAGTAATTTCTCCCCTTGCGGAAAACCATCGACAGCCGCTATACTCATTTGCACCGCTCGGCTTACCCCCCAGCCGGTCTCTTCTCTGGAAAAAGTATAAAAATAAAATAACGCAAAGCCAAATTTTGGAGCAAAAAAAACTTTCTTTTTCCCCGATGCAATGTTACTCATTGTTTCTTAAAAGGACCGTAAGCAGCGTAAAATGAACGACAAAACAATAAAAAAACGTATAAAAGCAATTCGCAGCCAGTTAATAAAGAAGCGGATACAATCTCTGCTCGTAACAAACCCGGCCAACGTAACATATATGACCGGTTTCCTGGGTGGCGACAGTTGGGTTCTGATTACCGATAAAACCGTGTATCTCCTGACCGACAGCAGATACACCGAACAGGCTAAAAACCAATGCCCCGCCTGTAAAATAATCGAACGTAACAAGCCTATGGCCGAGACCGTGGCGCAACTGGTAAAAAAGCTAAAATCAATACGGACAATAACAATCGAAAAATCCTCCTCGCTTGCCGCCGTCGAAGCACTAAAAAAACACGTGAAACTTCGGCTCAAAACGGCTGCGAACATTATCGAATCCGTCCGAAGCATCAAAGACAAAAATGAAATCGCAGCCATCCGTGCAGCGGCCCGAATCGCCGCAAAGGTACTCAAACAAACCTTCACGCACATAAAACCCGGAATAACAGAAAACGAACTGGCAGGTCGCCTGGATTTCCAAATTCGAAAAGCCACAGCTACGAATAGTTTCGAGACAATCGTCGCCTTCGGCCCAAACGCGTCGCGTCCCCATCATCAGCCGACCTCCAGAAAGCTCAAAAAAAATGACATGGTACTCATCGACTTCGGCGTAAAATTCAAAGGCTACTGCTGCGACATAACCAGATGTTTCACCATCGGCAGACAGAACTCATTTTATAAAAAAGTCTATGACGTCGTGCAGGATGCGCAAACCGCCGCTATCAAAATGCTCAAAGCAGGCGTCACCGCTAAAAAAATCGATGCCGCCGCCAGAGAGGTAATTGCCAAATATGATTTACCTGTTTATGGCCATGGCACAGGCCACGGCCTCGGACTCCAGGTGCACGAACAACCTCTTATTTCAGCCAACAGCAATGTCAAATTACAGCCGGGGATGGTTTTCACAATCGAACCTGCCGTCTATATCCCCGGCAAACTCGGCATACGAATCGAAGACGATGTCCTCGTAACAAAAACAGGCTGCAAAATACTAACCGGCAATTGCCCGCGCCGATTATAAAAAACACCGAACATTTATTTGACCGGCAAAGGCAATCGGTTATAATAAACCCGTTCACTAGGGGTGGCACGCCGACTCGTCGGGGCGAAGTGTTTCGCCGTAGCCCGATATAGGCGGGTCTGAGAAAAAACCCTCTGAACCTGATCAGGATGAAACCTGCGTAGGAAAGTGATAATGACAACACAATTACAATTCGCAAGGGCAGAGAAAAACACGCCCGAAATGAAATTTGTCGCAGAATGCGAAGCCCTGTCCGCAGAATTTATAAAAGACCAAGTAGCTGCTGGCCGAGTGGTTATTCCTGCCAATAAACTGCATCTGAAAAACGGCCTCAAGCCGGTCGGCATAGGTCGAGCGCTTCGCACCAAAATTAACGCCAATATCGGCACAAGCAGCGTTAGCTCATCGGTGGAAAGCGAAATCGAAAAGATGAAAGTCGCTATCGAAGCCGGGGCCGACGCGATTATGGACCTAAGCACCGGAGGCGACCTCGATGACACACGCGAAAAGCTGCTCGCGCAATGCCCTGCCCCCTTCGGCACAGTACCAATCTATCAGGTCATACAAGGCATAAATGTCGAAGACATAAACGAAAAGATAATTTTCGATTGCTTAAAAAAACAGGCCGAGCAAGGCGTTGATTTTTTCACGATTCACGCCGGCTTGCTGAAAGAACACCTACCGCTATTGGAAAGCCGAATCGGCGGAATCGTCAGCAGAGGCGGCGCACTGCTGGCAAAATGGATGCTGCATCATAACAAACAAAATCCACTCTATGAAATGTTCGATGAACTTTGCGCTTTAATGGCAGAATACGACATCTGCTTTTCTATCGGCGACGGCCTTCGCCCGGGCTGTATCGCCGACGCCACCGACCGCGCACAAATCGCCGAATTAAAAACCATCGGCGAACTTACCGCCAGAGCGCAGAAAGCAGGCTGTCAAGTCATGGTCGAAGGCCCCGGACACGTCCCCTTCGACCAGATACAATACAATATGCAGCTTCAGCAAAAGATTTGCAATGATGCTCCTTTTTACGTCCTCGGCCCGTTAGTAACCGACATCGCACCGGGCTATGACCATATCACATCTGCAATCGGTGGAACCGCCGCCGCCTTTTACGGCGCATCTTTTCTTTGCTATGTCACGCCCAGAGAGCACCTCGGCC
>JAQTMR010000022.1 GCA_028714255.1 Phycisphaerae bacterium | reverse complement strand
ACTTAGCCTTGGAGGGTGGGCCCCCCAGCTTCACACGGAGTTCCACGAGCTCCGTGCTACTCTGGTACGCCGGCAGTAACGCAGGGCTCTCGCTTTCACATACAGGACTATCACCTTCTATGGTCGGTTTTTCCAAACCGTTCTGCTCGCGATGCCTTTGTAACTGCTTACCGGCGCCCTCAACCCCAAAGAGCAAGCTCTCTGGTTTGGGCTGATCCGCTTTCGCTCGCCGCTACTTACGGAGTCTCGGTTGATTTCTTTTCCTACAGGTACTGAGATGTATCAGTTCCCTGCGTTAGCTTCTCATGGCCTATGCATTCAGCCATGGATGACAGGACCTGGTTGCCCAGTCCTGACGGGTTGTCCCATTCGGAAATCCCGGGATTAACGGTTGTTTGACACCTGCCCCGGGCTTATCGCAGCCTACCACGTCCTTCTTCGCCTTCCGACACCTAGACATCCCCCATACACCCTTAGTAACTTGACCATATCAATCTTTGATTGTATTGGTCTAATGGTTCCTAAGTTATCGCTCATAATTGTAATAGTTTTTCGTTGGAAAAATTACGAAAAACATTCTCGCATCTACCTATTAACTTGTAAAAGAACACTTCTTAATGGCCTGCCGAGTCGAAGCTCGGAGTATTAAGACTCATTATTTACTGCCCGTCTTCGTCCCAGAGGGACTGCGACGCGGCAGTCTTCACCAATCGCTTTCGCTCCGAGCGAAGACTGGAGACGACCGGGATCGAACCGGCAACCTCCGGCTTGCAAAGCCGGCGCTCTCCCAGTTGAGCTACGTCCCCGAGACCATAGTTATTAGTCTTGAGTTTTTAGTTTTGAGCAAAAAAATAACTCAAAGCTCAACACTCATAACTCAAAACTATAAATGGGCCCGGGAAGAGTCGAACTTCCGACCTCACGCTTATCAGGCGTGCGCTCTAACCAACTGAGCTACGAGCCCAAATTTACTTCGGCGAGCTGTTCGAAACTACTACTTTCAAACCGCAAGCCATAAACTAATATCGACAGTTGAGTCGAGGTCGGACAGTTTACATATTAAGTTTAAAAAGAGCAACAAAAAAGGCCGCTTAAAACTGTCAGCGACCTTAGCAGACTTTAGTATTTATCTACTAACAGTTCAAGGCAAAAAAACACTCGTTATTAAGATTTTCTTTAAAATCCTAACTAACCCTTTCTGATTGGGCTACTATTACACCCCAATCTCACCCACTACTCTTGCGTGATTTTAGTACGGCATCGACACCCAGTCAAGATTTTTTTGATTTTTTTTAAAATTTTTGCCCTTTTCTTTTATTACTTACTGCCAATTTCGAGATAGTGTTCAAAAACCAACTCGAAAACCCTATTTCAAAGAGTTTTACCAGGTAGGACGCACCGCAAAAAACTAACCGTAGCCTTCCCTTTTTGTTTTTTTAGAGGCTAAATCTGCACAATATTCTTCTATAATGAAGAATATCACTAACAATTCCGCACTCGGTATCACCCTGCCCCTGCTGTGAGCAGGCCTATTCCCTTGACAAAAAGGCTTTGCTTTGGTACAAGAAAGGATTAGGATAGGAGAAATTATTCTTTCTTTTTACATACATAGGAGGAGCAGAAAATGACAACCTTAAGACCCCTCGTTTTAATTATTTCCCTTACTATCGTAGGATTCTTCACTGTCGGGACTACCTTTGCACTATACCCCTACCAGGATGCCAATCTACCTGTTGAGACCAGAGTTGAGGACCTTCTGGGCCGAATGACTCTAAGTGAAAAAGTCGGGCAGATGACCCAGGGACCATCTGATATTTCCCCAACCTCGAACATCACAACTTATTTTCTGGGTTCCATCTTGAGCGGCGGCCATCAAGGCCCAGGAGGCGATAACAGCGCAACAGAATGGGCGGATTTGTATGATAGTCTTCAAGCCAGAGCTTTGGCTACTCGTCTTGGCATTCCAATGATTTATGGAATTGACGCCGTCCACGGTCACAACAAAGTCCGTGACGCGGTGGTCTTTCCGCACAACATCGGCTTGGGCGCCGCCAATGACCCTAACTTAATGGAAAGAATAGGTACGGTCACCGCCATAGAAGTAGCGGCTACTGGAATCGATTGGACCTTTGGGCCCTGCGTAGCCGTCGCACGCAACGAGCGATGGGGCAGAACCTACGAATCATTTGCCGAGGACCCGGAAATACACGACAATCTCGTTGCCGCTTATGTCCGCGGTTTTCAGGGTACAGAACCAAATTTGCCGGGCGATAAAATCGTTGCCTGCGCCAAACACTATATCGGCGACGGTGGCACTACCGATGGTATAAACGCCGGAAATACAGTATGCACCGAGGCTTTCCTAAGAGCCGTTCACCTGCCTCCATACCTAAGGGCATTAGATGCAAACGTAGGAACATTTATGACTTCTTTCAGTAGTTGGAACGGAGCTGAATGTGTTACACACAGCTGGCTTATCACAGACCTGCTTAAGAACGAGCTCGGTTTTGATGGTTTCGTCGTTTCTGACTGGGACGATATCGACGGATATAATTCAACCCATATAAAAAATGCAATAAATGCCGGCATCGATATGTCAATGGCGCCTGACAACTGGAGCCCGTTTATCAGCAATCTGAAAACACTCGTAAGTAACAACCAGGTTCCTATGTCTCGGATTGACGATGCCGTAAGAAGGATATTGAGAATTAAGTTCAGAGCAGGTCTATTTGAGCATCCTTATACCGACAGGTCTCTCCTATCTTCATTCGGCTCTGCTGAGCACAGAGCAGTCGCCCGTGAAGCGGTAAGAAAATCACTCGTATTGCTGAAAAACCAAGGCGTCCTGCCGATTAGCAAAAACGCGGATGTATTCGTCGCCGGTAGCAACGCAGACAGCTTGGTAAACCAATGCGGCGGCTGGACGATTGGCTGGCAGAGTATGGACGATGATAGCGATACGACCGGAATCACTATTCTCGATGGCATTAATATGCTTTCCACCGGCAGCGTCACCTACAATCAGTATGGTTATGGAGCAGCCGGACACGATGTCGCCATAGTAGTCGTTGGCGAAACGCCTTATGCAGAGGGTTCCGGCGATAGAACTGATTTGCACCTGCCCTATGACACCGACGTCATCGAACGCGTGCGCGATTCAGGAACCCCCTATATTATTGTCCTGGTTTCCGGGCGACCTATGATTGTAACCGACGAGATTGCAGATGCGGACGCCTTTGTGGCTGCCTGGCTGCCGGGGACCGAAGGTGATGGCGTGGCACAAGTCCTCTTCGGCGACTATCCATTTACCGGAAAACTCTCCTTCACCTGGCCAAGCAGTATGACCCAGATTCCAATCAACGTCGGTGACGCAACTTATGACCCACTATTTCCTTACGGTTTCGGTTTAGGCGATGGTTCTCCAGCTGACTTTGACTCCGATGGTGATGTAGATTGGGCCGATGCTAAAGTATTTTGTGATTCATGGCTAAAAGTCCCAGGCGACCCCGGATACGATTTACGGACAAATCTTTATGACGACATATTAGGCATCGTGAATTTCTGCGACTATGCAGTCTTCGCGACCGAATGGCAGCCGGCTTTGGATTGATAACAACCGCTAACGTACCGAATCAAAAATTTATTGTTAGCCGGACTATTTGAGTTGTTCTTGCATCTCGGCTATGATGAGTTTTTTCGCATCCTCAATCGACCCGGGCAGATAAGTACCAGAGGCCAGCTTATGACCGCCGCCGCCGAACTTACCGGCTATCTTACAAACATCAATAGCGCTTCTGCTTCGCAACGAAACTTTCACTCGCCCGTCGGCTGATTCCACAAACAAAGCCGCCGCCTCAATCCCGCTCATCCGCCGGCACTCATCAATTAAATTCTCCGTATCACTGTATTTCGCACCGGCCTTTTCAAAATCAGCCCGTGTTAAATGCTGCATCGCAAAACGCCCGTCAAGTTCAAGTTCGAGCGAATTGAGCATTGATACCATCAGCCTGAATCGTTGCGGCGAAAAGTTTTGATACAAATCGTGATATATCCGAGAAGCACTTACGCCCGCATCAATCAGCTCGGCACAGACTTTGAGGATTCTGCTGTCGGTATTATCGAACTGGAACCAGCCCGTGTCGGTGGATATCGCCACGAAAAGCGCATCTGCAACTCTTTTCGTAATCGGCCAGCCCGCGTATTTCAACAAATCAAAAACAATCAACCCAGCCGCTCCTGCGCTGCTGTCAATCAGTTGACAATCGCCTACCCGTGGCTTCGCCCCGAGGCGAGTTGCTTCGCTGGTTGCGTGATGGTCTATCACCAAAATTGACTTATCTGATTCCTTTAGGTGTTTATCAAATTCAGGCAGCTGGTTGTAAGTAGCTGTATCGACAATAATAATTAAGTCGGATTCTATTTTCGTTTTTTCGCTGAATATTTCCGGCCTTTGTTCAAATAAAAACTCATACCACCCCGGCAATTCCGAGAGTAATAATATTTTCACGTCTTTACCCAGCCCGGCCAATGCTTCGCGAATCGCCACCATACTTCCGCACCCATCGCCGTCAGGCTTTGTATGCGTCGCAAGCAAAACCCGTTTGGATTTATTTATTAACTCAATCGCCTTTTGAAAATCCGCATCGATTATCATTATGATTCCTTAAATTTTTCCCAAAAATAAAAAACAACTCAACCCTCAAGTCCTTTGGACTCTTCACGGAGAACAGTCACCATAGCTTCCGACACTTTATTTCTTCGGAATTTACGGGGCACAACTCTAAGATTATCTTTTTCTATAACCTCGCCGCCCTTGAGGGGCTTCCCTGCCTGCTGCACGCACCATTCGGCTACCGTTGGAATCTTGCTATCGCCAAATTTGCCCGACCAATCAAGCCCCGCCGCCGCCGCAACCGCGCCTATCGAGATACCGCCTCCTACAATCCAGCAGTCCGCCTGGTGACAGCCATCGGGAAGATGGCTTACGCCGGATGAGCCGTAAGGATGAATATGCATCGGCAAACGGTCGAATTCATCCTCAATCTCACCCACAAGCTCCTCGATAACATCCTCAAGCGTTACCATCCCAAGAATAGTTTCCTCGCCGCCTGTCCCGAGCGAAGTCGAGGGAGATGTAACAATTACTATATGGTTTCTTTCACGTATCATTATCTCCAGCAGCGAAGACAATGGCATATCCTCGCTTACCTTTTTTATAGGCCTCAATATACCCCTGATGGATGGGTCGGATGGATTTATTCTCATCGTCGCCACAAGGTCTTTGAAGTTAACATAGCCGTCGATACTTTGCGGGTCGTTTTCTTTCATACAGACCGGAAATCTTGTATGCATATCGAGGTGTACCTTGATAAGCAATTCTTCCAGACTGCTTCCAATGTAAATCATTGTTATGTCCCCGGCCGGCAGCATGATGTCACGTACAAATTGGGTGGATAAATGCGCCGCTGCCAAAACTATTTTTTCCTCCCTCTCGCCCATAAGTTTCGATGTCCTGGCAAGTGAAACCGCCGCCCTTAACTCGTGCAGCCATTGTCCCTGGCTGCTCGGTTCTATTCGGCCAAGAAGAGTCACCAGGTCCACCACTTTTTTAACTGTAACTTCTATCACCGAAACAATCGGACCAATCGTCCGCAAAAGGACCTTCATAGCAGGCGAAAGTCTAAGTACTACCCATTCCTTGTTATGTAAGGCAAGCATCTTCGGAACAAGCTCGCCGAAAACTATAATCACGAACGTCAGCGGAATCATAAGCAGCACTATTGCCAATACCCTCGAAAAAGTCTCGGAGATACCAATCATCTGAAGATAAGGAACGAAAGTCTCCTGTACCCCCGCCCCGCCGGTCGCAGCAGCGGCAACCCCGACCATTGTAATGCCAAGCTGAATGGTAGCCAGGCTCGCCTCCATTTTGTCCTTCATAAAGACGGCATCGGCCGCGCCTTTTTTCTTTTCACTGAGCAAAATTGCAAGTCTGGCGCGAGATATGGACGCAAGCCCCATCTCGTAGGCCGCGAAAAAAGCGTTGAATACCAGCATTACTGCGATGACTATTAATTCATAACCGAACATCTAATAACCTCTTGTCTATGCCACTACACTACATAAAATCTGCCGTGCCTTCCGGCAGTCCTTGTCAATTTGCTCGACGAGTTCTTTTTCCGACCCGAACTTCTGCTGGCCGCGGATTCGCTCTATAAAATCCATTGCCATCCATCGGCCGGTAAACTGTTCGACATTATCAATTAGCAAATGTGCTTCTATAAGTAAAGATTGATTCGCCCCATAGGTAGCTGCCCTGCCGATACTAAAAGCCGCGGGAATTTTTGCTCTTGTCAAACAAACATCCGATTCGCTGTCGCCTATTTCTACCAGACCCGCATAAACGCCTTCCGCTGGGATAAGCTGCCCCGGTTTTCCTGCCCGGCGCAGCAGATGCGAAGTCGGGTCCATATTCAATGTCGGAAAACCCAATTGTTTTCCTTTACCTCGACCGGACACAATATTACCGATAAGACGATAGGGCTTGCTCAATAGAACAGCCGCATCTGCGACTTTTCCTTCTTTTATCATATTGCGAATCTCTGTGCTCGAAACCTCAACTGTCTCGCCGTTCGCCAGCTTGGCCTTCTTAGGCTCAACTATAACAACCTCAATGCCCCTTGCCCCTGCGAGTTTTTGCAAAGTATGCACCGTGCCGGTTCGCTTTCGACCAAAGTTGAAATCCTCGCCCTCAACAATAGCGATTGGCCGAATTCCTTTAACGATGAACCGTTCTACAAAGTCCTCTGCCGCAAGACTCAGAAGCTCAGGCTCACTTTTTGCCGCAAATAGTATCCCTGCACCGAACTCGGCAAGAAGACGCTCTTTCAACACAGCAGGCATAAGCGACTCCGGTGCCTTTTCGGGGTTTAAGATACTAAGCGGATGAGGCTGAAACGTCATCGCAACCAATTCCGCCTGTCTTTGTCCCGCGATGCGTTTGGCAACAGATAAAATCGCCTGATGACCGATATGCACCCCATCGAAATTACCAATAGTCAGCACAGCCCCCCTTTTGATTTTCTCAAGGTCCGATTCGTCTCTTATAATCTGCATTTAACCCATACCTGTCTAACCCGCCCCGCAAAAATCGAACTCCGCTGGCAGGATAAAACATCAATTTACCCGTTTCTGCCCTGTTCTGCAACGCCTTTCTTCGACCGCGGCATAACCATTTATATTTTCTGCCACAAAACAAATTTTTTACTTGCAACTTAGTTGCATTTAGCTATAATCATAAGCTAAGTTGGAAAAACATTAAAAATTTGAGGTACCGTAAAAATGGCAATATCAGGTAGATTGAAACAGGTTCTTATCGAGCTAAAGGCCCACTCCCCGTTTACCCTCTTTGGTGCGCTTACAGGCATAGCATTAATGTTGTTGTTTAGAAACATAAGCCATCAATCAAGCTACAGGCTGTTTTATGTTTTTCACCCCGCCCACGTCGTGCTTAGCGCTATGGTAACAGCATCGTTGTTCCGGCTGCATAGCAAGACCAGAGGTTTTCTCATTGTGCTGATTGTAGGATACGTCGGCTCGATAGGAATCGCCACTTTGAGCGATTCGATACTTCCTTTTTTGGGAGAAGATATACTTGGCGTAGCTGTTCCGACAGAGGCTGCTGTTCATCAGCACGCACATCAAAATGGTCAGGCAGAGGCCGAACATGAACATCAGCATGGCCATGAACTGCACCTCGGATTTATCGAGGAGTGGTACATCGTAAATCCCGCAGCACTGCTTGGCGTAGTGATTGCCTGTTTTCTGCCGAGGACAAAACTCCCACACACCTTTCATATCCTGATAAGTACATGGGCGTCATCGGCGCATATTATGATGAATACTAATCAGCCGATGACGGTGATACTGGCTGCGGGAATATTAATTGTTTTGTTCATATCCGTATGGCTACCGTGCTGTTTCAGCGACATAATTTTCCCGATGCTGCTCGTCAAAACCGATGGCCAGGAATATGTTCTTTGCGGCGGCGAGCATCACAATCACAAACGTTAGTATTGGTAATAAAGAAAATGAAGCCACAGACAAAAAAGACCATCGACGATTTGCTTGGCTCGGCGAAATTAAGGCGAACAGGCCCCAGAAGGACCGTTCTTGAGATCTTGATGGACGCTAAAAGACCGCAAACAGTCGATGAGATTATGACAGCAATGAGCAGGGGCTGTGCAAACAAGGTAACGGTGTATAGAACATTAGAGAGTCTGGTTGTAGCCGGGCTGGTGCATAGAGCTTTTGTTCATAAAAGGGCCGAGCATTTCGAGCTTGCCGACCGATGTACCGAAGCACAATGCCATCCGCATTTTACCTGCACAAGCTGCGGCAAAACATTTTGTCTTACAGACCTTTCTTTGCCGTTAATAAAGGGACTTAAGAAAGGTTTTGTGTTTCACAAACAACAGGTCAGAGTCGATGGTTTATGCCCGGCCTGTTCGTAAGGCCCGAGATTTTGAAATGAAAAATAGTTTCAAAAAACTATTGTTTGCTCTTGTGATGGTTTGTTTCATCCTAACCGCCTCAAATGTGATGCTGGCCCTACATTTGTCTGAACACCATAAGGACGAGAATCACGACCATCAGCATTGTCCAATCTGTCAGCAGGTGGTAATAAATAAAAATCTTGCTGTTTTGCCTCCTCCAGTGGGGATATACACGGTAAACGAAATCCCGTTTACGATAACTTATGCAAATTCGTTTTTCCCGCAGATAGTGCGGCACCGGTTCCCTTCGCCGCGCGCACCTCCGGTCACTTCTTAAAGTTTCATCCTAATATCGTTGCTTGCTGCAGGTGTCTCTGACCGGCGTGTTCGGTGCTTTCGCACCGCTCGCCGATACAGGTCGCCCGTGCGAAGCATTAAATCATTTGATTTCAATAACACACTAAAGATTGGGAGGTGTAGTTATGTTCAAGGCTGCATCCGTACTAATTTTACTTTTGCTTGTTACGAGCTTCGCTTATGCACATTCACACACACACGTAGGACGGAATCCGGATGGAACCTGGGGCAATGGTGATGATAACCAGCTCTGGATTTTTGCGACTCCTGACCAGCCTCAATGGGGGACTGTCGAAATGATTCCGACCGGTGAATATATCGGAGACAAACAAATCTATGCTTCTGTGCTTGATTGTTGGCATTCCGCCCATCCGGAGACAGGTTTGTTTCAGTTGGATTTTAACGGTGAACTTACCCAGCCCGACTGGAGAATAGGATTAAAGCGAATCGGCTTTTCCGACACGGTTAATTTCTGGATGGAAGATGAAGCAACGACGCTTGAGATATTGACATACGATGGTGCGACAATCGCGTTCGAAGAGCCTGATTGGGACACCACCCTGCCAGATGGTGCAGGCGGATTTGGAGCCTGGCATTTTCACAACCATACGGAGTTTCTGGCCCTGGCGGCCGCACCGGGGCAAACCTTCTCGGCAACTTTCACGGTATTTGACACAGGCTCAACTGCTTTTCCCGAGTCGGCTCAATATACGCTGGATTTTGTGACCGTTCCGGAACCGGCATCGGTTGTTCTGCTCACAATGGGATTATTTGCGTTTGTCAGGCAGAAAAAAAGTATGCGTTGATTTCGGAAAATTATTTCGAGCTTTGAATCAGAAATGAATCGAGCAGAGCCGATATCCCGTAATTTAACTGATGCGAACAGCAGGGGCATAACAAATTGTCCCTGCTGTGTATTTCCATTTGCTCGACAGCAAGGGGCTTTTACGCTGATTGAGCTGCTGGTTGTAATATCTATCATCGCTATTCTGATGGGCATACTTCTGCCCTTCCTGAATAAAGCAAAGCAGTTGGCGAACAAATTAACCTGTTCCAGTAATATGCGTCAGACAGGCATTGCCTTGAACTCGTATTTAATAGACCATGATGACCGCCTGCCGGACAGTTCCTGCCACATTTCCGACCCGAACGAATTCTGGATATCGATTCTGTCGGCCTATGTCAGAGAGCAACTGCTGTTCCGCTGCCCGAGCGACAAGGCCAAAAACTTCGTTGACTGGAACAAACCGTTTAGTGAACAGCCGAAAGATTCTCGCTGGTCAAGCTTCGCCCTCAATGCACTGCTCGATTCCGGATGCCCTCGATATTACGGCAGATACAATACGGTCACCGCGATTCGCAAGCCCCAGCACTGTATTTATGTCGCCGAGAGTCCTTCATCCTGGACTTCCGCCGACCACGTTCATCCGGAAAACTGGTTTTACAATATCAACCTCGCAAAGGGACAAATAGCATGGGACCGTCACTTGAAAAAATCGAATTATCTTTTCGCCGATGGGCACACCGAGACCCTGAAAATAGAACAGACATACACCTGGCCGGGCGATTGTTTCTGGTTCCCGGAATCTGCACCGAAATGGCCGAACGATGATTAAATTATTTGAATAATAGGAATATTATTATGAAGACCCGAAAAAAATTGACCGTTGCGTTATTAATCTGCGCGTCATTGCACAGTTTTTGTTTCGCCGATTGCCCGCTGGACCATTTCCTTATAGGCTGTAACGCCGATGGCATGACTGGCACCGAAGACGACAATAAACTCTTCGTTGACTGCAATCAGAAATATCGCCACAGCGACCCCAACAACTCCGGCGTCTCAACATGGCTGAACTGGCATTACCCCCTGTGTTATAATATCAGGTACGACCGCTATCAGATTGGCGAACCCGGATTCGACATAATAAAAGCCGATGACCCCAACCGTCAACTGCAGGGAACGGCCAACCTCGATTACCAAATCATTATTGAGTGTATTTCCATCGCGCCGGATTTTATCGCTAAAAATTCCACTTTAGGCATAGAGCTAAATCAGCCCGGAGACTGGATTAACCACAGTGCTCTTTCAGACCCTCATTTGCATCTGGAATATCGTGCACCAGCTCCTTCAGGGGCGACGAACTTGCTGTGGATTATGTATATCATTTACGATAACTTTGGAAACTATGAATCGTCCGAGCCGTTTGGTCTCGCGTTCGTCAAGGACCCTCCGTCGGGCGATTTAGTCATTGATGGCGCCGTTGACGGAAGCGACCTCGCGGAGCTTTGTTACTATTGGCTGGAAGATAACGGGGAAAGGTCGAATGACTATTACGAAAGAGCCGATGCCGACAAAAACGGGATAGTAAACCTCTTTGATTTCGCGATGCTGGCATCCAACTGGCTAAAATAAGTCCCTGCTCCGTAATCCCAACCAAAGTTGAAGTATCTATTCCGCTCGCTAAACGCCAGGAAAAAGGGTTCGTTATCCATCGTCAGCAGGTATATCTTGAAGGTCTCTGCCCTCGGGGTGCCTGAAATCCCAAAGCATTTCTAAATCTAATCTGCCCTGCCAACACACGGAGCAGAAAAAATAACATAGAAAATCTATCACCGCACTTGACTTGTTTGCTTTAGATAGATACAGTCAAATAACATATTTCACGGTAATTGGCTTTCGAGGTCAAAAGATGTTAAAACGAATGTATATATCAGACAATGGCACGCTGCAGGATGGCGATAAGGCAGAACCTTCGGTATGCATTTATACCGCTCCGACAGAGGAAGAAAAAAAAGAGCTTGTCGAGCATTATAAGATTGATGAACATACGCTGAATTCCGCGCTTGACCCCGACGAGTTGTCACGCCTCGAGTTTGAGCCGGAGCACGTCGCGATGATTTTCAAAAGGCCGAGACATTATGCCGCCGAAGACAACTTCCTGTTCAAGGTGGCATCCACAGGCGTTTTTGTTTTCCACGATAAGCTCATAATTGTAACCGCCGATGAGGCCCCGCTGTTTGAGGGCAGACATTTCGTAAAGATGCAGTCTATACAGGACGTTTTGCTTAAACTCATAAACCGTTCGATTTCTCATTTCCTCGAACACCTTAAAGCCATAAACACGCTTGCCGGCTCTATCGAACAGTTGATAAGCACCTCGACAGAGAACAAACATCTGCTCAACCTCTTTACGCTCGAAAAAAGCCTGGTCTATTACTTCAACGCCACGAATTCCAATGGCGTCCTCATAGAAAGGCTCAAAAACAGCGCCGGCAAAATGGGCTTTACCCCGGAAAACATCGAATTCCTCGATGACCTTACTATTGAAAACACCCAGTGCCGTGAGCAGGCCAACATTTATTCGCAGGTGCTTGCCAGTCTCATGGACGCAAGGGCGTCAATCATCGCCAACAACTTGAACATCCGTATTAAAATGCTGACAATGCTGACAATTGCGATTATGCTGCCCACACTGGTCGTAAGTTACTTCTCAATGAACGTCCAGCTGCCGCTCCAAAAGGATGAACCTACCTCTTTCTGGATTATTACTGCCTTAATGGTCTTTGTCACCCTCGTCTTTGTATTTTTCTGGTGGAGGCGGCGCTGGTAAATAACGAAGGAAAAAATTCAGCGTGAACCTGTACCCATTAAAATTTGAACCTATCTATAAAAAACGAATATGGGGCGGACAGAAATTAAAGGAAATATTCGGCAAGCACATCCCGCCTCTTGAAAAAATCGGCGAAAGCTGGGAATTGGCCGATTTACCTGACGACAAATCCGTAATCATAAACGGCGAATTCGCAGGCCAAAATATCAATTCAGTAATCCGAAAATATCCTGAAGAAATAATCGGCAGCAGTAATTTCTCAGAAAACCTCCCGCTGCTGATTAAATTCCTCGACGCCGAAGACATCTTAAGTGTCCAGGTCCATCCCGACGAACAAACCTGCAAACGAATGGGCAGAGGCGAACCTAAAACCGAGTGTTGGTATATTATATCCGCTGCTCCGGACGCCGTGATTTATAAAGGTTTGAAAAAAGGCGTAACAAAAGAGCAATTTTCCATCGCGATAAAAAACGGGACCGCTGCCGAATTGTTGGTAAAGGTGCCCGTAAAGCCTGGACAGTGCCACTTCCTGCCATCCGGAACTGTTCACAGTATTGGAGCGGGCCTCTTAATAGCCGAGATTCAAACGCCATCAGATACGACATACCGTGTTTTTGACTGGAACAGAGTTGACGACACCGGCAAAGCCAGACAATTACATATCGAAGAAGCCCTGGAAAGCATTAACTTCGACACCGCTGAGGTTAGTCTTCCCGTAACAACCGTGGGCCGATTGGTCGATTGTGAATACTTCGAAATAGACAAGGGCCACCAGGCCAAAAACTGTGAAACGCTTCTTTCGCCCGGCAAAATGAAAACGCTGATTATCCTCACCGGCTTCGGAACAATTCTGGCAGTTGATGGAACTTCCGTTGAATTTAAGGCCGGCGACTGCTTAATTGCTCCTGCCGCTTATGAAGGAGCAATACGATTTGCAGACGATACCCAATACTTGACAATAACTCTGCGAGTAAAAAATGAATAGCCCTGACCCCGGCGGTAATAATCTTCGGTTTTCAGAGATATCTTTGGGAATTGTATGCCCGATGGCAAATGAACAATCAACCGCCTTGGAATTCGTCAATGCTGTACTGCAGCAGTGCAGAGGTTTCAAGTCCGTGATGTTTTTTATAGTTTTTGATAATGCCTGTAAAGACGGCACTATTGATTTACTCAAAGAGCTGCAAAATAAACTGCCTCAGCTTAAAGTAATCTGGTCACCTGAAAATAAATGTGTTGTCGATGCCTATATCAGAGGATACCGAGAAGCTTTAAATGCCGATTGTAACTGGATACTCGAAATCGACGCCAGCTTCAGCCACCAGCCCTCACAAATCCCGCAGTTTTTTGATAAAATGGCCGACGGTTTCGACTGCGTCTTCGGCAGCCGTTTTTGTAAAGGCGGAAAATTTGAAGAGGCTCCATTGAGCCGTTATTTTATAAGTTACGCGGGCAGTACCCTGACTAATCTTTTGCTCGGAACAAAGCTCAAAGATATGACCAGCGGCTTCGAAATGTTTACTAATACCGCCCTGCGAAAAGTCCTCGAAAAGGGAATTCGGTCACGCGGACACTTTTTCCAGACCGAAATTAAAACATATTGCCGAAATATGCGTATAACCGAGGTCCCCATACATTATCGCGCACCCAGCCAAAACGTAAATTCTGCCGTTATTCTTGATGCTTTCAGCAATTTATTCCGATTATTTAGAATGCGTCTCGCTGGTAATTTGTAGTTCTTGACAGGAAAACTCTCAACTATATGAAGGATAAAGTTTACGTTATTGTAACATCTATTGCCGAACCCAACGAGGTCCTCCAGCAACTGGCCCGGGGCTGCAGTGAAAGAGAACACCACTTCATCGTTATAGGCGACCAGGCCAGCCCCGCTGAATTCCACATCGATGGCTGTGATTTTTATAGCCTTGAAAAACAAAAGCAAACAAAACTAAAATTCGCCCAACTGTGTCCGACAAAACACTACGCCCGTAAAAACATCGGCTATCTTCTCGCAATTCGCAATGGTGCATCAATTATCGTTGAAACCGATGACGACAATATTCCCCTAAAGCAATTTTGGGACAATCGGCAGAGAATCCAAAACGTCCCTGCCCTTCGCAGCAGTGGTTGGGTAAACGTTTATCGTTATTTTTCCGACCAGAATATTTGGCCTCGAGGCTTCCCTCTCGAAAAAATTCGGCAACTGCCGCCCCCATACGAATCACTTAACCTGACAAACATCGATTGCCCCATCCAGCAGGGCCTGGCCGACGATAATCCCGACGTTGATGCGGTATATCGTCTCGTTTTGCCGCTCCCGCAAACCTTTAGAAAAAACCGCCGTGTTGCACTAAACAAAGGCTGCTGGTGTCCCTTTAATAGCCAAAACACTACCTGGTGGCCGGACGCGTTCCAATTGCTTTATCTGCCTTCATATTGCTCTTTTAGAATGACCGATATCTGGCGAAGCTTCATCGCCCAGAAAATAGCGTGGATTAATGGATGGGCAATCTTATTCCACGAACCTACTATGACCCAGCAGCGAAACGTACATAATCTGTTGCGCGACTTCAACGATGAAATCCCGGGTTACCTGCACAATACTGAAATCTGTGAAATTTTGGAATCTCTGTCTCTGCAATCAGGCGTAGAAAAAATCGGCGACAACCTCAAAGTCTGTTACGAAAAATTAGTCAGTATGTCCCTAATCGGCCGGGAAGAACTGCCATTGCTCGATGCCTGGCTTGAGGACATCGGATAGCCCCGCTAATCGTTCCATAATATATGCAAACAACAAAAAACAAACTCGCTGTTAATTACTTCGTGGTTCTTTTGGCCGCAGCTGTGTTTTATATAGCAACCTGTGCACCAGGAACGTTGTGGCAGGATAGCGGCATGTATCAGTATCGAATCTGGCACAACGACATCGAGGGCAATCTCGGCCTGGCTCTCTCGCATCCGCTTTACCATATTATTGGCATCGCAGTAAAATATATCCCGCTCGGCGAATTCGCCCACAAGGTAAATTTGATTTCAGCCGTCGCCGCAGCCTTCACCATTGCCAATCTTTTTTTGCTTTTGCGCCTTTGGCTCGGCAAAAACGCTCCCGCCTTGCTGGCGGCGATTACCCTTGCCCTCTCATGGACTATCTGGCAGTCCGCATCTATCGCCGAAGTTTATACTTTATACTCGGCTCTGTTCTTCGCAGAGCTGATAATGCTGTTGCAATATACTAAGACCAAACGTGTTGGTTTTTTATACTTATTGGCGTTCTTCAACGGCCTGGCAATCGCCGACCACATGTGGGCCATTATCCCCCTTACCTGCTACGCCGTGTTTCTGATAGTTTTATTAGTCCAAAAACAAATCAGACTCCGCAGTCTTGCCGTTTTAGTCGGCTTATGGATTATCGGCGCCGCTCCTTACGAATATCTAATCATAAAGAATATCATTCAAACGGGTGATTTTACAGCTACACTAACCTCAGCCTTTTTTGGCAAAAGCTGGTCTGGAGCCGTTCTTAACACACATCTGTCAGCCAAACTTATCAAAGAGAACCTAATGTTTATCGCCTACAATTTCCCAACACCGAATATTATATTTTTCTTTGCGGGTCTCTACGGCCTCAAAAAGATTTCACCAGACCGTGGGTTTGTAAATGTTCTTTTGGCATTGCTTATCCTTTTCTTCGCATTTGCTTTCCGATATACAGTTCCGGATAGATATACCTTTTTCATACCATTTTATTGTTTGGTTTCTGTCCTGATTGGAGTTGGCTTTAATACGCTTGTTACCAGGTCTAATTACAAAATCCTGTGCCGAATAGTTTTTATTCTTGCTCTGCTGCCTGTCCCAACTTATATCATCGCCCCGGCCATCGCACAAAAAGTTCACTTCAAACTTTCCTCAACAAGAAATATCCCCTACCGTAATGAGTACAAATGGTTCCTGCAACCATGGCAAACAGGTTATAAGGGAGCGGAAAAGTTCGCAAATGAAGCATTGGATTCAGTCGGTAATGGGGCAATTATATATGCGGATGGCACTACTGTTTATGCGCTTTTATCTGTGCAGGAAATCAAGGACAAACGCAGGGACGTTACTATTGTCTCAGGACATGGCTCCGTAAATAACTTGAAAGAATATAACGAGGACCTAATTGGAAAACTTCGGGCCGAGCGGCCTGTCTATGTGGTTTCGCCTTTGGCAGGATATTGCCCTGCTTTTCTATTAGAGAGGTACAAATTTGAACAGGCTGGGGTTCTCTCGAAGATTGTTAATTGATGGGAAACCTTATAGAATTTATCAATCTTCTTTTTTATGGATGGATCCTCTCAAGCCTTCCATCTTCAGATAATCTTTCTTCCAAACAACCAGGGCCGAAACCACAAAAACAAAAAGATGAACAACTGCTGCATATACGGTTCTTATCTGGCTCATCACTAAGCCTATTACCGCATAAATACTGGCAAGCAAATAACAAATTGCGACAGTCTTCTTCAAGGGTATCCCCCTGTCTATCATCTGGTCGTAAATATGACCGCGGTCAGAAACAAATAAAGGTCTGTGGTTAAGCAATCTCCTCACCAGTGCAACAGCCGTATCGAGAATGGGCAGACCGAATACAACTATTGAGGCCATCCACCATCGTGGAATCCCCTCTGCAAATAAAATCATCAATGTAGCAACTATAAACCCTAAGAGCATACTGCCGGCATCACCCATAAATATCTTCGCCGGGTACCTGTTAAAAGGCAAAAATCCACAGACACCTCCTACAAGCCCGAGACATATTATAATACGCACTGGGTCTCCAACTTCACTGGACCCCCACGTCGCCAGATGTATCGACAGAAGAAGCATCGCCACGGCAATAATTGCTGTTACGCCCCCACAAAGTCCGTCAAGTCCGTCAAGCAGATTTAGTGAATTTGTCGCACCAAGAACGAAAAATACTACAATAAAAATACTTAAAATCCTTTCGATGGTCTCCGACATCGGCAGATTTAATGGCTCTGTAATGCGATATAAATTCGGTGAGATACCAACCGCCAGCAAAACAACTGCCGCAGCTGCCTGGCCAAGAATTTTTTGTCGCGGCTTCATATCAAATATATCATCGGCAAGACCAATAAAACATGCTATCGCACCTCCGCACAGTATTCCAAGGAGCCATTTTAGCATTGGACTGAGAAATTCTTCGTTTCTCAAATACCCGAGGCCCACCAACACGCCAACCGTCAAGCCCACGAACATGCCTACACCGCCGAGATATGCTATAGGCTCTTTATGTGTCTTGACCAGGTCATCGGGTCTGTCAACGATCCCGAATTTTATAGCTATCTTTTTGCACAGCCAGGTAGCCCCCAGTGACCCAACAAAAGAAGCCGCCAATATGGGCCAAAACTGAAAAACCCATGTAATTGGTTTGACTGGCCCGATTATATTATCAAATATCATTATCTCTATTTTTCTCGTTAAGAATTTTTCAGCCAGACTTCGCCATCATAGCGGAGCATAATTAAATTGTTTTTGAAACCATCGAAACGAATATTTGTCTTTCTGCCGAGAACCTCCTGCAAAATCCACTTCGGAAAGTTCGCGCCTGCCTTGATTGACAATGGAACGCCCCCGCCAAATCGCGGATTTATCTCGACAAATTTTATCTTGTCATTGCCCGTTAAAAATAATTGCAATGTTATAATGCCAGGCCCGGCCCCAAGCACCTCAATCAGTTTTGCTGCTTCCCTCATAATGCGAACGTGTTTTACTACTTGTCCCTTGCTCACCTCGCCGGCTCTTACCTCAATACGCTTCCTCGGAACAACACAGCGGACTTTCATATTGAAGTCAACATATATATCGCAGGTATGTTCGCTGCCTCTGGCAAACTCCTGAACGATACAGTTGGGCACTCTCTTTGTAAAGAATAGCAGCTCTTCACGGTTATTCACTATGGCGTTGCCCCTGCTGGCATAGCCGTCCCAGGGTTTAAGAAAACAAGGCCAGTTGAGACTCTTCTTTGAGAGCGCTTCACGTACGCTCATAGTAACAGCGGTATCGAAACCTTCCTTAACCAGAAAACTAAAAGTTTTTCTCTTGTCCCTGCAAATATCAACAACATCCGGCGAAGAGACAAGTACGCTGCAACCGGCCGCAACAAATTTCGGCTTGTTCTGTGACAGAAGTTTCAGGTCCAAATCTACCGTTGGAATGAGCAATTTTACTTTGTTGGCCTTGACAATACTCAGCAATTGTCCGATATAGTGGGCGTGCGTTGTTGGCTTAACCAAAAAACCTTTATCACATAATTGAAGAGCAGGACTTAACTCCATAGTATCTGTGCCGAGCACCGAAAGGTCTATTTTCAACTGCTCCCCCGCCCTGCGAAAACTATTGAGCAGAGAAACCCTTCTGCCGATACAGGTAAATAAAATACTCAATTTATCAATAGCGTCTCGCTTTTTATCCATAGTTCCTGCCCAATCCATATTTACTGTGATATAATAAATAATCTGTCCTTGGCCGTCAATATAAAATAGTCGGTGTTGAGTTCCCAATTCTTTTGACTTTTTGCTCATCCCCATTTAAACTAATTGTCGTGATTTAATTAATCAACTGCGGTTAAGCATAAGTTTAGTGTTATAAGTAGGAATACCTATTTTTAGCAATATCAAATTCAAGTAATTGCAAAGGTTAAATTTATGACAGAATGGAAAAGGAAAATCAAAAACAGAAATATTACAGTTGGTATCTTGGGGCTCGGTTATGTCGGGCTGCCACTGGCGCAGGCATTTGCTTCAGCAGGTCTAAAGGTACTCGGATTCGATATCGACGATAAAAAAGTCAGGACTCTTAACGCAGGCCGAAGCATCATCAAGCACATCGCTCACTCACAGGTTAAACAAATGGTAAAAGCCGGCATCTTCCGTGCCACCAGTAATATGACGCTCCTCAAAACTGTTGACGCCGTATTAGTTTGTGTCCCTACTCCGCTGACGCAGAACCGCGAGCCGGATGTGCAATTTATAATTGCCAGCAGCGAAACAATTGCCAAACACCTGCGAACCGGACAGTTAATCGTCCTCGAAAGCACAACTTATCCAGGCACCACTCGCGAACTTGTCGTTCCAATACTTCAGAGCAGCGGACTAAAAGCAGGAAAGGACTTCCACCTCGCGTTCTCACCGGAACGCGAAGACCCGGGAAACAAAAACTTTACGACAAAAACTATCCCAAAGGTCGTTGGCGGTCTGACTGACCAATGTTGCGATATGGCCTGCAAACTTTATAATGTTGCTATTGCTAAAATCGTACCCGTATCCAGTCTCGAAGCAGCTGAAGCTGCAAAAATACTCGAAAATGTCTATCGTTGTATAAACATAGCTATGGTCAACGAGCTGAAAATGGTATTTGACAGAATGGGCATCGATATCTGGGAGGTAATAAACGCTGCGAGCACCAAGCCTTTTGGATTTAACGCGTTTTATCCCGGCCCTGGTCTCGGGGGACACTGTATTCCAATCGACCCGTTTTATCTGACATGGAAAGCCCGGCAGTACGATATGCCGACAAGATTTATCGAATTAGCTGGTGAAATCAACACCAATATGCCGCACTATGTCATAACAAAAACTATGGAGGCCTTAAACAAACACCGAAAAAGCCTAAAAGGCTCAAAAGTCCTCGTCTTAGGCATAGCATACAAAAAAGACATTGACGATATGCGGGAATCTCCGTCGGTAAAACTCATTGAACTGCTGCAGCAAAAAGGCGCAAAAGTTGACTACAACGACCCACATATACAAAAAGCTCCCAAGCAGCGGCAGCACAACTTAAGAATGACAAGCAAAAAATTGTCCGCTAAAATGCTCGCAGGCTATGATGTCGTTTTGATTTCAACCGACCACACCGACTATGATTACAACTGGATTGTCGAAAAAGCAAAACTCGTCATCGATACTCGAAACGCCACCGCAGCAGTACGCAAAGGCCGAGGCAAAATCATAAAGGCTTAAAGCTTGCGAAAAGTTATAGGGTACGCAAGCCCTATGAAATAAATCAGGAGCATAAAGTTGTTGAAAGCAAGTGAAAACCCGCCGATTGTTTGGCCCGAGAAAATATCGATACGGGATTTTACCGGCTTGTGGTGGGTGGCACATACCAAAAGCAGAAATGAAAAAGCCCTCGCTAATGACCTGATTCAGAAAGATATCAGCTATTTTCTTCCTATGGGTTGGAATGTTCGACGCCAAAGAGGTAGAACAATACGCTCGCTCCTGCCGCTCTTTAGCGGGTATCTGTTCTTTTGCGGCGGGGAAAGCCAGCGCATTGAAGTCTTGCGAACAAATCGGGTTGCAAATCTGCTCGCAGTCGAAGACCAGCAAAAATTAGTTAACGAACTCTCACAAATTGAACAGGCCCTTCAAACCGGTGCTGCGCTGATACCCCACAAGTATATCAAAGAGGGCCAATACTGTCGGGTTATCGCAGGACCATTGGCTGATTTGCGAGGCGTTGTCGTAAAAACAAGAGACACCGCACGTCTGCTTTTACAGATAGATATGCTCGGCCAGGCGACAAGCGTTGAAATCGATACCGATATGATAGAGGTCATTGATGAGACATCTCCGTGATTGTTTCAATGTCCTGAATAAATTTTAACTATTGACTAACAGGAACTGATAAAATGAAAATTTGTGTAGTTGGCGTTGGTTATGTCGGGCTGGTCACAGCGGCTTGTCTTGCGGATGCCGGCAATAATGTTATATGTGTGGATGTAGATAGCGACAAAATCGCAGGCCTGAAAAATGGGACAATACCAATTTACGAGCCGGGCCTGACTGAACTGGTCAAACACAATGAAAAGCTCGGTCGGCTGCAATTTACAACTGTTCTGAAAGATGGCATAGACAATTCACTTATTATCTTTATTGCCGTAGGAACTCCCTCGTCGCCGGATGGCTCAGCCGATATGTCTGCCATCTTTTCCGTCGCCGCTGAGATTGGCGAAAATATCACCGACTATCGAGTCATTGCGACAAAAAGCACTGTCCCGATAGGCACCTGCGAGAAAATAACGAATATTATAAAATCCAAAACGAAAACGCCCTTTGATTACATCAGCAATCCGGAGTTCTTGAAAGAAGGTGCCGCCGTTGAGGATTTTATGCGTCCTGACAGAATAATCATAGGAACAAACAATCCCGCGGTTAGGGAAACAATGAAGCAGTTATATAGTCCGTTTATGCGAAGGGGCAACCGAATATTATTTATGGACCCCGCTTCCGCCGAGATGACTAAATACGCCGCCAATACCATGCTGGCTGCAAGAATTTCGTTTATGAATGAAATCTCGGCTCTGTGCGAAATAGTCGACGCAGATGTCGAACAGGTAAGATTGGGACTCGGCAGCGATTCGAGGATTGGACGGTCATTCCTGTTCCCGGGTGTAGGCTTTGGCGGTGCTTGCTTCCCGAAAGATATTCGGGCTCTGATTCATACCGGCTCCGAACACAAACTCGAAATGACAATAGCCAAATCGGTACAGCAGGTTAATATAAATCAGCAGGAAAGATTCGCAAAACGCGTCATCGATTTCTTCAAGGGCAGAGAAAGCGAAACCACCCTCGCCGTTTGGGGACTCGCTTTTAAGGCGAGAACCGACGATGTCAGAGAATCACCGGCAATTTACTGCATAAGAAAATTTCTCGATTGCCGCATGAAGATAAGAGCTTATGACCCTGAAGCCGCCTCCTCTGCAATAGCCGCCTTGGATGGCAAAATCGAAACCTTCCAAAACGGCTACGATACACTGGATAACGCCGACGCACTGGTTATATTCACCGAATGGCAGGAATTCAGAAACCCCGACTTCGAAGTTATCAAAACAAAACTCAAAAAACCCGTTGTCTTTGACGGCAGAAATCTTTACGACCCCGACGTAGTCAAAAAGGCAGGAATCCAATATTACAGTATCGGAAGAAAATAAAGGGGTAATATTATGAAGATGGACACTATTGTAAAAGTAATAGGTACAGTGATAATTCTTATCGGCGTTCTGTCCTTGTTGAAGCCTGATACTATGAAACACTTATCGACCTTCTTCAGACAGGGAAAACGCATCTATTTCGCCGGATTGGTAAGGTTAATACTGGCGGTTGTCTTTTTAATTGCAGCCCGCGAATGCGACGTCACATGGGTGATAGTTGTCTTTGGAATTCTTTTCTTAATATCAGCCCTGGCCATATTTATGCTCGGTGCCGAAAAGCTCAGGCCGATGCTCGACTGGTTCCAAAACAAATCGCCCCTCTTTCTTCGAGTTATAGCTGTGATTATTCTGGCCGTCGGAGCAATAATTATTTATTCAGCTTAAGATAGGACCATATGAAAGTATTGGTAACAGGCACAGCCGGCTTCATCGGCTCGCACCTCAGCGAAAGGCTCCTCGCTGAAGGCCTGACAGTAGTCGGCGTAGATAATTTCGATGATTTCTATGACCCGCAAATCAAACGGCAAAATATCGAAGCCTGCCTCAAAAATAAAAATTTCCAGCTCATAGAAGCCGACATCCGTGACAGCTCCGCGATGGATAAAGCCGTCGCCGGCATAGATACAATCGTCCACCTTGCCGCACGGGCAGGCGTCAGACCTTCGATTGAAAAACCCCTGCTCTATGCAGATGTCAATATAAATGGAACCATGGTCTTGCTCGAGGCCGCGAAAAAACACAAAGTCGGCAAGTTCGTCTTCGCCTCAAGCTCGAGCGTCTATGGAAACAACAAAAAAGTCCCCTTCTCCGAAGCAGACAATGTCGATTTCCCTATCTCCCCTTACGCCGCCACTAAAAAGGCCTGCGAATCCATCTGCCACACCTATCATCACCTTTACGGAATCGCTGTAAACTGTCTGCGTTTCTTCACCGTCTATGGCCCTCGCCAAAGACCCGACCTCGCCATCCACAAATTCGCAAAACTTATCGAGCAAGGCAAACCAATCCCCGTCTATGGCGATGGCTCTATGAGCCGTGAC
This sequence comes from Phycisphaerae bacterium, assembly GCA_028714255.1. GTDB lineage: Bacteria > Planctomycetota > Phycisphaerae > Sedimentisphaerales > Anaerobacaceae > CAIYOL01. The sequence continues at coordinate 4,827 of JAQTMR010000022.1, read as the reverse complement.
TTCACCTATATCGACGACATAATCAAGGGAGTCGTCGCCGCGATGAATAAATGCACTGGCTTCGAAATCTATAACCTCGGCGAGTCACGCCCCATAACAGTCAACGATTTAATCGCCGAAATCGAAAAAGCCCTCGACAAAAAAACAATTAAAAAATATCTGCCCCCACAACCAGGCGACGTCGAACGCACCTACGCCGATGTCACCAAAGCCGTCCGAGAGCTTGGCTATAAACCGAATACGACTATTCAGGCAGGCTTGGCCAAATTCGTCCAATGGCTAAGGCAAAAATGATACAGGATGTGCAAACAAAAGACCCTGGCGTTCCTAATTTCACCCGCAAAATTCTATCTCTCCGCTTTTTTCCACTTTACGCTGCAATCTTGGCTATCATACTCACACTTCCATCTCTAAGAGCAGGACTGATTGCCGATGACTACCACCACAAGCTCTTAATGTCCGGCTCAAACAGTCCTATCAGGATTTTGGATTCACCGATTGATATGTTTCGGTTCTTTGACGGCGACCCGGAGCGTATTTTTAAATTTAAAGATTCCGGTTTCCTGCCGTGGTGGACTTATGAAAATGTAAAGGGAGCATTCTGGAGACCGCTGGCTTCGCTCACCCACTGGCTCGATTACATCCTTTGGCCGAATAGCCCTCCGCTTATGCACTTGCACAGTCTTCTGTGGTATGGTGTCCTCGTAATGGTGGTGGCTTTTCTCTATCGCAGGTTTGCATCTGTCCCTATGGTCGCAGCTTTGGCGGCACTCCTATATGCAATCGACGATGCTCACGGAATGCCGGCCGGTTTCATTGCAAATCGCAACGCCTTAATGGCAACATTTTTTGGCTGTCTCGCAATCATCGCCCACGATAAATGGAGGCGGAACAACTGGCACGCTGGCATAGTTTTGGCGCCTTTGCTTTTGGCAGCCAGTTTATTATCAGCAGAAGCGGGAATCTCGACCTGTGCGTATCTGGCGGCATATATGTTCTTTATTGATAGAAGCTCCTCGCGTCAGCGAATTGTATCTATGATTCCTTACGCTGCTGTGGTCATAGTTTGGCGGCTTTTATGGACGCATCTGGGTTATGGTATGGAAAACATCAGTGGTTACATTGACCCGCTTAGAGAGCCGTTGCGCTTTCTATCCACACTAAAAAACTATGCCCCGTTTTTGCTGCTCGGCCAGTTGGCGCTGCCGCCGTCAGAAATATCTCTTATGCTTCATCCAAAACATTGGATTTTGCTGTGGCGCATCACCCTTATTTTCCTGGCACTCACGGCTTTAGTCCTTGTTCCTTTACTCCGGCATGACCGGATAGCAAGGTTCTGGGCATCAGGAATGCTCCTTTCTATATTACCCATCTGCGCCACTTTTCCATCCGACCGTCTTCTGATGTTTGTGGGTATCGGCGCCATGGGACTTGTCGCCCAACTGCTCTGCGTTGTTTTCAGCAAATCACAATGGAAACCGAAACCGCTTTTATGGCGAGCCCCCGCCTTTGCTCTTGCCGGCATATTTATATTGGCGCATCTCATCGTTGCTCCGCTGACCCTGCCGCTTCGCGCAGCTTACCCGATGATGCCGAAAAGATTTACCGACAAGCTTATGATTAGAGGCCCTCTGGATAATTCTGTTAAGGATAAGGACCTCGTTATCGTTAATCCGCCTGTTACTTTCCTTTTCCTGCTTAATACTCTTGCATGGGAAGCTAATAACCAGCCGATGCCACGTCACTTGAGAATTCTAACATCGAGTTTATTCCGCCCCGTAAAAATATACCGTCCCGACGTCAACACCCTCGTCGTCAGCCCCGAGTACGGATTCTACGCATGGGTACTTGACGAACTCTTCCGGGACAGGAAACATCCGTTCTCCGTCGGCGACCGCGTCGAATTGACGGGTATGACCGTCGAGATATTGAAACTAACTCCCGATGACAGACCGGCTGAAGCAGCTTTTACTTTTGCCGTTCCGCTTGAGGACCCTTCCATGCGATGGCTGCAGTATAAAGACGGCTCCTTCGTACCGTTTACCCCTCCGGCTATCGGTGAAAATATGGTCCTAAAGTCCGAAAAACCACCCTGGAAATAATGAAAACTAAAATGTCCAGGCCGTAATGGCGGATTTACTTTGAAAAGCACCTGCAATTCTGCTATAATGATTTTTTCATATCTGTTTAAGAGGGTGATGTGCCGAAACGCAAATATATTTTGATAATGGGGATTGTTTGTGCAGTTTCCCTATGTTGCGATTTACAAAAGGCCTGCGCCCTCGCCGAATCCACCGCCCAAGGCGGCTCAAACGCCCGCGCCGTTCACGACCTCGGCCAAATCGGAGAAAATATCAACATAGGCCTGATTGCAGGACGAAATGTTGCCACCACCCACGAGGCATTTTATGATAAAGATATAAACGGCAACCCAATAGGCTCTACTCACGCATTCAACTATGATTTTACAGATGATGGTAATGTACCCGTTAGCCACGACACATGGATGGCGGGAATCGCAATAAGTCGCGGAGGATTTTTGCATCCCAACGATATAGGCGTCGCACCCGGAGCCAACCTCCATTGTGCACGGATAGCAAACAATGCCAACGAAATCGACTTTTCCTGGTTCAATAATGCCCTGAACCGCCTGATAACAGAACAAAACTGTAAAGTCATCGTTACAGGAGTTTCTTTACTACTCACCCCTGATGGCAAAAGCAATTATACGCTGCTCTACGATTATTATGCGTATCAACATAACGTTACATTTGCCAATGCCGCCGGCAATGAAAATACTCAAATAGCTGTATTCGGTGACGCTTACAACGGAATAACAACCGGCGGATTCCTGGTTTCGAATCCCACAGCTGGCGAAATTTACGATAAAGTCGGCGCCGCAAGCGGTTCAGGCCCGACTTCTGACGGAAGACAAAAGCCCGACGTAGGCGCTCCTGCACAAAGACAAATAGTACCAACGACCGGCTCGACCTCGGCTTGGACCGACCCCAACTGGGTTTTTTGGTATTCTAATGATGGCCATACGAGCCTTTCCGGGCCGCACACCGCAGGGACAGCCGCACTTCTATTGGGATTAGCTGACGACACGCCCGACCCCTGCGACAGCCAGGACGAAGTCATAAAGGCCGTAATCGTAAATTCGACATTTCCGAACATACTTGATAAAGCAGGCAATCCCACCGACCCCGCCGTCTGGAACAAAGATAAAGGCTACGGAAGAATCGATGCCCTAAGAGCGTACCAGATTCTCGACTCAAACCGTCTTCCCATCGACACTAATACCACAGACGAAAAAGGCTGGGCATTCGATACTATCTACCCATCCCAGCAGCACACATATACAATTTACGTCCCCCGCCGTTACCGACTCACTGCTACGCTTACATGGGACAGAAGAGTGGTATGGACCGACAAAAGGCCTTATGATGGAGAAATCGACGCAGGTGAACTTCATCCGTACCTGGCTGACCTCGACTTGGAAATCTACGAACCAGGTAATACCAGCCCCATATTTAACAAACAACTCGCAGACTTCGACCCCAACGATAACCTCGTTAAAGCTGATATTCCGCTTACTATCTCTGGCCAATATACCATCAAAGTCGTCAATGACCCTAACAGCGAAGACGCGGACTATGGCCTTGCATTCGAATTGCTGCCCCCGCTGCCGGCTGATTTCGACCTCAACTACATCGTTGACTACGACGACCTCATTGAAATCGCCGACAATTGGCTCCTGCCTGTCTCCGATTCCGACGCCGACCTCTTCGAGGATGGCTTCATCGATTTCAGCGACTTCGCAATCTTCGCCGAATCCTGGCTCAACTCCGACCCCGCTTACTATCAGGACTAAAATTGTTTAGCCCCGTCATCTTGCTTGTCGCGGCGTAGCCCTTGGCGAAGACGGATGACGGGGTTACCTTGCTATGCGTTTCCCCCATCCCGCAAATCTCATTTCCGATTATTAACTTGTTTAGCCCCCAGGTTTATCCTGGGGGTTTGCTTATGCTGCCTACTGCTCGGATACTATTTTACCTACTGTTCGTTTCCTCGTGACGGCATCCGGCAGCACCGCGCAATTTTCCCCTTTACTATCTCTTTGATTCCGCTATACTAAATCCCTGACAAAAAGCGTTATATATTATTATGTTTGGGTCGAGAAAATGAAAACCCAGTGTCCCGAATGTAAAGCCGAACAAGATATCCCATTGGAGTATAAAGGCCAAAACATAAAATGCTCCTCATGCAAAACATTATTTTCGGCTAAAGAATACACACCACCTCCGCCTGAAAAACCATCCCCACCACAAAAACAATCAGAATCACCCCCAATCAAATGTCCCAAATGCGGGTCAACACAGATAATGGGAGGCAGAAGGGGTTTTAGCGGAGGCAAAGCCATTGGAGGAGCAATTGCTTTAGGTCCGATTGGTATATTGGCAGGATTGCATAAAAGCAAAAAAATCGTAATCAGTTGCCTCAACTGCGGCCATGAATGGGAGCCCCCAAATAACCCTTGACTCTTTGTTGTTGCGTCCTCCAGTTCGGCCCCTGTTCCTATTTTACTTCGGGCCTTCGCCCCTGCGTAATACTAACGCTCCTCATTCCGGCTTCCGGAAGCAACAGCAAAAAACCCTACTCTCAAACCCCCAACTTAAAAATCCCCGCGTCCTCAGCGGTAAAAAATTGTGTCCATTCGTGTTTATTCGTGGTTAATTTTTCTTTCCCTATCCCCTAACCCCCAAACCCTACACCCTATATTCTTTTCAATCAAAAGCGCCGCTACCCACACACCAAAACCGGCTA
>JAQTMR010000021.1 GCA_028714255.1 Phycisphaerae bacterium | reverse complement strand
GACAACAATGGAAATGGATATGACGCATCCGACCAGGAAGTGCAGATGGGAGATGAGGTTCGTATCTGGTTTGGTGCCGTTAACTGGACAGAGTCAGAAGGCTAGGATGAATGGACAGAAAGCTGGAGTTTAAGCTTTGATGATGAAGGATGGGGTACTCGCACACCGAATGCCGGTGGACCGTGGTCCGCGGGATTGGTTGGTTCAGAAGGATACGGCAGTGGTTACGAAGGCGTGTTGAATATTACAGCGGTTCCCGCTCCAGGCGCTATTTTGTTAGGCAGCATTGGCGTAGGTTTTGTCGGCTGGCTGCGAAGACGCCGTGCACTATAACTGTAAGCATATCCCACCGGGCAGGGCGTAAGGCCCTGCCCTGGATGAGGATTTTGAAGCCTTCGGAACAAGAGGGAGAGTATTCTCTTGTGCTTGGGGTGTGGTTTACTGAACGGCAGGGAAGCCTTATGGATTGTGAATTGGAAAGAATGTGAGTGTAAAATATGGCTAAAGACGAGACAACTTTTGTTTGTCGAACAGTATGGAAAGGGACGACTATGAAAAAGTGGTCTTTAGTATTAATTGCTCTTGTCCTGGGGTATGGCAGTAATACTGCGATGGCGGGCCTTACCAACATTTATAGTACCCCGTCCGATGAGAAAAGCCATGTTGACATCTTGGATAACATCTACGGCGGCAGTTTCTCGCCGTCCTGGAGCTATCCCGGTGCTTCTTCATACACCAATGGGAGCATTACCGCTACACGTATAGATGATTATGGTATAGGAAACCCGTTAAATTTAGTTTTCGGCGTTCCTGGTGTTGCCAACGATAAAATCTGGACCGATGGCATAGCGTTGCTGACCGTGGAGGCACGCTTTGCCGCATACTCCCAGGAGTTTGGTTATGACACAGGCTCGGGTTATACCAAGGTTTTTGATGTTGACGGTAGCGGCTTTTTGGTATCTGGTTCCGGTACAGTTGACTTTTCACCTAACTCGACCTGGAACTGGGTTCGCTCCGGCTATGGTGGCACGTGGTATTCCGATCCTTCTGAGAACAGCGACGGACTTGACCATATGATTACCTATCAAATTACCGGTCTCGACGATGACTTCACAACGTGGCTGGTCTTTTGGGAAGACCTCAAAGGGAACAAGTCCAAATGTGGCTCTGACCGTGATTTCAACGACATGGTGATTGAGATAAAGGCCATAGTTGTTCCTGCACCAGGCGCTATTTTGTTGGGCGGCATTGGTGTCGTTATGGTCGGCTGGCTGAGAAGACGGGAGAGCCTGTAAGATTTGAAAAAATTGGGAGAGAGGCATTGTTTGCAGAAGGTAGAGAGGGTTTCAAAAATTCATTTTGGCGTGGCAATACGTAGTAGATGGTTGCTTTTACTGGCTGTGTTTGGTGTGCTGAGTCTGATTTCGTACCAAGCATATAGTGCTCCTGTAATGGGGGAGATATATAACTTGCGTCAACCAGACGGGGCCACCGTTACAGTTAAAATCTGGGGGGACGAATTTTATCAGGTGGTCGAGTCGCTCGATGGTTATACCCTGATTCGTGACCCTAATACTGCAGTTATATGCTATGCCAGATTATCGACCGATGGGGCCGAGCTGCTTTCGACTCAGGTTCGCGCAGGGCAAAGCCGTGAAACGCTTGACATCGAACCTCACATTCGTATTTCACCTCAGGCGGTAAGGCAAAAGGTCGGGACTGCCCGAACTCAACTTGCGGCCAAAACGGTTCCAACAGATGAAACTGAGGTTCTTCGAACTTATTCAGAGAGTTCGTTACCAGAAACTGTGCGGGGTATTTGTCTGATAATAGATTTCCCGGACGAACCAGGCACTATCTTACCGGCGGAAGTGAACAACTTTTGCAACCAGATTGGTTATACAGGATCTGGCAACAACGGTTCGGTTCGCGACTACTTCTATGATGTTTCCGATGGGGATTTGCTTTACACTAATTATGTACCCACAGCGTATTACACGGCTATTCACGAAAAAAGTTATTATGACAACCCCAGCGAATCTGTCGGCCCCAAGGCGATAGAATTGATTCTCGAAGCACTTAATTATTTGGAAGATAATGGTTTTGATTTTAGCCAGTATAATTTTAATGGCGTTAGTTGTTTGTACGCCGGCAACTGCGACAGCGGCTGGTCAAAGGGTTTGTGGCCCCATCAGGGAAGTATATCTTTTAGCGCTGATGGCGTTTCCATTAATAAGTATATGATAGCCTCTTTAGGAAGCGGCCTTAAGATAGGTGTGTTTTGTCATGAAACAGGGCACCTGCTCTGCGGCTGGCCCGATTTGTATGATACTGATTTCGGCTCGCGCGGAGTCGGCAAATTTTGTCTTATGGGTTATGGCGGACAAGGCGGCAATCCTGTCGAACCCTGCGCTTATCTCAAGTACATTTCAGGATGGACTGATACGACCCTGTTGACAGCGCCGCAGGAGGGGCTTGTTGTAACTGCAGGGGACAATTCGATTTACAAATATGAGCACCCGACACTAACTAATGAGTATTTTTTAATCGAAAATCGTCAACGGACAGGCAGGGACAGTACTCTTCCTGATTCCGGTCTTGCCATCTGGCATATCGACACCGAAGGCTGGAACAACAACCAGCAAATGACGCCGTCATCACACTATGAGGTAACCTTAGTGCAGGCTGACAGCCTGTGGGACCTGGAAAACAACGTTAATAACGGAGATTCGAACGACCTCTGGAAGGCCCCCGAATTTACAGTCTGTGGGCCATACATTTCTCCGAACATGCCGGACACCAGTTGGTGGGATGGGACAGCATCGTACTTCGGCATTTTGGACATAAGTTTACCAGGTACCGTTATGACTTTTACTTTCGGACTGGACCCGTTAGAGATTACACCAGAAGAGCAATCTTATATTACAGGTCCCAGCGGTGGGCCTTATATTCCTCCTACAACAACCTATACCATCACAAACTCCGGCGATAGCGCCATCGAGTATCTTGTCAGCAAAACTGAGCCATGGTTTGATATCTACGGCTCCTTGGCCGGCACGCTCGAACCGAATGAAACCGCTGATATCTTAGTCAATCTGAACGAAAACACCGAGCAACTTCCGCCGGGCTATTATACTGCGACAATCAGATTTTCAAATGAGACCGGCGGAGTTGCCCAGGGCCGTTCGATAATATTAGAAGTGCAGAATCCGGTCGTCGTCATTTGTGAAACCGACTTCAACGAAGGGCTCCCCGATAACTGGAGTATCACCGATGGATACGGCGACGGCAAAACCTGGAACGCGAATAATTCCTGTGGACGGGGAAGCGATTACTGGAACGGACCGTTTATGATTGTGGACAACTTGTGCGATGGCAGCGTGGCTATGGATGAACGGTTAATTACTCGAAGCTTCGACTGTTCAAGATACAATTCGGTCACGCTGAAGTTCAGCCATTTTTTCACAACCTCCAATGCGGTAGCGGATGTGGATATATGGGTAGGAAAGCCGGAATGGAAACAATGGGAAAATGTGGCCCGTTATACCGCTAAATCTTTTGGAGAAAATCAGTTGCAGTTGCCTGATGCTGTTGGACAAGACAGCGTCTGGATAAGTTGGCACTACGTTGCGAACGGAGATTATTACTGGGGCATCGACGATGTGCAAATCACAGGGTCTTGTGCCGTCACATTGGCTGGTGATTTGAACCTCGATTGTTGTGTGGACATAGAAGACCTTGTCGTTCTTACAAACCGTTGGCTTAATACAGATTGTGATTATCCCAACGGCTGGTGCTATGGTACCGACCTGAACCGAAGCGGGGCTGTTAATTTGTATGACCTCGCCGAGTTTGCGGAACATTGGTATGAAGAAGCTGCTCAACCCTGAGAACGATATGTCAGAACTCCTTATACAAGTGATGAAATGTTTCTTATTCTTTATACCAGAGCCAGTTATCGGCGAAAATAGCAACATCCGCAAAGTCAACTATGTTATTGCCGGTTAAATCCTCTATGCAGGTTTCTTCTGTCAGCCATCGCTTGGAAAATTCGGCGTAATCTGCAAAATCGACTGTACCGTCGATATTAAAATCGGCTCGATTGCCATTCATACTTGCCTGATTTATTCCGCCGTAGGCCCCCATATTTATACGATTGCCATTTGGCCATAACTCACTGCTCCAATCCGAGTTTGGGTCTCCCGCATCAATGCATGGACTTGTGTTCGCATCATAAACCCAGTTCTGATTGTTTGGGTCCCATCGGCCATAGGCACTTTGCAGATGAAAATCCCACAGGTTCGGGGCACCGTTTAAATCAAACGACGCAAAATACGGCCCGACATCAATATTGCCGCTGCCCCAGTTTAATATGCTGCAGGGGTCCACATAAATTGCTGAAATTCCGCCTTGCACATTGCTATAGCTAATTACTGCTTCACTTGCAAAGGGTGGGTATGAGTATTCAAGGGCTATTTGCGCACCTTTAGTTGCCTCATTAGACCAAAGAATACTATTTTGTATAGTTGCTTTGCCATAATCAACGCAGCGCAGCCCTCCCCCTGAATCTGCCAAGTTTTCAACCACGGTGCAATTGTTCAATTCAACTTGTCCCGCCAGGTAGCAGTCAATTGCGCCGCCGGTGCCTGAAGCGATATTGTTGCTGATAACACAGTTTTGAATTATAGCAGTGCCGGACCAGCACTCAAGAGCGCCGCCATCCATAGCTGAATTACCAGTTATCGTACAATTTATTATTTCGGGGCTGCTGTCATAACAGTATATAGCTCCGCCATACCAGTCCGCGCTATTGTTTTTTATGGTACAATTGCTGACCGTTGGACTACTATTATCGCAGAGAATTGCGCCGCCTGAATCATCTGCAGCAAGCCCATTTTGTATAGTAAGACCCGAAATAACACAATTCGGGGTTTCCCCGTTGATAAAACAGAAGCCGCGGCCGGCTCTGTTTGGGTCAATGATTGTGTTTGCTACGACGTCAGGGTTATTGGGTTCTGTGCTGCGGATGGTAATGGACTTGCCATTTGGGTCGAGATTATAGTTATTGGGGTCTGCTGTGTAGATGCCGGGCCGTATCTCAATAGTATCGCTGGAATTAGCGGCATCAATTGCGTTTTGAATACTGCGGAATGGGTCATAAAAGGTCCCTGTCCCCGGTTCATTTGGCCCATTAACATCAACATAGATAATAGCCGCATGTGAAGGTAACCTGCCGCATAAAACAAATAATACCGCGCAAAATATAGTTGTTACTCTGAACACTCTAACCCTCTCCAAAAAACAAGTTTTGGTACGAACTTATGAAAGTATTATTTTCTCACAGAATGCTTTATTTCGCCAACTTCCGATTCCATCCCACCATGTAGAAATGTAGTCAACAATAATCTTGTTCTGACTTTCATTTTTGCATATTGTCATTGCCATTTTGTGTAGTTGCCGCATACAGCTTAAGCCTCCGCTTTGCCATGCCTTGACGCCTATGTCAGCTACTTTACATTCTGTCTGGAAGTCAAAGTTGTTAGCTGCCAATAGTTCAGCGAGCATTTCGGCCTGAGGCATCAGTGCTTTTTGCCGGCGTTGCCAATCTATGTCTTCTTTCTCCAGCACCTTTGCCAGCAATTGCTCACGGTGTTTTTGTCTTTTTTCTCGCAGCTCTTTAGCTTTGGATAGCCGTTCAATGCGATGCTTTCGGCTTGCGGGTAACAGCATTTCCACTAACCCCGTTAAGGGGTCAACGATTATCCAGCCCAAGAAGGTTGCTCCCAAAGTTCCCATGGCGATTCCCAGCAGGAATTGACTAATTTTGTTTACACCTATCATTGCTATGCAGCCTGCCATGGTGCCTAAGAAGGGGATTGCGCCATACAGAAGCATATAGTAATTTGTGCTGGTTAACGGATGTTCTATTACCTCCTGTTTTCTGCTAACCCCTTTGAAAATCGCGAACAAGTAGATGCTTATCAGCAGCAGTATTATTACTACGGAATGTCCCGATAGAGAAAATATAACCCACCAGCGGATACCAGCCTGTCGCAATGCCAAAGCCAAAGTGCAGCCGATACACGCGATGAACCAGACTGTGCTGACAAGATGAATTATTCTTAACGCGCGGCGTACATTCATAGATATGTTTTTCCGCAATCTTAGACTAATTTATCAAATAGTAATATATCAACATAAGAGATTAAGGTCCGCTTTGTGTTGTAGCCGGGCCTTCCATTGCTCTTTGTATGACAGTAATAGTCGAGGCAGTGCTGCTGATTGGAGTTATAATTTGTTGTACCGTTCTTCCTACAGAAGCCAATATAGTTGGCGGTACATATATTATATCTCCCTCTTGCAGTAAAACATCCTTGCTCGTATCGCCATGAGCAATCATGCGGTCAAAATTCAATTCAAAAATCTTAGCTTTAGCTTTGCCGTCCTTGCTTCTTACCGGTCTTATCACTTGGATGCGTTTGTTCCACGCCAGTACCGTTGGGTTGGCTGCGGCGAGAGCGGATAAGGTCGTGTCCCGGCCGGTACAAAGTTTTGGGCCGGGGCGTTCTACTTCGCCCATAACATAGTATCGCTTGCTTTGGTAAGTAGTAATCCGAACATCGATGGGCTTGTCTCCTGCTAATGTATAAAGGTCTAATACCTTTGAACGCAGGATGTCTGCGACCTGCTCAGGCGTTTTTCCGGCTGCTTCTATCGTACCAAGGGTTTCAAAGCTTATCTTGCCGTCCGGTCGAATCTGCTGTTTTTGCATGTGAATTTCCGGCACCTTCGAGCAGTGTATCTCAATTTCATCTGGCGGCTGCAGAATATAAGTATCGGTGGATACAACGGTCTGCGGCTTAATAAAGGCATTTATGTCTTTCGGGTTGGATGAAAAACAACCTGTCAGGCTAATCGATGATATAGCCAGCAGGATTAATAATATTAGTGAACGTACCATTATTCTCCTCCTCAGTTTCTCTCTCTACTCGCGCATAGTTCAAATTGCCTACAATTAAGCAATTATACTGAATTATTGGCTTTAAGTCAACTATACTCTCGAGTTTTTGGGACTTTATATCATATTCTGATAAGGATATATTGCTGTTAAAAGCTGAGAAAAAACGGAGCAACGGCCTGAACATAACTTTTTTATTGACAAGGGTTTATGTAAATACGCCTGAGGGGATTCGAACCTCTAACCTTCGGTTCCGTAGACCGACGCTCTATCCAGTTGAGCTACAGGCGCAGCAATTGTTAAAAAGCCTTTATCGCCACATATTACTGCCGAGGGCAGGTCGTTTCAAGAAAATTAAAGCCGAACCATACATATACTTGCCTGAAGTCATTAATGTCCGTGTTGAAGCCTGATTTGACCAATTTTTCCGCCAAGGGATGCCTAACGGCACTTGACCTGCCGAGTTGCATCAAATATCATTATCGCTGATTATACTGATTAAAGCTGATTACATTGATTAAATTCGAGAGGTGCAGATAAATGAGAGTTAGTCAACGAGCTCAAAATGTGCCGCCTTCGGCAACTTTAGCTGTTACTTCGCGGGCGAAGGAAATGAAGGCCCAGGGTGTTGACGTAGTTGGTTTCGGGGCTGGCGAGCCGGATTTCGATACGCCCGATTTTATTAAAAAAGCCGCGATAAAGGCCCTCGAAGCGGGCAGAACCAAATACACCGCCGAATCCGGCTTAATCGAACTGCGAACTGCTATTGCCGCGAAGCTGGAAAAGGACAATGGTCTCAAGTATAAGCCTGAGCAGGTTATCGTTAATATCGGCGGCAAGCACTCGGTTTATGAGGCAATGCAGGCGACGCTTGACCCGGGCGATGAGGTACTTCTTCCCGTGCCGTATTGGGTAACATACCCGGAGACGATAAAACTCGCTGGCGGCGTCCCCAAAATTATTCAGACCGACTCGCCTCGCTTCGCGGGCGAAGCGGGCAAGAAAAACAACTATAAGGTTACGCCCGCCCAGTTGAAAGAGGCCATCACGAAAAAAACCGCTATGCTTGTGCTTAATTCGCCAAGTAACCCGGGCGGTTTTACTTATACTCCTGAAGAACTCAAAACTATAGCAAAGGTTCTTGAGGGGACAGAAGTGACGGTGATTTCAGATGAAATTTATGAAAAGCTTATTTACGGCGATACCAAATTTGTCAGTTTCGCTTCATTATCCAAAGATGCCTACGACAGAACCCTGACCCTTAATGGCCTGAGCAAAACCTACTCTATGACCGGCTGGCGGCTTGGGTATGCTGCGGGGCCTCTGGATGTTATAAAGGCGATGGGACGTCTCCAGTCTCATATGACCTCCAACGCCGTGACTTTCGCTCAATATGCGGCGATTGCTGCGTTGACCGACCCTGCTGCGGACGAGATTGTAGAAAAGATGAGAGTAGAGTTCGAGCACAGAGGCAAATATATGGTACAGCGATTAAATGCCATGAAGGGCGTCGATTGCCCCGAATCTACTGGGGCTTTTTACTGTTTTCCTGATGTTTCCAGCCATTATGGCCGAACTATCAATGGTGTGAAAATCAGCGGCAGTATGGATTTTGCCAAAGCGCTTCTCGAACAGGCCAATGTTGCTGTTGTTCCGGGGCTGCCGTTCGGCTGTGATGAAAATGTGCGTTTGAGTTTTGCCCTCTCGACTGAACAAATTACAAAAGGATTGGACAGATTAGAAAAATGGCTCAGCCAGTAAAAACCAAAGACCAAAATTACAGTCCTGTGGACGAGTTACCAGTTACCAGTCACAAGCACTACGCCTTAACCGGCTGGCCTATGATATTGGGCTGGTTAGCAATGATAATTTTTGCCCTCCACGCCTGCACGCATATGGTCGGTGCCGGAGATACCTGGGTTGCAATGGCCTGTGGTCGGCACTTTATCGATCACGGAGTGAACACTGTCGAACCATTCAGCGCAAATTCACACAAGGCAGGACCAACAGAAGAAGAAATCGAAACATGGCCAGGCTGGGCTCAAAAAATTGCAAACAAAGTCGGAATGAAAACGGTTAAATTTTGGCATCCGACCGGCTGGATAAACCAGAACTGGCTGACACATGTTATGTTTTACTGGCTGACAACTCTGTCTCCATTCGCAGATGCTGAAAATCTTTCATTCAATACGCTTGTCTATTGGAAATTTGCGATTTACATAATTACCGTGATTTGTGTGTATTACACCGGACGATTACTGGGGGTTAATCCGGCGTTGTCGGCGGTTTTTGCCTGCTTCGCGATGTTTACGGGGCGTGCTTTACTTGACATTCGTCCTGCGGGATTCTCGAATCTGCTGGTGGCTGTCTTTCTGCTTATACTTGTTCTTGCCACGTATCGGAACATATTATATATCTGGCTCATCGTTCCGCTGACCGTTTTCTGGTGCAATGTTCACGGCGGGTACCTCTACGTATTTATAATGCTCGTGCCGTTTGTGTTTCTGAACCTTTTAACGAGTATCTCTAAAAAAAGGTTTGTTTCCATCGGTCTAAAAGGAGTATATCATGCCATCGCCGCCGGCTTTGTTGCTCTTGTTGCGGCGATTGTATTCAACCCTTTCCACCTTACCAATTTTACACATACTTTCATTATCAGTTTCAGTAAACACGCCAAGATGTGGCGGAGCGTTAATGAATGGCACCCGGCTTTCGCATGGCAAAATCCTGTTGGGACGGGTTTCCCATTTTTAATTCTTTTTATTTTGGGTATCGGTTTGACTTTTTTTTGGCTCTTTAGCCGGTTTCTCTTGCCCAAATTACTGAAAGCCCCTAAAAATGAGCTTGAAGCACAGGAGAAACTGTTCAATGTTCTATCGAAAATCTTCGGTTGTATAGCTGCTGTTTTTATATGCTGGGTTACATTTATTTCTTTTTCTTTCGTTGAAGCGGATATGACCGGGTTTCTCTTGTGTACTCTGTTTGTGGGTATCCTTCTGCTTAGTATTTACAAGAGTGTTCATTACATTTATTTGGCAATTGGTTTAACATTGCTGGCTGTGTGGTCCGGCAATGCTGATGCCGGTTATTCCGGCCGGTATATTTATCCGTTTGTTATACTGCCGGGGTATCTCATACTGCATATCGTTGCCTCGCTGTTTTCGAAGGCAGTTAAATTCAAGCCGAGAGATATAGCTTTTGTTGCTTTATCCGCCGTTGTTTCGTTGTTATTAATGATTCTTGTTTTTAATCCCTTCAAATTTGAAATGCCTTTTTCCAATGCGGTGAATCAATTTTTAGAGCTGCGTCGGCCATGGAATTCCAAGTATGAGCGGAACATCGGAATAACTTACGAATATTTATTTGATGTTCTTTATATTTTGAACATTTGTACAATTATTATTTGGTTAGCGATTCCTTATTTGCAAAGATTGTTTGGTATGCTTCCAGATAAAGTCCGCGAAGATTCCCAAACTAATCAATACGAGTTGCCTAAAATTGATTTATCGTTAATGGCCATTGCCGCCCTTACTATTTATATGGCCTATCGTTCCCGCAGGTTTATACCGATAGCAGGTATCGCGGCCTGTCCGGTTATAGCAATGCTTATTGACCAGATGATTCGCACAGTCTCGGCTGCACATAACTTTCACAAACACTGTTTTCTTTCTGTCAGCCAGATGTCATATAAACTGCAATTGTTTTGCATCCTTGTTGCTGCCATTACAATTGTGGCTTTGGGTACAGGCTGGGGGTTTAAATTCAAGCGAGTTTATCTTGACTCTTGGCCCGGAGACCTAAAATTGAGTTCTGTTTTTATGAGGATGACTGCCTCGGACGCCAAACCATTTGACGCCTGTAACTTCATAAGAGACAATAAGTTAAAGGGGAATATGTTTAATTACTGGACCGAAGGTGGTTTTATCGCCTGGGGTCAGGAACCCGACCCCAACACCGGTCGAACTCCTCTCCAATTATTTATGGATGGTCGTGCACAGGCAGCTTACCAGCCGGAAGTTTACCAGATATGGTCTGGTATTATGTCCGGAGGTCCAGCCGTCCAGCGTGCCGCCATAAGAAGAATCGCTCCCGATTATGCCGAAGTCGGTCTTTGGATAAATAAACAGTTGGAAAAATATGATGTTTGGGTAGTTTTGTTGCCAATGACTGACCTGTCAGTATATAGGGGACCCTTCTTAAAGGGCCTTGGACGTAATCCTAATTGGAATCTTGTATTTGTTGATGACAGACAAAGACTTTTTGTTGATATAACAACTCCTCAGGGCAAAGAGCTTTTCGATGGGATACTCAACGGCAAAACACTCTATACCGATGAATTTGCCAAAAACATTATGATGGCACACCGCATGTTATCGTTTGCCGACATGGCTGCAAAGAAACAGGGCTTTGATTTTGCTGTCAAGGCTTTCGAGTTGCGCCCATCGCAGATTTCAATGCAGATGATTTTATCTACCACCAAATATGCTGAATTGCAGCCTCTTGTAAGTGATTTCTGCAAAAATTATTTCGATGATTTCACCAAAAACAAGAAACTTTATGCCGAGCAGGATGGTTATCTTTATAGAATATGGGCTGCGTTGCTCGCGGGCAGATATTTGAGGGGAGAAGCCGTAGAACAGGGAAACAATGAGCTTGTACAATTTTACATCGCTAAAGTAGAGGAGTACCAAAATGAACAGGAACCGCTGCAACAAAAGAAAAGGTGGTAACCTGTGATAGAAGATAAATTGCCGGCCGAGCCCATAGACTCAAACCTGGGAACTGGCGTTTCTATCAGTGTTTTTTTCCCCTGTTATAACGAACAAGACAATATTCGGCACACCGTGGAACAGGCACTTGCTGTTCTAAAGAAGCTTAACGCGGAGTTTGAAATAATTATCGTTGACGACGGCAGTTCCGATGCTACCGGACAAATCGCCGATGAAATCTCCAAACGAGACAGCAGGGTAAAAGTTGTCCATCACCACCCTAACCTTGGTTATGGGGCCGCGCTGCAGTCTGGATTTAAAGCAGCCACTAAGAAAATCGTTTTTTATACCGATGGTGACGGTCAATTTGATATCAACGAGATGCCGCAGCTTCTTCCGCTGATTGAACAGTATGATATTGTCAGTTGTTATCGGCTGAACCGTCAGGATAACATCATACGCAGGCTCAACGGCTGGGCATGGACGCAGCTGGCCTGCTTTTTACTCAATATAAAAGTCCGTGACATCGATTGTGCTTTCAAGCTATACAAAAGGGAAATCTTCGATAATATTCGAATGTCGAGTTCAGGGGCTCTGATAGATGCTGAGATTCTGGCACGTGCCGTCCGCAAAGGCTATTCTATTACTCAAAAGGGTGTGCATCATTATCCACGAACAGCCGGCGCGCAAACCGGCGCAAATTTAAGGGTAATTCTTCGCGCGTTCAAAGAGTTGTTCAAACTGCGCAGCCGAATTCTAAGCGGAGATTGATAATACCAGGTATGGGCGAAGAAAAGGTTAACCTGTTTATCTATGGCTCGCTGCGTGACCGGAAAATCTTCCGTTCCGTCAGCGGTCTGAGTTTTTCTCAGAAATCCTCTAAAATTAATGATAAAACTCTTTTGGCAGAATTGGCTTTTCTGCCGCATTACAGAAAAGTCAGCCCCGACAATGTCTATTTCTATGCCATAAAAGACCCGTCTTCGAAGATAGAAGGTTTTGTTATTTATGATGTTCCTCTTCCCGCAATAGCCGAAATAGACAGATATGAAGGTAAACGCTATGACAGGGAAACCGTTCGCGTCAACACCGCAAGGGGGATGGTTGATGCGCAGGCATATCTGACCACGAACGAGTTAATGAAAAAGCACTTCGGCGACAGATTCCACGTTAATCTCATACATGAACTGTGGCTGCGAAAACGTATCGAAGGGTTTATAAAAAAACGCACCCGCCCCGGCGAGAGAACCACCGATGCTGTTCTCGAACGCCGAGCTCACAGAGAACTGCTCGCGACCACCGAGCGTGATTTGGTCATAAGCCATTATCACTCCGATGCCGTTAGCGACTACTATCTTGAACATGAACTTGACCGGCCCTTACCGAGTATAAAACATCTGTACGATGACGTTCAGGCACAGCCGTTTATTAAGAATTATTTAGGTTTGGTCATAAGACAGGTCCTGCTCAATCAGTTTGACGAAAGAATTCAGTCTCGATACCGCTTTGAGCTTGAGCATATACGTACATCCGAAAGATATTTCAAGCGCTCGGTCAGTCTTCTCATTGCTTTGCAGATAATAAACGCCGGCGCTGTTGAAATGATTGTCGATAGGGCGCTTAAGGCGATGCCGTACCAAAAATACGACCTTATCGACTACGTCAAATACGCCGTCCGGGCAGCCGATGAGATATTCGATGCGCGGGTAGCTTACTCACATCTTGAGCGCATTCGTGCCAACTTCCACCCGGGGCTTATACCGCTTGGAACGGAGATTGAATTGAGTAATTTGGGTCCTGCTGCTGTTGAGCCGCAGAGAAGCATCCAGAAAAAAAACGACCCGATATATGATGGTTTCAGATATTTCCACGATTTTTGGCTGGATGTGCTGTCTTGGAAACTCGGAGGCTATATTGACGACCATTCCGGAACAACCGAGCGTACCCGCCGGCAGGGTTTTCTTGAATTAGCGCCGGGCAGACTAAATGTCAGCGGTGAGCTTTCCCGACCTGCCACCGCAGACCCCTGGCTGCTTAGTCAGTTAATACAGGAGATTATTACTTTCTATAACGTTCGCCCGCACAGTTTGCACCTGTCTTTTCAGCTTCGCAAAGACCTGATTGGCAGCCAAAAAGTTCTGCCGCTGGATTTCGCCAAGTGCCTGCTTGCGCTCGGCGGCGGTTTGCAGAAGAAAGAGACCGGCAAATTTTGGATTTCGAGAATGGGCTATGATGAAATAATCCGGCGTAAAGACGGCGAAGAGCTTGTTTTGGCCAGAACCAGCAAACGCAAATGGTATCTCGGTGACGATGAAATCGCGGATAAGCCGCCGCCGCAGGCAACCGCGCAGACACAGCAGTACAAATTTATCCGCCTGGAAAAGGGAACTAATTACGAGCCGTTAATCTTATGTCTTAAGGGACTCCAGTTCTCCTACAACCCGGGTGATTATTTGAGCGTCGAACAATTAAGGGCGAGCGAAAAGCTGCGAAAAGACTACCAAGAGTTGAAAAAATGGGCTGCCGAGCCTTCGCAAATCGACACCAAAATAATAAGTGAGTTCCTGAACGCCATCCATGATGGTCTGATGAATGAAAAGCACTGCCGACCGGCACACAAACTGCACTACATCGATTGGGCGCTAAGCGCCATTAAAATACAATTGCATACGTTCAACAAGCGGCTCGAAGAGTTGCCTGACGCTTCTTAATTGTTTTTTCTCCGCCGTTTCGTATTCAGCCGATATATCTTCTTTCTTTTTAACTTCTTTATCACGAGTCTGACAACTTCGTTATGGTCGAATGCCAAATCTTCCGGCAGCTTTTCTATATCGAACCATCTTGCTTTTGCCGCGTCGTCACCTGCTTTTGGTTTGTTCCGCCCCTTTGTTATTGTCCCCATAAATGTTATTGTAATTACCCTTCCCCGCGGGTCCCGGCCGAGGGCGCCGAAGGCGTGAACCTGTTCCAGCCGAACCCCTGTTAGTCCTGTTTCCTCCGCCAGCTCTCTGGCTGCTGCGTCAATAAGCTCCTCGTCGAGGTTAACAAATCCGCCGGGCAGGCACCATTTGCCTTTATATGGTTCGTATTTGCGATTGACCAGCAGTAGTCTGGCTCTGCCTGAAAAGAACCTGAAGATAGCGGAATCAGCGGCGACCATAGGCCTCGGCCATTCATAGACGTATTTACCTTTTTTAGCCATACGGTTAACTAATCTAACAACTCAGCCCTAAATAATCAATTGCTCAAAGACTCTTTATTGCTTAAAATAGCCCGTCTTATGGTCTGTTCACAAAACAAAATTCTTAAGCTTGGCAACGGGTGGAGCGGCAGGGTGGTTCTGTCGGACTTGTCCGGCGAAGCCCACAGGGCAAAGGCGGATTCAGGAGGCGGGAAGTTTTCAATAACCGACTGGAGCAAATCCCTCTCTCAGCCGGAACTATTATTCGAAGACACGGAAAAAATCCTTAAAACCGAAGGCCGAAACTGTGTCGCCGTGAAAAATCTTGCCATTGGGAATACTCAACTAAAAGTAGTCATCAAACGCCATTATCCGCAAGCCGGCCCGCGGCAGTTCTTTCGCTCGTTTCGCAAGGGCAGAGCTCTGCGGAACTTCGATACTGCTCTGAAGTTAATAAGCTGCGGCATACCTGTCGCGGCTCCCTTTGCCGCTTTGCATAAAAGAACCGGGCTTAGGACCTCACAGAGCATCTAT
Source organism: Phycisphaerae bacterium (assembly GCA_028714255.1). Lineage (GTDB taxonomy): Bacteria > Planctomycetota > Phycisphaerae > Sedimentisphaerales > Anaerobacaceae > CAIYOL01. Next base: position 15,162 of record JAQTMR010000021.1, on the reverse strand, counting down.
ATTACCGAATTCTTCGAAGATAGCTTTACCCTGTATAACTTTGCAAATGAAGAGGCGAAGGGACAGCTTGCGATAAAAAAACAATTAGGTAGTCAGCTCGCTGTTATTCTGGCGGCGTTTCATAAAAACGGCCTGTGGCACAGAGATTCCAAGGCGGGAAATTTCATCGTTTGCAGAGATACCGATGGCAAATGCAAAATATCGCTCATCGATACCGATGGAATCAAGCCTTATCGGCTTCGCCGCGAAGCTTGCCGGTTTCGCTCCCTCTGGCAGCTTGCCGCGTCGCTGCTTTCCGTATCCGCTGTCAACCGAACTGATTACCTTCGCACCTTTACAGCTTATGCTAATCTTACCGGCCTTGAGCCTTCGCGGCGCCGAGCGATTTATCATCAGTTGTCAATATTGGCTAAGGCTAAACATCGCCGTTCTACGGAAAAAAATATCCTGCTCATCAAACCCAGCGCGCTGGGTGATATAGTCCTTGCTTTGCCGGCTCTCTCGGCCCTGCGAAAAAGCTTTCCTAAGGCCAAAATCAGCTGGCTCGTCAGGCCGGAGTTCGCGCCGCTTCTTAAAAACCATCCCTACCTGGACGAAATAATCGTTTTCGACCGCAAGTTCCTCGGCAAGGCGTGGTACCATCCGCGTGCATTTGCTTCTTTGGTTTCTCTTATTTATCGGCTCAATCGCAGTAAGTTCGATATCGTAATCGACCTGCAGGGCCTTTTTAGGACCGCTATCTTTGCGTGGCTGTCGGGCTGTCGAAAACGATTCGGAATGACAAGTGCAAGAGAGTTCGGCCATATCTTTTACACGCGTAAGATTTCGCAGGATAAAGATTGTATCCATCTTGTCGATTACTACCTCAAAATTGTCCGCACAGCAGGGGCATGGAGGACGGATGTTCAATTTCTCCTGCCTGCGGACCCCGTTGCCGATGCTGCGGTCGAGAGACTGCTGAAAACAAAAGACATTGCACCTGCCGGCTATGCTTGTTTTGTACCCGGCTCGGCGCACGCCGATAAGTGCTGGCCGGTCGAGCGGTTCGCCGATTTGGCCGATAGAGTTTCTCGCCAGTTCGGCCTTTCCATAATCGCTACCGGCTCGAACTCCGAAAAAATTATCGCAGGACGAGTGAAAAATCTCGCCAATGTCACGGTAACGAATCTCGCAGGCGTAACTTCTCTTAGCGAGCTGATAGCCCTGCTTAGACAAGCTAAACTGGTAGTAAGCAACGATACCGGCCCGGGCCACATCGCCGCTGCTTTGAACGTGCCTGTTGTTTTGCTCTTCGGCAGGTCCAATCCCGCCAGAGTCGCTCCTTACGCAAGGCCTAATTGTGTCGCTGCGGTCGAACCCGACGGCAGAGGCTTCAATGCCGACAGCGCCGACCCGAAACACGATATTAAAGCCATAACGGTCGATGAGGTTTATCAAAAAGTGTGCGAGCAGCTTGATAGTCGATAGTCGCTCGATGAAGTAGAAAATTAATTATCAAGAATGTTATGGTAAAGAAAAAGCAGAATACAAAGCTTGAATCGGAAGGGGCAGAGTTTTTAATTCTTGGGCATCTTCTTATAGAAGGTATAGCTTGTTATAAATCTTATGTCAATTATCCCGGGTTTGATTTAATTGCGGTTGATCACAAAACGGGAAAATCCGCTCGAATACAGGTTAAAAGCCGTTGGGCTACCGATTACGACAAAAGTTTCCCGATTAAAAATTTTGATTGCGATTTTGTAGCACACGTTGCTTTAAATCGTGGTGTGCGTTTTAGAATGACCAAAAAAGCTGTTTCTGAAACAATCAAAGATCCGGAATATTATATTTTCCCGGCCGATATAATCAAGGCGGCGCAGAACCCAAAAAGCAGGTGGGGTAAAGTCAGAATTACAAATGTTCCGAATTACCAAAAGTATAAAAATAATTGGAAACTTATTGCCGATTTTTTGAAAAGCTGAATAGTCGCTTTTTATGATTTGCAGGACATTTATTTGTGGGGCATAGGTGTCGCTCTTTGTTTCGGCATCTCTTTATGCGTTATTTCGTCAATTTGTTTTTGTTGCTTATCTATTTGCTGCTGTTTATTTGCATACATTGAATATGATGTAAGTATTACACTAATTAAAATAAACGTCATAAGTATAGAAAGGCGATAGGCTCTTCTTGTGGACAGTTTGTCTTTCACCTTATTCTCCAATCGAGGGAAGAAAGAGCCAAAAAAAGACACAATGCCAATCCAAGCAGGGATACTGTTGGAGGATAAAAATACGCCGTATAGCAAGTCTTTAATATATTGACAAACCATATTTTCATAATACCGCACTCCTTTGGTTTGTCAAGTGCCGGAAACAACAGCAATTAACCAAACGCGCAGCAGGTTATAAGCAAAAACCAATTTTTCATAATTTTTTTATCTCTTTAGCTGTAAGTGCTTAGCCAAAACCGTACTGCCTAAAACCTCATAATTTTCACCTCAAACGCGCAAGTCCGCCCTATTAAGAAAGGGACGTATTCTAAACTCCTGTCTCGCCGAAGTTTTAACGAAGGCGGATATGAAGGACATGAAACAACAAAACATGGTTTTTTACCTTTTTACTTTGTATTCTCTGTGCCCTCTGCCTGTCCGACGAAGCCTCGGCGAAGGCGGATGTCCTCTGTGGCTAAAAATTCCTTCGTGCCTTGGCGCCTTAGTGGCTGAAAAGGGTCAATCAAAAATAACAAATTATGCAAAACGAACCCAATTTTCAAAAAAGTCAAATGATTGCAACATTAGCAGTAACAATGGATTACAATAAGAAATGCACAATGGACACTTGGTTAAAACGAACCCAAACGAACCCAATTTATGGTGAGCTTGCCTGTGGTGAGCGTAGTCGAACCGTCGAAGGGCCTGACCTATCGAATCACGGAAACGCAACGCTCGCACAAATCGGGGTATTCATTGTTAGTCCCGACGGTTGGCCAATAGTTCCAGCATCGCTGGCATTTTTGATAAGAACTCTTCTCGGCGGTAACTTTAGTTTCAGTTGTGCTTTCTTCGAGCTTTATCTCGCTGACGATGCAAAGGGCGGTGAAATTTTCCAGGCCGAAATTCTTAATGACAGCGGCGGCATCAGCATCGCAATGAATCGTTACGCTCGACTCCTGATTGCTGCCGATGATTTTATCTTTTCGCAACGGCTCGAGTGCGAGAAGAACCTTGTCACGCAGTTCCATCAGCTTTTGCCATTTTGGTTCCTCTTGTTGCCAGTTAATCGAATCGTCAACTTTCGGCATTTCAGCGAAATGGATGCTGTCTTCGTCAGCCGACTTAAATTTCATCACCGACCATGTTTCCTCCGCGGTGTGCACGAGTATCGGCGCAAACATCCGAACAAGGCAATCGACTATCTTGTACATTACCGTCTGCGCGCTTCGGCGGGACAGGCTATCCGCGGGGTCGCAATACATTCTGTCCTTGAGGACGTCCATATAGATACTGCTCATCTCGATAGTGCAGAAGTTATGGATGAGCGTAAAAACCCTGTGAAAGACGAAGTTTTCGTAAGCGTCCGTAACGCCTGCAATAAGTTTTTGCAATTGCTGGAGCGCCCATTTATCTATCTCGAACATATCGTTATATGCCACGCTGTTTTTATTCGGGTCGAAATCGTCGATATTGCCGAGCAGGTATCGCAGCGTATTTCTGATTTTTCTGTATGCGTCCTGAATTCGTCCTATCAGCTCATCGTTGCATCGTACATCTTCCTGATAATTTACGCTCGCTACCCACAGCCGAAGGATGTCGGCGCCGTATTTGGCGACTTCATCCTGGGCGTTGACGTAATTGCCGAGCGATTTCGACTGCTTCATTCCCTTTTCATCGACGGTGAAGCCATGTGTTAAAACATTTTTGAAGGGCGCTTTGCCGATTGCGCCGAGGGCGGGCAGAAGAGACAACTGGAACCAGCCTCGGTGCTGGTCGGAGCCTTCGAGATATAAATCCACCGGCACGGGCCAGCCCGCTTTATGGGCTACGCTGTACCAACTGCAGCCCGATTCGAACCAGACATCGAAGATGTTTTCTTCCTTCTGCAAATCATCGAAGCTGAAACCGGCCGGCAGTTCGAAATCTTCGCCGAGGAGCTGGCGGGGCGAATCTGTAAACCAGCAGTTCGAGCCTTTCTCACCGACGCTTTTGGCTACCGCGAGCACGGACTCTTTGGTTAACAGGGCATCTCCTTTAGAGTTTACGAAGACCGGAATCGGCAGCCCCCAGCTTCTTTGTCTGCTGATGCACCAGTCGGGGCGTGATTCGAGCATTCCTTCTATGCGTTTCTGTCCCCATGCGGGAATCCATCTTACTTTGCCGGTGCTTTCCATTGCCAACTCGCGCAGGGTTTTGCCGGCAGGGGGCAGTTCTTTATCGACGCTGACAAACCATTGCTCTGTCGCCCTGAATATGACCGGCCCTTTGCTCCGCCAGCAGTGGGGATAGCTGTGCGTAATCGCAGCCTGGGCGAAGAGCAGTCCTTTTTTCTGCAGGTTGTCATTTACAAGGGTATCGACCTCTAAAACATTTCGTCCGCGCAGCCAATCGGGTACAGTATCGTCATAACAGCCGTTACTTAACACCGGCGAATAAGTTGCCAGTTCATACTGTTGGCCGGTGATATAGTCTTCGGCACCGTGCCCCGGTGCGGTGTGGACAAGGCCGGTCCCGTCTTCGGTGGTGACGTATTGTGCACAGACGACCATGTATGCGTCTTTATCTGTTGGGTTGTTTTCCACAAACGGATGCAAATACCGCAGGCCTTCGAGGGCGCTACCTTTGACGGATTTATCGCTGACAGTATATTGGCCTTCTTTTAATTCGCCCGCTGCTATCACGGCTTCAAGTCGTTCGGCGCACAATATCGATATAAACTTATCCCCGTTTTTCTCGCAGCTTATGGTTTTGTATTCGAGATTAGGATGAACCGCTACCGCGAGATTAGCCGCAAGCGTCCATGGCGTGGTTGTCCATACCATAAAGCATATTCGTGACTTGTCGCTCGCGGCTTGTCGCTCGATAAGACCGAGTTCTACTAATTTTTCAATACTTTCTTTCGCAATCGGGAAATTCACGAAGATGCTCGGCGAGGAGATGTCTTTATATTCGAGTTCGGCTTCAGCGAGGGCGGTCTCGCAGCCAATTGACCAGTGGATAGGCTTTAATTGCTTGCGGACCAGTCCTTTGCCAACTAATTCGGCGAATACTTCCAAGATTCCCGCCTCGTACCTCGGCGTGAACGTAAGATAAGGATTTTCGAAATCGCCGAATATGCCGAGTTCCTGAAACTGTTTGCTCTGGAGTTTTACATATTTGCTCGCGTATTTTTTGCAGAGGTTACGGATTTCGAGTTTGTCTATCTCTTTTGCCTTTTCGCCAAGTTCGGTAAAGACCTTTGCCTCAATCGGCAGGCCGTGACAATCCCAGCCCGGTATATAGGGGGCGTCGAAGCCGGTCATAGTCTTGTATTTAATGACAAAGTCCTTGAGGACCTTGTTGATGACGTGTCCCATGTGAATGTCGCCGTTGGCGTAGGGGGGGCCGTCGTGCAATGTGTATAAAGGAGCGCCTTGCCGGGCCTGCCTCGTCTTGGCGTAAATATTATTCTTCGCCCATTCTTTGCGCAATTGCGGCTCGCGCTGGGTGAGGTTTGCCTTCATCGCAAAGCTGGTCTTCGGCAGGCACAAGGTATCCCGGTAACTTTTATTGTCTTTATCCGACATTCAATAAATCCTTGAAAACTATGTATGATAAATTTTCTTATAGTCACTGTCAACATTAACGGCAGATTGCCGGTCTGCTGACAAAAAAAGCCTTCCAGAGTTTGCTGCTCTGGAAGGCTTTTAATACGCGAAATATGCCTTGCTCAGGGCAGTTTCATATTGTCCTCTATAATTATAATAATCGCAATGTTTATAATACTGTTCATAATAGGCCTTGCCTTGATAAATTAGAAAATACCAGTTTACTATAATAATCGGCAGAAGTCAAGGCCGGGTTTAGGGAGGCCCGGCGTAAATAAAATCTATGGTCAATCATCTATAGTCTTATTATACTGTTTTCGATGGCGAAGAAACTTTACATAATTGACGGCCACGCGCATATTTATGCTGCTTATTACGCACCGATGAGTCAGCGTTTGACCAGTCCTGCCGGTGAGCCGACCAAGGCCGCATACATATTTACAACGAGTATTTTGGGTTTTATCCAGCGTCATAAGCCTGATATGGTTGTTGTGGCGATGGACAGCAAGGCTCCGACTTTCAGGGTTAAAATCTATTCTGAATACAAGGCGCATCGGCCGCCTATGCCGGAAGATTTGCCTGTGCAAATCGGCCGGATTGAGCAGATTCTTGAGGCGATGAAAATCCCAATCCTCCGCGTTGACGGATTCGAAGCAGATGACATAATCGGAACAATCGCAAAGAAGGCTTCCAAAGACGGAATTGATACATACATTTGTGCGAAAGACAAGGATATGTATCAGCTTGTCGATGACCATGTCTATATCTTCGATATAAAAAAAGGCGAGACTCTCGATGATGATACGCTTTACGAGAAATATAAAATCAAGCCGGAGCATTTTATCGATGTTCTTGCACTGCAGGGCGATGCCTCTGATAATGTCCCGGGCGTTCCGCTTATCGGCGAGATGAACGCAATCAAGCTGATACAGCAATTCGGCTCTCTCGATAAATTGTATAAACACGCTGATGAAATTAAAGGCAGACGAGGAGAAAATCTTCGTGAATTTAAGGAACAAGCCTATCTTAGTAAGGAGCTGGTGACAATCAATACCAAGGCTCCTGTTAAAATCGATTATCAAAAATACGAACTGAAAGAACCCGACAAAGAAAAACTTGCCTCTCTCTTTTCTGAACTGGGCTTTAATCGTCTGCTTACACAGTTGGCCCTGGCGACTTCTGCCGGTGAATCCGTCCCTTCAGCGGTCACTGATACCCCCGGAGAACTCGCTTCAAGTAAAACAGTTACCCACGATTATCAGTTGATAGATACGCAGGACAAATTCGATGATTTTATAAACAAACTAAAAAAGCAAAAGTTGTTTGCGGTTGATACGGAAACCACATCCATTAACGCTATGCGGGCAGAACTCGTAGGTCTTAGTTTTTCCTGGCAATCACATAAAGCGTATTATCTGCCTGTAAAAGCTCCGTTAGGTCGAAAACATCTCGATGTAAATATGGTCCGGCAAAAACTTGGGCCGATACTTGGAGACGAAAAGGTTAAGAAAATAGGCCAGAACATAAAATATGATTTACTTATTCTGAAAAATGCCAAGATGCCCGTAAAAGGGGTGTACTTCGATACGATGGTCGCTTCTTACTGTATTGACCCGCTTCGCAGCAGTCATTCGATGGATAATATGGCAGCCGATTTCTTAAATTACCAGTGCGTCCCAATCTCGGCGCTTATCGGTAAAGGCAAAAATCAGCTTACCTTCGATATGGTCGATACGGCTGTTGCCTGTGAGTACTCGGCTGAAGATGCCGACATAACTTTTCAGCTTTACGAGTATCTGAAAAGCCGACTCGAAAAAGACCCGTTGATAAAGAAGCTGTTTGAAGAAGTGGAAATGCCTTTGATCTCTGTCTTGGCGACTATGGAATACAATGGTGTTTCCCTCAATACTAAGCTGTTGAAAAAGATGTCGGGCGAGCTTGCCGAGACACTTGAGACGTTGACGGACAGTATTTACGAATGCGCGGGCGGGCCTTTCAATATCGACTCTCCTAAACAGCTTGCTGAAATCCTTTTTGACAGGCTCGGTCTTGAAGCCGTCAGGGTCGGCAAAACAGGCCGGAGCACTGATGCAGCCGTCCTCGAACAACTCGCCGGCCGGCATCCTATTATAGAGATGGTTCTTCAGTACCGGCAGATAAGCAAATTGCAGAATACATACGTCGATAAGTTAGGCCAATTGATAAATCCCCGCACTGGTCGTGTTCATGCTTCCTTTAACCAGACTGTAACCGCGACCGGACGTCTTAGTTCGAGCGACCCCAATTTGCAAAACATTCCCATTCGCACCGAGCTTGGCGGCAAGATTCGTTCCGCTTTTGTTCCGGAGAGCGCAGCCGGCTGTATCCTCAGCGCGGACTATTCCCAAATCGAGCTGCGGCTGCTGGCGCACTTTTCTAAAGACAAGGCTCTGATGGCTGCTTTTGCCGATGATAAGGACATTCATCGTTTCGTAGCTTCGCAGATTTATGGCGTGCCGGTTGAAGAGGTAACTGACGAAATGCGGTCGCGCTGCAAGGCGGTCAATTTCGGCATAATCTATGGTCAGGGCGCATTCGGCCTGTCCCGCTCGATAGGGATAAGTATGGGCGAGGCGAAAAAGTTCATTGACGATTATTTCGCACGCTACAGTTCAATTCGTGAATTTATGGACAGCGTAGTTGACGCGGCTGAACGTGCCGGCTTTTGCGAAACTATCTTGAACCGCAGGCGAAAAATTCCGAATCTGGCCGGTAAAAATGCCGGTAAACGTGCGCAGGCCCAGCGTTTCGCAATCAATACCGTGATTCAGGGCTCGGCGGCGGATTTAATAAAAGTCGCAATGGTTAACATCCAGCGGAAAATCGAAGCCGAACGGCTTGCGGTGAAACTAATCCTGCAAATTCACGACGAGCTGGTTTTCGAGCTGCCTGCCGACGAAGCGGAAAAACACGCGAAGTGGATAGATAAGGAAATGACGGGCGCCCTTGAGCTCGATGTCCCTATGAAAGTCGATATAAGTTACGGACCAAACTGGCTAAGCGGTAAATAGCAGTATCGGTTGTATTATGAGGCCTGGAGATGGCCGATTATCGTGCAATCCAACGGTTTGATTAGCTCAATCAGCTTTTTCTTCTCGGCCGGATTTTTAGTGCAGATAAAAACTGCCCTGGCGGCTGATATGATTTGCTTGCGGTCGGGACTGTTGATTATAGACGGTGCGTTTATTAGTATAAAATTGAACTTATTGTCCAGCGCCTTTTCCACTATTTCTGCCACATTCATTAATTTTGCCTGGGAAAAATTGTGGCTGGGCCAAACCCAAAGATTCTCAATCTCAGTTTGAACAGCCTTGGCACGCAACCCGCCTTGCTCATCAGCAAGACCAAACACATGGGCAATGGCGTCACGTTTAAAGTCAAGGTCTATAAGCAGACAGCGTTTCCTGGCTTTGGCCAGAGTGATAGCTACATTAACAGGTATTGTTACCGGCAGTATCCCCGGCTCAACGGAGGTAAATAGAATGCTTTTGTATTTCCTCTTGACTTGTTTTATCCGTTTGACAATAGGCCCGTAATTGTCTCCAGGGCGTCTATCGTCGCCTTCTTTGTTATCCGTAAGAATAACGTTAATAACTTTCTTAAACTTTCGTCTTCTCAGGATTATTAAAAGCAGCACAAATACTACGATTGCACCGGCGATGATGCCCGAAAGCACCCACGGATTTCGAAGTATTTCGAATTTTGATAGGCCGATTTTGTCTATGATATTGCCCATAGTATTATTCTTGGCGTATAGTGTTTAACAATTGCCTTTTTGTCTGTTACGTACTGACCGGTGAATAATCACCCCCGCACAGCCTTTCAATATCCCTTGCCACAATTTCTGCGATTATCTTCTCTTGTTCCGCCGGTGCCGGTTTTTCCTGCTCCGTAGTATAATCAGTCGGCTGAGTTCGCGGTGTTGAACTTAGAGTTTCGGTTCTTTGGCCTGGTGCTTTTCGTCTTATCGCTGTGATTTTTCGCTGCTCAGACATAATATCTTCGGCCAGATTAAAGCTCGGTATTTCGGGTTTTTCACGCAGTGCCGTGATTTCTTCTTTTTTGTTTATGCTCACCATCGGCCTCAGCAGGGGGGCTGACTCTTTAGCAAGTATTGTTTCTATTGGTATCGAATCTGTATTTTTATAGGTTGGTATTTCCGCAATATTTTCCTCTACGGCGTCATTTTGCGTTGCCGGAGTATTGTTTGTATTGCGTGCGCGGAGAATATCTGCCCTGCATTGCAGGATATCAAGGTCCATTTGTTCACTGTTTTCGACATTATTCAACGCTATAACCTCCTCAAACACCCCCTTATTTTACCAAAATTGCCGATGTTAATCAAGAACAAACTTTAGTGGGCTTTGCAGCGAGCTCCTGCGAGTGTCGTAAGGGACACATTATCGGAACTGGAAACAGAAGAAATTGAGCATTAGTAGTGCTGTCGGGCGAAATGGGCGAACCCAAAGCGATTACCATTGAAAGTACGAAACAATTAAGGGTAAAAACAGCAGTTACTATTGTTTATTTTGTTATGTTGGAAAGTGTTTAGTAGCGTTGTCTTCCGCCACCGCCACCGCCTCTGTTACCGCCACCACCGCCGCCGTAGCCACCTCTTCCGCCACCGCCGCCGAAGCCACCTCTGCCTCTGCCGCCACCACCACCGCCACCACCTTGACGGTCGGGTCTTGGGCGAGCTTCATTGACGTTAACAGTCCGTCCCATCAAGTCGGTGCCATTCATTTTCTCGATGGCGTCCTGAGCTTCCTGTTTTGACGGCATCTGTACAAAACCGAACCCCCTTGATTCTCCGCTGAATTTGTCTTTTATGATATTGGCGGATTCCACCTGACCAAAGGCCTCAAAAGCTTTCTTTAAATCATCTTCAGTTGCCTGAGGCGCCAAATTACCTACATAGATGTTCATATTGTATGCTCCCTTTCATTCAAACTTGTACCGGAACGGTTGATTGCCATCAGATAACTGCGTTATCACACCTGCTTGTTCAGATACATTCCCATTTTAAGTGCCCAACTGCCGAGTTGAGCTTGAGTGCCTTAAATACCATATCAGTCTAATAAATGCAACTATCGAAAAATAATTTTTTTCGTAAAAAAGGCCTGTTTTAGCCTACGGGGACAGCTACCTCTGCCGAAGGCTGCAGGGGAATCTATTTGAGAAGAATTACGAAGCCGAAATAGATAAAGATGGTAAAAACAATAAAGGCAACAACGAGGCCTATGGCGAAAACAGGGTTGGGTTTAAGGACTTTGGCAGCTTCTTTCGAGAGGAGTTTGGGCATTACGAAAAACAGGCCGAGCAGTACGCAAAGGGCCTGCAGGGGCGTCAAAAGCAGACCGTCGCAAATAGAACCAATCTTCACAAGCAAGACTGGTTGATAGCCAACGGTGTAAATAATAACCATACTTGTAAAGAAGAAGACAACGAGAAAGAACCTGTATCTGGTTTTCCATGAGAACTTATTTGCAGCCGAGGGAAAACAGATTCTGGTCGAGTCCGCAAGTAATCTTGGCCAACCGGCCAACTGACCTATTTGTGTGGCGATAAGCGCCGCGGCACCAGCGAGCATAAACAACACCGAGCCGATTTTGCCCCAGTTAGCGGCAAAAACATTTGAGAGTGTGACGGCAACATCCGCACCTTTCGGAGCAAGATGAAGCGGGGCGAGTATTCCGGCGCCGGCTATAAGAAAAGCACCGGTTGCAACGATACCAATCAGCATGGCTAAAGTGGCATCGGTATAGAGGACGTGACACCAAAACTTTATTTTTTCTGCGGTGGAACGAGTCATATTTTTCAGCATATCGAGGTCAGCCGATTTGCCGTCGCCTCTGCCCGCGGTTGCTCCATAGCCTGCACCGAGGACCCAGTATGTGTACCAGACCTGGCTGGCAAAACCGCCTGCGCCCCAACCGATAAGCGGGAGAATTTCCTTCCAGGGGTTATCAGATACACCTTTTTCCACCGCCCACTGCGGGACAACAGGGATATTTGGAACAAGGGAATGAAGAAAATCGGAGAAGGGCGGAAAGATACGAACGGCAACATAGAGAGTACCAACGACGATGATAAAAACAAAGATGCTCATTATAATTTTAAGAGTTTCAAATTTGCCTGAGAAGACGACAATTATTGCAAAGATAGAGACCGACCAGCCGCAGATGATTTGAGCGGCTCGGCTTTGGGCGCCTAAAAAACCAGCGAAAAAGATGCCGGCAGCGTTGGCAAGGCCGGCTATGGCGATTATGGCGGCTGCGAATTGGACCACCAGTACCAGCCAGACGACCCAGTGACGGGGGCCGGGCATGCGGTCGAACATATCAATCATACCTTCACCGGTACAGACGGTATAGCGGGCGCCGCTAAGGCCTATCCAGTATTTTAAAAATATACCGACGATGACGGCCCAGAGTATTCCGGAGCCGAGTATGGCGCCGGTGCGAGTGGCTAAAATGACTTCGCCTGAACCGATATACTCGGCGCACCAGATAAAAGATGGGCCCACAAAAGCAAGAACAGCAAGTCCTCGAGGCGGCGTTCGTATAATAGTTTCATCCATAAGTTGCAGAGCAAATTAACAAAGGATTATATAAATTGCACGATTTTTTTTTGGCGCACAATAAAAAAACCCTGCGGAGAAACCACAGGGCTTTTAATATTAAGAACAATTAAGCAATGCAGCGAATTAACGCTGATTGGCCATTGTCTTCTTCTTTCTATGCTTCTTCCATACAATAAAACCCGCCGGGATAACGCAAGAACTCGCACCCAAACCTACAAGGCCGGCCTTGGCCTCTATGGGAATCAAAGTAAGAATGTCGTTGAGCGTAAATTCCGTATAGCCTTCAGGAGCGTTGGTGTCAAAGACAGCTTCATCAAGCTCAACGTTATACTTTTCCAAAATGTTGAACTCATGGATGGTTAGGTCGTTAAATCCAGTTACGAGGCTTTTACCGATAACTATATCGCCTTCGACCCAGATCGGCAACTGCTCTTTAAGGCCAATCCAGACTTTACCTTTTAGGCTCTGAATATCACAAATGGCCTTAGGCAAGAGTCCCTTGAAAGTAGCAGGGTCTTGAAACTCAAAGCCCTCAACATCAACGCCGTCGATGTTGTCTCGTCCCAGTTCACTGTAGCCGCCCTCGAGAAGCAGATTGACGATACCTTTGGGAGTCCCGTTCTCCAGTAGTTGCATTTGTTTATCCGTAGAGGTAAACATCCCATACTTCTTATAAGGAGGAATAACAAGAAGGGTTTGTCGCTTCGGCCGATTGAAAGTGAAACGATAAATCAGTTCATCCCCAATATATCCTTCCTCCACCAAGCCATATTGCTTTGAAAGGTACTTCACGAGGTCGAATTCGAATTTCACCCCGTTTAATTCGAACACATCGCCGTCCTTGCCCGGATGCGTAAAGGTCTTTGTGCCTCGTATTATCATTGTCTCAATATCGGCGACTTTTTGCTGAACATCTGCGAGGACAACGCCGCTGTTTCCCGGTATTCCAAAGGGACTTAGTAGAACCAACGCTGCTGCAAGAGCAACTACTGCTGCTGCTGAATATTTTGTAACTTTACTTTCCATGATAAATCTCCATATATTGTAATTTGGTTTAACTTTTACATACGAAGACGTTGCTTCATCTGATTTTTTCAGAATATACTTTTGCCTCCATTTCTCTTTATCAAAATCGAGCTGGCCTAAATCTACTGCCCGGGAAATAGTCTCATCGAGCCATTTTTCATCTTTTTGCTCTTTCATAGTTTTACCTCCACGGAGCTCTTGCTGCGCAGTTTTCTGGCTATGGCCTTTTTAGCCCTTCTCAGTCTGCCGTTGACTGCTTCTTGAGAAATTCCCAGCATATTCGAAATCTGTTGATAACTCATCTTCTCGTAGTACCTAAGATAAATCACTTCTCTTATCCTAACGGGCAGCCCCGAAATAATCCTTCTAACTACATCAACATTGTCCTGTTCGTCCCTGTTGTTCGAGACAGAATCACAATCTTCAATTGGAATAAGCTTATCCCTTCTTCTTGCCTTTGCCATATCACTTGCTATATTCCGGCTGATTTTCGCTAACCACCGGCCGAAATGGCTTGCCTTTTTCAGCTGCGAAATATTGCGAAAGGCGACCAAAAACGCTTCCTGAGCGGCATCCTCAGCCAGATTACGGTCAGAGAGGCGTGAATATGCTATCGCAACGATAGCTGAGTAGTATCGCTCACAAAACCGGCTGAAGCTTTCGGAGTCTCCATCCAAAGCTGCCTGAACTAAGATTGTTTCTGATTCTTTTTTCACGTCTCTATTATATAAGTCTTGTTTTTGGGCATAATCGGGCGCAAAAAATCCCGTAAGATTAGTTTTTTTTATTTAGATATGTTTATATTACATCAAGAGGACTTCTTCGCCCAAATAAAAAAGCCCCGTCTGAAGACAGGGCTCACTTATAAATATAATCTATTATTTGCTATTTTCTTTCAGGAGGCAATGACGACTCCTGGTAATTAATAACTTTCCAATCATCATCTATTTTTTTAAATAAGAATGTTGCTCCTGCCTTATCCCAAATATCCTGCTCTCCCGTTTTCAACGTGGCGATGGCTTTGTAAATCCAGGACACTATTACTAAATCGTCGGCAAGAACTTTAATTTCTTCCTTTAATGTTGTTAATTTGAATTCCGAACAGTTATCAAGGTAATTTTTGTTATTATTAAAAAAGGTTTGATAGTCATAATAATAGCCGTTACTTGCAATCATAAAAAAATCAGAAGTCTTGGAAAACACCTTGAATGCTAACTCCATATCTAGTGATTCACATCCGATTATTAAATTGTTAATTTCATCTTTTACTTCATTTCGGATTACTTCAATTTCTGATTCTGGCAACATTTCAGACTCCTTATCGAAACCGATACCTAATTGTCACAAAATACTTTCTATAAGTAACAAAATCAATAAGAAAAACCATCATGCGTATGCGCAAACAAAAAGCCCTACGGGGAAACCGCAGGGCTTTTTTAATATCAAGAACAGCTAAGCCATAGCAAACGAAAGTGCCCGACTTCAGCATTACGCAATAACGTAATACAGTCTAAATTATCCTTTAGAAAGGAGGTGATCCAGCCGCAGGTTCCCCTACGGCTACCTTGTTACGACTTAGTCCTAGTCATCGCACTTACCGTAGACAGGCGTCTCCTTTCGGTTAACAACCCGGCTTCGGGTACTTACGACTCCCATGACTTGACGGGCGGTGTGTACAAGGCTCAGGAACACATTCACCGCGTCATAGCTGATACGCGATTACTAGCGATTCCAAC
>JAQTMR010000020.1 GCA_028714255.1 Phycisphaerae bacterium | reverse complement strand
CTTAATTATGCAAAACGAACCCAATTTTTCAAAAAGTCAAATGCTTGCAACATTAGCAGTAACAATGAATTGCAGCGAAAAATCAACAATGGACACTTGGTCAAAACGAACCCAAACGAACCCAATTATCCTGCGAAAAGAGAGCCGATTTGATAGACAATAAAAGTCACGGCATAGGCCAAACCGGTCAGGCCGAAGAATTGAAACAGCGCCCATCCCCACGAGTTTGTTTCCTGCCTTGTCATCGCCACCGTCGCAACGCAAGGCGCGCTAATCAGGCAAAACAGCATAATGCAAAAGCCAACCAAAGGCGTATAGCTGGCCTGCAATTTCTGCCGAAGCGTTTGGCCTTGGTCCTCAGCGTAAACTATCCCCAGCTGCGAGACAAATACTTCTTTCGCTGCGGCCGCACCAATCAAGGCCGTTCCGATTTTCCAGTCGAACCCCAATGGCCTAATCACAGGCTCTATCGCCCTGCCGACTCTGCCCATCACGGAATACTCCAGTTTTTTCTGCTGAATCTCGCCGGCATTCAGACCGGTGAGTGAATCCGGCTTCGGCTTCGGGAAACTGCCCATTGTCCAGAGGAGAATCGATATGGCGAGAATTATTGTGCCTGCCTTTTTCAGGTACATCCAACCTCGGTGCCAGGTATGAATACAAATCGATTTCAATTTCGGCATCCGGTAAGGCGGAAGCTCCATAACAAACGGAACGGTCTCGCCTCGAAAGACTGTCAGACGCAGAACCTTCGCACATATAACGGCCAGAAGAATCCCTATAAGATAAATAACCCAGAGCATCGGCCCACGCCACCCTTCGGCGAAAAAAGCAGGTATCAAGAGCGCGTAAATCGTCAGCCTTGCCCCGCAGCTCATCAAGGGTATTACCATTATCGTCGTCAGACGGTTGCGCCTGTTTTCGAGTATTCGTGTCGCCATAATCGCAGGAACCGAACAGCCGAACCCTATGAGCATCGGTATGAAGCTTTTTCCGTGCAGGCCGAGCTTGTGCATTACGCGGTCCATAATAAACGCCGCCCGCGCCATATAGCCGGAATCTTCGAGTAACGAAATCGCCATAAACAGCAGCAGTATATTCGGCAAAAACACAATCACGCCCCCGACTCCGCCTATAACGCCATCGACCAAAAGCGATTTCAACCAGCTTTCAGTCCCCGCCGGCCAGAAGTTAGTTATCGTCCCTGCCAGCCAGCCGAAAAATTGTTCCAGCCAGCCCATCGGGTATTCACCTATCCTGAACGTCAGCACAAACACCAGGTACATCAAAAACAAAAATATCGGTAGACCCAAAACCCGATGTATCAAAACACCGTCCGCCATATCGCTCCTGTCGTGACGCAATTCAACCGTGCTTTTGATAGTCTCCTGACACGCCCCCGATATAAATCCGTATCTCCTGTCGGCGATAACTATCTCCGGCTCGTCGCCGAAAATACTTCTAAGATGCTCGACACTGCCCGCCGCGGCCCCAAGAACACTCTCATCGCCAATCTTGCCTCTTATCTCACTATCCTGCTCGAGCAGTTTTATCGCCAGCCATCGCCTCCCAAGCTTCTGCGACAGAGGTCCTTCTTTCTCGGCGATAAGGGCTTCAAGTTTTTCCAGCTCGGTTTCAATTTCCTCTCCGTAATTTATTTTATGAACCCTCTCTGCCCTGCCCTGCCGGGCCGTCTCTATAATAGCGTCCAGCAGTTTCTCTTTGCCTTTTTGTTTATTGCCGATGGTCGGGGCTATTTTTGTCTGCAGAAGCTGCGACAAATACTCGATATCGAAATGCAAACCCTTTTGAGCAGCGATATCGCTCATATTGAACGCCAGAACTAAAGGAGCGTTCATCTCCATCAGTTGTGTCGCCAGATATAAGTTGCGTTCGATGACCGAAGAATCGACAACGTCTATCACAACGTCAGGCTGTTGTTCGATTATAAAATTACGCGCGATAAGCTCTTCTACCGAATAAGCCGACAGACTGTAAGTCCCCGGCAAATCCACAACCGTTATCTCATAGTCTTTATATCTGCACAGCCCCTCTTTTTTTTCTACCGTCACTCCGGGGTAATTGCCTACGTGCTGACGCGCACCGGTCAGCATATTGAATATGCTGCTTTTGCCGCTGTTGGGATTACCTGCTATTGCTGCGGTGATTTTTTTCATAATCGCATTTTTACAACACCATAATCTTGCGCGCCACACCCCTGCCCAGCATCATCCTGGACTTCTTAACGCTTATCACAAAAGGCCCCGGGTGCCCGCCCCCTACCACGGTTATTTCCACATTCGGCACAAGCCCCATCGAAGCCAGCCGGGAGTTTAAGCCCTGCCCGGCGTTTACACCGACCAGCTTAACTGTCTCGCCTATCCTGACCTTCGACAACGGCCTTAGCTGCTCATTTGTCATTTCTGTTTTTGCTTCTTTCTTTGTTGTTTTTGTAGAACTTCTTGAACTTATCCGCCAAGTCGTATCCCTTTTTGCTGTTTTTGGTAACAAACTCGATAAACGACAGCATCCTCGCTATGACCTCCGGCCCGAGCGCGTGTTCAGTCTTGCACGCCGCCTGCTGAGCAATGTCTTTTTCAACGCCCAGCAGATTGATAAAAAAGGATTTAAGAATATTATGCTTTCGCACGATTTCCGCCGCGCTCGCCCGGCCGGCCTCGGTAAGCGTAACAAAATCGTATGGCTTATAATTCGCCAGACCCTTTGTTTTCAAAACCCGCAACGCCCCGGTAACAGATGCCCGCGATACGCCGAGCAATTCCGCTATGTCCTTGCTGCGGGCCACGTTAGATTCGCCCGCCACATTAAAAATCGCCTCGAGGTAATCCTCAAGAGATGCGCTTAATTTACTGCCTTTCGCTGCCATAATAACCCTTTTAGTATTATTAGTAAGCTAACGCTAATATAGTTAGTCTTGCCTAACTTTGTCAAGGGTTTTTTCAGGAATTTTTCTGTTCAAAAACATATTGGCTCTATCGGCTGCCACGCATTACAATACCGTTTGGTATGATTTTAAAATGTCTATTCGCACTAAACTAAATTCGTTTCTTGGCTTGCTCGCAGGCGGTTTACTATCGATATTCGGCAGGCCGCCGGCCAAACCCACTACGCGTGATTTGAAGCAAATGGAATTTGAAACCAGCACACAGCATCTTGGAGCTCGATTTACGGAAAAGATTCGTCAGGTCTTCAGATTCAGATGGATTAAAAAACTCTAACATCCCGGCTATAAGTCGGGCTTATGCCTGATGGCATTATATTAGCAAAACTCTTGCCTCCTATCCCACCCAAAACTCACGGCTAACCACAAACTTAAAGCCTTATTCTACCGGTAGCGTAATTATTATAAGACCAAACAAGAAGAACCAACCCGTGCTAAAGTGATGATAAGTTTTTGGCCGATAGAAGAGTAGCAGAACAAAGTTTTTCTCCCCTCCGGAAAACATCGAGTAGTTGGATTTACTCGATGTTTTCTTTTTTTATATCCCGAGGCCCTGCTTATCCGTTCTTACCGCAGCATTTTTTATATTTTTTGCCGCTTCCACACGGACAGAGGTCGTTTCGCCCAACTTTGGGCTGTTCGAGCTTGATTTGTTTTACTTTTTGTTCGCCCTGCGGCGCCTGGGCCGCGGCACGCTGCTGTTCAGCCATCGCGAATTGCCCTACCTCGTCATGGACCGTTTGACTTACCTTCCAGACACTCTTGGCCCTGGCGCCGGCTTCTAAGTGGACCTTGAAGATAATATCCGTAACCCGGTCCTCGATACTTGCGAGCATTTCGTTGAACATCCGGAAGCCTTCGCGTTTGTATTCAATCTTCGGGTCTTTTTCCGCAAAGGAGCGCATCCACACACTGCTCTTTAAGTGGTCCATCGAATAAAGATGGTCCTTCCATGTGCTGTCGTAAATCTGAAGCAGTACGTATTTTTCAAGGTCACTTAGCTCGGCACGCAAAAATTCTCTGGCCGATTCCGACAACTTCTCTTTGCGCTGCGTTTCATCGCCAAGGTCGTCCTCACTCAAAGAGGCCTCGAATCTTTCGTTGGCCCAGTTCGTCAATTCGGCAATGCTTAATCCGGCAATTTTTTCATCGAGCTCCTGCTCCAATTGGCCGTCGTTAAAGCTTTTGCTTAATTCGAGCAGTTGCTTATGCAGAACGCCGGGTTTGGTATTCTGTACCTGCTCAATTGAAAAACCGGCATTATATTTTTTGTTCACCCAGTTGGCCAATGACTCGAACGCATAGACGTTGGGCCCTTGCGGCCCGTAAACCATATTCATCGCAAATTCGACAGGATATTCAATTTCCCGCTGTCTGTATTTGGCCGAGGCCTTTTCACCGATGAGCTTTCGGATTTGAGATGCGTTCAGGTCCGTTATCTCTTCGACATTTAATTTCATATCGAATTTATTCTGTGCCCACTCGGCAAATCTGCGAACGGCAAAATCTTCTTTCAAAAATTCAGCCAGCGGCGAACAATCTTTCTTGTCGATTTGCTCGGCGGCAGCACTGATTAACTGCTCTTCAATCTCTTCCGGCTCCTGTTGTTTGACTTTGGCAGGGCTTAAACTGACTTTGAATGCGCTCATCGCCCACTTGCACAAACCAGCTATGTCCCAGCTTTTCTGGTCAGCGTAGTCTTCGAGATACTCCCCCATGGAAAGCGATATTTCGTTGGCGGTAGTACCCTTTGCCTGCTCTTTAATCAATTGTTCAATCTCTTCCGCTTCGGCGCCGGTAACATCAGAGGGCTTCAAATCAACGCCGAAGTTCGTCCTGGCCCATTCGAGGATGCACTTCAGAGGATAACCGCCGGCAAGAATGCTATTGCAATTATCCGCGATAGAGCGTTCTATCATTTCTTCGATAATATTTTTAAGGCCTTTACCCGTTAAAATCTTGCGCCTGCGGGAATAGAAAATTTTTCTCTGGTAGTCCATCACCTCGTCGTATTCGAGCAGACTCTTGCGTGTCTCGAAGTTCCGCTCTTCGACCCTTTTCTGCGCCTTTTCAATTCCCTTGCTTATTCGGCTGTGATAAATCGGCTGACCTTCTTCCCATCCAATCCATGAAAGCGCCTTGACCGTCCATTCCGGCGCAAAAGTCCGCATCAGCTCATCATCGAAACTAAGGAAAAACTGGCTCGAACCCGCGTCCCCCTGCCTGCCGCATCGTCCCCGAAGCTGGTTATCAATACGTCTTGCCTCGTGACGTTCTGTACCGAGGACATGCAAGCCGCCAATTTCAGCAACGCCGGGGCCGAGTTTTATATCCGTCCCGCGTCCGGCCATGTTTGTCGCAATTGTTATATTGCCCCGCATCTTACCGTCTCTGCTGGCGTGCTGATGGCCGGCTTTGACTACAATAGAAGCCTCGCGTTCGTGCTGCTTGGCGTTCAAAATTTCGTGTTCATATTCCTTGCCGTACCGCGCTTTAAGAGCATTGGACAATGCCTCATTCTTTTCTATACTTACCGTACCCACAAGCACCGGCCGACCAGCGGTACTAACGTTGTTTATCTCTTCGACTATCGCACCAAACTTCTCGTGCATTGATTTATAGATTACATCTTCCTGGTCATCCCTGATGCAGGGTTCGTTGGTCGGTATCACAATGACCTCGAGTCCGTATATCTTCATAAACTCTTCGGATTCGGTGGTAGCCGTGCCGGTCATCCCCGATATCTGTTCGTACAACTTGAAGAAATTCTGCAGCGTGATAGTAGCAAGTGTTTGGGATTCTTCTTTTACAGAGACATTTTCTTTTGCCTCTACCGCCTGGTGCAGCCCGTCGGACCACTGCCTGCCGTGCATCAGCCTGCCTGTAAACTCATCAACGATAATTACCTTGCCCTCCATGACAACGTAATCTTTTTCCTTTTCGAATGTCACGTGTGCCCGCAGGCTCTGCTCCAACAAATGGGGCCAATCCATATTTGAGCCGGTGAAAAACGAACCTACCCCCGCTATTTCCTGCGCCGAGCCCACACCTTCGTGGGTCAGATGTACCGCTTTTTTGTCGTATTCGACCTCGTAATACTGCGTGGCCCCGGCCAATTTATCCTGTGCCGAATTAAACTCTTCTTCAGCCTTATCAATCGCCTTATGGGCCTGCTCGATTCGCTTGCTGTCTTTGTCCTTTTTCGCGTCAGCCAGTTCGCCCTCAGCGTTGGCCCGCGTCCGTTCGGAAGAATCGATTTGTTTTTTTATACGGTCGTAATTACTTTGCAGGGAAATTAATTTCCTTGCCACTTCGTCTGCTTTTCCATATCTGGTGACATCATCGAAGGCAGGCCCCGATATAATCAAAGGCGTCCTTGCCTCATCGATTAGAATCGAATCGACCTCGTCGATTATTGCGTATTCGAGCGACCCCTGCACCATTTGCTCGAGCGACAGTTTCATATTATCACGGAGATAATCGAATCCGAACTCGTTGTTCGTCCCGTATGTTATGTCGCAGGCGTACTGGGCCTTTCTATCACCACCTGCCGTATCCATATCCGCCTGAATCGCTCCTACGGTCAATCCGAGAGCGTTATAAATCGGCCCCATCCATTCCGAGTCACGCTTGGCCAAATAATCGTTGACCGTAATCGTATGAACATGCCTGCCCGTAAGATGAACAAGGTATGCCGCCAGTGTCGCCACCAGCGTTTTACCCTCTCCCGTCACCATCTCCGCAATCCTGCCCTCATAGAGGACATTGCCGCCTATAAGCTGCACGTCAAAATGCCGCATCCCGGTATTTCGCCTTGACGCCTCACGGACAACCGCAAAAGCCTCAGGCAGTATATCAGCAGGCTTAGTGCCCGCTGCTAATTTGGCCTTGAACTCCGCCGTTTTTGCTTTCAATGCCTCATCGCTGAGCTTTTGTATTTGCTCTTCGAACTGTCCCGCTTGTTTGGCAACGATATAATACGCCTTTACTAATCGCTCGTTGCGGGAGCCGAAAATCTTTATAAGAATTTTACTTAGTTTAGTCAGCATCGAAATAAGTATTGCAGAATTTCAGCACGATGTCAAGAAAGCTTGTCGCGGCGTAGCTTACTTGTCCGTCATCTCATCAGGCCTAACACGCGAAGACGAAAATTTTAGCGAAAGCAAAAGACGGAAGCTTTAGCGAAGTCGGGCTGGTGTACTCTGTTTTACGTGGACTTGCCTTTAAAACGCTCAAACTTCTTTTTTATTGCCCTGCCGATTCTGTTCTCCAGCAAAAAACCAAAACCAAGCATTTCAAGCCCTATCAGCGCAAGCCACGAACCGGGAGTAAACGGTGTAACTAAAGCTGCGAAACCTGCGATAACCAGTATAACCCCGATGGTTTTCTTTAGAACTTGCCTGGCGATTGGCTTCATCTGCGTCTTCTTCTGCGATTTGGCTTTCTGGGGTTTTTTGCACCCCTGTCTTTCCTTCCCGCAACAGCTTTGTGCCTGCGCCGGGATGAGCTTCCAGTGCCGACCTCAGCCAGCGGCTTGACAGGAACCAGACTTAACTGCCGGGCGGGAACATTCACCGAAACTATACGCACCTTTATCACCTTGCCCAAACGAACGGTTGAACCTGTACGAATCCCCGTAACACTCTGGGCCTTTTGGTCGTATTTCCAGATGTCACCGCCCAAATCCTCCATCACTATCAGGCCTTCGATGCCGAATTTTTGCGACTGCACGAACACGCCTAAATTCGCCAGCCCGGTCACTACGCAATCCAGCTCCTCGCCGAGGCGTTTGCTTAACATCTGCAATATCAAAACGGTTTTCAGTTCTTTCTCCGCACCCTCTGACCGCTGCTCGGTAAAGGTCAGGTGCTTTCCAATCTCTGTCAAATCCGGCCCGGCTGAGTTTTGCTTGGCCGTATCAAGTTGATTCCGCAGACAAAAATCTAGAACACGATGCACAAGCAAATCCGCATATCGCCGTATCGGGCTGGTGAAGTGACAGTAGTGAAGCGACGCCAGTGCGAAATGCCCTATACTCAGCGGTGAATACTGGGCCTTTTCGAAACTTCGCAGCACCGCCAAATTCACCGCAAACGAGCAATCCGCACCCTTAACCGAAGCCAGCAGCGCCTGTATGTCGGCACGGCCCGGCGTCTTCGGCATACTGGCCCCGAACATCTTGACAATCTGCGATAAATTTTTCATTCCCAATGCGTCAGGCTCAGGGTGAATCCGCCGCATAAAGGGTATGTTGTGCCGGTCGAGAAACGCAGCTACCGCGTCATTGGCCTCGACCATAAACATCTCGATTATCGTGTGCGGATAGCTCGTCTCGGCCGGGTGAGCATCAACGACCCGCCCGCTCTTATCCATCACCAATTCAATCTCCGGCAAATCCAGATGTATCATCCCGTTCTTTTCCCGCCGTTTTTCAATCGCCCTGCTAAGAGCCTCCATATCTTTCAGCAGCCTGACCACTTCAGGTTTAATTCCTTTGGTCTGTCCCTTCAAGGCCTTGTCTGCCTGCACATAGGTCAAACGCTGTGTCGAATTAATAATGCTGTTGGCGAAACGTCTGCCTGTGATATTACCCTGTCGGTCGTAAGTTAAATATGCGCTTTTACAAAAGCGTCTCTGCCCCGGCTGAAGACTGCAAATACCATTACTCAAAACCTCCGGCAGCATCGGTATGGTCCTGCCCGGAAGATATGAGCTGTTTCCGCGACTTTTCGCCTCGACGTCCAGCGGCGAATCTTCTGTTACGAAGGAACTGACATCTGCTATATGAACGCCAAGCTCGCAGTTGCCTTTCGCGTCTTTTTCGATACTTATCGCGTCGTCAAAATCTTTCGCGTCCGGAGGGTCAATCGTAATAACCACCTTGCCGGTTATATCCTCTCTTTTGTCATTCCCGCGAAGGCGGAAATCCATCTTTTCCGGCTTAAATCCGGCGGCAGCTTCATGGGCCTGCTCGATACAATCGTTCTCGAATTCACCCGGCAAATGATATTGATGGATTACCGACCTTATCTCACTTTCATATTGCCCCGCCCTGCCGAGCACCTCTATAATCACACCGCGGGCCAAAAACTTCTCCGTTGGCCAGGTCATTATTTCGACGATTACCTTGTCCTTTTCTCTCGCATTCTTTGCGGTAACATCGTCAACGCCGATTGGTTCGACAAATCCTTTTCCGTCCGGCTCAAGCAGCCATCCCTCCGGCCGTTTCACTAACGTCCCCACAATCCTGTTTTGCGCTCGTTCGAGAATCTCGACTATCCTGCCGCTGCACCGCACCTGACCTGCCTGCTTACCACATCTGATGACCTGGGCTGCGACAATATCTCCGGTCATTGCTTCAGCCGTCGCGGCCGGAGGTATAAACAAATCACCTTGCAGGTAGGATTCACGAGGCGTTACAAAACCGAACCCTCTGGGGTTTGCCCTGAATGTTCCTATGATTTGGCCTGATAACGGCGGCAGGCTAACTAAATTACCAGAACCTATAATTACGTGCCCCGCCCCGTGAAGCTCTTCGAAGGCCAGCTTGAACTGCGGATAATCTTCCGGGCTTACGCCGATAGCTTTGGCCAACGGCACAACCTTCAACGGCGTGTAATCCCGGTGCTTCAAAAATTTTATTATTTGTCTTTTGTAAATCTCGGACATTTGACAAACTTATAAAAAAAATCGCCCAATCAATTTTAGTATCGACCGGGCGATATATTCACCTGAAATCAAAATAAAAACTCCGCCGTATCTTGCCCCGGCAAGGAAGTATATTATCCGACTTTCGCCTTAAGAGCGTTAAGCCGCTTGGCAAGACGTGATTTCTTTCGGGCAACGGTTTTCTTGTGCATTGTGCTCGTTGTAGCGGTCTTGTCTAATTTCTTCACAACAAGTTTGTATTGTTCACTCGCTGCCTTTACGTCACCGCCGGCCAATACCGTTTCAAGACGCTTCACCTGCGTCTTTATTTGACTCTTGCGAGCGCGGTTAACTGCCTTTTTTTTGGTGTTTTGTCTTACTCTTTTCTTTGCTGATAACGAATGTGCCACTGTTTTCTCCTGAAAATCACTATAACCTTATTTACGGATTCTTGCCTCTCAATTTATCTATCTGCTGGCGAATATCCTTATATCCGAAATCAAGCTGCGCCATCTTGCGATAAATCTCCAGCGCCTTCTCGCCGTCGCCATGTTCCTGATAGGAACGGGCAAGATTATACCGTAATTCCTTGGCAATGCCATCTTCTTTTATCTCATAGGATTCTATCGCCCGCGTAAAAACCTCTATCGCATCGGTGAACCAGCCCTTCATAAAGAAGCAAAACCCTATTTTATTCATTGCTGAAATCTTGTGTCGCGGGTCCCGCTGTGCCTCCTGGAACAAAGGTATCGCCTCGTCATATCTCTTATCACGGACCAAACGAACACCATATTCGTATTTGACCCGCAGGTCGGTCGGATAATTCTCCACGCAAAGACGGTAATGCCCCAATTCAGTCTCATTAAGATGCGCCGACAATTCCGCTGCCCTCGACTCGGCTTCAGGAGCCGTTTCAGCCTCTCTTATCTTACGTTTGAGCTGCTTTATCCTTAACTCGCCCGCTCGCTGCTTAAAGCTGAAATCCCTCCTTGTTTTATATGCATCTTCCAGCAGATTTATCGCCTCGTTCTCATCTTTGTCGTTTCGCAACTCTGATAAGACCTCGGCCAGATTAAATATATTCTTGGGCAGGTTAGCGTTCTGCGCCATCGCTTTTCTGGCCTGCTCAACCGCCGAGCGGCGGTAATCCTCGCTCTTGACTACGCTCTCCTGGGCCTGAAGTTTTTCCTGACCTTCGCGGTCCTTTATAGACTTTCTGAAATCTCCATCCTGGTCATATTTGCCGCTCGAAACGGTCAGCTCCGCCGAGAGCCGTTTGTATTCATCCGCTATTTCTGCGTCTTCGGGTTTAAGTCTGACGGCGTGCTGGCACGCGGCAACCGCCTTATCAAGCTCACCAAGGGCTTCGTATGAATTCTTTAACAACACGTATGTATGCAAAGATGGTTTCTCCGCGGCGTTATTTGCCTGGAACACGAAATTAGCTATCCAGCCTGCCGTTTTTCTATAATCGCCCGCCACCGCAGCCTTCAGCATCGCCTCGGCATACGGTAAATGAGCTGGCTCTTTCGCGAAAAGATACTCGGCGTTAAGCATCTGCTCGAGTGCCGTTTTACCTCCCCGAAGACGCTTTACTCTTTCCAGCATCGACGGTTTCTTGCCCCCCTTGCCCTGCCGGCGAAGCGCCAGCTCACAAAGCGGTATATGCCCGCTTTGAAGCGCATCAGGCGCACAACGCAAACCCTCAAGGTACATATCGATAGCATAATCAAAATTGTCCACTTCAGCCGAATTGCCGGCTACTTTGAAAAAGGCCTCGGCCTTCTCTAATAACCGCACCTCGTCTTCCTCCGACACGGCCTCTGGCTGCTTTGCCCCTTTTGCCGCTTCAACCGCTGGGGAATGGCTGTCTTGCGACTTCGCAACACCCTTTTCACTGCCCTTGCTGTGCTCAGCAACCAGCCTGGCGGAAAGGCTCTTTAATTCCTCGACTAAATTCTTGTCCCCTGGCTTAAATTTTATGGCGTTCCGGCAGGCAGCAGCAGCCCGGTCAAATTGACCGACTGCCGTGTATGAATCCTTCAACAAAAGATATATTGGTAAAGACGGCTTCTTGGCATTATTATTCGCCAGAAACATCAAATCGGCAATCCATTTAGCCGTCTCTTTGTAACCGCCTGCCACCGCAGCCTTTAGTATCGCCTCGGCGTACGGCAAATGACCCGGATTCTTTGCAAGAAGGTACTCGGCTCCGAGCATCTGTTCGAGAGCTGTTTTACCACCTAATCGTTCCGCTGCTTCCGCCGCTGAAGGCTTTGACCCGCCTTGAGTTTCCCGCCGAAGCGCCATTTCACGAAGCTTTATATGGCCATCCTGCACCGCATCCGGCACATGGCGAAGACCATCAATATACATATCGATAGCGATCTCGAAATCATCCCTCTCCGCAGCCTCCCCGGCTCTTTCAAAAAATTCCATGGCTTTAGCCAATATCTGACTTATATCTTTTTCTGGCATATGTTTTAACCGGTTCCCTTTTCCCGACGCGACCTTAAAGCGTTTATCCTAAACTTCGGCCAGATTTTGTCAATAAATAAATACTTGTGTAAAAAGCAGGGGTATGCTATAAAAACTTCGAATAAAATAATTAAAAATAGTCGTTTTTGCCGCGTTGGAGACAAGGTCTCTAACTGAATTAGGGAGAATTAATATGGCAACAGCCCTTGAACGGTATGACCCTCAGATTTACGAATTGATAAGACAGGAAAAAGCTCGCCAAAGCGCCTGCATCCGGCTCATCCCATCTGAAAATTATGTATCCAGAGCCGTAATGGAAGCCAGCGGAAGCTGCCTTACAAACAAATACGCCGAAGGCTATCCCGGAAAACGATATTACGAAGGCCAGCAGGTAACAGACCTCATCGAAAAGATAGCCCGTGAACGTGCAACGAAACTGTTCAAAGCAGACTACGCCAACGTCCAGCCCTACTCCGGCTCGATAGCAAACTGGGCCGCATATCTGGCGCTGGCAAAACCCGGTGATACTATTATGGGCTTATCCCTGCCCTATGGCGGACACCTCACCCACGGCTGGAAAGTAAACGTAACAAGCAAGATATTTAACTCCGTTCAATATACTATCGACCCGAAAACCGGCAGATTGGATTACAACCAGATTGAAGACCTCGCGAAAAAGCACAAACCAAAAATCATTATCTCCGGTGCAACTGCCTATCCGAGACAAATTGATTTCGAAATATTCGGCCAAATCGCGAAAAAAGTAGGTGCCTGCCACGTCAGCGATATAGCTCACATCGCAGGCCTTGTCGTAGCAGGCATACATAAAAGTCCAGTCCCTTATGCGGACATCGTATCGACCACAACGCACAAAACCCTGCGCGGACCTCGCGGCGGAATGTTGCTTTGCAAAGCTGAACACGCCGCAAACGTGGACAAATCTGTTTTCCCGGGTCTGCAGGGCGGCCCACATATGCACACTGTCACCGCTATCGCGGTAGCAATGGCCGAGGCCAACACACCGGAGTTCGTCGCCTATGCAAAACAGATTGTCAAAAACGCAAAGGCTCTGGCAGAAAAACTTCTCGAATTCGGTTTCAATCTCTCATCCGGCGGAACAGACAATCATTTAATCCTGATTGATTTGCAAAACAAAAAAATCTCCGGTAAAAAACTGGCAAAAGCGCTCGACAGAGCGAAGATAGTCGCTAATTATAACACCACGCCTCTTGACCCTGCCCATCCTGCCGACCCGTCAGGAATACGTATGGGTACGCCAGCGATAACATCTCGCGGAATGAAAGAAGAACAGGCCAAACAGATCGCCATACTTATAAATAAAGTCGCTGAAAATATCGACAACGAATCTGTAATCGAAGAAGTGGGAAAAGAAGTCCTGCTTTTGTCCTCGCAATTTCCGGTGCCGGAGCACTTCATTATTCCAAACAGGAACAATCCGGAGCCATTAGACGCCCTAACCTATTAACTGTTCCAATGTAAGGAGTAACAACATGGCCCAGGAAGAACAGGTGCTGGTCATCGAGCGAAAAGTCTTTGAACAGGCAGGCTCGTTCAACGGACTCATATTCGATGTTGACCGCTACCTAAACAAAATCTTTGCCCCCGGAACCCCCAGCTTTATGCCCCGCTCAAAAGCGGAAAAGGACCCTTCTTACAAACAGCTTATTCCATACGTAATTATGACCTGCGACGGCAAATACCTTAACTACGTCCGAGGCAAACGCGCAGGAGAAACCCGCCTTGTCGCAAAACGCTCCCTCGGAATCGGAGGCCACATAAACCCGGTTGATAATGAAGTCCCCTTATTCGATACGGATTTTCGGAAAGTGTACGAAATCGCCGTCGAGCGTGAAATCGCGGAAGAAGTCTCCGTAGAAGCCAACCATACCGACCGCATCGTCGCCCTGCTCAACGATGATTCAAACGAGGTCGGCCAGGTGCATCTCGGAGTCGTTCACTTGTGGACACTCGATGAGCCGAAGGTCAGCAGACGCGAGCAGATGATTACACAGATGGCATTTATGACCGCCGACGAGCTAAGGCAAGTCCGCAACACTATGGAAACATGGTCGCAGTTGTGCCTCGACGGCCTTAATAATATAGGTTAGCCCCGCCAACACGTTGGCTGGGTTTGTTTAGCCAGCGAACCAATTGCGAATTGCGAAAATGAAATGGGCTCCGCTTTTTGCGAAGCCCATTGGCTTTCAGGTTTCTTGCTTTGAACTATGCAGGAACTACGTTTGTAGCGCAGGGGCCTTTTTTGCCCTGACCTACCTCGAACTGGACCTTCTGGCCTTCTTCGAGATTGGCGTAGCCGTTCGTCTTGATTTCAGAGTGGTGAACGAACAAATCTTCGCCGCCGTCATCAGGACTTATAAATCCAAAACCTTTTTTACCATTGAACCATTTTACTGTACCTGTACCCACAATAATCTCCTTTATTGGCCCTTTTAATGGGCCGTAAAATTTGTCTCTCGAACCTTTTTTTGGGGCCATTCCTGAGAGACGTTTAAGAATAGCCCCATTAAGGTTCGGCATTATATCATTTTGACCTTAAAATACAACAAAAATAAATAAAATA
The DNA here is from genome assembly GCA_028714255.1 of Phycisphaerae bacterium. Lineage (GTDB taxonomy): Bacteria > Planctomycetota > Phycisphaerae > Sedimentisphaerales > Anaerobacaceae > CAIYOL01. The sequence goes on along the minus strand of JAQTMR010000020.1, from coordinate 23,184 downwards.
TCGGCCCCTCGCCCCGAGCAGGTGTACCTTCCAATTTGGCTTTGATTGGGTTCGTTTTCCCCTCGCAAAAAAGGGCAATTTATCGCTGTAATCATTTGTGTTATAATAGGTTAAGTCCATTTTTAGGTGCAGGTAACCGCAGTTTTGATTAAATTCCGCTCAAGCGCCGCGAGGGCTTTCAAATTAAAAACTTCCGGCTTGTGTTTGGGAGAATCAGAGGTTAGAAAAGTACGAACAGTGCGAAAAGTGTGAATGTACTATTATTGAACTTACTGTTGGTCGTAATCCGGCAGCTTGATTCCGTGAGAAGCGAAAAATTTGTCCATCCGTTGCTTATCCTTCTGTAGAGCTAACCGCTTAGGTCGGTTAACCTTTTCACCCTGATAATCGGTTTTCTGAAGGTGGGCGATAAAATTTGATATCATTCCATTAATCTGTTTGCAAAGGTCATAAAGTCCCTGGTATTCGTCTTGTTGGAGATAGCTCTGGTCCTGTGCGATTTGGAGTTGTGCCCTTACTTCCCCGCAGGAGCCCTTGGCAATGTAAAGGAATTGAATAAATTCGGTTTTACTTCCTCGTTCGAATCCTTCAGCGATATTGGAAAGAACAGAAACCGCAGCTCTGCGAATTTGGTCAACGAGCCCGAAATCACGTGAAAAACCATTTTTCTTTGTGATTTTATATACAGCGTTGGCTAATTCTCTGGCTCGCTGATAAATATACAAATCCTCAAACGACTCTGCTGCTTTCCCCATTTCTCTCACCTTTCACACTTTTCCCACTTTTCCCACCCTTCTCACCTTTCATACCTTATCTTACTTTCTTTTCACACCTTCGCACTTTTCACACCTTCGCACTTTTCACACTTTTCAAACTCTGTTTTTCGCAACAAAATCTTTTAGGGCAGAGTATTACTTCTTAAACAGAGTGATTAATATTGACATTATTGAGGCGCCTAAAGCTATTAGAGCAATCCACAAATTCTTATTTTCACGAGACTCAACATTTAAAAAATATTGATATTTTACTGCTGCCATTTTAGAGAATGACTCCTTGTGACGTTGTAAATAAACACGCATCTTTTCAATATTCTCGGTTACATCCTTGCGTTTCACGCTTTTGGGATTACCCTTACCTCACAGTCTTTGGTCTATTTCTGCCATCTGATTATAAGTATTATTTATGATTCCATCCAACAACATAGCCGCCTCGTTGATACATAGTTCGGGATTTAATTGTTTTTCCAAAGCATCATTAGCAACTTGCTCAAGTATTTCTGTTATTCCGTGTTCGAGAAATGGTTCTATATAACCTTCCCAAAAAATCATTTTCTTAGAGCCAGAAAATTCACCGCTGAAACAAATAGTACCACCATAATACGTTTTAACAGATATTTTGCCGGTGTTAAAGAAAAACCATGGTGTCAATTGCTCTTTATCGAGCTTGGCATAAAAATCATTTACTCTTTGTTCCGTTTTTTCATATAAAGGAGATTTAGAATTCGCAGGCATCTCCTTTTTTTGCAGAATATATAGTATCAGAACCACGATAAGAGTAAAAATTATCCAAATCACAAATGTAATCTTGGCCCATGTCGGGCAGGCTGTGGGTAATGACATTATTTCCGCTTTCCAAATATTTAATCTGCGTAATTTGTGTTAATAAGTACCGATTGACGGTTAAACGAAAGTTTTTATTTTCGCTACGAAAATCTTAGTTTTTCGACAAAACTCAATCATGTGTATTTCGCTCCCGGTTGCTCACCCCATTTTACCCGCTTTCCTAAATCCCCACAATCTTTTTAATAGAAAACAAAACCCCCGCGAAGCGGCTCCACAATTTTGCACTTTGCAGTTTGACTTTTAAATTTCCACTTATCTCCTCATCCGTCAACACCAAAATTCCCCGCGTAATCTGCGAAATCCGCGTCTAATTTTCTCTATGTTTTTTGTGCTTTTTCGTGGCTCAATAAATTTGTGTCTATTCGTGTGAATTTGTGGTTAATTTTTCCTTGTGTCTTGGTGTCCTCGTGGCTAAAAAAATTCCCCCTTCCTGTCCGTTGGTTTTCGTCGTCTGTCGTCTCTCGTCGGTCGTCTGCGCCCCGCGCGATCATTTGCGCAGGGGGGGTGCAAAATTGGTGTAAGTTTGGTATCACTTTTGTAATATTTCCTGCAAGTTTTGGTAAATTATTGTAAGTTTCCGTAAGTTTGCGCATGTTTCGCAGCGCCAACTTGCGCAAATGATGCTACCCCAAATCCCCCATTTTAACAGAGCAAAAAAAGTCAACTTTTCAAAAAACATTTTGAGCTATCTGCGAATTTCATCTATCATACCGCATCATGAGCGAGAGCAAATTAAAAACCGCGGTTCTTGGCTTAGGCAGCAGGGGCCAGCTTCTGCTCGAAGCGGCCATAAAGACCGATTATTTCGCAATCGCCGCTGTCGCCGACAAAGACGCCAAACTCGCCGAGCGAACCGCCCTGAAATATAACTGCACCGGCTACGATGATTACCGCCGATTTATAATACAAAATCAGTTCGATTGCCTGCTGGTTGCCGGCGCCATCCACACTTGCGACGAATACGTCAAAATGGCGGTAAAGAAGAAAACCAATATACTCAAGCTCGCCCCGCTTGCGAGGAACTTTCAGGAAGCTGTGGAGCTGGCCCGTCTGGCCGATGATGAAAATGTAAAATTCGCAGTCGCGAATCCCGGACGTTTCGCCCGAAGTTTTCTCGCCCTGCGGGAGTTTTTGCAGCAAAACCAAGCCGAGCAGTTCTTCTTCACAACCGCCTTTTGTGCCGTCGGCGGCGAGCACATCGGCGACTGGCAAACCGACCCGAAACTGGCCGGCGGCGGAGTGCTGCTGCGCAACTGTTACCAGATAATCGACCAGATAGTCTGGAACTTCGCCATGCCGGAGACGGTCTATTCGCTAAATACCAACACCGCCGGCGACCGACAGCAGCGGTCGTATTTAACGGAGGACACCGCCGTTGTTACAATGAAATTTACGGACTCATTCTTCGGCAATCTGACAGCGAGCAGTAAGGTCTTTGGCAAAGAGCAGGAAATCCTGAAGCTCTACGGCAAAGATAAAATCCTGACGGCGAGCAACGCTCAGTTCATCGTCAGCGACGGCGATGAACAAACAAGCGAGAAATCAGAATACGACGACGATGAATTTACCCGGCATACGGCACTGCTGAAAAACTTTGCCCTGAGCATCTTATCGCCTGATAAAAACAAGCTTTGCAGCAGCGCCAGGGAGAACCTGAACAATATGGCCGTCATCGAGGCGGCCTATCTTTCGGCCAGAACAGGCATGCCGGAAGAACCCGGCAAAATCCTGAAAATGGCACATGCCAACCCAACATAACAACAAATAAGAAAATAAGCATTTGACAAACGACGCAATAAGTAATAGTTTATCCCTGTAAATCGCTAACCGTATTGCTGTCTATTATTTGGAGATTATGGCATGGAAGAAGGTACTAAAAAAATCGTTATGGTCGTAGTTATTCTGGTATGCTTAATTGCGGCTGGAACAATATATTACATAAACAGCTCCGGCGGAAATAGCGTCCCCGAAGTCGGCGAGGCTACCGTTACGATTAAGTGTAACAGCTGTGGAAACGAATGGCAAATGGATAACAGAGAATACCTCGACTACATGATCACTAACCAGAACCGCATAGGAGTTGTTTGTCCCAAGTGCAAGAAGGCAACTGGCTACTCATTGAAAAACTAAATGTGAAAAGCACAGGTTAATCTTCGGGGGAAATATCCCCGCCCTGCAATTTCACAGATAGATGCCTATAATGCAGTCAGAGTAAAACCCTGCAGTTTTACCGCCGTGGCATTTTGACCTGTTTCTACAAAATTGTCTTTCCTCCATTCAGCCACGGGGTTTGCCTGTGGCTTTTGTTATTTTCACCGCGTAGCACAAGCTGCGAAACCAGGCAATCATTACTTCACCCTTACAGCTTCTTCTTATTAACAAAAACACGGATGATTTATATAATTTCTGTTTGAAAATTCGACTTATATTTATTATAAGAAATAGTTTATCTATATGACTGTAAAAGCTATGGCAGAGCTAAAATCTTGTCCGGGATGCAATCAAAAGAACAAGTGCCAGGAAACCTACCAGCAGTTAGGCAAGGTCAATGGACAATCCATTGCCTTGGATTCTGCGGTCGCTTTCCTGCTGCCTCTGTTGTTTTTCGTCGTCTCTTTGGGAATCTTTGACAGAATTTTAGCCGGGACAATAGAGCTAAAGGACCTGCGAATAGCCATCAGTTTCCTGCTGGCTTTGTCCGTAACTTTTGCAGTGATGTTGACTATAAAACTAATAAGCAAACAACTTGGTAAAAACAGATAATACCGGATAATATGAAGACTAATATCAAAGGCAAATTTTCTTTTCCCGGCGGAACGCATCCGCCCCAAAACAAAAACCTCACATCCGAAAGCCCGATACAGCAGGGCCCTGCTGTAAAACAGGTCGCGATAATGCTCAGCCAGCATATAGGTGCTGCCTGCAAACCAACGGTTAAAAAAGCAGACCCCGTCCAGGCCGGTCAGAAAATCGGAGACAGTGACTCATTCGTCTCTGCTCCGGTTCATTCGCCCGTCAACGGCAAAGTAAAGGAAATATCACTCCAGTCGCATGCGGTCCTCGGGCGAAGCCAGGCGGTGGTTATCGAAGCAGACGCTGAAAATAATCCGCCCAAAGAGTCTGCCTGCGATAAATTCACAAGCAGCTTCGATGCGGGAAAATATTCGGTCGAACAAATATGCGCCGCCATACGCCAGGCAGGCCTTGTCGGTATGGGTGGCGCCGGTTTTCCAACCAGTGTAAAAATAGAGCCGAATCCGAAACTGCCGAAAGAAACCTTGATTATCAACGGCTGTGAGTGCGAACCTTACATTACCTGCGATTACCGGATTATGCTCGAGTGGACACATCAGATTATCGCGGGCGTCAAAATTGCCAAAAAGGTAACCGGCTGCCAAAAGGTTTTTATCGCTATCGAAGATAACAAACCACAGGCAATTGAGGCCATCCGCCAGGCGCTTGGAAATTCCGGAAACGACGATATCAAAGTCGTCCCCGTTAAAACCAAATACCCGCAAGGCGGCGAAAGACAACTCATAAAAGCTGTCTTAAACAAAACCGTCCGCACGGGCGGCATCCCGCCGATGATTGGCGTGGTAGTACTGAATGTGGCTACCACGGCAGCGATAGCCGAAGCGGTCGTCTGCGACAAGCCTTTAACCCACAGAGTCGTAACGGTTACAGGCGAAGCAATCGCCAAGCCGGGCAATTACTACACCGCGATAGGGACAACAATCGGTGAACTTATCGAATTCTGCGGAGGAATTACGCAAAAGGCGGCAAAAGTCATCGCCGGCGGCCCGATGATGGGAATTGCAGTAGCTGATTTGACAACGCCGATTACAAAGACAACCGGAGCCATAACCATATTAACAAAACAACAAATCGGAGACGCCAAATTCACCGGCCGCAAAACAGCTTGTATCCGATGCGGCAGATGCGTCGATGTCTGCCCCGAAAACCTGGTCCCGACTGCGATAGCCCACGCCGTCAAAAATAATCTTATGGACGTGGCGAAAAACTACTACCTTACCGCGTGTATCGAGTGCGGCTGCTGCAGCTACGTCTGCCCGGCAAATATAGAACTGACAGGATACATCAAAACAGGAAAGATACTGCTCGCAAAACAGGAAAAAAGAATGCCCGCGTAATTCCGCGGACGTGACAATAAGAGATAATAAAATATGTTCAAAAATATAACTGTTTCACATTCACCGCACATCAGCGAACGGCTTTCGACCCGCATGGTGATGTTTGATGTCATAATCGCCCTGGTGCCCGCCATGATAGCGGCAGGCTGCTATTTCCGTATCCGCGCAGCAATCCTTATCGCAACGTGCGTTATCTCAGCAGTCGCAACAGAATGGCTCTGTAATGTTATCAGAAAAAAACCGAACTCCATCGGCGACCTCAGCGCGGTAATTACAGGCATCATCCTCGCTCTGTCGGTTCCGCCGGCGCTGCCTGTATGGGCGGCGATAATCGGCAGCGCCGTAGCCATCGCAATCGGAAAAATGGTCTTCGGAGGATTGGGTGCAAATATATTCAACCCCGCGATGGTCGGCAGAGCATTTCTAACCGCATCATTCGGTATGCTGATGACGACGTGGACGGTCCCGGCTACGATTGACCCCTCTATGCCGGTCATCTCCGCGGAAAACAAAATCGACGCGAGAACACAAGCCACACCGTTATCGTGGAGCAAAGAAGCCGTAAAAACAAAACAAGGAGCCGACACCGTAAATTCCCAAATCAAAGCGATGTTCAAAGGCGAGGTCGGCGGCTGTCTCGGCGAAACAAGCGCACTGGCGCTGCTGCTCGGCGGGGTGTATCTGCTGATAAGACGAACAATCACTCCGCATATCCCGCTGGCGGTAATGGCATCAGCCACAGCATTCGCTACGATTATGTACTTTATCAATAACCAGGCTTACATTTCCCCGATGAGCCATTTGTTCAGCGGCGGCCTGCTAATCGGGGCATTCTTCATCGCAACCGACCCTGTCACCGCACCATTATCAAAAAAAGGTATGTGGATTTTCGGTATCGGTGTAGGGACAATAACGATGCTTATAAGAGTTCTCGGCGAATATCCTGAAGGCGTGATGTATTCCGTGCTGCTGATGAATGGCGTAACACCCCTCATCGACAGACTCTGCAAGCCTACTCCGGCAGGAGGCAAGCCGAATGTCTAAGATAAAACTTTTTATCGAGCAAAGCTGGCTGCTCATTACCGCGTCATTTTTCTTCGGACTCTTGATAGCGATAACGAACACTGCCTGGTCGCCCAGGATAGAACAGAACAAAACCACTAAAGTGGATGATTTGATGAAAGACCTGCTGCCGAAAGCCGAGAAATTCGAGCAGGCTGCGGAACTGCAAATCGAACTGGAAAAAGGTAAAGAAGTAACAAGCAATATTTACAAGGCTGTCGCCGGCGGACAGTGCTTAGGCTGGGCCTTCAACTGCGAGGGCCCCGGCTTCGCGGACAAAATCGAACTGATTGTCGCTGTGGATGAACGCTTTGAAAAATTCGCCGGCTACGCCGTCCTGTCAAGTAATGAAACGCCCGGCTTCGGAGACCAGATAAAACTGTCCTACTACCGTCACCAGTTCGCCGGTGCGCCGGCGGGCAAACTCGAACTGGCCAAAACGGGTGATGCAGAAAAAATCAATTCTGAAATAGTAGCGATAAGCGGAGCTACCGTAAGCAGCAACGCGGTCGTCAATATTATAAATACTTTCGTGGTTCAGGTAAAAACGCAAATGCAGGAAAAAGGATTAATCGGCGATGACAAGTGATGCTCTAACTACAACGTCGCTATACAAGCGGACACTGCTGGCGGGACTCTGGCGTGAAAACCCGGTGTTCCGTCTGCTTCTGGGTATGTGCCCGACACTGGCGGTCACCGCAGCGGTCAAGCCGGCCCTGACTATGGGCCTAAGTGTGGTCTTTGTCCTCGTATGCAGCAACATAGTTGTCAGCCTGATGCGCAATCTCCTAAAGCCGCACCTGCGAATCCTGATGTTTACGCTGACGATTGCGACTTTCGTTACGATAGCGGACTTATTTCTAAAGACGTTCGTGCCGAAGATGAGCGAAACGCTTGGGCCTTATGTCCCCCTGATTATCGTCAACTGCATTATCATCTGCCGGGCAGAAGCCTGCGCAAGCAAAAACAATGTAATAATAAGTATTATTGATGCACTCGGTATGGGAGCGGGCTTTACGCTCGCCCTGTGTATCTTGGCGGCGATAAGAGAATTCATCTCAACCGGCGCTGTTATGGAAATCAAGGTCTTACCGGCCTGGTTCGTACCGTGGGCCGTATTGAGTATGCCTGCCGGAGCATTCATAACGCTGGGACTGACACTCGGACTGGTTAACCTGATAAGCAAAAAACGAGCATAAGAGGAAAAAATGGATACGCTTAACATTCTGCTCATGGCTTTTATATCTATCGTGCTGGTTAACAACCTCGTCCTGACGAAATTCCTCGGCATTTGTCCCTACCTCGGCGTATCAGGCAGAATAGATATGGCTTTCGGAATGGGTTTGGCGGTGACCTTTGTCGTGACACTCAGCGGAACAATGACGTGGATGATTGACCACTGGATTCTGATGCCGATGAACCTGGAGGTTACGCGGTATGTCTGCTACATACTCGTGATAGCCGGCGCCGTTCAGCTTGTCGAGATGTATATGCGGAAATTTTCCCCATCTCTATATGAAAGTTTCGGAATATTTCTGCCTTTGATTACCACCAACTGCGCCATCCTGGGCCTGTGCCTGTTCATAAACCTCTGGGGCATCGACAATCTGCCGGAGGCGGCTGTATTAAGCTTCGGAGCAGGCATCGGTTTTACAATGGCGATATGTATTATGGCGGGAATCCGCGAGAATCTGAATATGGCTGACGTGCCGAAATGCCTAAGGGGCGCGCCGATTACATTGATTACCGCCGGATTGCTGACACTTGCGTTTATGGGCTTTGCAGGAATGATAAAATGATTTTAGCCAATATGTACGAGTTATGGAACAGTGCCTGGCCGGCAGGATTGATAATGCTGGGCCTGGGTACAAGTTTTGCAATAGTGCTTCTGATAGCAAGCATAAAGCTCAAGGTCGAAGTTGACCCGAAGGTCGAGCAAATACACATGGCGCTTCCGAAAATAGACTGCGGTGCGTGCGGCTTCGCGGGATGTAGTTCTTATGCAAAAGCGGTCGCTGAAAAGCCCTCATTGATAGGTATGTGCGCACCGGGCGGAGCAAAAGCTGCTGCCAAAATCGCAGAAATCCTGAACCTTCAAATCAGCGAATCAGGCCCTGCAAAAAAACCCATCGTCCACTGCCGAGCGACCACAGGCGACAAAACCATTTACGCCGAATATCAGGGCATACCAATGTGCATCTCCGCAAACGCGTTAGTCAATGTCCAGGCATGCAAATTCGGCTGCCTCGGTTACGGCGATTGCGTCGCTGCGTGCAAGTTCGACGCACTGCATATCATCGACGGCCTTGCTGTAGTCAACTACGAAAAATGCACCGGCTGCGGAGCATGCGCGAAGGCCTGCCCGCGTAACCTGATTGAAATGGTTCCATTCGCTCATGAAAATATGATGACCGTCGCCTGCAAGAACAAAGAGAACGGCAAAACAACACGCTCGATATGCAAAGTCGGCTGTATCGGTTGCGGCTTATGTTTCAAACAAACCAACATATTCGCAATCGAAGAAAACCTTGCACGATTGGATTACGAAAAATACGAACTGAACGACCAAACCAAAACCGCCATGAACAAATGCCCCACCGGCGTAATTGTCTTTCGAGGCCTAACCGCCCCCGAACCTCGCCAGCCGGCCCAAAAGCCCGCCGCGGCAACTGTTTAATTTACTCGATAAATTTTTCTGCGCCGCTTGTCTTGATTAGTTTATACTCCGGTGCTGAAGTTATTAAAATCGCTTCGGCCCCCGGCAGCGACTCAATTAACGCAAGACCTTTTTCCTTGCCCATCACCGCTACCGCCGTCGCCAGGGCATCCGCATCAATCGCACTGGGACAAATAATCGTGATACTCGACAAACTCTCACTGCTGTGCCCGCTTCCGGGATTAACTATATGGCTGTACCTTTTACCCCCTATCGTAACGAACCGCCTGTAATGCCCGCTCGTAGCGACCGTAACATCAGTCAAATCCAAAACCAATAAAGGCGTACCCGCATCGAAACCATCTTTCGCCTCATTCGGGTCCTGCAAACCGACCCGCCAGTTCTTTTGACCCGCCGATGGCAAACCGAAGCACTTAATCTCCCCGCCGATATCGACCATTCCGCCCGCCGCCCCAGCCTTTCGCATTACCTCGACCGCCTTATCAATCGCATATCCCTTTGCTATCCCGCCCAAATCCACTCTCATCCCCTCCGCCGCGAACCGGATGCTCTCTTCATTCGCATCCATTATAAGTTTGCCATAGCCGACTCTCGAATGAACCTGCTCTAATTCCGCATCAGTCGGAAGGGTATTCGCCTCTCCTGCTAAATGCCATAGCTCCATCAAAGGCCCAACCGTAACATCGAACGCCCCGCCGCTAAGCTTGCTGAACTCGATACTTCTTCGCAGCACTTCGTAAGTCGATTGACTAACCTTCACCACCCTGCTGAACCCCTCACGGTTCAATTCGCTTACATCCGAATCGCTCTTGTATCGGCTCATCAGCCCGTCAATTCTTTCGACCTCCGCCAGGCCGACTTCAACACACATCTCCGCCGTATCCGAATCTGCCGCAACGGCAACAATCCTCACAAACGTCCCCATAACCTCCCTGTAGCCGCTCTCAACATCGACCTTCGCTGCAGGCCTCGCTATAATTAAAAAATATCCGACTGCCGTAATCAAAATGAGGCCGATGGCAACTTCAACAAAAATGCGGTCTCTCTTCTCCATAAAATCCTTTCAACGAACGGGATTTGATAATTGATAATCGAATAATAATAAATAGAAAATAATCAATAATCAATCTATAATGCCCCAATGAATAAAAAAGAAATAAAACTGCTGGCTGACCAGATAAACCGCTCCTTCCTGCCGTACGTTCGCGGCCCCAGCCGATACATCGGAGGCGAAATAAACCAAATCAAAAAAGACCTCGCAAAGTGCGACCTTACGGTTGCATTGTGCTTCCCCGACACCTACGAAGTCGGAATGAGCAATACCGGCATGGCGATAATATATGACATCCTTAATAATCTCGATGGCATAGCCGCCGAGCGGGTATTCGCACCCTGGCTCGACGCAGAAAAAATCCTCCGCGACAAAAACATCCCTCTGTTCAGCCTCGAATCCAAAGCATCGCTCGATAGTTTCGATATCGTCGGCTTTAGTCTTACCAACGAACTTTGCTATACCAACGTGCTGAATATACTCGACCTCGGCGGCATCAATATCCGAAGCGCCGACCGCAGTGAGAACGACCCTCTGATAATTGCCGGCGGCGGCATGGCTAACTGCTGCGAGCCGATGGCAGTTTTCTTTGACTTATTCCTGCTTGGCGAAGGCGAAGAAGCCGTCGCGGAACTGGCCGAACTCGTAAAATCCGAAAAACAAAAAGAAACCCCGAAAAAAGACATCCTGACAAAAGCCGCCGAAAAATTCCAATGGGCTTATGTCCCCGCCATTTATAACTCAAAACTTATAACTCAAAACTCAAAACTAATCAACGCCGTCGTTAAAGATTTCGAAAACGCCCCCGCCCCGCTCAAGCCGATAGTCCCCTTCGCCCAGACCGTTCACGAACGAGTCAGCGTCGAGATTATGCGGGGCTGTCCCGGCAGGTGTTGCTTCTGCCAGGCCAGCTTCTGCAGAAGACCCATCCGTTACCGCAGCGTCGAAAAAATAATAGAAATCGCAAAGGCCTGTTACCACGCTACCGGCTTCGACACGATAGGCCTGCTCAGTTTATCAACCGCCGACTATCCCGAAATCGAAGAACTGATAACAAAATTGAACGGGTATTTCCAGGATAAACACGTTGGCCTTTCCGTGCCGAGCCTGCGAGTTGACTCGCAGTTAAAAATGCTGCCGGAATTGGTAACCTCGGTAAGAAAAGCCGGCATGACAATCGCCGTCGAAGCTGCCGGCGAAAGATTAAGAGAGATTATCAACAAACCCTTAAAAGACGAAGATTTATTCGCCGCCGCCGAATCTGCTTACAAGGCAGGCTGGCAAAAACTGAAACTCTATTTTATGGTGGGCCTGCCGGGCGAAACGGAAGAAGACATAAAAAATATTGTAAATCTTTCACTTCAATTAGCCAATCTGCGAAAACAAATCGATGGAAAACTCGGTCAAATTAACGTAACCATAAGCTGGCTCGTCCCCAAGCCGCACACGCCCTTCGGCTGGCTGGGGCAAAAGCCAATGGCCTATTTCGAGCAGGCAAAAAAATTGATACTCGACGAGAAAAGAAACCTCCGGGCAAAAATGGTTCAGTTTAAGTTCCACGACATAGAACGCAGCGTCCTCGAATCGGCAATCGGCAGGGGCGATAGAAACTTGTCCGACGTCATAGAACAGGCATGGAAAAACGGGGCGAAATTCGATTTATGGAATGAGTGTTTCGACCTCGCTGTATGGCAGTCAGCCTTTGAAAAATTCGGCCTCGACTTGAACGCTCTTGCGACAAGGAAATTCCAACCCGATGAAACCCTCCCCTGGGAACACTTAGGCGGCCCCGACAAAAAATACCTGCTTACTCACTTAAATAAAACTTTGAGCCTTTAACTTTTCGGCTTTTTCATTTCAGACGGCAAATCGATTCCAATTTGGCCCTTTGACTTCTTGAAATCCACGATAATCTTGACCGCATCCTCCGGCTTGTCCACCACCGTGAACACTTTCAAATCTTCCGCTGAAATATAGTTGTGCTCATTGAGCATCTTTTCCTTAATCCAGTTGATTAATCCCCCCCAATAATCGCTGCCCATCAAAACCACTGGAAACGACGCTTGTCTTAAGGTCTGAATCAAAACAAACGCCTCGGTAAATTCGTCCATGGTCCCGAACCCGCCGGGGAAAACTATAAAGCCGTGTGCGTATTTAAGGAACATCACCTTCCGGCAGAAAAAGTATTTAAAATGCAGCGACAAATTCTGATATTCGTTCGGCACCTGCTCTTTCGGTATTTCGATATTCAGGCCGATGCTTTTTCCGCCCGCATCCGTAGCCCCCTTATTAGCTGCCTCCATTATCCCGCCGCCGCCGCCGGTTATCACCGCAAAACCGGCCTTGGCTATCTCCGAAGCGGTTTTTTCCGCAAGCTGGTAATACTGCTCCCCAGGCTTTGCTCGGGCCGAACCGAAAATCGACACCGCAGGCCCGACCGTAGCAAGCTCATCGAACCCTTCCACGAATTCCGCCATTATTCTAAATATCCGCCACAGGTCTCTCACCGGGCTTTCAGTAATCTCCATCATAATTCGTCCCTCGTCTCTCGTGACTCGTCACTCCGGTCACGAGGCAATATTTACTTACCATAACTTCGGATTATTCGCAGCAGGACAGTATCTCGCAATCCCGCAATTCCCACAATCGGGCTTACGTGCCTTGCAGATATTTCTCCCGTGAAAAATCAGCAAATGACTGAACATCGTCCAATCCTTCCTTGGTATTATCTCGGCTAAATCAAATTCCAACTTTACGGGGTCGCTGTTGCCGGAAAGCTCCAGCCGCCTGCTAAGCCGAATAACGTGCGTATCGCACGCTATCCCCGGAACCCCGAATGCATTACCGAGGACAACATTTGCCGTCTTCCTGCCCACGCCCGGAAGCGTTACGAGCTCCTCCATCGTCTTAGGCACTTTCCCGCCGAACCGCTCGATTATCTCCCCGCAGGCTCCTTTAATGTTGACTGCCTTATTATGATAAAAGCCGGTGCTCTTAATATCCGACTCAATCTCCTTTATATCCGCCTTCGCCCAGTCCGCAGCCGACTTGTATTTCTTAAACAACGTCTCTGTCACTATATTAACCCGCACATCCGTGCACTGGGCCGACAAAATCGTCGCTATCAAAAGCTCCAGAGGATTCTTAAAATTAAGTGCAATTCTCGCATCCGGGTACATCTTCTTCAGTACTGGAAAAATCTTCCTGACCCTCCCCGCCACCTCAGCTTGATTGACTTTTATCTTTGCTTTTTTCGCCATCTTCTATTTTATTTACTCACTTCTTCCGAATCATTTCCCCCTTGTCCTCCATTATACTCCCGTCAGGCATAGTATATTTTTCAGTAATGATAAACTTATCATCGCTGACTTTTTCTGTAATGCGTGTACTTAAAGCCCCCTGCCCCTGCGCAAACCATTGCCATTCCATAATCTCTTTATTTCCTTCCCGTCTGCCGGTGCCCCTGGCAATACAGCGCATACTGTCAAACAAGTACCCGACAATTTCGCCGGTTTTTGGGTCGATAGTGCGAATCTGCAACTCTTTGAAAGTCGAACCTTGAAATTTTGCGATATCCTCATCAGTAGCGTGCATAGTCTCTTTAAGATATTGTCTTTGCTCAGGAGTTATTTCAGCTATCTCGGCCTCGCCTTTCATAATTAGAAATTGCCCATTCAAACCCAATTCTATTTTAGTCCGGCCTTTACCTTCTCCCGCATTTGATTCGCCAGAGCCTTCCCACTCGCCGACAAGCGACCTGCTCCAGTCATCACCAAGAGGTTCCGGCTGGAATGCAGACGACCTGCTCTCTTTTGCCATTTCTTTCTCCTTTATCACACACGAGGCCATGCTTATCATTACAACCAGCAATATAATGAATAATCTTTTCATTTGAGATGCCTTCCGCTATTTCAACAAACCTGCGATTTGTTGCATTGCCTCATTGCGAGAAATCAGGGATTGATATTCTCCAGAGTTTTTTTCAACTCATCACCGAAGGTCTTGTCACGCCATTTAATCGGCTCTTTCTCGCCCGGCATAAACAGCATACTTACCGGCACGCCGGGTTCGTTATACATATCTTTAAGTGCTTTCGTCGCGGGATAATCTTTCGCCGTAGTATCCGCTTTTATAGCGACAACCCCTTTTTGTTGTATCAATTCCGCAACGTCTTTTCGCTGGTAAACCAGTTTCTCCACAGCCTTGCAGCTCAAGCACCAGTCCGCCGTAAACTTAATCAGAACAGGTTTATTTTCAGCAAGTGATTTCTCTATAAGCTCCGCATCGTATTTCTGCCAATCCACCAGCACCTTCGGAGCCGACAACAACCAGAAGCCAGAGCTGACGGCAAGCAGTATCGCAACTAACCGAACAATTATCCTGTTCGAAGTTTTGGAATCAAAGCTTACCCATCCTCCCCACATCCATACGCAAAATGAAAGAATAACTGAATAAAACAGCAATCCCGTCCTGCGTCCCTCCGGCACTATCGTTATCATCCAGACAGCGATACCAAGCAGAATAAAACCTACTGCTTTTTTGAAAATGTCCATCCATTTGCCGGGCTTCGGCAAATTATCCAAAAGGCCCGGAATCGCAGTCAGAATTACATACGGCACAGCCATACCTATACCTATGGCCATTATCGCAATAGTAGCCGGCACTAAAGGCTGCGCCTGCGCCCACGCGAAAGCCGCTGCCAATATCCCGAAGCTGCAAGGCGTACTCAATACCGCCGCCAGAAAACCCATCCCTGTTGTACCCGCATAACCGCCGCTGGTTTTCCCTGACACCGAGACCGGCAAAGCGAAACTGAAAACATCGAACATAAATAGGGCCAATACAATCAGGACCATTGCTAATACTGTAACAAACGTCGGGTCACGCAACTGGTCGCCCCATTGCAACGCCCTGCCGTAAGCAAGATGAAGAACAATATTCGCTCCTGCCAGACATGCAAAAAACAACAATATCCCGAGCGAAAAAGCAAGCCCCATCGCCAGCTTCGTGCCTTTTCCTGTCTTGGCTTGTTCTACGATGCGTAATACCACCAAAGGCAGCACAGGCCAAACGCATGGCATAATATTCAGAGTCAGCCCTGCCAAAAACGCCAAGCCAAGAGCGAACCACACCGAATAACTAACCCCCTCTGTCTCCAACGGCACCGTTTTCGCAGCATCCGGCAGGAAAAATTTTGCCCGCCCCATTGGCGAATCAGCTATTTTGACTTCTATATTCAATTCGCCAAAATCCGGAATGCGACATTGAACATCCGAGCATACCGCTCCTTCAACACCTATCTTAACGTTGACATTAACCGGCTTGTCCCCTGTCAAGCCAGGCCCAGAAACGCTAAAAGGCAGAAACACCGTAAATTCACCGCTGAATACATCGAGCTTTTCGTTTAACGTCTTGTCAAAATAAAAATGCGGCTGAGGAAATATCGGTTCAGAAAAACTTATATAATCTTCCTTCGAAGATGGCGCCAGTTTAAGATTCACCCCGCCCGGCGCAGTCCCAGCGAACGCGTAGAAGTGCCAGTCCTTTTTCAACTCGAAATGAATTGCCAGCGCAGATTTGCTGTTCAGCCCGACAACTTCATGCTGCCTCTCAACTGAAATGGTAACAACATCGCTTTTAATAACACCGCCCGCAGACGGCGCAGCAACACCGCTCGCGGCAAAAACCAGAATTAAACACAAAATAACAGCAGATTTTTCTCGCATCTTTTCTCTGCGGGCTTAGCGGTATGCGGTAAAATTTATTTTCACCTTTTTACCTTGTTTCACGACTGCTCTTCTTGTCCCTTATCCTCAGGCCCCGGCTGTTCACTCTTGGCCTGCTCGGCTGCCAACAAACCGGTAACCGTAGGCTTGTTTAATTCGCCGCCTTCCAGAATCAACCTGACCTCATCACCATCAAGAGTCTCGTATTTCAGCAGGGTATTCGCTACCTTATCAAGCTTGTCCTTATTTGCTTCTATCAGTTCCTTTGCTTTTTTATAAGCCTCGCCAATAAGCCTTTTAACCTCGCTATCAATCTCTTCCGCCGTTTTCTCAGAATACTCTTTCTCGCCCGGCATTATATACATCATGTCCCTAAGCCCCGAATCCGGCTCATAGCTGATGGGGCCGAGTTTCTCGCTCATCCCCCACGTCAAAATCATCTGCCTGGCAATATTGGTGGCTTGCTGGATATCTGCCTGTGCCCCGCTGGATATATCATCGCAGAAAATCTCCTCCGCAATACGCCCGCCGAAGCACACTTGCAAAAGCGCCATACAATATCCCTTTGTATAATGCAGGCGGTCCTTTTCCGGAAGCGCAAAAGTCGCCCCGCCATAAGGCCCGCGAGGTATAATGCTCACCTTATGCAGCGGGTCCGCCTCTTTCAGCGTCGATTGAACAAATGCATGTCCCGCCTCATGGTAAGCGGTAATTTTCTTGTCAGCCTCATCGATGACCCTGCTTTTCTTGGCCCTACCCCACCGGACCTTGTCACGCGCCTCTTCCAAATCAGATGTCTCGACATAATCCTTCTCGGCCATAGTCGCCGCCAGCGCCGCCTCGTTAATAATAGCAGCCAAATCCGCACCGCTGAACATCGGCGTCCCTCTCGCTAATCTCTCCAGGTTAGCACCGGGAGCAAGTTTAATCTTCTTGACGTGAACGTTGAGGATTTCAAGCCGACCCTTCAAATCCGGCAGAGACACTGATATTTGCCTGTCGAACCTCCCCGGCCGGGTCAACGCATGGTCCAAAATATCACCGCGGTTTGTCGCCGCTATCACTATCACCTGGTCATCCGTATCGAATCCGTCCATCTCAACCAATATCGCGTTTAGCGTCTGTTCACGTTCATCGTGTCCGCCACCGGCGTAGCCTGCCCCACGCTTCCGCCCGATAGCGTCAACTTCATCAAGAAAAATTATACACGGCGAATTCTCTTTGGCTTGCTTGAACAGGTCACGCACCCTCGACGCCCCGACTCCGACGAACATCTCAACGAAATCGCTGCCGGATATACTGAAAAAAGGAACCTCCGCCTCGCCTGCTATCGCTTTGGCAAGCAGTGTCTTCCCGCAGCCGGGCGGCCCCACAAGTAAAACGCCGCGGGGAATTCGACCGCCAAGACGTTGAAATTTCTTCGGATTCTTCAAAAACTCGATTATCTCTGCCACTTCTTCCTTCGCTTCTTCGACGCCGGCGACATCCTTAAACGTTATCTGTACCCTGTCTTTGTCTTTGCTTTGTAATCGATGCCTGCTCCGGCCGAACGACATAAGCATCCCGCCCGCTCCGTTGCGAAGATTACGCGCAAACAAAAAGTAGAAAATTGCAACCATAAAAAGTATCGGCAATACCAGCCCCGCCAGGTTCCATATCCACGTGCGAGGCGGCTCACTATCGGTCTTTATGCCGTTCTCCTCCAGCAGCTTCCCAAGCCGTTCCCCGTACACTTCAGGCTTATAATAAACTATAAAAGATTCCTTCCCTTTGTCCCCCTGGCTGGCAATGCCCTGCTCATTGAATTTGCCCACTATCTCCGTATCTTTTATAGTAACACTCTCAACCTGCTTGCTCTCAACATAACTGACAAATTCGTCCCAGCGAATCTCCTCGACACTCTGCCACTGCTGCAGCAACATCATTCCTGTAAATATCACTATCCCAAGTATCAGGTAGCTGAAAGGTCCATGTTTATAATTCGCCAGCGGGGGCTTTTTGCCCGGTTCACCTTGTGGGCCGCGACGTAACCGGGGTGATTTCTTGTTTTGATTTTTAGCCATTAATTTATATCTCGTTTCTATTGACGCTGTTCATCAGTAACAATACGCAATCTCACCATTCTTTTTCCATCATTTCTACGATTTTCTGTGCCAGATTGTTTGCCGCAAGAGTTGACCCGTAACGAAAACCCTGACTCTGCCATTCAGAATAGCTCGCCGAGGCGCTGACAGATTTGTTGTCTATCAGCAATTCTCCCGTTTTCAGATTCTTCCAGTTAACCACGGCCCTCAGTTCCGCTTCTTTCTCCATAGCCCGGCCGGTCTGTCGTTCGTAGCTAAGCCGAGATTCTCGAGCTGATACTATATGCCCGCTTATTATCGTATCTGCACGGTCTCTATTCGATACTATCTTATATGGAGTCTCCGCCTCGATACGCTTCGCTAACGCATCGGTCAGTTCGTATTCCACGCCACGCCGAAAGCTCTTATTGTCAAACATTTCAACGTAAACGCTGCTCACATCTGCCGGAAACAACGACTCGTTGGAATAACCGCTCATTTTTGAGCATCCGCAAAAAACTGCAGGAAGTGCCGCGACAAATAAGCCGAGGAAAATTACAGAAGCAGTTTTTCGAGTTTGTTTGTGATATTCTCTTTCCATTTGCTTTCCTTTTTAGCGCCTGATTTCCCCTCATTCATCATCGCATTCTTTGCCATCCCGGCCGCATCGCTCCCCGGCCAGCCGTTCACCACCATTTGATAATAAAGTTTGGCCGACTGTTCATTGCCGGTTTTACGATAATACTCACCCGTACTAAATTCCTTATAAGCTATTCGCTCATTAATCTCGTTCACTGTTTCATCGACATCGGCCTTCGCCGCATCTTCGGGATAACGCAATTTGAAATCCTCGTAATAGCTCCTCGCGCTAACCAACCCTGTTCCATCATACTTCGGCCCTTTATACCCGGAGAACTTGCACCTCGCCATACTCAGCAGCGCATCTTTACCGGGCTCTCCGCTCGGCCAACGCGACGATATCTCCGACCACTTATGATACGCATCGTTAAATTTCCCTCTCCTCTCGTGACATTGAGCCACCGCCACTGCCGCGTTTACCCCAATCGGTGCGTCCCCTGCCTGGTCGCTAATCTTTTCCATAATCTTAATGCCCTCGGCGTATCCCTTTATCTTGAACACACCGAGCACCGTTTTCTTTTGGCCGCCAAAATATGCCGTGGCTATCGCAAACTTCCTGTCCAAAGCCGCCGCGTAAAGTCCGCTCGTGGGAAATTCATCTAAAAACTTATCGTAGCTCCAGACCGCCTTGGTGAATTTACCCCTCGAATACAGCATCTCCGCCTTCATAAAGGCATCCAAATCAGGACCCGCAGCTTCCGGAAAGTCTTGCTTAAGCTTAACTACTGCCTTGCGAACCTCTTTGGTCTCCCCCATATTGACCAGCTTCTTTATCTCTGCTACCGCCAGCAGATATTTATCCTCTGCCGAAATCGTCTTCCATTGTCCCTCGTCGCCCAGCCGCCACGTCTCCGCCGAGAATATCGATGAACCCAACAGCCCCGTTACTACCAACAACATTATTAACTGCGTCTTGTATTTTAGCATAATCCCTTGCCCTATTCAGTTAATCAAAATTATCAATAACCAGCTATTATACACGCTCTTACAGCTATTGCAAACCAACAACTTAAAATATACTATCGTCCAACTCCGCCCCTTTGGGTTGAAAAAAACCGCCCCGCACCTTGCTATAAGCCGCCTACAAATTCGCTTTTCCTTTTCTCATTCTTAATTTATAATCAGCCTATGTTCTATCTCTGGTCAACAATACTGATTATCATTAACGCCTTTTGGCTCACGCTGGTTCCATTCGCCCTGCCGGGCAATTGGCTCATCATCATAACAACCGCCCTGTTCGCCTGGTGGCACGCAGATGAAAATATGTTCTCTGTTTATACCCTGATTATCATAACAATACTGGCTATTCTCGGCGAATTGGTCGAATTCCTCGGCGGAGTGACCGGTGCGAAAAAGGCCGGTGCCGGCTTCCGAGGCTCACTTGGAGCTATTATCGGTGCTGTAACAGGCGCTATTATCGGCACTTTCTTAATCCCCATACCCCTGCTCGGCACGCTCCTTGGCTCATGCGCCGGTGCTGCCATCCTCGCCTGCCTCTTTGAAGTCACCGGCGGACGCAAATTGGAAGATACGGTTCAGTTGGGATTCGGTGCGGGCCTCGGCGTATTTTTAGGCACCTCTGCCAAAATCTTCATTGGCATCCTGATTTGGCATATCGTCGCCATCGCCGCCTTCTGGCCATAAAAAATCGGTTACCCCTGCCGCTCGCGCGGCTGGGGTCGGTCATTGCGAGGAGCGCAGCGACACGGCAATCTCTATTCGGTTAGCCCCGTTGCTTGCGACGGGGGTTTATTTTGTTTTCGTTTAGCCCCGCCAACACGTTGGCGGGGTTGATTACCCTTAGGGCCAGAGAGTTAGTATCTTAACCGAAAGCCCCCGGCTTTACGCCGGTGGGTCAATTTTTCCCTTCGGCTATCCCCTCGGTGCGAGATGCGATAGTTTACCCCGTGGGATGCGCCGTTTGCTATCCCATCGGGGCATCTCTTCGGCCTGGCCCCGTGAAATGCGACAGTTTACCCTGTGAGATGTGTCTTTTACTATCTCATCAGGGCATCTCATTGACCTTGCATCAGCACCATCCATAGCCATTCATAGGCAACTGCGACTGCCATTCTTATTCAAAAAATTCACCACAGATAGGACATTTGTCACTATTGATAAGTCCAAAAGATGAATTGCATCTTTTACACGTTACTTTAGCCGATATCTTTGCTTGGGTATTGGGAACCATGTTACACCCACAGTTGGGACATCGCTGTGGGTCAGACCCAACAGTCGCAATCACATCGATGGTGATATTGCATTTTGGACACTTAAGACCAAAACCTGCTCCTGGACCGTTCATTTTTTCTCCTATTCGATTGAAGTTCCTGAAATTTTGCCAATGCCTGTGGCTCTGGCGACAGTACCAGGTCTAATCTTTGCCGATTTGCTTATGCGCAGACCAGCTACATCGCCAATGCCACTTGCCTCATGGGTACCTGCCACTTCTGTAATAACACCTGTATTTTTGTTAAGATTTTCTCTAACCCAAAATTCGTGATTCTTTTTCCATGTTTTGAGTTGTTCCGCAGTAAAATCTGCACCTTGGTTCTTGTCTATCATCGCCGCACAAGATGCACATAGAAATATGGCGTTTGATATATCTTTACGCTGCTCCGAAGTAAGTGATGGGTCGTATCGAGGACCGCTTTTCGATGCTGCGGTTATGTGAGACGCGTGACCTATGTAGATATAGTCGGTTTCATTCTCTTTACTTGAGGCGATGGTTAGGCACCGACATTCTGGATTTGAGCAGATAAAAGCCGCCCGCATTTGCAATGCCTTGATTGCCGTAGCAGGAAATTCGTCACGATTTGACACATTATCTCCTAAATTTTGTCCGAAAATTCCTCTAACTCAAAACTAAAAACTTAGAATTAAAAACTAAAGTCTATCGCTGTTGCTCACCCAATTGTCCCCTAAATCTCCCAATCCGTCCACCAAAAAAACCTGCTTGCCGCGGCGAAGTTTTTCAACGTAGCCGGGTGTTAACTTAGGTAGCTTTTTTATTTTGTCTCCCGATTCCCATTTTCACTTTTTCATCTAAAAATTCTCTGTGAACTCTGTGTTCTCTCCGTAAGGAGTCCCAAGGACTGTGGCTAATTAAAAATCAATCAAATGCGCAGGGGGGGTGCAAAATTGGTGTAAGTTTGGCATCAATTTTTGCAAATTTCCTGCAAGTTTGTGTAAGTTTTGACACAGTTTGTGTAAATTTGTGTAAGTTTGCGCACGTCTCGCAGCGCGAACATGCGCAATTTATCGCGGCGAAGCCTTGGCGAAGGCGGAATGATGCTATCTCAAGTTACTCATCTTCCCCATTTTACGATTTATCTTGTCCCCTATTTCCCTCTTTCGTCCCTCGTCCATCGTCAGTCGTCTGCTTTTCGTTTATCCTCCTCCGTCAATAACTCATTCAACGACCCGCTGCGGAACCCCTGCAAATCAACCGTAACATATTTAAAGCCAAGCCATTGCAGCCTCTCTGCGATTCTCGAACGATTCGCCAGGACTTTTTCCAAATCCTTCTGATGGACCTCAATCCTCGCAATAGTATCGTGATGGCGAACTCTAAATTCCGTCAGCCCTAATTCTTTTATAAACTCTTCTGCTTTCTCGATTTGCTTCAGTCTCTCTGTCGTAATCTCCAATCCGTAAGCGACCCTCGAAGCCAGGCAAGGCGAAGCCGGAATATCCGCCGTGGGTAACTCCATCTGCCTGCTTAGGTTACGAATGTCCTCTTTGGTCAGAGCCGCCTCCATCAATGGGCTTTGAACGCCGAAAACCTCCGCCGCCCGATTGCCGGGCCGAAAATCGCTCTTGTCATCGAAATTGCTGCCGCAGATAACACAGTTAAACTTCTGCTCCCTTGCAAAACTATCTAACAGTTTATAAAGATGTGACTTACATTGAAAACAGCGGTCAGCCTCATTAGCTGCGTATTTCGCATCGGCCAGTTCATCCGGCTCGATAGTTCGGACCTCAACGCCCATATTTTTAGCTGTCTCAAGTGCTTGTGAATACTGATTTTGCGGCAGAGACGGCCCCACAGCAATACACGCCAGCACATTTTCGGCGCCGAGCGTTTCGACCGCGGCTTTTAATAAAAAGGTGCTATCTACGCCGCCGGAGTATGCGACAACCACTTTACCCAGCTTCTTAAGAATTGCCTGGAGCGAATTATACTTGTCTTT
>JAQTMR010000019.1 GCA_028714255.1 Phycisphaerae bacterium | reverse complement strand
ACATAACAAGAGGCCATGGGGATATTTTGAATCCGAATTCACCAAAAGCAAAAGAACCCCCAGCATAAAGCTGGGGGCTAACCAAGTGTTATGATTCAAAAAATAACGATATCAAACACAAACAAAAAACTCGCAGGTTATATGTTGACGTGGACAACTTATGGAACGTGGCTTCAGGGTCACAAAAAGGGATACGTCAAAAACGGAGAGGTTCTTAAACCGTCCGAATCGCTGGAAAAAGATAACCTATCACGATTGAAATGTTCGCCGGTCAGACTAAATCGCCGCCAAAAAATGATTGTTGAAACAGCGATTAAGGAAAAGGCCTTGGCATTAAACCAGAAGATATCGGCTATAATTGTATATTCAAATCATGTGCACGTTGTTGTCGAAAAAGATGCGTTGTCAATCGAAGAAACAGTCAGTCACTACAAGAACGCTGCCAGAGTTGCCTTGAGAAATTCAGGTTTCAATACAAGGTTATGGTCGCGAGGTTTCGATAAGCAGTTTTGTTACAACCAGAAAGAACTGGAGCAAAAAATTGCATATGTAAAAAGGCATTAAGTTTATTGGTTAGCCCCCAAGTTTATCTTGGGGGTTAGTTTAGTTTTCCATTGTGTTGGGGGTAAATTGGGGACAAAAAAACGCAAATAGTTATACGGAGAGGATTAAAAAAATTTGAAATTTGCCGGTTTTGGTGGGTGGGTATATATGGTTTTGATTAATCTTTAACCACACCAATTCTTATTTCATAACTCGCACGAGCAAAATGGGTGACTGTCCTCAATCATTTATGGTAGCCTATTTTTCTTGTTTTTAATCAATGTTATCTAATTTTTTGCATAAGGCTATAGTTTTCCTGATTTCTTCTTCAGATTGAGTTACTTTGAAAGGCAATAGCTCTCTATTTGGCAGAGTGAGCGTCACTTCTGCCCCTCCAGATACCAATGGTTTGACATCTACAATCTGCTCAGGAAGAGAATTATAGATAAAAATTGTTGCCGCACCATCATCTCCAGCAATGTTCAAAACCAATAAGTGTCTTTTCTCTAGGTTAGCATTCATGATTTACTCCACATCAATAAAATTAAGACATTTTAACAATGCAGCCTATCAGTGCCTTTAGGTACAAAGGGTCGGTTGTATTTCGTGTATGTTTTCGCTCCCGGGTGGCTCACTCCTTAAGGGACAGAGAATAACAGAAAAATAGGGGAAAGGGAAGGGGAAAAGAGAAAAGAACCCCCAGGATAAACCTTGGGGCTTTCGGATATTGAGGGGAAACCCCACGTGAAACGTGGGGCTAACAACCCCCAAGTAGGCTTGGGGGCTAAACATATTTGGATTACCGCTCCATAACCGTCGCGGCTCTGTAACTGGGGCGTGAAATGTGGTATATAATAACTATTCACAATATTGTTGTTGTGAGGATTGAATGGCAGAAGAGAATATTAAAAATGAGCGCGAGCTTGGGCCACAGCCGATTGGCAGGATATTGGCCAAGCTAAACTTAAAGCCTCACAGTCTCGTGGCTGCCTCAAAGCAGCAGCTTACACACAAAATGGTCTCCCGCGCCTGCAAGGGCAGAAGGTTAACCGCTAATACCCAGTCGAAAGTCCTAAGCGCACTCAACATCGCCTCCGGCAAAACATATTCTCTTTCCGACCTATTCAACTACTGAATCCAAATCCGTAAGTAGGTACAAACCCCGTCATCAAGATGCCCCTTCGACTATGCTCAGGACGGGCGGGGTTAACCGTTTCTGGATTCCCGCGTTCGCGGGAATGACAATTTGCGAAGTGCTGCCGGAGGCCGGAATGAGGAAACGTCCGGTGTTACGCAGTCCCGCGAGGGACGCAGTAGAAAAACAAGTATCCGAACAGCAGGCAGCACAAGCGAACCATGTCATACAAGATGACCCTTCGACTATGCTCGGGACGGGCGGGGCTAACCATTTTGAGATTGCCGCGCTGCGCTCGCAATGACGGGAATGGATTCCCGCATTCGCGGGAATGACAACCCCTGCCGCAAGCGGCAGGGCTAGACAATGACAAGCGGATTTTGCCCTTGCAAAAACGCGTTAACTGCCTACAATATTCGTTTTGCGGAACAATTTAATCCGTTTGTGCTGATGTAAAGGGTAACTGGAAATTGGTAACCGGTAATTACAAATTACAAATTACTAATTACCAATTACTAATCACCAATTATGAGTATTGAGCTGTGTTTGAGTCATTAACTGAAAAATTCAACTCTGTTTTCCGGTCGCTGTCCGGCAGAGGCAGAATCACCGAAGCCAACATATCAGACGCTATGCGCGACGTGCGCAAGGCACTTTTAGAAGCGGACGTCCACTACAACGTGGTCAAGCAGTTCTGCAAGGACGTTACCGAAGCTGCCATCGGGGCAGAGGTGATAAAGAGCCTTCATCCCGGCCAGGTTCTTGTAAAAATCGTCAACGATAAGCTGACCGAGCTGATGGGGCCGGTCGATAGTAAAATCTATTTTGTATCGCCCGGGCCCACGATAATTATGTTAGCCGGTCTTCAGGGATGCGGTAAAACAACAACCGCAGCAAAGCTGGCACAATACTTAATCGCCAGGGGCAAGAAGCCTTTATTGGTTGCTGACGACCTTCGCAGGCCCGCGGCTATCGAGCAGTTGATTGTTTTGGGCCAGCAGATAAATACGGAGGTCTATCGCGAAGAAAGCAAGTCCACAGGATCCCTTCCGGGAGACGCAGTCAAGGTCGCGAAAAATTCGATAAAACACGCGCAGCAAAACGGCTTCGATGTAATTGTTTTAGATACCGCCGGCCGGTTACATATAGACGAAGAGATGATGACAGAGGTCGCCGACGTTGCAAAGGCGGTCAGTCCGCACCAGATTTATCTGGTCTGCGACGCGATGACCGGCCAGGACGCGGTCAATTCAGCGAAAGAATTCAACGAACGGCTGGAGCTTGACGGCGTTATCCTTACGAAATTAGACGGTGACGCACGAGGCGGAGCTGCGCTTAGCGTAAAGGCGGTGACAGGCAAGCCCATTAAGTTCATCGGGGTAGGCGAAAAGACGGACAAGCTCGAAGAATTTCATCCCGACCGGATGGCAGGGAGAATTCTCGGCATGGGTGACGTCGTAACGCTGGTGGAGAAGGCACAGGAGCAGTTCGACGCCGGGGAAGCAGAAAAGCTTCAAAAGAAGATGGCCAAGGGCAGCTTCGGCTTCGATGATTTTCTCAAGCAGATGCAGTCGGTAAAAAAAATGGGCGGGATGAAAGATATGCTCAAGATGATGCCGGGGATGGGCAGCCAGCTTGGGGACATGGACTTCGACGATGGCGAACTGCAAAGGATGGAAGGGATAGTACATTCGATGACGCTTGCCGAGAGGCGCGAGCCCGATGTAATAGACTCATCGCGGCGGAGACGAATCGCGGCAGGAGCGGGGGTAGAGGTCAACGACGTTTCCGGCCTGGTGAAGACATTTACGCGCAGCAGGGACATGATGAAGGCGCTTAGCGGCGGAAGGCTCGGCGGGCTTAAGAGTCTTTTTTCGGGCGGATTTAATATGGACGCGATGAGCGCGGCTATGAGCTCTGGCAGAAAAATAAAGCAGCGGTCGAGACGAAAAAGGACAATTATCCGAAAAGGAAAAAGAAAACGGCGATAAAACAAAAAATAACGATTGAAGAATACCTTGAGAAAGTGGCCCAATTCGCCGGCAGCGAGTACGGCAAAATGATAAGGGGCAAATTCAAGGACATCGAAGGCGGCAGCGAACTGGCGATGCTGGCGGCGCCGAGCGTAGAAGAGCTGGAGCAGTTAAAAACAGCGGTGGCGATAATGACGCCGAGCGAGAAGAAAAACGCGGATAGCCTGACCGACGAGCAGGTTCAAAAAATCGCCGATGACGCACAAATCAACACGGCAAATTTAGCCATTTTTATCAACGGCTATATGTTATATTGCAGAAATAGCAGGCTTTAGCATTTCTGGACGGCTTTTTCGCTGAAAATAGCCCTATCGCCCCCTGTCAAATCACATCATTTAGGTAAAAACAGATAAAATTTAACCGGCACTTGAAAAAGATTGTCCATTCGTGTAAACTGCTTGTCTTTACTATAAGGCTTACGTACTCAATAAACGTGTTTCGCGAAGTGGAAAAAACGCGAAAATTTATCATATAACAAAAGAAAGGGCAAAATTATGGCAGTAAAACTGAGAATGGCAAGAATGGGCAGACGGCATCGGCCGTTTTTTAGAATCAATGCAATCGAATCCCGCACGCCGCGTGACGGGCGAATTATAGAAAAACTTGGGCACTATGACCCGATTGAAAAAGACCAATCCAAGCAGATTGTGCTCAAGATTGAACGAGTAAAATACTGGCTCGACAACGGGGCAATACCGTCTGATACGGTTTCAGAGATTTTGCGAAAGCAAGGCATCAAAACCAAATACGGAGAGGAAAAAACAGTTCGGCGCAGCAAAGCCAGAGTGTTAGTGCGTGCCAAAGGCCAAACGTTCACAAAGGCAGAACGAGTCGCAGCGGAAAAGGCTGCCGCCGAGGCTGCTGAAAAAGCCAAGGCCGACGCTGCCGCGGCGGAAGAAAAAGCCAAAGCCGATGCCGCTGCTGAAAAAGCTGCTGCGGAAGCCGAGGTAAAGGCTAAGGCAGAAGCTGAGGCAAAAGCAAAAGCTGACGCTGAAGCAAAAGCTAAGGCTGAAGCCGAGGCAAAGGTCGAAGAAAAAGCACCCGAAGCTGACGCGGAACCAAAGCCAGAGTAAACAAACGAGAGTAATGAGAATTGATGTTCTAACGCTTTTTCCGGAGATGTTCGAATCACCTCTGCGTTACTCGATATTAAAGAGGGCACAGCAGGCAGGCATAGTCAATATCGTTCTTACTAACATAAGAGATTTCACAACCGACAATTACAAAAAGGTCGATGACAAGCCTTACGGGGGCGGGCAGGGTATGGTAATGATGCCGGGCCCGATTTTCGACTGCTTCGAACACGTCGAGAAACAATCAGCAGAAAAGGGACGCGTAATTTTACTCTCGCCCCAGGGGCAGAAATTTAACCAGGCAAAAGCAGTTGAGCTAAGCGAGGAAAAGCGGCTGATTTTTATTTCCGGCAGATATGAGGGTTTCGACGAGCGAATCCGTACAGGGCTCGGAGCCGAGCAAATATCAGTAGGCGACTACGTCCTTTCCGGCGGAGAGCTGGCAGCTATGATAGTCATTGACGCGATTGTAAGACTGCTGCCCGGGGCACTGGGCGATGACAATTCGTCAAAGGACGAGTCCTTCAGTCCGTCCAGCGACGGCGGGTTAGAGTATCCTCAATATACCAGGCCTGAGGTTTTTCGGGGGATGAAGGTGCCTGATATTCTTCTAAGCGGCGACCACGGTAAAATCGCCGAGTGGCGGCGCCAGCAGGGGCTCGAACGCACAAAGAAATGGCGACCCGACCTGCTGGAAGAAGCTTAAAAATAATTTTTTTTCAAAAACATACACACCCTATTGACTTCAAGCATACAGAAACTTATGATGCCCGCCCATATTAATCAGTGTAAGTTCGCCATGAGCGGACAACCGCTGAATCCTGAAAAATGTCAGGTTCGCCCTGATTTCCCGGCGTTGTGAAGCTGGGGCAGCGAGCCTGTTAGGGAAACTAAAGGCGTCTCAATTGGAAGTCTCGAAAGACGAAGAAGACCCGTACCGGTGTTGCCAGTCTAACAAATCGGCCGGTAACACCGCGACAAGGGTGACACTGCCCTGCTGGAGGAGCACCCCCCCAAAACGGAGAGTCCCCGCCTCAGTTCGGATTCTGTTTTTAACCAAAGATTGCCGTATTACGGCATAAGGAGTCGATGAAAATATGAAGGTAGAACCAAATCACAAACTGCTTCAGAAGAATAAAAACGCAACTGGATGTGTAAGAACGCTTGGGCCTGTACCTGACCTTGAGGAGCATGTCCAGCCTGATTGGTGGCGGCGGATTTTCAATTCAATCTACCTGAAGACAGACGGGGACGTGATTGATGATACGCAGATAACGACCAAAGAAGTGGACCTGTTTTCAAATATCCTCAAGCTGTCGGCGGAGGACGATATTCTGGACTTGTGCTGCGGACAGGGACGTATAGCTCTCGAACTGGCAAGGCGGGGATTTAATAAGGTTGAAGGGCTGGACCGCTCCCGCTACCTGATTCAAAAGGCTAAAGCTCAAGGCAAAAAAGAAAGTTTGAACGCCAACTTCAAAGAGGGAGACGCCCGAAAACTTCCATATCAGGCGGACAGTTTCGATGTGGTTATGATTCCTGGGAACAGCTTCGGCTATTTCGAAACGGCACAGGACGACATCAGGGTCTTAAAAGAGGTACTGCGTGTGTTAAAGCCCTGGGGGAAAATTCTTATCGACGTTGCCGACGGTGAGTATTTAAGAAAACGATTTCAGCCGAGGTCGTGGGAATGGGTCGATAAAAATTATTTCGTATGCAGGGAGCGTTCGCTTTCTCTGGACAAGCATCGCTTAATCTCGCGGGAAGTAGTTACCCACGTTAAAAAAGGCATTGTCGCAGACCAGTTTTACGCTGAAAGGCTTTACAGCCGCAAGAACATGGAGGACCTGTTCAAAAAAGCGGGCTTCAAAGATTTTGCTATCCACAACGAGATAACGGCGGATTCACGGCGCAATCAGGACCTCGGAATGATGGAAAGACGTATAACACTGACGGCTGTAGCCAGAAAAGAGTGGACGGTCCCGAAGAAAAAGACGGAGCCAACAAACAATATGGTCGTAATTCTCGGCGACCCTTCGAAGCCGGACGTATTAAAACCTTTGCGTGTTTTTGACGACGATGACTTTTACACGATTGACCAGATGAAAAACGCTTTGAGAGACCTGAACAAATATCAGATTACATACCTCAACAATCACGACAGCCTGTATAACGACCTGGTGAAACTGAAATCAAAAACAGACTTTGTCTTAAATCTGTGCGATGAGGGCTACTATAACGACGCCCGCAAAGAACTGCATATCCCGTCTCTGCTGGAAGTGCTGAACATACCATATACGGGTGGCGGGCCGCAATGTCTTGCTTTCTGTTATGACAAGTCGCTCGTACGCGGAATTGCTATGGAGATGCAGATTCCAGTCCCCGATGCGTTCTTCATAAGGCCGCAGGACGATACTTTCGAGCTTCCGTTCGGATTTCCAGTCATCGTAAAACCGAATTCCGGAGATTCGAGTTTCGGAATAACCCAGCGAAGCGTCGCGAATAATATCGAAGAAATTGTCAATGCCGTTTCGGAAATAAGAGAGCAATTCGGTTATGAAAAACCCATTCTCGTCGAGGAGTTTCTGACCGGCAAAGATATTACGGTAGGAATAGTAGGCAATCTGCCGGAATCCTACACGGTTCTTCCGATTATCGAAGAAGACTACTCTGCCCTACCACCTGATATACCCAGATTGTGCGGCTATGAGGCGAAATGGCTTCCCGATTCACCGTATTGGAATATCCGTTCTGTTCCCGCGAAATTGCCTGAGGGTACGGAGAAATTTGTTGTCGAATGCTGTTTGAAACTGTTCGAGCGACTGGACTGCAGGGACTACGGCAGGTTCGACTGGAGGCTCAATTCAAAAGGCGAGCCGAAACTGCTCGAGGTCAATCCCAATCCGGGCTGGTGCTGGGACGGCCACCTGGCAAAAATGGCAAAATTGGCCGGGATGTCTTATTCGGATATGTTAAAAGCAATCCTTCAGGCGGCTGAAGAGCGATTGGAAATTCAGGCCGCTGCGGGGAAAAAAACTGAAAGACAGCCTGAACTGGTGGAAAATAATATAAAAATCAAGGAGGCTGCCCTGCCACAGGCTAAAAGTCAGTTATCCCAACCGATACAAATTTCTTAGCCATGCGGCGGACGGCCCATTCTGGTTACGGCCAAAGGAGCAGATTTACGGCCGAAACGGGCTAAAAACCACTATTTTTCAAAAATTGCTTGCCCTTATGATAAAAGGTCGTTAAAATACCGGTTTGTAATTTCACCAGGGTTTGTCATAAAAAGCGAAGCAATTTATCCGCTTAGTAAGTCCTATTGATAATAACAAGGAGATGTACCAGTGAAAACGCAAATACTGGATGCCATTGAGAAGAAGTCGCTGAAAAAAGATATACCGCATTTTGAAATAGGCGATATCGTAGATGTGAAGTGCAGAATCAAAGAAGGCGACAAAGAGCGCATACAGACATTCAGCGGAACAGTAATCGCCCGCAGAGGTCGCGGAATCAACGAGACCTTTACGGTGCGGCGAATCGTGGATGAAGAGGGAGTAGAGCGAATCTTCCCGCTTCATTCGCCAAACGTAGTTGATATACGGCCGGTTCGAAGCGGTAAATCAAGACGCGCAAAATTGTATTACCTCCGCGAGCGAACAGGTAAGTCGGTCAGGCTGGCTCACAGGTATGGTGAGCATACCGTTACCGAATAATTATTTTTCTATTGTTATTCTTAACGCTTTTTCAATCCGTCAACTACCAATAATCAATATGATGATGGACTGGCTGCCGAGCAGAAACAAACTGTTGGCTGATAAAAAGAGCCTCGGCAAATGGGGTGAAAAACACTGCGAGGGCTTTCTGAAAAAGAAAGGTTTTAAGAAACTCGCCCGTAACTTTTCCTGCAAGAGCGGTGAAATTGATTTGATTATGGTCGATACCGATGGGGCCGTTGTTTTTGTCGAGGTAAAAACCAGAACGGATGAAGACCTCACCTCTGCTGAATCGGCTATCACCGCTGCCAAAAAAACCCGAATGAACAGAGCTGCCCGCTATTTTTTAGCAACTAATAATATAAAAGACAGGCCTTTACGCTTCGATGTTGTCGCGATAGTTCTGGGGCAAAAAGGCCGGCCCCAGATAAGACACTACGAAAACGCATTTGTGCCGTAACTTATGGAATTGATTGACACACATTGCCATTTGACGTTTGAGCAGTTCGGAGAAGACATCACTCCGGTCATCCGGCGGAGTATCGACGCTGGCGTTACGGGCTGGATAACTGTGGGTACTGATTTGGCTGACAGCCGAAAGGCGGCGGAGCTTACCGAGAGATTCGAAAAAATGTGTGCGGCTGTCGGAGTTCATCCGCACGATGCGAGAACTGTAACGGCGGACACATTCAAAGAGCTGCGGGGACTTGCACAACATAAAAAGATAGTCGCTATCGGCGAGACGGGGCTGGATTACCATTACAATTTCTCGTCGCACGAAGAACAAAGAAAGGTATTTGCCGAGCACCTTAAAATCGCTGCGGAGATGAACCTGCCGGCTATTATTCATTGTCGGGAGGCTTTCGATGAAACGATTGGTGTTTTAGATAAATTCAAAGACGCTAAAAAGATCGTCTTTCATTGTTTCTCCGGCTCCGCGGAACAGGCCAAAATCATCCTCGATAAAGGCTTTTATATTTCCTTCACAGGTGTGGTGACATTCAAAAACGCTGACGCCCTTAGGGATGCAGCCCGAATCGTACCCTTGGATAGAATGATGGTTGAAACGGATTGCCCGTTTATGTCACCTGAGCCGATGCGAAAGCAAAAGACAAATGAGCCGGCCCTGATGGTTCACACGGCCAGACGATTGGCTGAACTGAAGAAGATGAATTTGGCTGATTTCGCAGAAGCCGTAACCGCCACGAGCAAAACATTTTTCGGTCTACCTGGTTAAAGACCGGTTGTTTTTAACAAAAAATCGCTTTTTCCCAACAACTATTTACCCCAAATTAACAAGGTCTAAAAGCTTCGATAATTTTGTTGACAATCACACCTGAATCGCTCAAAATTTATGGCATGCTGTAACAGAGGAGTTGGGGAAAATTTTGCTCTGTTTTCCGGCAAGCTTCCCCTCCATCACCACAAAAAATGCGGTTTTCTCATTAAGTAATCCTTTAAAACGGAAGGGAGGATGATATGAGCAAATCAAGACCACTATAACAAACTATCATATTGGGGCTGGGCATTATGCCCCGGAGCAAAGCCAAGTTAACTTGAATAAAAAGGAGATAAAAGAAAATGAAAAGCAAATATTCAATACAAAAGAACTACAGGATCCTGATGTTCATTCCGCTTTTTCTTAGTTGCGTCTTTTCCTTTTACCAGGATGCGAATGCAGCAAACATTAAGTGGTTCAATAAGGATCTATATAATACGTCCGGGATTGCTGGAAATGATATCGACTTTCTCTTCGCCGGAGCGACTGGTGCCCAAATCCAGGCTGCGAACGCTGAATCTTACAATCACCCTGGATTTACCGGCCCCACATATGGAGATGCGATGGTCGATAGCGTACCAGTGGGGGTCGTCCGGTGGGAAGGTCCTGTTCCGAACGATCCGCAGGCTACTAATAAGATCCACCTCGGTGTGAAACTTGATTTAGATAAGCTGCCAGATGGTTTCAAGATGTCACATGTCGTGATCACGCAAGATGGGGAACCCGTTGCTATCGCCCCTGCTTGTGCGAAGCCTGAGGTTGTCTTTGTCAGCGAGGACGTTATTGGAATCAACATAACATCACCGTTTAATAACCCTGGCATCACCATCGACGAGGTAAATTACGCTTTTGTGTCCGAACCAGTGCCTTTGGAAAATCTGAACGGAGAGAACGTAACTATCCTGTGGAGCAACTTACCAGGCAGCTTTGATATGAGTCCGGATGAAACGATTAGAATCGCAAATGTCCCGATTGCGCCACTAAGCACACACATCGTCGTATCGGCACGTGTGCGGTTCATTGGCAACCCTGAATTAGGGGCAGGTCATGTTTTTTTCCAATCGGAACTGCCGTCGGCTTCCAGTATCCCTACGGTTTCCGAATGGGGTCTGATTATTATGGCGGCGCTATTGGTGGCAGCTGGTGCGGTTATTATTAAGAGAAGAAAAACTGTGGTAACATAACCAGTAACGGAAGTTACTGCGGTTTGCGTAAAAAAGCGTAAGAAGACAGACTCTAAAGGAAGAGCTTGAGTCTGCGCTTGTTTCCTAACAACTTGTAAGGAAGGAAGCATCAACACCAATGAGTCGAAAGAAAAGAAGGCGGCCTAAACGGGCCGTAGTTTGCGGTCCGAAGAAAAAGGCTGATAAAGACGAAAAGAGGTCTATTTTCGAGGCCGCAACAGGTTGGTTCTCTCGACATTCTGTAATGGTGTTTTTACTTATTTTCGGTGTTCTGATGGGACTGTTTTATGCGTTTGCGGTATTTACGCCATTTTACCAAAGGGATTTTCTGCTTTCTTATCTTCCCTTCAATGCCAGGGTATCAGGCGCTATATTGTCTTTTCTCGGCCAGGATATTACTGTCGCAGGCTCGTCCATCTCTTCACCAAGTTTCTCTGTCTGTGTTGCTCCGGGATGTGACGGCATCGAACCAATTGCTTTATTCTTCTGCGCTGTTCTGGCCTTTCCGGTACCTTTTTTGAGAAAGATTCCCGGCCTTATAGCAGGGTCACTGCTTTTAGGCATTCTTAACTTCGTAAGGATAGTGAGCCTGTTTCTGATTGGTGTTTATTTTCCCAGGGCTGTTGAGATTATGCACCTCGATGTATGGCAGGCCCTATTTATATTTTTCGCTGTCTTGTTTTGGATTGTGTGGCTGCGATGGGCAACGCAAAATCAAATATCGACACGGTACATATCAAGCCAATCTCAACTAAGCACATCATAGGATTTTTCTGCGCGTTTGTGCTTATTTATGTGCCGCTGATGGTTCCCTGGCCGGGCCTGGCATTGGCAGCAGCCTATTCAAAACTTTACAGGACAGGGGTTGCTTTCTTATTTGAATCACTCACACCTGAAGGAGTCGTTCGTTTTCAACCGCTAAGCGATGTAGAAAACGATATAAGGATTATCTTCTATAATCGAGACCAAACAGGCCCAGTTGACAAAATGCTGCCGGTCGGACACATAGACCATAACAGCCGTCGGGAGGGCTACATATATGCAGCGTTTCTGACCGCTTTAATTCTGGCCGGGCCGATTCCATGGAGACGAAAAGGATGGGCGCTGCTGTGGGGAATGATTTTGATACACGCTTTTATTGTTCTTAAGCTTGCTATTTGGATTACCTACGGCCTTAACAAAGAACCGCTCTCTATAGTGGTCTTGAGTCCATTTTGGAACAAGGCTCTGCTTCTTACGATACAAGTTTTTGCCAGCAACCTGACGTTTGGCCTGGTTGTCTCTGTCTTTATCTGGGTTTTGGTTTCGTTTCGCCGAGAGGACTGGTTCAAAGTTTTGCCGTCCAACCGTCTCATTAGGCCAAGTGTCTAAACGGGCAAAAAACGGCTTTAATAGTATTAGAAGTGGGGTTTTGGGACAGGACTTGACTTTTCGCCAAATCGGACTATATTTAGTGTAGCCAACCATTACAAGCTGAGTCGATGGGTGGCGGTTTGGGACGAACTTCTCACCAAAAGTACTAAGAGAACCGGGCGAACAGCCGCCCGAGGGTGTAAGCAGTCTCCTCCATAAAGGACAAGCAATTAAAGACAATGGCAGGTTTTTTCGACCAATCAATAGTTAATCAGGTTCAACAGGCCAACGATATCGTTGACGTAATAAGCGAGCACGTGAATCTGGTTAAAAAGGGCAGAGAAATGGTGGGCCTATGTCCATTCCACGAGGACCACCGTCCGAGTATGAATGTCAACGCCGTCAAGCAGATATTCAAGTGCTTTGCCTGCGGAGCCGGCGGCGATGTTTTTAAGTTCGTCCAGATGCGGGAAGGTCTGTCTTTTTCCGGCGCGATAGAAAGATTAGCCGAGCGCGCTGGTATAAAAATAAAACCCAGGACAGGGGATTTCAAACCCAAAACCAGTGATTCGGATATCGACCCTAACATGCTGGCGAGGGTCAATGAGTGGGCGGCGAAATACTTCGAGGCGAATCTCCGTGACGAAAAAAAAGGCAAGTTCGCACGGGAATATCTTGCTCAAAGACAAATCACGCCCGAGAGCGTTAAAAAATGGCGGCTGGGTCTGGCTGTCAGTTCGCAGGACGATTTGCTCAAAGCCGCAAACGCAAAAAATATACCCGTAAAACTTTTGCAGCAGGCGGGACTTGTTGCGGGACAAGCAGGCGGAGGACTAAGTGATAAATTCGTTAATAGGTTAATGTTCACTATTACCGACGTAACGGGCAGGGTAATCGGCTTCGGGGGACGGACGCTGGATGAAAAGGGCGCTAAATATATAAATTCGCCGACAACGGTTCTGTTCGACAAAAGCAATACTCTATACGGCCTCGAACAAGCCCGGCACAAGATTGTCTCGACGGGTACAGCGGTTGTCGTGGAAGGTTATACCGACGTTATAATGACACACAGCAAGGGCTGTAATAACGTGGTCGCGACTTTAGGCACCAGCTTTACGTCCGGGCACGGGCGAATTCTGCGGCGATACGCAAAAAAAATAGTTTTGGTTTTCGACAGCGACATCGCAGGTATGGAGGCCGCTAACAGGGCTTTGGAGGTTTGTCTGACACAGCATACGGATATCGCGATGGCTTCGGTGCCACAGGGGAAAGACCCGTGTGATTTTATTTTAGCGGCGGGCAAAGAACGGTTCGAGCAATTGACAGATGAGGCCATCGATGTCTTCCAGTTCAAATGGAACAGATTAGCCGAGAGCTTCGGCAAAGATGAGACACTGGCCGGCAGAAAGGCAGCTATCGAAGAGTTTTTGCAAACAATAGCGACAAGCTTACGGTCGGGTAATCTGGCGGTTATAGAGCGAGGGCTGATAGTCAACCGTCTTTCGAAGATTATCGGCCTGGACAGCAAAGAAATAAACGTCGAGCTGAACAAAAGAATCGGAAGGTCGGCAAAAACCGCGAGCTACAATGTGGAAAACCAAAAAGTGCGCAGCGTGGATTTGGGCGACGGTTTCTTTGCCATAGCACAACGGGAAATTCTGGAGGTGCTGCTGAACAAGCCGAGACTGTTCGAAACTGTAAGAGGAAAAATCACAGCCGAGGATTTTGATGTCCCGACACTTAGGCAAACGGCATCGATATTATTCGAAGCGCTAAACGCCAAACCTGAAACGAGTCTTGCGGAGATACTAACGAAGGTAGAATCGCCGGAGGCAGGCGGTTTTATCGTGGAACTGGCAGAATCGGGAGAAGCAAAAGGCAATTTCGATTCCCGTTTAGCCGGGGCGATGGAAGCGATAGGCCGACACAAGGCGCAGGCAAGAAAAACGGATATTAAAGCGATAGACGAACGGCAGTTTCTAAAACGAGTCCTCGAAAATACGGGGAAACAAAATCCACGCAGTATAGGAATGACATAGCGAACAAACAGCTTAATATTTCATAAATTGTGCATAAGGATACTAACTGTGGCAAGAAAAAGAATAAAAGCAAACAAACCAGATTCTTCCGACGAGACCAGCTTCTCGACAAGCAGCACGAAAACCAAAGATGCTGAACAGCAAATAAAAGCAATTACCGAAAAAGGCAAGCGAAAAGGGTATCTTACTTACGAGGAAATGAACGAAGACCTGCCCGAGGAGCTTGTCACTCCTGACCGTCTGGACAGCTTACTGGCGACTCTGGATGAAATGGGAATCAACATCATCGATGAAGCCGATGTGGAAAAAGAGGAATTCGAAACTCCGGAAGGCGAGCCGGAAGCGGCTAAAGAAGAAGACCATGTCAAAGAGGATGAGCTGCTGGAAAAACAACTGGTCGGCGCAGAAAGCAGCCGGCGGTTCGATGACCCCATAAGAACATACCTGACCCAGATGGGTGAGATTCCTCTGCTTACACGGGAAAGTGAGATTGCGCTGGCCCGCAAGATAGAATTGGCGCGTATGAGTTTTAGAAGAAGAATGCTCGAATGCGATTATTGCACCAGAGGCGCCGTGGAGATACTCGAACATGTTCAGGACGGGACGTTGAGCTTCGACAGAACAATGAAGATAAGCACTGCCGAAAACCTCGTCAGGTCCGTAATAAAGAAGCGGCTGCCGGGAAACCTTCAAACGGTAAATACACTGCTGCAGATTAATCAAAGTTTGTTTAAGAAATGGCTGCTGAACCCACCCGACGACGGCATCAAAAGCCCCGGCAGGTCAGATTTAAGACGAATATACAGAAACAAACGCAAAATCGCAACGCTACTGGAAGAACTCAGTCTGCGAACAAGCAGAATCCAACCGATGAAAAATAAGCTGCATGGCATCTGCCATAAAATGCATCAATTAGAGCAGAATATCAGCACAGGACCAACGAAGGATATAATGGCAGAAGATATCCAGGCGATGAAGCAGGAACTGGCCGGCCTGCAGGAACTGGCGATGGAAACTCCAAAGCAGCTCGATAAAAGACTGCGAGCCATCGAAAGAGTTTTTTACCAGTACGAGCACGCCAAACGAACACTGTCCAGTGCGAACCTCAGACTGGTGGTCTCGATTGCCAAGAAGTATCGAAACCGGGGCTTGAGTTTTCTGGATATAATCCAGGAAGGCAATACCGGCCTGATGAGGGCGGTCGATAAATACGAATATCGCAGAGGCTATAAATTCAGCACTTACGCCACATGGTGGATTCGTCAGGCAATCACCAGAGCGATTGCCGACCATGCACGAACGATTCGTATTCCGGTGCATATGATAGAGACAATGAGCCGGCTGCGAACCGCCACCAAAACTCTGCTTCAGAAATTAGGCAGGGAACCAACGACTGAAGAGCTTGCCAAAGAAGCCAATATGAGCATAGAGGAGACCGGCAGGGTTGTGAAAATATCCAAGCACCCAATCAGTCTTGACAGGCCCATAGGCGAAAGTGAGGACAGCTATTTCGGAGACTTTATCGAAGACGACGAAATAGACTCGCCGGTGGCCTCTGCTACGCAGGAGATGCTCAAGGAAAGAATCGATATGATTTTGAAAACGCTTTCATATCGCGAACGCGAGATTATCAAGCTGCGATACGGAATCGGCGACGGCTATACTTATACACTCGAAGAAGTTGGCAGAATTTTCAAGGTTACACGCGAGCGTGTCAGGCAGGTCGAGGCGAAAGCCATAAGGAAGCTGCAGCATCCTGTAAGGAGCCGAAGACTCGAAGGCTTTATCGACCACAAAACAAGATAAACGGCCCATAAGCTATTTGGTATAGCGCGATTTTTTATTGAGCTAACGTTCGTAGAATTTTTCTGGTTTCGGGCCGAGGGTGTTTGTCAGCGTGCCGAGTTTTTCGATGGTGCACTGGATTTTATCGCCGCCCCGGAGGAATTTCCCGGTGGCCATTGCCACGCCATGGGGTGTCCCCGTAGCTATGATATCGCCCGGCTGAAGTGTCATCAAATTACTCAAAAACGATACTATCTGGTAAACACCAAAAATCATTCCGGATGTGTTCGCATTCTGGCGGGTTTCGCCATTTACCTTGAGAGTCATCTGCAGGTTCTGCGGGTCTTCAACCTCATCTGCGGTAAGCAGGAAAGGTCCCATCGGCATAAAGCCATCGGCCCATTTGCCGTTGAGCCAGTCATAAAATTCGTCCCAGGGCCTTTTCTTTCTGCCCTCTGCGAAAGTTACACTTCGAGCTGATACGTCGTTTATGATTGTGTAGCCGGCGATTACTTCCTTTGCAGTTTGAGGAGTTATACATTTCGCTTCTTTTCCGATGACGACGGCAAGCTCGATTTCATAATCTATTTGTTTGCTGTAAGCAGGCCATTGAATTTCCTCATCGCAGCCTGTTATCACCGTTGGGGGCATAATAAACGGCCTGGGTACGGTCGTTTTGCAAGGCGAATCCGACAGACCAAGCGTAAGGCCTACCTCGG
Source organism: Phycisphaerae bacterium (assembly GCA_028714255.1). Lineage (GTDB taxonomy): Bacteria > Planctomycetota > Phycisphaerae > Sedimentisphaerales > Anaerobacaceae > CAIYOL01. The sequence goes on along the minus strand of JAQTMR010000019.1, from coordinate 25,443 downwards.
TAATGTGCTCGCTGTAGTTTCCCGCAAGCGCGAGGATTTTCGCAGGGTTCGGAACCGGAGCTAAAAGCTTCACCACAGAAGGAACAATAAATTTCGTACATTTATCAATAATGAGTCTGATTTTTTCGATGGTTTCTGGGCCGCCGGCGAGGATATGTTTTACGCTTTGAAAATCGCCGGTTAAATCCACGACGCCTTTGTCGGTCAGGACACCAACACAAATAGATGCGTTTTTCTTAAATGTTATTAGCTTCATTTGCTCACCAATAGTGGTAATAATAGCAAAAATGACTTGAACTTACAGCAAAAAAGCTTCTAATAGCGTTTGAATTCGGCAAGGCTTATAAGTTAGGCATTTTTGGGGATACCAAAATGGCGATAAAGGATTTCTGGTCGAAGGCAAGCATCTGGTTGGAGGCCCACAAACCACACGGGAACACAAATTATCATCCGGCAACAGACGATGAGGGGTTAATAAGTGAACCAACAGAGACTGCCTCGCATAACAATACCGGTCAGGGCGACCAGGTTCTGGTCAAAACGATTCCGCCAACAGATAAAACGCAATCGCTTGAAAAATTGCAGGGCAGTTTCGATAATCTCGTCGAGCAGCTCGAAGGCATAAACAGTCATCTGAACCGCCAGGCCGTTCATAATGAAGAACTGATGAAGCGGATTGAACAACTTCCCAGGCTGCTGGAAAACTTCCCGACTGCTCTGGAAAACCAAAAGCTGCTAACCGAGCAGCTGCTGGAACAGCTAAAAGCAACCGCTATAACAGAGCGGGGGTTCGTGGAAACGATAGAAAAGATTCCGACCGAAACCGCCAAGCAAACCGACGCCCTGACCGACATTAACAATCAGCTCGCAGCCGGAGCCGACGTCGATGTGCAAATGACCGAGAGCCTTAATAAATTCAACGAAACTCTGGGCAAACTTAATCAGAATACTAACAGGCACGCTGATGGAATTGTGCAAATGAGTAAAACATTTGCTGCCAGTGACAGACACCTCAAATATATTATTTCCCGTAATCGTAAAACCTTTGTATGGGTCTTTATGATAGCACTGGGTGTGTGTTTTGTGACTATTTTGATATTGACCGGCATTATTCTTTATTTAAGAGGCTAAAAAAATTTTATTTTTCGCTTGAAGAACATACACCGGCCTGATAAGAATCATAAAGAATTGCTCTTTGAAAAAATATATCTTAACTGCAGGTCCTGAAGCTGTCGCTTCGGGATAGTCAAACGGGAACGCGGTTAAAATCCGCGACGGTCGCGCCGCTGTAAGCGCCTGTTTCCCCCATTCTTGCTTTCACAAGAAAGTTTGGGGGGAAGTCCGAGAGACATTTTACCACTATCCATAAGTAAAATTCCAATGGATGGGAAGGAGTCTTTCGGTAGGACGCAAGTCAGAAAACCTGCCTGGGGTTAGTTACGCATTTTCGGTGTTCTCGCGATTTGGAACACGGTGCGACAGCTTCTAATTTCAGTTTTTGACTGTTTGATTTCAGAACCGTCGTTCCTCTCGCGAGGAACGGCGGTTTTTTTTATTGGCGCCCTCGCGATAAGGGCCTGATAACAATGAAAGGAGAACAGAGCAAAAAAACAAGAGCAAGAGGTTTTGAAAAGAATTTGCAACTTTTTCGAATTTAAGAAAGAGAGAATACTATGGCTTCGAGGAGATTGATGAGTTTGGTTTTAGCGTTTGCGTTCGCGGGCGTTGCCGGCGCCGATATTGCCGGCTTTGATGATTTATCTTTATCACCTGAATCCTATTGGAACGGTTCAGACCAGTCGGGTGATTTTGCCAGCGGAGGCACTTACTTTAACAATAATTATAACTCTACGTACGGCTCCTGGGATGGTTTCGCCTATTCGAATATCACCGACACCGCTTCATCAGGATTGACGGCCCAGTATAACGCCATTACCGGCGTCGGGCAAAACGGCTCTGCTAACTATGGCATCAGTTACATCGGTTGGGCTGAACTGCCCACTATTACGCTGGACATAGCAGGTGTTGTCGATGGTTTGTATGTAACGAACAACAACTATGCGTATTACTCGATGCTGAACGGTGATGCTTACGGCAAAAAGTTCGGCGGCAGCAGCGGCAATGACGAAGACTGGTTCCTGCTGACTGTTACAGGCAAAAATATCAGCGGGATAGTAACTGACACCATTGATTTTTATCTGGCAGACTACCGTTTCGCAGACAACAGTGAAGATTATATCGTCGATATGTGGGAATACGTTGACCTGAGCTCTTTAGGCACAGTTAAGAATATCGAGTTTAACCTTAGTTCGAGTGACACCGGTGTTATGGGAATGAATACCCCTGCATATTTTGCGATGGATAACTTAAGTTATGTCCCTGAACCAGCAACAATGGCGCTGTTGGCTTTTGGCAGTCTGTTGATTTCAAAACGTAAAAAACCATAAGGCCCTGATAGCTTCGGGACACCGGCAGACGCGGTTTGCCGATGTCCCATTTATAAGTTTGCAATGTGAAAGGAATCTATCATGTCAAAACGACTGGGCATGATTGCGATAATTTTGCTCGTTATAACAACGGTAACCAAAGCCGGGCCATATACCGAATCGGGAGTAAACGGATACATCGGTGATGACTGGCGGCACGCTGACCCGTGCGATGCCGATGCAGTTCTAAATCCGATATTTCGAGGCTGGGCCACAGGATTTGAGGATTATTTCCCATCTGACGACGACTTGACTCATTATCAGATTGATTATGACTTTAATGACCCACAAAGGGCGCTTGGCCCTGTTGACGGCAATTATCTTGAGGTTGTAGGTTTGGGTGATTTGAACAGTGTTGAGATGGCCGACGGCTGCGCACCGGGACAAATAACTCTGCTCTTTGGCAATCCATCTGTCCCTAATGACCCGAATCATATTCGCAACGCCGGAGGTTATGATTTTGTTGTTTTCGAAAATGCCTTTCTTATCAACTCCACAGACCCGAAATTTGGTTTTGTTGCCGGCGAGATGTTCGCGGAACTCGGATATGTGGAGGTATCTTCTGACGGCGTCAACTTCGCGCGATTTCCATCGGTCTCTTTAACCGCAGGAACTGTTGGGGCACTCGGCACGATTGAGATAAGCAACGTATTTAATCTTGCCGGCAAGCATCCCAATGCCGGGGGCGTTTGCACCGGAACGCCGTTCGATTTGAGCGATATAGCCGATGACCCGAATGTTGTCTCAGGCCTTGTTGATATCAACAACATAAGCTATGTGCGAATAGTAGATGTACCCGGAAGCGGAGATTTTTATGACGAGTCCATCAGGCACATCGACCCCGACAGTTGGCCCAACTGGGACTACTATTACACAAATTCTCCTATATACGATGCGTGGGTAACATTCAATCCCGGCGGAGTGGATTTAGAGGCCATAGGCGTACTTAACGAACAAAAATACTCGGCAGATATAAATCTTGACGGTGTAGTGGATTTTGACGACTTCGCGGTGTTTGCACATGCGTGGAAAAGGCATTTCGGCGGGACAGGCTGGGTGATGCGATGCGATTTAGCCGAGCCGAAGGATTTTATTATAGATGAGCTTGACCTTGCTGAATTCAGCGAACAATGGCTCGGCAAAGAAAGCTGGCGTTATTGAATATATTTTTGCGTTTTGAACTGATGATTTCCAAAAAAACAAAAGCGTTTACCCTTATAGAGCTGCTGGTGGTTGTTTCCATCATCGGCCTGTTGACAGCGATACTGCTTCCTGCGCTGGGCAATGCGAGGTCTCAGGCAAGTAGTATTGTCTGCAGGTCTAATCTTCGCCAGCTCGTCCTGGCTAATATTGGTTATTCAAATGAGAATGATGGTTCTTGTGTCCCGGCCGCGAGCGATATGTGGATCGGCTTCGGTGGTAGTCATCGCTGGCACGGAGTAAGAGAGACAACAGCAGTTGACCCCAACCAGGCAAAGAACACCTTTGACCCGCTGAAAGGACCGCTGCGTTCTTATCTTTCCGACGGCAAAGTCAAACAATGTCCCCGGTTGGTACATTTCCTTACAGAAGGCACTCAGGCTTTTGAAGCAGGCTGCGGCGGATACGGCTATAATATGATTTACATTGGCAGCCGGCTCTGGCGAGGCGGTTCGAGTTTCGAGGAGGTATATGGTCAAACCGCCCGCATGTTAGAAATCGCCAAGCCAGACAAGACATTGATGTTTGCAGATACCGCGTTTAATCAAAACAACAGCTTGATAGAGTATTCATTTGCTGAGCCTTACTTCCTGATTCGCAAAGGTAAGCTGCAGAAAACGCACCCATATCCAAGTATTCACTTCAGGCACAATGGACACACAAATATCGGCTGGGCCGATGGGCATATTAGTTCACGTCAAAAGGCAGATTGCGAAAATAGTAGTGCTTATAACGCCGCTTCTGACCGTATGGAACTGGGCTGGTTTGAGCCATTAGACAACAGCTTATTCGACCTGAAATAAAATGGTCTTTAGCGCTGAGTTTTGTATAATCAGTAGTGTGGATACGGGAAAAATAAAACGAAATGCCATCTTCGCTTTACAGAGTTTAAATCAGCTTCTCTGGCCCGCGGTCTGTGCCAACTGCGGGCAAAGCGTCTGTGAAACAGACAACAACCTGTGCAAAAAATGCTGGGACGAGCTACTTTTCTGCACAGCGGGCGATTACTGCCGACGCTGCGGCAGGGACGCAAGCAGATACGCTTTAATTAACGGCGCATGTCCCAACTGCCAGGACAATGAAATTCACTTCGACAGAATAGCTCGAAGCGGCGTTTACGCAGACACCTTACAAAAAATGATACTGGCCTTTAAGAACGGCAAAACCGAACTGGATTTAACGCTCGGCTTTCTGGCCAATTCCGCTTTAGCAGGAAGCGGCTTTTGTAATGAGATAGATTTTTTTGTTCCTGTTCCGCTGCACTGGACAAGACGATTGATTCGAGGCTACAACCAGTCTTTAGTTTTAGCGGGGAAATTAAAACATTCCACAGCGAAAATCAACACGGACCTTGTTCGGATTAAACGAACCAAGACCCAGCCGGCGATGGTAAGTCCCGCTGCGCGTGCGAGAAACGTAGCCGACGCTTTTGCCGTCCGCAAGGGACATAACTTTGCTGGAAAAAATATTTGCCTTATCGATGATATTAAAACAACTGGTGCGACATTAAACGAATGCGCGAAGGTATTAAAAGAGGCAGGAGTTTCCAAAGTTTTTGCACTGGTCCTTGCTGTCGCGGGTCAAAATATCTGAAAAGTCGCCGGAACGGCGACTGCTAAACAATAGAGAAATTACTATAATTTTTCGTATTTTATAATTGCGCGGTACAGGCCGTCGATGCGTTTACCGTTAACGATTATGGGCGCGTATTTCTCATTTCTCGGCTGGAGTCTTACCTTATCGCTCGGCTCGAAGAAGACCCGCTTGAAAGCCGTTTCGTGCGGCATCGCAAAACGAATGAAGCAATCATCGCCGTTATGCACCTCGGCTGCGGGCGAGAAGACCACAATGTCCCCTTCCCTGAACTTCGGCTCCATCGAATCGCCGACGACCCGGACAGCAAAGGCATTGACGTCGTGCAAATCCGGACAGCGAACATAATCATCTGCTACGCCCGCAGGATAATCGAGGTCGTTGAAATCGGATGGATAGCCGGCAGTAACTTTGTTTATCACCGGCACTAACCGCCCTGCCGCCAAAGACGCCTTTGTCTGCTCGACGCCCAGTTCGCTTTCCGCCAGAAGTGTGTCAAGTTTGGCGGCATTGGTTTTTTTGTGAATAATGTTTTTGATAAACTGGCGTAATTTCTGGTTTTCCGCCTCGGCAGATTCGTATCCCTGACGAACATCAGGAGGCAAAGCCTCCATATGAGCAATGTGCAGCAGCAGTCCCGGCTCAAACTCAAGGGTCTTTTCAAGCTTTGTCAGCAACTCGTCGCTGGGCGGATTATTTACCTTCCCGGTTTCGATGGTGGATAAATAGGGCTTGGAAAACCCAACGCCGGCACTGACCTCGTCCAGAGTCAGATGCAACTGCTCCCGCTTTTTTCTTATTATCTGGCCTAATGACATAATGCCAAAATTATAGCAGAAATTTTACTAAATGCAAATAAAAGTTAGGTAAATATTTAACAAAGTTTGCTATTTTAGCCTTTAATCAACCCCTACAAGCTCATAATCGGCACTTCCCAAACCGATGCGCTCGGCGTGCTCGATTTGATAACGCGGATTAAGTTCACTGTTTCCGACTAATTGCGGCAGTTTTTTTTTGCCTTTGGCTTCGGCTAAATCCAAGGACGCCTTATCGATGGCGACCGGGTCGGTCGATGCAACTATGCCAATGTCATCGATTATATTAGGCATATCTTTGGCATCGAAACAATCACAGTCTTTGGTAACTGAGATAATAAAGTTGAAGAACACCGCTTTATTTTCTTTTCCTTTTAGCACGCCAAGGGCATGTTCAGCCATGCTTTTCTGCAGTACTTCGTTCTGCTGTCCCCAGTCGGAATCAACGGCAGTAAACCTGCACGCAGCCAGGCATTCTGCGCATCCGATGCACTTGTCCTGGTCTATATGGGCCTTTACTTTGCCGAGGGTAATGGCATCAGCGGGACAGTGTTTGTAACAAACGCCGCAGAGCACGCAGTTGTCGTTAATCTGGAGCTTAAGAGAAGAATGCTGTTTCAGTTTTCCCTCTTTACTTGCGCATCCCATACCCAGCGTCTTTATCGTGGCCCCGAAGCAGGTAGCGAGATGGCCGGTAAAATGCGCAATCGAAAGAAGCGACTGGCACTTCATAAGTTCCGAAGCGATAAAAACTTTTTTATTAACTTCGCAGTTGACCTCCACTTCTACACCGGAATTGCCGAACAACCCGTCAGGAACAATAAACGGTATCCCAAGACCTGCGTAATCGAATCCGTGCTTCGAAGCAAGAACTGTATGGTCGATGGCATTGTGCCTTCGGCCTATGTATAAAGTAGAAGCATCGGTTAAAAATGGTTTTGCTTTCGAGGCCAGCAGCTCTTTTACCAATCCCTTGAGACAATCGGCTTTTAGATACGTAGTATTGCCGTCTTCGCCGACGTGAATCTTGACGGCGGTAAAATCATTTTCTGAAAAGCAGTTCGCAAATTTGCCCGCCTTGAATAATTTGACGGCTTTGTCTGAAAGTTTTCGCTCGCCGTCACTGAGAGACGCCTCGATAAAATATACCTTAGATGCCATATACTATTACTCCAATATAAATAAATCCTGATTTTTCGTTTCTGTTTAACTATGTTGTGAATGCTATTGTGCCCCTTCACGGCGACGCAATGCAAAGTGGATAATATTATCAATTAATTTTTCATACGAGATGCCGGCTTTTTCCGCAGCCTCGGCTATTTCCTCACCATAAGCGATATCGGCGTTGGGGTTGACTTCGAGGACAACAATTTTATTTTCCGGCGTGAGTCTTATATCGATTCTTCCATAATCGCGAATTTGAAGCAGGCGATAGACCCTTTTGCAGGTTCGCTCGATGTTTTTAACGGTGGCATCATCAAGTTTGGCGTAGCCGAATCTGATGCCCCATTTTTCACGGTATCCGGCATTCCATTTTACACGGTAGGTCGCGAGTCGAGGCCCTTCGGAGCTGTCAGAATCGAAGAAACATTCGCGTATGGGCAAGATAGTAAGACGCTTACTCCCAATCATACCGATATAAAGCTCCCTGCCTTCGATGTATTCCTCGGCTATAGCGGGCTGGCTCCAGCCATCATGAACGAATTTGACCCGTTCCATCAGCGCCGTCTCGTTATTGACAATAGACGCATTGGAGATGCCCTCGGAGCTGTCTTCGAATACCGGTTTGACGACCAGCGGGTAACGAAGGGATTTGGGAATCCGGACTTTTTGGTGCGGGGCGATGGAAACAAAGCCGGGAATACGTATTCTGTGGCTGGCCAACATTTGCTTGCATAGTCCCTTGTCCCTGCATAACATCAGTCCTTTAGGGCCTGAACCGGTAAAGGGGATGCCAAGCATTTCCAAAAGCGCAGCAATGTTCATATCCATACAGCGGTTTCCATCGAGCGCCTCGGTAAGGTTGAAAACCAAATCGGGCTGTTTCTCTTTAAGCGTATTTACCACAATCACAATATCATCTTTACAGCCAAGGACAGAAACGCTGTGCCCCAGTTCGCGTAATGTCCTGATGACATGATACTCGGTGCTGGGCTCTTTCGGCTTTTCCCTGAAGTCAGGGTCATTAGCAGGTATGGTCCAGCTATCGACCAGAGCGGTAATATTCAGTTTTCGTTTCATTAATGTCGCTGCTTTTTTCTGATTCTAAAAGTATCTCTTGCAATAGCTGTTAGCAAAACAGTCAAGGCTATTATGTCGTCAATTGTACTGCTTTCAGAATATAAATCGAGTGCATCACAACGAATAATTATTCTGCTGACCAGTTGATGAATGTCGTATTTACGGTGTCCGGTCCATTTTGCAACGTTATCAATAATCTGGCGACGATGCAAGCGAAGAAGATTGGAAGCTTTGGTCGTCGAGGAAGCCGAGCTTCCCGCCTTGAACAACTCTTTTAGACTATCGTCGTAGAAGCCGTGGAAGCTGCTTCCGAGCACTTTTCGTTTTCTGTCGTAGAACCCGGCAAGGGTAGAAGTCATTCGTGAAGCCGACCAGGGAGGATTACTCGTCGCGGTAACTGCGGGAGGCTGGCTGCCAAGCTTCTTCATCACGTTATCGACGTATTTTAGTTTCCTGATGACTGGCCAGCCCTTATATTTCTCCTGCCAATTATTGTTCGGATTAAGCCAAACGGCAAAAGTTTCCGCAAAATCCTCATCCGGATGGGACTGGGCGTAGTTGTCTTTTAAGTGGAGAACAAAACGTCTGGAATAGGGCTGGCAGTAATAGTAATCAGAATACCTGGCTGAGAAAGGGCCGAACAATTCGCGCCATCGGGTTTTTTTATACAGCTCATACGCGTAGTTCAAGGCATGCCCGCACTCATGACGGAGAAGTTTCATGCACGATTTTTCCGCTCCGCCTTCGACTTCGAACATAATCTTTTTCTCTATTTTTTTCAACCTGGGATTGGCCAGAAAAAATGGAATACCAATAATCGGCTCTTTGTCCGGACAAAGCCACTCATCAGCAAGATAGCACGGAGGATGAAAGGTTATACCTTTTGCGGTAAGCTCATCATAGATTCTTTCTATGAGCGGTTCGAGAGGAGAACCCTTTATTTGCAGATTAAAGTCTCTAACCCGCATCTGCTGGATTTCATCATCTGTCAGTTTTTTCCAGGCCGTCGCCTTTGTTGTTTTCGCCATAAGGTTTTATCGGGGCTTAATTACTGTCAGCATGCGCTTTCACATCCGTTCCACTTATATCCTCTTGTTATCTATAACAAATATCGGCCTTTTTGCAAGGAGGTAATTTGCCTTTGCTTAGAAGAAAAGATGCTGAATGAGTATTTTTACGCCGATGCCGATTAGAACAAGTCCGCCGAAGGCCTCGATACCACTCTCGAAGAAATGCCCGAACCGCTTGCCGATAGTTACGCCGACGCACGACAAAACAAACGTAACAACCCCGATTATGATAATCGCTGCGATAATCGAGCTGGTGATAAGTGAAAGCGTTATTCCGACCGCCAGCGCATCAATGCTCGTTGCCACCGCAAGAGCAAGCAGCATCGCAAGATTCGCCGGGTGCATCGCCCGCCTTTCGGATTTTATTTTGAACGATTCGTAAATCATCTTCAGTCCGACTGCTGCTAAAATCGCAAATGCTATCCAGTGGTCGTAATCTGATATGTATTGTCTTACCGTAAGTCCCGCCAGGTAACCCACGGCGGGCATAAACGCCTGGAAACCCCCGAAAAACATCGCCATTCTAAGCGTGTGCCTGATGTGCAATTCTTTATATGCCGCCCCTGTTACTACCGACACGGCAAACGCATCCATCGCCAGACTCATCGCTATTGCAATTATCGCAGGAAGTTCCACCTTCTTATTGCCCTTCCCACTGCATCAAACAATAGTTGAATATATGCCCGCCTCGCCCGACTCGCGCCTGGCGAGTCGAGGCGGGCGTCATAACTTTGCCTGTTATTTCGAGGACGCGAAAATCGATAATACTGAAAAACCGCCCGAAAAGTTTTCTCAATTCTTTTTCCGACGACAGATACACAACCGTACCCATACTGGTTTGCCTGTATTTTCCTGCACCCTCGAACGCGGTGTCCTTCTCGTTAAAACATACAGAAAGATACTTACCCGTCGGCTTAAGCACCCTAAAAACATTTTCTATGTATTTGTTTCTATCTTCCGGAAGTATATGATGAAACAGACCCCAGTCGTAAACAAAATCAAACTGCCCGCCCAAATCGGGCCAATCACCGGTCAAATCTCCAACCATAAACCCGCATTCGACCTTCTTCTTTTTGGCGTTTTGCTTCGCAATCTTTATGGCCGTCGTCGAGGCATCAATCCCCACAACTTCAAATCCTTTGCTCGCCAGCCAGATTGCATAATTGCCCAGCCCGCAGCCCAAATCCAAAGCTCGGCCGGGCCTGACTTTGCCGCTTTCTACCAATTCGACAAGCAGCCCCGGCGGCTGCTCATTGTTCCAAGGAATTTCTTCGAGCGGCATATCTTTGTAGATGTCGTTTATTCGACTGTGGTTCTGCTCGTTCATAAGTACCTACGGGTTACACTTCTTGCATGGTCTTTTGCCGGCCTTTATTGCTTCGGCCCTGCTGCTGTAACCGACGAGATTTTCCGGCTTGATTGCCTTTGCCGAGCCGCAATCGAGTTTATGGAATACCTTGCTGTTCTTTGACGCAACATATTTGTACTCCGCCGTTGTCGATTTGACGACGGGCTTGAGTTGTTTTTTCGGAACTACACTAACGTCATTCACATCGGAAGGCCGCTGTTTATTGGGATGATTAGCTGTAAGATAGGCATGTATAAAAGCTTCAGACTGCTCCGAAACAACCTTTGTAACAGCAGCAGGCATATCTTCCGCCGATGTCACCTGCATTATCGGCTCGGAGCGCCAAATATCTGTCTTAAAGCTCGGCCTTCTGTCCCTGCTAAGATATACCAGCCGCGTTAAAGACATTTGAACACGAAAAACAACCTGCTGCGAATCCCCCACATCAAGTACCTCTACGTAAACGTGAAGTTCGGGAATGCGGGGATGCCTGAATTCCATGCCTTCGATGTCGGCATACCCTGCTTTTATCCTCAAAGCTCTTGTCATTTTTGCCTGTGCGGCATCAAGCTCCATCTCGTTAGCATCCGGCTCAGCAATTGTAATACCGGCCTCTTTGAGCTTGTCCGTAACTAATTTTTCAAGCTCATTGAAAACCAGCCCGTGGCTGTTCGGCTCAGCACTTGGGGCAGGAATGACAACATATAATTGCTTTATTCCCGCCAGAGCGGGATTGGGCTGACCAAGCAGTATAGGCTTAGTCTCTGTGGGAGCTGCCTCGACCTCGCCGATGACAGGAACACATAAGATTCCAATTGCAACAGCTAAAACAAGGTAACACTTTATGGTTTTCATAATGCCCCTCTTTTTTGTTTGTGTTCTATCGCGAATTAATTTTATGCTATAAGCGCAAAGGCATCGGTAACATCCATACCTTCTCTTATGCCGAGAGCCCTGGCTTTAGCATTTATCTTTGTAACCTTGCGATTCGGAAATCTTTCGAGTGTGCCGATGGGATTATCAGGTGTGCTCTCCACCAATGCCGCCGCTGCGTCATAGCGCAGGCAGGCATCAACGTCAATTGCGGGACACGCCAAAAAACCTTTTGTACCGGTTACAAGCAAAATGCTAAACCCCGCCCATTTGGCCTGCACGCCTTCCACAGGACCGTTGGGCGTTTGATATGTCTTTGTGTGAATCTCCACGTCACCTCCCGCTTTACACGGGCTTGCCGAGCTGGGACTCAAGCTTGGAAAGCTTTTCCTCAAGCACCTCTTTGCTCTTTGCCTCGACAGTCAGTCTAAGAAACGGCTCGGTATTGCTCGGCCGGCAGTTAAACCACCAGTTTTTATATTGAATGGTAACGCCGTCCAAATTGTCGATTTGGCCGTCGCTGTATCTTTTCTGAAGCTCATCCATCTTGGCCTGTTTGTCTTCGACCTTGAAATTTATCTCGCCGCTGCTGAAATATCTTCGCAAAGGCTTGACAAGCTCGCTTACCGAAACTTCCGCGCCGCTGACTATGTTCAATACATGCACAAAGGTAATCATACCCGAATCAGCATAGTAATTGTCACGATAATAGAAGTGGCCGGAAAGCTCTCCGCCGAACACCGCATGTGAATCGCGCAGAGCCTTTTTCATAAAAGCATGTCCGACTCTTTCTCTTCGCGGCGTACCGCCGTGTTTGAGAATCTCCTCGACAACTACCCAGCTGCTGCGTAAATCATAAACTATCGCCGAACTCGGATTGCTCTGCAAAAAATACGATGCAATCAAAGCCGTCAGCAAATCACAGCTGATATTTACCCCCTTCTCGTCAACCATCATCAGCCTGTCAGCGTCGCCGTCGAAGCAGATTCCAAAATCGCATTTATTGTCTTTCACCGCGGCTTTTAATTCCGCCAGGTTTTCCTCGACCATTGGGTTCGGCTCGTGTTTGAATACGCCGGCATGCTCGAAGTTAAGCTGGATTATCTCTATCGGCAAATCCCCGAACAACGCAGGAACCATCTTTCCGGCCATCCCGTTTGAAGCATCGATGGCAATTTTTAATGGTTTCAAATTGGGCCGAAGAAATTTCAGAACATGATTTTTATATTCGCTTGTCAAATCGACCTGCTCTACCTTGCCTGTGGCGTTGCCCTTGGTATGAATCAGGGCCATTGCGATATGCTCTATATCTTTCAGGCCTGTGTCGATACCGACCGGCTTTGCCTGCAGTCCGGAAATTTTGAAGCCGTTATACTTGGCAGGATTATGTGAAGCCGTGACCTGAATGCCGCCGCATGTACCCAGATGATTAACCGCAAAATATATCTGGGGCGTATCAATCATTCCTATATCAATCACATTCGCCCCGCAGGCCTTCATCCCTTCGATAAGAGCGGCTGCCAGACTATTGCTGTGCGTTCTCATATCCCGCCCAACGCACACCGCCTGAGAATTGGTCTGTCCCCGCTCGAAACCGCTTAGCATCGACCTTAAAAACTGCGCCGAGGCGTAGCCAATCTTCCACGCGTCTTCTTCATTAAACTGTTCGTTATAAATGCCTCTTATATCATATGCCTTGAAAATTGCAGGGTTCATTTCGCTAAATTCCTTAATTGTACAGCTATAATTTTTCGCAGCCCTTTACTATTTGAACGAATACCAGGCCGCTATTCACCGAATATCATACACCCTTATAAATTAAGATGCAACAGTTAATACAGCCCTTTCGGCTAACCACAGGGTATAAAGCCCGTTAAGACGCTTAATTTGTATAGCTTTGCTGCGATTATGTTCGCAGAGTGTTATCTTTAAGAAATCTGCTCTGCTCCGTTATATATTTCTTCCACGTGCACTAAAATAGCTGCAACTTTTGGAAGGTCATCCGGCACCCATTTCTGAACTTCATCGAACAGGTCCCCTTCTGTTAGTCTTTCGGCAGTACCTTTTATCTGGTAAGAACCTTTTTTCTCATCACGCACAACAAAAGATATCTTGCCATTGCTTAAAATATTATCACGGGTTTTATTAAGGTAATTGTCCGCGATTAAGACTGTTTCGTCGTTTACAACCTTAAGATATCCAATGTATATGACATTGGGCATGCAATCCTGATTGCTTGTCGCCACAGGAAAAACATCCTGTTTGGTTATTGCTTCTTTAACTGCGTCTGGTAATTGTGCCATGTTACTGTCTCCTTTATCTTGTTGTGTATTACGTTACTCCAATTCCATATTATTTCCCATCTTTAGTATTATACCGGTAAGCAATTACATCGACTTTTTCGAGAGTAACCATCCCCTCTTTTATCATATTGTCGAACAATGGCAAAAAACTTTCAATTTTTTCTGCGGAATCCACAATCTCTATCACAATAGGCAAATCTTCCGAGAGCCTGAGAATATTCGCCGAATGCATCCTGCTGTCAGCCCCGAATCCCATCAGCCCGCGCAGAACGGTGGCTCCTGCCATACCTTGTTTTCTTGCCAGATTAACTATGGCCTCGAACAAAGGCTTACCCCCGAACTTATCCGCCTCACCGATAAAAATCCGCAAGAGCTTTGCTTCCGACGGCAGTTTCATAATAATCCCTTCCACTTAGACCAATCTGCCGATTGTCAGACCGATTATAATACTAATCAATCCGAGAATATTTTGCAGTATAATATTAGCTGACGCCCAGAGCCATTGTGACTCATCGAGAAGCTGTGCCGTTTCGAACATAAATGTAGAAAACGTGGTAAACGCCCCGAAAAAACCCACGCAAATAACTGTTCGAATCTGTCCGCTGATTGACAGCCTGCTTTCCATAAACGCCCAGAGCAGCCCGAACACGAGACAACCGATGATATTGACCGCTGCCGTACCAAAAGGAAAATCCGTCGTCATATTTCTCTGAACAAGGCCGCCGAGCCAATATCTGGCAAGCGTCCCCGCCCCGCCGGCGGCAGCAAGGTATATGAATTTCCAAAACATAAAAAATCTCCGAAACTAAAAGCAGCATTATTTTTTGGAAACAAACTTAGGGAGGATACAAAAAAACTCCCGCAGTATTGTTTACTGTAGGAGTCATCAGCCTTTCGGGCGGTTATAGGGGAAACTCCATTCCCACAAGCGATTCATTATACAGAAAAACTTTGTAAAGTCAAGAGGCCGTATAAATCATATACAGCCCCCCTGCCAGAACCATTACGCCGCAGATTTTTTTGAGTATTACCGCCCCCTTCGAACGCTCGTTCCAGTCCATATACTTTTGCACAAGTTCCGTTGACGTTCCCGCCAGCACAATTACCGAGCAATGGCCGATTCCGTAAACCACCAACAGCAGGACGCCGTAAAGTAAATTCACATTCGCCAGTTTGAATGTAACGCCGAGCATCGGCGCCATATAAGCAAAAGTGCAGGGTCCTAATGCAATTCCAAATACCAAGCCGAGAATAAAAGCAGCCAGCATACCTTTGCGCTTCATTCCAACCTGTCCTGTGCCGGACCAAGGCATAGCAATAACATCGAGCAGATGAAGCCCAACTAAGAAAAATATCAATGCGACAAAATAATTGCCGTATTTTCCGACATCACCCATCATTCGCCCCGCCGCCGCCGTAATGACCCCGATAGCTCCAATGGTGATAAGTATCCCCGCTGCGAATAAAGCCGATATTACGAATGCCCGTTTTGTTGAAATCCTGCCCTGCTCATCGATGAATCCTACTATCAATGGAATACTCGCCAGGTGACAAGGACTTAGAATTACACTCAAAACGCCCCATACAAAAGCTGCGCCTACCGCTATCATCGGCGCAGCCTCAACGGCGTTAGTCAAATTAGTAAAAAGCTGCTGCATCATTTAATTTTTGTAAGTTCTACGCCAAACTCTTTCCACTTGGCTAAAATATCTTCTTTCGAGAAAAAACCTTCGTGTCTGAAAAGTTCCCTGCCGGAAGAATCAAAAAATATCTGTGTTGGAATAATCGATATTCCGTACTCTTTGGCCTTGTCAGGATTTTTCCAGACGTCGATGAATTCCACATTGACAGTACCGGCGTAATCTTTTTTCAACTCTTCAAGTATCGGGGCCATCATTTTGCAGGGAATACATTTATCAGCCCCCAAATCAACCAGCCGAGGGAGATTGGCCGTCACCTCGGCGTTTTCCGGGGCTTCCTGACCGCCTTCTGTTATTGCTTCGGAATTTGCCGCAGCAGCAGGTTCAGGGTTCTGACCTTTTTCTTTCTGCTTTAAGGCAAAAACCACTCCCACAGCCAAAATCAAAGCGATAACAATGACAATCTTCGTTGCCTTATTCATAAACGAATTTCCTTTAGATTTTATTAATGTTCTTATCCAGTTAAATAAAAACCACGACCCAAAGAATATCACCAGCAGCAGTATCGGATTTCCTGGCCCGTCACTGCACGGACACCGCAACGAAAGAATTATGTATCCATTGGCCATTTATATACCTATTAAGAAAGCATCGCCTTGATGTCGTCCGGCGAAGCAACTTTGCCCGCAATTTTAACTTTTCCGTCAACCGCAAGAGCAGGCGTTATCATTACGCCAAATTTCATTATGTCGCCGATTTTTGTAATCTTCTCGATTTCGTATTCTATGCCCATTTCTTTAGCGGCGATTTCCGCATTTTCCGCCAGCTTTTTGCACTTCGGACATCCCGTACCGAGGATTTGAATTTTTTTCATAAGAATCTCTCTTTCATTTATCCAGTGGTGACCGCATTTGTTTACGGTTTACAGCTTCAATACGATCTTCCAACACTTTTAGAAAAGCCAAGGCGGCCTCTTCGTCTTTATCCAATAATATCGCTTCCATTTCCATTTGTTCCTGAGTGGTAATTGTAATGACAATGTCTTTCATATTCGATTTGCCTCCGATGCCGACTCTAACACCCCCAGGCCGGCACAGATTTCCAGTAGAGCATCTTTGAGATGAACAAAATTACCTTCAAACACGGGTTTGCACAAAGAAGGTACCTTTTGCCCCTGCCACAATTGCAGGGCAAATAACATACAGCTCTTTTCGCCACAGGCCTTACAATTTGTACCTGGAAGGCGTTTGTAAATCTCTAAGGCAGGTGGCTTCTTGCGCATCTGATACGAAGGTTCAATGCTGGAGCGGCGGGTCCAAATATCGTTAATTAGACAACGAATCATTTCCAGTGTGCGCCAGCCATCAATAATGTCATCGGCCTTGGCGACTGCGATGCGGCGAGGATAAAGCACTACCATTCGATGGCCATCCATAAATGTTACAATCGACACATTACGGTTATAGCAGACCTGCGGCATATCACTATTGAGATATGGAAATACTTCAGCCATGTCACCTGAAATATGAGCTATAAGACGAATTTTTGCTGAATCGGCTATGCAAGGCGCAAGAACCATAATCGAGGCATAGCCGAAAACATCTTCCACATAGCCCGGAGGAGTTATATCCGGCACTTGAATTTGCGATGCCATATAGTCCACCCAGCCGGAATAGACAAATTCGTTTGAATCTTTGGCGCAAAGAACGGCTCTAACCTCCTGTTCCATCACAAGAGCGGGCGCTCCAACAAGATGATAAGCCGGTTTCGGCAATATCACCCGGTAAGGCAGGTGTAAAGAATCAAGACGAATCCTGGCCCTTTCAAATTCTTCTACTTTCGGAAATGTTGTGACCGTCTCCATCTGTTCTTATCTCTCTATCTATTTTCAGCCTTCCTGAACGGCAAACCAGTTTTGTGTTTTAAGGCATATCTTTACCAGCATCAGCATTACAGGCACTTCGATGAGGACTCCGACAACCGTCGCAAGAGCTGCGCCGCTGGAAAGGCCGAACAGCATCGTCGCCGTAGCAATCGCGACTTCAAAATGATTCGACGCCCCTATCATAGCCGACGGCGCAGCGTCCCTGTAATTAAACTTCCACATTTTCGCGGCGATATATCCTATCCAGAATATTAAATTGGTCTGAATAAACAGCGGTATCGCAATCCAGAGTATCGTCAGCGGATTAGACAGAATAATCTCGCCCTTGAATGAAAACAGCAGCACAAGAGTAATCAGTAAAGCTATAATCGTAATCGGCGTCAGGAAATGCAAAAACTTTTCCTCAAACCAGTTTCGCCCCTTGACCGCTATAATCCATTTTCTCGAAAAGTATCCCGCCACCAGCGGCAGAGCAACGTATATTGCTATCGAAAGAACCAGCGCCTGCCACGGTACAGGTAGCCGACCGACTCCGAGCAGAAAGCCTCCCAAAGGACCGTACAGAAACAGCATGCTCAATGAATTGATTGCCACCATGATAAGCGTATGGCCGTCGTTGCCTTTTGCAAGATAACCCCAGACAAGAACCATCGCCGTGCAAGGCGCGATACCCAGCAGGATACAGCCCGCCAGATAGCTTCGCCAAAGCGGGACTTGCATCATTTTGACGCCGTTTTCCATAACTATCGTACCGACACCGTAAGCAGCGCCGATGGGCAGGTCCAACCCAAACGGCATTTTGACGAGGTCAACCGCATCTGCGCCAATAAATCCCCTGAACAGAACGCCCAGAAACAATAACGCTATCGCATACATTGTAAATGGCTTTATCGCCCAGTTGACAAAAAGTGTAAGCCCGACCGGCTTGACGCTTTTGCCCGCTTTCAGAACCTCCGTGAAATCAATCTTGACCATTATCGGGTACATCATAAAGAAAAGACAAATCGCTATCGGAATTGAAACAACCGGTGCGCCGTTGACATATATTGCCATTGCGTCGAGAGATTTGGCAAAGCCTGGCGCAAGCTTTCCTAAAACAATACCGATAACAATGCAAAGAATTACCCACAGGGTAAGATACCTCTCAAAAATGCCGAGCTTCCTTGCCTTGCCTTCTATCATATTAAAACTCCTTATTCTTTTGTCCTGAACGCAGTAACATTGACACTGACAATATAATCGCTAAGCTTTGCGCCCCGCGGCAACGATTCTTTAACCTGCCTGTAAAGCGGGTCGCTGCAATCGGCCATTACATCAATATTATATGCCTTTTCATCTGTCTGAATATCAACAAGGCCCGCCCGACCGGCCATCTCAATAGTTTCGTCTATGCCAACCGCACCGGCGACACAGCTTACCAGCGCAGCGGCAGACCTAAGGACATCCTTCGGCAGAGGCTTCTTTAACGCAAGGTCGGAGACGCACGCTTTGCCGCCGGGCTTTAATACGCGGGCAATCTCATTCCAGACCTGTTGTTTGTCCGGCGAAAGATTGATTACGCAATTGGAAATTACAACATCGACGCTCGCATCCGCCGCGGGAAGATATTCAATCTCGCCGAGCCGAAACTCGACGTTATCAAGTCCTGTTTTTTCAGTGAATTTAGAAATGCCAGCCCTTGCCTTGCTTATCATTTCCGGCGTCATATCTACACCGATGGATTTTCCTTTTGGCCCTACTTTTTTCGCCGCGATGAATACGTCAAAACCGCCCCCACTTCCCAAATCAAGGACCACCTGACCGGACTTAAGATTTGCGATTGCGGTCGGATTGCCGCAGGATAGCCCCATATTCGCACCTTCAGGCAAAATCTCAAGTTCATCGTTCGTATAACCTATTCCCGCAGCGAGCTTGTCAGGCGATGATGAGCCGCAGCAGCAGCCTGAATTGCCCTTTGCAATTTTTGTATATCCTTCACGGACGGTCTCTCTTATTTTTTCGTTCGGCTCCATAGTGGATTCCTGCTAAAAAAATGTCCCGAAAAGCATCCCTGAAATCGTCGCCATCACAATAACCAGCGTTACAAATACAATTGTCTTTTGTGTCCCCATAATCGAACGAATAACCAGCATATTCGGCAAGCTTAATGCCGGCCCCGCGAGCAGCAGCGCAAGTGCAGGCCCCTTTCCCATACCAGCTAATACAAGCCCCTGAACTATCGGCACCTCCGTCAGCGTCGCAAAGTACATAAAAGCCCCCGCCACCGAAGCGAACAAATTCGCCCATATCGAATTGCCGCCGACAGCGGCTGAAACCCATTTTGACGGTATAACCCCCTCGCCTTTAGGCGTACCCAGCAGAAAACCTGCGACAAGAACACCCGCCAGAAGTAAAGGCAGAATCTGTTTGGTAAAACCCCACGTTGCGCCAGTCCACTCGGCCAAATCCTTTTTACTGAACCAGAGAAAAAGAAAAAATATCAATGCCGCGAGAAAAACACCGGTAACAATCCACTTCGCCGAATAAATCGCAGACCACGCCCCGGCAGATTCAATCGGTTTGGCCCAGTTGGCAAAAACCAGAACACCAACCATCGAAGCGAAATACAAACCATTCTTCCACAACGGCCTGCTCTTTCGGTCGTCCGGCATTACCGCGGCATCTTCTGCCTTTTGATTTTCTTCTTTTCGATATATCAAATGCATAGACAGGCCTATTACTACACTGAACACAATCGCCCCGACCGCCCTTGCAACGCCAAGCTCAAAACCAAGTACCCTCGCCGTCAGAATAATCGCAAGAACGTTTATCGCCGGACCGGAATACAAAAACGCAGTGGCAGGCCCAAGACCGGCACCCATTTTATAAATGCCGGCGAATAACGGCAGAACCGTGCACGAGCAGACCGCAAGAACAGTCCCTGATACACTTGCAACGCTGTATGCCAATACTTTATTTGCCTTGGCGCCGAGGTATTTCATAACCGACGCCTGGCTTACGAAAACTGAAATTGCCCCCGCTATGAAAAAAGCAGGCACAAGGCACAAAAGTACGTGTTCCCGCGCATACCATTTGACAAGCAGTAAAGACTGCATTACAGCATTATCGAATCGGCCAGCCCCGACAGGTAAAAAGTAGAAAACCAAAAAGACCGCAGCGATTAAAACCAATTTTTTGCTTTCAGTTTTTATGCTCATTTCAGATGGCTCTCAAAAACTTTACATTTTCATCTGCCTGCTGTTTCAAACAGGTCGTTATGCACGAAAAACAATCGAGAATACAGGGGGTCTTTAATTTATAGATAACCTTTAGTCCATCCTTGCGGCAATCCAGCACCCCTGCTTTGGCCATCACCGAAAGATGCCGGGATACATTCGACTGCTCCGAGCCGACGTAAGCAGCTATATCACAAACGCACTGTTCTTTGTTTTTCAGAAAATCAAGTATCGCTATCCGCAGCGGATGTGCTATCGCCTTTGCAATCTCCGCCTGTTTCTCGAATAGTATCTTTCTCTGTTTGTTCAACATAGTAAAACCTCAAAAACCCAAACTATATGACTATATACTCATATAGTAATATATAGTTCGGATTAAATCAAAGTTTTTGTTTTTCCTATTTCTTGCGATACCCCGATTGGAGTCCTTATATAGCTGTTTGTTATGGAAAACAGCGTATATTTTACTTGACGATTATTTGTTATTTTTATAAATTCAATGTTTATTTTTTAGGAGACTTAATAATGAGAAAGTTCGTTCTTATAGCTATTTGTGCATTTAGTTTTAGTTTATCCCCGGCCCTTGCTGAAGATAAGCCAACTGAAAAAAGCGAGGAAATTGTCAATAGAATGGTTAAGTCCGTCAATGAGCAAAACTACGAGCTTATTGGAATGGATTTTGACCCGCCGATAACAGGTGACGATAGTCGCAGACGGCTCTTAGACAATCTGTTAGCCCAACACGGCAAAATCGTCCGGATTGACAATCTGCGAAGGGACCTGGGACAGCTAATTTTTGTTGCGTACTGCGAACGCGGAGCTGCAGATATGATTATTTGGCTGGATAACAACGACAAGATTACCGGGATGTTGTGCCAGCCGCATAAGCCGGATACAGATACCTCAGTCCCGGAGAAAAAAAAAGCAACACCGCCGTCGTCACCGCCACCACCGTCAAATTCCAAAGTTAAATGGCTGATTCTCATCCTTTGCATTTTCATTGGCGGGATTATCACTCTGAAATTATTGAAACGCAGGAAGAACGCCGAACACGAAACCGACAAATAGGTTAATACTTTTTCCTGAATCTCGCGGATGGGATGTTAAGCAGCTTGCGATACTTTGCGACGGTTCGTCTGGCCAGATTTTCTATACCGGCCTCGACTAATTTTTTACGTATCTGGTCATCACTGAAAGGTTTGCTTTTATCTTCAGCATCTATAATCTGCTGCAATTTTCCCCTTATGGCCTCCCAGCTGTGTTCCTGGCCTTCGGCGCCCTCGGTGCCGCCGCTGAAGAACTTCCGCAGCGGCAATATCCCCCACGAGCACTGAATATATTTGCCGGCGACGGCACGGGATACGGTCGCCAGATGCACACCGACCTCATCGGCGACTTTCGACATCGGCAGTGGTTTAAGATACAACTGGCCTTTTTCGAAAAAATCACGCTGGAATTTGACCACCGCCCCCGCAACTTTAAGCAATGTATTCTTTCGCTGCTCGATTGCATCTATAATCCATTGAGCGGACTGGATATTATTTTGCAAAAACGTCTTTGTTTTTTCATTAACCTTGGCATCTTTCGCCATTTTTGCATAGTAGCTGTTTACTCTCAAGGCCGGCAAACTCGAATCAGCCAGCCGCACGGAATAGTCGTCCGAATCATCCGCAGATTGCACTATTACGTCAGCGATAATAGGATGGTTGTGGTCTCCTCCGATTTGCAGGCCGGGTGACGTGTCGAGCTTGCTCATGCGTTCAATGGCCCGGTTGATTTCTTCAATGCTGCAATTCATCTTCCTGGCAATATCCGGCAGGTGATTTTCGAGCAATTCATCCATATGTTCGGAAACCAGACGCTGCTCAAAGCTCATATCATTACCGTTTTGCGCCATCTGGATAAGCAGGCACTCCCGCAGGTCGCGTGCGCCGACGCCCATAGGTTCGAGCTTTTGCACAAGCTGCAGGGCCTGCTTTAAATCATCAAGAGTAAAATCGGCTTTGTCCTTGTTATACAACTGCTCCAGCCGAACAGCCAGATACCCTTTTTCGTCGATATAATCTATAATGGCGATGCCGGCTTTTTTTATTCCGTCTTCAGCCTCGACCATTTGCCATTGTTCCGTCAGATAGTCGTGCAGTGATTGAGGCGGAGCAGCAGTATTGCTTATTGCCTCGAATTTTTTGTCCGGCTCGTCATTATTACCCCGGCGATGAAAGGTCCCGCTCTGTCTCATATAATCGCCGTAATCATCGTCAAGACTATTAAGGCGTTCAAAGTCTTTGGCTTTATCGTTGTCGGTATCGACAACTAAAACCCTTTCGCCAATATCATCCCGAGGCTGCTGGTCAACCGGGCCGATATCCTCGGGATTTGACGGCTCCGTCATTTCCAGAACGGGATTGCTGTTAAGCTCCTGCTCTATTCTTTCCTGAAGAGCGAGGATTGAGAGCTGGAGAATCTCCATCGACTGAATCATACGGGGAGCCAACACCATCCGCTGGTCCATCCGCATTTGTGCTTCCATTCCGAATTTCATAAATTCACCCAAAACCTCTTGCACCCGATAACTATGAGCCGCTAAAAATGTCTATAACTAAAATATACTATTAAATTACAGCTTTGAGAAATCTCCAACCGGGTTTATTATACCATAAATCCGCGAAAAATTCAGGCAATTCGGAAGGTTAAGGATTAATACGTCCGGGAGATGAAAATTATTATAGCTGCTGCCTGCCGATTATAGCGTCGGTAAGCATTTTACCGTTTGCATACTCGATAGTGCTGCCTGTGGGCAGCCCCCTTGCCAGTCTTGTGATTTTCACGCCGGCATCTTTTAACAGCGAGTTTATGTAAAGAGATGTGCCGTCGCCGGCCATATTCGGATTGGTCGCCATTATTATTTCTTTGACCTCGCCCTTGCGGACCCTTGCAACAAGCTGCTCGATAGTCAAATTGCCCGGCTCAACCCCTTCGAGCGGTGCGATGTGGCCGCCGAGAACGTGATAGACCCATTTGCAGGAGCCGGTTTTTTCCAGGGCAATTACGTCTTTCGGCTGCTCGACGACGCAGATAATACCGCTGTCACGCCGGTGGTCGGAGCAGATTTCGCAGATTTTATCCTCCGAATAATTGTAGCAGATTTCGCAGCGTCTGATTTTAGTTTTGACGTCGCTGATAGCTTTGGCAAGTGCCATAGCTTCGGCGGGCTGGGCCTTTAATATGTAAAAAGCCAGCCGTTCGGCGGTTTTCGGGCCGATGCCCGGCAACCTGCCGAACTCTTCTATCAGGCTATTCAGGGATTCAGTGTAAACATTGCTCATAACTCGGCTACTATACTGTCAGCCGGTGTGAAATGTCAACTGTAACCATTGCGATGAGAAGATAAATTGAAAATCAAAACGCAAAAATAAAAATTCAGGAGAAAAACACTATCCGAGCGGTTATGTTTTAATAAGGTGTTATACCAACAACATAGTGCCAGATAGATTCACCGAGCCAATTTTCAGCAAGCCTGATGAGGTCGTTAAAATCCACAACTCCCTGCTGGTTAAAATTAGATTCCAATGAACCGGATTGCATCCACTGGTTGGCAAAAATTGCAAAGTCCGACATATTCACGGTACCATTGCCGTTGAGGTCTGGCCCTTCTTTTTGAGCGGCATATGGCATTACAATCGCATCCACATTGACGGGTACGTCATCGGTGACTTGTACGATGACCGACGTGTTCAGATATCTGCTGTGAACCGCGGTAAAAGTATATGTCCCGGCCGGAACATTTTGAATTATGTAATCGCCTTGTTCATCCGCATCAATGAAACCCGCAAAAGCCCCTGTGGTCTGGTCGTTTAATACAACCACCGCACCAAGAACCGGCTGAGAATCTTCATTTATCACACGGCCAATAACGGAACTGCTTTGCAGAACGCAGAGCAGGTCCACATCGGAAGTTCCGGCTGATACATCATACTGAACATCGTGAATAACGGCAACCTCCCTGTCACTGCCTGTATCCTGATTGATTACAAGGTAAATATCACAATTTATATCTGTCGGCAGCGCACTGATTGTAAATGCACCAGGCACAGCCAGGAAATCCTCACCGACACCCCTTAACATGTGTATACTATCAGCATTTATTACCGTTCCAGCCTTGATAGCCACTACAGAAAAACCACCTTCATAAGAATAACTGCCCGGATTAGTAACGGTTCCGGATATTGTTGCGCCATTGCCTGCGGAATAGACTATGATATCGTTTACATCGGTTGTCTGACTGACATCTGTTACAGTTATGCGCTGATTAAAATCGTTGTAGTTTTCTTCGTACAGGCTGATTACATATTGACCAAAAGGAAGTCTTATCTGGTACATTCCGTTTGTATCGGTAACACCATCGTCGCTGCAGTATATTCCATCGCAGTCGTATTCCACCTCCGCCATAGATGTCATATTCACATCTTTGATATAGCCCTGAACAAGTGCGCCTTTTTGCAGAGTAATTATCTGTCCGCTTTTGCTCTGCCCTTCGGCCAAATAGACTTGTCTGCAATCCGATGGCTGGTAAGCATATCCCGTATTAATCTCAGGACATGCTTTTATTTCGGCAAAACCTTCGGGCAAACTATCCAGCAGGAAACTGCCGTCAGAATCGGTCACATCATTCGTCCAGAAAGATTCGGCCTCGTTCCAATAAGTTACTTCGATACCGACAATAGGTTCCGCCGATTGAGCATCCAGCAATCTGCCCGATATGGAACCAGCAAAT
>JAQTMR010000018.1 GCA_028714255.1 Phycisphaerae bacterium | reverse complement strand
TCCGCCGGCCTCGCCGAGGAATCTGTTGTATGCAATTACGCATCTGTCAGCATCGGCAGTAAGGGTAATCATCTTTAGAAGCTCTTTGTCGCTGGTTGTTTCCCTGAACTCGCAGCCGATAATTCTTGCCCCGTCTCCGGTGGCCGTAACATCGATGCATTCAGTTACGCCGTTCGTGTAATTGCCGAGAAAACGGATGCCCTGAACTGTTACATCGGCGGCCGATATGGCGAAAGTCGAGCCTGCGGCGGTAAAAGAAAGTTCGGGCATATCGTCGCCTTCGCCGCAGCCGATAATTTTTATACCGGCAATATCGCAGGCCACTCCGGCAGCGCCGGCGATATTTTCTGCGTGTCCCTGTGCGACATAAATTATATCACCCCTGTTGGCGGTGCATAAATTAACAGCCTCATCTATAGTGACAACCGCAGTCGCCCAGGAAGTGCCCGCACCTCCGGCAGCGCCGCTGTCAACGTAAAATGTTTCTCCCGTTCCGTTGATTACACCCTCAAGGTCAAGGGCGTCAATCTCGTCTATGAACCCATAAATCGGGTCGGCCGTTCCCTTGCCGCCTAAAGCAAATCCCTTGTTCTTCTGGTAGTTATCTGCATCGTAAGTCAATGCCCCTGCCGTACCGGCAAGGCAGACGAACAAAATTAAAAAAACCATAATCTTTTTCATTTTTTTATCTCCAAAAATTTTTAACTTTTTTTACATCGATCTGTAATCTGTAATCTACCATCTGTAATCTGGTATCGGGGCTGAGGGCGGAAAGGATTCAGAAACGAATCGCCCGCCC
The DNA here is from genome assembly GCA_028714255.1 of Phycisphaerae bacterium. Taxonomy (GTDB): domain Bacteria; phylum Planctomycetota; class Phycisphaerae; order Sedimentisphaerales; family Anaerobacaceae; genus CAIYOL01. The sequence goes on along the minus strand of JAQTMR010000018.1, from coordinate 43,945 downwards.
CGCCCCGCTGTTTTTATCAGCTCCCAGCGCTTGCCTGGGTCGGCACACCTACGTTGGATTCAACGGTTTGGGCCTTATCGCGTGTTCTCGGCTGACTGGGCGAAATCGCCGCGTTTAATGAAACGACCAGCGAACTTGTCGGCGTAACTATCAGGCCGATATAATCGTAGCCCAGTTGTTCCGCCAGTTCCCTGACTTCCCGCGGAAGCGAGCAGCCGAGAATGTGTGCGCCTTTCGTGGCGATGCGCTTATCGGTCACGGCGGCAATAACAACCTGTAGGACGCTAATTACATTGTCGAGCGTCGCTTCCAGGGCCACGACAAGGTTAATCGTCAGTGCGCCGGTGCCGGCAGGTGCCGCTGCGTTTTCAATGTCAATCCATGTACCATCGGGAACATCTTCTACTGTCCCGATGTTCAATTTGTTTTCGGAATCTTCTGCGCCGGTAGCGTAACTGAACTCCTGTGCGACGCAAAGTTTTCCTGGTTTTGTTAGTATCATTTTTTATCTCCTAAAAATTATTGTTTTAAAATTTACGTTAAACTTTTTAACCTGAAATTTTAGGTCACAATCGTCTCGCCCGAGCCGATTGCACAATTCAGGGCGTCCCATCTGCACACCACAATGTCCGGGCCTATCATCGGCAGTGCAGTGTGGTAGATGTTCTTATCCGATGTATAGACGAACAGTTTGTCCATCGCTGCGATAACTAATTTTGCGTAGAGCCTCTCATCGCAGAACAGCAGCCACTGGCGGTTGGTAAGACCCTTGGGGGCGTTGATAATGCTCGCCTCGACGATTTTGTTTATCAAAGTAGCATCCACCACATCGTCCACACCGCACGCGGCATTGGCTATGCGTTTCATCGCAGTCATATCCCTTACGCAGATGCCTTTTGTGATTGCGAACTCAATCATAATGTCCCATCGGTGCTCATCGCCGTTTGTGCCGAGGCCATCGACCATTACCTCACCCTTATCATCCTGTTCGATGCCGAGGGTTGGATGGAACGGGTTGTGCAGGGCGTGTACCGTATCGATGCCGGGCTTTACCAGCCAGCAGCTCCTGAGGTTCGAGCCTGTCCCGCCGACGTCAAAGGTAAACTTCTCATCGATGGCGTTATACGGGGCTCGCTCCATAAGACCGACAAGCCCGCTTTGGTTCGGTGTGGTGCTTCCGGCAAGGATTAAATTGCCGACCGTCTGATTCATCATCACGACATGGCCGTCTTTTTCGGCCTTCAGAAGCGCCTTGCCGGCCTCTTCTGAATCGGTGGTAAAGGTGTCTTTCGGGGCCTGGTACGTCGATTTAATCGTGCAGAGGCCCTCGACGAACGGTTCACGCTGGCTCTTGGATGTTTTCCAGCTGCCTCCGACATCAACCAGGTAGCCCGTAGGCAGGGATACCGTCCTGAGCCCGTGATGCGTCAGCCCGCCATTTGCCGGGAAAGAGGGCATAAACTTCGAAAAGTCGTCCGTCTCGACCAGTGTGTTCACAACGGAATCTATTACAGACCCGTTGGGCAGCTTAAATTTGAGAACATCAAAGATGTTCCCTACATTAGAAACGGTGTTTGTTGCCATTTTGAAATCTCCAAAAATAGTTTTTAATTCAAATTGTTTAACTGACTATTTCGGGAGAGGTGTCTTTTTCAAGGCTCTCGCCTTGCACAACTTATGACTGTGCCAAATCAATCCGTCTTTTCGGATTGTCAAGAGGCGCAACTCAGTGAGTTACGGTATCTCTTTTTTTATATTTAAAGCCGTATCTCTTTCGAGGGGCTATTTTTTGTTAGCTTCTGCATCCGCTTTAGCCTTTGCATCGGCTTCGACCTTTGCTTTTGCATCCGCTTCAGCTTTTACCTTGGCGTCTGCTTTAGCTTTTGGGCTTGCCTGCTGCAATCGTGCCGCCTTTGCCTCTGCCCTTGCCGCTTTCTGCTGTTCAATCAATTTTGCACTATCAACCGCCGGCATTGGTTTCGGCCGGTTGGATGGGCAAGTCGGGTTTTCGCATTTTTCGGGTGCTTTTTCGCTCGTAGATGTCGCACTGCAATCGAGGCATTTGTACTTGTGAAGTTCCACGATGTTTGGTCCGGTTACTGCTTTTTCTTTTTTCATTTTATTTTTCCTGTTAAATTATATGTCAAATTATTTTTTATTATCTGGTTTTTTCCATCCGAGTGCTTTATACGTTGGTGCCAGTTCGGCAGCAAGAGTTTCATCTGTTGTTTCGGCAGTTGTCTTTATTTTTTCTTTTTCTTTCCCGCCGCCGGCTCCAATATGATTCTCACCCTCTTTCACCAGTTGTCGGGCGGCCGCATGCAGGGCCCTTCTCAGGATTACATTCTGCGTAAAGTTCGCATTTACCAGTTCACCGGCCGCCTGTTCGTATTCTTCTGCGTTAAGGCCGAGATTGTTCTGGAACATCCTGCGTACAAGTTCATCAGCCGCCTGCACCTTTTCGATTGTCCCGTAAGCCGGGTTGGCGATAAGTGCATCATCAGCCTCTTTGGCCTTTGCCAGAAGCGCTGCTTCCTGTGCAGCGGCCATTTTGGCCCCTATCTCGATTGAGGCTTTATTTGAGTGTTCTATGTATTTGGCAACCAGTGCCTTCGGCACATGCTGTTCAACGGCAAAGTTCGACAGAACGCCTATTAAAGCCTCATTTGGCTTTTGTCCTTCCGGCAGTCCGGCGGCGAAATTAATATCTTTCAAATCTTCCGCCGTTTCGACAGCGCCGAGCAGTTTATTGAGGGCACCGCCCTTCACTCTTTCATTGAGTAGTTTATCGAGTCCGGTCCTGAACCCCTCCTGGTCTTTTTTGTCCGGCCATTTTTCTACATCAGCAAGGCTCTCGGGTATTTTAAACGGTCTGCCAACCACCTTCATTGCCTCAAGGCCGCCTGCGATAGCATCTTCCCGTGTTTTATACTTCGATAATGCCTGTTTTGCCTCCGGTGTAACGAGTTTTTCGTGGGTTTCCTTATTCACCCAGTGGTCTGCCGGGATTTCCGGTCCTTCATTCGGTTCATCCATTTTTCATCCTTTCGTTATTATCTGTAAAATTTTCTCCGCGACTTTTTTCAAAAACTGTTTTGGTTTGTTGACTATAATTTCCGCAATACCGTCAAAAAACAGTTTTAAATTATTTTTATCGCCTCCGACCATTATCGAAATTTCATCGACGATTTTATTGTGCAGTGCGACATCTTCGGGCGTTACAATCTTTTTGAATACATCCTGAAGCCTGTAGGCAAGGTATCTGTTGCCCATAGCCTGATAATCTCTAATCAGCAAATTTCTAAATTCTTCGTTTATGGCGTCACCAGTTTTCTATCAGGTTCGATTATTACTTTTTGTTCGACAATCGCACATTCAACATCGAAACTATCGGTTTTATCATCATAGGTTATATGCAGCATTGAACCGACAGGCAGATTCAGGGACTGGCATGGGAAGTTAAGTTTTCCACCTGCCTGCTGAACCATTTTAAAGAGCATTATATTGAGCCCTCTTTGGTCCATCTGCTTAACTATTTTCTTTTCAGGTTTTTTTAGAAAGTCTATTATTTTTTTTCTCCGTTTTTCTCTTCCAGTGTCGCCAGTTCATCGCAAATATACATTATTTTAACAATCGGCTGATGGTGCCAGATATTAGCCAGTGATTTGCCGTACCGTTCCTCCTTGCTCTTGGTTTCATCGCCCCGCAGGGGGTACTCACCCGTTTTTTTGTCGTACTCGTTTAGCCCGTAAACTCCCATGTGATATTTAATCATTAGTTCTTCGAGGTCGGTAAGTTTGATGTATTTCTTAATTCGCTTAATCGATAGTGCGGCGTGGCCCTCTTCCTTATCGCGGTTATAAGTCCAGCCATCGTCCGCCTTGGTCCTGATATAAGCGTTTATTTTACATACATCGTGAAGTATCCCGGCGATTATCAGCGATTCTTCATTTGTGCCGAGGGCCAGTGCAAGGTTAAATTCCGATAGTTTCCGATAGACCGCAAGGCTGTGGCTTGCCAGCCCGCCGATGTAGCAGCCGTGATTGCGCGTCGATGCCGGGGATGTAAAAAAGTCGCTGGTTAATAAATAATTAATAAGTTTTAATATATTTTCCCTGTCTGTTCCCTTCAACAGATTGCATATTACATCTACCACCTCTATTGTTTCTTTTGTGTCTGTCATATCATCATTCCCGGCATCCTCATCGAAATCGAACCACTAAATTACTGTCTGTTCCGATAAAGGTTTCACCTTCTTCATCAATAGTAACAGTGTTATTGACTTCATTTGCTTCATTCATTAATGCCTCTCTCAGTTCATCATAAGTACAAGTCTCTGCGGTTGAATTAAACCTCAAATTCTTTATCTCTACTGCATTGCTCACGCCAATAGTAATTGGGGCAATGTTAGCATCCGTAATAATAGTATTTGTTGCCTGTTCGCCTACTATTTTGTATATCTTCCAATCGTGCCCTGTTGGATAACCGCATTCTCTACAACAAACTTTGCCGTTCCAATGATACAAAAAACTTCCAACAGTTCCGCCGTTCGGCAGTTGTTCTACAAATGCACCGCCGAAATAACACTTTGGACAGGAGATGCGATAGCAGTCTTTGACCCAGTTTATATCGTTCTCCTTACACAACCCCTCTATGAAATTATCATCACTGGCATCCCAGGCGTAGTTTGAGTCCTGGATTTCAGGTAATTCCGCTATCGGTTTATTTTTGCAGCCGGAACCAATAATCAAAAGAAACGCTAAAATCACCACGATTACATTTTTCATTTTTAATCCTTTCAAGATTAATCTGTTAAAATTTCTCATATCACCGCCCCTGCCATAGCTTTCCCCGCGCCCGCCAAAACGCTGTTCGGGTCAACCGGTCCCTGAATGTTCTTGCTTGCCTTCATCATTTCAACCGCCTGCATCGCCTGTTTATCCGCCGCCCTTTGCTTATTAACAAATTCTTTGGCCGCCATATATTCCTCTTCGGTTGCCAGACAATCCATTGGGAACCCCATCGCTGTATATGCCTTGTCGAGTGCTTTATATCCCTTAACCGCCATTACCAAATCGAGGTCTAATTTTGCGGCCATATCGGCCGCTATATCTATTCCCATTGTTATAGGCTCAAGTGCCTGTGCTATTTTTTGTGCCCTGCCGAGCTGGCTTATAAATTCGGGTATAACGGCGACCGTGGCTATTCTCCGGTCCTTGATATTCTCTAAAATTATATCGGTGATATTTTCCCTCACCTCGGGCGCGAAAGGCCCGTTGCCCGCCTCAATTTCAATGCCCATCATTCTTTCGTCAATCATCCTCAAAACGCTTCGCTGCGATTCGATTGCCGGGCTTAGCAAAATACTGTTTTCGGCGTCCATTTTCAATATTTGCAGGGCGCTGACGGGCTGTTTGTTGGTTCGTGCCAGATTATTCATCGCCTGAAATTCGTTAACGTGAAAATGGCGTTTGCAGGTTTCACCCAGTAAATCCGCCAGTTCTTTGGTAAAATTGACCTGGCCTATTAAATCCAGCGTTTTTGGCGGCGACATATATTCCTCTTTATCGACCCATATCAGCCCTTCCGGTCCCATATCGAGCCGGCCTTTCATTTCGTTCAGTGCCATTACCGCCGGTCGGTTTTGATTTTTCATATTTTCAAGGAAGTCTTTATATACATCCTGTCCGCTCATAGCGTCGAAAACGGCATAAAAAGCCGGTGTTCGGGCGGAAGAATCCTGCGATTTTTTATCGTAGTTCCAGTAAACATACGGCTGGGTGAAGAATCCCATATCTTCGTTAAGGGGTGTATTTTTATTCTTTTCTTCGGTTCCGAGTTCAAAAAATACTGAAATCCATTTATATCTTCCGGCCGGTTTTTTGAAATTCTTATTGTTCCATATCGGGTCGTTTGCCTTAAAAACCGCCCTGATAATCGTAGCTTTGTCGTTAAATTGTCCCTGTTCGAGCGAATTATTGAGACTTACGCTGAGTTTCTTTTCTCTGGCATCCTTGCCTGCCTGCCCCTCTTTGTTTATGAATGTATCGAATACTTGTTTTGCTGTCCATTCGGTATCGTTGACTATAACGCCTTCGGATTCGTTATATTTATCATAAAATAAAAATGTGTGTTTATAATAGGTAGGCATCCACATTATGCGCCTGGTGACGATATTCTCTCCCCCGAACATCACGGGAGAACCTATCGAAAAGGCGTCTTTGGTAAATTGAGGCAGAACATCATAAAAGTTGCTTCTTCTGTAAACCGCCGTCATGTGGTCCCTGATGTCCTGGCACCACTGGTCTAATTTATCTATGCCTCGTAATTCAAAAGCGCCCATACCATATCTTATCCAGTCGAGTGCTTCGCTGACTGTGCTGCCCCTGAAGGCCGTTGACATTATTTCCAGCGCATAGGCGGGTGTGCTTTCGTATATATCCGCACCGAAAAAATCACCGTCAAGACTGGACTCAATCCCCATATCCGAGCGGAATATCTCGATAATCTTATCCTGAGCGGTCCGCCACTTGATGTATTTCTGCGCCTGCTGCGTCAGCCGGTCGATTATCCTGTCGTATAGCGTTTTATCTTCCCAAAACATAATTATCCTTTATATCCGCGAGCATAGGCCGCACGTCCCTGTCTTGCCGCTCTTGCCTTGGCTCTGCGTCCGCGATAAATTTTGCCGCGTCTGCCCCATCGGTAACCGCCTTTTACTTTTTTAACCGGCATTTTATACTCCTAAACCCAAAAGTCCCGGTTTGCTTAATTTTACCCCGCCCCAGTCTTTTGTGAGCATTGAGGCGGCGAGCCGTTTATTCATTTTCTCCTGTTCGGTCGAGGCAATATTTGCCGGTGCAGCCGCGGTCTTTACCGCCTGGCTCGCTTTGGCAGAGGGCATACTAAACCCGCCGCTGCCGCCCGTGCCCCCCTGCGTAGCAGATACAATCGCAGGTGTCGCCGCGGCAGCGCCAATTAACAACGGAATCCAAATTCCTTCAGTTCCCATTACGCCACCTCGTAAATATCGTTATTAATACCGGCCCAAATTTTACTCATTTCAGAGCGTATATATGTGGCACCTAAAAATTCAGCGTACTTTTTTCCGTTGGGCAGGTCGGACGGTATATAAATCTTTGCCTTGCCTATCTCCGGCAGGTGTCTTTTAAACGCCATAGCGGCCCTGCACCGCGTAAAGCAGGAGAAGTTTTTGGAGTACATGGCCCATATCTGCCAGTCGCCGTCAATCTTAATCGCTCCGCAGCAGGCGACGACCTTATCGTCCATCAGATATGTATAAGCCGGATTTTCGGACATAATTTTATTCACAACGGCCATATCAGGCAGTTCTCGTCTCTCGATAAGACTGCCCCTTATTTCCGCAATATCTTCGGGTTTTAGTCTGCGCAGTTCGTACATTCGATTATCCTTTTGCGACGGCTTCTATAACCAGTAATGTTATAATCAGAATCATTTGTGCCTTAATTTCTCGGCGGAAGATAACCCAGCATTATCCATGCCAAATCGTCAAATACCTGCCAGACGGTTTTTAAAACAATTTTCAATTTTAAATTTTTAATCTTCAATTTGTTATGCCGTTCTCCTGAACCCGTGTCTTAATACTCTATCGTTATATGGCGATTTATTTTCCGCCGGCAGGGTCATACTAATTTTGCCCGGCTTTTGTCCTGTAAAAGACATATACCTGTATGCTACTGCAATTCCGCAGAACATATCGCCGACATGCCTGCCCCAGCTCTTCACTGCCTCTTCGAAGTAAACCGGCTTATCGGGTGTGCTCGCCGCTTCGTTCTTCCGCTGTCGCCAGTCCAGCAGGCCGTCAACGCATTCCTGGGCGTTTATATCAAACTGACATTTACCCATTATGTCCTGTGCAGCCCGGATACAGTCGTTTCTCGATGGCAGGTCTATTTTCTTAAAATCAATTCCTAAAGACCTTGCCACATCGACCGTATACTGGCCGGTGTGTGAACTCTTTTGGTTTGGGCCTTCTTTAAATATATCAGGCAGTGAATAATGGCCGCCGTATCTGTATTTTTTTTCCTGCAGCATTACCGAATACGCCGGCAGCCCTTTGCCCTCGCAATCGTAGTAAAAATCAATAATTCTTATATTCGACTGGATAAACTGGACAAACCCGAATGCCGAGTACATATCTCCTATATCCGAAAACGTATAAACCGGCGATGTCGGGTCGTATAGATTTGTCATTCCGATTCGTTTATCGGTTTCGGCCTTGGCAAGTCCCCTGCCCAAATACGTTCCCTGTGTAAATTCGGGCTTTCTTCCCAAAACTCTTATTGCGTATTCGTTCGATTCCTCGCCGTATTTAAGGCGTATAATTTCCTCGTATGTTCGCCCCGAAACGCCGGGTATGATATCTCTGTCTTCTTTAAAATTTGGTGTGTCTTTAACGCTGATATTTATGTAGTGCCATGTCGGGTCTTTCTCGCACTCTGCGAATGAACCTGTAGCGCTCGTTGGGTTGCCGTAAACCAGCCATCTGCAACCTTCGCCGATTATAAGCGATTCAGCCGCTTTCCATACAGCCGCCTTAATTCCTGCGGCCTCCGTGAATATTACAAGAACGTATTTATTGTGGAATCCCTGAAATCTCGTCGCTTCACCCGTTACCACGTCCGGGTCGGTCGTAAAGCCTATCATAAACCATTTTCTGTCTGGGTCTATATCCAGTTTAAGCTGTGTCAAGTGCCCGCCCAATGGGATTTTCGCATCGGTATATGCGGTATGTATTTCTTTCCAGAACACATTCTCAACCTGATTATTCCCTGGTCCTGTAATAATTACAGTTGACGGTTTGTGTGTGTATAAAAACCACAGAGCCAGCCTGGCCGCTTCATAGTCCTTGCTGACGCTGTGTCCGGCCTCTATATCCGTCTTTTGATAGTCCCTGACAGATTCGGCCATTTCAACCATTTTGGGCCATATATGTTCGGGTTTAACATCGAGACAATCTACCTGAAAACCTATCGGGTCGTCTTTGTAACGGTCAATAAACTTTTGAGCCTGTTGTTTTTCGGTTAGTTCGGCTATCATAATTTTTTCAATAAATTAGCAAGTGTCGGGCTTGCATCGACTGTTACAGTTTCTTCAAATTTCCACGGTTCGAGGTCGTCTTTCGGCTGTATATTCGGCACCACCATTTTTATGGCTGCCGGATCCGCCGGAACATCTGTAATTTCGTGTTTGGTAACAACCATTTCGGTTTTAATCATTCCCTGTGCCGCTGTGCGGATTTCGTGTTCGATAATGGGCTTTGTGAGTTTTGAATCGACCTTAATTTTCAAAGCATATCGTGCGTATTCGAGTAATGCTTTTTTCCCCATTTTTGATAGCGGCGGCAGCATTACTCTCACCTCTTTGGGTTCATACGTAAATTTATGTTGTTTATGTTTTTTGGCTCGTTCTATGGCGCTTTCTTTTATCTCACCGCAATAGATAACGTTTTGCAGGCGTCTTATCATCTTTGCAAACGCCGGCTCGTAGTAACCGCTTCCGGGCGTCAGCCAGTTGCCGATGGTGCTTTTATCCACCTTGAAAATCTTGGCAAGTTTCGTATTCGAGATTTTACCGTTGTCCGTCAGCGCAAGAGGATTGTCCTCGTAAGTCGCCAGGATCGTGAGAAACTCTTTTTTATATTTAGTCGGAGCTGCCATTTCGTTTAAAAATTTCCTGTGCCTTTATCGTCGCCGTTCGGATATCGTGAAGCGATATAAATTCATCTGCTTGTCTCATGTGATTATCTTTGAGTTCTTCGACATCATCCAGAATCCGTTTAAAAATTTCGTTTGTTTCCATAAAAAATACGGCCGGGCTGTGGCAGACCGGCCGTTCTGAAAAAATTCGTCATTCCATAACTTTCGCCCTTCCATGGCACTGTCGAAAAAAGTAGGATGACTGTATTTTGACGGTGTGGGTGTGGTGTGTCTAACAAGTATTTTGTTGTATTTTTTCTTTATCCCGGAAAAATCTTTTCGAGGGCCTCTGCATATTCGACCGGTATGTCTGGGGTTTTTAAACTTTCCCAATGGGCTATATACTGCTGGGCCAGATTTACCTTGCCGGTAATCTCCGCTATCTTCAAGGCCAAAACCCTCTGGCTCATTCCGGCAGCCCGTCTGCGGCGGATAAGTTCTATGGAATTTAGTTTTTTATGTCCCTGTGCCGGTTCGGTTAAATTCATCCCTGAAATCCTTTATTTTCTTCGTGTTCTTTGTGGTAAACCCGACCTCTTATATCTTCGTTTCATCACGTTTTTAGTAATTCTACTTTGGCTATTTTAACGCAGTTTTTATTTCTCTTATCTCTATTACTCATAACGTTTTATAATCAATTCGATGGGGGGTAGAATTATTCTATATTAACATTTTTTAATTTTCGTTTGTAAATTCCTCTTGGTTCTATACATAAATAAAATAGTTCCGTTTACGTACATTTTATGACCTATTATCGAATAAAACCGTGTTGTAACTCTGCCATAGCCGATTATGGAAGTTGCCCATCGCAGACCTCAGCTTTTGATTAAGCGTTCGGGTATATATCGTTGTCGTAGCCAGATTGTCGTGTCCGAGCTGGTTCTTTATCAGGAATTGATTGTCCGTAACATCCAGCAGCAGGGTCGCGAATGTATGACGAAAAATATGCGGTTTGAGTCTTACCCCGCAATTATTACCGATTGTCTTTATCCTTTTATAAATTGCCTTGTATGTCAGTGCCCCCTGCTGCCCGTAAAACACCGCCGCCCCTGCTGAATGCAGTTTGTGGTATTTTTTTACATAATCATTTAACTTTTGAACAAGATAATCAGATATTCCAATGGTCCGGTCCTTATTGCCTTTGCCCTCTTCGACCTCGATTTCTGGTTTGCCGTGATATGATGGCAGGTTTCTCAGTTTCAGGTTTACCGCTTCCGATGCCCTCAATCCCGTCTCGGCCAGGAGTATGATAAGCATTTCATTCAGGATGGCCCGTGTCTGGGCCTGCGTGCGTTTGCGGTCGATATCTGCTTTTGAGATTATGAAACTGAGTACCCGTGCGAACTGTTCGCTCGTAAGGTAGTCGGTCGATTTGAGATACTTCTTTGGTTTTTGTTTTGCCCGCTTTGTTTTCTGGCGGGTGTACTGGCGTTGTTGCTCGGCCATAAGACAGAGTTTATGTATGTCGCCGGTGGCCGTGCGTTTGATTGTCGCGATTCGTTGTTTAGACAGGAGTGTTTTCATATGTCTCTTTGAGAACTATTTTGCTCGTGCAAAAAAATCTCGTTTACGCAGTAAATTCCGTATTTATTGATAATTTTTGCAATCATTTCATATTGTTGTTTTTGGTGTTCAATATTGGATCGGTTAAAATGATGTGTTCCACAAAACTTACAATCGACTTCTTTTGTCTGTATACTTTCGCAGGATTTTTCTTCGACGACCACCGGCAATTCTATCGGAGCAATTCGTTCTACTTTTATTCGTTGTGGTATGTTAATCATTTTTTATCTCCTTTTTGCCAAACTCCCTTAATCTAAAATTTGGTTTTTCCGGTTCAGCCGTTGTACCAAAAATTACATCCCGCATTTCGCTATCTGTTGGAGGCATATTATTTCGTGGGTCGCCGTAACTCATTTTTCCTTCTTTCCCGGACAGCCGTGATAAAACAAAAATTGTACTAATCCATAAAATGGCATGTCGCTTATGATGTATGCCTTTGCGATGTGACATTTTTTACAATACATCATAGGCATTACCCGTGAATCTAAAATTCCTGTAGTAGCTTCAAAATCGTGCATCCGGAAAAACTGAATTATTTTTTTTAACCACATCATTTTTTTGTTTTTCAAAATGGCGGGCGGGTCGCCGCCCACCCGCCTATAAATGAGAAGAAGTTATTTAATTCTGATTTCGTTTCCCAATTTACATCCGACAAGATAGTGTTTTATATTACCCTGAAAACCTTCTCTTAAATTATCCGGCTCAAATTCATCTGCCGGCATGCCGTTGGTCATAAGTCCGCAGTACCGTAGCATCATTACCACCAGTTCGGTGCAGAAAATTCCTTTATCATCGCCCTGGTATGTTGCGATATCTTTGTAGAAAATTCTTATATCCAGTGCCGAACATACCAGTTTCCAGAATCCATCCCATTTCGAATAATCGGGGTATGAAGTGCCCCGATACTTTTTGATAAAATCTTCCGGCCCGCTTTTGAGTATAAAATTCGACTCAAACGTAAACTGCCTGATAAATACCTTTCCGGGATAGTTCGCAAGCCACAGTCCCATAGGGTTAAGCTGCACGCCTGATATTCCGGCCCATTTATTCAGACTCGTACTCTCGAATACCATAACCTGCCCGGTCAAGGGGTCTTTGTAAACCATCGCTGTATGTCCGATCAGTCGCCAGAATATATCCTTTGCCTCACAGTTGATAATATCGAACGTTTTCAGGCTGTCTCTTATTTGCGGATAGTTCATAGTTTACCTGCTTTCGTTTATCGCCCTAACTATTTCGGCAATCGTGCTGATATCTTCCGGCTGAATGACGGACATTGATTCCTTGATTTTTGCTTTTGGGAAAAGCCTGTCGAAAATGCCGACTCCTTTTTCCAGTGCCGCCGCCTTTGTCGCCGGCGTTGCATTCTCGGCGTTCATTTCTTTGAAGAACCGATACAGTGCCAGCCCAATTTGTAACCACATAATCCAGCTCGTAAATCACCTTTCTTCGGCGTTTCGCCGAACCCCGATATTGTTTTTTCGCCGCCTTGAGGGCGGAAAATTACGGGGCTAAAAAAATATTTTTATTATTATCGTCCAAAAAATTACGATTGCGACCATCACGAAGAAAAACGGCCAATTAAATTTTTTCGGTATCATTTTTCCTCCCTGCCGAGCTCGTCGAGTATTCTGCTGCCCGATACGTTTATGGTTGGCTCCTTGTATTCCACGACGCCTTTCCAGTCGATTATCTTGCTCTTGTCGAGGAACCAGTTGTAATCGCTTTTTATAAAATCTTTATCGCACGCAGGAAGTCTCTTAAAAACAAACTCCATCGCCGCCTTTACTTTCTCCAGACTTTGCCAGTCGTATCTGCTTCGCAGGGGCCAGTCGATACCGTTTCTCTTGGCAAGTTTATAAAAGTTGGCAAGGAGTGTACCGAACGGCCAGTAGAACGCCGCCTCAAATTCCGGCTTTTCGCCGTAAAGTTCTTCATCGCTTATCGGTTCAAATTCAATTTCGAACATATTTTTGTACCGTTTTTTGAAATCCGTATCGTTTTTTACAGAAGTCCACAATGAACGCCCGTCGATTATTTATACTGCGGGAGTTCCCCAATGCCGCCTTTATCTCCCGTAATACCTTTGCGTAGTTTTCCCCGTGTTTGGTGATGTGCTCTGCGATGTTTGCGAGGGTCGTATGGTCGCTGCCTGTCCAATGACCCGGTATAATCTCCGTCAGTCCTAATAAGAAAAATTGTGCATTTTTAGAGTCCTCAATTCTCGAATCCGAGTCCGAATCAGTTGGGGGAAGAATCGAGTCGTTTTGCGGACCTGTTGTTTCGATGTTATGTTCTGTAGTTTCGGTTTCGGTTTCGTGTATTAAAGGCTTGCAATCATCGCCGGGGGGTGCCGACCCCTCTGCAATTTTTGCAACGGATTGCAAATTTTGCAAACTCACAGGATATTCACAATTTTCTAACCAGCCAACCTCTATCAGCACCATCATATTGTCCTTGAATCTGCTCACACACTGGATATTCAGGAGTTCTGCTGTCTGTTTAATATCCATCGGCTGCTGGTTGTGGTCGAGCAGCCATCCTCTGTGTTTGGGGTCGTCCTGGTCTGCGGCGATTTCGCAAAGTTTTAGGAATTGTCCCATTACCGCCAGTTCATTACATTCGCCCGCCTTCCATGCCTTGTCGATTACCGTTCGATAGCCGGGGCCGAGTACATGCCCGAACACTTTCATCAAGATGGAGTCGTGTGCCTTCTGGCGGAGTTTGTCCAGGGGGGTATTATCATCGGCCCTGCGTTTATCTTTTGTGTACTCAAAGCGTTTTTTCCAGTCTACAATCCTATAAGCTTGCATAGTTAGTCCTTTACGCTGATTCTATAAGAGCAAAATTTTCAGAGTTAAATAAATCCTTTTTTGAATTAACCAGTAAAACTTCAACCGCCCGGACATCCTTTTTACCCTGACTGCCCGCGTTTGACATTGCCTTGCTGACGTCGATTTTATGCTGTGTCCAGCCGGGATATAATTCAGTCAGTAAGGGATGATCGTAATACGAAACGACCACTCGTGATTTTTTAAACCGCTGCAATATCTCTGCCAACTTTGTATGTTCGTCCGGCTTAAAATCGTGAATGTATTTTGCGCCTTTGACTAAATATGGCGGGTCAATATATATCACTGTGCCGTCGGTATCTTGAATTTTCCTAATTATCTCAAATGCGTCCCTGTTTAAAATGGTTACATTCGCAAGACGATAATGCCAGGCGGGAATGCTTTCGATAACAGACCGCCATCGCTTGGCCGCATGCCCACCGTTAGCAATGTATCTCACACAAAATCCCTGATTATATGATAAAGTGCCTGTAACGCCGTTTCTGCCCATCCACGCACAGAGAAAATAATCGTAAGCCCTGTCAATGTCCGGCTCATCGCTGTTTGAAAAATAACCTCTTGCCCTGTATCTGTTTGCCGCCTCGATGTGGAGCTGCTCGTGCATCAGAGTCCTTGCCAGCCTGCCGTAAAGTTCCAGCGCTGTATTTTCTTTTTGTACTACCCTTGCCAGATTTATAAGGTCGCCGTGCAGGTCGTTTACGGTTTCCATAACGCACGGTTCTTTATTCAGCAGGACCGCCATAGACCCGCAGAACGGCTCCCAGTAAACTCTGTGTTTGCCGAGCAGTTTTATTATCGCCGGTGCAATATTTCGTTTGCCGCCGAACCACGGTGCCAAAGCCGATATTTTCATTGGAAAATCCGTCATGCCGTTTTTACGCTTTCAATTTCCTGTAATTTTACGTTCGCTTTTCTCAAAAATTGTTCTGCAATATACTTTGAATAGGTTGGGGGTATTGCCTGTGTAAGTTCTTTGCCCGACATCCATTGAATCCCCATAGCGTCGCGCCGGTCTTGTGTTCCAAATTGAATAAGATTGTCCCTGTTGCTCGAACCGCCGGCGTTTCCGTAAACGCCGATTGTCGCTGGATATTCCTTTCGAGGCGTTACCAATTCTCCTTTGTCGTTTCTGTGATACCGTCGTCCCGGATGTTGCCCCCCCCCATACACTCCAATTACAGAACCTTTTTTGTGTTTGCATTCAGGCTGCCAGCAATAAAACGAAGTTTCAAAAAATCTGTGCCGTCTTAACTGGCTGCCATATTTTGTTTGAAGTCCAAACATCGAACCGCAGAGCATAAGTATATTATCAATGGGCGCACCGACCACGTTTTCAATGCAGTAAGGAACTCCGCTTTTTTTGAGCATTGCCCGAACCGGCTCGATTAAATCAGGATGATTGTTTCTGATAGTATCTCCCCATCGTTTAGTCATTACAGAATGCCTCTGGCAAGGCGGTGAAGCCCAAATAAAATCAAATCGCCGTAATTCTTCTGTTGTCAATTCCATTGCGTCCATTTTGATAAATTCAAACGGATAATGCCGTTGTGGAAGAATATCTATGCCGGTTACTTCAAATCCTGCATCGTGTAATCCTTTACCGGATCCCCCAGCTCCGCAAAATAAATCTAATGCTTTTCTCATACAATCCACCACGTCGAACACATTGATTTCCTGACTTTGCATTTTCTCTTTTCGCCGCGTCTGACCTGCTGCAGTTCGACAAGATCGTGCATCCGTTTCCATACCTGCTGATGGTCAAGGTGCGGCCATAGTTTCAGTGCCAGTTCTGCGCTTGTCGCCCCGTTATATTCCAAGAGCGTATTATAAATCATCGAGCAGTGCCGCGCTCTTGCCCCGCTTTCGGTTACCTTTTTTTCTGCCTCGCTGGATGTATCGGGGCAGCTCGCCCCCGTCGCTATCGTAAACAGCGTCTTTTGGGTCTGGATATCGCGATGGCGTAGGGCGGTCGTCATTAATTCACCACAGAGGACACAGAGGATTCAAATAGTCCAGTTTGCCCTTTAAATTGTTCTTGGACGGGAACTTCAGTATTTGAATCTTTAATATATTCTTCAGAAAGTTCTATGCCTATATATGGCAAGCCTAATTCTCTCGCCACTTCAAGAACACTGCAGGACCCTGCAAAAGGATCAACAATAATTTCATTGTTTCTCGCTGTATTTTGAAGGATACATTTTAATAAATCCTTAGGTTTTTCTGCTGGATGCCGTCTTTGACCTACAGGCACTGCTCTAAATTTTAAAACATCTCCTAATCCTGTCGGAATTTTGTGTTTTTCTGGACGAACACCGAAAAGGATAAGTTCGTGTTGATGCCTCCAATAATAACCATTTACACTTGTGATTTTGTCCCATATAATCGGTCTGACTGTTTTGCAAATTAAAAAAGTTTGATAATAAAAAAGTGGATAACTTTGACCATCACAAAAAACATATAATAGACCATCATTTTTAAGAACTCTATCAATCTGCTCAAAAAATTGATGGAAAAATCCTTCTAATACTCCCAAATCAGAAACACTTCTTTTAAAGCGACTGCGAGTTTGATAATGTTCGGCTGGTATAAAGTATGGTGGGTCTGTCAGAACAATATCAATACTTTTATCCGGCCAGTCTTTCATAACCGTTAAACAATCACCACAGATAATTTGATTTACTGGTAACGTCATTCCGTCGCCTCAAATTTTCTGAACCAGTATTTCACGTTTTTCTTCCAGCTTATATTCCCCTGTGGGTCGTCCGTGCCGTCCGCCTGTCGAACCGGGCAGTACACATTACCGAGATAATTTATAAATTCTATCCAGTCCTGATAACTGATAACTGGATACTGAGTTTCTTCGAACCTGCGGAAATTATTCCGCACGGTTCGAGCTGCGAACGATGCGTAGATATCCGCTGCGTTGTTGGGGTCTTTTTCTACCATATCTCTGCATGCCGGGTGGTCGATTCCGAATGTTGGTGTTCCCTCTGCCTTGCGGATTGCCAGAAGTATTGAGAATAGTTTACCGTTGCAGTTGTTTCGTTCTGCCGCCGCCCCTATAATCGGAATTTCATCGTCGAGTCCGTGGTATGGCGGTCTTTTTGTGATTGTCTCAGCCGCGTTTATCCAGTCCGGCTGGTACCAGATGGATATGATGGCGAATGCTATTGCCGTGATTATTCGTTTGAGTTTTGACATGGGCTTCCCTGCCTTATCTGAATTGAAGATTTAAAATTTAAGATTGAAAATTTCATAGCTTTGTGTCCTCTGTGTTCTCTGTGGTGAATGTCGGAGATTCGCGTCTTTGCAGGAATTTGGGGAATTGAGTTATATCTTTTACGATTTTGCCGTTAAGCTCTATAGCCTTCACCCATACCGGAATATTGTATAAATCCGCATATTCGATGAACGGCTCGAACCATTCGAGCTTACAAGGTCGTCTGCCTTGCCCTGTTTCTGCACCGATAATAATCCAGTCTGTTTTTTCGGGTGGTAATTGATGAGGAAATTCTCCGAGCAAAGGTTCGATAGACCAGTATCTTTTATATGCCGGAATTTCAGAAAGTATCTTTGCTCTGTCCCATTGTTCCCACGTTTCGATTGTTGTGCCAAGCCAGAGATTTGGCAAGATGCCCTGTTTATCTCTCATATACTCATAAAATTCGTCATATTTTTTATTGTCAATATAACGATTAGATTCTCTAATTATTCTTTCTGTAAAACCTCCCAGTTTTGATGATTCGGCTACAAAATATTTTTCCATCCTCTCAATTCTTTTCGTCAAAACCATAAAAGTGTGTTGCCGACAGAGAGCTATAATCGCATTAACTCTGTCGATAAACCCAAATGGCACTTTCTCGTGGAACGGGTCGTTCCAGATTGTTATTGTTTTTGGTTTGCCGCCGATAATTTTTAAGCGATTGTGATTAAGTCTGATAGTACCGTGCCAGTTATAAGAGCCGCCCGGGCAGCCATCGACGTAAATATCTTCTGCGTGGAGTCTGGCTGCCATACTTTCAGACCAGCAATGCAGGCAGCCGGGGGAGCATTTCGTGCAGCCATCCATTAACTGCCAGCCGATGTCCCAGTATTTATCCGTTTTTTTGCTCATATTACCTTTAAATATTGCCCCCTCAGTTTCTTGCGAAACAAGTGAGGGGGCGTTTCCGAGGTATATTTCTATACCGTGTGCGTATAGTGATTTTGGCGGATGGGGTGGGAAAACCACCCCATCGGTAGTGGAGACTCCCTACAAGGAGGAGCGTAAGGAGTCTGTAATAGCGTGATATTATTTGGAAGTAACCCCAGTGGGGGTAGCCCGCAGGGGGCTACCCCCACTGGGTAAACTTGCAGCGACCTAAATTACTGTTTTACAGGTGTCCCATAATATTGTTTTTTTGTCCCATAACCCGTTCCCATAACATATATTATGGGACTGTGGTTACATAATAATTCTGAGACAATTCGTTTACTTCATTGATTATTTTGCACTGGTCATGCTGTATATAATAATTCGCTGTTGTTTGCGGGCTTTTGTGTCGCATTGCCTTTTGGGTCTTTGTCAGAGGGTAATTCGATTCCGCAAGTGTCGTCGCGAAAGTCGCCCTCAGGTCCTTAAGGCTTTTCGATTCAATCGTCGCCCTTTTGCATAGTCGCTTAAAATCGTTACTGAACCTCAGCCACGGAGTCAATCGCCGCTCATCCGTCAATCTGCCTTCTGCTTTCAGCCTCATATTCACCTCGTAATGTTGTGCTTTGAGGCACAGATAAGGTTGTTTCGCCGGCAGCGTCTCGATAAGTTGCACGATTAAATTGTGCAGGTTTACCGTCTCGCCCGGCAGTTCGATAGTTTCCGGCATCGGTACAAAAGCGTGCTGATGGTTCTTGATTGTCCATCGCCACGTCGTCTCCGTTTCTTCTTTGGGGTTAATCAGGATGCAGGACCTGTCGAAATAAATGTCTTTGACTACCAGATTAAGGATTTCAGTTCTCCGCATCGAGCTGCACAGTGCCAGAAGCGTAATAACTTTCATTCTCAGGTCTGCTACCTTAATCAGCCTGGCAAGTTCATCGCCGCTGTACGGCGGTCGATAAATCTTATCTTCCGGCAGTAGTCTTATCTGTTCGAACGGGTTCGATTTTGTATGTCCTCTGCGGACCAGCCAAACGAAAAACGGCTTGATGTTCCGCAGGTATGCGTTAACCGCTCCGGCCTTTCTTTCCTTTCGCAGAAAATTAACATAATCCTCTGCGTGGTTATAGGTTATATTTTCCGGTTCGATATCGCCGAACAGTTCAACGAAATACTTAACCGCCCTGCTCTTGATTTCGACGCTTTTGTTTGTAAAAGAGCGACACGACAAATAAGTCGCAAACAGGCTTGCTAATTTGGGCTGTTCCATTTTCCACCATCCTTTCCGCCGGCCGCTGTACCCTTTCAGGTAACCCTCGCACTTAGTTTTACCACCTTGAAGGTAAAACTGCGATAGGTCAAGCCGCCGGCAGTTTAACAGAACCAGTCCCATAGTCAAGCTCCGTTAGGAGCCCCGATATTGGAATTTTGCCACCTTGAAGGCAAAATTTACGGGGTATGTTCATCCCGCCAAAATCACTATTAACTTATAAAAGAACGACTATTTAATGTTTTATATACCATCCCTTAAGTCTTGGGAGTGCGTCCAGAACCAACTTTATTTGACCTTTTGAAATATTGGATTGGCCTATTGCATCGTGCAAAAGCACAATGAGTGCCCTATCGTTGAGTGGACTTTTCAGGAGTTTTTCAAAACCGTCTGCGACCTTGATTATATTAGCCGCTAAAAGTTCTGTGCTTTCTGGATTTTCTTTATTTTTTTTAATTTTCACGCTCATTTTTTCACCTGTTTTTTAACAGGTTTTATCCCAGCAACACCACTTAAATTTAATGCCGCTACCGCAGGGACAAGGTTGATTTCTCAAACTATTACGATGCTTAACTCTTATTTTGCCGAGTGCGGATTGACCATCAAATTTAGATACCTGTTGCGTTGTGCGTTGTTTTTCTGTCATAAGTTGTTCGTCTATGGGGATATACTTCGCCTGTTCTGCTTTGGGTAATTTTATGATTTCATCAAATCGTTTGATTTCGCCTGTTTCGCTATTCATTTTTTCATCCTTGTTTTTTTGACGGCAAATAAATATATTTTTCAAATTTTTCTGTGGTCAGAATTGCGGTACAGGATTGACTCAATCGTTCCAGTCCATCACGTTTATCATCGGTGAATATTTCGCGAATAGAGTTTTTCAAAAATTCTATTTCGTCATCAGAGATTTTATGTTTTTTACCGAGATTTTTTTCAATGACGCTTTCGCCCTCCATATGTGCTGTTATTGCTGTCATTTTATTATCATCGCTCATTTTTTCACCTGCGTTTTATCACTGATTACGCTGATTTTTTATAATGCCAATCATTCATATATAGTCGTAATTTTAAACAGTTCATCCAGTCTGCACCGTTTTTTAAAATAACCCACCAGTCGTGAAATATAACTACGCATTCACCTTTTTTCTCCCAAAGGTATTTTCTCGCAGTGATAAAGCCTTTTTTGCCGTTAAACACTGCACCCTTAAAGGTTTTGAGAAAATCATCTAAATCTTTTTTGGGACTCTGCTTTAAAAGGTGTTGAAAAATATTGTTTTCTGGTTCTGTTTTTTCTGCCATCTTAAACCTATAATCTGTTATCTGATTTAAAATCGGCGGATAAGGCGGCGGGAACGCCCCGCCGCTGAAAATCTATGGACATTATTTCATTTTTTATCCGCCATTTCCTGATTTCATCTTTCTGACAATAGCATTATTTTTGGTATTGAATCACTTAACTCACCGCAAACTTGACGGTTCAAATCCCATAGTTTTGTTTCTGCCTTTTTTGCGATAAACTATTATTAGGTGGTTCATATTAAGATTCGATTCGCCGATAACTTTTACTTTTTCACCTTTTAGACGGCCTTTGCAAATTTCCACTATTTGATTAAGTCTATACTTTCCAAATTTTTTCTTCATTATTTACTTCTTTCTGGCTCTGGTGAGCCAGGCGTATCAATGCCCTTTTTATCTGTAATCTGCCTTCCATAATCAGGTAGCTTCTTTTCAAATGGGGGCTGGCCGAGGAGAGAAACCAGCGCCCCGTGTGAACCCTAAAAAGGGTTTTTTAACTTGGTATTGATATAGTTGACTCACCACGCTATTTCGTTTCATTTTTTGTTCTTAAATAATCTATGCCTTGTGATATTTCTGCCAAAGTCAAATCAATCGGGTCGCCGCTATCGCAACCAGAGCCGTCGCATTCGTGTTCGGGGATTCCAGTTCTGTTTATTATCAAACTTCTGATTCGGTCTTGTTCTTCACCAGTTATACCGCTATGGGATTCTGGGGCATTTAGCGGCCATTCGAGGTATTCTGCGATATGATTTTGAAGTACATCTATAACGGGCATTGACTTTGGAAAAGTTTTGTGATGCCAACCTTGAACACCGATTGGACAATCATCGACCGCTTCAGAAAAAACATATACCTGCGTTAATTCATCTTCGATTACAAATCTGACTTCTTTTATGATACTTCCTGAATTACCCATATTTTTACTCACTTTCCGACGCTTGATGCGTCAAACGTATCAATGCCTTTAACTTTTAAAATGGCGGCGAGTTACCAATTACTCCATAAGCCGTAAGGCTTAAGTGGATTCGAACCACTAATTCCGCCTGTTCGTGGGCTTTCGCCCATTTGCGGGGGCTGGGATTCGAACCAGCGACCTTCGGATTATGAGTCCGATGAGCTGCCTAACTGCTCTACCCCGCCTTTATTTGTTTTCAATTTTCAATGAGCGTCCCTGCCGTTCTATAATCCTTTTGCAAAGCCTGTGCCTTTGACTATTATGCCGTCTTGCGGTAGAGGGTCGATTGATGCCCCCCTGCCGTTGCGTTCGCCCTGGCCTCAAGGTTTATGCGTATCTGCTTAAAATCAATTTCGAACCATCGAACGTTTTTATATCTCAAACTCTGCCAAAGCAGGTATTTTTCAGGGTATGTTTCGCTCAGCCATATCTCAAAGCCCGGCTGGTTCTTGTGGGGTGCCTTTTCGGGGTCGTTTTTATGACAGTGCAGATGCAGAAGCATACTCAATTCCGGCAGGAACATCGTTGCGTAGTTTTCCCTGCCGTCGATATGGTGAAATTCGAGGGGATTGCCGTATTCGCCCGGTTTGCCGCACATTTCACAAACCCCCCTGCTATGTACTATTTTTGCTAATGCCCTTTTTGCCCTTTTTTCATTGTTGCACACGGTGAAACTCCTTTTTGATAATTTAGTTAAATTGGGTAATTTATGCTTGACTCCACTCTCTTTTTTGCTATAATGCTTGGCAGTATAGTAATTAACAGCATTTCGAGTGCTGTTTGAGGATATTTAGTGTTCTGCACGGTTGCAAGTTCGTTTACCAGTTCAATCAGTTTTGGATGTTTCTGCTGAGTATAGGTCAGCGACTTGATTTCTTTGCGTTCCGATTTTTCGTTTGTATCTTTCATAATATGAATTGTCGGCAGTTTCCCGTGGCTGTCCATATAAATATTTACCGTAAATATGCTAATTTTCTTAAACTATTTTAGAATAAGGGTTTACGCTTACAGATTTTTTTGATATTTTTATTTTTATGCCGAGTAAAAACACAACAACCGTAGTTTTGAATAGTGATTTACAGAAAATCAAAAACGAATTGGCCTCTGTATATGGGCTTAAAAATGTTCTTTCGGCAGGTTTGTTGTTATTCAGCCGCCTCTCTGCCGAGGACCGCCAGAGGATTATAGCTGAGGTTAATTCCGATGATAATGTTCCCTGTCAAACTACCCTTGTGCTTTTAACCGAGGATGAGACAAAAAATCTGCGCAAATTCCAGGCCGAAATGCAGGACAAGGCCGACAAGAAAAAACATAAAAAGTTGGGATAAAAATGAAACGATTATTAATTTCAGATGAACAGTTCGAGGCGGCAGGTAAACGGTTGGCCGAAAAAGGTTATGATGGAAAGCAGATAACAGAAACTTTCAAAAAATACTATCGAATTTTTAACTGGGCGATAGGTTTGCTCATGGCTGTGATCCTGATAGGAGACGATATAGAGCTTTTTAAAAAATTCATCGGTGTTTTGGCTTATCCGGTGGGGTTTTTATTGTCGCCGATATTCGCACCGGCATTATTATTTCTTCCTTGGTATGATGCCTGGGTTAATGGTGGGGCGGTTAATAGGAATGTTTTGTTCATCTGGGCGGTTTTTTATATCAATCTTGCAATCCTGTTGATTGTAGCATTTTCAAAAAGAAAAACTCTCTGATTTTTCAAAATCTTCGCCGTAGTTATAACCTACTGTCTTTCATTATACAGGGTCTGTCTTTGAGCACATCTGTCAGGCGGTCGTAAGCCTTTGTGTTTTTCTCTGTTAGTTGTTCGAGTTTTTCACTGTCCTTTGACAGTAAACCGCTCAGGTGATAGATATATTTGCATAGAAAATATACTATCATAGCACAAAGACCCAGTGCCCCGTATTGCAGGTATGGTGCTTCTCCTGCTGTGGTCGTTACCATTATTGCCAGAATGCACGGTGTCAAACTTAAAATTTCAAGCGTCATAAAAAATCCTTCCTAATTTTTGTAGTTCCGTAAATTTTCAATTTTTCACTTTTTACTTATTTTCTTGTCGCCCTTGTTCTTCGAGTTCTTTGTGTTCTTTGTGGTGAGCGTGCGTTTCGTTCGCTTCCCGCCCCGAACCACCAGTAATATAGTTCTCCGCCGATGGGTATTGCTCGCGGCGTTTTTTTAAATTCCCAGTTAAGCAGGTCTTGCGTTGTAACATCAAAAACTTTTGTTGGTGGCAGTATCTGTTCGGCTAATGTTCGCAGAACTCCTTCCTGTTTGAATTTATTGAAGTTATATCTGGACATGAAAATATACTGACTGATGTTGTTTACGATGTTGTCCTCAAGGTCGAGTGGCTTGCCGAGTATGAAGTCTTTTAAAGTATCTACTCCGACTCCGAATAATGACAAAAAGAACGCCAGTTTTACCAGTTTTCCCATTGCCGCCATTTTGCCGTTTTCTTTAAGTTCTGTTCTGACTTCATCGCGGATAAAATTAAACTGTCTCAAGGTGAACAGTCTCATTGAGTAAAATAGTCTCGCATCCCCACCCTTTGCGTAGGCAAGCGGCGTTTCCGCAAGCGTCAACGGCTGTATTTCGCATAATTCGTTAAACAGTAAAAATCTTATATTGTCTGTAATCTGGCCGCTTCGCAGGTCCTCTATTACCTGTCCGGCCTCATCACCGAAAACCTTATTGAGCCGTTGCTGGGTGTCCCTGCTGATGGTGTCCTGTACTTCTTTTCTGTATTTGTTTAGGACTGTATTGATATATTCCTGTTTGCCTAATTTATCGAATTTATTGAATGCGTTATGTTTGAGTATCCATTCTGTTTTCTTGCCTAACTGCTGGTCGGTAAATTCCACTCCCACATCTGTAATTCCGATGTCCGCAAGTGTAACCTCTGATTTTCCGCTTATTGCCTGCGCAAAAGCCGGTGCGAACCCTGCCGGGTCCCTGGACGCAGCGATACCCATATCCTTCAGCTGTGTAAGTGCGTTAAGGGGTGAACCTAAGAGTGTAATTACATTCAGATTGGCAAAAACTCTGCCCGTATTTGACATTCCTTTTGGGTCGAATATTCCTGATAGCAGTGTTTGCAGCTCGCGTTCCTGCCGGGGAGTGATTGCCTTATTTTCAACGAGTTGTGTAACGTAATCTCCTACGGATTGTTCGATTGTCTTATCGGTCAGTTCTTCAATCTTGGCCGTAACTTCCTTCATCCGTTTGGCGGCCTCGCTGATATGCGTTTCGTAGGTTTCAAATTTGAAGTTTTTATAGCCCTGTCTGGTTGACAATTTGTAGAGTCTGGTTCGCAGTCCGCTTTGTTCCGCCTGTAATTTTGTCAGTTCCGCTGAGCCTTTGCCGAAAAATCTGCGTTTTTCAATTTCTTCGGTTCCGCTTCGAATTCGTGATATTAACGCCTCTGCCGGGTTTTCAAGATAGGGCAGCATTTCGCTTTCGATTCGCGGGATTGTCCGGCCTTTTGTAAAACCCGGCTGGGCCAGTGTCATACCTCCGATTCGAAAACCTCTAATAATATTTGATGCTATTTTCGCCTTTTCTTCATTTGTTAATGGTCGCCCACCCGCCTGCTCTTGGCGTTTTTTGATTGCCTGTGTGATTGCCGACCAGGTATCGGAATCGTGGTACTTTGCCATCATGAAATTTTGGAAGCCGTCCCAGTCCTTAATTCTGATGGGCCAGTAGTCTTTACGGTATCTGGTGTCCATTCCTACCGATTTCTCCTCGATGTACTGTTCATCGAGTACCTTTTGAGCCTCTTCGTAAAATTCTGCCGGGATATTGTATTGGTCGAATATTCTCAGTACCTTTGCCCTGTCGCCGTTAAACAGTGCCAGTGACAGGTCTTTCATATCGACCTTGTTTTCGATGGTTTTGAATTGTGTAAGCAGGGGTAGGACTCGCTGTTCTCTCTGAACGTTTTTTGTCATTGTATTGAAAAAGTGTCGTCTTACTCTTCGCAGTAAAAACGGTGCGATATCGTATAGTCTGCTCGATATTACGATGAATTTATCTTTAACCCATTTTCCGCCGTCGTCCGTTGCGGTTTTTGCTTTTTCGATAAGGAGTTTGTCTG
This sequence comes from Phycisphaerae bacterium, assembly GCA_028714255.1. GTDB lineage: Bacteria > Planctomycetota > Phycisphaerae > Sedimentisphaerales > Anaerobacaceae > CAIYOL01. The sequence continues at coordinate 18,018 of JAQTMR010000018.1, read as the reverse complement.
AAACTTCCTGCTCGTTATACCAGCTATCGGCGTATTTCTGGTCTGGATACAGTGCGTTATCTATCATATCCTGTTCGACTCGGATTTGAGCCCATATCCTCGGCAGGTGTTCTCTGATAACCTCGCCGAATTCGGCGATCATCTTTTCAGTCCATGCCTTTATATCTCTGATACCGCTTTCGAAATAATATGCTCCTCTAATCATTAAATCCCTGATTTGCTCGGGGCCCAAAACCGAGCCTTGTCGAAATCCCTTACCGGGTTCGTTTTGCTCGTCTTTCGCTAATCTCTCACCCGCCGCTTTGAACTGTTCCTCTGATACGAGAAAGCGTTTGAGTTCTGCTTTTGCCTGATTATAAAAATCATCACTGATAGGGATTATAGTTTCCGATTGCTTTGTGTCCGGTGCATTCTTTTTGCCTTCCAAGAATATTACAGAGTCATAACCCTCGGCCTGTAATTTTGCTTTATAACTATCGGCAACATCCTTGTAATAATCTGGCAGGTTTTCTATATTCTCCGGTTTTGCAAAAGTCTTTAAAATGTCATTGCGTAAAGCGTTAAGGTTCTTAAATTGTTTTGGATTTTTAGGTTCAAAATTAAATTTGATTACATTCTTTCCGTATGATTGCGCAACGTCTTTGCTCTTGGATAATGAAATACCGAGAAATTCTACCGGCCCAGCCCCAACGTGGTATCCATCGCCTTTTTTAGTGCTTTGGAGATTAACACTTTCAGCGTCCGTACCGTGATATAACACATCTTTCCCGCTTGGCTGTTGTTTAGATGGTTCTATGTTGTCGCGGGTAGCTTGTTCCTGAAAATCAAAGAAGTCTGAAAAATCGTTGTCCTCTTTTACTTGCTCGGTGCCGGCTTCTGTTTCCTGCTCTTTAGAAACTTCACTACCGCTTTCAGATACTTCTGTACTCTCGTATTCATTTTTGAGCTCCTTATAGAATTCTATCTCCGCTTCCTGTACCTCGTCAAGTGTAAAGCCTTTTCTCAGCATATCCCGTTTGACGGCAAGCCACTGCAGCGTCGGCTCACCGGTATCGATTGCCTGTTGCAGTGTCGTCTCGTTTACTACCCCCTTTTCGCCTTTCCGCTGTTGCTCGCCTATATTTATCGCCTCGATAAACAGGTCGATATCCGCCGTGTTTTCCCTGCCGGGTATTCTTGCCTCTCCGTAACTTTCTATATCTTCCTGAGTTTCGTTTTGACGTATGAAATTTTCCGTTGCCCAGCTATCTATCTGAAAATAGCCTTTAAATCCGACAGGTCTTTCGTCCGGTTTCGGTCCCTTAACAAAACATCTTTCGAGGTACGGGTTGCCATCGATTGCGCTTTGTACCTCGCCCCAGTCTTTCGGGTCTATGATAATCGGGTTTGTCGGGTCAAGTCTTATCCCTGCTTTGGACGTTTGCTGCTCGATATCCCTGTAAATATCGTGTTCCGCAATTTCCCTGTTGGTTTTCAGTAATTCTTTATATGCCGGGTGCTGTTTTTCTGCTATTTGTTTGGCCGCATCGATGCGGTTTTGAAGTTCCGCCTTCATTTCCGGGCTTTGCGGTTTTTTGAGTTTGTTATTGAGGTTGCGAATCTCGCCCATAAGTTCCGAATACGGCAGTCCTTCGTAACTTTGCGATAAATCCTCGATTGTCCTTATCTGCCTGGGTTGTGCCTCTGTTATTTTTCTTTCAATCGTTTTTGGTTTATATCCTGACGGCACAAAAAATTTAAAATTTATCCTGTTATCTTCCCACCACTGGCCGGCAGCTTCATCCGTCCATTTTGTCCTGTCGAATTGAAGCGATTGTACCTCTTCGCTGCCCTCATGCAGTCCGACAATTGCCGTAATACCGTCCGGCAGGGTCATATTCTCTGTCTGGCTGCGTGATTCCAGACTTTCCTTATCAAAGTACCCTGATATTTCGGGGATGGGTTTTAAAGTGAATCTGCCCTGTTCGGCTGTGGAGTTTTTATCGAAAGCAAATGGTCTTTCCTTGCCTATTGCCTCATCGGGTATCCTGCCCGTCTCCATCGCCTGTCGCTGAATTTCCTCTACTTCTTTATCCATTGCCGTGACATCCTCGCCCTGTTTTGCCTGCAAGTCTCTTATTTCCATTCTTGCTTTGTCTTTCGGACTGATTTCCCCGGGTACTGGTGGTCCTTCATTCCCGAATACCTGGTCATATTGTTTCCGCAGGTTGTCCAGTTCTTCTTTTGACCCACCCTTTTTGAGGATATCGAGCCTTTGCCGCAGTTCATCGCCAAACGGATTGTCTGAATGCTCTCCCATCGCTTCGAGGATAGTTTGGACTTCACCGAGCATCGATAGCCTCTCTGCGTCTGTTATAGGCGTTGCGTTTGGCACCGTTTGTTTCAGCTTAATATTAGGGGTTGTCTGTGTTTTTAAGCCAAAATCAACGCTTGTTGCAAGGTCAACAGCGCCGCCGGGTCCCATCATCCACGGCAGGGCAAGTGCCGCCTCTTTGAGTCCTTCGATTTCATTGTCGATTAACCGTTTGTAGTCTATATCGGGACTTTCTTTGTCCAGATAATCCCCCAGTTTCATACTTGTTATATCAATTCCGGCCTGTATGGTTTCCTGCCCCATATTTGTCAGGTAGTCGATTCCTTTATCTCGCATAAATTTGCCGAATGTTTTTTTAACTATTTGCTTGCCCCCTTGTTTGAGAATATTTGGCAGAAAGGTTTGTCTTTCGAGCATTTCGGTATATGCATAGGGTATTGCTGCGATGGCTGATATTTTGCCCGCTTTTTCCGGGTCAATGCCGTTTGATACCATATTTTCGAATAATTCAGTCGAGCTTTGTATATACCAGAATGCCACTCCCCCGCCTGGTATGATATTGGCCGCTAAACTTCCCACCGTTGCCGGTGCCATTTCCAGAGCGCCGAAAAACCCTCTCGATAATTTATTGCCGCCCTTTAAATTTTCTTTTGAATGCAATAACTGATATGCCTTTGACAGATATACCGCTCGTCTGCGTTCTTTTTCGATTTCCTCATCTGGATTGTAGGTTGTTTCTGTTTTTCCGATATCCGGCATATTTTTAAGTTCCTCTTCGGTAAAAACTTCTGAGGCTGGCAGTCCGCTCGTTCCGTGTTCGTAATTCCATAGAGTCCGATTGGGATAATAGTTGAGCTGATTCTTAAATGCCCTTATCGTTTTTGTGGTGCCTCTCTGCACCCTTTTACCCGCTTTGGCCCAAAATCCGTATTCTTTGGGTACTGCGTTTTTATAAACATAACTAAAAAATTCATCTATCCTATCTTCCGGAATAGTGTTAATTTTAGTCTGCCAGTCCTGCCCTTTGCCTGCCGTTTCGATAAAATTTATTGCCAGCCGCCACAGTTTCGGGTCGATGCCGTTCATTTGTAAAAACTTGTCCTGCTGCCACTGTTTTACAAACGACATATTCAAATGAACTGGTTCTTTATCTCCGAAAATGTTTGTTACAAGACTATCATAAACTCCCTCTGCCGCTTTGTCGTCCATATCGAATGCGTTTGCAAGGTATGTGATATTGGCCGCCCGGATTGTAGGACCGTATTTTATGTTGTCGGTTTTTGGTACGAGTTGCAGGTTTCCCAGCTCGTCCGGCACCGCCATAGCTCCCTGCTGCAATTCCGCCTCAGTCAGCACCGCCATATTGGTTCTGATGGATTCCTGTTCTTCAAGCTGTTCCATCGCTTCTGTGCTGAGGGTTCGTTTTTCCTGCGGCATTATAGGGGGTTCTTGCGGGTCCGTTACCGTCCGCTCTAATTGTTCGATTTGTTCTGTGGTGATTGTCGGCATTAGTACACCCATTCCTTGCCGTTATAGGTATATGTCGTGCCGTTTATGGTCTTTTTGTCGCCTATTTTATATGGTGTTTTAACGCCGGAAAACAGATAATCTCTTTGTTTTTTAAGAAACTCCCTGGGTGTTGAACCCGCTTTTTTATCAATCTTCCATTGTGCCTGAACGGATGTCGGCAGTTTCGCTATTTCGGCCAAAACTTCATCATCATTTTTTTGCAGGAGTTGATTCCAGAATTTTGCATTTCGCTTTACCTGCAATTGTTCCTCTGTATCGCCTAATATAGAAATCAGTCTGTGTCCTAAAATTTGATAACTCCACAGGTTCGTCCACCATCCCAAAGCAGCCTGATTTTGTGTCGGTTCTACAAGCGATTGGTATTTGGCCGTTATCTCGCCCGTTTTTGCGTCCGGGTGTTCATCTACCCATTGTATAAATTCATCGTAAATAGCTGAAAATATTTTCTGGTTTTGCAGACTTTCTGTTATTGTCTGGTCTTCGGGTTTTACAGTTACGCCGAGTTGGCCGGAAATAAACTCTCCGGTTGTTTTCAGTTTTTTCAGATTTTCCAGCGCGAATTTGACTGTCTGGCTGTACCTTTTATCGCCTTGGCTGTCTGTGAGTCTTTTTTCGAGCCATTGCTCATCCGCAACCGATAGTCCCCTTCCTAATTTTTCCCTGATATCGTTTTTGGTAATCGGCTCATTCATATCAATTTTAAACTGTAAATCCATTTTAACGTCGAGGTCGGTCTGGTATTTATCGCGGTTAAGAACGACCTCTTTATACCAGTTTTTGCTGTTTACTCCCCTGGCCGGATCGTCCGGCAAACTGTCAATGTCTGCAAGTAGTTTTACCGCATCGGGTTCGTTAAGCCTTGCAGCAATATCATCCTGCATTTTTTCAATATTTAAGGTCTGGCTCTTTTGTTTCTGTTTCTCAAAAAAATTATAAGAGCTTATGACTGATTTTTTTTGGTCTGTATCGAGTTGCGGTGTATTTTTCTCGTCCAGAAGCCATTTTAAGCCTTCTTTGCCGCCGATTGATGATGCCAGCGACAGGGCGGTATTTTCATCCTGTTTTTTCTGTGCCTTTTCTAACTCCGTATTGATGTATATAGTGTCCGCTTTGTATGCAATTTCCGCCGTTTCCTTATCGAGAAAGCCGCTCTCCGTATGGCGTTTATATAAATTGGCAAGTGCGGCCTTATTGCCGGTCTTGAGATATATTTGACGCTGAATATTAAATTTATCCTCCTCGTGCCTCATTACTATTGCGCCGACTTCGCCGTCCGCCTGCTTTTCGATTTTTTCCCTGTTAAGAAGCAAAAAGTTTTTATTCGCTTCTTTTGCTATATTGGTTTGTGAACTTTGGCCGGCAGTGTCAATATCCGTAAGCATTTTCTGCTTGGCTTTTTGGATGTCCTCCAGCGGTGCGCCGGGGTTGGCCCTGACAAAGCCCTCAAATTCCGCCTGTGCCGTACTGACTTTGCCTAAAAATTCGTGGTGTTCGTTGTTCGCTCTCGTTTCGATTAGTTTCTCAAATATGTTGCCTGAAAAACCGGCAAGGGTTTGGCCGAATCTAATCTGGCCGCTTCTGTCTGTCGGCTGACCGGCCAGCCGATAAGGCGGTTTTCCTCCGCCGCCGGCGGCCGGTAATTGATTTCGCTGATAGAGTTCCATCTCGCCCATTAGTTAGCCTTCTAATCTTAATCTATAACCCTTACTCATCGGGCCGGTAGCCGGTCGTTGTGATCCCGTTCCACTTTTGCTCCCGCCGAAATACCCACCCTGATAACCCATATAAGCCATAGAGCCGAATCCTCCCAGTCCGGTAGCAAGTGCGTCCCATTTTGATTGTTTTCTTGCCTTCTTGCCCTGTTTTTCCATTATATCGCCATAGGCCAGTTCGTATTCGGCCTGACTTCTATAAGCGTCGGATTCGCCTCTGCCGGTTTCCAGGATAAATCCGATGTCTTTTGCTATATCCCTTTTGGTTTCAGCCTCTAAAACGAGAGGAGAGCCTACATTGGTTAAAACATTGCCCGCAGCGAAGGCGGCTTTCTGGCGGGCAAGTAATTTAGTGCCCCGTTCTGATTTTATTTTGGCTTCCTCGACAGAACGTTCTCTTGCGGCCTCTGCGTTCTCTATGTCTATCGCTGCTCGGGCCTGCGCAAGGGCTTTCATTCTTTTGCCCTGTTCCTCCGCCTCTTTGCCTTCCTGAATCTGGCCCATTATGGACAATCCGGTGCCGACGCCCTGACCAATCAATGCGCCCATTAAAAGTGATTCGGTCGACATATTATTTAGTTACCTCAATTTCGGGTATTATTGACCTGACGCACAATGGCAGGGGTTTATCGGTTTCCAGGTAAATTGTGGCTTTTTTCTTCGGGCCAAACGGCCAGGCGCAATCGTATGGTGCATCTTCACTGGTATAAAGCGGTTGTTTGGCGGTTGTAAAATTGTTCCAGAAGTTTACCGGTATAAGTTCGCTGTATCTGCCGAACCCGTATTTACAGTAGCCTGTATTCAAAAAGTCAATATTGACTCTGGTAATTTTTTTATTCATCGCCTTGTCCTGCGGGTCGATTGTAATCGGTATTGTTTCAAGTTTAGATGTAAAGGGCAGTCCGATTATCACCCGTCCCGCCGAGTTTGCTATCGTTGTCGTACCGCCTGAAACAGTAACATTAGAAAGGGCGATGCCGTCCGCGTAGACCGAAACGCTTTTGCCCTCTAAATGAGACAGTCCGCCGAAACTATCCGTAGCCGTACTGTCATAATCCAGGCCGCAATCGACAAAGAAGCAGTCGTTGTTGTCGGTTCCCCAGTCGAATGGCTGGAATTGTTCTATATAGAAAACTTCCGAGCCGCTTATTGTCCTTGACGTTTCCACCCAAACCTCATCTTCCCCGCCGCTGGGAATAACTGAAACCGACACAAAATTGCCGTCCGTTGTCTGCATAGCCCAGGAGATTATTTCCTGGTCCCTCTGAAAAGTGAGCGTAGCCATATTCCCGTCATTTAATACGCACCAGAGTATAGGGTTCGGCCTCGCCTGAAACGCTATGTCTTTTATGTCGCTTTGTGTTATATTTTCGGAAAGTATAGTAAGGTCGGGCGATACGAATTTATCGGACTGCAGAGAATACGCAAGTTCCCTGATTTTCCTGTTTCCTCTTTCGACGTACAGTATAGAGTCGTTTGCGAAAACCGCCTGCATATCGGCAGAGCCGTTTTTAGTCTGTTCATTATAAGAGGGGCTCGTAGGGGTAATGGCTTCACCCTGCTTGCCGTATTTGCCGACAGAACCGCTCGTACCTATAAAAATATAATCTCCCGACAGCATCCATTGCAGAGGGTTCTGTCCCTGCAAGGCCATTGTAAAAGACGATGTATCGGCGGAACCTTCCGAAAAATTAGTGTAATCATCGGGGTCTTGTTTGCCGAACCACATAGTTTGGGGGAAGGACTCCGAGCCGCCGAAAATAAGTCTTTGCTGATGAAAGCAAACTGTTTTGGGCCAGCCCCTGTAATCCGACCAATACCCTTCTCTCCATACATTAGTGGCGTCCGTATTCACAAGTTCGGTTATTACAGTGGCGACAGCCTCGTTGCCGTCCGTTACGGCGGTTATTTTTACTATACCGTTATTGAGAGTGTCCCCTATAGTCAGCGTATATTCGCATTCGCCGCTCACATAGGCGGACATCGTAATCCTGTAAACCGCACCGTCAGCTTCCGTTTCGGATGGGTTATCGTAATTGGTCGAGGATAAGGGAGTCAGGGCCGCATCCCACGTTATCCCGCCGTTTGTGCTTCTCTGCAGGGTAATAGTGCCCTCCCATGTTCCGGTAGTAACGAAACTATAACTGCCCTCAAAATAGCCCGAAGTTACGGATGAGCCGTTTGCGTCGAGGGTCCCCGTAAGCGTGGACGATGTTCTTTCCTGGCTTATTTGCCACAGTGCCCCGACATGTCCGGCAAGGAATATATTTGAATCAGCCATTAATGTTATGGACTCTCCGATATTTACATCTGACGGCACTATATTTATATCTTCGGTATTGGCAATCTGAAAAGGCCCTGTAACGATATTTGCATCCTCTATCGTCCAGCTCGTGTGAGATGTGCGGGTAAGTTTTTGCGGCTCATCGCTGCCGTCAACAAGGTACATCACATTATTGGACTGGGCGTACCGTAATTTTGCAACGTCGTTTATGTCGAAAACAGTGGTTATTTCATAGGCGATATTAGGGTCGCAGGGGTCGAGAATCTGCCCGCCGTTTCGGTAAAATCTTATATATTCATCGCCGAATTCAAGGATATAAGTATCGTCAGTGGAATACTCGAAAGGTATAAGCACGCAGTTTTCGGATTTGGCTGTAGCGATGTATTTTGTTCCCGGCCGTCTCGTTACAGGTCCTTGCGCCAGGACAACCATATTCTCAAGCGTTCTGCAGAAAGAAGGATATTTTACAAAATCGCTTCTGGCCTCCATATAAGGGGAAATCTGGCCTGTGTTAAAACTCGTTATCCCCGGGGAATATCCGAACAATATTGTTGCAAACAAAAAAATTAAAATAAGATTTTTTATCTTCATTATCAAGCCCCGCTGTCGCTTCGACCTGTTTCATACCATTTGCCGTCCGACTGCTGAATCAGCGTAAGGGTATCGGTAGCGGTCATGGTAAAATTCGCACTGCCGTTTAAAAAGATATTCGTGCCGTCGGTTATCGTCAGGCTATGTGCTGCGATTACTGTAATTATCTGTCCGGTAGCCCCATCATCAAAATCGGTTATAGTGGTTGTGCCGCCGGTGAGCCATAAATTAGCACCTGTAACCGAAGGTGTGGCATCATTAGCCAGCGTGGATATGCTTGCTTCCTGTGCGGGATTTATATAGGAAAATACCGCAGTTTGAAATGTAATTGCATTCGCGCTCAAATCGCCGGCCAGAACGGGGGTTACATAGACGTAATTCTGCCTATAATCAATCTCAGTGATAGTATAGTTGGTCGCACCTGCTATTATCCTGTCTCCTGTTCGGAGTTCACTATTTCCCGACATAGAAGCGGAGGCGGTAAAGTAATTAGCATCCGCCGAACCCGTTGCGGTTACCGCTGTTGACCTGCCGGTTGCGCCTGCGGTAGTGCAAATCTGGCCGTTCCATTTAGTGCCTGCTACGGCAGTAGGGCTCAAAAATTCAATCCTGTCATAAACAGAATACGAACCTGCTGAGTTGGCTGCGCCCTTAAAAATTCTGCCCGACGTTGTCTTTTGGTTAAACCCCGTATAGACCGTAACATCGATACTTTGGGTATCGACCTTGCTGTCGGCGTCGGTTACAATTCCGTTAGGGTCTTCCCAGGTGTTATGGAAGATATAGCAGTTTTGCGCAGACCTGCCGTTGGCGATAAAAGCGTTATGGGAACCGGCATAATCTACAAAGTGGTTTCCTATGATTTTTACGTTCTTCTGTCCGTAAGAACTCTGACCCTGACCGCCTATATCGATGCCTTTGTATTCGGCGGAGACATTTGCGCCTCTGCCCCAGTTCTTAAATACGTTTCCGATAATGGTTGCGCCTTTTACCGAATTGAATACTATCGGAGAGCGCGAGGCGTTGGCAAACGTGTTGCCTATAATCATCGGGCAGGTTCTCCTGCTGGCGTAAACCCCCTCATCCGTAATGGTCTTTACATCGGCCATGTTTATACAAACCGGAAAATTAGAGATTCTGTTGCCCTGAATAGTAACATCTTCGGCGAAATATAACTGAATGCCGGCTATATTTGAATTGGTCGTATCGGTTGAGTGGTCGGTACTCGAGTTTATGAAATTATTGGTAATTGAAATCCCGCGCGCGTAAAAATCGTCTTTTACTATATCATCGGAATCGGCGACAAACGATGTGCCTCTTATGTGAATACCACTGTCTATGTTGGTAAGCGTGGCATTGGCTATATTGATGGTGTTGTTGGATATTACACAGTTTTCGGCCTGTGTACCGAAGTCATTGGTCTTGACTATGATACCGCCCATACCGGATTTAATTTTGTTGTTATGTATGTAAGCGTCCGAAAAACCCGACAGATAAATAGCGTAGTTGTTTTTTGAGGTCGTAGAGACAAAGTTGTTGGTAAATCGCAGTCCTATCGGGTAATGCTTTACGACCCCGCCCGGATAATACTGGTCGAAACTTATAGCGGTATCGGTAAAGTCGAGCATCTTGCAGTTGTTTACCACTACGTCCCTGACATCGTTAGCTACGATAATGCACTTGTCGCAGTTATTAAAAGTGCAATTTTCAATTATAAAATGTTCAGTCCACGCCTCCGGCACTACGAAGTGAAATATGGTAAGTCCGCCGCCGTTTTCATCTCCCGTAGCCTCCCATCCACCCTGGTCGAAAGTCATACCGTAGATTTGAAAATTATTACAGTCCAAAACACGCATTAAAGACATCTCGGTAACATTAGCGTCGTAATCCCAGGCCTTTATCGTGCCTGTGTAAGTGCTGTGAGGTTTAAGTGTGGCATTGTCGGCTATGATAATCATATTATCGGTAGTTATTTCAAGACCTTTGGAAATCTGATAAATCCCCGGCGGGAAATACAAAGGATAATTGGCTTCTGAAGCAGCTACTACTGCGTTCGTTATAGTCAAATAATCATCTGTCGAATCGTTTCCTGCCGCGCCGTATGTTTTGACGTTTATTACAGGTCTGCCCGAAAGAGTTGTAAGCGCATCTGCAGGGCCGGAATCGTCAAATAAAGTTTCTATAAAAGAAGATACGGGTATATTGCTGTCTCCTCTCGGCCCTGCCGTCAGTATAAGGTCGTTATCGTCATTAAAAGCAACGTATTTATCCGCTCTTAATACGGGCAATTCAAGGTCCGTATCGGCATCGCTTTCCTGTAAGCGAATAGACCTGTTTTTTCTGTCCTTTAAATCCTGCGTAATCCTTGTAATCTTATCGGCCATCGCTTCCACTGAAGTGGGGTTGACAGACTCTGCCGATGTTTCCTGAGTCTGTGCACCGTCTCTTGTTATTACCACCTTATAAGTCGAGGCAAGTGCCGGCGAAATAGTTACTGTCCCGCCGGAATAATGGTCGCCGTCTGTGGTCAGGGAAATAGTATAATCTGTATCCTGTATCAAAAGTGTTTGTACTCCGGTTGAAATCAGGCGTTTATATACTTTGATATCGTCCGCCGAACCGCATGGAATTGTAAAATTAAAGGTCGTTGCTGTTCCGTTACAGGTAGAAAACTCCCTGATTGTCTCACCGGCCGGTACTGTTGCTGCTGCAGTAGAATACATTACCAACAGCAGAATAATCGATAATTGCGTTTTTGTTTTCATTGGTCTGTTTCCGCATTATTATATTGAATGGTGGTTTGGCCGCGTCCGCCGAAATAATCCCCGGGCTTCGATTTGGCGTAATTATTAAACTGGCTCTGGTTATATTTTTTGGCGCTGGGCTTTGTTAGTTGTTCGTATTCGATAAGCAGCTGATTTCTTAGTTTCGGGTCCTTGCCGACCAGTGGGCACAGTTCCGCCGCCAGCAGGAGAACTATGCAGTTTTTCAGCGTCTTGCTGAATGCCGCAGGGTTGGTCTGGTCGATTACGTACTCGATGAATGCGCCTGTCCCATCTGCGTTTGTGAGGTCATTTGTAAGCAGTAATCTGCCGTTATTGGTTTTATTTACGATGGTTTCAAACTGGTATTCGGTCCGTTTTTCGGTTGTGCTGGTAAAATCTTCGTCCAGCAGTTTTGACACGGCGATACAATCGGAAGGCAGGTTAAAGGCGTATTCCCATCCGCCAATTTCCGGCAGACTTTCTTCTGCGACTTCTGCCCCTAAATCGGCGTATTTTATCGCCTCTCTCGGCGGGCAGCCTGCTATTGTTAAATCTATGATTGCCTGTTTCCGGCATTCCGGCAGGAGTGTTTTGCACCATTTGGATATTTTGTCGGTGCCGTTGATAGTCTCGATAAAACCGGCCGCCGTTGCCTGGTCGCCGAATCCGCCGATTTTCCCGCCGGCCAGATTGGCTATTTCCGTTTCGGTAGGCATAATAATAATCTCCTAAAACCCGTTCATTACGCAATAGATTTTCGCTACGCCCGATGAGATATTGTAAATTCTGACGTAAATCCCGTAGGACTCCTGCCGGTCGATTTTCAGTTCCGCCTTCATATTCGTACCGAGATAATTGGAGTAGGTAATTGTTTTGCCCCACGATGCGGTCCCGCTGTTAATGGTATCGGCCCAGCAATAGCTTGAGTTCGGCTCGCCCGCGTTGAGTTCGGTTCCCCCAGCAGGGTCGTGGCTGAGCTGCTGGTCCCCGATAACGCCGTTAGCGTCGACTAAAGCAGGTTCCAGTCCCCCGTAAAAATCGCAGAAATAGACGCTGAATTTAAACGTGGCGTTGCAGGGGTCGCCGGGGTCGTTCGAATCGGCAACTCCCCGCGTATCGCCGCCGTCGCCATACCCGTAAAAACTCAAGCTGACGGCGTTCCATTTAGTCGGTATATGAGTGGCCAGAGTTTTGCAGTCGTCCCATGTCATTTCATCGTTCGGGTCGAGTTCGGCCATATTCGCCTCTGCCGTCACAACCAGCTCGGCTTTATGCTGGACGGTGGTCAGATGTTGCCCCAAGCCCGCATCATGCGGCACAGTCGACAGCACAGCAAAAGCCTGACTGCATAAAGATAAGACTGTAATTAAAATTGTCTTTTTCATGATTTTTTTCCTTAATAAAAGTTAATATCTGTTTCTGCCCAGCAAAAACGCGCTGGAGTCATATCTGTTTCGGTTATCCTGTGCGACGTACTGCTCGACAAAAACTTCAGAAGTCGCAATTGCCGTCATATAGCGATATAAATACAACTGTCCGAACGGAACATACCAAACATCCTTTTTTCCGGATATGTATGTAAGATGAGAAGTAACATAAGTGGCCAGATTGTCGCCATCATCTAAACTCGTAGGGTGAAACATAAGATGATATATGCCGTTTGCGTTATACACGCTGTTAAACTTGGCATTTAAGGTGTTTATATCAGAGGTCCCGCCATCGCCGCTGCCCATTCTGATTGTATAGCCGATTCGATTAAGCAGGCCATTTGCATCGTCCCATATCTGGAAGGTTGAAACATTGCTGACCGTGCTTCTATCAGTCAGATATTTGCTTTGACCGATTTGCGCTCTTGCCTGCATTGTTGAAACGCCGCTCGGCTCCATAAATGTCAAAACATATTTGCTATTTCCTCGTATTAAAAAATCCGGTAAATCATTATTAAGATTTGTGAAAATGTCCTGTTTACTGCCTTCTATTTCGGCGGCGGCATCCCCTTCTTCGTATTCAGAGGCGGTTTTGGTTGTCCTGCCGTGTGAGGCAGGTTCAACATAACCGGTGGCGATTTGGTTTTTAATTTCAGTCCAGTTAGGGTCAAGTTCAGTGATAATTCCAATGGTTAAATAAAGTTTATCCTGCGCAAATACATCAACTATGCTTTGCATTGGATTTGATGAGGAAGAAGAGCCTGACCAGTCATCGCCGGTAGCACAAACGACAGCCTTGCGGGCATCGTAGTAATTCGGAAGATTATAATAATAATTAACATGGTCCTGGTCTGCGTAACCAGTCCACGTTTCCGGAGAACCTGTAACGGTTAAATTCCAGAAGTCGGATTCGTAATCTAAAAATTCTGTAATGGTATTGGGCAGTCGCTGCGCCTTGTCCCAGTTTCTTATGACCTCCGTGCCGTTATGCATATAGGACAAGGCTATTACGCCGTCGCAATTCGGGTCGAATGTCCAAAATGGCGCAAAATCAATATAATATTTTCTCCCGCTTGTGTCGGGCGATGGGGCCTGATATTCGATATATTGCGGATTTACGTAATATGTGCTGTTTCGATATTTATACGGATAAAAACGATATTTGTGTATATTGCCATTGGCAACATACTCAACTATCGCATCATCGTAATATACCACTTGAGCCGAAATATTTGTCGGCGATTGTAAATTAAGAGGCGGATAATCTACCGTGGAAACTCCAGCTGAATCCACAATTTTGAAATATAAGATATTGGAATCTGTCGGGAAGTTCAGTGAAATATAAGATATTGAGCTGTCATATTCAAACCGGACACATTCGATGTTGTTAAAAAAATCGTCGGAAGTTTTCCCGGTAATTTCCTGCCAGGTCTGGTTATATTGTTTGTAGGCCCTGCACGGCGTTTTTGTCCCTTCCGGCAGGCCAATAGTGTATGTAACCGGAATATTACATCCGTAATCTGTTTGCGATTGAGAGGAAATTATTGCTTTAAAACAATTTTCCGCAAAACTTATACTGAACAAAAACAGAATTAAGAATAGAATTATCTTTTTCATATAATTCCAGAAAATGGGCGGGCGGGTAAGCCCGCCCATTAATTTAAACTATCAATCTGCATCAGCAGCGGGGTCAAGCAGTCCGCTCTTGTTATCTTCACCTGATACATAATTTTCAAACAGCCACATAGCATCCACATCCGTCAGGGCGGCGGCAATAGATGTCGTTCCGGCCAGATAATTGTTGGCCATAACGCCGGTTGTTCCGGCATTCAGGTCAACGGCAATGGCTCCCTGATTACAGAAGGTGTTATTTTTAAAAGTGAGGTTGCGGGAGGCCGCTGCGGTGGCCAAAAACGCACCGCCGGAGTATGTTCCGTTTGCCACATTATTCTCGAAGATACTGTCGTCAGATGCCCCGGCCAGCAGTATGGCATTTGCACATCCGCCGCCTGGATACGTCGAAAAGTAGCAATTCTTGACCTGAACATCGGTGCAGGCGGCAGCTATGCTTACGCCTATTACCAGTTCTTCGGCAGCAGCTCCGTCGCGGAAATAACATCCATCGACAACCAGCCCATCAGCGCCTGCGGCGGCAGTAATACCAATAGCGCAATCAGCCGCATCGGACTCGAACTTCAGACCTTTAAGCGTAACATTTGCAGCCGTAACGCTTACGGTCGCGGAGGCGTGGTCTAAAATAAATGTCGGCATCTGGTTATCGGTGGTATCGCCGGCAGCTACGGTCGCAAAAGATGAACCGCTGCTGACTCCGATAATCGAAACGCCCGCGACATCGCAGGTAAATATGGCGGCGGCCGCCTGTTCGACTTCCTTATGGCCCTGAGCGACATAAATAACATCGCCCCTGTCGGCGCTGGTCAGGTCCATAGCCGCATCGATGGTCTGCAATGCGGTCGCCCACGTCCCGCCTCCGCCGGCGGCGGCCACGCCGGAGTCTACATAAATGACCCGGCCTGTGCCGTGGACAGAATCGATTTTTTGGGGTCTGTCGGGATAGAGATAACCGGTTTCGTCAATGGCGGTAGTTACGTAGTTATCGTAACATTTCAGCGAACCTGGATCGATTATGGTTCCCCAGGTATCGGCATAACATTTATTGCCCGACATGATGCCCAGCGCGGCAGCCGAAAGTTTTATCGCGTAATCGCCGGTCGATGTATTGTATATCGTGTTGTTTTTGATTTGCAGGTTAACTTCAACCTGGTCAGATAAAATAGCCGCTGTCGTAAACGCTCCGTAGAAGTAGCAATCCTCAATTACCAGATTGTTGGTAACACCGGCCGTACTGCTAATAGCGGCCACATTTCCGCCGGCGGCGGTGTTATTTATAAACTTGCATCTGGTAAATCGGACATTATCTGTTGCAGCAGCCAAAGTAACTGTATTTACAAACTCTGAAGTTGTTGTATTCCTGAATTCGCAGTCCTCGAAAACAGCACCGTCAGAACTTGCGTCCAAAGTTATCCCGGCAGTACAATCCTGTGTCGAAACTACAAAAATAATGTTCTTGTACTTCACATTAGGAACAGTATGAACCAGAGAGTCGGTTTGGGTATCAAACGTTAATATCGGACGGGATTCGCCGCTGCCCAAACCAATTATCGTCATACCGGCCTTATTAACGGCGGTAGCGCCGCCGATATTTTCGGCGTGGTTTGCGGCAAGAAAAATAGTTGCTCCGGTATTGGTGGTTACATCGCCTATGGCAAGAACGAGTGTGTTCTCGGAAGTTTCCCACGTCAGGCCGGTCCCGCCGTTGGCTGCCACGCTGTCGACGTAGTAAGTGTTATCGACGGCCTGGTCGAGTCCCATCGCAGCAAGGGCATCATCAGTCATTTCCTGCAGGAGTTCGAGTCTTTCAAGTTCGGACCCGTCAGCAACGGCAGTAACATCTGAGGTTTCTGCGCTTATTGGGACGGCGATTGCCTGCTGGTCGATGGCATCGGCACCCAAATTATCAATGCACTTTAAAGAGCCGGGGTCGAGCATCGTAGCGTAAGAATCGGAATATAATCTGTTCCCCACGCAAACGCCGGTGGCTGCGCCCTGAAACTCTATACATAGCTGGCCCGTAGTCGTATTTGAAATCGTGTTGTTGCGGATAGTTACGTTTGTCGGAATCGAAGCTGCGCCCCAGATAGGTGCTTCGGCGAACATCCCGAATACCGTACATCCTTCGATTGTTGCATTTGCAATCGTGGCCTCGTCAAGATTAACAAACGTATTGGTATGTCCCGTTGCATCGGCGCTGAAGTAAGTGCAGTTTTTAACGGTCAAATTTGATGCCAGGGTATCTACGCTTACAGCATCGACAAATTCATCGGTGGTGGAGGCTTCGCCATCGACAAAAGCGCAATCTTCGATAGTGCAGCCGATACCGGCATCTTCGACTCTTATACAGGCGGTTACAATAGTTGCGCCGGGTCTGAAGCGAAGATTTTTAAGCGTAATGCCTGCGGCATCGAGCGTAAGTTCGTCATCGGCGGCGTCAAAATCGAATAACGGTCTGGCATCGCCTTTACCCATACCAATAACGGTAATATTGGCTACATTAATAACATCGCCGCCGGTAGTAATATTTTCGTTATGGCCGTCGGCTACATAGATAACATCGCCGGCGGAGCATGCGGCTTCGGCAAGGGCAAGGGTGGCGTAGGCGTTTTCCCACGTCAGGCCCGAACCATCGCCGCTTGTACCGGAATCCACGTACCGAATCGTTCCGGCACCGCCCAATGCTGTCGGCATATCAAGTTCCAGTTCCTCGGTGCGCTTTAACATAATACAATCGCCGGTCGTCAGTGCCTCTGTGGCGGCCACGTTAAGAGTAAACGTGCCGGTCGCCGATGAATAGTCCGTGATGTCTATAATCTCTCCTTCCGGCGCTGTACCTGCACCGGACGCATTTTTGATAACAATCATGAACCATCCGGTATTAAAGTAGTCGTCGCCGAAACCGGCCAGAATAGAAACGATAGCGGTTGTGGTAACTGCGTTGTTTGAGCAGGTGCCCACGTAACCGGTATTGTTCATAGCGGCCAGTAATGCCTGAATGGCCGTGGTATCCACAATAAGCGTATCTGTGTCGTCGCCTATCGCCTGTAACGAGTGTTTCGTGTTATCGTAGGAAGTCGCTACTGGTGAAGCCGACTTTGACATCAAAAACGCAAAAATGGAATCCTGAACCACTGAATCGGGATATGGTGTCGCTCCCGCGGCGTCGTCGCTTGAGACTAATTCATCGAGACTATAATCGACAAAGTCGGCTATAATCGCATCGAGGTCGGTTTGCGCAAGGACCATATCGGCGTAAATACTATCGCCCGCATCCGTACCCCCATCGCCGGTAAAAGCGCCGAACATAGACTCGTAGTTTCTGACTTCGGCGTTCTCGGTGGCCATAACTATATTGTCGGGCGATACGAACATGGCATCGCCGACAATGGCAAACGATGCCCCATTGCCGTAGCACCGATTGGAGAAAATCCCGCCGGTAGCGGATGCGTGAAAGGCCATAGTTTTTCCGGCGCTCGTATCGCAGTTGTGTATATAGTTTCCGTAAACGGCCAGTTCGGTCGAAGCGGCCGTTGAACCGTCAATTACATAACCGGACCAGTCCCCTATGAAGGTGTTTTGGGCGATGATAGTCTTGTCAGAGCCGCCTTCGAAGTTAATTGCGATACTGTCGGTTCCGCCGGCCTCGCCGAGGAATCTGTTGTATGCAATTACGCATCTGTCAGCATCGGCAGTAAGGGTAATCATCTTTAGAAGCTCTTTGTCGCTGGTTGTTTCCCTGAACTCGCAGCCGATAATTCTT
>JAQTMR010000017.1 GCA_028714255.1 Phycisphaerae bacterium | reverse complement strand
CGCGAAAGGAAAGAGCGGACAGGATGGGTAATTACGAAAGATTCGTGCAGGTAATTAACGGGCAGAGGCCGGACAGAATATTGACTTATGACTTTATGGTCAGTAAGCAATTGCTGGCAAAGTTCGGTGGATTCGACGAGTCGAAAAACTATTCCTTCAAAGAAATAGTTGAAATGAACGCCAGGACATTCAAGGCAATTGCGCTTGACGCTGCGTGCCATATCTATAATCCAGCAAGACCCTGGATAAGCTCGAAGATTGATAACTGGGCACGGTTTCTGGGGGTGAATTCTGACGGCTGGGAGGTGACACGCAAGGCGGGGACGGACTGGATTGCGAAAAAGCCTTTCTCCAACCTAAAAGAACTTGAGAAAAACCTGCCTGAACTTCCAAGGTATGAAGAGGTCAGGGGATGGTACGAGCCGATTTTTAAACATATAAAAGAGGTCTTTGATTATTACGACCTTGTATTTATCGGGGCGGTCGAGGGGCCTGTGAGCGATTCTTATATGTATGCAGGGATGGAGCTTTTTATGACGGCGATTTATGACGCTCCGAAGATGGTATCGCATATTTT
This sequence comes from Phycisphaerae bacterium, assembly GCA_028714255.1. GTDB lineage: Bacteria > Planctomycetota > Phycisphaerae > Sedimentisphaerales > Anaerobacaceae > CAIYOL01. Next base: position 44,332 of record JAQTMR010000017.1, on the reverse strand, counting down.
AGATTGCACGGCTCTGCTTTCAACTTATATTGCGCAGGTGTTTGCGGAGAGTGAGTTGGGGCCTATGCTGTTTATGGGGGAGGATATCGCCTGCGATACGGGGGCTATATTCAATCCGAAGTTTATAGTCGAGCAGGGACTGCCGCGATGGAGGCAGATTAGCGAGCCGATAAGAAAGAAGGGTTTTAGATTGCTGTTTCATAGTGACGGGAGATACGGTGAACTTTTGCCAATAATATTCGATGAGTTCGGGGCGGATGGTCTTAATCCGATAGAGAGGAACGGGTGCAACGATATTTTTGAGATAAGAAAGCGGTATCCTGACAAGCTGCTTTTTGGAAATGTATGCTGTTCGGTTACTTTGCCTGCGGGGAACGTCTATGACGTTGAGGATGAGACGCTGGAGCTGATAGAAAGAATCGGTCCCGGCGGCGGGGTATTGATAGGGTCGTCCGGCGAAGTTGGAGATAGCGTTCCCGCGGAAAACGCCGAGGCGATGTATAAAGTAGTCCACGAATATGGGAAGTACCCAATCGATACCAAGAGGATTGGAAGCAGGCGCAGCGAAATCAGGGACAGATTAAAGACGAGGCGGTCGGAGTTATTGCCCGGATAGGGTTGTAGGGTTTGTAAGCTTTGTGCGCTTAAGCATAGTATTGACTGTTGTATCGGTTGTACCTATTCTTTCTAAACACTTTTTTGTCCGAATAAAAATGCCGGCATCGAATTGAACCGGCGGTAGTCTCATAAAAACAGTCCTTCTGTCCCCATATCTTTTGTCGAAGACGAAAACGGTGTGAGGGACTTTTTTATTTGTCATTTCAGATAACCCAGCGGTTTTTGCGTCCGATGTTTTTAATGTTATACTTTATATAAAGACGCGGCGGGCGATGAGTAAGGAAGAGTTCATCCCTTGTTTATCGAGATTCTTGTCACTATGGCTGGGCAGGAATAGGGTACCTGCCGGTTTGTGTATTTACAGATTATCGGGAAGGAACTTGTTTTTCGGGAAGAGGATTTAGATGGCGACAGTTAAAGGTGAACAAATGAAAACTGCGGCGGACGCACCCGCTACTTCCACTCCTAAAATAGGCCCTGACCTTTTATTCGGTGAACTGCTCGTATCCAAGGGGCTTTTGGGCAAGGAAGAACTGGTCGAAGTTTTGAACGAACAGCGTGACCAGGGCGGGCGACTCGGTGAGGTATTGCTTCGGCTGAAAATGCTGAGCGATGACGATATCACCATGGCTTTGGCAGAGCATCTCTCGATTGAATACGCACGTCTCGACGATATCAGCAAGATAGATATAAAAACCGCTCGATTGCTGCCTGAAGCCATTGCGAAACGCTTTTGCCTTGTGGCGATTGGCGAATCAGAAGACAATGTTGTTGTGGCGATGGCGGACCCTCTTAATGTTGTTGCGATAGATACAATCACGCTGAAGATAAGACGCCGAATTAAAGTAGTAATTAGTTCGCCTCAGGCAATTCGCCAGGCGATAGAGGCGGTTTATCATGGTTCCGATGTCGAGGAGCAGCAGCTCCGCGACCTCGTGGAGCTTGAGGTTGACAAGGGCGGCGGAAAGATAAAATCGTTTACCAGTGATGTTTCAGATGCCGATGCGGAGGGCGAAGCGGCTGCGACGAAAGCTCCGGTGATTCGCTTTGTTGACCTGCTGTTAAGTCAGGCGGTCAAGAGCAGGGCAAGTGATATTCATGTCGAGCCTCAGGAAAAGTCGATGGTTGTTCGAATGCGAATCGACGGTGTTCTCCGTGACATGGTTCCTCCGGCCGGGAATATGCAGGCAGCGGTGATTGCGAGGATAAAGATTCTCGCGGATATGGATATTGCCGAGCGCAGGCTGCCGCAGGACGGCCGATTAAGAATAAGGGCCTCCGGCAGGGATATAGACGTTCGAGTTTCGGTGATTCCGACGATATACGGCGAAAAAGTGGTGATGCGAATTCTTGACGCAACTGCGGTGAGTCACGACATAGACCAGCTTGGGTTCGAACCCAAGCGCCTTGACGAGTTTAAGACGATATTGTCACGGCCTCACGGCATCATAGTTGTCACCGGCCCGACGGGCAGCGGCAAAAGCACGACATTGTATGCTGCGCTGAATTACCTAAGGGACCCGGCGAAGAATATTACGACGGTAGAAGACCCGGTCGAATACCGCCTTGCGGGTATTAACCAGATTCAGGTCAAGCCTGAAATCGAACTCGATTTCGCGGCGTGTTTGCGGGCAATTCTAAGGCAGGACCCGGACATAATCTTAATCGGAGAAATCCGAGATAAAGAAACAGTCGAGATAGCAATCAAGGCATCTATGACCGGCCATTTGGTCCTGAGCACCTTCCATACCAATGACGCGGCCAGCGCGATAAGCAGATTTGTCTATATGGGGGTCGAGCCTTATTTGCTGGCCTCGACGCTCAATTTAATCGTTGCCCAGCGACTGGTGCGAAGAATCTGCGACCGCTGCAAAGAGCCTTTTGAAATCAGTGAAGAAGTTCTCAAACATCTGAAGATTACTCCCGAGCAGGCCAAGGATGCCGTCTTTTACCACGGCAAAGGCTGTAAGACTTGTGGAGGCACAGGCTATTTGGGGCGATTGCCTATATTTGAGTTCCTGGTTGTCGGCAGTGATATACGCGAAAAACTTACCAGCGGCGGCAGTGAGTCTCAAATAAGAGCGATGGCTCGCCAAAAAGGTTATGGCGGTCTGCTTGAAAGCGGCGTCAGTAATATGTTCAAAGGCTTAACGACAGCCGAGGAAGTTCTTAGGGTAACATTTACGGAAGATGTATAAGATGGCGAGGGGGCAGTCTATCTTCGGTTTTTCATTGAACTCGAGGTTTTGGGATGCCGAGGATATATGGCAATGATAAGGCATAAATTAATGATAAGCATAAGCATCAAGCGGTTTTGGTAAGGTCTTATAAATGAAAGGCTATAAATATATTGCTCGTGATTCGTCGGGCCAGCGAAAGGAAGGCTTCAAGGAGGCCAATTCCTCGAATGATTTACTTGGCTGGCTTCGTGAACAGGGCTTTACTCCGGTTTCGGTCTGCGAGATTGCTATGGATGCTCCCAAGAAGCATCAAATAAGTATGCGCAGGCATATCAAATCCTCGGATTCGGCAGCTCTTTATTGGCAGTTGACGACAATGCTCGAGGGAGGAGTCGCTGTTCCTGCGGCGCTTGAGGCCATTATTGAAGACGTGGAAAATCAGCACCTTCGAGAGGTGTTACGTCAGGTTTTGGAGAAGATGAATAAAGGCGAGACTTTTTCCGGCAGCGTTTCGGAATTTCCGGAGGTTTTTAACCAGTTGTCGTGCGCGATGATATTAGCCGGGGAAACCGGCGGTAATCTTCCTGAAGTGCTGCGGAGGCTCGCGGAGCATTTTGACGGTCGGGATAAATTGGTAAGGAAAGTTAAAGGGGCGATTATCTATCCTATTTTTGTGTTAGTGTTCATAGTGCTGATAGTCATATTCATAATGGCTTTTATTATTCCGCGATTCCGTGTTATATTTGCCCAGATTGGCAGTAAGCTGCCCGCCTTTACCCGCGGCTTTATGGGGTTTTATGATATTCTGCACGATAATATCCTCTACATTATAGGCGGCGCTCTTCTGCTGACAGTTTCAGTAATCGTTGCCTCCAAGACGAAAAGGGGCCATCATTTCTTCAGCAAACTCATACTCTCCAACCCTATATTTGGCGGAATAATCAGGCAGGCGTTTATTTCGACGTTTTGCAGAACGATGTCAACATTGGTTTCGGCGGGCGTTTCGGTGCTTGACGTGTTCGATATTCTCGCCGGTATGACTAATAACGATATTATAAAATCATCCATAACAAGAGCCAGGGAATGTATTGTCGGAGGCTTGAGCATATCTTTGAGTATGGCTGCGGTTGACTTTTTTCCCAATATGGTCATCCGAATGATACGCGTCGGTGAAGAAAGCGGCTCGTTATCCGCGGTGCTCGAAAGGACCAGCGCCCATTACGAGCGAAAGGTCGATTCGGCGATAACCGTAATGACGAGTATGCTTGAGCCGATAATGATTGTAACGGTTGGAGCGATTGTGCTGGTTGTAGTTCTTGCGCTGTATCTGCCGATTTTCACGATGTCGGACATGGCGCATTAGCCCGATTCATTCGCGGAGGGATGAATCAGGCGGTTAAAAGATAGAAAAACTGATACAGTCGCTAATGAATTTGGCCGATAGACGTAGCGTAAAATCGAAAGCTCTTCGCTTTCGTGTAAAAAAGATAATTAAGTTAATTAGAAACATTTTTTAAGGAGAAGTTAAAATGAAAGGCAGGAAAGGTTTTACTCTTATAGAGCTGATGGTGGTCATTCTCATCGTCGGTATTCTGGCTTCGGTGGCGATTCCGCTTATGAGGGGCCGAATTGATTCAGCCAAGTGGTCCGAGGGAAAGGCGATTATGGGCACCATAGCGACGTCTATACGCGCCTATGTCGCCGAGAAAGGCAGTGCTGCTATTGGCACCCCCACTCTGGCGCAATTGGGTTTTTCGTCCAGTGATTTGAACGGTACCTATTTCACCTCAGCCAATTTCACGTGGGCGATAACCGCCTCTGACCCAATAGCTTTCACGGTTACGGCTACCGCAGGTACAGGCATCACCACACCCTCCCAGATTGTGCTGAGTCAGGCGGGTACGTGGACGGAAACACCATAATGTTTGCTGTTGGTCAATTGTTTATTTAGTTTGAAGCCGGCGTCTGCATAGATGCCCTATGCAGACATTTGAAAACGGTTGAGGGGACGGGACAAGACCGATAGGCTTTGTGTTTCCGATCCTGATTTTTAAATGCCTGAAAAGAGACAAAGGCGGATTTACCTATCCCTGCGAGTCCGATAACGGCGAGAGGGTTTTTATATTCTGAACCAAATGCAGGATTAATAATATTCGAGGTGTTCAAGGCAAGTTTGCCTTGATGGTTTTCGGGTGTATACTTTACATAAGGCAAAGGGGGAAAGTTCTTAGCCTGCATCCTGTGTTTTTTATATAAATTACAGCGAATTGCTTGATGGCAATACAGGATGTTTTTTGTGATGACGAAAGCGGGGATGAATATGACCTTTAGGCAACGCAAGTCTGCAGCGGCATTTACTCTAATCGAAGCGATGATAGCTGCTTTAATTGTTACAATCGTCATAGTGGGAACCTCATTTCTCTTTGCTGTCGGCAGGGGGCAGATTAATCAGCAGAAAAATTATCGCGCAGCTGCCCAGTTGGCAACACAGAGATTAGAGCAGTTAAAAGGCGGCGATTATGCCGCAGTGGTAAGCGGCAGCAGCAGCTATTCGTTAGAGGGTGTTTCCTATGCTACAAATACAGTCATAGAGAACGTCGGCTCATTATATAAAAAGGTTACGGTTACCGTTAGCTGGGGGCCGCCAGGCAGCGGGTTCAATGTAAGCCTGGTTACAATTATTGCTCCAGAGTAAATGGATTAGTTCTACGAAAATGAATAGAAAATCACAAAAAGGTTTTACTCTTTTAGAGCTTATGATAGCGATGATGGTAAGCGCTATTGTGATTTTGGCTGTCGGTGTAGTCCTGTTTACCGGTCAGGGATTTTGGAATGAAGCCTGGAAAAAAGTGAATCTCCAGAGAGATGCTTCTTATGTTATGCTTAGGATGAGCAATTCCATTAAATCGGCGACATCCGCACAGACGGAATCCGCCGGTTCGGCGCTGAGAATATTCGGCGGCAGCGGAGGCGACGTAGTGTTTTCCAAAGTGGGGCCTAATGAGCTTCGGTATCAGATTGGGCAACAGCCTCAAACTGTTATAAGCGATAAGCTGGAAGCTTTGCAATTTAATGTGCAGGGTAATGAAGTAACGATAGACCTCAAGTTGAAACAGGATGAATCGCAAGCACATTTTGTCTCAACAGTGATGATGCGTAATTACGGGGGGTGAGTCAAGATGAAAAGAATATCAAAATCCAGAGCCTATTTGCGTAAGACGAGAAAAGGAATGGCGCTTATTATAGCGTTAATTTTGGCCTGTATTATTACCATTCTGGGTTTCTCCGTGCTTAGCGTGGCCAATAGCGAGGTACTATTGACCCAGAATACAGTTAAGCAGACCAAGGCGTTTTATCTGGCTGAAGCGGGAATGGCGATATTCTCCGCAAGGCTGCAGGCAGGACAACTCGAAGACATCGGCGAGACAACTTTAGGAGAAGGTACCTACCGGCTTGATTATTATGCCGACGCAGACCCTCCTTATGCTATCGCGACCGGCACAGTGGCTGGCCAGCAGAAAAGCGTAAGGGTGGACGTGGCATTTCTTGCTCCTCCATACGAATGCGGTATATACGCAGGCGGTTTTGGCGGGGACGGGTGGACGTTTATGTTAAGGGGTGAAGGTAATCCCAATAGAGACGGCATCGGCGGCAAAGACACGATTTACGGAAATATATTTGTTAATGGTGATGCCGCTTTATACGAAGAAAGCAGTATCAAGCCGGCACCATGGCCTAACGACTATGGTCTCAATGGAGATATTGAAGCTACCGGCGATGTCAGTATCTTTGACAGGGCGTCTGTTTCCGGCGGAGTAGCTGAAAGCGCCGACCCGCAGCCTTCTCCCGATTTGGTTGGTATGAACTACAGCGTGAATAATACGCATAATGTGAGCAAAATCTTTACAGACGCAGGTGTTAGCAGAGGCACCCTGCCGCAAAGCAGTGAGCTGCGGGACGTTTTTATAAAGAATCCTTCCGATAGGAATGATGAATGTGACACCACGGCCGGCGACGACTTTTTCTTCGAGCCATCCAGCGGCTTCAAAACCGGCGGCCCGGGTACGGGGGATACGCCTCTTAACGCAGGCGTTGACAGAGTCTATTATGTTGACGGTGATGTTTGGGTTCACAGCAAACCAACATACGGCTTTAAAATGGAAGGAAAAGCGACAATAGTAGCCACGGGCAATATCCATATTTGTGACAACCTGGAATACAAGGACAACAACAGAGATATGCTTGGCATAGTTGCTCTGGGCAAGTATAACAGTTCGGGCCAGTTGGTCAGCGGGGGCAACATCTATTTCGGCGACCCGGGTTATGGGAATATGGCCGTCTTCTCGGCGATGATGTTTGCAGCTAATGATTTTCTTTACAATACCGACCCTATCGGGAAAAAGTTAATGCTGCCTGACTCTGGGTTTACAATTAAGGGTAACCTTTCCGCGTTGAATAACGTTTCGATTGAGCGGGACTGGTATGAGAAGGTTAGCTATAGCAGATGGGGCAGAAGCAGCAGTAGTGAATACAGGCCGGCTGTTTATAACCCCAAGACCCGCAAATGGGTTGACTCTGAAACAGGAGAAAACCTAAGTTCGACAGAAACCCGGTCTATCAAGCATTATCAGATGAAAATTGAGTATGATGACCGGGTCCGTACCCAGGCTACGCAGCCTCCGGGACTGCCGAGGGGTGCGGGAAGCATTTTTGCCGGACTGACGGACTGGCAGGAAGTGTCATCGAATTAACAGGTATGAACATTCTTATATCCGGGGTGGGGCTTGCCCCACCTCTGGTTGTGTGATGGCGGGTTTGCCGCCATACCCTATCGAACATCACGACCGATAATCTTTTGAAAACCATCTTCAAATCTTTTGCATCCGTTCGATTTTACAAGCTTTGATGCAATCGTAGCTTGCTAAATGTTCAAAATCTTTATCTGCTACCTAAACCTCCAATACTTATAGGACTTCACGCGATAAAACCACAGCTATAACCTGCGGAACCAGCGTGCGGTAATTTATAAGTAAAACGTCCACTTTTTTAAGCCGATGAACAAATACGTGTTATTCGTTCAGAGTTGGATTATGACTGTATTGTGGGAAAACAAGGAGGTTGGAAACGTTATTTTAAGATTTTTTACAAAGCCCCAAAAGTCTGAATGGAAGGTTTTATGAGCTTGGATTTTAAACGGCTGCTTAATCTTGAGGAGACGCAGGTTCTGGGTCTTGATATCGGCTCTTCTGCGGTCAGAATAATCCAGTTGCGCAAGGATGATGATGGGTACGTTGTTACCGCGGCCGGTGTAGCTGATGTTGCCAATGGCGTGGGAGATGACCAGAAGCAAAGGACGGCCAACACCGTCAAGGCGATTAGTGAATGTCTTCAATTGGCTGGTGCTCAGTCCCGGCTGGCTGTTTGCGGCGTATGCGGCCCGGAAGTCGCGGTGCGCTATTTCAAATTTCCATCCATGCCTTCTGAAGAACTCCACGGAGCGGTACTGCTTGAAGCCGCACAGGTTTGCCCGTTCAACATTGACGACAGTGCCGTTGATTACCAGGTGATTCCTAACGGCAAAGAGAGTGTCTGCGGCGTGTTAGTAGCGGCGACGAATAAGCTGATAGAAAGAAAGAGACAGCTTGCCAGGGAAGTTAATCTTGATTGTGTTTTGATGGATGTTGACGGGTTGGCGCTTTTGAATTGCTTTAGCGAATATGATAAAGCCAAATCCGGCCAAACAACGGCTATATTGAATATAGGCAGCTCTTACACGACCCTTGCAATAAAGGGAGCGAATGCTTCGCCGTTTATTCGCGATATAGCATACGCCGGGATGGAAATTGTTGAAGAGATTGCAAGGGACAAAGATGTTTCAGCCGAGACTGTCAAGAGGGCCTTGCTCGGCTGTGAAGATTCGGAAAAACCCCAAATGGAGCTTGGTGACAGTTTGGCCAAGGCCTGCAGGAGATTGGTTATCGATATAACTGAAACGTTGCGTTACTACACGGCTCAGGAGAAATCGGCTGTTGTTGAAAAAATATTTGTTTGTGGTTTTGCCTCGGCCAAAGGTTTTGTCGAGTTGTTGGACAGCCGTCTTCCCGTCCAAACAGTATTGTGGAATCCGTTTGACAAAATACCCTGTGACGGGGACCAGAATTGCCGGGACATTCTTGCGAAAAATGGTCCCGCAATGGCGGTAGCGGCAGGTCTTGCGATGAGGTCAATCTGATATGTTTACAATAGATTTATTAAAAGGACGCGGGATTCCGCCTAAGAACAGACCCTGGGGAGCGGCTGTTGTCGGCGCGGCATTTGCAATGCCCGTTCTTGTCGCGTTGGTAATGCTCGGTTTTTATGTGAGCAACAGGATTGTCATCAAAGTCGCGAAGCAGGAAATAGTTAATTACGATAAATACATCGTTACCTTGTCGGACGCTGTGGAGATGCAAAAGTCGTTCGAGGCGGAGAAAAACAATATAGATAGCTGTTTGTCGGAAGTTTTTTCTTCTATCAGCGAACATACTCAATGGTCGCCTGTTCTGGCAATTTTGGCGGAGAATATGCCCAGTTCGATGGTGCTGACCAACCTCGAGGTAAGACAGCACACTGTGAACAAAAAGGTTCCCCAGAAGGATAACCCCGCACAAACAGTTGAGATTAGTGTTCCTGTGAGGACGCTGCGGATGAGTGTTAGCGGCAGGCCGCAGAGTGACAATGACGAAGCTGTCAGGGATTTTAAGGACCGTCTTCGCCTTTCCGCTTTGCTTGCTCCGAGGCTCGAAGACATCATAGTTTCGCAGAAGTCGGGTACTTTCGAGGGCCAGAGTGTCGTCTCTTACGAGATAGATTGTATTTTTAAACCGGAGTTATAACGGGTTTTTTTATGAAATCGATTTACAAAAAATATTTTATAAAAGTGATTTTAACATGGGCAGGCTCTGCCGCGCTGCTTTTCCTTGTCTATATGTTTGTGCTGGCTCCGCAGGAAGAGAGCAAAAAACAGCTCGAAGCACAGCTCACAGAGAAAAAGCAGATATACAGCTCCGCACTAAAGGCGACAGAGAAGGAAACCAAAATTCAGTTGACCGAGCAGATTCAGCAGTTGCGGGACAAATTGAAGGACTTCGTTATTGATTTCGAAGATTCAGCTAATTTGACGTTCGATATAAGTCAAATTGCCGGCGGGAAACAGGTTTCTGCGTTTAACATCGATACTAAAAAGGATGACGGCAGAACCGCTGTGGTGTCTGATAAATGCGTATCCGAGAATCGCATTGATGTCAGCTTTTTGGCGGCGGATTTTAACCAGTTTGCCGCTTTGCTGAATGCCCTGGAAAGACATCAGCCGGTTATCTTTGTGGATGGTTTCTCGATAACTCGCGCGGACAAGAATAGTTCCAGCCATCAGGTGAATATGAGTTTGTCGGTTTTTGTAAGAAAGACCCAGGACAGTTAACAGGCCGATGAGTTCTCGGCCTGAGTTTGCGGGACAAGATAAAAATGAGAATAATAGCAATAGCAAATCAAAAAGGCGGCTGCGGCAAGACAACTACCGCGGTGAACCTCGCTGCTGCTTTTGCAGAGAAAGGCAAGAGGACGCTGATAATAGACCTTGACCCTCAAGGCCACACCACGCTGGGGCTCGGCCATAACCCCGAGAGTCTTGATGAAACTGTTTATCATGTCCTTACCGGCTCGCAAGTTCCAATCTTCAGAGTGATAGTAAATACCGGCATCGACGGGCTTGATTTGGTTCCGGCCAATATTCTGCTTTCGGGCGCCGAGGTTGAATTAGCCGATGTGCTCGGAAAAGAATTAGTCCTGAGCGAACAGCTTAGAACAATAAGTAATCAATACGATATATGTGTTATTGACTGTCAGCCTTCGGTCGGTCTGTTGACCCTTAACGCGCTTGTCGCCAGCACGGACGTTGTCGTGCCTGTTCAGGTTAACTACTACGCGATGGAAGGATTGAAACAATTATTCGAGACCGCGAACATTATCAAAACGCATTTCTACCCCTGCACCGTAAATATCATGGGCCTGCTGCTGACTTTTGTTGAAGACAGGATTATTTTCAGCAGGCAGATTGAGCGGCAAATGCGGGAGTTTTTCGGCGGACTGGTATTCGATACGGTTATTCACAGGAACGTCAGACTGGTTGAGGCCACGAGCGCAGGCCAGTCCATTTTGGATTACGCTCCTGAAAGCAGAGGCGCTGTTGAATACAGGGCTTTGGCGGATGAGATAATCTATGGCAAGGCTTTGGCCGGGGAGATAAACGCCGGCGGAGCTTTGGTTGAGGAGATAGATAATGTCAGATTATAAAGCAGGGCTGCATAAAGACGTCTCGGAGATTTTTAACGGCGTGTCACTTCCCAAAAACAACGTCCAGCAGAAGCCTTCTGTTCAGCCGGGACAGGGCAGCCAAAATAATAATACTCCGAAACCGCCTGCTCCGAGTCATATGACTCCCACCAGGCCGAAACTCGAACAGTCACCCGCAAAATCGGCCGAGGCTAAACAGTCTGAAGCTGGTGCCGTTATAAAAACTGTTGAACAAGCAGCCTGGCAGCGGACGCTGGGGCAGATTAAAAGCAAATTGTTTGCTCAAAAGCCCGGGGTCAACGCCGGTCGGCAAAAGACGATGGTAGTCTTGGCTCCGATTCTTTTTATTGTCCTGATTTTTATGTTTATTCGAGCTTTTAGTACGCCTTCGCGCAAGATAACCGGGGCCGGGATATCTGCTGAGTTGAATGCTCCTGCCTCCGAGGCCAAAGCTAAAGTTGATTGGCAGGTTCCGCAGCCCTACCCGACGACGCTTCGCGACCCTATGCAGTTTGGCCCGGCCACGCCCATGACGACGAGTCAGGCCGAGACCGGTACCGCAGGGCTAATCATCAAAGGAATTGTCTATAGTAAAGAGAATCCATGTGCGGTTATTGGCGACCGGATGGTGCATCAGGGCGATAAAGTGTTGGATGTAGTTATCGTAAAAATAAATGAAGACAGCGTTGAATTCGAAGCGAACGGCAGAAAATGGGAACAAAAGGTTCAACGTTAACAGCAACAGCTAATTTGGAAAGAGGCTTGTTTATGAGAAGTCATAAAAAATTGAAATTAACAGTTTTTGCATTCGTTATCGCGGCTTGCACTATAACCCTTGCTCAGGACAGTAACGATTCTCCGGTACAACCGGAAGTCTTACCTGGCGTTAGTGTTACTGTTACGGACGCAAACGTTGCCGTAAGCGGGGATTCAAAGCAGGGCGGCTCGGCGACTCTCGACCAGCGGATGCTCAAAAAAATAAGCGTCGATTTCACGAATACGCCTATCGAAGACGTGATAAAGATGATAGCTGAGCAGGCGGACGTGGATATTATCCAAAGCCCGAATGTTACCGGCAATGTTACCGCCAAGCTCACAAATGTGCCGCTGATAGAAGCGATTGATAATATTCTTGCCGTGCACGGCTATGGCCGGGTAATAGACAAGAATATGATAAGAATAGCGCCGATTGCTGAAATTGCCCAAAAGGAAGAAGTCCTCGAGAGCAGAATTTATGAGATTACTTATGCGGAGGTGAAAGAAGTCGAAGAGGCTTTGAAGAAATTCATCTCGAAGCGCGGTTCGCTATCCTGCAATTACGGCACCAGCAATATAATCGTTACCGATACCGAGAGCACAATCAAAGCCATAGATTCCTTTATCGAAAAAATCGACCGCGTGACACCGCAGGTATTGGTCGAGGTGAGGATTTACGATGTTACCTCCACCGACGGCTTCCAAATCGATGCAGAGTGGGGCGCGGGCCGAAACAACCCGATATCCGTTCTTACCGACGTTACCACCAAAACTACAGCAGCCGGGGCTACTACTACTGGTAGAATAAAAACGGATACGGAGAACACAGCCTGGCAGACAAATACTGCCGGGGGCGTAACAGGCGCTGATAGCTATCTATATAGAAAAAGTAACCCCTTTGTAGGCGGCGACTTTGCAGTGGATACGAGCTCGGGGACACCTGAGGGCGCCGGCAGTATAAGCGTTGGTTTTCTCGATACGATTAATATAAACCTGGCGCTGAATATGCTGCGTTCCGAGGCTGGAGCCAAGCTGCTTGCGAACCCGCGAATTCTGGTGCTCGATAACGAAACCGCTGATTTCAAAATCGTAAGAGAAATTCCCTATACGGAAACGAGTGACACATCCAGCGGCGGCTCGCTGACGTCAACCAAATGGAGAGAGGTCGGCGTCGAGCTTAAGGTTACCCCGCATGTCACAAGAGACGGGATGGTAAGATTGCACATTATGCCGGAATTTGGAGTTCGTATAGGTACTGCTACCCCGCCGACTATTGACACCCGTAAATTCGATACGAAAGCACTGGTAAAGGACGGTCACACTGTCGTGCTTGGCGGGCTTCGCAAAAGGGACGTTTCACAGGATATTTACAAGGTGCCGGTGCTCGGCGATATACCAATTCTGGGAAGTTTCTTTACGAAGTCACAAGAGGAGACAAAAACCAACGAGTTGTTTATTTTCATAACGCCTAAAGTTGTTACCAGGCCGACCCAGCCCCTTACGGCAAACGAGCTCAAGGGCTTTGAAGAGACCGAATTCGACGGCCCGCGGATTGGTTATACCGGAGACGAAAAAGCCGAGAAGGCTAAGAAATAACCGCGACGTTTTGCTCCGTCTTTGACGGTTTCGCAATCCTGTCATTTCTTGCGCAATTTTTGCTTTACGCGCAGCAGAAGCTATGCGACAATACCATTTCTAAATTATCCGATGTTAAAATTTAAGGGGTAGATAACATGAAAAGGCAAATAATATTTCCAGCGATAGTTTGCATGGTAGTTTGTTCAATTGGTTTTGCCGGGCCGAAGGAAACCGGCGAGCAGGGGGTCGCCCTGACCGTTTATAACGACAACTTTGCGGTCGTCAGGGAGTCCCGGCTGATGTCATTCGAGAAGGGTCTTAATACGGTAAAATTCACCGATGTCGCCTCGGCGATTGACCCGACCAGCGTAAATTTCCGATGCCTGTCCTCGCCCGGTGCGGTATTCCTGCTCGAACAGAACTACGAATACGACCTCGTCAATACCGATAGTCTGCTCAAACGCTATGTTGATAAAAATGTTACGGTTGCCCTGAAGGGCAGCGGCGCAGATACGGGCAGGAAATTGACGGGCCAGCTAATGGCTGCGCTCGGCGAGAATTTAATATTGAAAAGTCAGACAGATGATATCGAGATTTTAGATAAAAACAGCATAGAAGAGATTTCGCTGAAAGAGTTGCCTGATGATTTAGTTACCAGGCCGACGCTGGTCTGGCTGGCAAACGCTAACGAATCAGCCAGTCAGCTTTGCCAGGTAACCTATACCACGGGCAGACTCGGCTGGAACGCGGATTACTCGGCGGTGCTGAACGCCGACGAAACGAAAATCGATTTTGCCGGCTGGGTGACAATCGAGAACAGAAGCGGCGCGACTTATAAGGATTCAGCTATAAAACTTATTGCCGGCGATGTCAGAAGAGTAACTGAGCCGAAGCCAACAAGAGATGACAGAATGTTTTCCCTTAATATAGAGGAACTCGCCAAAGGCGGCTTCGAAGAAAAAGCGTTTATGGAGTATCATCTTTATACGCTCGGGCGAAAGAGCACTATAAATAATAATCAGGTAAAGCAGATTGAGTTTATCACGCCTGCTGTGGGCGTGCCGATAGAGAAACGCTATATTTATGAACGCGGCCGGGCTGATGATAAGGTACAGATAAAGCTCGAATTTGAAAATACTAAGGAAAATAAGCTCGGAATCGCTCTGCCGAAGGGCAAGGTGCGGGTATTCAAAAAGGACCCTGCGGATGATACGCTCGAGTTTGTCGGCGAGGATGAAATCGACCATACGCCGAACAAGGAAAAGCTGCTGCTTTATATTGGAAACGCGTTTGATGTGGTGGCCGAATACACGGTGGTTGATAGCCAGCACGATAGAAGAATGACGCGAGAAACCCACAAAATCGAGCTTAGGAATAGAAAGGCCGAGGATATTACGGTTTTTGTGGATGAAAAGTTTCCGCAGCGGGTGAACTGGACTATCGATAAGAATACGCAAAAGTATGAAAAACGGGATGCTAATACCGCCCGGTTCGAGGTGCAAATCAAGGCTGATTCGACTGTTACTGTCCAATATACAGCTACGCAAACGTGGTGAAAAAAAGGAGATAGGAACAGGGTTTAGGGGACAAAGAGAGGGGTTCGCCTTCGCCGAGACGCTGCGTGAAAGTAAAAAGTTGGGGACAGGGGGAATTTTTGTCGTAGCTTGATTAAGATGCTGCAAATAGTAGTGACACCTAATTGGTGGATAATCAGTTTATAGGAAAACTTTTTAGAAAATAGTTGCAACTTTGGGGGTGGTAAGTACAATATCATTAAAGCGTATATATTTGTATTTCAGGTCGTATCTCGCGGGTTTTTAGGTGTTTTTGGTTAAAGGGCGTGGTTTTATTGCGCAAAAAGGGTTTTTGCAATTGGTTGGAGGCAATTGGGTTTAATTTATAGAGTTAACAGTGAAGCTATTTTCAGGTTGGTGAGAAAAAGCGGTAGCTGAGGTGGAGTTGTTGATTATAACCTTGATATTAAAGAGTTAGAGTTAACATGCTTAGAGGAAAAGTTAGAAATTTAGTTTTTGGGGGAACAGCCCAAGGGAGGAAAAATGAAGGGTGAGACTATCAATCCATTTTTGAATCGCAACAAAGTTACAAGTTCAGAGGAGTTTTTTGGTCGGAAGAAAGAAATTGCTAAAATACTAGACCGGATTACATATCCAGAACCGCAGAGTGTGGCGGTAATTGGAGAAAGGCGAAGCGGTAAGTCTTCTCTTTTGACACATATTTATCATCTTTTGTCTGAGCAGAAGGCCGACAATCCCGGCGATAATAAACTTGTTTGTATTTTTTTAGATCCGGAAGAGATCGCTACGGAACATGCCAGTGACATGACGTGGGTAATAATAGATGAATTAGTCTCTGAAAATCAATCCTTGTTAGAGTATATTAGGGCCTATCCTCCAAGAGACAAAGAGAAGGCAATCCCTGAACGGCATCCTCGAATCATACTAAAAAATCTTCTTAAGGAAGCTTGTAAGGACAAATATAGGTTTGTGTTCATCATTGACGAATTTGAGCTATTGGCGAAGAACAAAGAGCTCTCTGAGAGTGGGTATCTTCAATACATGCGAGGTATTTCTGATAACTATGCTCTGGCATTTGTAACATCCTCAAGGAAATCATTAGAGGAGATATGCTTAGAACATAATGTAGGCGCATCTCCCTTCGATAACAACTTTAGCAGTCCGCTTTACCTTGGTCTTCTTAAGGAAAATGAATGCAAGGAACTAATTCAGGGGGCTTTGAAAAAATTTGGGTGTGAACCAAACTATCTTAGTCCTTTTGAAGAAGAAGCCATCGAATTAGCCGGTGAGCATCCCTATTTTTGAAGATTGCTTGTGCACATTTGTTCGATTGGGTTGCTAATGACAACGAGGACAAACCCTGCTGGCAAAAAGGTTTCAAGGAAGAAGCAAGTGAAGAGTTTCATAGAATGTGGGATGCCTTAGACGAGGAAGAGCGTGATTGGCTTCTGGCGGCTCAGCAAGTCGGCTACATTAATATACACGAAGCCTCTATACATACATCACTTATGTCACTTGTTAATAAAGGTTTATTTAAACACGTAGACAAAGATACCAAATTGCAGCTTTTTTCAGAAGCTTTTTCAAGTTATATCAAAGAACATGTCAAAGCCCTCGAGAGTGATTATGAAGAGATTGAAAGACAAATTTATGGAGGATATATTAAACTTAATCTTGAAGATGCAAGATCAACACTTGAACATCTGAACAGATTGAAGGCCGAGTGGAAGAAGCGAGATAAAAAATCCATAATGACAGATAACACTTCTGTCAGGTGCGACCATTTAGCCTTAGTTTTTCAATCGTTATATAATTTGCTCGTATTGATGGATAAATCTCGTCTGGAAACAATGGGGGCAGATTTAAAGAAAACAGCTTTGGTCGAGAAAATAGACAAGCAACTAAATACTCTTGCCGGATATTTCGAAGAGGCTGATTGGTTCGGAGAAAGTGGCGGAGAGGTCATTGAGCTGCACACGGCCAAAAAAATACTCGATGCGCTAGTGGAATACCTCGAAGAGCACGAGAAGCAACAGATTTTTGGCAATGGCTTTGACAGGGTACTTTCCGTTCGAATAAGTTTTATGAAGGAGCATGGATATGAAAAGTTTAGTGAATTCAAAGAAGAAGTGGAAGATGCTTTTGACCGTCTTATTGAAGTATATGATTACAGCCGAGCCAGTCAAATTCTTCAGATTAAACAAGGTCGTATTATACAGCGCCTATCCAACAGTTTCTTTAACAGCCCGTTAACCACCATTTTTGCAATAATAATACTTCCATTCTTATTCAATAGCCTGATTATAGAAGTGTGTCACTATTATAATCGTTATGATAGATACCTGCCACTGCTGTGGAGTTGGGTTGTAGCAGTTCATCTTTATTTGATATGGACAATGTACAAAGGGGCTTTGAGCGAAAAATTTTGTGGTCTTCCAGAGTCAAAAAGGCTGATGAGGAAAGCTGTTTTTCCAAGGACTCTCCTGGGTACGATTATCGGCTTTGTCATTTGCACAACTTCCGTGATAAGTATCGGTCTACGTGATGATATAGCCGATAACACTTACTGGATTCTTTTGTTCGCGGCTATGGTTGGAGTCTGCTCTTTATTTGTCGTATCTTTATCAATAAAGCAAAAAGTTACAAGCTTTGAAATCGCATTTCGTCGAGCAAAGTACTTTTGCAGCGTTGAATACCTAAAGGCCTTTTGGCTTATCGTAATTATGTCAACCCTCTTGTCTGTTGCTCCTTTAAAATCCGAGTGCCTCGACAAGATAAATATTGCAAAGGGCGTTGCTGAAAAATCAGAACCCGAAAAGACAACTACTACAGTGAGCACCGCTGAAGAATCAGAACCCGAAAAGATAACTACTGCAGGGAACGCCGCTAAAAAATCAAAACACAAAAAGACAACTACTGCAGGGAACGCCGCTAAAAAATCAAAACACAAAAAGACAACTACTACAGGGAACGCCGCTAAAAAATCAAAACACAAAAAGACAACTATTGCAGGGGGCGTTGCTGAAGAATCAAAACCCAGTGAGACAATTACCGCAGGGAGCACCGCTGGAAAACTAAAACCTAAAGAGTACTGGCTTTCCCTCAAAAGGTTGGAGGTTTGGGGGGTATCATTCAATTTTCCTATTTTGCTTGCTCTAAGTTTTCTCGCTCCATTAGTAGGAGCGTTCAAGTTCTCAAAGGGGAAAGGTTAGCGTTAATGCCCTTGGTATCATTTCAGTTCCACGGACCAGTATGCGTGGTCGAGGAATTGCTGCCAGCTTTTGTATCTCGGCTGGCCGAGGTGGACGCGGACAAGAGGATTGTGTTTTGGCTTAACTGGTTTTTGGATGAGAGTCATGCCGGCCTGCTTGGGGGTTCGGCCACCTTTGGCGACGTTGCATTTCATACAGGCACAAACTATATTTTCCCATGTTGAGCTTCCGCCAGCACTTTTTGGGAAGACGTGGTCGAGTGACAGTTCGCTGGTGGGGAAACGCCGGCCGCAATATTGGCAGGAGTTTTTGTCGCGGGCGAAGATGTTTCGGCGATTGAATTTTACTTCGCTGCGGGGGAGGCGGTCGTAGAACAATAAACGAATTATGCGGGGGACGGCGACGTAGAAATTTACGGTGGAAATCCAGTCGCAGTTTTCCGGCTCGAAATTGCGTTTGAGTTCGCTGACCTCGCACCAGCTTTGGAAGTTGTAGTTGGAGTATGTGCCCTGTTCGAGGGAGACGACCTCGGCAAGCTGGCGAAAGAGCAGGGAAAAGGCACGCCTTACGCCTATGATGCGGACAGGCATATAGTGCTTGTTCAGGACAAGAACGTTACAATCGAGGCCAGAATTAGGTTCTGAAGCAATCATATATCACCACTCGTAACCGATTATAAATAGCAAAAAGTCCTATAAACTGCAAGTGAAAAGTTAAAGCTTAAAGCGAAAAGCTGTGGAGTCGCTTGCGCGACGCTGTTATAGAGGTGGACAGTAACCATTAGAGTAAACGACACTCTAAACAATGGGGCGAGGAACGGCTTAAGAAGGCCTATTCGGATTCCGCGTCATCTTCGTTTTCCGATGACTCTTCGGCTTCTGCATCTACCATGCTCTTTGCAGTTTTTCTTTTGGGAGCCGATTCGGCTTCCGCTGCTGGATTAGCTGCCGGTGTCCCTTTTGCGACTACGTTTTCTGCCCTTAGGCCTTTTTCTCCCTCGACGATATCAAAACTGACTGGATCTCCCTCGGCAAGAGTTCTGTAGCCATCTGCTGCGATGTTCGAGTAGTGGACAAAGATATCGGCGCCATCGTCGGTGGAGATGAAGCCATAACCTTTTCTTGTGTTGAACCACTTAACTTTTCCCTCTGACATAAAATACTCCTTTTGGGCAACTGTGCTAAAATAAACTGACGTGTCCGGCAAGCAGCCTGAATTCGAATGCGGCGCGGCTTTTGCGGAACGACGACTTTAAACAAAAGCGATTATTTTTTTTCGGCGGATTTTGCAGAAGGTGCATGAAGATTCTCCCTCATCAGTCGGCCCATTTTGAACTTAACAGTTCTCTTTGGGGGGACCTTAACTCTTTCAAGCGTTTTCGGATTCTGCGCTATCCTCGCGGCCCTTATTCTGGTTTCGAATACGCCGAAATCCCGGAACTCCAAACGATTATTCTTACGCAGCTCTTCTATTATCTCGTCAAGGAGCGTTTGAGTAATGCGTTTTACCAGGACCCTCTTTGCCTGTGTTTTTTCTGCAATTCGGTCGATGAGTTCTTTCTTTGTAATTGTTGCCATATATACTACCTCATTTCAAGAAAGAGCGAATGATGGAATCTGACCCCTGCGGGGCAAGCTGTTTTTAGAGTAAGCGGTATGTTAGCATTAGTTAAATAACGATTCATTACGCACCTATGTATCGTTCCAAGGCGACGACCCTTCGCCATCGGCCTTTATTTTTAACCGTTAAGCCGGTTGTTTAAAACAACCGGTTTGATGCAGCCAGTTGTTATATCGGAGCAACGCAACTTACTATACTGTAAAGACTTCTATACAGCAAGCAATTTTTATTCAAAAAATTCTTCAATTTTCGGCAAATCCGGGATTGCGAAAAAGGCAGGTCCATAAATAGGTTAGGCGAAGCCGGCGAGGGTAAAAAACGCGGTTCGGCAGGCCAAAATGGTGATAGGATTGGGGTCAGTTGTTGGCGTAAATCGTTTATTTTCAAGGCTTTATGTAAAAGTTATTCCATTTTGCCGGGTTGGCGGGTGGTGGAGAAGGAAGGGGGTGTTTTCGGGCGGGGTAAGCCCGCAAAAACCACAGCGGGAAAATAGTTTGTTGACCGGAGGGGGGCTTATCGGCATAATTAACATTTTTATATATTTGTTCTGGCAGGATTTATGGCAGCAGACAAAAGCAAAAAGAGCAGTCCCCAAAAGAGAAATGAAACCAGCAGGGCGGCGGAAATAGCCAATACGTTCGAGTGGATGATAACGGCTTTTATACTGGCGTTTCTTGTTCGGGCATTCGTAGTGGAGGCGTACCGGATTCCGACGGGCAGTATGGCGGACACGCTTAAGGGGGACCATTTTCGGCTTCGCTGCCGGCAATGCGGGTATGGGTATGACTGCGGTTCGGATATGGAGCGATACAGGCCGAGCAGGGATTCTGTTGTTTCCGGCTACGTCAAGCCGCCTGCTTCCCGCTGCCCGAGCTGCGGCTATTATGATGCAGGTAACAGTGCAATTCCGATATTCAATGGCGACCGGATACTTGTTCTAAAGTGCGTCTATCAATTTTACGAACCCAAGCAATGGGACGTAATTGTATTCAAGAATCCGCTTAATCCTTCGGAGAATTATATTAAGCGATTGATTGGCAGGTCCGGAGAGACAGTTGAGATAATCGACGGGGACATTTACATCGACGGGCAAATCAGCCGAAAGCCTGCCAGGGTTCAGGATGAGCTATGGATGCCTGTATATGATAACGACTACCAACCCGTCCGTCCGCGGGAGGGTTTGTTTAACGGTCATCCGTGGCAGCAGCCTTGGAGAAACGCAGCGGGGTCAAAATGGCAGCTCGATGAATCCGACCCCACTAAGTTCCGGCTGGCCTGTGCTGCCGATGAAACCAGCACGTTAGTTTATGACACTTCGCTCGGTAATGATTTCAAGGCCACATACGCTTATGACAGCATAGGAAGTTATATGGAGATGCCTTATTGCAGCGACCTGAAGGTGCGTTTCTACGTGCAATCGGGCGAACTGGCGGACGGCGTCGGTATATCTTTGAGCAAGTATGAAACTATATACAAAGCATGGGTTGATTTTGGCGGCGAGATGGTTATCGCAAAGGTTTCAGACGGCAACGAGATAAAATTGGTCAGCAAAATGATAAACACATCAGCCGTGAGTGAACCTGTGGAGGTCGAATTTGCCAATGTTGACCATCAATTGATATTTCAATTCGGCGGTGACAAATTAACTTACGATTTGGGCCGTTTGCCCGATGATGCCGGCGAGAGGGAAAGTGACATCGAGCCGGTGGTTGAGATTTCAGGCTCCGGCACACTGGCGGTCTCGCACGTAGCGATTTTTAGGGATATTCACTACACGGCGAAGAAGCGGGCCGGCAGTGATGAAGTGGGAAGAGCGATAGAGGGCAATGCTCTTACGCTCGGCAGAGATGAGTTTTTCGTACTTGGGGACAATAGTCCCAACAGCGAGGATGGCAGATGGTGGAGCAAGGCGGGCATTGGTAATAACGGGCAGTTCTACCGGGACGGTATTGTGCCGGGCGATTATCTTGTCGGCAAAGCGCTGTTTGTCTATTGGCCCGGGGGGTTCGAGGCCCCGTGGCCCGATAGCCTGAAAAGCTTTTTGTTGAAAAGCAGCCGAAAGAACGGTTTGGCCAAGGTGCTGTACGGGTTTGTTTCGTGGAAGTGGGTTCCGTGTATCGGCCAGATGCGTTTTATCCGGGGCGGCTAAGGCAGCCCAAAAACATACCATCGAAGGAGTAAAGGATGAGACAGAGAAGTACACTAATGGTTGTCTTTATATATGTTTTTTTAGCAATAGTCTCTCTGGCCGGCAGCGCAGCAGAGCTGCCGTGGCAATTCATCGTTGCCGGTGACAGCCGGAGCAAAGATGATGGCGTGAATACGGTCATTATGGGTGAGCTCGCGGCAGAGGCGGTAAAGAAGCAGGTTGACTTTGTCCTGTTTAGCGGCGATTTGGTTCAAGGCCATGTTGACCAGGAGGCGATGGACGGCCAGCTCGAGAAGTGGCGGGACACAATGCAACCGGTTTACGATGCCGGTATCGGTGTTTATGCTGTTCGCGGCAATCATGATATCGACTGCCCGCAGAAAGATACGTCGTGGAACAACATTTTCAAAGACAAGTATTCCATGCCCGACAACGGCCCTGCAGGTGAGAAGAACGTGACATATTCTTTCAGGCATAAAAAGGCCTTTGTTGTTGGTGTCGATGAATACGCTCAAGTGAACCGGGTGAACCAGGGCTGGCTTGATGCCCAGTTTGCAGCAAATACGCAGCCTCATGTTTTCGTATTCGGTCATGAGCCTGCCTTCGAAGTGGGACACGAGGGTTGCCTTGATGTTAATCCGGCTGAACGAGATATATTCTGGGCCAGCATTAAAAAGGCCGGAGGGCGAATATATTTCTGTGGTCATGACCACTTTTATGACCACGCTCGAATCGACGATGACGGCGACCCGAACAACGACATTCAACAATTCATTGTCGGGACTTCCGGGGCGCCGCTGCGTAACTGGTCGGGGGATTACGACGGCGAAAACGGCCCCTATACGGTAAAGGGCATTTACCACTCAAGTGAGTATGGTTATTGTCTGGTTAAGATTGATGGTCTTGATATAACTGTGACATGGATGGAGCGCGTCGATGCGGGCAAATACGAGGCGAAAGAGGTATGGAGCTACACTGCTACTATGCCTTGCGGCGAAACAGGCAAAGCAGGCTAAAAGGTAGAAAATGTTGTGGGGAGTTTCGCAAAAACAGCCGATTATTAATATTGATTGCATGCAACAGTGTTGCAGGCCGAGCGAGGTAATTATCGGTATTTTTGGCTGAATCACGGGGTAAAAAAAGATAGTTTATGCCGAGCAAATCTTTCAGCTACAGCAGCGTATTGGGTTTTGGCTGGCGTGTGATGACAGCTAACTTCTGGTTCTTCGTGGGTGTGGGCGGTATTATATTACTGGTTTCGGCGCTGGGACAAATTCCAAAGTCAATAATGAGATATTGCCCCGGGGCGGTTCCGCCTTTTTTGTTTTTTTTGATGCTTGGCGTGTCTTTTGTGGTCGAAACCATATTGGGGATAGGGTTCATCAAAATAACTCTGAGTTTTTGCGACGGGCAAAAGCCGAGGTTCAGCACTTTATTTAACGGGATGGACTGTTTTTGGCGGTATATCGGGACGGGACTTCTTTGCGCTTTGATTTATATCGGTATTTCTATCGCGTGTATTTTACCGTTCGTATTTCTATTTGGCATGATGCGGAACGCGTTTTTATCTCTGTCGGTTGTTTTTGCGGTTTTAGTTTTGGTGATACATCTGCTAATCAGGTTCAGCCTGTGTTTTTATTTTGTAGTCGATAAGGGCCTTGGTCCTGTCAGTGCGCTGAAGGCGAGCAGTCTTGCAACGGCCGGCGTCAAATGGTCGCTGTTTTTCTTCGGTATTCTGTGCTTTCTGATATATATCCTCGGCTTACTCTGTTTTTTTGTCGGCATACTTGCGGCGCTTCCAATAATTATGACGGCAATGGCTCTTGTGTATCGGCTCCTGCTGGAACAAACGCCTGAATTGGCCAAGCTCGGTACCGGCAGTAACCAGTTAGAGTCCGCAGTTCGGCCCAGGCAGACGGTGCAGCTTGGGCAGGGCGTTCATTTTAACCCTGGTGTTCAACCCGGCCAGCTCCGCCGAGCTACTACTATGGTTCAGTCTGGAGAGCAAGGCAAAGACAAAGGCGACAAATCTTTCATATTTTGGCTTATCATACTGATTATATTGAGCGTTGCGATGGCTTGGGGGGTTGTCTGCCGGTTATGGCCAAGTTCAAGTTCGGAAACAAAAAGTGAGCAGGGGATTTCCCCGAATTCGGCGGCGGTTTCCCCGTCGGGCGGAGCAGTTGTTCCTCCGTCAGGCGGTGTTGCTGTTTCTCCGCCAAGCGAGGCTGCTGTTTCTTCGACTGAAGTATCGCTAACAGGGATATTGTATTCCGAGGATAAGCCGCTGGTAGTAATAGACGGCGAGATAGTGAAAGAGGGCGGCACAATAAACGGCGTGAAAGTCGTCAAGATACATAAGGATAGTGTCGAACTTGAGCGTGCCGGCGTGAAGTGGACGCAACGGGTGAGATAAGCTGCGGCAGACAGGTCGGTGTCTTTTTTGGGGTTAACCGCGGTATTTAATTGACTGTTTTTTCCGCTATGGGATGGCTTATGCCACTTGACTTTTTGCCTGATTAGAGGTATTTTACCTGATACTTTCGAATAATTGGAACAGAGTCCCTCGACTTAGCTCGGGATGGTGAGCGAAGTCGAACCATTGGATAAAGGATTATGGAAAAAGTTGACAAGCCGCAGGAGCATTTCGAGGACAGGCGGATACTCGATGAGCTGAAGACTTCGTATCTTAACTACGCGATGAGCGTTATTGTTTCTCGTGCGCTGCCTGATGTTCGCGACGGACTGAAACCTTCGCAGAGGCGCATATTGGCGGCGATGAATGATTTGCATCTCGGCCCGCGAAGCAAGCACCGTAAATGCGCGAAAATCGTCGGCGATACGGGCGGTAACTACCACCCGCACGGCGACCAGGCGACCTACGGCACTCTTGTTCGTATGGGCCAGGAATGGAACATGCGGTACACGCTGGTTGACCCGCAGGGCAACTTCGGCAGTATCGACGCCGACCCGCCTGCCGCTATGAGATATACCGAAGCGAGAATGGCAGCCCCTGCGATGGAGATGCTTGAGGACATCGACTTAGACAGCGTCGATTTTATTCCGAATTACGATGAAACCCGGATGGAGCCTACGGTTCTGCCCTCAAAATTTCCGAATCTTTTGGTCAACGGCTCGACAGGTATTGCCGTTGGAATGGCGACGAATATTCCACCTCACAATGTCGGAGAGGTTTGTGATGCCTTATTGCTGGTCATAAAAGACCCGAACTGCGGATTCAAGGACATTATGAAATGTCTGCCCGGCCCGGACTTTCCGACCGGCGGAATTATCTGCGGCAGAAAAGGTATTGTGGATGCTTACACTACCGGTAGGGGACACCTGACGGTACGCGGCAAGACGGATATCGAAACGACAAAGCAGGGCAAGACAAGAATCATAATCACTGAAATACCGTACATGGTCGTCAAGACGATAATCGTCTCCAAGATAGCCGACTGCGTCCGCGACGGTCATATTGCGGAAATCTCCGACGTCCGGGACGAATCAGACCGGCACGGATTGCGGATAGTGGTGGAGTTGAAGAAAGACGGCGACGCCGAGGTCGCATTGAACAAGATTTACCGCTACACCCCTTTGCAGAACACTTTTGCCATAGCCAATATAGCACTGGTCAGGAACAGACCTGAAACTCTTAATATCAAGCAGACACTTAACTATTTTATAGAGCATCGCAAGGTTGTTATCCGCAGACGAAGCAACTTTTTGCTGAAGAGATGCCAGAACAAGGCCCATATCCTCGAAGGTCTTATCCTGGCAGTCAGCGACATTGACGAAATTATCGAGCTGATAAAAAAATCACCTGATAGTCCGACGGCGAAGGTGAACCTGATGAAGAAAAAGCTGAGGCTGGCAGTCTCGGCTACTCTTAAAAAACTTCTTCCCGAAGCGTTTGTTAAGGAAAAGAGCAAGACAGACCAGTATCTTACCGGGCCACAGGCAGACGCGATATTAACGATGCAGCTGCAAAAATTGACGGGCCTTGAGATGGAAAAGCTTGCCAAAGATTACTCCGAGCTTGTCGAGCAGATAGAGGGCTATGAGGCGATATTGGCCAGCGACCAGGCACTGCTGGATATTATCTGTGAGGACATCCAGGAAATCAAAGAGAAATACAGCGACAAAAGGCGGACGGCAATTACCGCCAAGGTCGAAGAACTTGATCTTGAGGATTTGGTCGCGGATGAAGAAGTTATCGTAACGATAAGCCATACCGGTTATGTGAAGCGGATACCGGTTGACTCGTATCGCAAGCAGGGCCGAGGCGGCAAAGGCATTATCGGTTCCGATACCAAAGAGGGCGATTTCATAGAGCACCTCTTCACCGCTTCCACTCACGATTATCTGCTTATCTTTACCAATCGCGGCAGATGCTATTGGCTTAGGGTCTATGATATTCCGAGTATGTCCCGGCAGAGCATGGGCAGGAATATCGTCAATCTTTTGAAGATGGGCAACCAGTCGATAACCTCGATAATCAGCGTGCGGAAGTTCAGTGATATAAGCGACAAGGAAAAAGAAAAGCGTCAGCTTGTTATGGCCACGAAGAACGGAGTGGTGAAAAAGACCAACCTTACCGCTTACAGTAATCCGAGGGCGACAGGCGTTACGGCAATCAAACTCGACCCCATTGACGAAGTAATCGGCGTAGCGATGACCAGCGGCAAAGACCAGATTGTTTTAGGTACCCAGGACGGAATGGCAATACGTTTCGGCGAGGACCAGGTGCGTTCGATGGGCCGAGTCTCGCGAGGCGTCAGGGGTATGAAGCTTCGCGGCAAAGACAGTGTTATCGGTATGGCAATAGCAGAGAAGGGCGCATCGCTGCTTACGGTCTGTGAAAAAGGTTACGGCAAACGAACCAGTCTTGACGATTATCGTTCCCAACACAGGGGCGGAATAGGGCTGATAAATATAAAGACAAGCGCACGGAACGGAAAAGTGGTAACGCTTGACGCCGTTCAGGACAAGGATGAGTTGATGATGATAACGGCCAACGGGATGATAATCCGCACGGGGCTGGAGGAAGTCCGTTCGATAGGCAGAAACACGCAGGGCGTTCGCTTGATAAATCTCAAGACAGGTGACAAACTTGTTGCTGCGGAGAAAATCGGCGCTGAGGCTGTTGACGATTCGGAAACGAAAGACGACAGTAACTCCAAATCCGAACCTAAAGCCAGGGAAAAGAAGAATAAAAAAAGCCGCAAATCTAAATAGCACTCCGGCGGGTTGGCGCGGTTGACTAAAATGGCTAAAAGTAAAAGCGAACTGATTTATGTAATCTTCGGCGGAGAAAAATCCCTTGTTGACGCCGAGAGCGAAAAGCTTGTTGAGAAGCTTCTTGAGCCGGAGCAAAGAGCGACAGGTTTTTTTAATGCCGACCCTGCCGAGGTTTCAGCCGCCCATGTTTTTGACGAGCTTCGGACACTTCCGTTTTTAACCGATAGAAGAGTCGTTCTCGTAAGGGACGCCGATAAATTTGTTTCCGAGAACCGTCAGCTTCTTGAGAAGTATTTCGATAATCCCTGTCCGAGCGGTGTTCTTATATTGGTTGTGAGCAGTTGGCCCGAGCGCACGAAGCTGGCGAAGAAATTGCCATCGGTCGGTAAATTGGTCAGCGTAGTTCAACTGAAGCGATGGCAGCTTCCCAAGCGTCTTGTTCAATATGCCAGAGAGGCACATGGCAAAGTCATCAGCGAGGCCGCGGCCGAGCTTTTAGTCGAGCTGGCAGGTGACGAACTGGTCAGGTTATACGGCGAAGTTGACAAGCTGGCCCTGTTCGCGCACAACGAAAAGGTGATAACAGAAAAACATATAGAATCTCTGGTTGGTCATAATCGCATATTCAACGTCTTCGCGGTGATTGATGCTGTTATTGCCGGGGATATTACACAGGCGATAAATCGGCTGAGGACAATGTTCGCGGAGGACAAATCGGCGGAATATACCGTTGTCGGCGCTTTTGCGTTTCATTTCCGCAGGATGTTCGGCGCTAAAGTCCTTCTTGAGCAGGGGGTTGGCTGCGAGGAAGTCGCAAAGAGGCTGCGGATATGGGGCGACAGGAACAGTTTTTTTGCACAACTTGGAAAAATATCTTTGAGACAAATAGGCTCTATTTTGCAGCAGTTGGCTGCGACCGATTACGCGATAAAAAAGGGGCAGATTAAAGCCGCCGCGGCAACGGAGCAACTGGTTCTCGGATTAGGGGCGGGAAAATAAAACGCATAGATTTCGAAGGCGTTTCAGTTTATTCGTCTTCGGGTAATTCGCTTAAGGTCCAGTAAAGGTCGATTACCCTCATTATTTCCACAAACTTTTTGTAGTCGGTGCCCTTTAGCATATATCCTGCAACACCGAGTTTGAAGGTTTCTGTTTTATCCTGTTCTGCTTTGGATGTGGTTAAAACTACGATTGGAATCTTTCTTAATTTATCATCGTTTTTTACGACCTGCAGTAATTCGATGCCGTTCATCCGCGGCATATTTAAATCCAGAAGAATAACACAAGGCCTTTCATTGCTGTCGTTTTGTAAATGTCCCAGCGCTTCTTCTCCGTTGAGCAGGTGTATCATCGGATTTGGAATATTCAAATCTTTAAGCGAACGCTTGACCATCATTGCGTCAACGTTGTCATCTTCAACCAGCAGTATTGGCTTGGTGTTCCGCATATTTAACCCCCGTTTACTGTTTTGGCAATGTAAAGAAGAACGTAGTGCCTTGTCCCGGCTTTGACTCTAACCAGATTTTTCCGTTATATAATTCAACGATTTTCTTTGTTATAGTAAGGCCGATGCCGGTGCTTTCGAGTTCGTCGCGAGGATTCAACGTCTGGAAGATTTTGAAAATCCTTTCAAAGTGTTTTTCCTCGATTCCGGGTCCGTTATCGGTGATACTGAACTTCCAGAAGCCGTCCTCTTCGACGCAGGCGACCTTTATCTGGCCTTTCGGTTTGTCCATATAATTTACGGCGTTGTTCAGCAGGTTCAGGAATACCTGCGTGATACGGGCCTGTCCGCACTGGATTTCGGGCAGTTCGTTTTCGACGGTAATTGTAATGTTTTCCGGCGGAGCAATTCTATCGATAACATCCGAGACAAGCTCGTTCAGATTTACCGTGACTTTTTCATCTTCCTCGCGTCCGACCCTGGAGTACTGCAAAATGCCTTCAATGAGATTGTGCATTCTGTTCACGCGGCTGACAAGCAGAGTTATTTGCTCTTTGCCTTCATCATCGAGTTTACCCGCGTAGTCAGTTGATATCCAGTTGGCGAGGGTCTCGATTCCCCGCAGAGGAGCCTTCAAATCATGCGAAACTATATATACAAAATCCCTTAATTCCTGACTGATTTTTTCCACTTCCTGATTAGCGAATTCGGGCGAGTCCTGTTTTTGCCCTGCCTGCTTGGGCTTGGGGATATTGCGCGTAATTGCTACTATGAGCTCTTCTCCGGGT
Organism: Phycisphaerae bacterium; assembly: GCA_028714255.1. Taxonomy (GTDB): domain Bacteria; phylum Planctomycetota; class Phycisphaerae; order Sedimentisphaerales; family Anaerobacaceae; genus CAIYOL01. The sequence continues at coordinate 14,880 of JAQTMR010000017.1, read as the reverse complement.
TTTTGGTTTTGAGTTACGAGCCTTAGGCAGGTTTCCGTGGATAAGGCAGTTCCATCCTTGCGTTTATGATGTCCTTGTATGACTAACTCTTTCTTGTCGTTAAGCTTTTTTGTTTGCTCGAGCCAGCTGGAATCATCCGCCAGAGTCTGCTCAATGTCTTTGAAGGTCATATTGAGCAGGTCTTCCCGGTCGTACCCGAGCTCGGCACATGCTCTGTCGTTCACATCCAGCAAAAGGCCCGATTCAGGCTCCATAATGAAGATGCAGTCGTTCGACCAGTTTATCAGGTTTTGAAATAGTTCCAGTTTCTCTTCGGTTTGTCCGTATGCCGTTATTGTTTTTTGCATTTCATACCCTTTTATTTTGTTTATTATAAACGGTGGTGTTTAATTTCTCATATGTGTTTACGGTCCGATTTTTAAGAAGTCAGTCATAAGGAAATCATCGGCATAATCAGGATGAGGTTTTATTTTCAGGAGTGTTTTTTTTGAGAATATTTCGGAATTTCCCTTTATATTCTGGGACGTAGAATAGGCTTAAATTCGTTATTAAAGAGGTGTTAAGTATGACTTGCAGACCGGCACAGGCCTTTATGCTGTGCGGACTTGACTATCAACAACGGTATTTTCCAGAAATTCGTCTGTTTCTTCCGGCAAAACCTCCGGTTTGGCTTTGCTGTCTAACGGCAGAAAGACAGAGAAAGTTGTGCCCTGGTTTACCTCGCTTTCGACCTCGATTCTGCCGCCGTGCATCATCACGATTTTGTTAACTATGGAAAGTCCCAGGCCTGTGCCCTTGGATTCCTGTCCGGGCGGGTGCACCTGATAAAATGGGTCGAATATTTTAGTAAGAAACTCCTTGTTCACCCCTATCCCCGTATCGCTGACATGGATAACTAAATCTCCCTCTTTTTGCTGAGCAGAAACAGAAACCACGCCGTTTTCAGGAGTGAACTTGATTGAATTGCTTATTAAATTTGTCAGAACCTGCACAATTGCGTCAACATCGAAGCTGGCTTTAGGCAAATCATCATCAAGATTAATGGAAAGTTTCACCTTTTTCTTCTGCGCGTAGAGGGTCATTGTGTGACAGGCATCCCTTACGGCTTCAGCGATATCGTTAGGCTGTATGTTAAGTTTCGTTTTATTGGCGTTGAGCTTCTGGAAATCCAGCACCTCGTTGATTAATCTGGCGAGCCTGTTTATATTTCTTTGTGCGATATCCAGGAAACGCTTCTGGTCTTTATTAATTTTTCCTGCTATTCCATCCAATACGATAGAGATGGCTTCTTTCATAGACGCCAAAGGCGTTCGCAGTTCGTGCGAAACCGTGGATATAAATTGCGATTTTGCCTCCATTGTTGATTTTAATTCCTCTTCCGCTCTTTTACGTTCGGTAATATCCGCGACGACACCTATCGAACCTATTACTTTTCCTTCAGGATTTTTCAAGACGCTTAGCGAAACATCAACAGCAATCAAACTTCCGTCTTTTCTAATCATTTCGGATTCCAGATGGCGCTGCAGTCCTTTTTGTCTGACGTTGAGGGCCCTTATTTTATGCCACTGACCTTCGGGGTAGAGCGATTTTACCGGCTTAAGGTATAAATCCTCTTTGTTCATACCCAGAAGGCTCTCTGTGAATTTGTTCCAGGAGATAAGGCGCTCCTGTTCATCGACAAGCGAGATGGAGACCGCGGAATTTTCAAAGATAGTTCGGTACCTGTCTTCCGCGAGTTGGCAGTCGCGCTCTGCAAGCTTACTCTTGGTAATGTCGTTAACGGCAAAAACCGCGTGCAGGTGACCATCTATTGTTGCGGGTACGCCGCTAACAAGAAGCCAGTGCGTGAATTGTTTATCGTCAATCTTGAGCGCAAGCTGGACCTCAACCTCGTGAACGGACTGTTGTAAATCCAGTACCGTGCTTATGGCTTTATGGAGGAGGCACGTTTCGCAAGCCGAGCTGTTTCCGCAGCCTTTTCCGCTGTTGGCGGCATTAACACAGCCGAGAGCATCGCCAAATCGTTGATTAATAATCTGCCGGTAATCCTTGTTGAGCAGTTGCCTGACGGCGTCATTGACTCGCTTAACTACGGTATGTTCGTCGATTAACATCATACCGATAGGCGCTGCGTCGAATATCGCTTCTATGTTTTTCTGTTTTTCATCGAGTATTTTACTGATACGCTTGCGCTCAATGGCGTACCGCACGGCGCGTGTCAGCAGATTGCTGTCAATCTGTCCCTTGACGAAATAATCCTGCACTCCCTTTTTCACGGCCGTAACAGCCATTTTTTCATCGTCAAGGCCGCTTAATACGATAATGGGTATATCCTCGGCCCTATCGTATATTGCGGTGAAGGTGTCTATCCCCTGACTGTCCGGCAGGCCGAGGTCGAGGAATACGACGTCGAAATGGTCTTTCTCCAGAAATTCAAGGGCCGTACGGAGACAGTCTGCGGGTTTTATATCTGAAATAGACAGAGCCGATTGCGACAGTAGTCTTTGCAGCAATTTTCTGTCAATTAGGTCATCTTCAACCAGGAGAATTTTTAATTTTTGTGCGGCCTCTGTCTCCATTTTCGCTCTGCGTATAACAAATATCTCTTTGGCTGGTGGATTGTCCCTCGCCCTGTCTTATTTTAGACCTTCAGCTTACTGCTGGAATTTATTTCCCAGCGCATTCGATATTTTTCCCATCAACTCCGGGAAATCGAACGGTTTGGTGACGTAATCAAAAATGCCGAATTCGGCGGCTTTGGATATGTCCCTGGCGTCACTGAAAGCGGTAAGCACTATTACAGGTATGTTCTTTAGCTCCGGGTTATTTTTGAGGCGTTCGAGCGCCTCGTAGCCGTTCATAATCGGCATATTGATATCCAATAATATTAGGTCCGGTTTTTCGTTTGCCGCTTTTTCCAGGCAGTCTTTTCCATTGCCGGCGGTAATAACATCAAATTCGCAGAATTCAAGTCGGTATTGGACGGTGCTGATTATGTCGGCTTCGTCATCGACGATAAGCACTCTGGCCCGGGAAGTCTTCTTTTTTGGCTTAAACAAATTTAACATTATAGGTTTCCCCTTTGAGTTCCCGTATAAAGTTTCCGCACTTTCTTAATTCGCAGAATCGAGTCACCTGTTTTTATCGACCCAAACCAATTATGGCATTAGTAAAGAATAATGCGGGTACAAGGATATGCGGGTTCATATTCGTGTTTAGAATAAATAGTCGGGTAAAGTTCTCAATTTGACAGATTAACGGTTCCAAGGAAAAGAGATTATCGGTCATAAACCCGGCTTTTTCACAAAGACTGGTAAGGGTATCAATTGTTTGGCGCAGGTCTTATCACGCATAGAATGTCCGGATAGAAGCTTATTATTAAGTCTCCACTGGGCAATGTCGATAGTGATTGTGAGTCTGTACAATCATATATTCAGGGAGTGATATGCAAAACCAGGAACAAATAATTTCGTATATTCTGGAGCAGAATATTCTTGATGAAAAGACCCTGCAGGAGGTTCTCAAGGAACAGGAGCAAAGCGGCCTGAGCCTGATAGGCGTACTCAAAAAAAACAACTTTGTAGATGAAGAGCAGTTCATAAAGATAGTTGCCGCTAGTCATAAGATAGAATTTGTGAACCTTTCGCCGGATATGATAAATCCTATAGCCGCTCATATGATAACGTACGAGATGGCAAACCAGTACAATATAATCCCCGTTAAAAAAGAGAACAACAAGCTGCTGGTTGCGATGAGTTCGCCTTTGAATCTCGCAGTCAGGGATGAAATAGAGATGAGGACGGGTTTAAAGGTAGTTCCTCTGGCAGCTACCCAGGAGGCAATCAGGCAGGCTGTTATATATCACTTCAACGTGAAAAACGTAACGCGCCAGGCTATAGCTTCGATGCGGTTAACCACCGACAGCGATAAAGATAAATTAAACGAGACGGAGCTCGAATATAAATCGTCCCAGGTTGCCGATGCACCTATTACGAAGCTGGTTTCTTCGATAATAAACAGCGCGATTGACGCCAACGCCAGTGACATACACATCGAGCCGGAACAGCCCGATATGAGGGTTCGATACCGTGTGGACGGCATCCTGCACGATGCGATAAAAGTGCCTTCATCGGCACATCTCGAGGTGGTCTCGCACATTAAGGTTGCAGCGGATATGGATATTTCCGAGCGAAGAATCCCGCAGGACGGCCATATGATTGTGCGGCATGACGGCAAGGAGTACGATATGAGGGTTTCGTCGCTGCCGGGTATGAGAGGTGAGAAAATAGTTATCAGGATTCTCGACAGGGACGCGATTAAATGGTCGCTCGATGCCGTTGTACCTTCGCCCGAGGACAATCGGAAATTTCGAGAATTGGCCGGCAATCCCTATGGTATGCTGCTACTGACCGGTCCGACCGGCAGCGGCAAAACGACCACCCTGTATTCGGTACTGAAACTGCTGAATACCACAGAAAGAAATATCGTTACTGTCGAGGACCCTGTCGAATATCACCTCGACGGCATTACACAGATGCAGGTCAAACCGATTGCCGGGATAACATTTGCGTCAGCGTTGCGAAGCATAGTTCGGCAGGACCCGGACATCATATTGATAGGTGAAATACGAGATTATGAAACAGCGGAAATAGCCATCAGCGCAGCCCTGACGGGACATCTCGTGTTGAGCACATTGCATACCAATGATGCAGCGGGAGCGATATCACGTTTAATCAATCTCGGAGTAGCCCCGTTTCTTGTCGCTTCGGCGCTTTTGGGAACAATCGCCCAAAGGCTCGTAAGGACCTGCTGCAGCAAATGCAGGAAAGTTTATAAGCCTTCCGAAGATGACCTGAAGTGTCTGTTCGGCAAATCTGCCCCGAATGAAAAGATAGAGCTTTATCGGGGGGCAGGATGTGACAGTTGCTACCATACCGGCTATCACGGCCGAAAGGGTGTTTTTGAAATATTACCCGTATCACCGGCAATAAGAAAAATGATTACAGATGGATGCGACAACGACGCGATTAGACAGCAGGCTGTTAAAGAAGGTATGAGTACCCTTCACGAAGGTGCTGTCAAAGAGGTTCTTGATGGAGTGACAACAGTGGATGAGATAATTCGAGTCATCAATATGAGGACAGAGTGATGACAGCTTATCAATATGTGGCGAAAGACGGAACCGGCAAAAAGTTCACCGGCTTATACACCGAGGTTAATAATATTGCGGCGCTGAGAAAGGAACTTGCCAAGATAGGTTGTGTTCTCGTAAGGGCCCGGCGGAAAAAAGGCTCAGCGGCGAAGCGCAGGAGAATAAAGCGTTCGGAAGTAGCGACTTTCGCATATAAATTCGCGGGTATGTATTCGGCAGGTTTGTCAATAGTAAGCTGCCTCGAAACGCTGGAGGAGCAGACCGAAAATCAGGCCTTCAAGGACGTAATTGCTGATATTAAGCAAAGCATACAAACGGGCTCGAGCCTGAAAAACGCCTGCGAAAAATACAAAAATTTATTCTCGGGTTTCTTTCTCGGAATGATTGAGGCCGGTGAGGCCAGCGGAAAGCTGGGAAAGACACTCGATATAAGCGCTGCGTATCTGGAGAAACAGGCGGAGATTAAACGAAAGGTCACCTCCGCTTTTGCTTATCCGGTTATAGTGGCGATTATGTGTTTTGTGGTTATCGGTTTTCTGCTGATTTTTGTCATACCAATTTTTATGAAATTGTATAAGCAGGCGCATGTATTGTTGCCGCTTCCGACTCGAATTCTTGTAGGCGTAAGTTCGATGATAACACAGCAGTGGTGGGCGGTTATTATTGTGATAGTGGCGGGGGTGATAACAGGGCGATGGCTGCTGAAAAAACCACAAGCGCAGGTGTGGTGGGACTCTTTCAAACTGAATATGCCTGTTTTTGCCAAACTAAATCGTATGCTTGTGGTCTCGCATTTTACCCGGACATTCGCAATGCTGGCTTCGGTTGGAGTACCGCTGATTAAGGCGCTGGAAGTAGCAAGTATGGTTGCTCACAATCACAAGTTGACCGAAATAGCCGAAGAATTGCAGCAAGAGGTCAAGGCGGGTAATGCTATTGCGAAATCACTTAAAAGCTATGCAATTTTCCCCCCGATAATTGTACAGTTGGCAGCTTCCGGTGAACAGGTGGGGCAATTGCCGGAGATGTTGAACAAAGGCACCGACATCCTTGATAAGGATATTGACAGGACAATAAATGCTTTGCTTATAAAACTGGAGCCGGCCCTGACAATTATTATGGGGCTTATTGTTGGATTGATTCTCATAGGTGCGTATTTGCCTATGTTCGATTACATGGGGCATCTGCAATAGCCAAAAGTATTTATTTAGATTAGGCGACTGTAAATAACAGGCAGTTGCGTCCCATAAAATTTGTTTGTGTAAGTAGATTACATTAATTATCAGAACAATGTTCAACGTGACGGATGGGCTTTTTATAAAGTAGAGGATGTTTTATGACGATTATGCAACCGAGTTAATAAAGTAAATAAAAATTCTTTGGGAAAGAGGCATAATATGAAGCTGTTAAATCGCAGAAAAGGCCTTACATTAATTGAGTTGCTCATTGTGGTTTTAATTTTAGGAGCGTTAGCTGCAATTGCAATTCCGAGGATGTCTCAAAGTTCGACCACCGCTAAGTTGAGGGCCTGCCAGGCTAATGTCGCTACGATGAACACACAACTTGAATTGTGGTATGCCGAAAATGAATCATATCCGGCCTTGGCTACTCTCGTTGCTGACGCTAACTACTTCCCTGACGGTGCTCCTGTATGTCCGACCACTGGAACGAGTACCCCTTATTCGTTGAACACTGATAACCGTGTCGAATGCAGCACCCCCGGCCACAACCCCTGATAAAAGGACCAAATCACATGGGGTACGAAAAGCTCCCTCCCTACTTTTGCCGGGAGGCAGAGGGTTAATTTGCATTATGACAAAGAAAAGCAATGCTCACACACTGATCGAACTGATTGTAATTTTAATAATTTTAGCCGCGTTAGCCGTTGTAGCGGTACCAAAACTTCAGTTTTCCACCTTATATAATAAACAAGCCGACATAGTTACGAGAAAACTTATTACCGACCTGCGCCGAACACGTACTCTGGCCATTGCCAATGCGGCGACAAATCAAACCGGATTTAAGTTGCAGATGACCGGTACAGCACCCTACTCGGGCTATCAAATAATCGATGATTCTAACGGTGTTGTGGTGGATACACAAACGATAGGCTCAAATATCAATGTTATTCCTTTAGGTCTTAACTACTTTAGGTTTGGGCCGTTGGGAAATAAGACCGCCGGCGGTATCATGATTCTCATTTACACAGGAGACAGAACTTACAGGATTATATTCTACAGTGCTACGGGTATGATGAGATGCCAAAGAATCAAATAAAAATCGCGGCTTATACCGAGCGGAATCGAAGGAATCGCAAATCGCAAAACGCAAAACGTTTTGCGGGATTATCTATTGTCGAAGTTGTTATTGCTTCGGCGTTACTGGCTATAGCGATAGTTCCAATGCTGCAATGTTTGACCGTTGCCCACGCTAACAATATAAATATCGAGCATAAAAGCGTTAGTCTTGTTCTTGCCCAGGCCAAGCTCGATGAAATAAAAGCGAGGTCGGTTTACAATTACACCAACGGCGGTTCATTTGCGGGAAATAACATTTCTCTTGGCGGCTCATATCGGTGTAACGTAACAGATGATTCCGACGACCAGCTCAAAACAATAACGGTCTCGGTAGGCTTTGATTCGAACGGTGACGCCACACTAACAGGCGATGAAATCGACATAACACTGGCAACCCTTATTGCCAGAAGATGGAACGATTAACTCGCCTGCCCAAATGCCGTGAGGCATCTGGCGCCAGCCATCCTGCGGGCCTTACGGGACTTATAGGACATTCTTGCCGGCCCGAGTATTCCTTCTATTAGTCAGCCGCTAACGCCCTATAAAAACACTCTTTCAGCCCCCAAAGCCCTCATTTATTGCCGTTTTTTCTGTTCTCATTTTAACGGCGGATAATTTGAAACTTGCATAACGGACGTTTTGTCTTGTGCCGAAAATACCGACAGTGGTGCAAAAAATATTTGGTGACAAGATGAGTTATCGAAACAAAAAATTTCGGCGATGTCCAGCGTTCCTGCATGGCCTTCGTTCTGACGAACGGCTTTGCTGTGGCGGACTAACTATTGTGGAGATGATAATAGCTTTGGCCATAATGACCATTATCTTCGCAGCGGTGCTGCCGCAATTCAGGGTCATCCAGAACGGCTGGGACTCCAAGCGCGTAAATTCCGAGCTCATTCAAAACGGCAGAATTCTGATAGACCATATTAACCGCAATCTTTCGAAGGCGGTGCAGATAACAGCCGTCAGCCAGTCCTACGACACCGGGGGTTACATCAACTTCGCCAATTATGACGGAGATGTGAGCAGGTATGATATTAGTTCTGCCAATAACTACGTGGAGTTTGGTGCTCCGGGCAGTCTATCATGCCTCGCAGGGCCGGCAGGCTTGCTGCAGTTTACCTGTTACGATGCGTGCGATTTGAATACGCCGATTACGGATGTTAATCTCATCCGCATTGTCAAGGTTGACGCCACTATTATTGACTCAGAGTCGTCCGGTCGGGACAAAACCTTCACCACCTGGGTCTATCTTCGCACAAACGCAAACGCTGGATGCGGCATCGCAGGGTGCTGGAAACTGGATGAGGCTTCCGGCTTAACAGCGGCTGACAGCAGCGGGTCAGGCCACGACGGCACTCTGATTAATATGGCCGGCGATGAATGGACCGGAGGCGTAATAAACAGGGGATTAGCTTTCGATGGAACTAACGATGGTGTTGATTGCGGCAATAACAACGGCCTCAACCTGGATGCCGGAAGTTGGGGTGGCTGGGTAAGATTAGACGAACCCAAAAAATGGGCGGAGAGAATTATATTTAAGGAAAATAGCGGCGGTACGGGAATATGTGAATTATTTGATTGGAATGGATTTAAGGCAGAAGTAGTTGTAGGAGGGCTAAGATATAGAGCGTCAAGTCCTTCGAGCACTAATACCAAGCAATGGTATCATGTATTCGCTACTTACGACGAAGAAACTTTAAGATTGTATGTTGACGGGCAAGAAGTTGCCAGTAATGCCAGTCCGAGTGGAACTATCGATGATAATGCAGGGCCGTTAGGATTGGGGACGGCAGTTACTGACGCGACGTTTGCTCCATTTTACGGTATGATTGACGATGTCCGTGTCTATAATCGTGCGCTCAGCGCAGACGAGGTCGCCGAGCTGGCCAATACCCTCCGATACAGGGATATCAGAGAGTACAAAACCGGTTACTACCTTACGTCGGTTTACATTACAACTCCTCCCTCGAACGTCGGCGATTTACTAATCACCGCAGTTGCTACGGACGGAGATACCACGTTGTCTCTTGTACCTGTCAACGCGGGCTGGACATTGATAAGCCTCGACGATTACGACGGAGCTGTTACATTAGGTGTATGGTATAAAATTGTGGGCTCTTCAGAGCCGAGCTACCATCCGTTCACCTGGTCGGGAAGCCGTCAGGCGTATGGCTGGATGATGCGATTCACCGGCCACAACCCTGTTAAGCCAATAAATGCCCACTCGGTCGGCGGAGAGTCCAGCATCACTCCAACCAGTCCGGCGGTTACAACAACAGTCAATAATTGTCTGATTCTTCGTCTCGGGGCGTTTGATGACGACGATGTTGTCACTACCCCTGAGCCAGGTAATCCCGGCCTGCTCGACCATACTGCAATTACAATGGATAAAAGCGCCGATTCTAACATGCCTAACGAGTATGGCGGATTTAGCGAGGCCAAGTTGGATACCGACGGCATCTCCATTACCATTCCGAAGCCGGACGATACTGCTGCGGGGGATTTTTTGCTTGCGGCCGTCGCCACAGACGGAGCCACCTATGATAGTCTTGCGCCTTCTTTGCCGGCAACCGGTTGGAGCACAATCACAACTTTGCCCGGCGGGTCTCCTCCTACGGCGGTAACGTTGAGGGCATGGCATAGAACAGCGGGCGCTTCAGAACCGAACGATTACTCCTTTAGCTGGGCAGGCGGCGAACAGGCATATGGCTGGATAGTACGATTGGTCGGCACCAATCTTAGGTACGGTGCGTGGGCAAGCCCTATATACAGCAACACACCCAGAATAGACCCGCCCTGCGGACCCTCATACGTGGGGCCGACGGGTGTGGGTAACGTTATAACTGTTAGGCTGGGAGCCTTTGACGGCGATGCTATCAATATTGATGTCCCCGGGTTAGCTGACCATAATGATATTACAATGGACCGCAGTAACACGGGCGATGGTTCAATCTCAGGTGGCTCTGGATATATGGAGCATACTGGAAACGGTCCCGCCAGCAACTTTTGGCTCACCGTCAGCGAGGCGTATTGGACCGCGTCACCTTGTATAGCTCCTACTAACTGTTATACCAACACCTGCTCCGGCGGAGCAGGCTATATCAGGCAGGCAATGGCAGGCAACAGCGGGACATCGAACTTCGCACTGGACAGGGAGAACGAAGCGGCGATGCTTACAATAGCCATAGCCCCAGCCGCCGGCGATGACTATTGCTGCGGAGGGCAGCTGCAACCTTAAAGAGAAACTATTATGAAAACAAAGACTAAAAATAACGGGCCTGCCGCGGCGAAGACAAGAGTCGAAGCCGGGCCTGCCTCGCCGAAGCGAAGCGAAGGCGGGTCGGTACTTTTAATAACCGTTTTTGCGATTGCACTTATGGCCACGATAACGGTCGGTATCTTGGAGATGAGTACGGAAGAATTACAGCTTATGCGGAATCAAGTCTGCGCGGCTCGCGCGCAGGCTGTCGCAGAGGCAGGCCTTAACGATGCTTTCGCTGAAATCAGGGACGACTCAAGCTGGACAACAGGCTTTACTGATAAAAGCTTTAATGGTGATGTGTACGATGTCAATGTAGCAGGCACTTTGCCGAATCTTACAATTACTTCCACAGCCACCACATCGCAGGGCTTTGTCGCCAGAGTGGAAGCAGATATAACGGTAGGAACCGGCAGTCCCTACATAATCAGAATTGATAATTTAAGGATAAACGAATAATTCATGAGAACCGCACTGAAAATGTTTAAGCTCCGCGGCGTATCGTCAAGACGGTTTACGTCACCGAATATGCTCAAGGCTAAGACCGTCCTGGGTGTAAGTATCTCGGAGAAGCAAATAAATCTGGTGCTTCTTAAAAAAGGCAAAAACGGAATTGAGATACTCAAGTCCGCCAGTTCTTCTGTCCCCGAGGGGGCGATAAAGAACGGCAACATCGAAAACGCCGCCGTTTTAGCCAGGGCGATAAGGAAATTAAAGAACAGCAGCAAAATACGGGCGACACGCGCCGCCGTATTATTATTTGCCAGGCCGGTTATTACGCAAATTATAAACATACCGAGACAGGTTCCGAGCAATGTAGGACAGTTTGTCCATGACCAGATGAAAGACTGCGCCGTCTTACCGGGCAGGAAAATTGCTTTGGACTATTGTGGAGTTAGCGGGGCCGGTTCGGATGTGAGTTCTGCGGGCAGGCTTCTTATTACTGCCACTGATGACCGCAAGATAGGCGAGATTGTCAAAATGTGCGGTCAAGCCGACCTTGTTGTCGAGTCGATTGAGCCGGCACTGTTTGCCTATACCAGGGCGCTTTATGCCGGGAATATAGCAGGAAAATTCGATTGCAACGTGCTTATAGCCGTATTGCAGGATGACACCCTGACTCTGTGCGTGTTCAAAAAACAGGCCATGGATTTTGTCAGAACAAAGAGTGTTAGCAAGGCCCCGGAGAGTCCTTACGGAGAAAAAACAGAATCAGAGCAGCTTTGTCACTGGCTCGCTGAACAAATAAATAAGGTTATCCAATTTTATGACGTAGATGTTCCGGACAGTTGCGGGAAGTGGGAAATTACAGTGGTTGCTGCTGATGAGCAATTGCCTGAGAATACAGAAGCGGTTCTAAAGACTAAAATTGCGAGCAGCAATTTAAAAGTGCTGACCAACGAGGATATTTGCCATACCGCTGTCGTTAGTCGGTCTGCTGATTGTCAGCGAGCCGATAAACCTTCACCGGTGGCGCTCGGGCTGGCTATGAAGCTTTTGGAAACAGATGCGCATAATTTGGGCGTGAACCTGCTCCCCCAGCAAGTAGTTCGGCTTAGAACCGTCCGAAAAGGAGCTCTCATAACAGCCAATATTGTAGCGGCGCTACTGCTGATTATGGCGCTGGCGGTAAATGGACCGACATGGAAGATTAAAAAACTAAACGAAAGCATCAACTACAAGAAGACCCATTTATTGCAGAACACATATGCTCTGCTTAGAGAGCGGGCATTGGTGAATAAGCAAATCAACACCGTAAGCAATAAACTTGCCCAGGTAAACAAGGTCACAGTCGCTCGTTGCGACACGGACTTGGCCGGCATATTGAATGACATCGGAAAAAGAATACCCAAAACAGTATGTATGACCAGCCTGTTCAGCAGGGCAGGTTCCGGGATATCACTAAAAGGTTTGGCGTTATCGAGTGAGGATGTTTATTTATTTGTGGAGATGCTGAACAAATCCGAATACATAAAGTCAGCTTCCATTGCTGAAACAAAAAGAGATAAAAAGGATTTCGTCGGTTATGAAATCGGTTGTACCCCGGTCACGGAAAAAGGTGAAAAATGATATTAATTGATAATCTTGCCAACTTGAGTCGCTCGACAAGAAACACCGTTTTTACGGGGCTGATTGTAATAACAACAATACTGATGTATGACTGGATAGTCGCTCCGCATATTACTTATTTGTTCGCGGTGCAGGAATACGAATCGGTTGTAAGTAACGCTGTAAAGAAAAACAAGGCCATTATCGGTGAGGTGGAGATACAAACGAAAAAGCTCAAAGAATTAAATGAACAGTTTGCCAGGAGCCGCAGCGTCTTGTTTACTGCTGATGAGGCCAAAAAATTCTTCGATAATTTGCAGGCCATTTCCAAAGAAGCAGGTTGTTCGGTTAATTCACTTAACCTGGTAGCGAAAGCGCCGTCTTCAGGAGAGGATGCTTTGAGTATAGTCGCCGATAGTGCAGTGTTGAGCTTTACCGGCCGATATAACAACGTAACCAGGCTGGTGGAAAAACTGCAAAACTATTCCCAAAAAGTTTGGATAGACTCATTTAAAATGGAACCTGTCAAATTCGGCTCTTCGGAGCTTAAGTGCGATATGACTATTACGATTTACACAATCCAGAGTAAGGATGCCGCATTATGAATAAGCTATCGTATGCAAAAATAGTTTTCTGTATTATTTTGACCGTTGGCCTATGGTGCGGCCCGGCAGAGGCCCAGCAGCCGACAGAATCTGAAGTTGAACAGGACGGCACGTTGGACGTCGGCAGGGATAATCCTTTCGCAGATTTCCTCAACAACAAAGAATTCACACCGCAGGAAGCTTCCCAAACTGCCCAGCCGGCGGACGAAAAGCCGGAGTTATTCGTTGAAACTGTGACCCTTAAATTTCTCAATGCCGGAAATCTCAGGCCCGCACTTATAGGTATGTCTTCCGGATATGGCAGTATTTCTATCGATGATAAAAGCAATTCTTTAGTTATCTGTGACTCAAATGAGGTTCTTGAGAAAATTGTCACTCAGATTAAAAGAGCCGACAAAACTCCTGAACAGATTATGGTAGAGGTTGTTATTTTAGACGTCCAGCTCGGTGATGACACCGAAATCGGTATGGACTGGGAGCGTTTTTTCGAACCGATACGCGACCAGAATTATATACAAACCCTGATACCGACCACGTTAACGACCGGCGGAGTTTTTACCCTCACTAAAACCAACATCATTGGTACCGTTCACGCTCTGCAGCAAATTCGAAATGTTGAAATACTCGCAAGCCCGCGCATACTTGTTGCCAGTGGAAAGGAAGCCTACATTCAAACCACCGAAGAAATACCATATACAGAGCTTACCGAAAGCACCGGCGGTGAAGCCGGAAATTATATATCCTCGACAAAGTTTAAGGAGGCCGGTGTCACTCTCAAAGTTAAAGCAACCATCGTTGACGGGCAGAAAATCCTGATGACGTTAGAACCTGAGCAAAGTATCAACACCGGTGTAGCAGGGGTGGGGACAGGGGCCGGTGCCACCACGGTTCCTATAGTTGACAAAAGAAAGGCCAGCACCACTCTTATTATGGAAGATGGACAGGTCCTTATTATGGGCGGCTTGAGAAAAAAAGAAACAAGAGTCAGCAAGAGCCAGATACCTTTGCTTGGTGATATACCGCTGGTCGGCCTGCTCTTCTCTTATGACAAGAGAGATGTTAAGAATTCCGAGCTTATGGTTCTCGTCTCGCCGCACCTTGATAAGGGAGAGCCGATTTCCGAAGAAGCAATGAAAAGATTCACCGAGCTTAGCGAAAAACCCATTCTTTCACTGCCCTCCGACTGGCGGGACCCATTCCGCACTATCGGCAAACCATCTCCGAAGAAATAACAAGGCTCTGCTGTTCCGCCTGTGGCTGTTACTCCGACGACGTGGGAAAACATTTTCCCCACACTTTTGGATAGTTGAACAGTGGAACAGTTGACCGCAATCGAGAATTTCTCAAATTTCGATTAACTCTCGATTGCGTTTTTTTGCCAAAGGCAAAACGGAGAGGGCGGGATTCGAACCCGCGGTAAGGTAAACCCTACACACGCTTTCCAAGCGTGCTCCTTCGGCCACTCGGACACCTCTCCGGAAAACCGTAAGAATACCGCTTTTAATGCCTTTTTTC
>JAQTMR010000016.1 GCA_028714255.1 Phycisphaerae bacterium | reverse complement strand
CCAGGCGGTCTACTTAACACTTTTGCTTCGGTCGTGCCGGCGTCAGAACCGCCACAACCTAGTAGACATCGTTTACAGCGTGGACTACCGGGGTATCTAATCCCGTTCGCTCCCCACGCTTTCGTGTTTAAGCGTCAGAACAAGCCCAGTGCACCGATTTCTCCACCGGCGTTCCTCTTGATATCTACGCATTCCACCGCTCCACCAAGAGTTCCGTGCACCCCTACTTGCCTCAAGAAAGACAGTTCGTCGCGCAATTCCCCGGTTAAGCCGGGGGCTTTCACAAGACGCTTATCTTTCCGCCTACACACTCTTTAAGCCCAGTAATACCGAACAACGCTAGCCACCTTCGTCTTACCGCGGCTGCTGGCACGAAGTTAGCCGTGACTTCCTTTGGGTTAGATCAAACCGCCTAAACGGTCTTTCTTCCCCCTGACAGTGGTTTACATCCCGAAAGACTTCCTCCCACACGCGGCGTCGCTGCGTCAGGCTTTCGCCCATTGCGCAATATTCGTTACTGCAGCCCTCCGTGGAGGTCCGGGCAGTGTCTCAGTCCCGATGTTACGGAACAACCTCTCAGTCCCGTTACCCGTCTTAGCCTTGGTGAGCCATTACCTCACCAACAAGCTGATAGGAGATAGGCCGCTCCTTTGCCGATAAATCTTTGATCATCACTCCGTCGAGTGATGATATTATTCGGTATTACCGCCCCTTTCGGTAGTTAGCATTGCTGCTAACGACGCTATTCCGAAGCAAAGGGTACGTTCACCTATCTATTACTAACCCTTACGCCACTAACCAATAATAAATTACTGGTCCGTTCGACTTGCATGTCTTAGCCACGCCGCCAGCGTTCGTTCTGAGCCAGGATCAAACCCTTCGAATTTATTCGTCGAACCCAATCTGATGCCCGAAGGCAAACAGAGAGGGATTTCGTCGAGAAAAGGCTCAAACACTTTGGCATATGCACCGAAAGTGCTGAAAAACAAAAAACATTGTAAAACTCACGGCAGTAAAGCATATTTACTGCCAGAGTTGCACTTTCGCTGCTAATTTGGCTTAACTGTTAACTTGTCAAAGAGCTTTTTGTATTTTGACGAAAAATCAGAGGCCAAGCTACGATGCTTATATCTCGCTTGGCCACTACAATTCCGCTATTCTAACCTAAATAATGATGTCGTCAATAGGAGAAGTCAAAAAAAATAAAATTTTTTTCAGTTTTCCTCCCAGAGCCTGTGGGGGCGTAAAAAAGCACTATAAAGCCTTTCCTTTTGATTGTCTGCTTGCAAAAACCGTTTATGTTCGATACCTTGACTGAATTGAGGCTTTTTAGGCAGGGTAATAAATGGTCAAAACAAAAGAAATAAAGGTAAAAACGCGTGGCAACTGCGATATCATCAATATTACAGAAGAGGCAACCGCTGCTGTCGCTCAATCAGGAATACTTTCAGGAATCGTTACTCTTTTCAATGTCGGTTCCACGGCTGGGATTACAACCATCGAATATGAGCCCGGGTTGGTAAATTGCGATATAGCCGCGGCATTTGAAAAAATTGCGCCGCAGGCCGGTGAGTATGAGCACGAAGAGACCTGGCACGATGACAACGGTCATTCCCATGTAAGGGCTGCGCTGTTGGGGCCTTCGCTGAACGTGCCTGTTGTAGATGGCCGGCTTACACTGGGTACTTGGCAGCAAATTGTCCTCATAGATTTTGATACCAGACCGAGAACAAGAACGGTCGTATGCCAGATAACCGGTGAGTAATTCTATGCTGTTTGGTTCCATATTTTTCTGCAAAAACATATCCATAATAGCGAAAAAATTTCCCCGATTTGCCCTATAATATTACTATTCATAGGCCTTATACTGTCAAATAACTAAAAAAAACAGGCTTTTAGGCAGATAAAACTTGAACCGGGGTAGGTCTTCGGATATAATAATGTCATCGTCAAACGGGGTGAGAATTCCAAACAGCAAATTCATTTTTTTAGGGGATAGTGATGAAAAAGACACACAATGTCGGGGGGATGTTAACATTAGTTTTAGTAGTAGCCTTAAGCTTAATAGGCACCGCTGATGCCGCGATAGTTTCATATTCGGATTCGTATGGGCCGACCAATGTCGGTTCTGCGGCTGGATGGGCCGGTGTTTCGTTGCCAAAATTCGACCCTTCGCTGGGTACGTTGACGGCAGTGACTCTGACTTTGGACTCTGACACCTACGCCGGTCTAATTGATTGGGACAACGAAGGCTCTGCATCGACTGTGACATTAGGCATTGGAGCCGAGGTTACTATAGACGCATTAAGCGGCACTTTGGCTGTTACAGTGGTACCGTTGCAGACGGGCTCAGGTTCAGTCGACGCCGACAATGACGGAGATGCTGACTATATGGGTACTGACTCTTTTTCGGTTGCCGGCGGTACGGGAAGCGACAGCGGCTTAACCAGTAGCACGAACGCATCTGTCCTGACTTCTTTCACAGGGGCAGGAACTTACTTTGACATTTGGCTTAGTACAAGCGTTTCGACTTTTGTCTCTACGACCGGCGGCTTTGGCCCGAGCCAGTACACACTGGGCCAGACAGATGGTATGATTACTGTTGCGTATGAGTACACTCCAGTTCCTGAACCTGCAACGATGGCATTACTTGGATTGGGCAGTATGATTCTTATTAAAAAGCGCAAGCGGTAACAAAAAACGCAGATAAACCAAATTATAAAATGGCTGTGAGTGCTGACCACTCGCAGCCATTTTTATTTGGGCATACACCGGCTGACCACCAAAGGCCAAACGGACTATTCCACTAATTATACCTGCCTTCTTTACCGACCAAGATAGGGCTTGACTAAAAATCCGGCAAAACATAGTATTTGAAACAGTTTTAGTCCTTTTTGGGGATTTTGCTATATGGATATTAATGACTTAAAGCAGCCTTGCTTGAGAGGCGTATTGTTTTTTGTTTTTTTGGCAGCCGGCTGCAGTGAACCGGCTGTGGTCGATAAAGAGCCAAAGGGCCTCACGTCGGAAATAAAACTTGGCACTACAATAGGAGAACTGACTGAGGCGTCCCCCTTTGAATCAATCGTAGTCGAGGGGTATGGCCTGGTAGGCGGATTAAATGGAACTGGTTCCGGGGAATGTCCGACTCAGGTTAGAGACTATCTTAAACAATATATCCTGCAGCAATTGTCTGAAGATAAGGTGGATATCAACGAGCTTATTAACAGTCTCGATACGGCGGTGGTAGTGGTTCAGGGGATTATGCCGACAGCGGTTCCGAGGGGCCAATATTTCGATGTAAAGGTGATTACCTTGCCCGGCACGCAAACACTCTCTCTGGAAGGAGGCTGGTTGTATGGTGCTGAACTTAAAGCAGTAGGCGGGTTCGGTTTAGCTATGAAAGTTCTCGCCACAGCGAAAGGACCTGTCTTTATAGATACCCTGACTTCCGAGGAAACGGATAAAAAGATGGGTTATATCCTGGGCGGGGCAAGGGTTCTCGACGAGTACGAACTGAACCTTGGGCTTCGTCAGCCGGACTATAAAGTCGCAAGTCTTATTTCTAACAAATTAAACGGACGCTTTGGTACCGGCATAGCCAGGGCGGTTTCGCCCAGCCAGATTGAATTAAAAGTACCTGACGCATACAAAGAACAAAAGCGAAGATTTGCGTCGATAGTCAGGGCGATATACCTTACTGAAACACCTGAAGTTACAAAAGAGAGAATAAACAATTTTGTCAGAAAACTGGCCGTTTCAAAAGACAAGCTTGCTGCTGAGACGGCTCTCGAGGCCATAGGCAATGAAAGTATCAGCAAGGTGACAGCGCTGCTGAATTCATCGCAGCAGAAGGTGCGTCTGGGTGCAGCCAGATGCATTCTTAATCTGGGCAATGACAAGGGGTTGAATACCCTTAGAGAAATAGCGTCGGATAAAGATTCAGCCTATCGAATCGAGGCGTTGGATGCTATTACTACATCAGCCAGCCGGAACGATGCAATTGCGATATCGCGAAATTTACTGCGGGACGCTGATTTCGATATCAGATTGGCGGCATACGAAAATCTAAGAAAATTAGACGATATTTCGATAACACAAAAGCTGATTGCGAGTAGTTTTTATCTTGAGCGAATTACGCAGACCGAACACAAGGGGATTTTTGTTTCACGCAGCGGCCAGCCGCAAATCGTATTATTCGGCGCTCCTATATACTGCCACAAGGATATCTTTATACAATCTTCCGACGGCAATATAACAATAAATGCCCCGGCAGGTCAGGGGTATGTTTCAATAATCCGCAAACACCCCAAACGGCCCAATGTAATGGTTCAATTGAAGAGCTCATTTGAACTTGGCGACATTATCCAGACACTGTGTGAAGAGCCGCTTAAAAGAAGCGAGCAGGAGCGTCGAGGATTAAACGTTTCTTATGCCGAAGCAATTACCCTTTTGAAGCAGATGTGTGAAAAGTCGGCGGTGGAAGCTGAGTTCAAGGCCGGACCCATGCCAAAAATCGACCTAATTATCAAGAGAAAATAGGTTATCGGCCGATAGTAATAGTGCGTATTGCCCAAAAATGGAGTAGGGCGGCTGCGCAATATCAATTACCGAAACTAAGAGTTGGGAGAAAAATGAGACTTGAAAAAATCGTTCTCGATGGTTTTAAGAGCTTTGCCGACAAGGTAGAATTGACCTTTGATTCGCCGATAACCGCCATTGTCGGACCCAACGGCTGCGGAAAAAGCAACGTAGTCGATGCGGTAAAGTGGGTGCTTGGTGACCAAAGCGTCAAGAGCCTTCGAAGCGAGCAAATGGCCGACGTGATATTCAGCGGTAGCAGCAGCAGAAAACCAGCGGGCTCGGCGGAAGTGAGCCTGTTTATGTCAAATCCCGATGGCTCCGGCAGCAGGCAGTTACCAATCGACACCGACCAGGTGCAGATTACGCGCAGGATTTATAAAAGCGGGGAAAGCGAATACCGTATAAACAACAAAATCTGCCGGCTGAAGGACATTCGCGAATTATTTATGGACACCGGCGTGGGCGTAAAGGCCTACTCGATTATCGAGCAGGGACAGGTAGGCCAGCTGTTAAATTCCTCGAAAACAGAGAGAAGGGCCATATTCGAAGAAGCGGCCGGGGTAAGCAAATATAAGGCGCATAAGAAAGAGGCGCTTCGCAAACTCGAATACGCCGAGCAGAACCTGCTTAGGCTTGCGGATATTTTAAGCGAAGTGCAAAAACAGCTTCGCAGCATAAAATTGCAGGCCGGCAAGGCCAGAAACTACCTTCAATACTCCGGCAGACTAAAAGAGCTGCAGGTAAATTACTCGCTCGCTGAATACGCAAAGAACCGCACCCAAAACGCGGAGAAAAGAACCGGCCTTGGACGGCTCGAAGACCAGCTCGCAGGCGTAGTCGCCGAGGTGTCGAAAAACGACACCCTAATAAGCGAATTGGGCCAGAGAATAATAGAAACAGAAAATGATTTGAGCCATGCGGGCAACTGCCTCGTCGCCGTGCAAAGCAAAATCGAGCAGAATTTGCAGCGGATTGAATTTCTAAAAACCCGAATCGCGGAACTGCAGCAAAGGAAAGAAGATGCTGAGAAAAGAATCGAAAAGCTGCAGGAGCAGAAAAATCTCTTCGAGTCCGATTTGGAACAATACGGAATCGAGCTGACAAATGGCGAAAAAATGCTCGAAGAAAAAAAGCTCGAAGCAGAACAGCTTCAAAAGACAATCCAGGAAATAGATGCTGAATGTGCCTCTCTCGACGCGGACCTCGAGGATGAAAAATCAGGTGTTGTCGATATAGTCCGAAGGACGGCGCAGCTTCATAACGAGGTGCAGAGCATCTGCATTCATCGCAGTAATTTATCCAGCCAGAAAGAGCGTTTGTCCGGCAGAGCCGAGGCCAGCAGGGCGGAACTCGAAAAACTCTTCGCGGAAAAGGCACAGCACACAGCCCGAATGGCTGATATCGATAAGGTCCTGAGCGAATTGCAGCAGAGTCTGGACTCCAAGCACAATCAAACAGAAGAAACCAACAGCCTGATTACGGCAGATAGCAAAAAGCTGGCACAGAAAAAAGAAGAGCGCAGCGCACTGAACAGCGAATTGTCGGTATTAACGGATATGGAAGCAAGGCGCGAAGGCCTTAATAACGCGGTTAAAAACATTCTGCAAAACCGTGATAAATTCGGTTACGTGCAGGGGATACTCGCTGAGACAATAGCAGCCGACGTCGAATACGCCAATGCGGTCGAAGCATCGCTCGAAGGCATAACCGACGCACTGGTAATCAGCAGCACAAGCGTACTGTTGGCTGATAAAGAAACAATCGAAAAACTCGAAGGCAGAGTCAATTTCATAAGCGCAGATAGAATAGAGCCGTTTGTGGACAAAAAGGATTTGTCGGGATTCCCGCAGATAAAAGGCAGGCTCGCCGAGTTCGTGAAAGGCGAAAGCAAATACGCACCATTAGTCTGGAAGCTGCTCGGCAAAACGATAGTTGTTGACTCGATTGACTCGGCGATAGAATTGGCTGGAAAAATCAGCGGCGATTATAAATTCGTTACCCTAAAGGGCGAAATTTTAAGCGCAGGCGGAGCGATAAGACTCGGGCCTTTAGGAAAGGCTGCCGGCCTGATATCACGAAAGAGCCGACTTCGCCAGTTGGATGAAATGATTGCTGCGGTCTCGACGGAGATTGCGGAACTTGAGGGACAAATCGAGAAGAGTACCCACACGAATGAACATCTGACTAAATTGTGCAGGGAACTGCGCACCGCCGTTTATGAGGCCAACACAGAAAAGATGCAGGTAGGCTCGAAGCTGGCGATTTACGAACAGGATATAAAACGGCTAAGCGAAGAGCAGCCTTTGCTCGCCAGTGAAATCGGCCTGCTGGAGGCGCAGATTGCACAGTCCGTGCAGAAAGAATACGACTCGAAACAGAAACTGCAGGAGCTCGAAGAGGTTGACAACCAGCGGACGAAACACATAGAAGAGCTTGAGGCAAGATTTGCCGAACAGAAAGCTGAACAGCAAAGTCAAACGGACAGATTTGCCGATTTAAGGGTCGCTCTGGGGCAGATTGCCGAACAAATCAAGGCATCGAAGCAGGCGATTGCGAGCCTGCAAAGCCAAATACAGGAAAACCAAACGGCTGCCGAGACGGCACAGGCGGAAATACAAAGCTGCAGCGAACAATCACAGCAGGCGCAGAGAGATATTCTCGAAAGCGAAGCGATGGTCTCGGAGCTGTTTGTTGAAAAAGAGAAAAACCAGCAAAGTAGCTCCCTGCTTCAGGAAAAAGTGGAAGAACTGCTCGAAGAGCGAAACCGGACGGAACAATTGCTTCGCCAGAGAAGGTCCGAGCAAAGCGAAGTTGAGTCTGCCATTAGCGCACTTAAAATAGAATTGAGCCAGTTGGAAGTAAAGGCAGAGGACCTTGTTGAACGGGTTCGCGATGAGCTGCAAATGGATTTGGCAGCCGCCTATGAAAATTACGAGCAGAGCCAGGTGAACTGGGACGAGGTAAAAGAGGAAATAACACAGCTTCGGGGCAAAATTGAACGGTTGGGCAACGTAAATGTGGATGCAATCACTGAGCAGGACGAGCTTGAAAAACGAAATGAGTTTTTAAGCGCTCAGGTCGAGGATTTGAACAAGAGCAAAGCTCAACTGCAGCAGTTGATAGGCCATCTTAATACGAAAAGCAGGGAAAAGTTCAAAGAAACTTTCGAGCTAATCAGGACTCACTTCCAGCAGGTCTTCCGCAAGCTGTTCGGCGGTGGCAAAGCCGATATAGTCCTTGAGGACGCCGAAGATATACTCGAAGCGGGAATAGAAGTAATAGCGAAACTGCCCGGCAAAGAAACAATGGGCATATCCCTATTGAGCGGCGGCGAAAAGGCGTTGACGGCGATTGCACTATTGTTTTCGGTTTTCAAGGCAAAGCCGTCGCCTTTCTGTTTCCTCGATGAGGTCGATGCCCCGCTGGACGAGGCGAACAACGAGCGTTTCAATATGCTGCTGCGGGAATTCCAAAAAGAATCACAGTTTGTGGTAATCACGCACTCCAAGCGCACGATGAGTGTTGCGGAGGTGCTGTTCGGCATAACGATGCAGACGAGAGGTGTGAGCAAGAAGATAAGCGTCAGGTTCGACCAGGTTGACGAAGAAACCGCTGCGGTGGCATAGTTCGTCGCTCGTCGCTCGTCGCTCGTGACTCGTGACTCGTATTGAGTTTTGCGAGAGGGTAAATTGTGAAAAAATGTCCGTTTTGTGCGGAAGAAATTCAGGATGAGGCAATAAAGTGCCGTCACTGCGGGGAGTTTCTTGAAAAGGGCGGCAAATCCAAATCTAAATGGTATTTTTCCACATCTGCTGTTGTAGTTGCACTAATCGTGCTGGGCCCCTTTGCTCTGCCGATGGTATGGTTCAATCCGCGTTATAAAATAATTACCAGAGTTGTCGTTACGGTGATTGTTATTGCGTTTACTATCTTATTTACCTATCTTGTTGCCGATACTTACCGTAATTTAATGAAGCAAATAGAAGAGCTGGGGGTTCATTAACACAAGGATTTTTTGAAACACTCCTTTGAAAATATAATCTTTTACTGGTAGAATCACTTTTTCACGTAATTTATAAGAGCTGACAACGATGGAAAGACTCGATAAACATATCTTAAAGAACGGAATGGTCGTTCTTGGTGAGCCGATGGAAGCGGTCGGCTCGGTAGCGTTCGACTTTATGCTGCCGGCAGGAGCGGCCAGGCTTCCGCAGGGCTGCTGCGGGGCCGGTAGTGTCATTGTTGACTGGATTTTCAGAGGAGCAGGCGACAAAAACACCAGAGAACTTAGCGACGCTCTTGACGGCCTCGGCCTGCATCGCTCCGGTTCGGTCGGCAGTTCTCATATAACCATCGGGGCTGTTCTGGAAGCGGGCAATCTCGCCGAAGCTATAAAATTATATGCCGATGTAATTCTGCGAGCCGGTCTGAAAGATGAACAATTCGAATTAGCGAAACAATTGGCAATCGACGGCGTGCTCGCTTTGGACGATGACCCCCGGCACAAGGTTATGTTGAAGCTGCGGGAGAAATTCTATCCGAGTCCTTTGGGACGCAGCACGCTGGGCGAAATTGCGGAATTAAAAACCCTCACGACAGAGAAAACCAAACAAATCATAAATGACGATTTTAATCTGCCGCAGACAATTTTCGCGGTCGCGGGCAAATATGATTTCGATGCTGTCGTTGCGCAAATGGAAAGTCTGTTTTCCAACGCGAAAAATGGTTCTCAGCAGGACGTTGCTATCGTGCAGAACAAGCCGGGCTATACCCATCTGCACAATGACGGCGCGCAGGTACATATCGGCCTGATGACCGAGACGGTCAAGCCGACTGATGAAGACTACTACAATGCGAGGGTTGCGGTATCGGTTCTTTCAGGCGGAATGAGCGCGAGACTATTTACAGAGGTAAGAGAAAAACGGGGCCTGTGCTACGCAATCAGGGCTTCGTATCACAGCTTGAAAGAGGCGGCAGGTATTGCCTGCTATGCGGGTACAACGCCGGATAAGAGTCAGGAAACGCTCGATGTAATAACCGCTGAATTCAATCGGCTCGCCGACGGAATCAGCGAAGACGAAATCGAACGTGCCAAGGTCGGGCTTAAAAGCGCGCTGGTTTTGCAAAGTGAATCCTCGGCCAGCAGAGCCGGCGGAATTGGGGGTGACTACTATATACTGGGCAGGGTACGGAGCCTGGAGGAGATTAAAAATAAAATAGAACAAACTACCGTTGACTCGGTTCTGGAATTTCTGCGGCGTGAGCGGTTCGAAGATTTTACGGTGGTGACAATAGGCCCGAAAGAAGTAAAAGTTAAGTAAAGCAAAATATGGAATTTAAGAAGAAGATATTAGCGAACGGACTGGCTGTTATCGGCGAGGTCAATAAATCTGCCAAATCAGCGGCGGTAGGCTTTTTCGTCAAAACCGGTTCCAGAGACGAAACAAATCAAATAAACGGCGTGTCACATTTCCTCGAACATATGCTCTTCAAAGGCACTGAAAAGCTAAGCACGTTCGAAGTCAGCGAAGCGTTTGACAGGGCAGGGGCGGAATTCAACGCCTTTACCAGTGAAGAAAATACTGTTTTTTATGCAGCCATTTTGCCGGAGTATTTAGTCGAGGTAACGAAATTATGGACAGAGCTGATGCGGCCGGCGCTGAGAAATGAAGATTTCGATATCGAGAAAAACGTAATTAAAGAAGAAATCGCGATGTATAAGGACCTGCCCAACTTTGACGTGATGGACAGATGCAGGACGCTGCATTTTGACGGCCATCCCTGCGGCAACAGTGTCCTGGGTAGTGAAGAAAGTATCACTAACCTGACGGCCGAACAGATGCGGGACTATTTTGCCGGCCGCTACGCGCCGAACAATATGACAGCGGCCGTTGCGGGCAACTTCGACTGGGAGCAAATTAGTAGCATTGTCGAAAGCGCATGCGAAAAGTGGCAAAAGCAGCCTGCATCCAGAAAGCTGGAAGATTCGCAGGGCAGCAAAAAGAAGGAACGAATTGAAAAATCAAATCTGGCCCGTGAGCATATATGCCTGATGTCCCCGGCGGTAGCGGCCCATGACCAGAGAAGATTTGCCGCCACACTGCTGGCAACTATCGTCGGCGATAGTGTCGGGTCGAAGTTTTTCTGGGAACTGGTTGACAAGGCCCTGGCAGAAGCGGCGGTGATGCAGTTCGGAGCTATGGACGGCACAGGAATATTTTGCAGTTATATCAGCTGCTGCAGTGAAAACGTCAGCAAAGTGCTCGATACCGTTAAGGGTATTTTCGAGAATCTCGCCGGCAGCGGCGTAACCAAAGAGGAAATGAAAACAGCGAAAAACAAAATATTGAGTGCCTTGGTGATAAAGAACGAACTGCCGATGGGTCGGCTGATTGATTTGGGTTTTAACTGGACATATTTACAGCAGTATCGCACCGTTGAAGAGGACATCAGCGCCATAAAAGCTGTTACCATTGACGATGTTCATTCGCTTATAAAACAATTCAATCTTGGCGATTTCACACAGGTTTCAATTGGGCCTGTTCAGGCAAGCTAATCGTATCGTATAATCCGGCCCGGTTACAATTTGATTGCCTTAAAGGATATACCTGTTATAATCCGATGGTCAAGTTAAACACTGCGGGTAAATTTGCGTTGAGAAGAAAATGAAATTTCAGGTTTTTAAAAACGGTAAGCTCGTAAACAAATTTACGTTGTCCGGAGCGTATCTTTTCGGAGGCGATGGCATTGCCATTCGCCGGGCGCAGATTACGTTCAAAAATGGTATTATCGAATGCGAGAAGCCCAGCATGGAGACAGCGGGATTGGCTCTGCTGTGGCCTATCGATGGGTTCGGCAAGGTGCTTTTGCCGACAACCTGCCTGCCTGAAAGAGAGCAGCCCTATAATTTGAATGTCGAGATAGCACGGGCGAAGCTGATGCAAATCATTAACAAGCGGGAGGATTGGGCGTTTTTCGGCCGCCCGGATGATTTAGCTGATTTCTCCAAAGAAGCGCAGGATTTATTTATCCAGGCACTTCAAAGCATTTCTGACGCACCAGCGGCATCTAAATTAGCAGACGAATCGCTCGAGCGAGCCATAATTCTCTCCGAAAAATTAGCGGGCAAGCAGGCCAGCCTGGTTTTCGATACAAGAAACAAGAGCCGTGGTTTCGGCCGAGGCTGCCTTGGCTGCCGAATAGATACCAGGGCGATTGCCAACCCGGGGTATCTTGAGAAACTGCTCAAATTGTTTGGCTTTGCTATGATACCTATAAACTGGGCAAAGATAGAATCTGAAAAAGGCACTTACGATTTTTCAGCGATTGACGCCTGCACTGACGCGCTTGGTAAAAAGAAGTTGGCAATCGGGGCAGGGCCGCTGCTGCGTTTTTCGAAGGAGTATTTACCCGCCTGGCTGCTCCGCGACGGAATCGGTTTCGAAAAGATTCGCGAAGCTGCCTATCGATTTGTTTCGAATATAGTTACCCGCTACTCGAACACTATTCATGCATGGCGAGTTGTGAGCGGACTTAATGCGTTTAATTGCTTTGGCTTCAGCTTCGAGCAGGTTCTCGAAATGACGCGTGCGGCCAATATGGCGGTGAAACAAGGAAGCGACAGGGCGCTGAAAATAGTAGAAATCAACAATCTATGGGGCGAGTATTACGCCACGACACCCGGCACTATTCCGCCGTTAGTATATGTGGATATGGTGGTTCAGAGCGGGATTAGCTTTGATGCGTTCGGATTGGCTATGCAGTTCGGCAAGAACGAGGCCGGTATGCATATCAGGGATATGATGCAGATATCGGCGGTCCTCGATTATTTTGCAGCCGTGGCCAAACCCTTATATATAACCGAGGTGGAAGTTCCGAGCCGGAATGGCAGCGGTTTATATGACGGCGAAGCTGCCGGCATCTGGCATGAGGAATGGGACCAGTCGCGGCAGGGACAATGGATTGAGCAATTTTATAAGATAGCTCTTAGTAAGCCATTTGTCGAGAGGATAACGTATTCTAACCTTACCGATACAGCCGATAGTGTGATAGCCGGCAGCGGGCTGTTGACAGCCGGGCTTGAACCCAGAGAATCGTTTCAAACTATGGATAAGCTGCGCAGCGCTATAGTTAAAAGGTGAGTTGAAAATTAACCGTGGCAAACGATAGTTTAATCCCAAAAGCTCCGTTGCAGAACAGGATTCAATCATTTGCATTTTATTTAGCGCTGGGTATAGCTTTCTGCTTGGCTGTTTGTTTTGCGGTTTCCGGTCTTGCCGCATTCTCACAGCAGGGCCGAATCAGGTTGGAAGACCGAATAAATCCGAATTATGCGCCGCAGGCAAGTTTGATAAGATTGCCCGGCATAGGCGATGGACGGGCAAAGGCGATAGTAGATTACCGCGAAAATTTCAGCGAGGAAACCGCCGGAGCCTTTCGGACTTGTGACGATTTACAGAAAATCAGGGGCATAGGGCCCAAAACAGCAGCGGGTATATGCGAATATCTGAAGTTTGAATGAAATCTAAAGAAGAGAAAAAATGAGTGATTGGGAAATAAACAAACCGCTTGGTCAATGTTGCGGCACAGAGAAGAAAATCGGATACGGCGAAGAATATTTTGCCGCCCTGGTGGAAACCGCTGAAGGACTGGTTCGGCGGGATTTTTGCGAAGAGTACTGGCTGGCTGAAAAGCCGAATGTGTTCTGCTACTGGAAGACGAGACTGCCGCAGCCCGACGAGAAAAAGCACCAATTTGTCGATGATGAGATGCTGATGGCCTTTTTCATGAGGCTGGAAAAAGAAACAGAGCAGGAGAGAATAAATTTCCGCTTTGTGCTCGCATTGGTCTTGATGCGAAAAAGACGATTGAAATACGATTCTTCCAGAACTGAAGACGGCATGGAAATCTGGCGATTGAGAATAACCGGCGAGAAAGAGTTCGTCGAGGTCAAAAACCCCAGGCTCGATGACGAACAAATCAAACAGCTGACAGGCCAGATTGGCGAAATTCTGCAAACGGATTTATAAGAAGTGGCTTACCAAAATACTAACCTTCGATTATTTGCTGCTTTCGCGGCGGCGATACTAATCTTTACCGGCTGCTCCGCCCGGATGAAAAAGCCGGTGCGGGTATGTCCGGGCAAGGAATCTATTGCGGACTCGTTATCTGTACTGCATCTGCAATTGGAAAACGCCGTGCAGTTCAAAGCCGCCGGCAGTTGTCTCCTGCGGTATTACGCTGCGGACAAAAAAACTGAAAAAGTGAATTTCACGGTGAAGCTGTGGGTGAATCCGCCGGCGGAAATTTATGTGCAGGGTGATGTTGCTTTTGACCCGAAGGGGATTGTCTTCGGCTCGAACGAAGGCCAGTTTTGGCTCGCGATAAAACTAAAAGAAATCAGCAGTTATTGGTGGGGAGCGTGTGCAGGACAAGGCAGTTTTGAAAAGTTGATGATTAATCCGAGGCTGGTTCTTGAAGCTTTGGGCCTTATTGCAATGCAGGATGAACAGGGCTGGTCTTTGTCGAAGGAAGGGGCCTTTGACGTGCTCACAAAACAGCAGGCTGGTGTTAAAACCAGAAAAATATATGTCAATAATTGCGATTATCTGGTTAGAAAAATCGAATATTTCGACGTGACCGGCCGCAAAGTTGCTGTCGCGGAACTGGATAAATATAAAGAAATATCCGAGAACTTTTTTGTCCCGCGCAGCGTAAAGATTACCAGCCCCGCCGCCGAAAGAGCGGGAGATTGCATTAGCGTTAGTTTTAACCTTGAGTCTGCAAAGCCGGCGGATTTTACTCAAAAGCTGAGAAATCTCATCTTTAATCGTCTCAAACCGGAAGGTTTCAGGCATATTTATAAAATTGTTAATGGTAAGATTATCGAACAACCCCAATAAAGGGCAAAGTTTATGGCCAAAATAAGTTTAAAAGAGAGAATAACCAAAGGCGTTTTTTTATTGGATGGCGCGATGGGGACACAATTGATTGCCCGTGGTATTGAGCCGGGCAAGTGCAATGACTATCTGAATATCGATTCGCCCGATGTTATTTTCGAGATTCACCGTGCTTATTTTCAGGCGGGCAGCGATGCGGTTTTGACCAATACATTCGGGGCCAACAAATTTGCTTTGGCCCGTCACGGCCTCGGCGACAAAGTCAGACAGATAAATACCGCCGCGGCGCAAACGGCTCGCCGGGCCGCCGGCCAGCAGGGATATGTGCTGGGTGACATCGGTCCGAGCGGCGGCCTCCTGAAGCCCCTGGGAAATCTCGAGCCTGAAGAACTGAAAGAAGCTTTCATCGAGCAGGTAGAAGCGCTTCTGGCGGGCGAGGTGGATGGTTTCATAATTGAGACGATGACGGCCCTTGATGAGGTGACAATCGCAATCGAAGCCGTTAAGGCTGTCTGCGGCAATTTACCTGTTTTCGCGTCAGCGGCTTTCGATAAGGTCGCAGGCGGGTTTAGAACGATGATGGGTGTTGATGTCGAATCTGCGGTTGCGAAAATGGTTTCATCAGGTGCAGATGCTGTCGGCTTTAACTGCGGTAACGCTGCGCTCGATGAATATATAGAATTAGCAAAAAAGTTCGTCTCTGTTGCAGGCACCCTCGATAAAAAAGTATTGGTTTTTGCCGAACCAAATGCGGGCAAGCCCGAACTCGTCGCCGGCAAAGCCGTTTATAAGGTTTCACCTGAAGATTTTGCCGCGGCGGCACAGAAGATACATTCGGCAGGCGTAAATATCATCGGCGGCTGTTGCGGAACGTCGCCGGAACACATCGCGGCTGTGAACAGTAAGCTAAGGTAGGCTGCTGTCTGCCCGGCGGGAAATAAAAGGTTGCAAAGTCCGTCTTTGGGCGGTATAGTTACCGCTTCTATCTGCATTTTTGAAAGGGTTAATAAATGAAGTATGACGTAGCTGATTTATCATTGGCATCTGAGGGTAAGAGGCGGATTTTATGGGCCGACAGTGATATGCCGGTACTTGCACAGATACGCGAGCGATTCGCCAAACAAAAGCCGTTAAAGGGCCTGAACGTTTCGGCCTGTCTGCATGTAACCGCAGAAACAGCCAATCTTATGAGGGCGTTAAAGGCTGGCGGGGCAAATGCTGTTTTATGCGCTTCCAATCCGCTGAGCACTCAGGATGACGTGGCAGCTTCGCTGGTAAAGGATTTTCAGATACCGGTCTTTGCCATCTGCGGCGAGAACAGGGCGACGTATTACAAACATATACACTCGGCGATTGACCACAAGCCGGTCATCACATTCGACGATGGCGCCGATTTGGTAAATGAGCTGCATCAAAGCAGGAAGAAAGATGGCGGCAGAGTTATTGCGAGTATGGAAGAAACCACCACCGGCGTTATCCGGCTGCGGGCGATGGCTAATTCGGGCAGGCTGAAATTCCCGGTCATTGCCGTAAATGACGCTGCGACCAAACACCTTTTCGATAACCGCTACGGGACGGGACAATCGACAGTTGACGGGATTATCCGGGCGACGGATTTACTTATAGCGGGCAAGAAAGTTGTCGTGGCAGGTTACGGTTGGTGCGGCAGGGGTTTTGCCATGCGGGCAAGAGGTATGGGAGCCATTGTTATTGTTACGGAAGTCGATGCGGTCAAGGCGCTTGAGGCGGCGATGGACGGATTTGATGTTATGCCGATGGCACAGGCCGCAAAAATAGGTAACCTGTTCGTAACACTGACGGGCAATAAGAGCGTTTTAAGAGCCGAGCATTTCCGCGTGATGAGAGACAAAGCCGTTGTGGCAAACAGCGGACATTTCAATGTTGAAATAGACATACCTGCTTTGAAGAAACTGAGCAAAAAGGTCAACTGTGGCGTTCGTAGGCACGTTGATGAATATGTTATGAAAAATAACAGACGGATTTACCTGCTGGCCGATGGCCGGCTGATTAATCTCGCGGCCGCCGAGGGACATCCCGCAAGCGTAATGGATATGAGCTTTTCCACGCAGGCCCTCGAAGCCGAATATGTAATGAAAAAGGCGGGCAAGCTTGCCGTAGCGGTGCACGATGTCCCGATGGTGATAGAGCAGCAGGTCAGCCGACTCAAGATGAAATCAATGTCTATTTCAATAGACAAGCTGACGCCTGAACAAGTCATTTATCTTGCCAGCAGCGGCGAGGGGACATAAAAATGTCGCGACCGGCGTCTCGCTCGGTATGCGTATATTAAACTTTAAATTCTTCCTTCAAGCAAAGCTATGGAAGATAAACAGGTTAAAAACGGCTCCAAAACGGTTTCGAAGACTTTTCTGTCGGTGGGGCCTACGCTGCGCTACAGCCATGACAATGTTCAGCGGTGCTGGCTTCTCGCAGTCGTCGCTTTTGGCGCAAACGCATCATTCTGGTCGAAAGTATTGACCGGGTCATTCTGGTCGTTCGACTTTCAGGCGGTAATTTCTCCCAGGCTCTGGAATCTGGGTCAATCTGTCGTAAGCGGAGTGAGCATATTCGAATACCCGTGGCAGATTCTTGTGCTGGGCCTGCTGATGGGCATTATGGCGATAGTGCCGGTGCTTATTTCGCAGCTTATGAGTTTTAAGCACAGTTTGCCGTTCATATTCCTGGTCTTTTTTGCCGCCAATTTACCGGCCTTTGCAGTTTGTCTTTTGGTCAGTTGTATCGCCTCGGCGTGTCGTCCGCTCCGTTTTCGTTCACGGTTTGTCGCCATAGTATTATGCACGGCGCCGCAGCTTGCTTTCTGGGCATACTTCGGCGGCATAAAAGGAGTGGAGCCGGTTAAGTGGGGATTTTCTTTCACGCCTTGGATTTGTGCCTGGCTTGTCGGCATAGGCATCGCGGGAATAGTTCTTGGGATAGGACATTTCACGCGTTATCGACCAGGAGTGATATGGATTGTTACGAGCGTCATTCTTTTGCTGGCCGTGGTAACCTTCGAAATGAGAATAAGCTTTGATGAATTGGACTACCAGCTTTACGTGGCCAAGAACAATCCCGAACAGGCAGTCGAATTTCACGACCACAGTATAAAAGAATCGCTGGACGAAATGATTACAAGTCCTTCTTCGAGGGTGAAAAGGTATCTTGAGATGTCGTTTTACCCCAGCGAGCCGATACCGCTTCGTGCGAAATTGAAAGAAAAGCTTCGTGACGAGGTGAGCCGAGGCCGCTGGCCGTGGTGGTTGGCTGTGCCGCCGGAACTGAATTATCAGGCGAAAAAACTCTGGCTGTCCGTACAGTACGATATCTTTACAAACCGGCGTCCCACCAGCAGGCGGATGCCCATAGCACTCTACTACAAAGCGATTCTGAGTGAATACAGCCCCGATATCCAGATGTTTGAGCAGAAGGAAGTATTGCATTTTTACAGTGACTACCCGTACGAACGCTCGCAGGGCGTCTGGGAATGGCTCTACACCGAATTTGCCGACAGCGCCGAATCACTGGAGGCGAGATGGCGCCTCGCGAAGTATCTGGCGGGCCGGGGCGACTTCAAACAGGCCGACAAACTCCTTGCCGAAGCGCAAACTATGGCTGTCGAAAAGCTGAAACTGCTCGCGGAAGAACGGACGCAGAACGACACATTTTTCAGCTTGTTTCAGCCGTCTGCAGATTCGGCAATGACGGCTTTTAAGCTGACCGAGCTGCAGACAAAGTTATATCAGCTGCGCAGCCTGATAGGAACGGAGAATCGAACCGACGAGCCGAGCGCCGAACAGCGACTGGCGAGATTTGTTATGCTGAACCCGCACGCCGCGGATGATTACGCCAGCAGCCTCGATGAATTGCTCGAGCAAATGGCCGGCGACGACCCCCTCCGCGATAATGTCCTGCTGGCCCAGGTAAGGCTCATCGCTGATGAGCAGTTGCGGGCCGAGAAACTGTCCAAATTGCACAAAAAATTCCGCGACAGCGATGGCGGAATGCAGGCTCTGTACGAATTGGCCCGTTTGAAGATTGGCCTGTATCAGAGCGAGTCGAACCCGGAACATAAGAAAAAGTATTTAGCTGAAGCAAGGGCTTTTTTAACCGATTTTATCAGCTTATATCCCGATAGTTTCAGCACCGAGCAGGCCAAAAAGAACCTCGAGAACCTGCCCAAAGATTGATTAATTCTGCCGCCTTTTCCAAATTCCTGGCTTCTGAACTGTTCATATTCAGGTTGACTTTGCCGTCGGATTTTGCTATCATATTAGATGATTGTTTACCATTTTTGGCCTGTTGCGCCTTTTGTTACATATTCTTACGGGACTAATCTAATAAGGCTGAAGTTGTGCGATGTGTTTGGGACTTAGCTTAAATGGCAATTTCTAACATACCGGATTTCCCACGGATGGGCGCTCACAAAATCCTGCTGATAGGCGATGTTAACAATATTTTCCTCGATGCCGATGCTATTCGCCGTCTGCCGTGCGAAATACGCGCCGATATGCCCGACGCAATCGAGTTGGCCGGGGAAAACAGCTTCTCGGCTATCGCGGTTATGATGTCCGCGGCTCCTGCTAAATTAGCCTCGATTCTGAAATCTCTGCGACAGGC
The DNA here is from genome assembly GCA_028714255.1 of Phycisphaerae bacterium. Classification (GTDB taxonomy): domain Bacteria; phylum Planctomycetota; class Phycisphaerae; order Sedimentisphaerales; family Anaerobacaceae; genus CAIYOL01. The sequence continues at coordinate 26,749 of JAQTMR010000016.1, read as the reverse complement.
TAACTGCAACGCGAAGATTATCCTCCTTGCGCAGGTCTATGAGGAGCCTGCCGCTATGGAAATGGTTAGCTCCGCTTGCAACGGCACAACGCTGGCCGACGATTATTTGATTTGCCCCGTCCAGACAAGCAAATTCTGCGAGGCCGTTTCACCATCTGATGGAGGTAATGGCCGATTAGCTGCTGATAACATAGTTGGCGGCAGAATAAGTCAGCTCGAAAAAATGGCGACCGAAGACGAGCTTACGGGCCTAAAGAACAGAAGATATATCTGGGAATTTTCGAAACAGATTATAGCCCGCGCACGCAGCGAAAATAAAAGGGTAACGCTGCTTATTTTCGATATCGATAACTTTAAGCATTATAACGATGTATATGGCCATTCCGCAGGCGACGAAATCTTAAAAGAAGCCGCTGTTTTGATGCAGAAGTGCTGCCGGAGCCACGACGTTGTCGGCAGAGTCGGCGGCGACGAGTTCGCCGTCGTTTTCTGGGACGACCCGCGAAGAGAACTATCTAAGGAAGAGGCCGAACGCCGCTCGGAGATGGCTGACCATCCGAAAGAGGCGATTTTTATAGCCAAACGATTCAGAAAACAATTAAGCAAGGCTGAGCTGCACCTGCTTGGCCCGGAAGGCAAAGGCGTTCTCGCTATCAGCGGCGGACTTGCGAGCTTCCCTCGCGACGGCTCGAATATCGACGAGCTTTTCAACCAAGCCGACAAGGCTTTATTGGAAGCAAAACGCAGCGGAAAAAACAAAATTTACCTTGTCGGCGAGGCACAGGGCGATATCGCAGATGTAGAATAGCGCAAAAGCCCGTCTTTGCTACGACAAAATAGGTAAGATGAGTAAAATGGGATAGCATCAATTGCGCATGTTCATGTTTTGAAACGTGCAAAAACTTACAATAACTTACAAAAACATAGCCAAACTTATCAAAACTTATACAAAACATGCAAAAACTGATACCAAACTTACAACAATTTTGCACCCCCCTGCGCATTTGATTGAAATTTAATTAGCCACAGATTTCACGGATTTCACTGATTTTTTTGGGCACAAAAAAGTACAAAAAAATTAACCACGGATTAAAAGAGGACGCTGGAAATTTTGTCGTTGTTTTGTCACAAGACTTTTTATGGGAAACCAGCATGAGGATACATATAAATCAAAAATGGACCACCACTTGTGAAAAGAATGCCGAGAAAGGTAACTAATTCAGCGAGCAAGAAATAAGCAATAAACCCTTGTACAATTACAATAAGCTGAGCTTTACCATATGGTTTGGGATACATGTCCCCACTGCCAAATATTATCATTGTAGATGCAGAAAAGTACGCTGAACGCCAAAACAGTTGCATTCTTGTAGGTATACTGCAAATTTTGCCTTTTCGAACGGTAAGATCCTTCATGCAAAGATTCTCTATGCATTTAGGAAAGCTAAAATAAATTAAAGTGAACACAAACCAGATTGCAATAGAAACCTTCAGAATTCTAAGCGGATTAGTACCGTAATCACTTATCCACCAAAATCCCCTAACTGGCAAAGTAATTATAAAACGAGTTATATTTTTCCACATAATTTCTTTTTTGGGGCCATGATCTGAATGGAATTTTTTTCCTTCTTCATAGGTTGTTTGCCAATACCAATCACTCCAATTCTTTCTTCTGATATTATATTCTAGTAACCTTTTCGTTGTTGAATCTATCCCGATACTATCCAAAGAAACACATCTAAAATCCGTTTCTCTGTCAACTTGACACTGATACATTGAGGTTGTGCCATCAACAATACCTCTATGAAAATCCGTGCCAGAGAAATTACATTTGTAAAGATTAGCACCTTCTAAATTGACAGCTTCCATGCGAGCTTTCTCAAAATTTGCGGCTAAGATACTTTTTGTATTTTTAAGATTAGCCCTTCTCAAATCAGCCATAGAAAAATCTGCGTCACACAGGTCAGTATTTTCTAAGTCTGCTCCAAATAAACGTGCATTTCGAAAACACGCCGATCCTAACCAAGCGTTTTTCAAGTTTGCATGATCTAAAAACGCACCGTCTAAACAAGGGCCACCATTCATGTATGCTCCTTCCATGTTGGCTTCGTCTAGCAAAGCACCTTTTAAATTTGTGCCTATGAAACGTGCTTCCCTTAAATCAGCATTTCCTAGACGCACTTTTTCCAAAAACAACTTCTCCAAATCGGCACCTGCAAGATATATCATCCTGCCGGTATGTTTATAGCCTGTGTGTGGATTCCACTCGTTCCATTCGGATAAATCTTTTTTCTCAGAACATTCGAGTAACCATTTATATTGCTTTTCGTAACAAAAAAGGATGTCTTTCTCTTTTAACGAAAGGTAGTCGTTATAGTCTTCTAATAAAAATTTAGCGTGAAATAACCGTTTGGCTTTTTTTATTTCATCAACATTAAATTTTGCGTACCATAGGTTTGATTGACTAAGGTTAGCATTATTAAATATTACATTAGAAAAATCCGAATATTTAAAATCGACATTCTTTGCTATCGTTTCTATAAAAATCGAATTTTTGAGGTCGCATTTTCTAATAAAATTATCCGAGATGTTAGTGTAACTAAAATTTGCGCCTATAAAGGTGCAGTTCTCTATTTCTGGTATTTTTATGCTTGCGTTTTCAAAATCTGCATAATCGAAGTTTGAATTATTAGCTTTTACTCTTGTCAAGATAGCACTTTTGAAAGTCACCTTAGTTAAAACGGCTGAATTCAAAATTGTTTCTACAAGATAAGCTTCTTCTAGGTTTGCCCCTCTTAGGTTTGTGTTACTCAGATTTGTATTAAATAATTGAGCACCCCTAAGGTCTGCATTTTCCAGGTTCGCATCAACTAATTCAAATGAAGATAAGTTAACACCTGTTAATATTACTTTTTCCCTGGGGTTTTTCTTTCTCCAATTGTTCCATTCTGTGACATCTTTCTTTTTAGAGCATTTTTTTAACAGATCGTATTGTGTTTTATTATATGTTTTGTCTTGTCTATTCATACTTTCCCTACCTCCTTCACGTCCGTACATTTTCGGGCATAAGATTACGATAAGCAATGAAGTGATTGTTATTAAGTTAACGACTGAATAGGAGTTCAAACATTTTTTCATATGCTATTTATTCTGGGGGTGTTTCATATAACATAACAATATACAACGCTTTTTGATAGCTATAATTTAGTTTGGTGGAAGAGGAATGTCAAGACAGTTTAGTCGATAGTCAGTTGAGTTCGGGTAGTTTAAAATAGATCCCTCCACTGCGCTGCGGTCGGGATGACGCTTTGCGTCAATTGCCTCGATATTTTCGCGGTTGGGGGGAAATTGAAAAATCTGGGCCCCAGCGGTTAACGGTTGCTTGTTTTCAGTTCATAAGCCCTATAGAGCAGTTCGAGATATTGCTCTTTTTCTTTGACCTGGTCCTGCACCTGGGCGAGCAGTTTGTAATCTTTATAGACTTTTTCATTACCGAAACTTTCGTGCAGCTCTTTAATTTTCGCCTCGGTCTGCTCAATTGCCTGCTCAATCTTTTCCACCGACCAGGGATTAAATTGTTTTAGTTCCGGCGGGGTAGTCTTTCTCGGCTTATCCTGCTTTGGGCTTTTCGGCTTTGCAGCCTGCGGTCCTGTTACTCGTTCTAATGCTCTTTGCTCTAAAAGTTCGGCGTATCGGCTGAATGAGCCGGTTATAAATTCGAATCTGCCCGGTGTCATTTTGCCCAGTTCATCCGCGCCGAGCACAATAAGCCGCTGGACTACTCTGTCGAGAAAAAACCTGTCGTGACTTATGACGATGATTGTCCCCGCGTAATTCTGAAGTGCATTTTCGAGCGCCTCGATGCTTGGGATATCAAGGTGATTTGTCGGCTCATCGAGTATAAGAACTTCCGGTTCTGACAAAACGAGTTTGCAAAGCGCCAGCCGATTTCGTTCTCCGCCGCTAAGGTCCGCGACCTTTTTAAACACATTGTCTTTGACAAACAGAAATGCCCCGAGGCGTTTGCGCATCTGTTCTGGCAGCATTTCAGGAATGACACTCGCTGCTTCTTCAAGCACGGTATTTTCCGGGTTCAGCTCCGCTCCCGCCTGGTCAAGATAACCGATGTAAAGTGACTTCTTAATCGCGATTGTTCCGGATGTCGGCTCTCTTTGTCCACGGGCAAGTTTCAGCAGCGTTGTTTTGCCCCTTCCGTTGGGGCCGATGATGCCTGTACGCTGGCCTGTGAGAATCTCGAAACTTAAATTTTCAAACAGCGTCAGGCCGTCGAAACTTTTCGTAAGATTTTTACAGATTACCGCAGCATCTACTCGCTTGCCCCTGTTTTCCACCTCGGCAAATTTGAAACTAAGCTCTCGTGTGTGCTTTGGTTTTTCGAGAAAGTCAGGATTAGCCTTGAGAAGGTTATCGAGTCGGGTTTGCCTGCCCTGCGCGACTTTCTTTGTCCCCTTGCGGTTTATGTTGCGCACGATAAAGTCGCGAGTTTTTTCGATGAACTCCACTCGCTGTTCGTACTGACGGCCCAGTTCGAGGTCACGTTTGCCCTTTTCCTGTCTGTAAGTGCTGTAATTGCCCGAATAAACAATCGCCCCGCGGTCCCTGATTTCCACGATTTTACAGACCAATCTATCGAGCAGAAACCTGTCGTGGCTGACAATCAGCGCAGCTCCGCTGTAGTTTTTTAAGAATTTTTCAAGCCACAATGTCGCGTTCCAGTCGAGATGGTTTGTCGGCTCATCGAGCAGCAGCAGGTTTGCGTCTGCGAGCAGGACTTTGGCCAGTCCCAATCGGGATAATTGCCCGCCGCTAAGCTGTGTTGTTTTTAATGGATAATGTTTTTCCTCAAGGCCGAGGCCGGCGGCGATTTCTTTTATTTTCGTTTCGTACCTGTATCCGCCTGTAATTTCAAATTCGCTGCTTAGTCGGTCGTACTGCTTCATTGCGGATTTTAATTCGCCGCCGTGCAATTTGCTTAATGTCTCCGCGGAGTCGTGCAGCTTTTTTTGCAGGTCGAGTATTTCCTGTGCGCTATCGTGGAGTTCTTCGAGAACGGTTTTTTCGCCGGAGAAAACCGGCTCCTGCGGGAGGTATCCGATTCGCAGTGCCTTTCTTTGCTGAACATGGCCGGTGTCCGGAGGCAGAATTCCGAGAATCATTTTCAGCAGTGAGGTTTTTCCGCACCCGTTGCTGCCGATAAGGCCGACCTTCTCGGCGGGATATATCTTCAAATTGAGCCGGTCGAAAATCGCCTGCGGCCCGAATGACATATGTATATTCTTTAACGTTACTATCGGCATTGATACATTATAACGGATTTTTGTGGTTTGCCCATCCCGATGAAGATAAGATGCTGTATAATACAATAAATATGTTTTTCTAATCCTCCCTAAAAAACGATTTAACTTTTTGGAGAATTGATATAGATGCCTGATATTGCCAGCGGAATTTTAAAGCTTGATAGAAATGGGACGGGACGTTTGCTTAGTGTTGAAAGGTCGCTGCGGGTGAGTCCTGCCGATGTGATTGTGCCTGCGGGGCTGATACGGCAGTATAGACTTGCCGAGGGGGCGGTGACGGCTGGTCCGTTTGGCGTGGTCAGGGGCAGGAAAGAATTGTCGGCAGTGGAGTCGGTATGCGGATTGAAGCCCGAGGAGTTTCAAAAACGCAAGCCTTATAGCGACCTTGTCGCGGTGAATCCTGACAAGCGGTTTAAGCTGGCGGCATGTGGGCAGCAGAGTATGCGGATAGTTGACCTTGCGGCGCCGATAGGAAAAGGAACGCGGGGATTGATAATATCGCCTCCAAAGGCGGGCAAGACGGTGCTGCTTGGGCAAATAGCGGAGGCTATTATTTATGATGACCCCAAGGCGCACGTAATCGTGTTATTGATAGACGAAAGGCCCGAAGAGGTGACGAGTTTTCAGCGGGAGGTAAAGGGGGCGGAGGTTCTGGCAAGCACGATTGACGGAAGTATCGAGGAGCATATCGCGCTTGCGGAGCTGATGCTTGCCAATATCAGAATTGAACTCGAATGCGGCAGAGATGTGGTGATTCTTGTGGATAGTCTGACGCGGATGGGCAGGTCGTTTAACCGCAGGGGGTCGGGGACGAGAAGGGTTATGTCGGGCGGAGTGGAGGTCGGGGCGCTGGAGATACCACGAAGGTTTTTCGGGATGGCACGGAATGTCGAGAACGGCGGGTCGGTTACGATTATCGCAACTATACTGGTCGATACCGGCTCGCGGATGGACCAGTTGATTTATGAGGAATTTAAGGGCACCGGCAACAGCGAGATAGTGCTCGACCGTTCGCTCGCCGAGGCGAGGATATTTCCGGCGATAAATCTGGCTGCGAGCGGGACGCGAAAGGAAGAAAGTTTATACGGCGAAGAGGATATGAAAAAGCTTGCTATGATGAGGCGGGTGCTGTCGAGTTATAAACCGAGAGAGGTGATGGAATCGCTGGAGAAGTTGTTGAAAAAATATCCAACCAACGAAGAATTTCTGAAAAGTATGTCGGGGTAGAAAAATTCGTTTTTACCTGCATCCTGCGGACAGAAGTTGGGCAAATTTCCTTGACTGTCGGCGGAGAAAAGTGTAAAAGGGCGTTTTCGTCGGGGGCAAATAGTACTGGATTTATAGAAGGAGAACAATCGTAATGAAGAAAGCAGATATTCGTGGTAAGTGGGCCTTAGTAACCGGTTCGAGTCGCGGCGTCGGTCGGCAGGTATGTCTGGGATTAAGCCAATACGGCTGTAACATCGTACTGCACAGCAGAGATTCGGCGCATACGCAGGCTCTGGCGGACGAATTGACAGGTAAAGGTGTGCAGGTTCGGCAAGTAGCGGCTGAACTATCCGACCAAAACCAGGTGGACGCAATGCTGACAAGTATCTTAGAGGCGGGCCCAGCCATCGATATCGTTTATAATAACGCGGCGGTAATGACAACCTTCCGCGACGACTGGAAAAATGTCCCAGCCGAGGACTTCCGCAAGAGTTTCGAGGTGAACGTTACCTCTCTTATCTGTATCTGTCATCGTTTGATGCCCGGGATGATTAAGCGCGGCTGGGGACGGATAATCAACGTTACTTCCGGCATTGCGAACCAGCCTGAGCTGATTGCCTACGCAATTTCCAAGGCGGCAGTGGACAAGTTCGTGCTCGACACTGTCGGCTATCTCAAGGACACGGGCATATTGATGAACCTGCTGGACCCGGGCTGGCTGCGTACGGATTTGGGCGGCCCGAAGGCGCCTAATGCGGTCGAATCGGTATTGCCCGGGGCATTGGTTCCCGTTTTGATTGACGACGGGACGACGGGCAAGCTGTTCCACGCACAGGACTACGCAGGCAAAACAATCTGAAAACTGCGAATGCAGTACGAGCCGGTGAATCAATAGTGAAATAAGATTGCTGTTTAATCCTCGGAAGAGTCGAGGATGCTCATAAAGGCTTCCTGCGGGATGTTGACCGAGCCGATGTTCTTCATTCGCTTCTTGCCCTCTTTTTGTTTTTTGAGGACCTTCATTTTACGAGTGACATCTCCGCCATAGAGTTTTGCGGTGACATCCTTTCGATATGCCTTGACGGTTTCCCGTGCGACGATTTTTCCGCCGATGGCGGCCTGGAGCGGGATTTCGAACTGATGTCGCGGGATTGCCTTGCGGAGTCGGGTTATGAGTCTTCGGCCACGTGACTCGGCGGTTGAGCGATGGACAATAACAGAAAGTGCATCGACTGCGACTTTGTTTACGAGGACGTCGAGCTTGACGAGGTCGCTGGTTTCGAAGCCGAGAAATTCGTAGTCCATAGTCGCGTAGCCATGGCTTATGCCTTTTAAGGTGCTGTAGAAATCATAGACTATTTCAGCCAGCGGGGCTTTGTATTCGAGCATAACGCGCGTGCCGCTGATGTAATCGGTTTTGAGCAGTTTGCACCGGACGGTTTCTGCCAGCTTCATAATATCGCCGATAGAGTCGGTTGAGGTGATGATTTCCAGCCGAACGAAGGGTTCCCGGAGTTCTTCGATTTTGGTGATATCTGGCAGCTCGCCGGGGGAATCGATTCTTGTTACGTTGCCGTCACTGGTGAGGACTTCGTAGCTGACGGATGGGGCGGTCTGGATGACGTTAATATTGTGTTCACGTTCGAGCCGTTCCTGGATAATATCCATATGCAGAAGACCGAGGAAGCCGCAGCGGAAGCCAAATCCAAGCGCGGGCGAATTGTGTGCGGTGTAGGAGAAGCTTGCATCATTCATGGCCAATTTTTCAAAGGCGATGCGAAGTTTTGGGTAGTCGGTATTATTGCCGGGGTAGAAATCGGAGAAGACCATCTGCATAGGAGGCTTGTAGCCTGTGAGCGGTTTGTCGGCGGGTTTGGCGTCGTCGGTGATGGTGTCGCCGATGGTGACATCAGCGAGGTCGCGGATGTTGGCGATGATATAGCCTACCTCGCCGGAGCCCATTTCATTGACTGGGGTCATTCTTGGTGCGAATTTGCCCAGCTCGGTGATGAGATATGTTTTGCCGTTGCCCATAAAACGGATTTTCTGTTTAACTTTAAGTTTGCCTGCGAATACCCTGACGTAGCAGATTACGCCTCGGTAGTCATCGCAGAGGCTATCGAAGACGAGTGCGGCGGTTTGCTCGTCGTTTTTGTCGGGCGGGGGCGGAAGCAAGGTCACTATCGCATCCAAAAGGTCGCGGACACCAATTCCGGTTTTTGCGCTGATATAAAAACACTCGTTTTTTCTGATGCCGATGGTGTGCTCGATTTCCTCGGCGACGATTTCCGGTTGGGCGGAGGGCAGGTCGATTTTATTTACTACTCCGAGAAGCTCGACGTTTGTTTCCATAGCGAGGTGCGAATTTGCGACGGTCTGTGCCTCGACGCCTTGAGTGGCATCAACGACGAGCAGGGCGCCTTCGCAGGCGGCGAGGGCGCGGGAAACTTCGTAATGGAAATCGACGTGGCCTGGGGTGTCGATGAGGTTGAGCATATAAGTTTTGCCTTCGAACTCGTAGTTGAGGGTGACCGCGGAGGCCTTTATGGTGATACCGCGTTCGCGTTCGAGGTCCATATCGTCGAGAATCTGGTCCTTCTTCTTGTCGCGTTTATTGACCGCGCCGGTAAGCTCGAGTATTCGGTCGGCGAGCGTACTTTTGCCGTGGTCGATATGGGCTATTATCGAGAAATTTCTTATGTGTTCGGTACTCATTTAGAATATACAACAAAACCTAAAAATGAACTCAATAAAAACGTCTGGATTCCCGCTTTCGCGGGAATGACAGGCGGCTTCTTAGTATTACCGAAAAAGATATTATAACTTCAAACCGCGGCAAAGTCACACAGAATCGAGTCGGCAATTGCAAGTGCCTTTCGCGTAAGGAAAACATGCCCATCTTCGGCATTAATTAACCCCTGCTGCTGATACATCCGAATCGGTTCTGCGAACAGCTCGGCGGCATCGAAGCCTGTGCGCGTTTTAAACTCGGCTAAATCGATTCCGCGTCGGCGGCGGAGGTTCAGGACGGCGGTTTCGCAGGCGCGTTCGAGGCTGTTGAGCGTTTCGGTTTCCGCGGCGGGGCTTGTACCGCTTTCAATTGCTTCGACATACCTGCCAATATCAGCGGAATTTGTGCACCTTTGGCCGTTTATATACGAGGCCGCCGCCGGGCCGATGCCGATATAGCTGCCGTTTGCCCAGTAGTTGAGATTGTGTCTGCACTGGAAATCTTTCTTTGCGAAGTTCGATATTTCGTACTGGCAGAGGCCTGCTTTTCCGAGTTCGTCGATAGTTAGTTCGTACATTTCGCGGTCGGTATCTTCATCGACTTGTTGTATCTCACCTGCGGCCAAGGCTCTGCCGAGGGGGGTGTTGTCTTCCCATGTCAGGGCGTAAGCGCTTATGTGTTTGGGCTGCAACTCGACAGCACGGCGGAGATTTTGTTTCCATGAGTCGAGACTGGAGCAAGGGACGGCGAAAATTAAATCGAGACTTATATTATCGAAGCCGGCGGCCCTGCCTAATCGAACTGAATCGTATATTGAATCGACATTATGTGTTCTGCCGAGGAGAGCCAATTCCTGCTGAATAAAAGACTGGGCGCCGATTGAAAGACGATTGACGCCTGCTTTGCGCAACTGATTGAGAAGCGTTTCATCGACCTGGCCGGGATTGACTTCGACGGTGAATTCTTCTGCCGATGGGGCATGTTGCGTGACTTCGTAAATCAGTTGAAGCAGAAGTTTCTGCGGCAGACAGCTTGGGCTTCCGCCTCCGATGTAAATGGTTTTTGTGTTTTTGTCCGGCTCGTATCGCTTTAGCTCGGCAATCATCGCGGAGATGACGGCGGCTGAATCATATTCAGTAATAGGTACGGAGTAGAAGTTGCAGTAGCGGCACTTAGTCCGGCAAAAAGGGATATGGACATATAAGCCGATGTTTTCTGACACAAATTTCGAATTAGAGTTATTTGACATTTACCCTGCACTATCTACGAAATTCTTACGAGTACGTTATAGAGTTTACCAGAAAGCCGACAGTGGTAAAAGAGGCGCGTTCGGCGGACAGGGGAAATTAACCACGGATGAACACGGATTTACACGTGGCCTTGCCACCCCAAGGGGGGATTTTTTATCACAGGTTGCGCGGAGAGTTTCTTATATTTAGCCTGCCGTTTTACGGCAGGTTGGTTGCTGTTTTTAGACACTGATTTATACCGATTAACACTGCTTTATTTTTTACCGGAGAGTTCGCAAAGAACGCAGAGAAAAGTTAGACACGGATTTACACGTGGCCTTGCCACCCCAAGGGGGGATTTTTTATCACAGGTTGCGCGGAGAATTTTATATATTTAGCCTGCCGTTTCACGGCAGGTTGGTTGCTGTTTTTAGACACTGATTCCTTCGACAAGCTCAGGACGGGTAACACGGGATTGACACTGTTATTTTTAGATTTTCTTAAAATCACCACACCGAAGGCGAGAAGAAAACTATATGAAATATTGCTTTTTAAGGTGTTTGGCAATAGGATATGGAGTTATGGAAAAGGCCGAAATCAAGTCTATTGGGGATTGCTAAAAAGGGGAAATTATGAAGTCTATACTTTTCTGGGTTGCAGTAGGAATAGTAGCTTGGCTTGGCTTACGCCATCTATTCTCGATTATGACCGGTTGGTCTCAGGATGGGCAGTTAAAACCTGGCCAGCGTCTATGTCATACGACATCGTTGGCACTCTTAATGGGCTCAAGCGTGTTGGCGGTGATATTAAAAGTGTGGTGGCCATTATTAACAGGTGTCATTTTGGAGTATCTATTCCGTCATTTTACAATATGGACGGGAAATAAATATCCTCTAAACGACCGGGAAAAACAAATGGGCTTGAAAGAGTTTGTTAAGCATATTTCCAGCGATAGAACAAATGACAAAGCGTAGTCTGGAAACGGCGGTTGGCAGTGAGGAGTTAAACTATCAGGACGATCAACAGGAAGGAAAACAGGTGAAAAATGAAAAAGACAGACAAAGCAAGACCATACCGACCTTATGCAGATATGCTGTTATTACAAAAACACTTGGGGCGTTTGGCCTACATTTTACGCAATTCACCGAACAAAAACAAAAGGATTGAAAAGGATGTCAAAGATTTCATCGAACGTCTGAACTCTGGCATAGAGTCTATAGATTTTTGGTATTTAAATCTGGCTGGATACAAACACTTGGGAGTCTTGGAACAAAAAACGTTGAAAGTTTGCAATTCGTTACTTACAAATATTGTCCCTCGCGCCCGTTTATTTGATGTGTTAGGACTTCCCAATACTAAAGAACGATACAACGATATAATTGACACGATTGATAAAATCTTTGCCGGTAAAACACAGAAGGACACTGCCCCCGATCAGAAAAAAGATGCAGAGGCAAAAGAGACCAGCGGCAAGGCGGAGGAAACAGGGGGAAATGCTACGACTGCGAAAGAATGGGGGATAAAAACCTTTTTCAAAAATATAATTGAAAAGGGCTGGCAGATATTTACGAAAAGTTTTTGGGATTCATTTTTTGAGAATTGGGGGTCCAAGTGAAAAGGGTTTTGGAAGTGTCGGACAAAGTTTAACGATATAAATTTACCGCTCCATTACTGTCGCGGCTCTGTTTTTTCGCTAAGGACGATGTTTTGGGTCGGGCCGAGGAGTTTGTATCGTATTCCCCGCCAGGTGATAGTTCTGCCAAAGGCAGAGGAGATAATAAGTAACAGCAGCAGCGGCGACCATAGCCAGAATAAAAGTATATCAGCGACGCCGGCGACCCTCATAGTTCGTGGCCCGTTGCTCCCTTCGACTTTGCTCAGGGCGGGCGTCGCCCGTTGCTCGAAATGGAGTAATTTGTAGGCCATTTTTTGGCGGAGGATGGCGCGGATGAACTGGGCGGTAAAAAATAAAATTGGGACGGCAACGATAATTAAGAATTGGTAATTGGTAATTGGTGAATTGTAATTGGTAGCTGGTAATTTAGTTGCGGCGTAGATGGCGAGGGCGGCACCGCCCCATAAGCCCAATATCGAATATAGACTGCTGAATAATCCGAACCACCATGTTTTCGGATTGCTTACGCGTGTAATCAGGAATTGCCGTCTTCCGAATTCGAAAAGCTTGCGCCAAGTTGTGGATTCATAGGAGGCTACGAGGCAGGCGGGAACGAAGACGACTTTTTTGCGGGCTTTTTTGACGGCGTAGCTGAGTGACAAATCGTCGCTTAGGGTTTTAGGCCAAATTTTGTCGAGGCCGAGTTGTTTGAAGACGTCAACACGGATGGCCATAGAGCCTCCCCATGCCTGGTTGAATATGGAGTTTCCAAGCAGCTGGGCGATTTTGGCGTTCACAGATGAGAGTGCGATACTTGCCAGATTATTCTTTTTGGGTACATACCAGCGATAGCCTGTGGTTGCGCCGGTTTTGGTGTATCGCAGAGGATGAACTATTTGGCTCAGCCAATCGCTTCGGATGCAGATATCGGAATCGGCAAATGCGAGGGCCTCGACATCGCTATCAATCCTTTGGCAGCAGTGGAGCAGATTATGGATTTTTTGACTGCAGGATTGCGCGAAGCCTGCCACCAGGACCTGTATGTCGCGGGCTTTCGATGTTTTGCCAAGACTATCTTTCAATTCGCACAGCACGGCGTAGGCGGGGTCAGTCTTGTCGGCGACCACAAACCACAGGAGATAATTTTCGTAGTCCTGATTAAAAAATGAAGCGATATTCTGCCGGAAGTTCGGGTCGAGGCCCTTGCAGGGGACGATAAGAGCCGTCCGCGGCCGATATGTCAGGCGTTTCTTTTTGTATCTGGTCAGCGCATAGTGGTAGTTACGGGCCGTATGATAGCAAAAGAGCAATTGTGACAGAATCAGTAAAATGGCTATGTAGTAATACCAGTCCATATTAATTGATTATATCGAATTATCCCCGGAGTTCAAGATATGGAAGCCAACGGTACTATCGATTCGACGAGCGTCTCAATGGAGTAAGGTTTATCCAGGTCGAACGACACCAAACAGCCGTGGTTATGGTCGGATGCGATGATTAAGAGATTTTTTCCGGCCTGGCTCCATCCCTGCTGCTGCGGCTGGTGGCCGAGGATAAAAATGTCAACATCGAGAAGTTCGGCCATTTCATCGAGCGTTTGTTTGCTGAAGTTTCTTCCCCATGTTAAAAGATAAGCAGAACCAGGTTTTTCGTAATCATCAATATTCAATGGCCTGTCTAAAATTCCGGGGTCGAATTTATCGACGAAACGTTCGGCGGGCAGCGAATGCGACAGCCATATTCTATTTTCGCATTTTACCGCCAATGGCTGTGAAAGCAGAAGTTGTTTTATAGCCAGTTCGATGTGAGGGGTCGCCTGCATGAATTCGCGCTGCAGAGCCGAGTGCATCGAGAGGTTCATTTCTTTTCCATCTTTCATAATTTCGCTGTTGTTAATAAATGCGATATCGTGGTTTCCCGTGATGATGTGGACTTGTGCCGGGAAAGTTAACTTATAACGGGCAATATCGAAGAGCAGTTTGTAAGATAAACAACCACCTTCTGCGTCTTCGGGTCCGCCGTGGATAACTTCCTGCAGGAGGACGTGCGTGTTCGGGTTGTTTTTTAAATCGGCAAAAGCGGTTATCCTTTCGAAGTTTCTTCGATGTCCGTGGATATCGCCTGTAGCAATCAGGCGGGCGTCAGCAGGCAAGTAAATTACGTTGCCCCGTCTGAATTTATCTGTGTTGTTTGCTTCTGCAGCTTTGTTCAGCAAATCAATTATTGTCTGCGGCATCTTTATCCGTTTTTATTTGTCCGGCTAATATGCTGTGGACGAGCAAGTCAAGTCGGGATATAACCGTCATCATATTGCGGGGACGTTTGGCAGGTTCGTCTTCTATGCAATCCATTACAAGTTTCGAGATACCTATGGGCAATTGTTTTCTCAGTTCGTGTGGTGCGAGTCTGGGCTGAGGCGGCATCGGCAGGCCGAGGCTGTTCTTTTTAGCAATCATGGTCGGGACGTGTTTTCCGGTAAGGGCCCAGTACATAGTTGCACCCAGATTAAAGATGTCAGTTTTTGGTCCGAGGGCCTTACGCTTGACCTGTTCGGGGGCGATGTAGTCGGGCGTACCTTGGATACGCGGTTTTACGGTTCCGATTTTGCAGCTCTGGCCGAGGTCAATAATTTTTATGGCGCCAGCTTCGTTAATAAGAATATTATTAGGTTTTATATCGCAGTGAACGAAGCCCTGCTGGTGCATAGCCTGCAGGCCGCTTGCGACCATTCTGAATACGAGCAGGACGTCGAGCAAACTCAGGGCGGGGCCATCTTCGAGGTTTTTGCCGTCGAACCATTCCATGGAAAGCAGCAGTTCCTTTACTACGAACATGCTGCGTACCTTCTTTAGTTTGTAGCACTTTCTGATATAAGGATGGTCTATCCGGCGTGCCACTTTGTATTCTGTCTCAACCTGTTCGAAGATTCTCGAATCTTCGGGCCTTTCGAAGATAACCCTTTTCAGGGCAACTTCAATATGGTCCTGCTGGTCGGCAGCGAGGTATATCGTGCTGCGCGCGCCAGTTCCGATGCGTCTGATTATGCTAAAACCGCGAATGTCGAGAGCAACTTTTGCCATATTATCAACAGAAACCTAAATAGTCCGACAAACTGCCGAATTTTCCTACAATCCTATAATCGGTCTTTTGTTCGCTAAACATTTTGCATTATTACCGTTAAAGCCGCTAAAAAACCGTTTTTATGCGGCACCGTGCAGAAGCCAGAGCAAATTTTATAAGCTCAGTAATCTATAATATAATTGTTTGTTTGTCCAGTATTTAACGCTGGTTTCTGTATTATCGGCTAAACACTAAAAAGAAGATGAAGCTTAAAGTCGGGATGTCCTGCCGGCAAAAACTTCAGGGCAGCGAGGCCGAGAAGACCTGCTGCCCTGGAACTCCCCGAGTAGGGCTCGAACCTACGACCTGGCGGTTAACAGCCGCCCGCTCTACCAATTGAGCTATCGGGGAATAGCAATCTAAATTGATACTTCGGCTCAGAGAGCCGTTTTCATATAGATTTCAAAGTATTATCTAAAAATTTCACAGCTTTGTCAAATACCATTTTGGCAGATGTGCTTTTTGTCTGTGGATAGTCAGACTCTTGCAAAATGGGCGGAAACAGCGTATAAATAAGCTGTTATGGCCAAGGACGTTAAAAAACAAATCGAGCAGTTGCGCAGCGAAATCCGCAGGCACGATTATCTGTATTACGTGCTTAATCAGCCTGAGATTTCAGACCAGCAGTATGACAGGCTCTTTGCCGAATTAAAAGCGATTGAGCAGGCAAATCCGGAGCTAATTACGCCAGATTCACCGACGCAACGGGTCAGCGAACAGCCAATCGAGGGTTTTGAGCAGGTAATACATTCGGTTGCGATGCTGAGCATGGATAATACTTATAACGCAGATGACTTGCGCGATTTCGATGAGAGGATGGCTAAGGGACTCGGCGGGCGGGATTACGATTATGTTGTCGAATTAAAAATCGACGGCGTCGCGATGAGTCTGCGATATGAAAAAGGCATTTTATTGCTGGGAGTTACGAGGGGGGACGGCGAAAAAGGCGATAACGTTACAAGCAATATCAAAACGATAAAAGCAATTCCGCTGCGGCTGACAGGGGACGTTCCAGATGTACTTGAAGTACGCGGCGAGGTATATATGCCGACGAAGTCCTTTATCAAGCTGAATAAGGAACGTGAAAAGGGTGGTGAAAACCTTTTTGCTAATCCTCGCAACGCCACGGCTGGTTCGTTAAAGTTGCTCGATTCGAGAATCACGGCGCAAAGAAAATTGGCGTTTTTCGCGTATGCGACGGGTGAGGTTTCCAAGTCTTTGGCGGAAGAACATTACGAAGTATTACAGGCATTTAAGAAAATGGGATTGGCTGTTAATCCGCATATCAAGCGCGCGAAAAATATCGACGAAGTAATCGAGATATGTAACAGCTGGGCGGACAAAAGAGGAGATTTGCCATATCAAACCGATGGTATGGTTATCAAGGTCAACAGTTTAGAGCAGCGTGAGGTTTTGGGATTTACCGGCAGGGCGCCGCGGTGGTGCATAAGCTATAAGTTCGCGGCAGAACAGGCTGAGACGATTGTCGAATCAATAGATGTTCAGGTCGGTAAGGGCGGGACGTTAACGCCTGTCGCAAATTTGTCGCCTGTGTTTTTGGCGGGGACAACCGTCAAGAGGGCAAGCTTGCATAACTTTGACCAGATGGAACGATTAGATGTGCGGGAAGGCGACACGGTCATAATTGAAAAAGCGGGCGAAATAATTCCGCAGGTCATCGAGGTGAAAAAAGAACACAGGCCAAAGGGGACATTGGCTTTTAAGCCTCCTGAAAAATGTCCTAATTGCGGGGGCGATGTTAAGAAAGACGCGGAAGGGGTTTTTCTGCGATGCGTGAATCCGAATTGTCTCGGGCAGTTGAAAGAACGGCTAAAATATTTCGCCGGCAGGGGACAGATGGATATCGAAAATCTTGGCGAGGCCCTGATAGAGCAGTTGGTTGATGAGGGGTTAGTTAAAGACTTTGCCGACATATACAAGCTGACGAAGGAAGACCTTGTCGAACTGGAACGGATGGCCGACAAGAGCGCACAAAACGTTATAGATTCGATAGAGGAAAGTAAAACCAGACCACTCTGGCGGCTGGTTGCGGGGCTTGGCATTAGACATATTGGCGTTCAGACGGCGCAAATGTTATGTGAACACTTCGGCTCGCTCGATGCCTTAAAAAAAGCGAGTCAGGATGAACTTGATATGATAGAGCAAGTTGGTGGAAAAGTTGCTGAAAGTGTTTATGAATTCTTTCATAACAACAGGAACGTTTCTGTTATCGAGGAGCTTTTGGCGGCAGGCGTTAAGCCGGAACTGCCGAAGAAAGCCAGAGCGAAGGGCAAGCTGGCGGGGAAGGTGATTGTTGTTACGGGGACGCTGGAAAATTTCAGCAGACAGCAAATCGAAGAGGCAATCAGGGACGCGGGCGGGAAAGTGACTTCCAGTGTCAGTAAAAAGACTGATTTCGTATTAGCCGGCGAAGAGCCTGGCAGTAAACTCGATAAGGCAAACAAATTAGGCGTAAAAGTAATTGATGAAAAAGAATTTCTCAAAATAATCGACCAACTATCTTGAAAAAACTATAAAGAAAAAGGAACAAATGATGATTCGAACATGGATAATACTGGTTAGCTTATTGGTAACAGCTGGATGCACACAGGAGGCACAAATGGTTGATGGAAAAACAGAGAACGAAAAACAAATTGCAGCAACGATTATAGCTATGGAAAAAGCTGCCCTGGAGCGTTGGGGAAAAGGTGACCCATCAGGTTTTTTGGAAATTTCAGCTTCTGATGTGGTGTATTTCGACCCTTTTCTGGACAAGAGATTGAACGGAATCGATGAGTTGAAGAGTTTGTATGAAGGCATTCGGGGTGAAGTTAATGTCGAGCGATACGAATTGATAGATCCCAAAGTGCAGTTATGCGGGGATGTCGCGGTATTAACATTTAATTATACCGGATATACCAACGGGGAGGCTTCCCGATGGAATTGTACGGAAGTTTATCGTAAACAAAATGACTGCTGGAAGATTATTCAAACTCACTGGTCATTTACGAAACCTTCCATAAAATAGTTACATACTTCTCGATTGGTAAAGCCTGTCCGGTCGAAGGTTGATGTGAAAATGAAAAAGCCATACGAGGGACATGAAATAGAATACAAGAGGATGGAGAAAAAGGGCATTCGTTCCTGGGGCGAGAGGCGACGCATTAAAGGCAAGGCAATTGATAAGGGCGCAAAGCGATTTTTGAGCGAGGTTCTTGGTCAGCGGTGGTGTCCCAAAGGCGGCAGGGTAATTGAGCTGGGCTGCGGTACGGGGCCTATATTGAGATTGATTTGCAAAAAAGGTTTTAGCGGATTGGGTATTGATGTCTGCAAGACGGCGATTGCTATGGCGAAGGAGCAATCGAAGGGTCTAAATGTCAGATTTAAGCAAGCAGATATTTGCGGCGGTGATGTTAAAAGAATGGGGAAATTCGATTTAGCGATAGATGGGCATTGTTTGCATTGTATTATCCAGCCTGAAGATAGAAAAGCGTTTTTTGAAAACAGCTTTAAGTTGTTGAAAAAAGGCGGGCTTTTTGTCGTAATGACTATGTGCAGTCCGGCGAATAGAAGAATTTTTTCGGATGTATGCAAGGGGCAAAAACTTATAAATAATATTGTTTATGCACCTTATGATAGAGCAGGGGAATATGAGGGTTTTCGTAAGATTAATGGCTTGGATTATATGCCCACGCGCAAAGTACCGCACTGGAAAAGTATTTTGTCAGAAATCCAAAAAACAGGTTTTAAGATTAAGTTGTTGCGATATGACGAGGCTGACGAACAAGAGCCTTTCGGTGATCTTCGGGTGGCGGCACTGAGATGATTAACAAAGACGAGAAATATATGCGAATGGCGCTGGAGCTGGCGCAGCGAGGTGTTGGTTCGGTTGAGCCGAATCCTTCTGTCGGATGTGTTATCGTAAAAGATAACAAAATCATCGGCAAAGGCTGGCATGAGAAGTTCGGCGGGCCGCACGCGGAGATTAACTCGCTGAAGAACTGCAAAAGAACGCCTCGCGGGGCGACGATGTATGTTACGCTTGAGCCTTGCTGTCATTTCGGGAAAACAGGTCCCTGTACAGATGCAATAATAAAATCAGGTATAAAAAAAGTA
Source organism: Phycisphaerae bacterium (assembly GCA_028714255.1). Lineage (GTDB taxonomy): Bacteria > Planctomycetota > Phycisphaerae > Sedimentisphaerales > Anaerobacaceae > CAIYOL01. The sequence goes on along the minus strand of JAQTMR010000016.1, from coordinate 7,414 downwards.
GTTGCGGCGACCAAAGACCCTACAAAAAAAGTCAACGGCAAAGGATTGAAAATACTGAAAGAAGCAGGCATCGAAGTTAAAATGGATGTCTGTAAAAAAGAGGCGCAGTTGCTGAACGCTCCATTTTTTAAGTTCGCCAGGACGAAAAGACCCTGGATAATTATTAAGTGGGCACAAAGCAGGGACGGCTTTCTCGCTCGAACCGATAAAAAACGATGGATAACCGGCGCAAAAAGCAGAAAAGATGCGCATAAGCTGCGAAGAAGAGCACAGGCAGTTCTGGTCGGGATAAATACGGTGCTCTCCGATGACCCGAAGCTCACGGCAAGGCCGGGTACAGGAAGGCAGCCTTTGAGAATCGTACTCGATAGTCAATTAAAGATTCCGCTGGATTGCAATTTAGTCAAAACCGTAAAAAAAACGCCTGTGGCCGTATTCACAACACAGAAAAACAATAAAAAGAGTCCGATACTAAAGAAAAAAGGGGTAGAAGTTGTCACCGTTGCTTCTACTGGCGGGAAATGCAGGCTCAGGGATGTATTAAGCAGGCTTGGCGAAAGGGGCGTTCAACAAATTCTTGTCGAGGGCGGGCCAACGGTTATAATGTCATTCCTGAGGCAGGGACTTGTCGATGAAGTCTGTGTTTATGTCGCACCGAAAATGCTCGGCTCACAGGGAAGTGCAGAGGCAACAGGGCGTATGGCCGAATTGAGCGAAGCCGTTGGTTTACATAGTGTTGATATTAAACGTTTCGGCGACGATGTCAGAATAGCCGGCTTTTCAAAAAATATGTGAGGGATTTATTATGATAACAGAGAGGAACACAATCAGGTTGATATCGGTTTTGGTTTTTGTAATGCTCGGCATTACTACTTCACCGACGTATGCAGAACCAAACGAAATAGCTGAGCCGAATCATTTGTGGAAAGTTGAAGAGGAACTACTGTGTGGTATGGCCAACGCAGCCAGAGGAGTTACCCGGTCTGAGAGCATACACGGTTGCCGTGTTGCCTGGGTTGAGCTGCGTGGGAAACGGCAGGTCGTAGTCGTAGATGGCCGGGCGGAGTCCGTTTATGATGGGATTTTGATTGGAACAGTTACCTTCAGTCCCGACGGCAAACGGCTGGCGTATGGAGTACGAAATGGCGCCAAGCAGTTCGTGGTTATCGATGGCCAGGCGGGGCCGGAATACGACGGGATTTATTCTGTTCCGGTCTTCAGTCCAGACGGCAAACGGATAGCGTATGTGGCCCAAAAAGGCAACAAGTGGTTCGCGGTTGTGGATGGCCAGTCTGGGCCGGAGTATGACGGAGTTGGTAGTTTGGTCTTTAGTTCTGACGGCGGACGTGTGGTATACGTGGCCCTAAAAGGCGACAAGTGGGTTGTGGTTGTGGACGGCCAAGCTGGGCCGGAATACGATGGGCTTAGCAGTGTTCCGGTCTTCAGTTCTACCGGCAAGCATGTGGCATACGATGCACAAAAAGGAAATAAGTGGTTTGTTGTTTTGGACGGCCAGGCTGGGCCGGAGTATGACAGTATCGGGAAAGATTCGCTGGTTTTTAGTTCGGATGGCGAACGTGTAGCGTATGCGGCACAAAAAAGTGGCAAGTGGTTTGTTGTTTTGAACGGCCAAGCCAGTCCGGAATATGATAGTATTTATGCCAATGCAGGAATAGTTTTTAGTCCCGATGGCAAGCGTGTAGCGTATGGGGCACAAAAAGGCTTCAAGTGGGTTGTAGTTATCGACGGTCAGGCTGGGCCGGAGTACGAAGTGATTGGCAGTCCTATTTTTAGTCCCGATGGTAAACATGTGGCGTACACGGCACAAAAATACTACAAGTGGTTTGTGGTTGTGGATGGCCAGGATGACCCAAACAGGCAAGAATACGACGGGGTTAACAATCTTGTCTTTAGTCCTGACGGCAAGCGGATGGCGTATAAGGCACAATCGGCACAAAAAAACTACAGGTGGTTTTTGGTTATCGATGAACAGGTCAAGCCTGAGTATGACGGGGTTGGCGTTTTGGCATTTAGTTCTGACAGCAGACATACTGCGTATGTCGTACAAGAAGGAAAGAAGTGGCGTGTGATTATTGATGACCAGGCAGGACCGGAGTATGACGGTATTGTATGCAGGCCTGTATTTTTGGCTGATGGGACATTAGAATATATGGTTGCGAAGGGCAATTCGGTTTACCGCGTCAAAGTTACTCCTTAGGAGGTAAGTGTAACGGTTCGGTCAGGATTTTTTGTGGCGCAAGCCGTCCTGCGGATTCAGCATTTTTTTGCTTCGCAGGAGGTGGTGGTAATGCTGGGCGAAACGGTGGGCTTCGTCTCGGACGTATTGGAGAATCTTCAATGCGGGCGAATGACGGGGGAGCTTTAATGGTTTGGTGCTGTTCTGGAGATAGAGTTCTTCTTCGCGTTTGGCAATTGCGGCGATTTTTACAGCCGGAGCGTTCATTTCTCTAAGAACAGTTTGGGCGGCGTGGAGGTGTCCGAGTCCGCCATCGATTAGAATCAAGTCCGGCCAAAGCTCTTCGCCGTGCAGGGCGTATTTGTATCTGCGTCTAACTACTTCCGCAATCATCGCATAGTCGTCGATTCCTTTGACGGTTTTTATTTTGAATTGTCGATAGCCGGTCTTAAAGGGTCTGCCGTCAATAAATTTAACCAGCGAGCCTACCGCTTCGGCTCCGGAGATATTTGCGACGTCAATTCCCTCGATAATCCGGATTGGCTCGGATGTTTGCAGCAGAAGCCGGAGTTTTTCGAGTGCTTCGGTGGGGTCGGCGGCGAAGACTTCGGGCTGGACATCCTCGTCGGGCGTGCCGCGGCGGTCCAATCGTTCAATCAGGCGAATACGGTCGCGAAACATCGCGGCTTTCTCGTATTTCGTCTCTGCGGCGGCCCCTGTCATTTGTTTTTTCAACTGTCGCAGGACGGTTGAACGCTTCGAGCGCAGGAATTTCACAAAGTCGCTGATAGTTTTTTTATATTCGCTTTTGGTGATTTTGGCAGCACACGGGGCGGTGCATTGCTTTATGCTGTATAAAATACAGGGGCGAAAGAACTTATGTTTCAGGTCGGCTCCTTTAATATCCAGTTTGCAGGTTCGGAATTTGAATATTTTTTGCATCTCCACCACAACGGCCCGCAGGTCTTTTGCGCCGGCGAAGGGGCCAAATAGGCGACTGCCGGTTTCTCGCGGCTTGCGGGTGATATAAACGCCGGGGAAGTCGTCAGATATTGTAATCTCTAAATATGGAAAGGTCTTGTCATCGACGAGGTCTGTATTGTAGGGCGGGTGTATGTCCTTAATCAGTCTTGCTTCCTGCAGCATTGCGGTGACTTCGGTTTCGGTTTCGAGAAAGTCAACGTCTTTAACTTTGGAGAGCATCTCAGCTATTTTCGGACCTCGCAAAGCAGCGATGTCAGCAGCCTTTTGAAAATAGCTGGCTACCCGCGAGCGAAGATTTTTTGCTTTGCCGATATAAAGGACTTTGTCCCCGTGGCCTTTCATAAAATAAAGTCCCGGTCCGGCAGGAAAACCTTTTATTTTTTCACGGATTGCCTTGAATTTATCATCTGTTTGTATTGACATACTGTTATCTTAACATCATTCTGAGAATATCTGAAACACCTTAGTTGCTTACAAAAAATATTTTCTCTTCGTAGCTTTAGTAACTACAAGGACTAACAGCAGCGACAATAAATTTATGAGAAAAATTCCGAATTAGTTCTTTACACTTAATCAAATTGCAATTAACTTGCCGATACAGATTTTGCGAGTTTTGTAACAATATCTGGTTTATTTTTTAATCATTTTACTATATGTTGTGGTTGTTATTTTTCGCACGGAGGCGCGTAAATGTCGCACAAATTCAGCCCCGAGAATCCTTTTAGAGACAAGCAAGCGAAGCCGGTAACTGCTGTAGAACCCTGCGGTTCGGCCGGTTTGAGGATGGAGCATTACTTTTCGACGCCTGGCGTTCATCCCTTTGAGCAGCTCGAGTGGGAGACCCGTTCGGCCAAGATTAGCGGTGATAACGGACAAGTAGTTTTCGAGCAGGATAATATAGAAGTTCCTGCCTGCTGGAGCCAATTGGCAACAAAGGTTGTGGCGAGCAAGTATTTTTATGGTGATATAGATTCCGGGCAGCGGGAACATTCAGTAAAGCAGCTTGTTCATCGTGTTTGTAAAACGATTGCCGAGCGCGGCAGAAAAGACGGCTACTTCTCAACCGACGAAGAGGCTGAAATTTTCTACAATGAGCTGACCTGGCTGTGCGTGAACCAATACGGGGCATTTAATTCGCCCGTGTGGTTCAATGTAGGCCTTTTTGACGTCTATGGTGTTGGCGGCGGCAAGCATAATTTCCATTGGAACTCGCAGAGCAAAGAGGCTGTTGCGTGCAAAAACAGTTACGAATATCCGCAGGCCTCGGCTTGTTTTATCCAGTCGGTTAAGGACTCTATGGAAGATATAATGCGCCTTGCGGCAAGCGAGGCGATGCTGTTCAAACAGGGTTCCGGGACGGGAACCGACCTTTCAACGCTGCGAAGCAGTAAAGAGAAGCTTTCCGGCGGCGGCAGACCTTCCGGTCCTTTGAGTTTTATGCGGGTTTATGACCAGGTAGCAGCGGTAATCAAATCCGGCGGTAAAACCCGGCGGGCAGCGAAGATGCAGTCGTTAAAGATAGGCCATCCTGATATCAGGGAATTTATTACCTGCAAAGCGGAAGAAGAGAAAAAGGCGTGGGCACTTATTGAAGCAGGCTACGACGGAGATTACAATCAGCAGGCTTACAGCAGCGTGATGTTTCAGAATTCCAATCTTTCCGTGCGCGTAACCGATGAGTTTATGCAGGCGGTAGAAAAGGATGCGACCTGGGCCACACATGCTGTAACGACGGGCGAGACGGTAGAGGAGCATTCGGCGCGTGAGCTAATGGAGCTGATTGCAGAAGGCACAAGGATTTGCGGCGACCCCGGACTGCAATACGACAGCACAATTAACCGCTGGCACACCTGTCCGAATTCCGGGCCGATTAATGCCTCGAATCCGTGCAGCGAGTATATGTTCGTCGATGATTCTGCGTGCAATCTGGCTTCGCTGAATCTTATGAAATTCCGCAGAGAGGACGGCTCCTTCGATGTAGTCGGTTTCAAGAACGCGGTTCGGCTGTTTGTCATTGCCCAGGAAATTTTAGTTGATAACGGCAGCTATCCGGACAAGGCTATCACAATCAACAGCCATATATTCCGTCCGCTCGGTCTTGGCTATGCCAATCTCGGCTCTTTAATTATGAGCCTTGCGCTTCCTTACGATTCGGACCAGGCAAGGGCACTGGCCGGGGCGATTAGTGCGATACTGACCGGGACGGCTTATACGACAAGTACGGAAATTGCCTCAATCAAAGGGCCTTTCGAGGAGTTCAGCAAGAATTCCGATGCGATGCTGAAGGTTATAAATATGCACCGTCAGCACGTCCTTAATATTTCGGAGGCGCACTGCCCCGACTATATCCGCCATGCTGCTCGGGATGCGTGGGACCAGGCATTTGACGCCGGCTCCAAAGTCGGTTTCCGTAATGCCCAGGTAACTGTTCTTGCGCCGACGGGGACTATCGGCTTTATGATGGATTGTGATACCACCGGCGTTGAGCCGGATATTGCTTTGGTCAAATACAAGCTGTTAGCCGGCGGCGGAATGCTCAAACTTGTTAACAGGACCGTGGCGATGGCTCTCGACAGGCTTGGGTATAGCGCAGACGATATCAAATCAATTTGTGACCACATAGACAAAAGCGAAACCATCGAAGGTGCGGAAAAACTCAACGCCGACCATCTGCCAGTCTTCGATTGTGCTTTTAAGCCTCGGAATGGTAAAAGGCATATCCGTCATCTGGCACATCTGAAAATGATGGCCGCGGTTCAGGCTTTTATCTCCGGCGCTATCAGTAAGACCATCAATATGTCCAAAGAAAGCACAGCCGAGGAAATCGCCTCGGCCTATATGGAGGGATGGAAGCTCGGGTTAAAAGCTGTGGCGATTTATCGCGACGGCTCCAAGATGCTGCAGCCGGTCTCTACACAAAAGCATAAAGAAACCAAAACTGCTTCTGCTTCCGAAAGTACGAGTCCGGCTCGTCCTTTCAGGCGTCGGCTGGCAGATACCCGCCAGAGTCTAACACATAAATTTTCTGTCGCCGGGCACGAAGGCTATCTGACAGTTGGACTATATGATGATGGTCAGCCGGGCGAGTTGTTTATCACTATGGCCAAAGAGGGCAGCACGGTAGGCGGACTTATGGATGTAATCGGGACATGCACTTCGATGTCGCTGCAATATGGCGTACCACTGATTACGCTTGTTGACAAGTTCAGGCACGCACGGTTCGAGCCTGCGGGAATGACGTCGAACCGGGACATACCTTTCGCGAAAAGTTTGATTGATTATATTTTCTGCTGGCTGGGCTGTCAGTTTATACCAGGCTATGCCGAGCAAAATACTCCTAATCGCTCGGCAGAGGCAACCAAAGAAAATAAAAATACAACCACCGCAAAGCAACTGGTTGAAAAGACCAAGGACCTGGCACATAAAATTGCTGAGGTAAAGATGGCACATCCCGAGGGGACGGCGGTAAAAACCAAAGTAAAGACGGCTCGTTCGGAAGAAGGCTCGGCAAAACAGGCCGTGCAATCCGTGCCTGCTCCGAAGGGCAGATTGGCCAGCATAGCCAATCGAATAGGAGCTTTGGTGGCAGGGCCGCAAGCAAGCTCTACTGACGGAGCGGAGTCACTGGAATCTGATGCGGCTGTTATGCAGCAGTTTAACGCCCAGTTCGAACATTTCCAGGACGATGCCCCTGCCTGCGATATTTGCGGCTCGATTACCGTGCGAAACGGCTCCTGCTATAAATGCTTTAACTGCGGCAACAGTATGGGCTGCTCATAACTCAAAATGTTTAGCCCCCAACTTTATGTTGGGGGTTCTTGTTTATATTTAGCCCCACGTTTCACGTGGGGTCACTTTTTCCCTTCCCTTTCCCCCATCTTTCTGTTATTCTCCGTCCCTTAAGGAGTGAGGCACCCGGGAGCGAAATACATACACGAAATATGAAACTATTTCCGTTCTATACAGAAAACCTAAAATGCAATTAGGAAGTTGTTATGAAGAATGATTTGGCTATTTTCGAAGAATACAAAATCCGCCGTCTATACGATGAAAAAACGGAAACATGGTTTTTTTCGGTGGTGGATATTATTCAGGCGTTAATACAACAGCCCGATTATCAAACAGCCAGAAAGTATTGGAATAAGCTGAAAGAACGGTTAAAAAAGGAAGGCAGTGAGTCGGTGACAAATTGTCACCGACTGAAATTAGAAGCGTCTGACGGGAAAAAATACC
>JAQTMR010000015.1 GCA_028714255.1 Phycisphaerae bacterium | reverse complement strand
TTGCCGGCGGAATAGGAATTACGCCCTTCTTGCGTCTCTTTGAGGAACTGGCATACCAGCCGGGTCGTGAACTCCACCTGTTTTATGGAAATAAAAAAAAGCACGAAATCCTGTACAAGCAGGAGCTTGAAAACGTAGAAACTGTAAATGTAATACACGTTCTAAGCGACCAGCCGGAATATCAGGGAGAAACCGGATATATTACAATTAATTTACTGAGGAAATATCTGCATCGCCCGCTAAACGAATATGAATTTCTTATTTGCGGCCCGCCGGTAATGATAACGAAGCTGGAAAGCGATTTATCCGCACAAGATGTGCCGCAAGAGCGGATATATCATGAACTTTTCGGCTATTAAATCTCGCACTGCCATCAAGTCGGCACATCGCCATTTTCCTCAGCGATTTTCGCCTGGTCGATAGCGATGCGCATATATTGCTCATCGGGATTAGGTTTTGGTGTGGAATTAGCTGCCGGTTGAATCATAATTTTGCGAAGGCTCAGGCAAATAATCAATCATCAATAAATACAAAATAAAAAATACCCCCAAGGGGAATCGAACCCCTGTTACCGGGTTGAGAACCCGGCGTCCTGGGCCGCTAGACGATGGGGGCAAGGACGTGGCTCGTCGCTCGTGTCTGGTCGCTCGAAATTCACAACTGGCATCTCTATGTAGCACTCGAGAGACGAGCGACGGGTCACGAGTTACGAACCATTAGCGGCGGTCGGAGTCGAACCGACGACCCTGGGCTTATGAATCCCATGCTCTAACCAACTGAGCTACGCCGCCATAATTTTTAAGTCGTTGTAATATAACCACTTCCCTTTTGTTTTGTCAAGCCCCTCGAACGCTCAAAACGGGCAAAATCAGCCAAAGACGTCAAAAAAGCGTCAATTGCCGGCAGTAAAACGATTTTTGTTGTGCTTGCTACCCGCCCGGCAGGTCGCGTGCAACATTAATCTTTGGTAATCTTTACTTAACTTCTGTTTCAGAAAGCAATTACAATCTGCATGGCAGGGCGATGAGCTGGGGAATTCAGTTGACAACTGGGGACGGATTTGATAATCTGATAATAATGATAACGGCGGTTCCAACCAAATCTATTAAGTCATATATAGCAGGAGACCCCCCAATGAAATCTTTTATAGGACTTGTTGTAGTTAAGCTTTCGATAGTTTGCATGCTTTTCTGTTCAATGATGCCGGTCAGCGACGCGAAAGCAAACCAGCTTTGCAAGAAAGAGGAGTCAATCGATGTCCTAAAGGGGGAATACCGCATAGGTAACAACATCTGGGGAAAGCTGCCCGGCGACCAGTGCATGGATGTGGACCCGAATTCGACATACTTTACCGTATTAAGCGCTACGCACAACACGCCTAACTCCGTGGAAGCCTATCCTTTTATTTACAAGGGATGTCACTTCGGAGGCGACTGCACGGTTGACAGCGGAATGCCCGTAAAGATAAACGAGATTGAAAGCGCTCCGTTTGTCTGGAGCGTTGACCCGAACGGCGCGGCTGGGAATTGGAACGTAGCTTTTGAATCGTGGTTCAGTTCGACCGGCGGAATTTCCCCCGACAAAGCAGAGCTTATGATTTGGATTAACTACCAAAGAATGGCCTGCGGCGGAAAAATAGTCGAAAAGGCTGTCCCCATCGGAGGATATACATGGGATGTTTACCATAGTGGCTCACACAGACAATGGGAACACTACATTGCGTACAGAATAACCACTCCTGTAAACGATGTTAATCTTGACTTGAAGGACTTCATCGATGATTCGATAAAACGCGGCTATATCGACCCCGCCTGGTATCTGGATAATATGGAAGCAGGCTTCGAACTAATGGTGGGCGGACAGGGAATGACGAACAAATCGTTTTCCGCCTCGGTCAAAAAGAAGGAACCGTTGAAAAAACCGCCGGTCCCGTTGCCAACGCAATAGCTTGTAAGTTGCATTGTGCCTTCTCAAGCTTTATTATAGAAGGGATCAAAGCGGTTTTTGGTTGTCGTTAGTTAATGTTTTTCTATTTATAGGAGGACAAAACGATGAGGTTCGACCGTATAAAAATTCTTCAAACCAGATTTGTTCAAGTTGTTATCGTTTGTATGCTTTTTTGTTCGATCACGCCGCTTTATGCCGCTACACCCTGGCTGCACGTTGAGGGAAATCAAATCAAAGACCCGGCAGGCAATGTTGTCGTCCTGAGGGGTATTGCCCTGATTGATTTGGGATTCCTCGAAGATTTGGAAGGGGGCGCAATCGAGATGATTGACCGCCTGATGGACAGGAATGATTCCCAGGGGGATTCGCCGGGCTGGTATCCCAAAGTCATCAGGATTATGATTGCTCCATACGATGCATACCCGGGTTATCCAAGTAAATGGACCCCCGCTGATGATGAGGAATACTATACTAACCATCTCAGGCCGTTTATTGATTACTGTAAATCAAGGGGCCTTTATGTAATCATCGATTGGCACTATATCGGAAATACCTACGACCACGTCGCAACAACAAGCGATTTCTGGACGCATATGGCACCGAGGTTTGCCAACGATTCGCATGTCCTGTTTGAGCTTTTCAATGAGCCGGTTAATGATATTTTCGGTGATTGGATTTTTAATGAAACAGACGTCAACGACTGGCTTAGTGTCAGGCAGGATATGCAAACCTGGATTGACATTGTGCGCAGTTACGCACCCAACAATCTCATTCTCGTAGCCGGGGCGTACTATTCCCAGGTTATCGGGCCGGTAGCCAGTTATCCCCTCACAGGAGACAACATTGTTATTGTGTCTCACATCTATCCCAGCCATTGGCTTGATGGGTGGGCCTCGCCATTGTATAAGAATGAGATAACGACCTGTGCTGCCGTGTATCCCGTGATGATGACTGAGTGGGGGTTCACCTTAGACCCTAATTATGATGACGAGTGGCATTTACTAATCGGCGCTATTACCGACTATGGTCAGCCATTGGCAGACTTTAGAGAGCAATATGGAATCGGCAATACCGCTTGGTGCGCCAGTGATGAGTGGGGGACACCGATGTTTGAGCGACAGACGGACCCTCCACCACCGGGAACATGGCCCCTTCGCTGCGGCGAAGGTGAGATGGGTTGTTTTACAAAGGATATACTTTATCAAAAAAGAAACAATGACCAGCCCACCCCCGACTTCATAGACTTCACTGATTTTGCCGCTCAGTGGGGACGGACCGACTGTAATTTGTCAAATGTATGGTGTAGCAGCGCAGATTTCTATCAGGATGGCTCTGTTCTCTTCGATGACCTTGAGGCATTCGTTGATGACTGGCTCTACCCCTGAGTAGCTAAAAAATACCGGCTTGATTGCCAATTACTTGAAGATTACGCGGCATCTTCTAAAACTTCGTTATAGGAGATACCGTTTTTGCCGATATTAATTAAGTTATATTTAGGAGAACAGGGTGATGAAGTTTGACCATTTAAAGATTCCTCAAATCGGATTTATTAAAGTTGTTATCGTTTGCTTGCTTGTTTATTTAATCATACCACCTTATGCTGCGCAAGCAGCGCCACCTCCCGAAGGAGCATTGTCGGTAAGTGGAAACCGGATAGTGAATCAAAACAGCGATCCGGTTAGTTTTGCAGGCAATAGCCTCTTCTGGTCTAATGACGGTTGGGGTGGCGAAAAATACTACAATGCAAGTGTTGTTAACTGGCTGAAAAGCGACTGGAAAGCAACAATTGTAAGGGCCTCTATGGGAGTTGACGAAAGTGGTGGATATATAGACTACCCTGCCAGCAACAAGGACAAAGTTACAACGGTTGTTGATGCAGCGATTGCTGCAGGACTTTACGTTATTATTGACTGGCATTCTCATCATGCCGAAGATTATCAATCTGAAGCCATCAGTTTTTTCCAGGAGATGGCAACCGCCTATGGTAGCTACGACAATGTAATTTATGAGATTTACAATGAACCATTAAATACTGCATCCTGGAGTGGCGACGTTAAACCTTATGCCGAAGCGGTTATTTCCGCAATCCGGGCGATTGACCCTGATAACCTGATTATTGTCGGCTCGCCGACCTGGTCACAGGATGTGGATGTTGCATCACTGAATCCTATAACAGGTTATAGTAACATTGCATACACTTTGCATTTCTATGCTGCAACACATAAGCAGTCATTAAGGGATAAAGCCACGACGGCTTTAAATAATGGAATTGCTCTTATGGTTACCGAGTGGGGGACATGTGATGCCAGTGGAGGAGGAAGCGTGGATGAAACCTCTACGAATCAATGGATGGATTTCTTAAGCGACAATGATATCAGCCACTGTAATTGGGCATTAAACGACAAAGATGAAACCGCGTCTGCTTTAGTACCTGGTGCAAGCACAACCGGCGGCTGGATTGATAGTGATTTAACGCAGTCAGGCCTATTAGCAAGAAACATTATTATAGGCTGGGGCCCTGCAGATATCAACGCTCCTGCTGCACCGACTGGCTTGGCGGCAACAGCCGGCGACGCAGTGGTTTCGCTAAATTGGAACGACAACGGTGAAGGTGACCTGAACGGCTATAATATATATCGTTCGCTAACTTCAGGCGGCAGCCAGACGAAGCTGAACGGTGCACTTTTGACAAGCTCCGATTACATCGACAATACTGTTACTAACGGAACGACCTATTACTACGTCGTTACCGCAGTAGATACGTCTTCGAATGAGTCTGACGACTCCGGCGAAGTTTCAGCGACACCTGAAGATATTCCGGATACAACTCCTCCGGACGCACCGACAGGCCTTGCGGCAACAGCCGGCGACGCATCGATTTCGCTCAATTGGAACGACAACGGCGAAGGCGACCTCGATGGCTACAATATCTATCGTTCGCTAACTTCAGGCGGTCCCCGGACGAAGTTGAATGGTTCGACCCTTCTCGAAAATTCAGACTATACCGATAACACCGCTGCTAACGGGACAATATATTATTATATAGTCACCGCGGTTGATACATCTGAGAATGAGTCCGAAGATTCGAGCGAAGTCTATGCTACGCCCGTTGACGCACCGCCGGCGGCGCCAACTGGCCTGACTGCTGCTGCAGGCAATAGAACGGTCTCGCTTGATTGGGACGACAACGGCGAGGGTGACATAGATGGCTACAATGTCTATCGTTCGACAACTTCAGGCAGCGGTTATAGCCTGCTAAACGTTTCGCTTTTAAGTAGTTCAGATTACATCGACAACAGTCTTAACAACGGCACAACCTATTACTACGTTGTCACGGCAGTAGATTTAGCAGCAAATGAATCCGCTGTTTCGGGCGAAGTTTCTGCTACTCCTCAACTGCCCGGCACAGACGTTGAAATCATCGGCTCCTGGACGACCGGCCTTAGCCATACGAGAGAAAACGGAACAAGCCGTGCTTTGATATTTATTGCACACGCTGAGGAAGCCGGTGCAATCAGTCTCGATTCTGTAACGTATGGCGGACAGCCAATGACGAAAATTATTGATACTGTGGTCGGGACAAGCTACCAGGCATACGTCGCGGCATACATTCTCGATGAGGCCGGTATCACTGCCGCGGCCAGCAATACGTTTGCTCCTGCCTGGAGCACCACGCCGGATGACTACTCGTACACCAGCGTATTCCTTCAGAATGTTGACCAGGCAGATTCCGTTGGAGCAACTGCTGAGAATAGCTCGGCAACCAGCACTCCAAATCCGATTACGACCGCTGTGCTTTCGACAGATGATGGGGATTTGGTTATTGATGCTGCCACCTGTGGCAATCCAAGCAACTATACTTTTGAAAACGATTTTACCAAGGCCCTCGAGCAGGATATGGCCTCGTCCACCGGCGCAGCCGGATACAAATTCGCAACAGGCGCAGATGAAACGCCGAGCGTAAGCAACTCAAGCGTCAACCGTCAAGTTCTCATTGGCTTCGTAGTGCAGGCGGCAGATGCCGAATGGCTCTACGGCGACCTTAACTACGACAATAAAGTAGATATGTATGACTTGGATGATTTTTTATGGTTCTGGCTGAACGATAATTGTGAAGAAACTGCCGAACTGGATTTGAATGACGATTGTTTAATTGATTTCTATGAATTTTCATTCTTCGCCCAGAATTGGCTCTTAGAGATTTAACAAGCTGTTTGAAACTTGAGATTACGTGTACTAAAAACCCGCCGATGCTTCACAGCACCGGCGGGTTCTTTATCAAGTATTTCAAATCTAAATAAGCGGCAACCTATTTCTTCGGTGGGATAAGAGCGTTCAGCAACGGTTCCCGCCAGGCCTTCTTATATGGGTCGTAAGCGCCGAAGTTTGCACAGAACTCCCAGTAATGAAAGCTCATTCCGCGCTCTACAGCCGTCTCGACGATGAATGTTGTCCAGCGAACTCTGCTGGCAACATCAGCTTTTTCATACACGCCGAACTCGCCGAGATTCAAAGGCCTGTTATGCTTCTTTCCCCAGGCGACGCCGATGTCGAAGATATCAGTCATATATTTTTTCTCTTCGTCAGTACCCATCCACTTTGTGCCCAGGAACGTACTCGAATCACCCTCCCAATCGTCGCTCGCCCATGCCGGAAGTGGCTGGCCGACCCGTTTCTTATCTTCAAGATTTTGCATGAGTTTCTCGTGTGTCATCCATTCCGCTCCCTGATGGGTGAAATCGTGCGGGAAATAGTAATGAACGGTGACAATGATGTTGCGGTCGTCTTCGGGCAGCTCAAGCAGCTTAAGAAAAGTGGTCCAGTTGTCATTGCCGGGGCCGATGACAATGGTTTTTGTCGGGTTGGCCTTGCGGATAATCGCGTGCGCCTCTTTCAGCCATTCGTTCCACAACTCCGGCGTAAATGCGTCGTCAGGCTCATTGAAAATCTCAAGCAGAAGCGTATCGGGATAATCCTTGTAGTGCTCTGCAATCTGAGTCCACAGCGCCATAAACCTTTCCTTCTCGGGGAGCGGGTCCTCATAAAGCTCCACATAGTGGTGCATATTCAGCATTACATAAAGGTTGTTTTTAAGCGCATTATTAACCGCCCAATCGACTCTTTTCATAAAAACCGGGTCGATAGTATAAGGCGCTTCCTTTAATGCGTGGTTCGACCATCGGCACGGTAGGCGTACCGAATCGAATCCCGCGTCTTTTATAATCTTGAAATACTCTTCTTTAATCGTTACGCCCCATTCGCCTTCTCTCGGTGCGTCGAGCGCATTGCCGATATTTATCCCTCTGCCGAGATGCTTGTTCATCTCGAATGCATGAGCGTCACCTTGTTCAGCCTTTAATTCAACGCCGGACATACATACCGTCAGCGTCATCGCAATGATTGCGAATAATTTTACTGTTCTTGTCATAATTGATTACTCCCAAAATATAACGCATTCCAGTTACACTATTTTTTCGGCAGAACAGCGTCCAGCAAAGGCTTGCGGAACGATTTTGTCTGCTGGTCGTACAATCCGAACTCTCTGGCGCAGAATTCCCAGTAATGAAAACTCATCCCGCGTTCAACGGCAGTATCAGCCACGAACTTCGTCCAGCGTGCGCGTGATTCCATATCCGCTTTTTCGTATGCGCCGAACTCGCCCAGATTAATCGGACGATTATGTTTCTTGCCCCACGCCGCGGCGGTGTCAAACTTATCCGTTATGGCCTTTTTCTCCGCCGCCGTGCCCGTCCACTTCGTACCCATCCACTTGCTCGAGTCATATCTCGTAATCCAGTCGGCGCCCTGATGCGTCAGTTCGAGCGGGTCGTAGGAATGAATGGTAACAATGATGTTGCGGTCGTCTTCGGGGATATGAAGGTCCTTTAGGTGCTCGATTATGTTGTTGTCGCCGGAGCCGATGACGATGGTCCTGTTCGGATTGCTCTTGCGAACCAAAGCAAGCGACTCTAACATCATCTTGTTCCACACCTTCGGCGTAAGTTTCGTCCGCGGCTCATTAAGAAGCTCGAACATCAATGTATCCGGATAGTCCTTGAAATGCTCTGCTATCTGACTCCACAGCGCAAGATATTTTGCCTTTTGACCTTTCGGGTCGAGGTTAAACTCGTTGTAGTGATGGATATTCAGCATCACAGGCAGCTTCTGCGCCAGTGCGCAATTCACCGCCCAATCGACTCTCTTCATAAAAACCGGGTCGATTGTATAGGGCGGCTCATTCAGCGAATGTGCCGACCATCGGCAGGGTATTCGCACCGAATCGAATCCCGCGTCTTTCATAATCTTGAAATATTCCTCTTTAATCGTTACGCCCCATTCGCCTTCTCTCGGCGCATCCAGCGCGTTGCCCATATTTATCCCTCTGCCGAGCCGCTTGTTCTGCTCGAAAGCGCATATTGAAACCTTTTTCTCGCAAGGCTTTTTCATACAACCCTCTTTCAAACTCGCTTTTTTCTCACATGGTTTTTTCGTACAGGCTTTTTCGGTCACATCACAGCCCGCAGCGTTCAACAGAAATAACCCTGCTATAACCAGCAGCAGCACATTTTTTACTTTGAGCATTACATTTCTCCTTTAGACTAAGATTGGCAACAATTACGTTTATATTCGATTAGAACACGAATTCCGGGCCGCATTATACCTTTTCCACCCTTTTTTGCAAACGCTTTATTGTTGCCCGTTGTCATTGCGAGCGCAGCGAAGACGGATGACGGGGTTACCTTGCGATGTCGAATGTTCATCCGCTTCGTCCATCTTCCCTCGTCCATCCTCCATCGTTCCCCCCTTAGGGCGAGAGAGTATATCCACTGTTTTAGGCTTTTGAGAGTTGAGGAATTGTTTGTCAGATTAAGTAGTGACTACTATAACTGAATTGTTTTTAGATTAAAAAAGCTTATTCTCGGATTGTGGGTCACGAGGGCGCAGGTCAAACATTTCGTGAACGCCCCATTTCTTGGTTCGTTTATCTATTATTGCATCGAGTATTATCTCTATCCCTTCGTCATGCCATTTAATAGCACTACGATAATCAGGCGCCATCAATATGGTAGTTACCTTGCGATGTGTGGTCCCGAATTTCAATTCCATCGTGATTCGATGGGAAATTTCTTTTTCTAAGGGGTCTTTTTTAACCGGAGGATCCTTATGCAAATCCGTGATAAATCCAATTAATGTTTCACGCTCAAATTCCTCTGCTTTACGGTAACGCTGAAATAGTATTTCAGCTTTTTCAAATAAATTGCTTTTGAAGTCTATACTTTCATCCTCTGTTTTCGTAAATTGATTTGCTAAAGTACTAGTAGGATCTTTAAGCGGTGAATAGCGTACAGCAATACCAGCCGAGAACATTAACGGGTTTAATGGGAGCATTTCAGTAATTGATCTAGCTACATCTTTAGACATGGTCGGCGGTAAAATAACTTCAGGATCACTCACATCGTTATATGCAAGGAAACGAAAATTCTCAACAACCCCCCGTGTGACTTCTCTGCAATATGGTTCTGCATATTCTGTTTTCAATCCCAAATCACTTGTAGGACAGAAAACTTTTAGTACAAAACTCCCATATTCAGTCTGTCCGAACTTACAACCATCGGCATAGTTGTGAGCAGATTCTCGAATATTAGGCCTTTTTCTAATATTAGCAATCTTCTTTGCAGAGTTAATCAGTATATTATAAATCCCGGAAGTTGCTGATCGGATTTCATCTGCACGGAGATGTCCCAATTTCGAGTCTTCGGTATGAATTTTATAACGCATAATATCGCTGTTTGGACTGGCAATAAGCCCTAACACATCGTCGAATGACAATTTCATTATATGCCCTATATATTCCACCAATGATAATAGTAATTTGGTATATTCGTGAGTCTCTTTTTTAAGTGGTAAAATAACAATGCCACCATCTTTAATGCTGTATGCTTCAGCAACATCATTATTTATTCCGCTCAACTCAAATCCTGAATTAAGCAAGAACGTTCTTACTGCTGAAGGGTCAGTTGCCTTTAAGAGATTATCCGGAATATCGAGTCGCGACATCATTATCCGCTCTTCCTTTGATTAGTTACCCAAAGTTGTGCTTTAGCAAACGCTTGATATAAGTTAATCAATACCTCTGCTGTTAATTTATTTTTAACGGGAATGTCAATTCTAATTGTCTCCGTATTTTCAACTGCTGGTTGCCCCAGCAAGCTAAGGTAATAAGCCATATGTCTCATCTCAACCACATGTTCATGATTTATATGCTCAAATTGATATTTTATCCAATTGCCTACTCCAGAAGGCAATGCAAATAAAACAAGATACTGCGGACAAAGACTTTCTCGTCGTAATTGGTTATAATTTTTTATAGGAAGGTCGTATTTAATATGGCCATCACCTTCAACTTTCCAGCGTTCAGTTGCCTTTAGCTGAAGGGCGAGAAATACATTAGCTATACCATTGCTGCCTATAGGCTTAGAAGATCCTACATTTAAGTCTATTCCATTATCAAATTTCCAATCACGTATATTTAATCCAGCCTGTGCGCATATAGCCCTCAAATAAGCAAGGCTCATCCACTCCTTGCCGGTTGTTTCAGGAATTCCCTCCAATCGTTGGAACTCTACCATCTATTTATTTCCCTACAATTACAATATTAAATAATAAGCCCAGCGATGCTTCCTCCCAAAGTTGCTCACTCAATTGTCCCCTAATTTCCCCAACCCGTCAACATCAAAAAAATCTCGAAGCGACTTGTCCGCCATAGCTTTTGGCGACGGCGGAAGCGCAGACCTCGCCATCTTTATGATGGCGGGCGTTAACTTAGCCAACTTTTTCCTGTTGTCTGTAGTCAGTCGTCTGTCTTCTGCGCTCCGCGCGCTCATTTGCGCATATAGCTAAAAAAATCGTTGTAAGTTTTGCATCAGTTTTTGCATATTTCGTACAAGTTTTTGTAAACTATTGTAAGTTATTGTAAATCTTTGTAAGTCTTTGCACGTCAAAAAGCCCGAACTTGCGCGTTTGATGCTATCCCATTTTACTCATTTTGCCTATTTTGTTGTTTCAGGGACTGATTTTTTTCCACAAATTCTAAATTCTAACTTCTCAATTCTAAACTCCAACCATCTTGCCTATCTAAACTCCAACCATCTTGCCTATTTTAACTATTTTACCAACACCTATCCCCTAACCCCTAAACCCTGTCCTTTAACGTCTTATAAGAACGCCAAAAAAGCTGTAATTAGCCCAAAAACAAAGATTTTTTCTATAAAACTTGCTATTTTATCCAAATACCCTAAATTATCTAAGTTAACATTGCCGATACTTTCTAAGTTGAAGGACCGAATTTTTTAATGGAGATTTAAGATATGGAGACCTTAATTGAGCAGCGTAAGGACACCCGAACCACTCTTTCCTGGCCGGTAAGCATTTGGCTGCCTGAAGCAAACCGATTTTTCAATGGCCGAAGCTTCAATATCAGCAAAACAGGCGTTTTCGTAAAAGTGCCTATGACGACACCGATTCGGCCGGGCCATACGGTGGAAGTCAATTTCCCACGCACAGAGGTATTGGCAAAGGAAAAAGGCCAGTTCGCCCGCATCAAAGGCGGCAAAGTGGTTAGAGTCGAACGCAAGGATATGCTTAGAGATGCCAATATCGGCGTCGCTATCGAGTTTGAGTAACATCAAAACAGCAAGTTTTGATTTAGATACCGTTACAGCCAACAATTAGATTTAATAGCGGGAAGCGGAAGGACGGCTGATGGCCGGGAAGGTCGTCAGCCGTTTTTCTATGCGCTAAATTGGAGTAATTCGATTAATTTGGGTATATTGGATAAATTGGGGTAGAACCAAATGCGCATGTTTGGTTTCAAAACGTGGCAAAACTTACAAAAACCATAGCCAAACTTAGCCAAACTTATACAAAATTTGCCAAAACTGATACCAAATTTACACCAATTTTGCACCCCCCCTGCGCATTTGATTGATTTTTGGGTTAGCCACAAAGTCACCAAGTCTCGAAGAAAAAAAAGAGTGAAGATTGCCGAGAGCGCAAAGAATTTTTAGCCACGAAAAGGCACAAGAGATTCACCACGAATAAACACGGCCCCACGGGCCGTCCCAAGGGGACGAATGGACACGAATTTTTTTACCGCGGAGAACGCAGAGGACGCAGAAGACGGACGAGGGACGACGGACGATGGACGGGAAGGGGGGATTTAGTCGTTAGTTGATAGTCGCTGGTCGCTCGTGACTGGTCGCTGGCTGGTTGAGTCCGGCAAAGCCGGGGGGTTTTTTTGGTGTTGACGGGGCGGGGGAATTAGGGGTAAGAAGAAGTTTAAAAATCAAAATGCAAAAGGTAAAGCTGTGGAGCCGCTTCGCGGGGATTTTTTAAGCATTGACGGGGACAGAAAAAATACGAAGAAAAATTAGACACGGATTAACATGGATTCGATATTTTATGGTCAGACACTTTTAATTTCTAGGCAATGCTTGCTGAAGGAGCTGGACGGCCATCGATCACAACCACTTTCGGAACTCTTTTGCCATCTCTTGTTCCGGCAAGGGCTGACTGTTGAATCTTCTCAATTACCTTGGAGTCATCCGATGTCCTAATTATCAGATACAGGCTATGCTTGGTCTTTTCTGCTTTATTATATATTGGGAGTTGCTTGTTCCAGCCGCCCCAGAGTTTCTTATTCGATGAGTACTTAACTTCAACGGTAACGCGCGCCGTATACCCAGTGCTATACTTGAAATCTACTGGGCCACGCCCGCCATTCGATTCTCTGGTGATATCCACATTATTCGCTTCACAGTATACGTCACTCACCCCAAATAGATTCAATTGGGCTATCCTTTCGTTTCGCAACTTACCATTGTACCAGAATACCTCCCACAGCCCATTGTCTTCAACGAGCGTTTTGTACTTCATACAAATCTTCTCCACTAACCGGAATACATCATCCGGTTGTTTCAGTTCAGGCTTACCAAGGCCTATAGGGTATTGCTTCGCATACCTTTTTGCAAGGGCCTCCCAAGCAAATTCTCCTGCCGGGTCATCATCAAAGTTGTATTTAAATGCCTTCTTACTTTTGTAAATGTTCAGGGCATCTTGGATTAGTTGGGGATACTTTAAGAGAACTTTCTTCAGTTCGGGCTTCTTTACGGATGAAGCCTGCCGCCAGGTCTTGCCAATGATAGAGCTTACCTTTTCCCGAAGCTCTTCATTCTGCGCGCAAACAAAATCGCGGCTGTCCCAGTCAAATGCAAGAGGCAGACTACTAAGGACATCTTCTGGAACTAGAATAATGCCTTTCTCTGTGTCTGGGTCACAGGGGATTGCCTGACCATGATATTCCAATGTAGCAAGTTTCAACTTTCGCGCCATCCTCGCAGAGTATTCTAATAAATCAGGAAATATAATAGCCACTGTCATATCACTAATACGGTCTGGACCTATGCCACTCTCGATCAATCCGATCAACTCAAATATAGTTGGTTCAGTAATTCCTGCCTTTATGATCTGGTGGGCAGTTTCGATCAAGGTGCATGCCAAACCAAGGCCAATTGCACTTCCGGCCGTTCCGTGGATCGAGTAACCCAGTGCCATCACAGGTTTCTCTTTGAAGGTTAGCAGGGTCTTAGCCTTCCTCCACATCGCGTCATTGTTGGTCTGGGTGCTACTGAGAAGTATATACACATCTCGAAAATGCTTCTTGAATCTCTTATAGCTTGCCTTCATTTCTGGTGCTGAACTATCCCGCAACAAGCGAGGATCCACATATAGGCGTGAATCAATATCAACAAATCCGTCGAATATCCCTACCTTTTTCAAGGTATCTTCGGAGACTCTTAACACTTCGCTTATACGCTTAGCCATTCATATCTCCTTCCAGAGAATAAAGTCCTTAACGATTTTTCAATAGAAAGCGACTTCACGGCAAGGGAAGTTAGGGAGTGGTTTAATAGCCGCTCTCGGACCTCATGTCGAAAAGCGATTTGTATTATTCTATACTAGAATATAGAGATATGCAAAATATATACCAGTCTTAAAGTCAACGCCGGGATATTTTGCGGTTTTGCGTCTTAACTATCTTATTAACAGGCGGTTAGGTAACACAAAAATTGCGACTTCAACATATTGTACTGTAATCGAAAAAACAGATTTTGGCAGACGACAAAAGTCGATTTGTGTCGATTTGGCAGGGTATTTTGTTTTAGCAATAACTCTCTCGCCCTTGTGAGGTGAGGAAAACAATGGAGGATGGACGAGGGCATACCAGTAGGGCAGTATCCGAGCCCCGATGGGATAGCAAACGGCGCATTCCACGGGGTAAACTCTGGCAGACAAGCGATATAGAAATTTTGAGGAAGCGAAAAAAGATATTTTCGAATATGTGGAGTTGTTTTATAATCGGCGTCGTCGTCATGCTTCACTGGGCTATGTAAGCCCTGTGGAATATGAGGAAATAAGCGAAAATGAGCGAAAACAGGTAGCGTAAATTTACAAATCGAGTGTCCGCCATTCGTTTAGCACCTCAATGCGCGTTTGATTGATTTTTGATTAGCCACAGAGTTCACAGAGATTTTTTGCCACAAAGACACTAAGACACAAAAGGAATAAATGAGAAAAAGTTGCCTAAGTTGACAACGACGGAATGCAGAATTCAGGAGACAAGGGATAGGAAAAGATAACAGGATTTTTTATTGACCTCGATGGTGGTGGGGATTATAGTACGATGCATAATTGAAATGAGGGTAAGGAACAATTATCAGGGGTGGATACTATGAGCAATTCGAAAACAATTATAGTTGCGGTAATTTTTTATCTTTTAGCTTGCGGGTTTGTTTTGGCCTACGATGTCCCCAACCCCAACTTCAATAACGATGACATAGTTGACTTCGCGGATTTCGGGATACTTGCTATTAACTGGCTGCAATCAGGGGACAGCCTCGCCGGTGACTTTGACGACAGTAATGCCGTTGATATTGAAGACCTACTTGTTTTTAGCTGGTATTGGCTGACTGAATACAGCGAATATCAACAGTGTCAGGATGCGGATTTGGATATTGACGGGATAATCGCATTCGAGGACATGGCACTTTTCGCGCAGAACTGGCTGGTGACAGGCGAAGGGCTTGCAGGCGATTTCGACATAAGTGATTTGGTAGATTATAACGATTTGTCGGTTATGACGGACTGCTGGCTCGAAGGCACAAGGCCGGGGGAGGTCTGGGAACAATTCAAAACGGCTTTAGCTGTTGGGGACGTGAACCTATCTGTTTCATACTTTACGGAAATCTCGGCAGAAAAGTATCGCACTTTCTTTGAGCAGGTCCAGCCATATCTTCCGCAAATGGTAAATGAGATGGGCGAGCTAATCTTTATAGAACAGAATGAGGAAATGGCTTATTACGACGTACTGCGTGAAGAAGAGGGACAATTATATGCATACCCTGTAATTTTTGTTATGGACGAAATGGGGCAATGGAAAATTTATGATTTTTAGGGTGTCTAATGCTTACCGAAAAGAAAAGAATAACATTAATCATAACTCTAACTGTCGGAGCCATTATAATAGGTATAGTTCCTTGGTTGCTTCTCATATTTGAAAGAACAAGAGAATCCATCAAGTGGTTAGGCAACATTTACTTTCAAAGCTGGGGATGGCTTATAGTTTCATGTTTAGCTGGCTATGCCTTGAAAGAAATACGCAGCTTGAGTGCCACATCCAAGATTCCAAGAACGACGATTGTAATTCTTTTACTAATTCTGCTGGTTTGGTCTTTGATATGGTTTTTGCTTGCTATATTCGGCTATGTAATTTCTACCATAACTTAAAACAGGGGGAGTTCCCATGAAAAATAGGGCAAAAACATGAAAAAGACAAGCCTTCTTGCTAAAGTCTCTTTTATTTCAGGTATGTCTATCATACCAATTGAAGGTTTATCAGTAATTATAGTGAAAACTGTAATTTATGATGAGGTATTGGAATCATTAGGCGTAATATTAATTTTCTTCTCGTTAATACTGCTACCGGTATCCGTCATTTCAGGAATCGCAGCTTTAATACGAATAGCTTTTAATCGAAAGAAATTCTGCGGGTGGATTTTAGCAATAGCCGGCATAATTGTATCAATAGTATCGTTTGTTATTTACGGTTACATTCTTATAGATGATATGTTCAAACATATGTGCTAAATTTTATGCAAGCAAACTAAAAACAAAAAGGAGTTCACTAATGCAGGAAAAAAAACGAACATCCCCCTTAAGTATCATAGAGATTGTTCTCTTGATAATATCTATACCTTTAATCTTCTATGTTACCATGAGAATGCTTATAAAACCGATGAATAGCCCTAATATGCCCTATTGTTTTTTTGGTTGGATCGGACCTTTTATAGTCATAGGGTTTAACGTTTTGTGGATTATTGCTATGAAAGTATTGTTTCCAAAGAACAGTAGGTTAAAAACATACTTCACGTTGCTGGTACTCACTTTTTCAGCTTCAGTGTTAGCTTGTTGGGTACTATTGAACTTATTAAGCGGTTCGTGGTAATAGTGAGCTATAATTAAAAAAATCTAAACTGGTAGTTATCAGGGGGTTGTTAAAAATGAGGAAACAAATTGTATTGTTAGCGATGTCTCTTTTGTTTATCTGTCAAGCGGAGTGTTTGGCGTGGGGAAACAAGAAAACACATCCCGCTTTGACTGCTAAGGCAGTTGAGGTTAGCGATGTAGTGGACAATTATTTGAAAAATCAACTTGATATAAGTGATGGGTTACAAACGCAATTGACATGGAATTTTCCTGCTGATGTTAAGGAAAGGCTGAGAAGGGGAGAGGCAGAACCGGATCTCGTCACAAGGACTCTATCAGAATGGATAAAGGCAGGGAGTGTAATCGAAGATGAAGATGGGGATAAATGGCCGCAGAGACCCCGGCATCACTTCCATGATCCAACCCGAAATGCAGGCCTTGACAACCAGCATGATCACCCTGATTGGAATAATTATGCATGTACGTGGACAGGTTTTGATCTGACCGGCGAATCTACTGTTCATTGGGCAACCATAGGAACGGCTGAAAAAAAGCCGACAACCAACAACCATTACTGGGGGAAAGCAAGGGAAGAGTTTTACAAAGCCTTCACTGAAAGTGATGAATCTGTACGTGAGGAGTTTATAGCCAAGACATTCTTGAACATAGGCCATGTTTTACACCTCATCGAGGATATGGGTGTGCCTGCACATACGAGGAATGATTTCATCGAGGCACATTACCGCGGCATTAAATCACCTTTGAATTTTAAAGACAATCCATTGGAAAGGCATGTTGAAAACGAGGTAGAAGGAGCAGGGACAATACCTGCAAAATGGCTGGTCGGCTGGTCGCCGCAGGCCAAAGTTTATTCAAAGCTTGCTTACTACTGGGATACAAATAGTTATACCGGCCAACCTGCTGGAACCTCTTCGCCTTCCAATTGGGGCCTATCAGAACAAACTAATTATCAATTTTTGTCCCAAAGTACAATATTCCGGGCAAATGACGGCAGTTTGTATTATTTTCCTCAGCCGAATGTTAACAATGTAACAGGATATATCGAGCCTGGCGTATATTTAAAGGATTCTGCTCCCGTTAATTACGGATATATCAGCGGGTATGATGTAACTCATCTTGCCCGGACAAAATTTATTGAGAAGTACGCATACATAGCTGGAATGCAATATCCTGTGCTTACAGAAACGGTGGTATATCACACTACCTTCGATAAAGCTGTCTATGAAGATTACGCGGCAATAACCTTGCCTCGAACGATTGATTATGTCACCGGTCTTGCGAATTACTTTTTCCGTGGGCGGTTGAGTGTCGAGCCTAACTGGGCGGACCCGAATATCGTAGAGCTTACAATTACCAATGACTCGAATAATTCAGGCGTTCCGCAAGTGTTAGCCGGCGGGGTCTTCGAGCTTTACTGGGACGGCACCGACGGCAACCGGGCCGAGGTTAATGATTTCGCGGTTTCAGGCTGGGGGACAGAGAGTGTTCTGGATTACAACGATACGGTAACGGCGACGTTTACCAAAGAGGTTAATGCAGCCTGCTATACTCTTGTTTACGAAGGTCAAATTTGCGAGAACCCGTCCGAGCCTGACCCTTGCGACCCGAACGCGATAGCGGTCGCAATCTTTCGACCCGGGTATCAGATAATCGCATGGGGACTTGATGACCACAACCAGGTAAGTGATGTGCCTGACGGAAATGAATTTGTCGCTGTCGCTGCGGGCAAATGGCATTGCATAGCGCTGAAGTCCGATGGCTCGCTGGCTGGGTGGGGATATAACAAATACGGCCAATGTGACGTTCCTGATGGCAATGATTATACAGCTATTTCAGCGGGGGATTTGCATAGTATTGCTTTGAAGTCTGATGGGGCGATAGTCGTATGGGGCAGAGATAACGCATATCAAATCACCGACAAGCCTGACGGCAATGATTTCGTAGCTGTTACTGCGGGTATGCTGCACAGTCTGGCGATTAAGAAAGACGGCACAATCGTCGGCTGGGGCGGCTACAATTCATACGGGGAGTGCGACGCTCCACCTCCGGATGCGGGGACGGTTTATATCGATATTGCTGCGGGAGCTTATCACAGTCTGGCTTTGCAATCGGATGGCGTGGTCAAGGCGTGGGGAAACAACAACTTTGGTCAGACAAGGATTTATGACGGTGCAGCCGGTAAGGTACATGAGGCGGTTGCTGCGGGCGGCAATTACAGCTTTTTGCTTCGAGATGATGATGTTCTGATAAGCTGGGGCGGAGGCGATTGGCTTTATGGCAGTATGCCGCGTTATCATTATCGATACGCCGATGGCAATGACATTACGGTTATCGCTGCCGGCCTCGACCATATTATGGCGCTGACTTCTGACGGCAAGGCGTTCGACTGGGATTGGCCTTATGGGGATTTTCCGTTTGATTATTTCGACAGGACTGTGCCGGCTGATGTGGTTTTTACAGAGGATATTGACGGCGGTTACGATTTTAGCGCAGCTTTACGCCTTCCGTGATGAGCGGGTGTGAAAAGTTAGAAAAGTGTGAAGGGTGGGAAAGATGGCGTCGCCGAGGCGGCGACGGCTAAACGGTTCTGGATTCCGCATCAAGTGCGGAATGACAAGGTACGTCGCGGGGCTAAACAACCCCCAAGCAGGCTTGGGGGCTAACCAAAAACAAAAGAACCTACTGCGGTGGAGGGGGCTAAGAGGGAAGGAAGTGTTGTAATTGGGGGTTGATTAGTGTATTTTTAGGGCGATGGAGACGAAGGTTGTAAAAATCGAGCCTGATAAGATTAACTCGGCGGAAATCAGGGAAGCAGCACGATTAGTCGATGACGGCGGGCTCGCAGCTTTTCCCACCGAAACGGTTTATGGAATCGCCTGCAAGGTTGGAGCTAAGTCATTAGCCAGGCTCGATAATCTAAAAGGCAGGGGGGCTGAAAAGTATTACACGCTGCATATCGGGCAAAAGACGGATGTTGAAAAATATGTGCCAGCCATCGGATTAAGGGCGCGGAAGCTGATTAATAAGGTTTGGCCCGGGCCCTTGACGATAGTTTTCGAATTGACTGACGGCGATATTAAAAAGCAGCGGAAGAAATTCAAAAAAGAGGTGCTTGAGTATTTATATAAGGATAATTCCATAGGGATTCGCTGTCCTGATAATGTGATAGCGGCGGAGCTTTTGCAGGCAACGAATAATCCTGTGGTTGCGCCGAGCGCGAATTTAACGGGTCAGTCGCCTGCGACGGATGCGGAGCAGGTTTTGGCCCAGTTTTCAGGTCAAATTGATTTATTGCTGGATGGCGGGCCTTGCAAATACAAAAAAAGCAGTACGGTTGTTAAGATGGGTAAGAAGGGGCTGGAGGTTTTGAGGCAGGGCGTATATTCGCGGGACGAGCTGGAAGCGGCATCGAAGGTCAGTTTTTTGTTTGTCTGTACGGGAAATACGTGCAGAAGCGCTATGGCGGAGGGGATATTCGGTAAGAAACTGGCAGAAAAATTGGGATGCGAGGTTGACCGGCTCGGCGAAAAAGGTTATAAAGTATCTTCTGCCGGTGTTGCAGGAATGTCAGGTTTTCCGGCAAGCGCGGAAGCTATAACGGCCTGTGCGGCAAAGGGAATCGATATAAAGGCTCATCAGAGCAGGGCGTTGACGCGGCAGCTTATTGAAGAGAGCGATTTTATATTTGTAATGACGCGAATGCACCGTGAGCAGGTACTTTCTATCGAACCGACGGCGGCAGATAAGTGTATGTTGTTGAAAGGCAGCAGGGAAGTTGCCGACCCCATCGGCCTGGGGCAGAAAACATTTAACGATTGTGCTAAATCGATAGAGGAAGCAATTAAAGAAAGAGTTGGTGAGATTGCAATATGAAGGTAGCGGTAGGAAATGACCATCGCGGATTTGAAGCGAAGCAGCAAATCAAAGCCATATTGTCCCAACTGGACCATGAGTGTATTGATGTCGGCGGCGACAACAACAATCCGACTGATTATCCTGACCCGGCTTATTTAGCGGCAACGATGGTATCGAAGAAGGAGGCGGACAGGGCTATTTTAGTCTGTGGAACCGGCATAGGGATGTGCATATCCGCGAATAAAATTAAGGGAATCAGGGCGGCGTTGTGTCATGACGAACTAAGCGCACGGGTTTCACGTCATCATAATGACGCGAACGTGCTTTGCATATCGGGAGACCTGACGGGCGAAGTTCTACTGCGGAAGATAGTCGAGGTCTGGCTGGAGACTGAATTCAGCGGCGGAAGACATCAAAGAAGGATTGAGAAAATAGCGGCGATTGAAGAAGGCCTGGACCCGAGAGATATAAAAAACGAAAAGAAAAAATAGGCGCATAAGCACAAAGAATTTCGGGCTTTGTCTTTCGGAACAGGGGGGTAAGTTATACGTATTGCCCGTTGCGGGCAGGCGTTTCAGCGGCGTTTATGCTAATTTGGATGTTGACATGTTCGGTTCGGAGTAATATACTACCGAGTTTTCCCAGAAACGTGAATTTATTGCCTGGTCATAATACGATATGAGAAAGGAGATATTTGACAATGGCAGCTAAAATGGTGTACTTCTTCGGCAACGGTAAGGCCGAGGGCAACGCAAAGATGAAGGAACTATTGGGCGGCAAAGGTGCGAATCTCGCAGAGATGACGAATCTCGGAATACCTGTGCCGGCGGGCTTTACAATATCTACGGATGTCTGCGACAAGTATTATAAGAATAAGGGCAAGTGGCCCGTTGGTCTCGATAAGCAAATCGATGACAATATCGCCAAGCTCGAGCGCGCGATGGGCGCAAAGTTCGGCGACCCTGAAAAGCCTTTGCTGGTCAGCGTTCGAAGCGGCGCAGCGGTCTCGATGCCGGGGATGATGAATACAGTTCTCAATCTCGGTCTTAATGACAGCGTTATCAAAGGCATTATCGAAAAGACGGGCAATCCGCGTTTCGCATGGGACATATATCGCCGATTCATAGATATGTTCGGTGACGTCGTAATGGGCTGCGACCACGAGTATTTCGAAGAGGTCATCCACGCCGCCAAGGTCAAGGCAGGTGTTGAACTCGATAACGAGCTTTCGGCTGATGAGCTAAAGGCAGTTGTGGATGAATATAAGGCTGTTTATAAAAAGCACGTCGGCAAGATGTTTCCTCAGGACGCGCGTACCCAGCTTCATCACGCGATTAACGCAGTGATTAGTTCGTGGATGATTGACCGAGCCGTGACATATCGCAGGCTGAATAATATAACAGGCTTATTAGGAACGGCGGTTAATGTTCAGGCGATGGTATTCGGGAATATGGGCAGTGATTGCGGAACGGGTGTTTGTTTCACACGCAATCCGAGCAACGGCATAAAAGAGTTCTACGGCGAGTTCCTGATGAACGCACAGGGCGAGGACGTTGTAGCAGGTATTCGTACTCCTATCGAATTGAATAAGCTGCAAAAGGTAATGCCCAAGGCCTACAAAGAGCTTACCGCTCTTATGACGCGTCTGGAAAAACATTACAAAGATATGCAGGATATGGAATTTACGATTCAGGAAAAGAAGCTTTATATACTTCAGACGCGGACGGGCAAGAGAACAGCCGAGTCGGCGGTGAAGGTCGCGGTCGATATGGTTAAGGAGAAACTGATTACTAAAGAGATGGCGGTGAAGCGTGTTACGCCTGAGCAATTAGACAGGCTGCTGCATCCGCATTTCGACCCGAAGGCCAAGCGCGATGTTATCGCCAAGGGACTGCCGGCATCGCCCGGCGCGGCGGTAGGGCAGGCGGTGTTCGATGCCGATACTGCTGAAGCGTGGCGTGACAATGGTAAAAAGGTAATTCTGATTCGTATCGAGACCAGCCCGGAAGATATCGGCGGTATGGATGCGGCAGAGGGTATTCTTACGGCTCGCGGCGGTATGACCAGTCACGCGGCGGTGGTTGCTCGCGGGATGGGTAAATGCTGTGTTGCGGGAGTGGGCGCACTTGATATAAGCTACAAAACAAAATCAATGAACGCCGGCAAAATGACCATTAAAGAAGGCGACTGGATAAGCCTGGATGGAACCAGCGGTGAGGTTATGGCCGGGCAGCTTGCGACGGTTGAGCCGACGCTGAGCGGTGACTTCGGTAAATTCCTGGCGATTTGCGACGGCGTTCGTACGCTCGGCGTTCGCACAAACGCGGATACACCTGAAGATTCCAAACGGGCAAGAGATTTCGGAGCAGAGGGCATCGGTCTTTGCAGGACCGAACATATGTTCTTCGAGGGCGACCGTATATGGGCAGTGCGGGAAATGATTCTGGCGGCGGATGATTACGCAGTGATGCTCAAAGAGCTTGCGGCAGCCAAAGACGCAAAGCAGACCAAACAAATCGAAGAACAATACGCGACAGCGAAGAAGCAATTCGAAGGCGCGCTGGCGACACTATTGCCTTACCAGAGGAATGACTTCGAGGGTATTTTCAAGGCGATGACGGGATTGCCTGTTACGATTCGACTTCTTGACCCGCCATTGCATGAGTTCCTGCCGCAGGACGAGGGCAACCAGGCAGAGATGGCGAAGAGATTAAATGTTGCGCCTTCTGTTGTGAAGGCAAAAGTCGAGCAGCTTCATGAGTTTAACCCGATGCTGGGACATCGCGGATGCCGGTTGGCGGTGACGTATCCGGCTATTTACCGTATGCAGACAAGGGCGATTATCGAAGCGGCTTTGAATATGAAGAAAAAAGGCGTTGTCGTTAGACCAGAGATTATGATTCCGCTGGTCGGGGCGGTTACCGAGCTGAAGCAGGTAAAGGACGAAGCGCTCTCTGAGATTGAAGCGGTCTTCAAAGAGCGTAAGACAAAGATTGCTTATCTCCTGGGTACTATGATTGAGGTTCCTCGTGCGGCGTTGACCGCCGACGAGGTTGCGGAAGAAGCGGAGTTTTTCAGCTTCGGGACGAACGACCTTACTCAGATGACGATGGGCTTTTCGCGCGACGATGCGGGTAAGTTCCTCGGCGAATATGTCAACAAGGGTATTTACGCTGCGGACCCGTTCCAGTCGCTGGACCAGACGGGCGTTGGCAAATTAGTCGAAATGGGCACGAAGCTCGGCAGGAAGACCAATAAGAAATTGAAGGTTGGTATCTGCGGCGAGCATGGCGGCGACCCGGCGAGTATAGATTTCTGCCATCGGGTCGGGATGAATTATGTATCGTGCTCACCGTTTAGAGTGCCGATAGCGAGATTGGCGGCAGCGCAGGCGAAGGTAAGAAACGGCTAAGCCTGTTATTTGTTGAAACAGCAAGGGCGCCGGCCGATACTGGCGCCCTTTTTGTTGTTATAATTGGCCGGCTATTGACAATTGTCGATAATCAGCCGACAATATAGTTATTCCGGTGAGAGTAGCTCAGCTGGTTAGAGCACTGGATTGTGGATCCAGGGGTCGCGGGTTCGAGTCCCGTCTTTCACCCTTTTATATTCACCTAAAACCAACAGATAATAGCTGAAAGCTAACTGTTTTTTTGTTTGCGAAGCAGACTTAGCGCTCCGAGTCCGAGGATGCAAATCGTCGTCGGCTCGGGGACACACCATGTATCTATGACCAGCTCATCGACGTTGATATTTCCGCCGAGGATGATTTGCTCGTCCGGCGGGTTCCAGTCAAGCTGCCAAGCGTAGGTGCTTTGCTTCCAGTCGAGGTTGAGCGGGATTTCATCGATAAGCACCGGCGGCAGTGTGGGCAGGGGGTCAAAGTCTATAAAGAAAGGTTCGCTGCCTAATTCCTGCGGCCGCCAGGTGAGCTGGAGCCAGATTAACTTGATGTTATCAGGGTGCGGGTCGTAGTTGTCCACAGTGATGTCAAGGGAGCCTGAAAGCGGGACAACGCCTGAACGTCCGGCATCGCTATTTAACCAGTAGTCTATTGGTGATGACCCAGTCAGCCAGTATATTTTCGTGCTTGGCAGAGGAGGCAGGCCGCCTGTCGCCGGCCCATCCGGTGCATAGAAGAATGTTGCCCCCGGGACCATCGGAGACTCAAACTCCCAGACTTGTGAAGTGGTGCCCAACTGTCCCCGCCACGACGGCGGCATGAGGTCTTCGGCAGCAGCTATCTGAGTCATCGCCACACATGCGGCAATTAGCAAGAGTATTAACTTTTTCATTTTAGCCCTTTTTTATATTATTTATATTTCTGTTTCTGCCGCTGATTAATGGCGGCCAATATAAGCATTTCTTTTCGCAATCCATCGGAACAACAAACTTAAACTTATACGTTTCACTTCTGTTTCCCGTCCGGCTACGGTTAGCGTTTTTGCCGAGACGAGCGGAGGAAACTCAATGTGCCAAGACCAAGCAGAAATATTGTTGTCGGCTCCGGGATGCACCATGTATCAACTGCTACCTGATCTATATATGCCGGGTACGGTATATCTAACGCCGTTGCACCAAGTCCAGTGAGGGCGATAGAAAAGTTCAGTGCGATTTCTTCGCGTTCCGGATTGGGCCAGATTTGGAGACTCCAGATATCGGTAACCCAGCCGCCAAATTCTACAGAGTCTATGAAGAACGGTCCGTTCACATCGGATTCTGTAGTAGTGCCGATGTCAAACCATGGAGATTGCCCCTGCATCGCTGGGTAGTAAGTAACCTGAATCCAGACTTCCTTGTGCTCATTTGGCCCGAAATTCGGTATATCGAATATCAGCCCATTATCTTCATTTAGTTGAATGACGTTGTTTCTGCCCGCATAACTTGTCAGCAGAGAAGATGTGCCAAAGGCATAAGCGGCTGGAGAAGATTGAAGCTCATCCGGGTAACTCTCCCAGAAATCCGGCGGCATAGGACTTGGAAATCCTGTCCAATCATTCCATTCTGCATACACCGTTCCGTCTTGTCCTGCCCACGGCGGCATTACAAAGTCTGCTGTGGCCGGGCCTGGGGCGATGAAGATAAAACCTGCCACGGCACAAATTGTTAAAAGCTTTTTCATTTTGTTTTCCCTTTTATATTTTTGTTGTCAATATTTCCTTAGTTTTGCTGTGAACCGTCCGTAGTAAATTTTGTTTAATATTAGTTACATTTTGTTTTGCGTTTTCTGAATAGAACCAGAGTGCCGAGGCCGAGGATACAAATCGTTGCCGGTTCGGGGACCTCTACGAGGTAGTCTTGTTTTCCATCGTAAACGAAAGCTCGCAACTCTGCCTTTGGGCCTGTGCCATCGAGTGCGTGCAGCCAAGAATTGGCGAGCGATGTGTCTGTTTCAGAACACTTAAAGCCGAGACTGCCATAAGTGCCGTCAAATTTAACGTTCCAGTCCGCTGGTGATTCGGGAAGCTTTTCGTAGACAATTTCCCATATAGCGGCGGAAAAAGCTTCGGCGTTTCTTTTTTGCGAATAGGTAAAAGGCCCGTCTCCCAGCCAGTTTTTGTCAAAAAATCTGCCCCAAAGCTCGCTGAGATATTCGGCCTTATCAAGCCCTATATGGTCCCCCAGAAAGTCGGTTGGCTTCTGCGTCTCTTCCGGCATAACCACGTCATATTCAGATGTTTTTTTTGGTGCTCCCTCGGACAATTCAATGCAAAAAGCACCGAGCATTTCGTCGGGCCAGATGTTGCCTTGGCCCGTGCCGTCAGTCTTGTCAAGCGTATAGACGCCGCCGTACACGCGCGAGCCGTAGAGGCCGCCTCCCCAAACTTTAAGTTGTCCAATTGCACCATAACCTGTGTGTGCTATATCCACGGTGCCAACTGGGACGGCTCTTGCAATACAGGTTGTGGTTATAATAATCGCTGATAATAAAATAATTTGAGTTTTCATTTTTCTCTCCGCTGCTTTCTTTTCGTTTACCCTCTTCAGAACGAACGCAGTCTTCTTCTTTTCTTCTTCGTATAATTATCACCCCCGCCGTCCCTAAGGGATAGCGGGGATGTTGTTTTTAGTGCTGGGCTTTTTCAAACCCAGCAAAGGAGGAGGAGAGAGAATTCTTAACCCTCAGGTTATTTATTATTATCCCGCCAGGGGCAGGTTAATTTTCTGCCGGACCAGGAAACCACTCTTTATGCCAACAATTGGTTTTGGGCTATTAGGGTTTTGCCGAGGTCCAGCTTGGGGGGAGAAAACTCCTCGTGAGCATTTATCCGTCTTCGGCGGATATATCTTAATCACCCTTTAAGGGTGGTTGCTCTCATATATCAGTATCTCCTCTTTTTAAGCCGACTACTTTGCGATTTTCGCTTTACGGTAGCGGCCCTTTTCGTTTTCAGCAGCGGCTATAGCTTTTATCGAAACGATGTCCCTCAGTCCAAGTACGTTGGCGACGGTTTCCCGGAAGAGTCCATCGTTGGCCTCCTCGGTCAAAACCGCCGAGACACCGAGACTTCTCGCAGCTATTTCCTGTGCATGGTCTCCGGCCTTTACAAAAGCTATTGTAGGAATCCCGGGCTTTACGGCCCGCAGAGTCCTGAGAAATTGGCCGTTCTCCATATCACACAGGTCCCACTTGCTGATAACGCTGTCAATCTTTTCATTTTTTAAAGAGCGGGCAGCCTTTTTTCCGGACTGCATTGTTATCAAACGAATCGGCAGTTCTCGCAGGACTTCATTTTTGCCATTGAGACCAACCGTCAACACACTTGCCTGTACCAGAACGATCATTTTTAATTCCTATTCATTTGTTACAGATTCATGTTTACACATATTGCTATCACGGCCTACACGCAGCCGCGTTTGTAATCATGCTGGGTTTGCTGATATTCCAAACCCAGCGGAAGAAGAGGAGAGAAAATGCTTTTTAGTATCTTTATCACCCCTGCGGTCCCTTAGGAACGGCGGGAGCGTCAACTTTCTGCCGGACCTTATAACTTATTTAGATTAATTTCGTTTTCAGCTATCAAGGTCCAGCTTGGGGGGAGAAAACTCCTCATGAGCATTTATCCGTCTTCGGCGGATTTATCATTATCACCCTTATTGGGTGGATGCTCTCGACTTCTTGGTTTTTCAAAGAGCGAAAAACTTTTTTGCGTTCTCAGTTGTTTTGTCGTGTTGCATTAGACATAAATAGCGAGCGGCGTGCCAAAGTTTGGCGCGCGCGAAAAGAATTTCTTAAGTGTTTGTTGCAACAGCAGCTATGCGTCACGAATTTTTATTTGTCTCGAATGTGCTTTGGGAAGTGAATCGGCCGATATGGTCGATGGAAAGCGGAATTTATCGCGGCAAGTTTTTGTGCGCAGGTGTGTTAGAAAACAATCGACCAGTCTGGTTGGTGGTGACCACATTGGTCGGCGTGATTAAAGTCGCGTTGATTTCATTTTAAGTGAATAGAGAAGATGCGTGCTGTTTTTAGTTTTTCAAAAAAGAGATGGCAGTAAAGGATAGGCTTTTAGCTGCCGGCGTTTTTCTTTGACTGCGAGAGAGATATGTTTAACTTGTCGATTAGGCGATTCAGGCAGCGGCGTTCGACACCGAGGATTTTTGCGGCGGCGATTTTGCGGCCTTTGGTGAATTCGAGCGTTTGAGTGATAATCTTTCGTTTTACTTCATCGAGGGTCGGCATCTCGTGTTTCGGATAAGCAGGAGAATCTGCTATTATGACTTCGAACGGCAATACAACGGGTTGAATTTCTGTGCCTGTGGTCAGGACATAGGCACGTTCCATAGCGTTGGAAAGCTCTCTGATATTGCCTGGCCAGGCGTAGTTCAACAGGAGTTCTTTGGCCGTCGAACTAAGGACCTTGAGCGGTTCTCCGTAAAATATTGACTGGTTCGTCAGGAAGTATTCGGCCAGGGGCAGAATATCTTCTTTTCGCTGGCGAAGCGGCGGGACTTCGAGGCTGACCACATTCAGCCGATAGTATAAGTCGGCGCGGAAGGTTCCTTCTTTGAGCATTTCGGACAGGCTGGTGTTAGTGGCACAGAGGACACGGACGTCAATTGGGCAGGCTTTCGTTGAGCCTAACGGTGTTACGGCGCCCTCCTGCAGGACCCGCAAGAGCTTAGCCTGCAGTTCGAGCGGGATTTCGCTTATTTCATCAAGAAAGACTGTGCCGCCATTAGCGGCCCTGAAAAAGCCCAATGTAGCGTCAACGGCACCTGTAAACGCGCCTTTTACATGGCCGAACAACTGGCTTTCAAATAGCTGGCCTGTTAGTGTGGTGCAATCGACGGGTACAAAAACCTTGTCTGAACGGTCGCTGGCATAGTGGATTTGCCTGGCAACCATCTCTTTGCCCACGCCGGTTTCGCCGGTTATTATTACCGAGCATTTCCGCGCGGCGATTGCTTCGACCGTTTCAAGAATCGAAGTAAGGGCAGCGGATTGCCCGACGAGGTCAGCCATACGGTTTTTACCGGACGTAGAAAACCGCAAACCCGTGTTTTTACCGGGCATGTTCAAACCTTGCACCGCTTTGTGCACTATATCACCCTTGTTGTTTTGTATCATCTTAGTCTTACAAAACTTTTTTGTGTGCGGGCAAAATACTACCCTCACAGTAAAAATAACTGTCTATATAGGGAGATTTGTACCCGAAAATGCGGTTTCAGGGGCAATCTCTCCTACTTCTCCGATAAAAGTCTAATATTATAGGCCAGAAAAATCAAGTAAAATTATCGGACTTCCCCAGTTTTTTTTGCATATTTTGGATTTTTCCGTCGTAAGGCACTGGTCGCAATGAAGCGGAAATACCCTTTTTTGCTTAAAAAAGGGCATTAAATAGCAGGAATAGCGATTTTAGGCTGTAACTGCCTTATTTTTATATGGTTATAGAATTTTAGGTGGATATACATCGTATTTACCGAGATGTCAAATCGAATGGCGAGACGCAATCACCGTGTTTTTTCATTGCTGTTTCGAGCCGCTGGCGTTGCTGGGCCAGGACGCTAAACAGCTCGACCGGTGCATCGACAACATTGTCGCGGTGGAATTTTTCCACGCGCTGCAGCTTGGCAAGATTGGCTTCGAGACGGATTGTAAACTGGTCGAGATAGTCCTGCCGGGTGTAGTCCTTATTCAGGACTTCCTTGAACAGTTTTTTGAGGTCCTCGAAACAGGGGATGTACCCGGTCGGTGTCTGGATGCAGCCTGCTTCGCCATGTACCCGCAGTTCCATCCATTTCACCCATACGTGTTTATCTCGGACGCCATTGACGAATTTTCCGTCCTTGTTTCTCAGGAAGTAGTTTACGCCGAAGACCAGCGGCGGTTTTTTGAGTTTTTTACCGAATTCAAGATTGTTTCTGACATATTTGCCCAGCGAAATAGCCACGAAGTCCTGTATGCTCATAAGGTTGATTTCGGGGACACCCTCTTTGCCGACGGTGGCAAAAGTGGTTTCGGTTTCAAGTGAAGCGCCGTAGGTAATGATGCCGTGCTCCCAATCGAAACCCTGCTGGCAGGGGACGGAGGCCTTTGGGTCTCGTCCGCCGTACATAACGCCTGCCAACTCTACTCCGTTTGGATTTTCCAGTTCGGGGTCGCAGTTTTTCAGGACATTCAGCGCAACGGCGTAACGGGCGTTTTTGTGGGCCAATGGGATGTCACTGCCTTTGGCGTCTTTTTTGCCTTTATGCCAGTCGCCGGAATGGTTCTCGCCGTCGTCAGGTGTTTGTTCTCCCATACCGAGCCAGTAAGGTTTTTTGTTTTTGACCAGTATGTTCGAGAATATTACTTCGCCGGGCGTTGTGAGCACTTCCCAGATGGCGGGGTCGTCTTTTGAATTGACGTTTTGGATTATACCGAAGATGCCGGACTCGGCGTTAGCGGCCATGCATCGGGCATCGACATTGCGGAAATATGCGATGTCGTCGCCGAGGATATTTTCGTTGGGAAGCATTGCAGTGGATGTTTTGCCGCATGCGCTTGGGAATGCGCCTGCGAAATAAGTTTTTCGTCCGCCCGGCCCGTGTATTCCGGCGAGGAACATATGCTCTGCGAGCCAGCTTTCGCGGTCTGCCTTGCGTATCGTCAATCGCAGCGCCAGTTTCTTAAGGCCTATTGTATTTCCGCCGTACTGGGTGTTTACGCTGTAAACGGTGTCAGTACCGTAATCGATGTAGATGCGTTTTTTGTCCGGCTCTGAGCTTACCATACGTTCATCCACTTTTCCGCAGGAATGCAAGATGGCAAAGAACTGCGCGTTCGGTTTTAATCTTTTGAATTCCTCGTAGCCGGAGCGGTATAACAGGCTAAGGGAGTGGGCAACGTAGAAAGAATCGGTGCATTCGACGCAGGAAATACTGAACTTCGAATTATTTGGGCCGAGTGTCATAAAGCGGACGACCATTGTCCGGTCCTGCATCGAGTCTTCGAGCAGGCCGCGAACCTCGACGAGACCTTGCTGTCGCTCGATTTGATTAAGCGCCTCGCTCAACGTTTCGTTCTTCGGCACGAGGTATTTGGTGACCTCGCGGTCGCGTCCCTGGTCGGTGTATCCGTCGAAGTGATATGTATGGCCGGGGATGTTAAGAGCTCTTTCTTCTTTAGTGCTTACCGCCTGTTGGCGGACGTAAGCTATATCTTCCGGCGAATCTGAGCAGATGAAGACAGAAGCAGGTTTGCAAAGCTCAATCGAGTCAGCCACAAATTCGTGCAGCTTCGGATTGGCGATTTGCATTAGCTTCTGATAATTTTCGTTGTCTATTTTTTCCTGAAGAATCTTGAGATATTCCTGCATATTTCTTTTCCTTTCTTATTAAAGGCGTAATTACCGTGCAAAAGTAAACATGATTACGCCGTCTCCTGACTTTGGCTCTACCCATAGGATAGAACTTTCAATCATCCGACCGAGGATGTTTTCCACGGCGACTTCCAGAAGTTTCTTTTCGGCATTGTAGATATTATCATAGAATTCTTCCATTAACCTACATGATTTTTCCTTTTCGGCATAGTTTTTCTCTGCCGGTGCGACAATGCCCCGAAGGGCCGTGATAACACAGTGCGGATGAATACCGACTGATACTAAATCAGGTGTCACGGGCATATGAGATTTGGCGAAAGCAGACGTCGCCTCGGCAATCTGAAGCTCTGATTGCCTGTTTTTTCTCATTAGCGTTTCTTTATCTTCGGGACTATCGAGTTTCATAGTTTTCCATGCAGTTGCATATGCCTGATAATATCTCCTGACTTGATGGTTGTGCCATTGGTGCATCCGGTCACATTGCAGAAGGATATTGCGTTATTAAAATCAAGCTCCGGCGTTAATCCGATAACGACCATATCGGCATCGGATTTGCAGGTGCAGTTGACCAGTTTTTTGAACATAACCCCGCAGTGGGGACAGTATAGTTCATCTTTAACACCGTCTTTAAGCTCGCCGGAGAGTACAATTTTTTCGAAATCCATCTGAACAGCGGAGAGGACAAGCTCGCCTTCCATATCTGGCCGTTTGAATTTGACGCGTAAGCCCGGCGAGCCGTTTATTTCGTGTTCTTTGTCAATGATGCTGCATCCGTTGGGGCAGTACGCTTCGGTTACAACGTGCCTGGATTTTTTCTTATTCGGGCTTTTTTTCCGCTTCACCTGCGGAATAATGAATTTCCCATCTTTAGTGAATCGTTCCATTTTTCAGACCTCTTATCGTAAAGTTTTTGACGAGCCGGTACATTTGCCGGTCAGCAAAAAAGCCAGTACACCCCGGCGGGGTGTTCTGGCCTGTATCTTGTTCCGCCATCCACAACTGGACCGCAAACAACGTACTATCAGTATTTTGGGGCAAAAACCGACAACGATTTTTTGCCGAGCCGGCTTATTCTCCAGCAGGCAGCGAGAAACTGCCTTCTGTCAATCTGCCCGTCGAGTTTTTGATTATAGCAAATCTTTGAGATAAGTAAACAAGATTTTTAAGAGAGTTTTTTGCGGGATTGTATTATTGCACGTCGAGCGAGCCATCGAGGGTGAAAACGATAATCCGCTCTCCGGTTACGGTGCTTATATCAGTGTGAAGGCTTTTTACCTTTTTCCCGGTTATCTCGGCTACGAGAGGTTCAAGAAGCGAGCGGGCTTTTTCGAGCAGCTCGGTCCTTACCTGCTTTATCAGCGTTCTTCCTTTGGCGTTGTCAGTTGTTTTGGCGAGCTGCTGTTCGGCGGAAGTCAGGACGCGTTTCAGCCGAACAAATATCATATCATCAATGATGTATGTCTGGGTTTCTTCTGGGCCTCGGCCCATATATTCTTTTTCGAATTTAATCAGGGCCTCGCTAATCTCGGCTTCAATCTGTCCTTTGCTTTTTGCCATATGTGAACCTTCCGCAAAAATTCTATTTCTGTTTTTTCTTTTCTGTCTCTACAAGCTCTAAATATTGCTGCAATTTAACCGCATCCTGAGTTTGATTGTGCTCGGACATATATGTGATTGTGTTTTGCAATTGCTCTATCGCCTCGTCAAAATTACCAGCTTCGACCAGGGCGCTGCCCAGCTTCACAGCTATCGTGGCCGAATACGGCTCTCTTGTCAAATCTTCTTTATAGGCCTGAATTGCTTTGTATAGATACTCGTTTGCTTCCTTGCGCCTGCCGGTTTGATTTAACGCTATATGAATATTATAGAGGAAAAATGACATACTTTGTTTTACTGCGGCTCTGTCGTTACATTCAATCGCAGTTTTGGCAACTTCAATGGCTTCCTCCCATCTGCCCAGTTGTGCCAAAATTCCCCCCATTCCAATATAGGCATGGACCTGCAGGTTAGTCTTTGGAAGCACCTTAGCGGCAGCACGGTAATTGGCGATACTCTCATCCCATCGATGTTCCGCAGAGAGAGCTTTAGCCTGCTCAAGATACTGCTCGCCCAGCAGAAAAGACGCCTTCTGCTGAGCAAAAGGCAATAAAAGATTTTCTGCAGGCGCATAATCATCCGTTAGCACAACTGTGCCTGTTTTTTCTTTCAGTTGTTCTATCTCGGCATCGGTGGATACCCAAAGAGCCAGATTTCTTACCATTTCATGCTGGTTTATGCCATCAAGGTCAAGCTTTCGTTTGGAGCCAACCACCACGAAATTGCCGCCTTCGTAGCGTGAGGCAACTTCTGCCAGGATGCAGACGAATGGAAATGTCTTTCGGAAAGTGCCGACCACCGACCTTAAAAACCGTCCGTTCTGACAAACATCAATCACGTTTAACATGTACACGCCGTCATCTTTCAGGACAGCAGCGATATTGTCATTGAATTCTTTGGTTGTCAGGTGGTATGGAATAGCATAATCGGTAAAGGCGTCACCGTAGATAAAATCGTACAACTGCACAGATTTTCCCTCTGCTTGTTTCCTAATCAAATCGCTGAGGTAATTGCGGGCATCCATATTTACAACATTTATTGCGCTGTCAGCCGGGAATCCAAATGCGAGGATTGCCGCCTTAGTTACCGCGTGGTCAATCTCGACGACGTCAACATGACTACCGGGCCAGAATTCCATGACATAACGCGGGTACACATGGCCGCCTCCGCCTATCATTAAGGTGGAAAGTTTTTCCTTACCTTTACTGAGCGAATGTGTTAATGCTGCGAAGATACGGGGATAGGCGAACTTTAAATCTCTTATGTTATCCATCACTACCGTACTTTGATTTTTACTATTGTCCTGAGTAAACTGGCGTTGGTCGGGGTTTTTTGAGAGCTGTCTTACAGCGATGTAGCCGTACTGGCTTTCGTCTTCGTAGATAATGTCCGGGTCGTGTTTTTCCCGCAAGCCGACAGAAGCACCGACGCTTCCGACCCACTCTACAGGCGCCATTGCCATTGCGACTAACGCAATAAATATCGCGGCCCATACATATAGCCCCCAGTACCTGGGCCGATACAAAACAGCCATCAGCAACAAGGCAGCGGCGACACCCCAGACGATAGCAATAGTCCCCATCATTGCTATCAGGTAGAAACCTGCGAGGAATGTTCCTAAAATACTTCCAGCAGCGCCGGCGGCATATATGTCACCGACGGTTCTGCCGGTTGCCAATTTTCTGTCGAGAGCCATTTTGGCAACTACGGGACTTATCGTGCCCAGGAGCATTGACGGAATAAAGAATACCAGAGAAACATGGGTGAATACCCGCACAGGCCAGTTGAATTCCCACAACAGTATCCACTGGTTCACGAGGTTGTTTGAGACAACCACCAGCACACATGCAATCGAAGAGAGGGTGAAGAGTACCGACAGCGTTTTTGCAGCGTTGTATCGGTCCGCGATTCTGCCGCCTAAATAATTGCCTATTGTGATTCCGGCGAGGACGACGCCGATTACGCTTGTCCATGTATAAAGGGAAGAGCCAAGGTATCTTGCGATGAGTCTGCCTGCGACGATTTCGAGTGTCATTATGCATGCACTTGAGAAAAATACAGTAGCATCTGTGATGAAAATCGAGAGAAAAGCCTTCATCTTTCTCATGTATCAGGTCCTTTAATTGTATATCCGGTGAGAAAATAGCAAATTCACCCGCGGCAAACAAGGTCTTTCTCCTTTAACCCGGTCAACTGCATCTGGAAGTACAAAGGCAGAAAGTAAGATAAGGTTGTCGAAAATAGGTTTGACGGACAATTATAACGTTATTATACTGCTTAACTTAATATAATATTAAGCAGCGTAAATTGGAGAGAATAATGGACAAGAATAAAATCATCTCTGAAGGTGTAACCTTCGATGATGTGCTGCTGATACCGGCCAAGAGCGATTTTGTGCCGAGCCAGGCCCAAACCAGCACGCGGCTGACCAACAATATCACGCTAAATATCCCGATAGTTTCTGCTGCTATGGATACCGTTACAGAGGCGCAGCTTGCGATAGCCCTGGCACAGGAGGGCGGCATAGGGATAATCCACAAGAATCTGCCGATAGAGGCGCAGCAGCTTGAAGTCGCCAAGGTGAAACGTTCGGAGAACGAGCGAGTTCTGGACCCGGTGACATTATCGCCGAATGACCCCGTAAGAAAAGCGCAGGAGCTTATGGGCGATTATAATGTTTCAGGCTTTCCTATCGTCGAAGGCAAGAAACTGGTCGGAATTCTGACACGCAGGGACTTGAAGTTTCTAAAAAACGGTGACGTCAAGATAAGTTCGGTGATGACGAAAGACAATCTTGTTACCGCTTCTGCCGAGGCAACACTCGAACAGGCAAAAGAGATTTTGCAAAAACACAAGGTCGAGAAACTGCCTTTGGTCAACTCTAAGGGCGAATTGACCGGTCTGATTACGATGAGGGACATTGACCGCGTTCAGCAGTACCCAATGGCGGCCAGGGACAAACGAGGCAGGCTGCGAGTTGGGGCGGCGGTGGGCGTTCAGGATTATGAGCGAATCACCGCTTTGATAGAAGCCGAGGTCGATGTTATTGTTGTCGATACCGCTCACGGTCATTCGCAGAATGTCATCGACACGGTCAAGAAAATCAAAAGTAAATATGATATCGATGTGATTGCGGGAAATATCGCGACGGCAGAAGCGGCGGATGATTTGATTGCCGCCGGGGCTAACGCTATAAAGGTCGGTATCGGGCCGGGGGCGATTTGCACAACCAGAGTAATTTCCGGCGCGGGTATGCCTCAAATATCGGCGATAATCAACTGTACTGCGGTTGCGGAGAAACATAATATCCCCGTCATTGCCGATGGCGGGATAAGATGGTCGGGCGATATAGCCAAGGCGATTGCCGCCGGTGCTTCGAGCGTAATGATAGGCTCATTGTTCGCAGGGTTGAAGGAAAGCCCGGGACAATTAGTTATCTACAAGGGCAGGCAGTTCAAGGAATACAGGGGCATGGGCTCATTGGGAGCGATGGTCAAAGGTTCTGCGGACAGGTACGGCCAAAAGAAAACAACCGAGAAAAACAAACTTGTCCCCGAAGGCGTTGAAGGCCGAGTGCCGTACCGCGGGACACTGGCGGAT
The DNA here is from genome assembly GCA_028714255.1 of Phycisphaerae bacterium. Taxonomy (GTDB): domain Bacteria; phylum Planctomycetota; class Phycisphaerae; order Sedimentisphaerales; family Anaerobacaceae; genus CAIYOL01. The sequence continues at coordinate 10,304 of JAQTMR010000015.1, read as the reverse complement.
TTTGTTTATCAGCTCGTCGGCGGCCTCAAGGCTGGGATGGGTTATTGCGGGACAGCAGATATTGAAAAGCTTAGAAAGAACAGCCGGTTTGTGCGTGTAAGCTCTGCGTCTGTCAGCGAGTCGTATCCGCACGACATACAGATAACTAAAGAAGCGCCGAACTACTCGGCGACAATGCCTTTCGAAGGCTAACGGTTGAAAGGGGCCCATTACGGGGCAGAATTTATAGATTATGAACCGTGAGATGATTGCTATTCTCGACTTCGGCAGTCAGTACAGTCAGCTGATAGCAAGGCGTGTTCGAGAGCAAAACGTTTACTCGGAAATCTTCCGGGCGGACATATCGGCGAAAAAATTACAACGGTTACCTCTTAAGGGCTTGATATTCTCCGGCGGTCCGGCGAGCGTTTACAGTAAACACGCGATAGATTGCGACCGGAAAATCTTCGAGCTTGGCGTTCCGATTCTGGGCATTTGTTACGGGATGCAACTCGGATGCAAAATCCTCGGGGGGCAAGTTATATCCGCAGAAAAACGAGAGTACGGAAGAACGATTCTGTCGATAGTTGACAAAAGCGATTTGCTGGCACATTTGCCGGACTCAATCAGCGTATGGGCCAGTCACGGCGACCAGGTCAGCGAATTAGGCGATGACTTCGATATATTAGCGACCACTGAAACCTGTCCCTATGCCGCGGTAAGACATAAAAGCAAGGGGTTTTTCGGCGTTCAGTTTCATCCTGAAGTTGCGCACACTCCGCAGGGCCAGGCGATTTTGGAAAACTTTCTTTATAACATCTGCCGATGCAGCGGCGACTGGAAGATGAGCGACTTTGTCGATAGGGCAACCGATGCGGTTCGCGAGAAGGTCGGCGACGCCATGGTTATCTGCGGTCTAAGCGGGGGTGTGGACTCTTCAGTTACCGCTTCGCTCGTTCATAAGGCGATAGGGGACCAGCTTGTTTGTATTTTCGTTGATAACGGTCTGCTGCGAAACAATGAACGCGAAGACGTTGTCGCAACATTCGGTGACCACTTTCATATAGACCTGCGTGTCGTTGACTGGTCGAGGCAATTTCTTAAGGGTTTGGCCGGCGTGACGGACCCGCAGCGGAAACGGATGGTAATCGGCGCTGAATTTATCGAGGCCTTCAAGTCCGAGGCGTCGAAGATTCCAAACGCGAAATTCCTCGCACAGGGGACACTTTATCCTGATGTTATCGAATCGGGCTCCAAAGACGGCAACCCGGCGGCGAATATAAAGCTCCATCACAATGTAGGGGCTTTGCCGAAGCAGCTCGGTTTTGAATTGATTGAGCCGTTGCGAGACTTGTTTAAGGACGAAGTCCGCACCGTAGGGGAGTATCTCGGGCTGCCTGAGGCAATAGTCTGGCGGCATCCTTTCCCGGGGCCAGGTCTTGCGGTGAGAATTGTCGGTGAAGTTACTCTCCAGAGGCTGGAAATTTTGCGGGCCGCTGATGAAATTTTAATAGATGAAATAAAATCGGCGGGGCTGTATAGAAAGATATCGCAGGCGCTGGCGGTTCTTTTGCCTGTTTCGACGGTCGGGGTTATGGGCGATGAGCGGAGCTATGAGAACGTGATTGCCGTACGGGCGGTCGAGACACCTGATTTTATGACGGCGGATTTCTCCCAAATCCCATACGAAGTTTTGGGAGTGATATCAAACAGAATCATTAACGAGGTTCGTGGGGTCAACCGCGTTGTGTATGACATATCGAGTAAGCCTCCGGCGACTATTGAATGGGAATAGTAAGATTTGTCCCTCAATAGAAGCGGCATTTGTCTGCCAAAATAGGTTTTTGAAAAACAACTGCAGTTTTCATACTAAAATAGCCGTAATATATTGTAAGTAAATCACTTGTGCAGGAAGCCGTTTGTATATTTCTCATTTAGTTTTTGGGATATGAATGTGATAACGATTGCAGATTTTTTTCTGGTGAACGGATGTCGGCGGGGGGAATATTGGCTGGTGTTTGTCTGTGCGGCACTGTTCTTAGCTGACGGTTTCGCTGCCACTGCTAAGCCGGCAGAAACTAACACTACTGGTATTGCGAATCAAACAATCGAAAATTCGAAGAAGCAGAATGCTTTGGAAGATTTGTCCGAGACATCCGGGCATCTTGTTGAGCTTGCCAAATCCAATACTAAAGATTGGCCGTGGAGTATTATCAGGGACACAAAAGAAAGCTTTTTGAGACCTGACAATCTTTCTATTCTTTTACTGGCCGGCGGCGCAAGTGTTGCGTTGCACAGCAGCGGCGCCGATGAAAAGGTCGCCGACAATTTCGAAGACCACCACAGCTTTCACGGCTTTACAGACGAAGCTCTCAATGTTGTCGGACATCCGTGGACACAATTCGGGGCCGCGGCTCTTTGGTACGCGGTCAGCAAAAAGAACCAGGACGACTTTAACGCAGACCGCGCAAGGGCGATGGTAACGGCGTTATCGGTATCAGGTATTGCGACACTGAGCTTTAAGGCCATCAGGCACAATGATTCTCCGAATGGCAAGGACTGGGCCTGGCCGAGCGGTCACGCGGCGAGTTCGTTCACAGTCGCTTCGATGCTGGATGAGTATTACGGCCCGAATGTCGGCATCCCCGCTTATATAGCTGCTTCGCTTATATCGTACAGGATGATGGACACGGGCGACCACTGGAGCAGCGATATTGTCTTTGGTGCAGCTATCGGCTGGGTTGTCGGACATACTTTCGCGGCGAAGCAGACGCAGCTCGAGGTGGCCAGCTTCAAAATACTGCCTTATACCGCTTGCGTCCCGGCAACTAACGATACGGTAATGGGCATTCACCTGGTAAAGCAATTTTAGCACAAATCCAGCCTTGTTCCCGTTTTGAAACAGCCAGACCTATGCGATACAAATTATGATTTAAATATTCATTCTGTAAGTGTAAACTATCCGATTATACTAAGAACATTATTTTTGATTTATAGGAAAAATTATGCCTGAATTTAAGATTGAGCCTGCACAGAGAATTACACGTTTACCACCCTATTTGTTTGGGCGATTGAACGCATTGAAATTAGCCAAGCGCCAGCAGGGCGCCGATATTATAGACCTTGGGATGGGTAATCCAACCGACCCTGCGCCGAAAATCATCATTGATAAATTGTGCGAAGCGGCCCGCGACCCGCGAAACCACCGATACAGCGCTTCAAAAGGGATTAAGAATTTGCGGGGCGAGGTTGCCAAGAAATACGCTCGGCTCTGGAATGTTCAGTTAGACCCGGAAACGGAAGTACTGGCCTGTATTGGCTCGAAGGAAGGCTTTAGCCATTTGTGCCTTGCGATGTTAGGTCCCGGCGATACCGCGGTTGTTCCTGACCCGGCTTTTCCGATACACAATTACGCTGTTGCTCTGGCAGGGGCAAACGTGATATCCGTTCCTCTGGGCAATGACGAAAAGTTTATCAAGAATATCGTAGATGTGGTTGAGCACCTATATCCGAGGCCGAAGCTGCTTATTCTCAATTACCCTCATAATCCTACGGCGATGACCGTTGACGAAGGCTTTTTCGAGCCTATCGTGGATTTGGCGAAGCGGTTCGGTATAGCTGTCATTCATGATTTTGCCTATGGCGAGACCTGTTTCGACGGCTATAAGGCGCCGAGTTTTCTCTCTGTCAAGGGCGCGAAGGACGTCGGCGTTGAGTTTATTACTCTAAGCAAGCCCTATAATATGGCCGGCTTTAGAGTTGGTTTTGTTGCCGGCAATAAAAGTATGATAGATTATCTGGCAACGATAAAGGGCTACTATGACTACGGCATATTCCAGGCCATTCAGATTGCCGGTATCATTGCCCTGCGGGAGTGCAGCAACGATGTTATCGCTCAAAACCAAAAGTATCAGTCCCGGCGTGACGTTGTATGTGACGGACTAAACAGGATAGGCTGGGAAGTCGAGAAGCCGAGGGCTTCGATGTTCGTATGGGCGAAAGTGCCGCAGGAACATTCGAGAGGCAAAGGCAGTATCGATTATGCGATGGACCTTATGGAGTACGCCGAGGTCGCGATTGCGCCGGGCCGGGCCTTCGGAGAGAACGGTGAAAACTATATGCGCATAGCTCTTGTTGAAAACGAGCAGCGTCTCCGTCAGGCGGTTCGCAATATCAGCCGATTCGTCCGAGAAAAACCGGTAAGAAAAACAAACAAGAAAAGCTAAAAGTAATAAACGGATGTGAGGCGTAAACAAAATTTTTTGTCCGCCTTTTACTTTGAGATTCGGCCTTTTAGACCATTTCTGAAGGGATTTCAAGCTGGTTAGTGCCAGTTCATTTCAGCCATTGCCGAAAATTCCAAAAAACTCCTTGACTTTTGTCAGTGAATATGATTAAATAATATCGTCAGTTTGGGGGCGTGAGAAAACTCATCAGTAAAAGCAACACGGATTTTGTACAGACTTTGGTTTTATGCAGTTAGGGCTTGTGTGGAAACACACACCTCTAAATGGGGGTCGAGAGAGATAAAGATATACGTTTTATGTGCAGGTGGTTTGGCTGCGCTCTATGCAGCAGCAAGCTAACGTATCAGCAGGGGGCGGAAGAAAACTCATCGGTCGGGAAATCCGGAACGTAACTGTCTTTTTAGTGAAAAGGCTGAAATGATGAGAAATCCGCGTGCTATATTTGAGTTGTTTAATCATAGCTCTGCTAAGAATCGAGCAGAGGTTAATAAAAGAAAAACAATGGGGGGACACGTGCTGAAAAAAATTCTTATTTCTAATTTTCTGGTTGTAATTCTTGTCATGCTGTTGTGCGGTTCATCGCAAGCGACCACTGTAACGATTGCCACTTTTGCCGACCCTGCAGTGAACGAGAGCATGCCGCTGTTCACTATCGATTTGGTAAATGACCTTATTACCGGCGGCTGGGCTGACACTAAAACGGGACTGTCGTTGACGATTCCCTATTCCGGGAATACTTACACCAATGCTTTCTTCACGATGACTGACGTTAACTACTATGGTGATATCATGGGCGGTGAAACAGAAGGCGGAACAATCAAGTTTTTTGCGGATGGCCAGGACACCAGCAGTGCCGCTCTGATTCAAATTGATTTTGAAAAGGCATACCTGACACCATTCGGCTTTGGGACAACGGCTCCATTTTTCTTTATTGACGTGGTAACCATCACCGGTTCGGAGATTATCGGCTCCTTGACGGACGAATCTTTTATATTCGGCTTTGCCAACCATGTGCCATTGAGTGGCGATTGGAACAAGGGTTGCACAGCGACGGCATCATTTACTTCGTCCGCATCCGTTGTTCCTGAGCCGGCAACTATTATGTTACTTGGCACGGCGAGCATCTGGGTTTTTGTCCGAAAAAAACAACAGTTTTTAGGAAGTCATAGGAGAAAATAACAGGTTTTTTACTTGAAATGGGCATTTTTTACTTGAATTTGCGTTGTCCATATGTTAAAATGGGTAAATTCGGGGGAATAGATAATTCAAGCAAAGCCCAAAAATCAAACTAAATCAGGGGATATAAAATGAGAAAAATCAGATTATTAAGCTTGTTACTTGTTGCGGCATTGTTGCTGCAGAACGCAGATGCAGCGTTGACGTACCTGCCGTATAGTTCATACTATCAGGGCAGGTCGTATTTCGACGACTCCGACACCGGCGTAAAAGGACGTGTAGAATTTGCCGTTTATGATACGGGTGGAGCGTACGGAAATGAGTGGGCAAACGCTACCGGCTTTGATGTGCCCGGTGGGAATGACCGCTACATTTACGCCTATCAGATTTTCAACGATACCGGCAGCACGGCAATCGAGCGTTTTACCATGTGGGCCGATGACGGCCATGTGCTTAATGTCAATAATATGGGTAATCAGGACCCTCGTGACCTCGACAATCCGTTCATACCCCTGTGTGTAGAATCAAATGCGTGGGGCGATAATGGCAGCGGCGAGCAAATATGGTGGGAATTTAATGGCGGCACTTTAGTTGCGGGTAAGGATTCGTGGTTTTTGATATTCCGCAGCTCCGGCAAACGGACTTCAGGTGCCTATGCGATGGAACCTGTCAACAATATAATCCCTATTCCCAACCCTGAACCTTGCACATTAGCATTACTTGGTCTTGGCGGGGCAATGGTTTTTAGAAAACGAAGGAACTCTGTCAAGTCATGTTAAGTTCGTTCTCGCAATTAAATATATACCTAAGGGGGATGATGAAAAAGAATCGTTTAAGATTGATAAGATGGCAGGCAGCAATATTAGTTTTTGCGTGTTTGTCCTACGGTTTGCTTGAGCCGGCATATGGCATTGACAGTGCTTCTGAATTTTTTGCAACAGGTCAGCAGTCGCTTGCAGACGGCACAGTTCTTTTGGTTCAACAGTCAAGTGTTGAGGGCGGCACAGTAACTCCTGATGTAGGGGTTCATCGCTTCGGGTTGAATACAGATGTTACTTTGACCGCCACTCCGAAACCGGGCTATTATTTTGTTTACTGGATAGGCGATGTTAGTGACCCGACGGCAAACCGCACCGTAGTATATCTTGATACACCGAAAATTATTATAGCCGTATTTGAACGGTCTAAATACGAGTTTTTGATTAAGGAAGGGCAGATTACTCTTGGCGGCGGGGGCAGGATATACCCAAGTGCCGCTGATTATAGCCGACAAGGGTATACTGGAGGCGGGTCTAAAATACCACCACCGCCACCGCCACCACCGCCGCCACCGCCACCGCCACCGCCGCCGCCACCGCCACCGCCGCCGGATGATTTCCCAGTTCCGGAGCCTGTGCCGGAGCCGACAACGGTGTTATTGTTAGGGTTGGGCGGTTTGCTCCTCAGGTCCAGGACAAAGCGGCAAACAAAGCAGGTTTCGTAAAATAACAGCGTAACCAGATAAATGAAAATAGAATGAAACGGGATTAAAAATGAAAAAGTGGATTTCAATCTTCATATTGTTATTTTTGGTCGTGTCTGCCTATGGCGAGGCTCCCACAGTTGAAATACAAACCAACTTCGGAGATATTGTAATCGAGCTTGACGACGCCAACGCACCGGTAACAGTGGCGAACTTCCTGATGTACGTAAAATCGGGCTTCTATGAGGGTTTGATTTTCCACCGTGTAATGGACGGCTTCGTGATACAGGGCGGCGGCTATGATACGAACCTGATTATGTCGGACCCGTGCGCCCCGATAATCAATGAAAGCGATAATGGACTTAGTAACCTTCGCGGCACAATCGCAATGGCAAGAGGTTCAGCGGCGAACTCCGCTGATTCTCAGTTCTACATAAATCTTGTGGACAACAATAGCCTGGACTGGAAAGCCCCGGAAGATAGGATAGACCCAACTGATGTAAATGATGTTGGATACTGCGTTTTTGGACAAGTCATAAGCGGTATGGATGTCGTGGACAGGATTGCTCATTTGCCCACCGAGTATGTTAGCGGAAGCTTTAAGAATGTTCCTCGTCCGCCTGGGCCGGTTATTATATACAAAGCCAGCATCTTCGGCGACCTTTATGAGGATTCTTATGTGGACCTCAAAGATTACAGCGTCTTTGCAAGCCAGTGGCTGGATAGCGGCAACTCAAATCTGTTCGACGTTAACGCCTCCGGTGGTGAGGCAGGCGACTGGTTCGGTTTTTCCGTTGCTGTTGATGGTGACTTTGCCATAGTCGGTGCGCCCGGGGATAATAGCTACACCGGTGCTGCATATATTTTCGAATGTAATGATGGTATCTGGACTGAGCAGTCCAGGCTGACCGCCAGCAGTGGTCATGCCGGTGATTACTTCGGCGCCTCTGTTTCTATCAGCGCCAATCACGCAATTGTCGGCGCTATTGGTTGTAATGACTACACCGGCGCTGCATATATTTTCGAATGTAATGATGGTATCTGGACTCAGCAGGCCAAGCGTACCGCATCCGATTGTGATAGCGGGGACTCGTTCGGCCAGTCTGTTTATATCAGCGGCGATTGTGCCATTGTCGGGGCATATCTCAGTGATATGCCGGGAAAGAACAACACCGGCTCGGCTTATATATTCTATCGCAACGAGGGAAGCACAAACAATTGGGGCCAGCAGGCAAGGCTGCCCGTCGCCGATGCCGCAGCACAGGACAGGTTTGGATACTCTGTTTCTATAAATGGGGAGTATGCCATCGCAGGAGCTGTTGGATGTAATAGCTACAGCGGCTCAGCTTATATATTCAGGTATAATGGTTCTGCCTGGGCGCAACAGGCCAAGCTGACCGCCAGTGACAGCGCCACATCAGATAAGTTTGGTACTTCTGTTTCTATCGATGGGTACTATGCGATTGTAGGGGCTCGTTTGAATGATGAGGATGACGAAGAAGACGCCGGCGCCGCATATATATTTGCTCCTAACGAAATTGACCCCAACAACTGGGACCAGCAGGCCAAGCTGACCGCCTCTGATGCCGCGGCGAATGACTTCTTTGGTTGTTCAGTTGCTATCGGTGCAGGTCACGCTCTCGTTGGCGCTTATGGTAATGACAGCAGCTCAGGTTCTGCATATATATTTGCTCCTAACGAAATCGACCCCAACAACTGGGACCAGCAGGCCAAGCTGACCGCCTCTGATGCCGCAGCCGGGGACTACTTTGGTTTCTCCGTGGCTATCGGCGTGGGCCGACGGGCCGTTGTCGGAGCACGCGGTAATGATGACGAATCCGGCTCAGCGTATATGTTTAATTTATGTCCGGATGCCGACCTCGATGGCGATTGCAGTGTAACCTTGAATGATTTGGTTATCCTTACGGATAACTGGCTTTTAAACTAACGAACTTATGTAGATAAATAGTCTTTATTTATCCCCCCGTAATTTCCTTAGCGGTTGACACAACGACCCCTAAAGGAAATAAAAGCCGGAAGGCTGATTCCCTTCCGGCTTTTTATATTTACTGTTTTGTATTTATGATTTTCTGAACACCGCGACGACGTTTTCGACTTCGACCACGAACAGGCGATTATCGCCTTCGAAATCAACGGGTATGGCGCCTTTAGGATTAAAGAGCACCTTGTCATATTGGCGCAGCGGTATGTCCTGCGAATTTTCGACCTCTGCGGAGATTGATACGATTCGGCCGGTTATCGTCGGGATTTCTATGTTGTCCGGGAGCCTGATTCCGCCTTTGGTTTCTTTCTTGTCCTGGTCCTTGCGAATCAGCACGCGTTTGCCTATCGGCTCGACCGTTTCAAAATTCTCTGTTTTGGTTTGCTCTTTTTTAGCCATTGCCACAATTTTCGCCTCTACTACAAGATACACTTTGCGATTATTGTACTAACTGAAAACCAATTTTGCAAATTTTTGATTTTATGATTTGCGGGGATGTGCGAAAAACTGTTTTTTTATTCTTAACGGCTGCTCGATGTCTTAACTTTTGATTTTTTCCTCCCGAGCAGCTTGTCAGCTTCTTCGTACGTCTTCGGCGGCCAGATTCCCTCTGCCTGCATTTTTTTCAGGTTCTCTAACTGCTTAATGCTGACGATGGTCCTGCACTTCGGAAACCTGTTACAGCCCATGAAGGGGCCTTTTTTGCTCTTGCGGATTACCAGTTCGCCTTCTTTGCACTTGTAGCATTTTACTCCTGTCGGTTCCGGCGGTTTTTTGGGCGGAAGGACGTTACCTTCTTTATCGAGGCCAAGAATTGTTTTGCAATTCGGATAGTCGCTGCAGCCCAGGAACGGCCCGAATCGGCCTCGTCTTTCAATCATTTCCTTGCCGCAGACTGGGCATTTATGCTCGCTTACTTTTTGCTCGACTATTTTGCCTTCTCTGTCGCAGGGACACGCGAATTTACATTCCGGGTAGGCTGAGCAGCTAAGGAACCTGCCGTTTTTGCCGAACCTGTAAACCATTTCCTTGCCGCAGTCGGGACATTTATATTCGCTCGGCTGGGTCTCGGCCTTGGCGTGCTTCATTTCTGTTGTTGCGGTATCGAGTTTTTGTTTGAACGGGCCATAGAATTCTTTAAGAACGCCGAGCCAGTCGAGATGCTGTTCCTCGATTTTATCCAGTTGTTCTTCCATATAACGCGTAAAGGTGATGTCCATTATCTTCGGGAAATATTCGTTGAGCTTATCGGTGACCACCTCGCCGAGTTCTGTGGCGAAGAATTTTTTCTCCGTCTGCTCGACGTAGCCCCTGTCCTGGATGGTGCTTATGATTGAGGCATATGTGCTCGGCCTGCCGATGCCTTCCTTTTCGAGGGCTTTTACCAGTGACGCTTCGGTGTATCGGGCGGGCGGTTTGGTAAAATGCTGCTCGGCCT
>JAQTMR010000014.1 GCA_028714255.1 Phycisphaerae bacterium | reverse complement strand
TAAAATGCTGCTCGGCCTTTACATCTACCGTCGCCAGGCTCTGGCCTTGTTTCAAAGGAGGCAATTGCTGGAGGTTCGAGGGCGTTCCCCATAGTTTAGTAAAGCCGTCGAAGATAAGTACCCGGCCGGTAGCTCTGTACCAGCACTGCCCGATGGAGGTATCGGCGGAAATGTTCAGGGTTGTTTGCTCCCACCTGGCCGAGGCCATCTGGCACGCTACGAACCGCCGCCAAACAATGTCATAGAGTTTATATTGCTCCACCGTTAAAAATTGTTTTACATCCGACGGCGCAAAGTCAACGTCCGTCGGACGGATGGCTTCGTGTGCCTGTTGGGCGCCTTTTTTGGATGTGTAGAAATTCGCTTTTTCGGGCAGATACTTATCGCCGAGATGCTTGCCGATATAATTGCGCACTTCTTTTACGGCTTCGCCGGACAGATGCGTGCTGTCTGTTCGCATATAGGTGATAAGGCCGAGATGTCCCATCGACCCTAAATCAATACCTTCGTATAATTGCTGTGCGACGCGCATCGTTCTCTTGGTTGCGAATCCCAACAGGTTTGCGGCCGCCTGCTGAAGCGTGGAAGTTATAAAAGGCGCCGGCGGGTGCGATGACGATTCCTTCTGCTCTATGTCAGAGACTTTGAACTTTGCGTCTTTTAACGCGCCGAATATTTTCTCCGCATCCTGGCCTGCTGATGCGGTGAATTTCTCATCACCGACCTTGATGAGTTCTGCCTTAAAGGCATTATGCTTTTCCAGCCATTCGTTTTGTTCGACGATAGTAGCGGGCTTGTCGGTTTCGGTTTTTGGCGTTATTAAATCCATCCATTGCTGATGGTAGTCGTTTTGTAAATCAGAGGTAAAAACCGCCGGGATGAGCCAGTATTCCTTCGCTTTGAAAGCCTGAATTTCCCTCTCTTTTTCGACGACGATTTTGACCGCGACTGACTGGACGCGTCCTGCGGAAAGTCCGCGTGTGACTTTTTTCCAGAGCAGGGGGCTTATCTGGTAGCCGACTATTCGGTCGAGGATTCGCCGGGCCTGCTGGGCCATGACCTTGTCCATATCGATTCTGCCCGGCTCGGCAAAGGCCTGCTTTATCGCCGATTGCGTTATGGAATTGAAAATCACGCGGTAAGTTCTGTCTTCCGGCACGCCGAGGACCTGCGCAAGGTGCCAGGCGATGGCTTCGCCTTCGCGGTCAAGGTCGGTTGCGAGATAAAGATTTTGGCAGCCCTTTGCCGCGGCCTTTAAGGTTGCCACTGTCTTTTTTCTGTTCGGTGTTATCTCGTAGGTCGGCTCAAAATCGTGCTCTATATCTACGCTTAGTCCCTTCGAAGGCAGGTCACGGATGTGTCCCATCGATGCTTGCACATCGAAGTCGGAGCCGAGATATTTATTTATCGTCTTGGCCTTGGCTGGTGATTCCACAATCACCAATGACTTCTTGTTGTTCGTTTTTGCCATATAGAACTTGCTTTTAAGCTACCGAATACTCCTTTTATCGAGTATTAGTCGATGATTCCTTAACAAAATTTGGAAATGGCTCAGCCGCAGCTGGCGGCGCCAAAGCATGGACAAATATAGATAACCTGAAGGATTGTCAAGAAAAAACAACTTTTGTCTTTTCAGATACTCTCTAAGAGTTGCTCCAGAGGCGGTTTTAATTTTCGAATTGCGCCGCCGCGGTGAGAAATCGCATTTTTTTCTTCACTTGTCAGTTGCGCGACGGTTTTGTTCAATCCCGGCACAAAAAAAATCGGGTCATAGCCGAAACCGTTGGTCCCTGTTTCCTCTTCTGCGATAACGCCTTGGAGCTTTCCTTCTGTCTCAATTAAAACTTTATCAGGACTGGCCAAACACAGGCAGCACATAAATATCGCTGTTCTTTTTTCTTCTGGCACTGCCTTAAGAAGCTTTAAAACCTTGGCCATATTCTTATGGTCGAGCAGGGTCCTTTCTTTATCTTTGGCGCCGGAAAATCTCGCACTTTTTACCCCCGGCTCACCTGCCAGCGCATCGACTACCAAACCTGAATCATCGGCAATCGTCCAAAGACCTGTTTGCTTCGCATATCCAAGGGCTTTTTTGCGGGCGTTCTCGGCGAAGGTTTTTCCATCCTCATCAATTTCCTGAATGTTCGGAAAATCGGAAAGCCCCGCCCACTCGATGTCCAAATCTAACATTGCCCTTAGCTCGGCAACCTTGCCCGGATTCGTAGTCGCGACGAGAATTTTTCGTTTCATCGAATTGGTATTTTGTCAGCTTAAAAGTTTTTTCAAAAGCGCCCGCTGGAAGTGAAGGCGGTTCTCGGACTGGTCGAGGATAATAGAATTTTTCGATTCGACGACCTCGTCGGTGATTTCAAGCCCGCGATACGCCGGCAGGCAGTGCATAATTTTAACGTTGCTTCCTGCAAGTTTGACTAATTTGGCATTGACCTGAAAATCCTTAAAGGCCTTGATGCGTTTTTTCTTTTCATCTTCCTGTCCCATACTTGTCCATGTATCGGTGTAGATAATATCTGCGCCGTCAACAGCCTTTTTCGGTTCGTTTACCTGCGAGACGCTGTCGGCGGAAATCCGATTGGCTGTCTTGATTGTCTCTTTGTCGAGTTCGTAGCCTTTAGGTGATGCGACGACGAGTTTCATTGCCAATTTAGCTGCGGCGAACGCAAGCGACCGAGCCACGTTATTCCCGTCGCCGACATAGGCGACCTTAACGCCCTTTAATCGGCTGAGATGTTCCTTTATCGTCAGCACGTCCGCCATCGCCTGGCAGGGATGCGACCAGTCCGTCAGCGCGTTTATCACCGGTACAGTTGCGAACTGCGCCAGCTCGACAACGACTCGGTGCTCGAATGTCCGCGCCATTATGCCGTCCACATATCGGCTCAGTACCCGTGCCATATCCTTAATTGGTTCGCGTTTGCCGATGCCGCCGATGTCTTCGGGCTTGACGTAAATAGCACTTCCGCCGAGGTCGGTCATCGCGACGTGAAAGCTGATTCGTGTCCGCAGGCTGGGCTTCTCGAACAGCATCGCCAGCACCTTGCCGGCAAGGCAGAGGTCCCGCTTGCCGCTTTTGTAGAGTTTTTTAAGCGAAGCGCTCAAATCAAGCAGGGCGTTCAAATCTTTCGTAGAACAATCGTTTATTGACAGGAAATGTTTCATTTTCCGCTTTCAGTTAAAACGCTGTCGATAATATCGACAGCCTGGTCAATCTGTTCTTTAGTAACAATCATCCCCGGCATCATCCGCAGGACGCTGTCGTGGGTACAGTTTATCCGCAGCCCTTTATCGAGGCATTTCTGAACTATCTGTGCGCCGGGGCCTTTCAGTTGGATGCCAATCATCAAGCCGATTCCACGGACGTGGTCTATGATGAAATGTTTTTGTTTCAGCTCGTTTAGTTTTTCATTGGCGTATTGTCCCATCTCGACCGCGTTTTCGAGGAGATTATCTTCTTCTATCGCTTCGATTACCGCGACACCTGCTGCGCACGCCAAACAGTTTCCGCCGAACGTCGAGGCGTGTTTGCCCGGAACCAGCTTTGCCGCCAGTTCTTCCCGTGCCATCATCGCCCCGATGGCTACTCCGCCTCCTAGCGCCTTTGCCAGAGTCATAATATCCGGCTCGACGTCGAAATGCTGGTACGCGAACCATTTACCTGTCCGGCCCATTCCCGTTTGTACCTCGTCGAGAATCATTACCGCACCTTTTTCATCGCATAATTGCCGAATCGCCTGCAGGTACTCCTTTTGGGCGACATTTATTCCGCCTTCACCCTGAATCGGCTCGACCATAACCGCGGCGACCTCATCGGTGAACGCTGACTCCAGAGCCTTGATATCGTTGAACGGCACATATACAAAACCCGGCACCAGCGGCAAAAAGCCTTCGTGATATTTCGGCTGGGCGGTCGCCGTGACGGCAGCAAAAGTCCGGCCGTGGAAGCTGCCTTCTGCGGTGATAAATTTATACTTTTCGCTCGATGTGGACAGCCGAGCCAGTTTCAGTGCAGCCTCGTTGGCTTCGGCGCCGCTGTTGCAGAAAAAACTTTTGCCGCCGAACGCCCGTTCGCTGAGCAGCTTTGCAAGCAGTCCCTGTTGTTCGGTATAAAATGTATTATCGACGTGCAGCAGTTCGCCGGCCTGTTTTTGGACGGCAGCAACTACCTTCGGATGGCAGTGACCAATTCCGCTGACGGCCCAGCCGGGAAACATATCCAGGATTTTATTTCCTTCGGCATCAAAGCAGTAGCTGCCCTGGCCCTTTACAATGACGCGCCGCAGGCGACTGTAATTAGCGATGACGTATTTGTCAAACAAAGCGATAGTTTCTTCTGTAGTCATAATTGCTCTCAATTCTTAATAATCTCTGTTCCAACGCCCTTGTCTGTATAAATTTCCAACAGCAGCGAATGCGGTATCCTGCCGTCGATAATATGTGCCTTCTTGACCCCTGCCTCCAGCGCCATCAGGCACGCTTCGACCTTGGGCAGCATCGCATCGCCTATAATGCCGGTGTCAATCATATCTTTAATTTGTGCCTCATTAAGACTCGACACCCGGCTTTCAGGGTCGTTGATGTCGGTTCGTATCCCGTGCGTATCGCTGACAACAACAAGCTTCTCTGCGCCGACCCCGCCGGCAATCTTGCCCGCTGCGCTGTCGGCGTTGACGTTTAATCTTCCGCCGGCTCCGTCTTTGGCTACCGGTGCGATAACCGGTATAATCCCGTCGGCACAAAGCGTCTTTAGCAATTCAGAATTTACTTCAGTAACTTCGCCGACCAGCCCGAGGTCGATTTTTCGTCCATTTTCGCCGGGCAGTCGCAGTACTTCCGCGAACAGTACACAGCTGCTCAAAGAATGCAGCGGCATCACCTTGCAGTTAAGCTCCGTAAGCATATTGCAAATCGGCATATTGACTTCCTGCACGAGTGTGTGCTCCACTATGGTCAGTGTCCGCTCGTCGGTATATCGCCGACCCTGCACCCAGACCGCCTCGAGGCCCGCTTCGTTCATTGCCTTTGTAATCGCCTTTCCGCCTCCGTGGACGATAATAGGACGAATCCCGACGGTAGCCATGAACGCGATATCGGTCAGGAGTTTTTTTTGCAGACAGATATCATCGAGGATACTTCCGCCCAGTTTTACGACCACGATTTTGCCGCGAAACCGCCGGATATATTCCATCGCTTCTATCAGGGCGTCTGCTTTTATAATTGCTTCTTTCATCTGTCCGACCATCCTTAAATCCCATTCAAATAAAAGAGCGAGTTTATGAATGCCGGTCTGATTAGTCAAGTGGTAATTTGCAGTTAACTTCCGCGTTTGTCCTGCGGTTTATTTTCTATCATATCCGCGCCCAGTTGGCCGCAGGCCGCCTTTATTTTGCGTCCCTTTTTGAAGCGAATTATTGTTTCTATACCGGCGTCTTCCAGCGTCTGTTTGAACCGTTTTATGGCCACCCTGTCACTCGCCTCGAACAGGCAGTACGGATGGGGATTATACTCAATCAGGTTCACATTGCATTTCACATATCGCAGCAGTTTGGCGAGCATTTGGGCGTGCAGCGAGGAGTCGTTTGTGTCCTTCATCAATACGTATTCGAAAGTTACCCGCTCTGCTGTTTTTATCTGGTAATCCTTCACCGCATCCAGCAAAGCTGCGATGGGATACTTTTTATTTATGGGCATAATTTTACTTCGCAGCGAATCGATAGGTGCATTCAGCGATATGGCCAGTCGCGGACGAACATCTTCTTCTGCCAGTTTTCGGATGCCCTTGGTTTCTCCGCAGGTGCTGATTGTCAAATGACGAATTCCGATGTTTTTCCCCTGGGGATTGTTCAGTATTCGCACCGATTTCAGAACCGCCTCGTAATTCAGCATCGGCTCACCCATTCCCATATAAACAACATTGTTTATTTTGCCGTTGTCCGCCTCGGCGACATTTACCTGGTCGGCAATCTCGGCAGCGGTGAGGTTTCTTTGGAATTTCAGTTTCGCAGTAGCGCAGAATGCGCAGTCCATCGAACAGCCCGCCTGTGTCGAAACGCATAGCGTTTTGCGGTCGCCGTCGAGTAAAAGAACCGTCTCGATTCGATTGCCGTCGCCCAGTTCGAAAAGATATTTTTTAGTGCCATCGGTGTCCGCTAAAGTCCGCACGGTTTTCAAGCCAGAGATGTAATAACCCTGCTTAGCCAGCTCGGTGCGAAAGACCTTGCTCAATTGGCTTATATCTGATATGTCAACGGCTCCCTTGCAGTGGATGAACGTGAAAATATATTTGGCTAAGTATTTCTTCTGACCAAAATTTTCAACTATATTCTCGAGTTCGCGGAACGTATTGTTTTTCAGGTCCTTGTCCATAACCGCCATTTTACGAACCTGTGGTGAGCTTGTCGAACCCAATAATCCGTTTCCTGTCGAATAATGCTTTTCAAAGCGGTGATTGTTCTTACAGTTCTTGAAAAGAACAGTTAAACTTGTTACAATAGTAGTTTTTGTAATTGTGAAGAAAACGAAAACACTATGCCGGATAATGAATACGATTTGCTGACGCCCGATGATACTGTCGTAGGCGGACGGAAGAAGCGGCTCAAGGCGATGCAGATTTCCCTTGTGGAAGGCTCATTTGCAATGGTTATGATTGCCATAATTGAGGCCTTCTACATCCCCTATCTCAATGCGCTGGGCGCAGGCACACTCCAGATAGGGCTTGCCGCCAGTTTGCCCGCTCTGGCAGCATCGCTGATTCATATCTATAGCCCGACGGCTTTGCAGCAGGTCGGCAGCCGTAAAAAGCTGGTTACTCTTACAGTTTTTTTTCAGGCGATAGGCTTTATTCCTTTCGCGCTGGCCTCTCATTTTCACAGCAGGAATACGGCTGTTTGGGCAGCCATAGGTTTTTATGTTCTGCTGTCCAGCGCGGGAAATCTCGGCGCGTCTTCATGGGCCGACTGGATGGGCAATATTGTTCCGAAGAAGTGGCACGGAAAATATTTTGCCGGCCGAAACCGGGTTTTAAGTCTTATTCAGATTGTCGTTGCCATCTTAGCCGGCGTCCTTCTCGACCGCTCCGCCAAGGTTATATGGATGTTTTCCTGGATTTGGCTGGCTTGTTTCATAGCAAGGGCCGTTTCCGGTTTGCTGCTGGCCATGACATACGAGCCGCCGACAACAACGAAAATGTATAAACATGCCAGCGGCTTCATCGCCTTTGTTAAGGATTTACCAAAGACAAATTTCGGCACCTTTACTTTGGCGACAGGTCTATTGAGCCTGGGCGTGAACTTTGCCTCGCCTTTTTTCGCGGTGCATATGCTCAAGAATCTGCAATTAAGTTACTTCGAATATACTATATTGACGGTGACGGTGATAGTAACGACTGTTGGTTTTTTGGGTTTGTGGGGCAGGGTAATCGGCCGGCTCGGCGCGATTGCTCCGATACGTTTCTGCGCACTCGGAATTACCCTGTTGCCGCTGCCATGGGTAATAACGGGTAATTTCTGGGTACTGATGTTTGTTCAGGCGCTGGCCGGCTTTTGCTGGGCGGGCTACAATCTTGCCGTCTTCGTTTACTATCTTAATTATCAGGGACACGTTATCCGCATAAGCAGTATTTCATATTTCAACGCCATTAACTTTTTCTGTGTCTTTGCCGGCTCCACGTTAGGCGGACTGCTCGGCCCGCATCTGCCGACTGTCGCAGCGTACCGGCTTCAGTCTATTTTTATTGTAAGCGTTCTGATAAGAATTGTTCCGGCAATTATGCTGCAGAAAATAAAGATAGAAGAACCGCCTGAAAAATTTACGACGATGGAAAGATTGATTTTCAATCCGAGGTTCAACCTCTCGCTGGGAATTACGCGTTCTGTTTCCCGCTTTTTCAAGCGGGATATATAAAGGCCGGGCCGTCGGACCGGAAAGATTTCTGTTTTAACGGATATTTAGCCTTAAAACCGTGTTTTAGGCCGGTTTGGCGATTGTCGGCAATAAATTCTTGACAAGAGGGATGATTATAAATAAAGTAGCTGTTTCGTTTGTTGTAAAACAGCATAAACAAGCAAAAAACCGCATTTACAGTATTAAGAAAAGGAGATTTACGAATGGCAACAAAGGTTGCAATAAACGGTTTCGGCCGAATCGGCAGAGCCGTAACGAGAATTCTGATGTCCCGCAAGACCAACCTCGAACTGGTCGCTATTAATGATTTGTCGGACGCCAAAAGCTTGGCGCATCTGTTCAAGTATGACACGGTTGAGGGCAAATGGCAGGGCACAGTAGAAGCAAAGGGTACTGACCTCGTGATAAACGGCAAGACCATCAAGGTGCTGGCTGTGAGAAGCCCGGCGGAACTGCCATGGAAGAGTATGGGCGTTGATATTGTTGTCGAATCGACGGGCATATTCACGAAGGTATCGTCCGAGAAGGGCGGCTACGGCGACCATATCAAAGCCGGCGCCAAGAAAGTCGTACTGACTGTCCCTGCAAAGGACAATATCGATGCGACAATCGTGATGGGCGTCAATGACAACACGCTTACCAAAGATGTCAAGTGCGTCTCGAACGCAAGCTGCACGACGAACTGTCTTGCCCCGATTTCAAAGGTACTCAACGATACGTTCGGTATCGAAAGCGGAGTTATGACAACAATTCACGCATATACCAACGACCAGAAGGTCGCCGACCAGATTCACAGTGACCTTCGCAGGGCCAGGGCCGCGGCTGCCAATATGATTCCCACAAGCACCGGCGCCGCCAAGGCAATCGGAAAAGTTGTCCCTGAGCTTGACGGCAAGCTCGATGGCTTCGCGGTTCGTGTTCCGATTCCGGTCGGAAGCATCGTTGACCTCGTCGTCAACGTCAAAAAGGACGTCACAGTCGCCGCCGTAAACGCCGCGATGAAGAAGGCCGCCGATGGCCCGATGAAAGGCGTTCTCGTATATTGCGATGAGCCAATCGTCAGCAGCGACATTGTCAATAACCCAGCTTCGAGCATCTTCGATTCGCTTTTGACAATGGTCAAGGGCAAAACGGTCAAGGTGATAAGCTGGTATGACAATGAGTGGGGCTATTCGAACCGCACCGTAGATATTATGGAAAAAATGGCGAAACTCGGTTAAGTAAATCAAAGGGTCCCGACAGGAAATTCGGGACCCTGTTTTTTATTATCAATTCTTTTTACAAGGCAGGTAAGGTATGGCTAAAAAAACAGTTGCCGATATAAACGTAAAAGGGAAAAAAGTCCTTATGCGGGTCGATTTCAATGTCCCGCTCGATGAAAATTGCAATATCACCAGCGATACGAGAATCGTCGCGGCTCTGCCGACAATAAAAACAATTCTCGACAAAGGCGGCTGCGTTATCCTGATGAGTCACCTCGGCAGACCCGACGGTGAAAAAGTCGCCAAGTATTCGCTCGCTCCCGTCGCGAAAAAATTAGGTGAGTTGTTGAAAAACCCCGTCTCTTTCGCAAGCGACTGCATCGGGCCGGAAGTAAAGAAAAAAACCTCTGCTATGAAACCCGGCGATTGTCTGCTGCTTGAAAATGTAAGATTCCACAAGGAAGAAGAAATAAAGGACAAAAACGCGAAGGAAAATCCTGCCCTGCGGAAGGCCAAGGACGACTTCGCAAAACAAATAGCCGAGTTAGGCGATGTATATGTTGACGACGCATTCGGAACTGCTCACCGCGATAATGCTTCGATGTACACCGTCCCGGTTATGATGAAGGGCAAAGACCGTGTTGCAGGCTTTCTCCTTGAAAAAGAACTTAAATTCCTTGGCGAGACCCTCGATAATCCCAAAAAGCCTTTCGTCGCAATCCTCGGCGGGGCAAAGGTTTCCGATAAACTGAAAGTCATCGAAAGCCTTATGCAAAAGGTTGACCGCATCCTCATCGGCGGCGCCATGGCTTACACATTCTTCAAAGCCAGGGGGTTAACAGTCGGAAATAGTCTTTGCGAAAATGACTTTGTCGATAAGGCGAAGGAGCTTATGGCCGGCGCCAAGAAATGCGAATTAGTTCTGCCGGTCGATACGGTAATCTCGCAGAAACTCGAAGCGAACGCTGCGAATAAAGTCGTTGCGGGAAATATTCCCGACGGCTGGCAGGGAGTCGATATTGGGCCGGAGACGATAAAGCTTTTTGTCAAAAAGCTCGAAGGCGCAAAAACAGTCGTATGGAACGGACCGATGGGCGTTTTCGAAATGCCGCCCTTCGATGAAGGCACTAAAGCGGTCGCACAGGCGGTAGCGAAAGCTACCGATGCGGGCGCTACAAGCGTTATCGGAGGCGGTGACAGCGCAAGCGCGATAAAGAAGCTCGGCCTTTCCAGACGTGTAAGCCACGTTTCCACAGGCGGTGGCGCATCGCTGGAATTTCTCGAAGGCAAAAAATTCGTCTGCCTCGAAGTCCTCGATGAAAAATAATAGCCACAGAGGTCACAGAGGACACAGAGATATAAAAAGAATGTCATGGATGAGTTGACAGAAAAGATAATCGGGGCTGCGATTGAAGTACATAGCATACTCGGCCCCGGTTTGCTTGAGTCAATATACGAAGAAGCTCTATGTTGTGAATTTGACCTTCGCAGCATCAAATACCCAAAACAAGTTGAATGCGATATTATTTATAAAGGGCATACTGTTAAAGGCCAGAAACTTGATTTGCTTGTCGAAAATGAAGTGGTCATAGAAGTTAAATCGCTTTCTAAAATGCCGGAAGTCGCATTGGCACAAACTCTCTCCTATCTTAAAGCTACGAACCTCAAAAGAGGCTTGATAATAAACTTCGGAGAAAAACGCTTGGTTGATGGCATAAAACGAGTATTTTTATGAAGGCCACAGAGAACACAGAGAATATAAATATTGTATCAAATAAAATTAACCAATGGTTTGATGAAACTTTTGTTAAACTTAAAACATCAAAACGGAACGAAGTCGACTTGATAGTGGCCGCAATTTTACTGGCTTGCCGCAAATATTCTCTGGCGGTATCAGACTTAATGAAGAATAAGCATATTATACCTGCTCAGGCCTTGCTAAGAGTTCTTTTAGAAATTTATGCTGTTCTAATGTGGTGCATTGCACCTCACAGAGAAGAAGATGATAAAAAACAGCAGGTTCATAACAGATTTCAAAAATGGGATTTTTTGCGCGCGAAAGAGCATAAAAAACTTCTTGAAATTTTGGATATCAACCAATATACAAATGATATTAGAAAACTTGAAGAACAAGTCGCTACATATCAAAAACGTGGTATTAAATGCCTACTTGGGAAAAGAGATATATTTGAAGAGCTTGCCAAAGAGCAAGATAAAGACTGGATTAAAATATACGCCAAATATTATCTGTATTATAATAGGGCAGTGCATTTAGACATGAGTATTGTCAGAGATTTGGTTGTTTACGATAGCAACGAAAAAACTATTTTTTACAAAAATGATTTTGAACAAACTGACGAACTTGGAACGTTATTGAGTATTTCTTGTGATATTAATATGCTTGTCAGACAATTTTACGGCTGGCCATATGAACATCTAAAAAGTGAATATCGAATTATAATTAAGGAAATGAAAAAATGATTCTCTGCGACCTCTGTGTTCTCTGTGGCTAAAAATAATTTAAGGAAAAAACTCTGTGGCTGACAGAAAATTACCCAAAGCTGGAACAATCGAGATTGCGCCGTCGATATTGAGCGCGGACTTTGCGCGATTGGCCGACGAGCTTGCTGTTATTGAAAAAGCAGGCGTGAAAATGGTGCATCTTGATGTTATGGACGGCCACTTCGTCAACAATATTACAATGGGTCCACCGGTAATCGCCAAACTTCGCAAGTACAGCAGTCTTTTCTTCGATTGCCACCTGATGATTACCGACCCGCGAAAGTACGCTCGTCCTTTCATCGAAGCAGGTGCAAACCATTTAACGTTCCATATCGAGGTAGAGAAAAACCCGGCTGACCTGATAAAGATGCTTCACGATATGGGCGTCTCGGCAGGCGTGTGTCTGAATCCTGAAACGCCCGTGGACGCGATAGAAAAGTTCGCCTGTCTTTGTGATATGATTTTAGTGATGACGGTTCATCCGGGTTTCGGCGCGCAGAAGTTCATGCCGGAGGCGGCGAAGAAAATTATTAAGGTCAGGGAGATTGTGGGCCCTGATATTCGCGTGGAGGTCGATGGCGGGATAAGCGTTGAAACCGCACCGTTGGCGGTTTCCTACGGCGGCGATACTTTCGTAGCCGGCAACGCAATATTTTCAAAGCCAGACCGTATCGCTGCGATAGAGGCCATTCGGCAGGCCTGCAAAAGGTGATTTTAATAGTCTAATCGGCGGATATTTGGTAAAATGCACACCAATAATAATATAACTATGGCAAAACCGACCAAAAAAAAGTGGGACGGCTTCTCACTGAAGCCCAAAAGAGATATGCCCGAAGGGCTTTGGATGCGATGTCCGGCCTGCGAGCATATGCTCTATAAAAGCGCTGTCGAGCAGAATATGAACATCTGCCCGGAGTGCAGTCATCATTTTCGTATCGGGGCCGAGATTCGGATTAAGTATCTTGTTGACGAGGGTTCCTTTCAGGAAGTCCTAAGTGACATGACGACTGATGACCCGCTTGCCTTTAAGTTCAGGGGCACTACTTATAAAGAACGTCTCAAGGCCGATGAAGAAAAAAGTGGCGTCAAAGAAGCTATACGAATCGGCAAGGCCTTTATCAAGGGAAGAGGCGTTATTCTCGGCGTGATGGAACCGAATTTTCTGATGGGCTCTATGGGTTCTGTCGTCGGCGAAAAATTTTGCGCAGCAGTGGATAAGGCGATGGAGGAAAATCTGCCCCTAATAGTGGTTAGCTGCTCCGGCGGGGCGAGAATGCACGAAGGCGTTGTTTCGCTCGGCCAGATGGCTAAGACCAGCGCAGCATTGGCTAAATACGATGATGCCGGCGGACTTTTCATTTCAGTCCTGACCGACCCTACTACCGGCGGGGTTACCGCGAGCTTTGCGATGTTGGGTGATTGTATAATAGCTGAACCCGGCGCTATGATTGGCTTTGCCGGCCGGCGAACCATTGCCGAGACCATAAAAGTCGAACTGCCGGAGGGATTTCAGACGGCCGAGTTTATGCTTGAGCACGGCTTTATCGATATGATTGTCCACCGAAGGGACCTTCGGCGTGAAATCGCAAGGCTCATTGACTACTGCAAAAAATAGCTCGAAAAAGCAGGCCGTGCAGCCAATTTTCAGGTTCGATAACATACAAATCTTTTAGAATTATCAAATTTCCCACAAAGCAAGCCTAAGGGTCCAATAAGACAGGCGTTTTTGCTATTTAATGGGGAGAAATAACAGGTAGTGACATTATGGAGGTTGATATTATTCTCGATGATATTATCAAATTTTGTTTCAGAGGATATGTTTTGTATATTTTAGGTAGAAGATTTTTACGGCTTATTGTTCCAGGAGGATTCGGTGATGTTCGGGATAAAAGGAAAACAAAAAAACACCCAGATTCATATGGTTATCGCACTTACCTTTTTATGCCTGTTAGTTTGTGCCGTTAATGTGCAATTTTACATGGAGCATCAGATAATAGTTCGTATAGTAACCCATCCGACAGCTTATACGAATGCGTTGAACCAGCAGGAAGATTACTTTAATATGTCTCTTAGCGAATTGATGGAGGTCGTAGTTGTCTCCAAATCGGATACACAGCCGAGTTCTTGTTTGTTAAATTCCCACTGTTTTTCTGATGGGGCCCAGGAACTCTCCTGATATAATCAGGAAATCATTCCGTCGGCACAGTTCGTCCTAACCTTCCGTACAGCACGCCAGAGTTATTTCGGGCCCACAGGCTTTGGGACGATTATCTGTAAAAATCTCCCTTTCACTTTCAGCGGAATATCCGTATAATCTGCGGATAATATCATTTATCAATAATTGCTAATCAATTGTTATGGGCTATTTCAGAGAAAACATCGAAAAAGCAGAGGGGTATGAGCCGGGCTTTCAGCCGAAAGACAGCAATGTAGTAAAGCTCAATACCAATGAGAATCCCTATCCGCCCTCGCCTAATGTGGCCATGGTTTTGTCCGAGATAAGTCCCGAGCAGCTTCGCCGGTATCCTGACCCGACGGGAAGCGTCTTTCGCCAGGCGGCTGCGGAAGTTAATGGCGTTGAGCCGGATTATATTATGTGCTGCAATGGCGGAGACGAACTGCTAAGAATGGCTTTTCAGGCTTTTTGTGATGAGAATCGGCCCGTTGCCTACCCGGTTCCGAGTTATACACTTTATCCGGTATTGGCCAAATTGCAGAATTGCAAAGCCATTGAATTTCCGTTCGACAACGAATTTAATCTGCCTGCCAAGTTAGCCGGCAGCGGCGCAGCCTTAACAATTGTCTGCAATCCGAATGCGCCGAGCGGCAGCTTTATAAATGTCAGCGAACTGGCCAGCCTGGCTGATGAAATCACCGGCGTATTATTGATTGATGAGGCCTACGTTGATTTCGCGGAGAAAAATTGCATAGCTTTGGTCAGGGATTTCGATAATGTCATTATACTGCGCTCGATGAGTAAGGGATATTCGCTCGCAGGGATTCGATTCGGATACGCAATTGCACAGCCGGCTTTAATAAAAGACCTTGGTAAGCTCAAGGATTCCTACAATGTCGATGCGGTTGCTATCACCGTTGCCGCCGAGGCTATCCGCGACCAGGATTATCTGCGAAAGACGGTCGAAAAAATAAAAGCCGAACGCAAAAGACTGACCGAGCAGCTAAGAGGCCTCGGTTTTGATGTTCCGCTCAGCAGCTCGAACTTCGTCCTGGCAAAATGCAAAACCGGCGGGGCGGCGGAAATTTATAAAAAATTAACAAGGCGAAGTATCTTCGTCAGATATTTCACCTGCACGGGACTCGAAGATAAATTGAGAATCACTATTGGCACGACCGAACAAAATGATAAACTACTTTCGGCATTAAAAGAAATTGTAAAGGATTAACCGCAGGGCACGCGGAGCACGCAGAGAAATAGTTGAATATAAAAAAACTCAGCGTTCTCTGCGATCTCGGCGGTGAAAAAACACAATGAGGACATTTTTATGGCAGCGAGAACAGCTAAAATTCACAGGAAGACCAAAGAAACCGATATAAACCTGTCGCTCAACCTCGACGGCCTCGGCAAATATCAAATTGATACCGGCGTCGGCTTTCTGGACCATATGCTAAGTCACTTAGCCAAGCACGGCAAAATCGACCTGACGTTAAAGGCTAAAGGTGATTTGGATGTCGATGCGCACCACACGGTCGAGGATATAGCGATATGCCTGGGCGAATGCCTGGTCAAGGCCCTCGGTGATAAAAAAGGTATTGCCCGGTATGGCCATAGTTCCGTCCCGATGGAAGAGGCGATGGCAAATGTCTCCGTGGATTTGTCCGGAAGGAGCAGCTGCGTCTATAACGTGGAATATCGAACGGATAAAATCGGTGATTTCGACGTCGAGTGTCTCGAAGAAATGCTGCGCAGCTTTTCCAACAACGGTAAATTCAATTTGCATATAAACGTACCTTACGGCACGAACAGTCATCATATTGCCGAGGCAATTTTCAAGGCATTAGGCCAGTCCCTTGCCGAGGCAGTCAAAATCGTCGGCAAAGATGTACCGAGCACAAAGGGGATATTGTGATTGAGCGCCCCAAGCCCGAATATCGCAGCGGAATCGGCACCGATATCCACGAGCTGGTTGTCGGCAGAAAGCTTATGCTCTGCGGCATTCATGTCCCCCATCCGACCGGATTGGCCGGGCACAGCGACGGCGATGTCGGTTTGCACGCAGTTATAGATGCCCTGCTCGGCGCAGCGGCGATGGGTGATATAGGGACATTGTTTCCCGATGACGACCAAAGGTGGAAAGACGCCGACAGCAGGGAGCTTTTGGTTATTGTCAAAGAAAGGCTCGAAGAAAAAGACTGGGAGATAGCCAACATCGATGTGATAATACATGCGGACCAGCCGCGTCTGGAGCCGTTCAAGGGACAAATGAAAAGATGCGTTGCCGAGCTTTTGGGAATTGATTTTGGTGTTGTGAACGTCAAGGCAAAAACAGACAACGGCTTCGGCGACGTCGGCGCAGGTGACGCCATAGCGGCGACCGCAATAGCCCTTTTGAAAAAGAAATTCAGAAGAACACTTTAGAGACGCGGTTTAACACCGAAGATTTTTAGACACGGATTTACACGGATTAACACTGTTGCAGTATGGTAGTACTAAAACATAAAGAACTATCAGAGAAAATCATAGCTGCGGCTTTTACGGTACATAAGGAGCTTGGGTATGGCTTCGTCGAGAAAGTATATAAAAATGCCCTTGCGATTGAATTGGGAGAGGTCGGCATAAAATGTGCTGTTGAAGTTCCGCTTAGAGTGCTCTACCACGGGAAAACAGTGGGTGATTATTATGCTGATATGATTATAGAAGATAAAATAATTGTCGAGACTAAGGCCGTAAGCGACCTTGAGCCGATTCACGAAGTGCAGTTGGTAAACTATTTAAAGGCGACAGGATTGCACGTTGGCTTGTTGATTAACTTCGGACAATCCGTCAAAGTAAAACGCCGCGTCTTTGGTTACGATGCTGATGAGGATTGATATTAAATATTTTTAGACACGGATTAACGCAGATTAACACGGCTTGAGAATATTTCAAAAAGGCGAAAATGGTTTTTGGCTTTTTCAGAAAGATTGCTTACAGAGGTAAAAATATTATCTCTGATGATAGATTTTATGATATTTTTCAAAAATACTACAGAGCATTAAAGGAAATCTATAGCAAAAAAGGTGTGGCTTTTGAACATGCTTGCAAATTAGAACTTGCTCTTTATCTTTTGTTTAGAGCGGATTTTTTGCTCCAGAATTCATCGAATCCAAATATCAGGCAAATATTTTTTGAAAGAAATCTTAAAAAACTACAAAGTGAAATATCCAGCGAGCTATTAGATTTGTGCTATTTAAGATTGCAAATTTATAGCGATATTTACAATGACTGCAAAGATAAAGAGGGAAACATATTTTCAAAGAATTTTCTGGATTTTTCCTATGATTGGCTCATAAGCGCCATCAAGTTATGTCAAGATGACTACAAATTAATGGTGAAGGAAAGATATATTCCATTGTCCTTATCTGTGACTTCTAACTACCCTGTCAAAGTTTGTCTCCAAGAGTTCGATATAAAGTATATTAAAAAATTTGTTGAAGATATCAGAGATATTGCAAAACAAAGTTAAAATGGAATAATAAAATACAATTTAAATCCGTGTAAATCCGTGTCTAATTTCAAAAAATAAAACGGTGTAAATCTGTATCTGATTTTGATAAGGTATCGAAGATGGGATTGAAGCTATATAACAGTTTGACGAGAAAAAAAGAAGAATTTGAGCCGTTGGAAAAAGGCCGGGTTGGAATCTATGTCTGCGGGCCGACCGTCTATGGCCACGCCCATCTCGGACACGCAAAAAGCTACGTCAGCTTCGATATCCTCGTGCGATACCTGCGTTACCTCGACTACAATGTTACTTATGTTCAGAATATAACCGATGTAGGGCATCTGACCGACGATGCCGACCAGGGCGAAGACAAAATTTCAAAGGCCGCGGCGAAAGAGAAAAAGCACCCGATGGCGCTGGCAGAAAGTTATACACGCAGTTACTTCGAGGATATGGACGCCTTGAACTGCGTCAGGCCGGATATTAGTCCGCGGGCAAGCGGCCATATTGTCGAGCAAATCGAGCTGGCTAAAACACTTTTGGAAAAAGGCTGTGCCTACGAAGTCAAAGGCTCGGTGTATTTCGATATTTCCAAATTCGAAGATTACGGCAAACTCTCCGGCAGAAATATCGAGGATATGCAGGCCGGCGCTCGGGTGGAAGTTTCACCTGATAAAAAACATCCCGCTGATTTCGCGCTTTGGAAAAAAGCCGAGCAGAACCATATTATGCAGTGGCCCAGCCCATGGGGGATGGGTTTCCCCGGCTGGCATCTCGAATGCTCCGTGATGAGCACAAAGTACCTTGGTCAGCCATTCGACATCCACGGTGGCGGAATAGAAAACCAGTTCCCGCACCACGAATGTGAAATTGCCCAGGCCGAAGCCGCCGAAGGCAAACAGTTTGCCAAATACTGGATACATAATAATATGGTCACCGTTGATGGCCAGAAAATGGGCAAAAGCCTGAATAATTTTATTACCCTAAAACAGGCCTTCTCCGGCTCTCACGAAAAATTAGCCAGAGCCTATGACCCATTGGCTATCAGACAACTGGTTTTAAACAGCCACTATCGAAGCCCCATTGATTTCTCCGATGCTGCGCTCTTCGCCGCCCAGAGTGGTTACGAAAAACTGACAAGTGCTGTCCTGGCGTTAAGAAAGCAAATCAAAAATGCGTCTGCCGGTGTGATTAGCGGTGACATCGAGTTGCGACTGAAGGAGCTGAAGGAAAAGTTCGAATCGGCGATGAACGATGACCTCAATACCGCAATAGCTTTATCGGTGATGTTCGAACTTGCAAGTTTTGCCAACGACCAGATTACCAAAAACGCGACGAGCGAAACACTGAAAGCAATTGAGGATATGTTTGTAAAACTCGGCGGTGACGTATTGGGACTTGTAAAGGACGAATACGGCCGACAGGGTGAGGCTGATTCGGAGACCCTCGACAAACTCATAGGCGTTATCATCGAACAGCGAAACGCTGCGAAACAAAAGAAGGATTTTGCCGCAGCCGATGCCCTGCGGAAAAAACTCGAAGAAGCGGGCATTGTCCTCGAAGATAAACCCGGCGGAGTTACCGGCTGGAGGTTCAAATGAGAATTCTCGGCATAGACCCGGGTTTGCAGATATGCGGCTATGCGGTCGTGGATGGGGATGATTTGCTCGAAGCAGGCGCCATTCGGACTGATACCAAGGCGGCGATTGAAATAAAATTAAACCAGATAGCAGAAGACATCGAGTCCCTGCTGGAAAAATTTAAGCCGGAGATTGTTGCGGTAGAGCAGTTGTATTCGCACTACGCGCATCCGAGAACGGCGATATTGATGGGGCACGCAAGAGGCGTTATACTGCGAAGCTGTGCAGCAGCGGGTATCGAAGTTAAAAGCTTCAGCGCGACGCGCATAAAAAAATCGCTTACCGGCAACGGCAGGGCGTCGAAGGAGCAGATGCAGCGGACGATTCAAACGATTTTGCGTCTGCCCGATTTGCCGGAGCCGCCCGATGTCGCCGACGCAATAGCCACTGCTCTGTGCTGTGCGAATAATAAGCAGTTAGTAGGAAATTTATAATGAGTAAAGTAGAAAAAGTAGTTAAATGTTTCGAAGACGGCTATAACTGTTCGCAGGCCGTATTTGCCACATACGCCCCGGATTTCGGCGTTCCGCTCGAACAGGCGCTTAAAATCACCTCTGGTTTCGGCGGCGGGATGCGCATCGATGGTACCTGTGGCGTTGTTACAGGTGCGTTTATGGTTCTCGGATTGAAATTCGCAAAGGGAAAAGACAAGCCCTATGATAAGATTATAAAATTCGCAGAGGCTTTTTGCCAAAAGAACAAATCGACGAATTGCCAGGCCCTGCTCGGCTGCGACATACGCACCAAAGAAGGAATGGATAAAGCCACAAAAGAAGGGCGTTTCAGAAGTATTTGTTCGAAATTAGTCAAAGATTCCGCTGAAATTCTGGAAGAGATGCTCGCAGATAATGGTGAGCAGGGTCGAACCAATGATAGCTCGAATTGAAGGAAAACTTGTTAGGCTCGATACCGAAAGCGCTCTTGTGCAGGTTGGCGCGGTAGCTTACGAGGTAATGCTGCCCAGCTATTGCGTCGGCGCTTTGTCCGGCAGCATCGGTTCGGACATTACATTCTGCACGATGGAATATTACGAAGGCTCTTTGGGCGGCAGCAATCTCATACCAAGGATTATTGGTTTCCTCAGTGACACCGAGCGTGACTTTTTTAAGAAGTTCACGAGCGTAAAAGGCATCGGCATCCGCAAAGCTCTGCGCTCGCTGAATATACCGATAGCTAATATCGCCTCGGCAATCGAGGCGGGCGACGAAAAAATGCTGATGGCGCTCGACGGAATCGGAAAAAAAATGGCCCAGCAGATTATTGTAGGGCTGAAAGGCAAATTGGGCGGCTTCGCCGTGGGCGTCGAACAGGCCGCGGCAAGCTCGGCATTTAAACCGTTCCAGGCACAGGCTTTGGAGATTCTTATCGCCTGGGGAGAAAAAAGAAACGAAGCAATCGAGCTTGTCGAGCTGGCCTGCAGGAAACATCCCGACATAAAATCCGCCGAGGAGCTTGTGCCGCTGGTGTATAGATTAAAACAGGGTGTAGAAGTCTGAAATGGCAATAAACAGGGTCATAAGCGCTCAGTCGTTAAATGAAACAGAAGAGAAGTTTAACGTTTCTCTTCGTCCAAAGCTGCTGGACGAATGCATCGGCCAGCGCAATGTCAAGGACAAGCTTGCCATCGCCATCGCCGCCGCCCAAAAAAGGTCCGAACCTTTGGAGCACATTCTTTTCTATGGCCCGCCCGGCCTCGGCAAGACAACGCTGGCCAACGTCGTTGCAAACGAAATGGGCGCAAGACTCCGCTGCTCGTCAGGTCCTGCCCTTACAAAGGCCGGTGACGTAATGGGCCTTTTGAGTAATGTCAATACCGGCGATGTCCTCTTCATCGACGAGATTCACCGACTCAGTACCCCCGTCGAAGAATTTATTTACCCGGCGATGGAAGAGTTCAAGGTTGACTTCACCGTCGATAGCGGCCTGCACGCAAAGACAATTAATTTTCCACTCAAACGTTTCACGCTAATCGGTGCAACGACCCGAGCAGGCCTGCTCAGCGCGCCTCTTCGCGGCCGATTCGGGATGTTGTATCATTTGGAATTTTACAGTGCCGAGGAGCTAACTGCTATTTTAGAACGTTCCGCGAAGTTATTGAACCTGCATTGCGAAGACCAGACTTTGAAATTAATTGCTGCCCGCTCCCGCGGCGCACCTCGAACCGCCAATCGTCTCTTAAAGCGCGTCCGCGATTACGCTCAGGTAAAAGGCGAAGGTGTCCTCACCTCCAAAATAGTCGAAAGCGCCCTCAAGATGGAACAGATTGACCCGCTCGGCCTCGATGAATTAGACAGGTCCTTTATTCGTGCATTGGTTAATGTTTATGACGGCGGCCCCGCAGGTATAGATGCCATCGCTGCCACGCTCGGCGAAGAGAGGGACACACTCGAAGATGTGGTTGAGCCGTATCTTTTGCAGATAGGCTTCTTGCGCCGAACAAAACGCGGCCGCGAAATCACCGCAAAGGCCTGCGAACATTTGGGCTTGAAATGCCGCGAAGAAAAAAATGCCTCCGACCAAGCTGACCTCTTTGAACAGGGTAAATAATAGCTTTTATATATGAAGTTTAACGAAACAATTTCTCACCATCTGATTTTTTTTGTTCTGCTTGTCGCTTCAGTCTTTTTTATACCATTTCTCGGAACAAACTTATCTATCGACCCCGTGCTGGCTCCTCAATTCCTGGCATGGAGCGTTATAACTTTTATTCTATTGATTTCTTTTACAGTGCAGCTTTGTAAAAATCCAGAAAGATGGGATTGCAGCATTTTAAGGCGAGTGATTTACCCTTTATTTCTCGGTTATTTTTTATTCTCCTTAATTTCACTCGCCAAAGCGGTAAATGTTACAGAGGGTATTTACGAGACATTGAAAATTTTTGTTTCTCTTGTGTACTTGCTCCTTGCAGCCATAGTTCTGAGTAGGAATAAAAACTACTACTCGATTTTAGCCAGGGCTATAATAATAATGGCTGCGATTCTATCCTTAATCGCCCTCTGCCAGTATTTTCTATACGCTTTTCGAAAGCCCGGGGTCGAAGTTTTGCTTTTGGTAAGTGGGACGATGGCACATAAAAACCTGTTGTCTTCTGCTCTTTTTTTAACACTTCCATTTTGTTTATATGTTTTCTTCACAGCCAACAAGTATTGGAAGATTATCAGTGTTATCCCAATCATACTGGGCCTGCTGATTATTTTGCTTGTTCAAAGCCGTTCAGTTTGGCTGGCGCTTGTGCTGTCAACAGTTGCGACAGTTATTGTTGCGGGGTTTTTTCGCAGAAAGCTGCAAATATCTAAAAAGGCATTTTTGAGGGGTTTTCTGCTCATCGTGATATTGTTGGTAACGGTTGTCTTAATCTTCAGCTTTCTTTATTCGAAATCTGATTCCATAGATTTCCTTGCGGGCAGACTTGAATCTTTGACCTCTGCTGAACACCCGCTCAATATAGAACGGGCCCTGATGTGGAAACAATCTTTGATGGAGGTTAAGGACAATTTGTTTTTAGGTTATGGCCCCGGCAACTGGAGAATTGGTTTTCCTTCCTATGGTCTGGAAGATCTTACGCCGCGCTCTTTCAAAAAAGTTCACTTACAGCGTCCGCACAATGATTATATCTGGGTACTGTTCGAGACCGGCATATTCGGTTTTATGTTTTATATGTCATTATTTGTAGTAACATTTTTCTATATATTCAAAGTCATCGTTCGAGACCCTGATAGAAATCATAAACTGTTCTCGCTCTTTATGTTTTTTGGCATTGTCGGGTATATGATTGATGCTTCCTTTTGTTTTCCGAAGGAAAGAATTTTCCATTCCATGTTTCTGCTGTTGATGATGGCTGTTATTGTGTCTATATATCACCAGGCCTTTGGCTGTAAGAAAACCGTTCCCCGCTGGTTTATGTCCGTGTTAGTTGTTCCTTCTTTTGCTCTATTATTATTTGCAATAGCAGTTGGATATATTCGCCTAAACGCCGAAATTTACACAAAAAGAGCTTACGCTGCACGAGCGGCCCAGAACTGGCCGGTAGTCATCTTGGAAATAGACAAAGGCTATTCGGTATTCGCAGCACTCGACCCCATGTCAACTCCGCTGCAGTGGTATAGAGGGGAAGCCAATTTTTTAATGAATAATGTCCCGCAGGCGCTTATTGATTATGAAAAAGCCTACAAGGCCCATCCCTTTCATATTCACGTATTAAATAATCTCGCCACCTGCTATGAAATGCAGGGCCGTCACGACCAGGCGATTAGGTACTATAATAAGGCCCTCAAAATCCATCCCCAATTTGATGAAACACTGATTAATTTAGGCGCAACATATTATAACACAGGTAGATACGAACAAGCGTATGATACACTATTGCGCTGCGACCCAAATACGAAAGACCCGAGATTGGGAAAATATTTAGAATTTTGTGGAAAAAAACTTGACAAGGATAAAAACTTTTGATAATCCATGGCCTGAAGTCAAATCAAAAAAGAGGAAAAAAGGAAGGAGTTATTGTCATGAAAACAACTACTAAATGCTTTCTATTGATGGTTGTCTTGTTTGTTATGCCTGCAATGCCCACTTTGGGCCAACAAGATGAGTATCTGGATGTGGGTATTACAGGCGAGGATGCTATTTTTGCTCAGGGCACCATTACGGACCCCGGCATTCTTACCTCCATAACCCCCAATGTTACCGAGCAGGGGCAGTCTTTAACTGTAGTAATCACCGGCTCGGGCACTCGTTTCGGGCAGGCAACATGGACAGGTGGCGATATGTTTCTGCAATGTACTCCGACCAATTCAGGGCAGGGTACTCCTACCATTCCAGAGCAGGGTACTCCGACGACTGTTGCAGATGTCTGGCTTTCTCAGGGCAGTTCGACTATCGATTGGATTCGTGGATGGCCGCTTTATGACGGATTATTCTATGCACTCTTTGATATACCCGAAGATGCTAATTTTGGAAAATGGGATGTACACGTGGAATTTGCCCAATGTACTCCTACTACCATTTGGGACTTAACACTTCTTGATGGCTTTACGATTGCTCAACCCGGCGATAGTAATCTCCCGCCAGATGACGATGGCGACGGGTGCCATGATAAAAATAAGCATAAGCATAAACATGGTAAGCAATGCCCACATAACTGTTCCGGGTGGACACCGTCTCAAAGGCGCTGACGAGTAATAACGATTTCTGTCCCAACAAAATTCTCGGCCGTGTAGGCGAAGGTTCTGTTAAACACTACTCTGCCCTATTTTCAACTGAAGAATTCTTCGGGGTTCCTCTGTAACTTTGGCCTGCTCACTTATCCGAATCGGCCAGAGCCAGATTATCTTCTCGGCATCGGCAATAATAAGTATTTTCCGCCTGATTTCTTCAGGCACTTTCTCGTCAGTTAAAAATTTGCCGACCTTTTTGTCTGATGCCAGACCAAGTGGAATAAATCTGTCCCCATCCTTGCGAAAACGAACAACTAAAGGCAGCTTTACCTTGTCCAAATCGAACCACTCGACAAAATCCGATTTGTCCTGTTTGAACTTTTCGAATCGCCTCTTGTCTGCTTCCAGAATAGTTGCCTCTATCAGGAAACTGCCGAATCGTGTTTGCCCCGGGACTTGTAACTCGACTATTTTCTCGGCAGACTTTTTGACAGCAAGGCCTTTTTGCCGGCGGGTAAAAATCAGATTCCCATATTCACGCCGGGCCATAAGACCACCCGGCAACTCGAGTTTCCTGCCGCTTGTTTTCTGCTGAGCTAACTGCAATACGTTTTCATAGTGCTCGTATGTTAAATCTTTTTCGCCGCTGCCCAAATTAGTTAAACTCCGCCGGATTATTTCAACTTTTACTGCCGGCGGCTGGGCCAGGAATTTCTCTAAATCCAGCGTAATATTATCAGTGGAACAATCAGCCAGTTCAGGCCAGATTTCCTCTGTGCTGCTGCAAACCAAACTGTAAAACTTTTGGGCCGACAGGGACAGCTCTGATAATTGCTCCGCGATAGAACAGTCGCACTGCCGCTGCAGCGCCGGAAGCAGTCGATGACGAATAAAGTTTCGTCTGAAACAGCAGTCGTCGTTTGTCCGGTCTATTCGCCATTCCAGGCCGCGTTTATTTAAATAATCTATAATCTCATCCCGAGTGACGCAGAGTAGGGGCCTTATAAAATGGATATCGTCAAAGGTCCGCATGGGCCAGATGCCCGCAAGGCCGCGAAATCCCGTTCCACGGACCAATCGCTGTATGACCGTTTCAGCATTGTCATCTTTATGATGGGCCGTCGCTATCTGTTTGCAGTTATTGGCCTTTGCGATATCGAGCAGACTTTCCATTCGCAATTTGCGGGCGGCAGTTTCGATTGACAATTTATTTTCACCGGCAAAGCCTCGTACGTCTAACCGCCTTGTTGTTACGGCCAGTTTTAGTTTATCCGCCTGAGCAATGACGAAGGCTTCGTCACCGTCACTTTCCGAACCTCTTAGCTGATGATTAAAGTGTGCGCATAAAATATCGCCGCCTAAAATATTCTCGGCTTTTAGCGCGCACAAAGTGTGCAAAAGGGCGGTCGAGTCGGCTCCGCCCGAAACTGCCAACAAAACGTTATCCGCCGAACCAAAAGAAGTGTTCGTTTTGATAAAGCCGGCCACTTTTTTTTCGAATTCCAACAGCATTTTTATGCATAAAAAAAACGGGCCTGATATTCAGTCAGGCCCGGGATTCTGTCACGAAAAGCTAACTCGCCGCGATGCGTCGCAGCAGGCAAGAGCTTTCTACAAACATCATTTGTCTTCTTTAATTGTTTCGTCACTCTTGGTCAGCTCGGCGATTCGTTTTTCCGCCAGTTCCTTCTGCTTCTTATCGAGGTTTTCCTTTTCTATGGCCTGCTGATAAAGCTCCAGCGCCTCTGCCCTGCGAGCCAGATATTCGTCACAAATATACGCCGCCTTGAACCTCGCGGGATGAATCGTGGCAGGGTCCCACTGATAAGTCCTCTGGTAGTATAAGAGAGCTATCGTATAGTCCTTGAAGTATTCAAAAATTCCACCGGCTCTGTATGCCGCATCGTCAATTTTATCGCAAGTAGGATATTGTTTTATCACCTGATTGTACTTATCCAGGGACAGCCGCAGTAAATCTTCATCTGCAATAACTATCAGTCTCCTGGCGATTTTTTCAATCCGGTAAGCTTCGTCATACAAATAGTTGGCCGCATTGTTCGAATCTTTCGCCTTCAAGTCGGGCCCTGCCAAATTCGCCTCAATGATGTAGTTGTACTGCGGTATCTCGTTTAGCCTTTTCAGCTCATCTTCAGCCCAATTCAATTTCATATTATCGCCGCTTTTCTTGTAATATACCGTCAGCGATTCGAGATATTGCCGATATGCCAGGCGATTAGTAGCCATATGCTCGATAATATCGGTCTCTTTGGCGTCAACCACCGAAACAGTCTTCATTGGGGTCGGCAGAAATTGGCTCCTGCCGCTATCCGGTCCGTAGCAACCCGTCAATACGCTCGATAAGATTACTAACAGTAAAATCAATATCGTCCTTGCCATATAATGGCCTCCTTT
This sequence comes from Phycisphaerae bacterium, assembly GCA_028714255.1. GTDB lineage: Bacteria > Planctomycetota > Phycisphaerae > Sedimentisphaerales > Anaerobacaceae > CAIYOL01. The sequence continues at coordinate 27,260 of JAQTMR010000014.1, read as the reverse complement.
CAACTATAATAGCAACTGGCGGCTATATTAACCAAATTAACATTTATCAGTTACCAGCATTACCAATTATCAATTATTCAGTTGCCCGTCAAGAGCAAACACGGAAAAAAATATCTCGTGGATTGGAGGGTTTCCCCATTGGAAAAAGACTGTCATCGGCTATCGTTTACTAACAACGCCGCAAAGCTGTAAGCAGTAAATAAGAACACCCCCGCAAAGACCGCATATAACCGCCAGTTGTAACGGGCGGCTTCTATAGTTTGGGTAATCTTATCAGCAGAGGTTTCCGCTAATTCCGTAAAATTTATAGTAGTACCCGGAAAGACCAATACCGCAACAATCGTTATAATACCCAAAACGATACAACCAACCAGAGCAAGCCTTTCCTGCATAATAACACGCGCCAGAGTCTTTTCGTTTTCGGTTTTTTTAATTTGCCTTAACATCTTGTCAGCAAAATCAGCCGGCACCGGCTCCGAATGTCTCTTTAATACTCTAAATAACATTTCATCGAATTTTGCTTCCGAATCTTTACTCATCAGACATCTTCCTTTATAACGCCGGCTAAATGCTCTTTCAATCTTTTTCGGCCCCTGAACAAATACGTTTTAACTGTATTTTGTCCCACTCGCATTATTTTTGCAATCTCTTTTAAATCTTTCTCTTCACGGTAGAACAAAACTATCGCCATCGCCCACAACCCCGGCAGCCGACTTACAGTCTCCCACACAAGCTCAGCCTGCTCCTTTTCTTCGGCTGTAAAGTCTCTTGCGGATGGCGTTATATCACCGTCTTCGGCAGACAGAGACATTTGCCGTACTTTGGACTCTTTACGGATGTAATTTACTCCCTTGCGGTATGCGATTGTCCAAAGCCAGGTGCTCAATTCCGCCTGACCTTTGTATTGTCTTATCCCCTTGTAAGCTGCCATAAATGTCTCGCTCGCCGCGTCCTCAATCTCATCCTCTCTCAACCCAAGCAGCCGACAGCATAAAAACACCGTTTCCTTGTATTTATCGACAAACCCGGCAAATGCCTCGTGGTCACCAGCCAGCAGCTTACCTAACCATTTTTCATTTACCTTGTCTGTCAAAAATAGTCCTTTCCTTATTTAGTCGCAGCGGAACCTCGAAAAGTTTCATAAATTTTGAAACCTATTGTATGAAATAAGCGACTAATAGACAAAAAGGAAACAAAACCTTAGAATAAAGCAAAAACGAAACAATTTTAGGAGAATTAAAATGAGTAAGAAAAATTTGCTTAAATGTTCTATGGTTTCCTTGCTGTGTTTGCTGGTAGCTGCTTCGGAGTGTTTCTGTATGGCAAGCAGTTATAAGCCGAGGAAGAAATACGAAAGGACCGTCCATGTTTCCGCCCCTATGCAGGCGGACAATCTCTTCAAAGTCCAAACCCATAATGGCTATATAAACGTTACCGGCGCCGATGTTGACCAGTGCAGTCTCACTGCTGCAATTACCGCATTGGCCGAAACCGTCGAAGATGCGCAAAGAATCGCCGAAGCGGTAGAAATAAAACTTGTTCCTTCCGACAGCGGTCTCGCCACGAAAATCGAAAAGCCGAGATTGGCCCGTGGCGAATCCATTGGTGTCAACTTCGATGCGACCGTCCCCGGCCAAACAAGCGCCGATATTCTCTCCCACAACGGTGCTCTAACAATCAAAAATCTAACCGGTCAGCTCAATGGCATAACGCATAACGGTAAGGTCGTCATGGAGAAAATATCCGGAACAACCAAACTTAAAACGCATAACGGAGAAATCACCTGCAAAGGGATTTCGGGCAATACGGAGCTTAAAACACATAACGGCCAGCTGAATTGCGAAGAAGTCTCCGGCGATATAAAACTGCTGACCCACAACGGCAGCGTAAAAGTGGTTTACTCCCCAACCGCTCCGCCGGTATGCGATATCTCGATAGTCACTTACAATAACTGGATAAATCTGACCACTCCGCCGAATCTGTCGGCTAAAATCGAAGCTGAAACGCACAATGGTTCGGTAAATACCGATTTGCCGGTAACTGTAATAGGAAAAGTCAGCAAAAAAAAGCTTACCGGAACAATCGGCACCGGCGAAGGCAAACTCTATCTCGAAACATATAACGGCTCAATAAAGATAAAATAACTCTTAAATGAAAGGCTTAAAAATGTTTTGGCAGAATGATATCTCAGAAGGTATTAAAGTGTTTTTGATTTTCCTTGGTTTATCGAGTCCCATAATCACTATAGGCCTGATTTACTATCTTAAGAAACGCCTTGAGCACAAACAGATTATAGCAGCTATCGAAAAGGGTACCCCTCTGTCGGAGTTGAGGCCTCCCGAGCCAATCGGTCAGCTTTGGATAAAAAATCTTACCTCCGGCATTGCTGTGCTTATCATCGCAGCGGCATTTATTTGCATACCATTATTAGGATATTCCGGCGACTATGGCGAACCACAAGCCTCATACTTTGGTGTTGCTGCAATTCTTTTTGCTGTCGGTGTCTCCCTTGTAATCCGCGGCCTTCTGCGGCGCAATGCCAATCTTTAATAATTTCTCTGCGATTTTAAAGCTGGCCTGAGTCTTTGCAATTGTCTTGCAGTTCTCCGCCAGCTTATTTCGCTTCTCATCATTTTTCATCAGTTCCTCCAGTACCGCCCACAGCCGACCGCCCATATCCTTGTGCTTTGGCTGGTCATCTACTATAACTGCGGCTCCCGCCTGCACAAGCTTGCCTGCGTTCAAGTATTGATGCCTGTCCCTGTGATACGGATAAGGTATGCAGATGCTCGGCACACCGGCTGCGGCATATTCCGCTGCGCTTACTGCTCCGCTTCTACCGATGACCAAATCCGCAGCCGACAATAAGTCCGGCATATCGTCGAAATAGTCTATAACTTTATGGCTGATTTTGGCGCCGATGTATCTCTTCTGCACGTTTTCGAAATTCGCTCGTCCTGTCAAATGAACTATCTGCCAATCGTTCGTGAAAGCATTCAAATTTTCCAGAAGCGAACATATCGCTGCGTTGATGCTCTCCGACCCGCTTGATGCTCCGGTTATAAGCAAAGTCTTTTTGTTTTTATCAAGACCCAATTGCTCTATCGCCTTTTCAGGATGGGGATTGTCAAAACCGCTTCGTAGCGGACAGCCGAGGACGTTCACTTTAGCTTTCTTTTTGGCGAAGCATTTTCTCGTATCTTCGAACTGCACGAAAATCTCATCTGCCCAGCGGGCTATTATCTTGTTTGCCCGTCCCGGTACAATATCGACATTCAAAAGAACGATAGGGATATTGAGTTTGCGGGCGGCCAGACAAACCGGCGCCGACACAAAGCCGCCGACCCCGATTACAATTGAGTCTTTGTTTTCAATAAATGCCCGCCTGGCGATTCTGAAGCTTTCTAAAAATGAAGTGCAAAACTTGATTAGTTCGACAGGTTTGAGAGAAAACTTATGAACCGGCAGGCTCGCGTGTACGAAATCGGTCTTGGCAAGGATTCGCAAATCGACGCTGCGATTGCTGCAGAAAAAACGCACTTTAACTTCAGGCTCAAGCTTAGCCATTCTTTCCGCTATCGCGATAGCGGGATAGATATGTCCCCCAGTTCCGCCGCCGGCAAAGAAAAAACATTTTCCGCTCATTATTTCTTCTCTCCCTTGATTGGCTTGGGGCATTGTTTGGCGATATTGAGCAGCACACCAACCGCAACCGCTGACAGCAGCATACTTGTCCCGCCTGCGCTTACGAATGGCAACGGTATTCCCTTTGTCGGCAGCACGACTGTTACCACCCCGATGTTCAGTGCCGCCTGAATACCTACCGCCAAAACAATCCCGGCGGCTAACAGTCGGCCGAGAGGGTCTCGGCATCGCACAACCACAAGGATTCCCAGCCAAATAAAAATAATGAATAGCGCGATTACCGCCAAAGTTCCAATAAAGCCAAGCTCTTCGCCTATAATCGCGAAGATAAAATCTGTCGTGTCTTCCGGCAAATGACCATACTTGCAAATTCCTCTGCCGAGTCCTTTGCCCCACAGTCCGCCGGAGCCGAGCGCAATCAGCGATTGATTCGACTGATAGTTGGCTGAATCAGCCAGTTCGTTGGGTTTTAGAAAAGCTGTGATTCGCAATAGTCGGCCGGGAGAACGCAGCAGGACGGCACAAAAAGCGATTATGCCGAACGGAACTGGAGTTAGAACGTGCCACCACCGGACGCCGGCGATTATTAATATCAAAAAACTTAAAAGTGATATAAATGCTGCTGTGCCCAAATCTTCCATAAGTACCAGCCCGGCAACTAAAGCTATAATTACACAAATCGGGACAAAACCTTTCCAATATAACTTTAGGCAGTCAGAGTACTTATCGCAAAACGCGGCGATGAAAAAAACGATTGTCCATTTTGCCAGCTCGGATGGCTGGAAACTTATGGTTATTGGCCCGGCCGGGATTCGCAGCCATCGGCGGGCCTGGTTGATTTCGGTGCCGAACTGCGGGAACAAAACGAGTATAAGTAACGCTATACTAATGACTAATAGATAAACAAGTGGGGACTTAAAAAGGCCGGCGGCGAAAGAAAGCCTGCGATAATTGAAAAAAGAGACTGCATAAAGGAGCGCACAGGCAAGGGGGAAAAAGACGAGCTGACGTAAGGCGGGGAAGTCGTAAAATCGCTGTAAGTCGAGCTCCTGACTGATATTAGCGCTTGCGGAAAAGACAAAGACCGTGCCGATAGCCATTAATAAAATGACGACCGCTTCGATATTGCGGGCGAGCGAGTTGTTCTCTGTTGTCGTAAGCACTTATCTATAATATAGTTATACAAAATCGATTACAAAACCTAAAAGGGGTTTACCAGAGTTTATTTTCGGCTTGCAGAGGCTAATTACAGCAGAAATTGTCATAGCAGTGTTGTTAAGCTGGGTATTTGGGTAAAAATAGGGTAGCATCATTTGCGCAAGTTCGCGCTGTGAAACGTGCAAAGACTTACACAAATTTACACAAACTATGTCCAAACTTGTGCTAAATTTGCAAAACTAGCGCCAAATTTACAACGATTTTGCACCCCCCCTGCGCGAATTGTGCGAAACGAACAAGTTGTATCTTGTGAAGCGTGAAGGGTATCTCGCCGACGGAAATTTTACCGCAGAGTGCGCGGAGAACGCAGAGAAAAATTAACCACGGATTAGCACGGATTTACACGGAGTTTTTGATGGACGGATAGGGAGATTTAGGGGACAATTGATTGAGCAACTTTTGGGAGGAAGCATCGCAGGGTTAGTCATGCGTTTTTGATATTTAGTTGGTTGGAAGTATGGTTTCATATTTTTGTTAAATTGAATATAGGCTGGGCAGGCAAATGAAAACGATTCAATCAGATAGGATACTGCCATTAGAAAAGGCAAATCACAGATTTCTTCAAGTACTTGTTACGGAATTTTTGTTGAAAAAATTAAAAAAGGGGTGTCGTTTAGGCGTAGAATTCAATGATCGGAATCTTGCTGTTTGGGATGATGGTGGCAAACGAGATGTTCAGAAGAAGATACCTAACTTTAAAAGAAAATCAAAGATCTATCAAAAAAAGCTGGATGATTTTTTGCTAACAGGTAAAGATAAAGAAAAAGTATATTCTTTTTCGGATAAGAAATTTCCCTTTCGTTATGCGAGCGGGGGGACACTTCCTATAATTCGTTACGGTCACGAGGAGTATTACTGTTTTTTCTATAGAGATATTTACCCCATCGGCTGGAATATTGCCAATGGTGGATGTGATTCGATACATGAGCTATTGAATCCTTCGGATACAATAGAACGTGAATTGCGAGAAGAATTGATAGCATTCAATCCCAGTCGCAAGGAGTGGCTTTTACTTGAAGCAGTAAAGGGCGAGATAATAGATCGCCTGGAGATGCGTGCAGTTCGAAAAATTATAAGCAACCAGTTTCCTCATCTTAATTTCAAAAAAATGTCCAAAGTTCCATTAAAGTGGTTAGATGGCCCAGATAAGCTTTATGTCAGTTTTGCAAAAGATAGTGCCTTAAAAACAAAAGGATGTTTTATCAATGTCAATGCCGAAGATTTCGGGATTGAAGTTGACAAAGTTGGTTATATCACAATGGACCCTCATACTATTCTCATTGATGGAGAAAGCCCTGGCGGGACAGTGATAAATAGCCCTGTTGGCTTGTTTGAAATAGGAAGATTTCATAATCTTATAGAAAAGGGCGAATCGGATTTTTTGCCGGATATATTTTTTTACAACGCGAAGAAATACGAGAATGGATCTGCGGAAATAAACCAAGTTTTAACCCATTACCTGCACCGAATTGATCAATATCGTCGTTCCCAGGTTCTTAAACAATATAAGAAAGCACCTTGGCCGTTTGGTTTGTGTCCAGTGACTCGAAGGATTGTTCAGCGATATATGGCGACGCTGACTTTAAAGAAGAGAAGAGAATTTGACGTTTTTATCAGTTTTGCTTCGGAGGACAGGTTAACCGCACGTAGTGTTTACAAATATTTATCACAAAACTCCAACAAACGCATCTTCTTCAGCGAGACTACTCTGCATGATGGAAATTGGGCTAATCAAATTAATCGTGCGTTGGAATCTGCTGAAAAGTTAATTCTCGTAGGAACCAGTATCAACAACATTACGAAACCATTTGTCGAATTTGAATGGAGCGCTTTCCATCTACTTATGATGACTGAAAAGCAGAAAAGAAAGCTGATTCCTGTAATGATAGGAGTGGATCCAAGAGAACTTCCCTTGCCTTTGCGCTTGCACCAAGGACACTTTTTAAAAAGGAAGACTCAACTCAAATCTTGTCTTCCAAAGCTTAACCAGTGATTCGATAGGCTGATAAATCATGATATATTTTTTATTAGAATTCTTTATCCCTTACAGTAAGCTCTGGATAAACTTATAACAGGCTGGAGAAGCAGTACCGATGAAATGCCCTTATGAGATCGCTGAGGCGGAGAAAGTTGAACAGGTGAGCAGGAGAGAAGGTGTGAAGGGTGGGAAAAGTGCGAAAGGGGGTTTCAATTTATTATTTATTATTTGCGATTTATGATTTTAGTTTAGATTGCCGCGCTTCGCTCGCAATGACAAAACGCGTCGCCGGGGGTAAACTTACTTTACGATTCTGTAAGTGGGGTAAGCGAAGCTGACATTTTGCTCTTTTTCAAAGTCTTCCAATATCATCCGGCAAAGGGCATCCTGGGTAGTGCGTCTTTTCCGGGCTTCAGTCAGATAACGAAGAGTCAATTCGACGCCGCTGTCCTTGATATTGACATATACTATCGGCGTCAATTTCTCGTAATAAATCATATAATGCATCGTCATCTTTTTAATTTTTCTTTTTACGACTTCGGCCATTTCTTCGGATTGTGCTGTGCCGTAATTGAGCATAACTTTCTCGGCTCGTTTCCAATCGCTCTCGAAGGTGACCAGAATCTTTATCTCGTTCCAGATGAATTCGAAACCTCTGCTGTAGTTGTAGGTTTCTTTCTTAAATACGGCACTGTTGGGGACATTAACTATCCTGCCGGTGCTTTGGTCGGCGTCCACCCAGTTGCCTATCTCGAGCAGGGATGTCTGGAAAAGCGAGATATCCATTACATCGCCCTTGACGGCACCCATCTCGATTCTATCGCCGACCTCAAACGGTTTGTGCACGAGGATATAGAACCAGCCCACTATGGAAAGTATGACATCCTGAAGGACCAATACAAGGCCTGCGCTAGTGACACTAATAAATATGGTTATGGCGCCGATATTTTGCACCCAAAGAAAGGTGATATAGAGGATAATTAAAGCGTTGAGAATGTAAATAGCATTTCTTCTCGCGAGGTGTCTGGCTTTGAGGTTTTCGACGCGGCGGTTTATGACCCGCACGAGGATAAAAAGCAGCAAATATCCAATCAGAACAATCAGGCCTGTTTGAAGCAGTTTTTTGTAGGTGGTCTTGAGATTTTCGGTAATTTTGGCTTCGGCGACGGCGGCTCTTTCCATAGCCAATTTTAGTTCTTCTTCTGTAATCTCTACCCTTTTCTGAGTAGTGAGCTTCTTCTCCTCGGCAAGTGTCACTTTTTCTTTGGCGGCTAAGGCATCTTTCTCCATTTGCTGAGCTTTTGCGACAGCTTCATCAACTTCTGTTTTGCTTTTCGCAGTTTCTTTTATGGCGACGACTTCTTTTTTTGCCAACTCTGCTTCTTTGTGCTTTTGTTCCGCCTTTTTCTTTTCAAGCTCTACTACTTTTTCCTGGATCAGGGCCTCTTTTTTGGCGGTTTCGGCCTCGGTTTTGGTTTGCTCGGCCTTTTCCTGGGCTTCTTTAATCTGTTTCTGCTCCTCGGAGTTTTTAATGGATGCTTCGGAGGGGGCATTTGGGTCGATGCTTATTACTGCGGGAGATTCTTTAGCCGGTGTTTTTTCTTTCGCAGACATGGCATTTGCAGGGGTGCATGAACAATTCCAAAGGGTAAAAAGACAAACAATAGATATGGCAGTAATTAATCGTTCTTTTTTCATAAAATTTCCCCTTGTGAGGGATTTTAACAAGAAACAATCCAATAAGCAAGCAACGGGGCTAACTGAAGCAAAGTCTTTCTAATCGGATTTGAGCCAGGCGAGGGCCTCGTCGAAGGTCTCGAATTGCTGGACTCTCATGGACAGAAATTTAGCCACGTTACTGAAGAACCTGAATTCGTGGCCGTAAGATGTATCGGGGTTATAAACGGAAGCGATTTTGAATCCCGGCTCTACGCCGACTTTCCTGAGCATATCGGGCAAGTCGCCAATCTGCGGGATGGTAAATTTCGGCACCATTTCGCGAAAGTCGATAAGGAACTTGTGCACGCCATGCTTGCTTGCCAAGGGATACAGTTCCTCGGCGAATCTTTTGTGCTCGTCCCAGTCCATAACGCCTGACGCTTTTACGCGGATAATGCCTTCGGCTTCCAGATAATCAATCGTCCATTCCATAATAAATAAATCGGCTGTTAAGATTGATAAGATAAGCTGAATTTGTTTCAAGCTTAGCTTTTCAGGATATGTTTTGCCATTTTAGGCGGTTTGTGGAGGATTTCCGTGAAGTGATGAATCAGGGCTTTTTCGATTTCTTTCAGAGTTCCATCCTGTGCCTGCGCAATGAGCCTGGTATTGGTGAAGCAGTCAATCGCGTTTTTGGATAGTCCAATTCTGTCGGGGAAGCTCGCTTCGCAATCTCCGCACACAAGGCCATTGGCGGAACTACTAAAGTAAATTTTGTCGCCCGTAACCGGTGGCTGGTGACTCGTTCTGCAATTTACGCAGGCGTTCAGGACGGGCATTAAGCCGATTTCCCTGAGCAGAGTTAATTGAAATAGTATGAGCAGGGATAACAATTCTCGTTGCTCGTATTTCGCATCTCGCATCTCGTTGGTATGCTGCAGGAATCGCAGGAAGCTGTCGAATAGTTCCGGATGCGGGTCGTAGTCGTGTGTCAGGCTGTTTAGCAATTCGGCGGCGAAGAGGGAGCAATTCAGGGCGAAGAGATTATTTGTCGTGCAGGTAAAAAGAGATTTTTGCTGGAATTCGGTAAGGGTGGCGAGTTTGTCTCCGCCGGTGTCGGAGAATACAATCTGGCCGAAAGAGAGGATTTCTATGGGGCCATCGAATGCTGATTTGGGGCGTTTTGCGCCTTTGGCGATGGCGGAGATTTTGCCGGTTGTTCTGGTGAAGAGGGTGACTATCTGGGATGTTTCGGAGTAGTCCGTTGTTCGCAGGCAGATTGCGGTGTCCTTGATAAGCATTTGGTTTATTTCTTGTTCTTCGGGGCGTTATATACTCGGCCGTAGCCGAGTCGCTGTAAGATTTCGTCTTCGGTGTTGTGCATTTTCTCGGCGTGTTTTTTTGTTGAGTCATCGAATCCGAGGTTGTGCAGAAGGCCATGGGTTATGTAAAGTGCCAATTCGGCCTCGGCGGAGTGACCCTTGCGATTTGCTTTTTTGACGGCCATTTCGCCATTGACGACAAGCTCGAATGATTTCGTATCGTTGTCGGATAAGTTGAAGCTGAGGCAATCGGTGGGGCGGTTCTTATTTAAAAACTGTTTGTTTAGTTTTCGGATTTGCCAGTCGTTGACTATTGCTATGCTGATAGTTGCGTTGGAGAGTTTGAAGCGGTTGCAGATGGCTTTGACTAATTTTTTCAGCCTCAGCGGACGGATGTTTATATCTTCGAAATTTTCAGCGATTTGAACGGCTATATTTCGTGGTTGTTTGACAGGAGCCATAATTTTCAACTCTGTGGTGAGTCTGTCGAACCATTGGTTTCCTGTTCCGGTTGTTCAGGCGGCTCAGGCGTTTGTTCTTCATCTTCATTTACAGGTTTGTCTTCGGGTTGAGTTTGCTGCTGCAATTCTTCCGGGTCTTGCGTTTTGTTATTATTCGCCGGTTTATTATTTTGCTGTTCTTTCGCGGGACGGGCCGGCTTGAGTTCGGAAGCGGATTTGGGATATGCGACCCGGCCGTGATAGTGCGCGGCAAGGCTTTTGGCGATGCTCGTTTCTATCAGGCTCAACTCACGCAGGGACATATCGCATTCGTCGAATTGTCCGTCCTGCAGTCGCTTCATAGCCATATTGTGTACGGTGGCTTCTATTTTTGTCGGCGTTGGTTCGCCCAGTGACCTGACAGTTCCTTCCGCGACGTCGGAGAGCATTACGATGGCGGCTTCTTTTGTCCTCGGCTTCGGGCCGGTGTATCTGAATTCGCCTTCGGAAGGCGCGGCGGAGTCCTCGGAGTCTTTGGCCTCGTATTTCTTTTTTGCCTCGTTGTAGAAGTATTCAATCAGGGTTGTGCCGTGATGGGTTTCGATGAATTGCCGCAGTACGACGGGCAGGCTGTATTCTCTGGCCATTTCGATTCCGTCTTTTACGTGCCCTACGATGATTAGCTGGCTCATAGCCGGGGAGAGTTCTTTATGTCGGCTGGTGAAACCCATTTCGTTTTCGGTGAAGTAGCTGGGCTTGTTGATTTTTCCGATGTCGTGGTAGTATGCTCCGACTCTGCACAACAGGCCGTTGCATCCGATTGTTTCGGCGGCGGCCTCGGCGATAGTACCTACCATCAGGCTGTGGCTGAACGTGCCGGGCGCTTCCATAGCGAGTCTTTTCAGCAGGGGCTGGCTCGCATCGCTGTAGTCCAGCAGCGTCATACTTGTGGCTATGCGGAAGATTTTTTCGATAAGCGGCAGCAGACCCTGAATAAGTACGCCGATTATAAGCGTGACGCCTGCGTGATTGCCCGCGTTGCTGAAGATGCGACTGAGTTTTTCGGGTCGGCTTTCGGAAAAGAAATCCAGGGAAGCTGCCATTATGAATACTACAGCCGCTGCGAGGATGCTGACCTCGAGCAGTTTCATTCTCGTTCGGATTTCTCTCAGGGCAAGGCAACAGGTGAAAGTGCCGGCGGCCATCGTCAAAAACAGATTAATATTCGAGTATGGACTTGCGGCGAAATAGGCAAAAAAGCAATAGAACATACTCATACCTATTGCGAACCGCTGGTCATAGGCGATAGTTAAAATTATAGCAGCGGTGACGGCGGTGCCTGTGGCCCAGGAGGTTTGGTTCGCGAACAGTACGCCAAATTTGGTTGCAGCCAACAATAAGATAAACATACCGGCCAGCGCAAGGGTCCTGGTATGATTTTTTATTATTTGTTTCTGGTAACGATGGATGTAGAAAGCTGCGCCGAGAGAAATCAGCACTGCTATGATGGTTCTGGGTACCAGGTCAAAGTAATTAACCGGGCGCATTAGTTCGAATGAGATAATAAAGACGAAGAAAACGATAAAAATGGCCGTTAGCAGGATAGAGATTAAACGGTCGGTGCTGGCGAACCGGCTTATTTGAGCGAGCCGTTCACTGGCTTTCTTCCTGCGTACCTGGCTTCGTCTTGGGCTTGTTTTTTTAACGAACCACATTTATTTTATTTTTCCTGCTTTCGTATTTTTTTTGTATGCTCGCACGATATTTTGAACGAGTCTGTGCCGGACGATATCTTTATGTGACAGTTCGGCGAAACCTATGCCTTTGATATGCTTGAGCGTTGCGATGGCTTCGACCAATCCGCTTTTTTGTCCGTCGGCCAGGTCGATTTGAGTTATGTCGCCTGTTACTATCATTTTAGAGCCATGGCCCAATCTGGTCAATACCATCAGCATTTGCAGTGCGGAGGTGTTTTGTGCCTCGTCGCAGATGATGACGGCTTCGTTGAGGGTTCGGCCCCGCATAAAGGCAAGCGGAATGATTTCGATAACGTCGAGTTCCATAAATTTTCTCATCTGGCCGAAATCCATCATATCTTCGAGTGCGTCGAAGAGCGGGCGAAGATAGGGGTTTACCTTAGCCTGCAAATCTCCGGGCAGGAAACCGAGCCTTTCGCCCGCTTCTACGGCAGGGCGTGCGAGGATTAATTTTCTGACTTGTTTTTTTCTGAGCATTGAAACCGCAACAGCGACGGCCAGATATGTTTTTCCTGTCCCGGCCGGTCCTATACAAAATGTAAGGTCGTTGGCCAGCATTTCTTCGACGTACTTTAGCTGCCCATTTGTTGACGGCTCGATGACCTTTTTGTGGGAATATACGGCGATGGCCTCGCTGGTATCGGCCAAATCGTCCTGAGCGGCGAGCATGTCGTTTACATCGCTAATGGTAAGTGAGCCGTATTTGAGTAATCGTTTATCCAACTTGTCTATGATTTCAGCGGCCTTGTTGACGTTTTCTGCTTTGCCGGTGATTATCAGGTTGGACTGCCGGGCGGTAATCTGGATGTCGAGGGCCTGTCGCAGAAGTCGAAGGTGGCTGTCACCCGGGCCGAACAACTCAAGCTGCTTGTTGGTCGAATCTAATTGTATGGTAACTTCCAAAAGCTTTCCCCTATTGCGAATTAAGCATAAAGAACAAGTACGCGAACGGCGTCGCCGGCAACAGTGAGTCAAGGATGTCGAGTATTCCGCCGAAGCCCGGGACATTGTTTGCCGAATCTTTTTGCTTTGCGTCCCTCTTCAGCATGGATTCTGCCAAGTCGCCCATCTGTCCGATGAAGGCAAAACAAAAGCCAAAGATTACGGCTGACCACCAGGCCATTATATCACAAGTTACGGCAAAGAAAATAGCGACTATAATCGCAGCGGCTACGGCTCCAGCCATACCCTCCCATGTTTTGCCGGGGCTGATTTTGGGCGAGAATTTGTGTTTGCCGAAGAGGGTTCCGAACGAGTAAGCTCCTATGTCGGCGGATTTTATGACAAAAATAAACATCAGCAGATGCCACGGGCCGAAGTCAATGCGCAGGGCGACTACGAAGGCGGCTAAAATTCCGAGATAAATAATGGAAAAATAGCTCGCTCCGCAATTGGCCAGGACATCTGATGTGCCGTAGCGGATATATTGATAAAGAAGCAATGCTAACAGCGAAAAGGCTGAGATGAGTAACAAGTAAAGCTCCGGCGAGATTATGAGCAACTGGGGCCAATACAAGCTGGTTGCGAATAAAATCGAGGCTATGATTGTGATGGGAGTGAAAATCTTCAGATTTTTTGCCGCGGCAAGTTTCGATAGTTCGAGATTGGCAGGTATTATTAGCAGGGCGGCGAGAATACAAAGGATAGTTGCCTGCACCGAGCCATCATCGGCAGCCGAGGCGGTGAGTGTTCCGTCCAACCAGCCGTCGAAGACGATTACGGCGGCAAAGAATGCCGTCATCAATGTGCCGAAAATCAATCTGTATTTGAGCATAATTGTTAGTGGTCTGTCAGGCCTGTCCGGTTGTTGTCAAATGTTTTTTTTGATATCGCCGAATCGCCTGGTTCGCTTTGCGTAAGCGAGTATCGCCTTTTCCAAATCTGACTGTTTGAAATCCGGCCAAAGAGTTTCTGTAACATAGAATTCGCTGTAAGAAATTTGCCAGAGCAGGAAGTTGCTGATTCTCATTTCGTTCGCGGTGCGTATCAGCAGGTCCGGTTCAGCCAGGCCGGCGGTGTACAGGTGCCGGCTTATGCACTGTTCATCAATATCTTCGATATTGAGCTGCCCATCTTTACATTTTTGAGCTATTTTTTTTGCCGCGTCTATTATCTCGACCCTGCCTCCGTAGTTTAGCGCCAGGGCAAGTATCATACCTGTGTTGACGGCGGTTAGTTCCATAGTCTTCGCGAGCTCTTTTTTTACCTCCGGCGGCAGCTGGTCCAGTCGTCCGAGGTGCACGAGCTTGACGTTGTTTTTCATAAGCGTGGGGCGAATCTCGATTAGGTATTGGGTATAGAGGTGCATCAGGGAATTGACTTCTGTTTTTGGTCTTTTCCAGTTTTCTATACTGAAGGAGTATAAGGTCAAAGATTCGATACCGAAGTCAACGCAGAATTGAGCTATTTTTTCTACGGTTATCGCACCCTGGCGATGGCCGAAGACTCTCGGCAAGTTTTTCCCCTCTGCCCATCGGCCGTTGCCGTCCATAATGATGGCGAGGTGACGGGGTATCTGCGGGGTTGTTAAGCCGAGGCGTTTAGCGGTTTCTTCAAGCTTTTCTTCGAAGCTTTCCATAGTATATAGCGATTGGCGTATCGCAGTTGCAGCCTAACTGAAATTATCTGAATATTGTTTGTGTTCGTTTCGGTCCGACCCCGATAATCGTGACGGGTATCTTGACCATTTCTTCAATAAGGCAAATGAAGTTTTGTGCGTTAGCGGGCAAATCGTAAAAGTCATTTACTTCGGTAATGTCCTTGTCCCAGCCGGGGACGGTTTCATAAATCGGAGTTGCCTTCGAAAGCCTGTCAATATTGGCGGGAAAGAAGGTCGTTTCTTTTCCATCAATTTTATACGCCCTGCAGAGTTTTATTTCTTTCAGGCCCGCGAGTGTATCGAGGTGCATCAAGGCTATGGCATCGATAGCTCCTATGGTCACGGTGTAGGATACCGCCACGGCGTCGAACCAGCCGCATCGGCGAGGCCTGCCCGTGGTGGTGCCGTATTCGTGTCCTTTGTCGCGGATATATTGGCCGATTTCGTTCTCCTGTTCTGTTGGAAATGGACCTGCGCCGACTCTTGTTGTGTAGGCCTTGGCTATGCCGATGAATTTATCGACCATTTTAGCGGGTACACCGCTGCCGACCGACATACCCAGCGCGCTTGAGTTCGAGCTGGTTACATAGGGGAAAGTGCCGTGGTCGAGGTCCAACAGCGAGCCTTGCGCTCCTTCGAAGAGAATGGATTTGCCGGCGGCAATCGATTTGTGCAGAAATTCGGTCGTGTCGGTAACAAACGGCAGAAGTTTGTCGGCGTAAAATTTGCACTTTTCGAAGATTTCGTCTGCGTTTACGGGCTCTGCGTTATAGAGAGCCGTGAAGACTTTGTTTTTGTATTCAACTATTGCTTGCAGCTTGTCTTTAAGCTGTTCGAGGTTTCTGAAGTCGGCCATACGGATGGCGTGGCTTCTGCCTGCCTTGTCGGCATAACAGGGGCCAATGCCTCGGATTGTTGTTCCGATTTTGTTTTTGCCGAGCGAATCTTCGCGCAGTTGGTCCTCTTTTTTATGATAATCGAGGACAACGTGGGCATTTTCACTTATGAGGAACCTGTTCTTTAACGTAATTCCTTTTTGGGCCAGGGCGTCAATTTCCTGGAGGATGCAGTCGGCGTCGATTACCACTGCGTTTGTGATTACGCAGAAGATATTCGGGCGAACCGAGCCGCTGGGCAGAAGATGCAAAGCGAACTTGTCACCTGCTATGACAACGGTATGGCCTGCGTTTGCGCCGCCGTTATATCTGACGACTATATCGCTTTTCTCGGCAAGTATATCTATAACTTTGCCTTTGCCTTCGTCGCCCCATTGCAATCCTACGATACAAGAGTTCATTTATACCCACTTTTCAAAATATGTTTCCTATATCCCCAAAAATAAACCGCAACAGCTTAGCAGCATAATCTATTGCGGTTAACTAACGGGATTTTAGGGTTTATTGCGGTGAATTCAACTAATTTTTGCCACGAGTTTATCCAGTACCGCTGCCAGGTTATCGTAGGTTCTGTCGCTTATTTTGCGATTAATTTCGCTGCCATTGTTGTTTTTGTATGTAATGAGAAAGAAGCCCTTCGAGTCAAAGTTGGTTTTGTTTATTTTTTGTATGGCGCTATATGGAATTTTTTCTTTGCTGCCGATTACAAACTCATTCTCATCTGCGACGAGCTTTTTATTTTTGATTGCGAGTAAATACACGCCTAAAAGCACTCCTGCGGCAATGAAAAACGGCGGCGATTTTCGATTGAAGACCAGCGTGCTGTCCGGTTTATCGTTATTTGTGTGTTTTTGTATGAACTTTTCGCTGAAATAGCCATCGTATCCGAACCAAACCCCGATGAGAATACAAACGAAAATATAGATTTTAAGATTATTTTTTTTGGATTTGCTGAGCGGCGCTTCGATAGTCATTAAACGGCCTCCCGGTAGTTCAGGTTAATCGTTTCTGCGCAATTACGTTAATCAGCGGCTGGACGAAGTTCGGGACTATTTTTTCAGCCATTAGCTCCTCAACCAGCCGATGTTGATTCTCAAATGATTTTCGTGCATCGAAATTTTCCGAGCTTGAGGGGAATTGGCGAATCGTAAAAGACAAACTTATCGCCTCGTCTGTCGTCTGTCTTTTCCCCCTTGGCTCATAAACGCTTGTTTTTGACTCTACGCTTATTTTCCCCTGTGTAAGGCAGTCTTCGGACAGCGCCACCACCACAGTGGGGGAAAAGGCGACGGGTTTTACCGCAGGTAAATCGAGTAGGCAGTTAAAGGCGGTCGAACCGAACAGAGCTTCGGCGATGACCTCATCGTGGCTGCCGGCGTAATCAAAATCCATAGTGAAGGTGACATCCAGCGAATCGATATCGAGGTGACTTACGCTGAGCATATACGGCGCCAGCTCAATTATCAGGTTGTCCTGCTGGTAGGCATCTTCGAAGGTTGAGGGATTGACCACTCCGGAGCCGATACGGTCTTTTTCGAGAGTAATCCATCGGCACTGGCCGTCGTTTCGTTCTTCTTCGAGGCAGTACTCATTGTTTTCGCCTTTGGAGAAACAGCCCATAGAAGGGAACTGTTTTTGTATCCGCTCGAAAAATGCTAAAAGAGTATCGCGCTGCCTCGGCAGGGGCAGTTTGGTGTTGATGTGCATATCGATATAAAAATCATCGCACAGGGAAATGTAACTACTTGACATAATTAGGAGAAATCCTCCAAAACAGTTTTTCTAACCTCCCTGTTCAGCCAAAATCCTTAACAAGTAGTAATATTTAACAACTGGTCGGGTTTCAATTGTTGCACAAATTCTGGTTTATCTCAAGGAAAAAAGCCCAAAATTATTTTTAGTCCGGTTCAGGCAAATTGAGTTCTGTAAGCAATGTTGCCGCAGTCGAAAAAACCGCGAAGACGAATGCCCGCCAGGTAAAGATTATCATAGGGTTATGAGCCTCAATTCCGCTGCCGCGGCCCAATATTACGGAAAATAACGTGTAAAGTGCGCCAGCGGCGACGCCGCAGACGGCCGAGGCGATAATTCGCCTGCTCAAAGCCGCTCCCCGGCAGCCGAGGGTTGTTGCCATTCCGCAAAGAAATGGCACAGTTACAACGGGCCACCAGATATCTTTGAGGCCCGGCAATTCTCCAGTGCTTCTGAGATACAGAAAGTCGATGAACCCAAATATCAATGCGGCAGCGATTGCGCAGCAACCGACGTGCCAATATCTCGGCTTCATCGATGTTCGAATCTGGGCGCGCTTGCGCATCCGGCGGCGTATCGTCAAAGGCCAGTTGTAGAACAGGTTAAATACCCAGTGCTCGAGCAG
Source organism: Phycisphaerae bacterium (assembly GCA_028714255.1). Classification (GTDB taxonomy): domain Bacteria; phylum Planctomycetota; class Phycisphaerae; order Sedimentisphaerales; family Anaerobacaceae; genus CAIYOL01. The sequence goes on along the minus strand of JAQTMR010000014.1, from coordinate 9,369 downwards.
TGCGCCTCTTTCGCCGAAGACAGGGACAGTATGCACCGCTTCGGTCGCCCAGTGGGCCGCCATAAATCGCGCAAGTTCCGGGTAGCGGTATGTCATTTGAATGGGAAACGCGAGATAGCCGATGTATTTTAGAAAACTGAGAAATACAGCGATGTTGTAGTCCTTGAAGCTGCGGTCGTAAATCGCGATTCCGACCGCGTAGAAACCTCTGGCAAGTGAGCCGGGCGAAAGGGGCATTACCTGGAACAAAACCAGTATGCCGCCGGCTCCGAGTTCGTCGCCGGTTCTTCGCCAATATATCCAGGCTAAAATAACTGATACAATCTGCGTTAGCGGTAACGTCATAAGATGCACAACTAAACTAACGAGGTATCGCTGGATGTATGGTTCGTGCAGTTGAGAGAGTATCGTCTCGGCGTCCTGATTGGTGAGGATGTGCTTTTTTTTGCCCTCGCTGACCATGTCACGGAGCCAGTCTTCGCGAAGCTCTGTGCTGAAGTAAAGTTTGATTGGTCGAATGAAAAGATAATGAAGTTTATCTTTGAAGAATGCCGAGTCGGTCAGGAATCTATGCAGGCCGGGGAAAATCAAAATCAAAAAAGGCAGATGGTAAAAATATCGCCAGGGCTGCTCAGCAAGTTTGAGGGTCTGCTTTTCGCTAATGCGTCCTGACCTGTGCCATGCGACGGCCTTTTCGGTAATTTTTGTCCGGAATGCCTTTAATAAGTATTTCCCGCTTGTCAGCATTGCGGCGTAATGTTTTCGCCAGTCCGGCCGGGCCCAGAGCCGACGGACGAATCGGCCCAAAAAAGGTATCAGCCCGAGCGCGAAAAACAGAAGCGTCAGAATTTTACTGTTTCGCAACTTTTGCTCATGTTCTTCGTCAACTAAGTTCCGTACTTTCCAGCCGGTTACTGCGCTGTCGAGAATTGTTGACCATAGTTTCTTAGTGTAGAGCAGCCGAATATGATTGTGTGTAATATCAGGCAGCGAATCTCGATAGACCTGTTCATCGGCCTTTAATCTCTCGAGCATCTCGCGCATATCCGCGAACTGGTCGCTGTGTGCGTTGACGAAGGTTTGCAGTTTATTTATATCTCCGCGGTCGAACTGTACGAGAGAGCCTCGTGTAATTCCGTTGATTATCAATTTGAAATCGCCGGGGCTCATCGGCAAAAACGGCAGCAGGGCAAGTCCGGCCCTGAAATCGACGGCCGTCAAGCCGGCTAAAGGGTTGTCCTCGGAGTCTTTGCGTTTGAGGCAGTTCGGCTGACTTTTGCAGGTTGACCATTCATATTGCCTTGCGAATTCGTATGCCCCTATGTTGTGCAGCAGGCTTACGAAGTCCTGCATAAATAGTCTTTTTGTTCGATATTCCGGTGAGCCGGGTTGTTGGCCGCCGGTTAATTTGCCGCGGCGCCATTTCTTCAGCAAATCCAGCCGGTCATCGACCTCCATCCGCCAGGTGCGCCCGTTAACCCATTCGCTCAATTCGCCGCAACTGCCGAGCGTATCATCAACGAATGTTGCGTGGATATTGACGACAGATGTTTCACTGCCGAATTGAATTTTCGCGGCTCGGCGGATAAATTTCTGCCAAAGGGCGCCGGCCCTGGCTGCCGCGGGGTTGAGCTGCGGCTGAAAAGGCCCCTGGAAGCCGACCCAATACAACATATTGCGGAACAGCTTGGCGTTGCCGGAGGGGGGAATGAGAATCTTCATCGCGTAAACGCCGGCGACTTCGAGGCCTTCTATCGGGCCGCCTTCGAGAGCCAGTATCTTTATCTTGTAAACCTGGCCCGCGAATCCTCCGCCTACAAAATCTTCGACGACCAGACGCACTTTCGCCGTGTTTGGCTGTGCAACCCCGGTGACATCATAGACTAATTCGGTTCCGCTTTCGTAGCGGGCAATCCGAATTGGACGATGCAAATCCGCGAGACGGCATTTCTTCTCCAACTCTTTGCAAGTGTTGACGGAATATTCTACGGTCATCAAAGTTCTCCGGCTAAACGCAAATTACTCCACCCAATCAGACAAAACAACGAGGTGATTCCTGCGAATACTCCCGCCAACAAGTCGTCGGCGAGGATGCCCCAGCCCGCGTGAAGTTTTTCGAGTTTGCGGATTGGCCAGGGTTTTAGAATATCGAAAAATCTGAAAAACAAAAAGCCGAGCATCGCAGCGGTCCAAAAGTTTTTTATAGGCGCCGACGCTATGAATAAAAACGTAACCGCCTGGCCTGCGAATTCGTCAATGACTACTTCCGATGGGTCGGTTTTGCCCGTCGCTGCGATTACAAATGGGGCAAACTTTATGCAGATTACAGAGCCGAGTAAAACGCAAATTGCCATTACGACCGATACCGCAGCGGCTGATAAACCCAAGCCTGACATCAGGGCGAAGAGCACCACCGGCGGCAGCGAGCCCCACGAGCCCGGGGCGACAGGCAGCCTGCCAAGACCAAAACACGATGCGAGTAATCTTTTCATAATTTGTGTTATGTTTCGTAGATAAGAAATCTCAACTTTGATTCGCAGTATTTCATAGCTGTCAGGATAACGCAGATTGTTATAAAATTCAACCGTCTTGAGCTTTTTGGGAGATGTTATTTGACAAATCAACCCAAAGACGGATAATGCCTGTGTTCTGGAAATTATTTATTTACGGGCAACTCAATCAGCGGGACGGGCGGTTGTTTGGTATGAGCAAAGCGTTTAAGCATAATGTTGTTGCAGTTGTTTATGACTTCGATGGCACGCTGACTCCACAGCCCATGCAGGAATATACCGTTTTGCCTGAACTTGGAATCAAGGATGGCGGGAAGTTTTGGAGTCAAGTGAATGAAGAGTCGGCACGAACGAATGGTGAGGCGATTGTGACTTACATGCGTTTGATGCTTGAAAAATCCAAGTCTAAGCATTTTCCGGTTACTGCGCAAAGATTAGGGGAATTGGCTAAAAAAATCAATTATTTTCCAGGTGTCCAGACATATTTTGAAAGAATAAACAATTATGTTGATGGAAAATTTGGCAAAAGTATAGAGCTTAGACATTACATAATTTCAGCAGGCTTAAAGGAGATAATATCAGGTTCCGCCATAGCCAAATATTTTTATAAAGTATTTGCTTCAGAATATTATTATGATGAATATGGCGCAGCCACTTTCCCGAATGTAATAGTGAACGATACTTTAAAAACCCAGTTCATTTTTAGAATTAATAAAGGTAAAGAAAACTTGAATGAGAACATTAATTTGCATATGCCTATGCCTTTGAGGCCTATACCGTTTCAAAATATTATGTACATTGGTGATGGCTTAACAGATGTTCCATGTATGACAGTAATCAGAAAAAATGGCGGATATGCTATTGCTGTTTATAAATCTCATAGCTTGCCCGGCAAGAGAACATGTAAGGAGTTATTAAAAGCCAACAGGGTAGATTTTATTGCTAAGGCGGATTATAAAAGTGGAACCGAGCTTGATAATTTGATAAAATTGTTATTAGGAAATATTGTTGAAGGGATCCGGTATGGTCGAGAATCCTTTAAGCAATCGAAAAAATATCGTTCATAAAGAGAGGACATGCTGATGAAGTATCGAACTCCTACACAGCTTCATGCAAGTTTATATATGGAATGCTTTGCCGATAAAAAAGGAAAGAGCAATTTTAATTCTGGCAAAAGCGCAGGAACCCAATCCAGAAGAATAACGAAGGCAGCAACTACCGGAACTTCCAAAAGAGGAAAGGCATAATTCGTGCAGATAAAATTCAAAGGCATTATGGGGTTATAGGTGGGGAAGGTTATGTTCTTTGCTTATCTGTTTTAATTGCGCCAGAAGTTCGATAAGACTCTGGCTGACAACATTTGTGTCGGTGCACACATTTATAAAATTTGTGTCCCCGTCCCATCGCGGAACGACATGGATGTGGAGATGGCCTGGCAGTCCCGCTCCGGCGCATCTGCCGAAGTTCATTCCCACGTTGAAGCCGTGTGGTTTTATCGCCAGCGAAAGGGCCTTTTTCGATTCCCTGATTAACTTGGTCAATTCGAGCAGCTCTTCGTCGCTCGCTTCTTCGATGTCGGAGATATGCCGAGCCGGGGCTATCAGTAAATGGCCGTTGTTGTACGGGAAACGATTCATTACTACGATGCTTTTGTCGCAGCGCCATAGCACGAGGTTTTCATCGTTGTCCTGCGGTTTTTTCAAATCATCACAGATAAAACAATCGCTGCTTTTACTCAAACCCTGGATATATTCGGCCCGCCACGGCGCCCATAAATTTTTGCGTGTGTCCAATGTGCAATTACCTCCACTGATGGTAGCTATTAATCGGTAATTGGTAAATGGCGACTTTACTTACCAATTACTAATCGCCGGTTATTCGATAAGCTCCATTGTCAAATTTTGCTCGATAGTTATTTTGGGCCTGATATTAATACCCATCGGGAAAGAAGCGTCGAACTGTACCTTGTATTGCTGACTGTATTTCTCGGTTCGGCCGGCGTCGATATTGAACAGTTCCTCACCCTGACCCTGTAAATCTATAAATCTATAGTTCGTCAGGAACCCGAACCTGCCGCTCATTTGGAAGCTGCCGGAGTAGGGTTTCGGCCAACTGGCGGGGACAGACTCGGCAGGTGAGTAAGAACTGCGTATCACGGCGATTTGCCCTTTTTCGGTTTGGCGGACTTCATCGAGCGTATAGGTAACGTTTCTTGCTTTTCGTATTATCATCGGTGTCGGAATGGAAAGTTCAGACTTCCAGCTTTGTCCTATGCGGACACCTTTGGCGGCTTTTTTTATACTGGAGACCGAATCCCACAGGAACCATTGCGTAGCGATAAAATCGCTTATCATATCAGGTTCTTTAATTCTTCCTGCCTTGCCTTCCGGCCGGAAGGCTTTTTCGCCGGCCTCTTTGATTAACTTCTCTAATTGTGAATAATCCTCAATCCTGCCGGCAGCATCAATGGTGAACGTGAAGCTTTTCCCTGAAAGAGTTTCTACGGCGTTTCCAGTAGTACCCGCTCGGCCTTTTCCTGATGTTTTTACCGATTTGCAGGTTGCTTCGATGGTTGTAAGGCCGTAGGGGGCCACTTCGACAGGCGTGTAGGCCACGACCATCTCCATTAACTCGGAGGATTTATCGACCTTGCTGCCGCCTTTTTTAGCGTTGTTGTTGGTCGCCATTGCCCAGTCAACCTCGATGTCCCTGCTGGAGACGAATTTATACTGCAGAGTCCGGCCCTGCTGGAAATCCACGGTCAGCAGCGTTGATTTTTCTCCTCCGACTGTCGGCAAACATCCTGCGGGAATAATCATCAGCACGGCCGCGAAAACGGTTAAAGCGTTTTTCAAATTCACTCCTTTTGACTGGGTTCTAATCAATTTTTTCAAGACGGTAGTGATTGGTTGCGCTCATTGTCAGGATGGCAGGCCCCTGGTTCGGGTCTTGTTTAGCCGGCGGCAGTGCGATAGTCCAATCCAACTGGAGGTCTTCGAGGTATTTCTCGACTTTGCCGGTGGTTGAATCAAACTCCAGCCGGCCGGTATATGTTTTGGTGTTGTCGAAATTTTTTGTAAGCTCGCTTTCTGTTTTTCCTTTTAGCGCTTCCGATGCGGGAATAGCATTCATCTCTATAACAGCAACCTGCTGATTGTCGATGTCTGTGATTTTGTTTAGAGTATAGACTTTTTCATATGATTCCGACCCCATTGAGCCGAAGGAAAAGGTCTTTGTACTGCTCCAGTTGTCCCCTGTGCGCAGTTGATTTTTGCCGGCGTCCGGCAGGACTAAAATTCCGTGCCGCTCCTTTATTGCCTCAGGGTCAAGCAGTCTCAAAGCAGTCGTCGGAGGCACGGAACCTTTTCTCACGGCGAGGTCCGCTTCTTTTGTATCGACAACTTCTACGACTTCGCCGGTAGGTGCGATTTTTATGGTGTAACTTTGCCCGATTAGCTTTGCCAGCGGATAGTTCGGGTCTTTTGGCTCGGAGCTGTCGAACTCTACAACGGGAACGTCTTTAACTATGGAGGAGTATTTCAACTCTTTGATGGTGATTTTCGCCAGTGCATTGCCATTTGCGTCAACGCTTTGAATTTCCTCGTCGAAAGCCATTTCGAGTTTGGTAGTATTGGCGCTGGTTTTGAAGGAAGGTTTGTCCGGCAGTGGGCCTTCCCATTTAATGCTTCGTCCGGCTTCGATTGCCAGCTTGTACGAGGTCGAATCTTTGGGGCTGAACTTCAGCGCCACGGCAACTTTTTTCGCCCCGGCTTTCGGCATTTTAGCGGCTCCTTCGCCGGTAGGGGCGCAACCTGCCGCCAGAATAATCAAGCAAACAGCCGCACTTGCCAGCCACCTGAAAATTTTGACTTGTCTCATCATCGGTACTCCTTGAAAGTTTAGATTTTGTGACAGATTGGGGCCCCATAGGACGAAACCCCATTTGAATTATAATTATATGTTTCGTTTTGCCAAAAACAACTGATTTTTCTTTATGTATATTCAATTAGCGGTTAAAATCACGTTTTTGGGACTTTCGGGTAATTTGTCAAATTGTTTTGGAGAAACCGGATTATGAAAAGCGATACGATTAAAAAAGGTTTCCAGCGGGCTCCGCACAGGGGTCTGCTTCACGCCTGCGGATTGAGCGATGCCGATATGAATAAGCCGTTTATCGGTGTCGCCAACAGCTTTTGCGAGATAGTCCCGGGCCACGTTCACCTCAATAAAGTTGCTCAGACCGTCAAGCAGGCCGTTCGTGACGCCGGCGGGGCTGCTTTCGAGTTTAATACGATAGCGGTCTGCGACGGAATCGCTATGGCCCATACCGGTATGAAGTATTCGCTGGCCTCTCGTGAAATCATCGCCGATTCCGTCGAAACTATGGGCAGGGCCCACTGTTTTGACGGCCTGATTTGTATTCCCAACTGCGATAAAATCATACCGGGTATGTTGATGGCCGCGGTCAGGCTGAATATCCCGACAATTTTCGTATCGGGCGGGCCTATGGCGGCAGGAAAAACAAAAGATGGAAAAGCCGTTGACCTTATCAGTATATTCGAGGGCGTCGCGCAGTTAAGCGCAGGAAAGATTAACGAAGAACAATTGAAAGAGCTTGAGCGTACCGCCTGCCCGTCGCAGGGGAGCTGTTCGGGAATGTTCACGGCTAATTCGATGAACTGCCTTTGCGAGGCTATCGGGATGGCGCTGCCCGGCAACGGGACAATACTGGCGATTAATCCGAAACGGCAGGAGCTTTACAAATCGGCAGGTAAACAAATTCTGACGCTCATCGAAAGGGACATCAAGCCGCTCGATATAATCAGCGAAAAATCGCTCGATAACGCCTACGTTCTGGATATGGCGATGGGCGGCTCGACAAATACCGTCCTGCACGGAATGGCGGTCGCCAATGAGGCCGGCATCAAATACGACCTCGAACGCATCAACGCTGTTTCAAAAAGATGCCCGAATATCTGCAAGGTGTCCCCATCGAGTGCGTGGCATATGGAAGACGTTGACGCCGCAGGCGGGATAAGCGCGATTCTCAATGAAGTAAGCAAAATCAAGGGGCTGCTTAATCTGGATTGCCTTACCGTTACGGGAAAAACGTTAGGCGAAAATATCGCCGATGCGAAAATCAAGAATACCGACTGCATACACACTATCGAGAACGCCTATTCCAAGGTCGGCGGGCTTGCCATCCTCAAAGGCAACCTTGCTCCCAACGGCTGCGTGGTGAAGACCGCCGGTGTCGCCAAAGAAATGCTAAAACACACAGGCCCCGCGGTTATTTTCGAGAGTCAGGAAGACGCCTGCGAAGGTATTTTGGCGGGAAAAGCGAAATCAGGTGACGTTGTTGTGATTCGCAACGAAGGCCCCAAGGGCGGACCGGGCATGCAGGAAATGTTAAGCCCGACAAGCTACGTCATAGGCGCAGGCCTCGGCGAATCCGTCGCCCTGATTACGGACGGCAGGTTCAGCGGCGGAACAAAAGGCGCCTGCATCGGCCACATCAGTCCCGAAGCGGCGGTAGGCGGCCCCATAGGTTTGCTGAAAGACGGCGACATCATTGAAATCGATATTCCGAGCAATAAAATAAGCGTAAAACTTTCCGATGAGCAATTAGCCGAGCGCAAAAAGAACTGGAAAGCGCCAAAGCCGCGGATTACAAAAGGCTGCCTCGCGAAATACGCCTCAATGGCGACAAGCGCAGACACCGGAGCCGTTCTGAAGTGGTAGAATAAAAAGGAAGAATAATGAAGTTTGAGCTTGAGGATTTTCACCGTAATATATCTGATGAAGCATTAATCAATGATATAAAGCAAGTCGCCGCTGGAACAAAACATAATTTTCTAACTATAAGACAATACAGCAAACATGGTAAGTTTTCTGCTGATACAATTATAAGGAGATTTGGTACTTGGATTAGAGCCATTGAAAAAGCTGGCTTCAAAGCAACAAGACAACAACTTAAAGGGGTGGCCGAAGAAGAGCTTTTTGAAAATCTTGAGGAAGTGTGGGTTAAATTAGGTCGTCAACCAAGATGGCGGGAGATGCGATCTTCGATATCAAAATATGGGCCAAACCGCTATGGAAGATATTTTGGCTCTTGGCAAAAGGCATTAGAGAAGTTTGTAGTGTATGTTAACAAGGAAGGAACTATTTCTTCAGAAGCAGGGATTAAAAGTTTAAAAATTGGACCAACGACAAAACACAGAACGTCCAGAACCATAAATTGGCGATTGCGTTTTTTAGTAATGCGCAGGGATGACTTTAAGTGTAAAATATGTGGTACAAGTCCAGCGATAAAACCAGGGACAACTCTTCACGTAGATCATATAAAAGCTTGGACTAAAGGTGGAGAAACAGCACTGGAAAATCTTCAAACGCTCTGTAAGCGGTGCAATATCGGTAAAAGTAATTTGTGAATGGATAATAGTAGTGGGTATGCGTCATCTTTGTAGGTAAAATCCCATTTTTAGAAAAGTTTATCTATAGACGTTGTCATTCCGGCCTTGAGCCGGAATCCAGAAGGTTAAAAACTGGATTCCCGCTTGCGATGGAATGACAATTGGTGTAAATCAGTGTCCAAAAATATAAATTATATTCTCTGTGTTCTCGGTGAACTCTGTGGCAAATAAAAATAAAACTCCGTGGTATATTGGTGGTTTGCATTTCGAGTGTCAGCAGTGCGGCGGGTGCTGCTCCGGGCCGGGGGAAGGTTTTATATGGATTACCTCGCCGGAGATTAAACTCGTCGCTGATTTCTTGAAAATCGACCCCGAACAACTGCGGAAAAGGTATCTCAAGCGTGTGGGCCTGCGAACAACGATTATCGAACAGCCGGTCACTAAAG
>JAQTMR010000013.1 GCA_028714255.1 Phycisphaerae bacterium | reverse complement strand
GAGTTCGCTTGAATCCGGCGTTGAATCGGTGCCGAAGTAGACAATATGTGATGTGGCGCCGGTGCCGGCCGTCCAGCTAAGCGTTGGAGTTAAGCTGACATTTACCGTCCCACTGCCCGGACTCGGACTCGTGGCTTTACCGGGAGGAGGGGTAGTTTGAACATGTACGGTAACGCTGATATAATCGTGGTTGCTGGCCTCACTGGCCACATCATCATAGACCAAAATGGTAATCTGACCAGTGGTAGGGTTGATGTAACGGCTGACGTTTTGGGTTATCGAACCACTTAAAACAAAGTCCGAAGTGCCGCTGCCGTCATCCATAAAATTGTTGTTTCCATAGCTGCCTTGTCCGTTGCCCCAGTTGCCCTGCACATAATCCCAGACATATAGTTCCATATGATGACTTGCGTTGCCGTAGCCCTCCCACAACACATCAATTTGCTCTACATCCTCAGGGTTCTCATCGATATTGAATTCGGCAATAAAAGTTGACTCGTCACCAAAGCCCTCGTCAGGGTTTGTGTAGCGCGAATTATCTGAGTTGGCCAGCCGTGTATAGGCATCGGCCATAACGCTGGTAACCTGCGTGCCGACCTCCGGCGTCTTGCGCCGCTGGCCTTCCACGTCGCTGGCCCAGTCATCGGTGTAAGTACCCCAAGCGTAATGTTTGGTCCCTGCGCCGCTACTGAAGTCGTAGACAACTTCAGCTGTGGATGAGTAGGTCGCAGTGTAATTTTGGCCTGTCTGATCAGCCGTAACGTTACTATATGGTCTGCTGGTTGGGGTAAATGTATAATTGGATTTTGTCGGCGTAACTGTTCCTGACCAACCTGAAACAACTCCTGCGATATAAAAACCATTTGCATCGGTAACAGGATTGCCTGGCAGACCATTCATTGTTACACCTGCCAGCGGTGAACCATCGGTCGTTATTGTGCCAGAAATGGTATAATAATCAATATCAGTCAAAATCAGGTTTGCGGCAAACTGCATACAATTTGTGGACCATGCATAGTCGGAACCGTTGCCGAATGTTGGTCCCTGACGAATACCACCGTCGTTATCGCCATCGCTGGTTATCAGCAGGTCGATGATATTTTGATACTTTGTGAAAGAGCTGCTTCCTAAATATTCACTAACGGCATAATGCCCCCAGGCATACCAGCCGTCATGTCCGTATTCGTAATCGTTGTTCACACTATTGGAAGCATTGAGGGGCATATATGTATTCGCAGTTGCTGCCCAGGTATCCCCACCGGAGTAAACTTTATAGTATGAGTTCAGCACACCCCAGACGGCTACACCGCCCGAGACCGCCCAGCTTTCTGATGCGAATCGTGATGTACTGCTATTAAGCCATGTCCTAACATTGCCTCCGAGGGTGACGGCCCTGTTTTGGTATGAGGTATTGCCAACATTCACACCATATTGATACAGGGCACCGGCAGCGATACCGGTAACCAAAACGTCTGTAGTGGCGGTTGTGCTGGGGTTATAGCTAACCAGGGCATTTGCGCAACTTGTGCCGTAGGACGTATGGTCAACGTATCCGGATTTGCCCAGATAAACCTGCCTGTATTTCATCTCGGCTAACAAGCCCCAACCGATATTATATGTACTATAATAAGGTAGTGGACTTGTGAGGGCACCGCCTTCCAGCCAGGAAGGATTGTTATTACAATAAGTCCATGCATTATTTATTCTTGTTTGATAGGTGGTATAGTCTCCGGTTAGTTCGGCATAGCGGGACCATATCCATATAGCTTCAGTGGTGTTATCCGTTTCTACGACGGATGTGTAGTCCTCTCCTTCCCATATTCCGCCATTCGTTGCCTGTTGTGTAGCAAGCCACCCTGCCATTTGTATGAACTTAGTTAGGTAGGCATTTTCCAGTGTGGTGGCGGATTGGGTGCCGGACCATTCGGTTTCGTTCGGAACAGGAGCATTATCGCGTGCCTTGACTCTGAACGAATAAAGGGTGCTGGGGATAAGCCCCGAAGCTGCGTATGTCGTGCTTGTTTGCCAATCACTGCTCTTACTTGCGTCAGTGGTACATTCGAAATAATATTTCACAGGTGGATAATTAGGGTCGATGGCAGTCGTTGCCGTCATTATGATTGAGGTTGGGCTGGTTGCCGTGGGTAGCGAAGCCCATGTCATTGGGTCCGGCGTCGGCGGGTCGTCGTCCGGCACCATTGGTTCTTCCTGAAGCATGAAGACATCAAACGAATACGCCTTATAACCAGCGTTCGCATCCGGGGCTGCTTCCGCACGTACCTTGAAAGAGCCATCAGTCCCTGGATGAATGCCCGTCCATTTTGCGACATAACCTTCGTTGTGATTATTACCTGTGTTGAACCGCACTCTCCAAGGGTCGCCCAGGTATTCCGTTGTGCCGACTGAGCTGGCATTAGTGGCAGCGTCAATCCCTGAGATGGTGTATATGGTCCATCGGTCTGTGTAGCCGGGTTCGCCATTTGTAGTGCTCCTGGCTCGTGATGCAGATGTGGCAAAGGTGTATGACTTACTTGGGTTCAGGCCTGTGAAATCCACATCAACATACCAGCCGGCACTGCCATAGTAAATGCAGCCGGTCATATCAGCAATGTCATGGAATATGTTATAGGCATCTGTGCCATAAGCGGTATCGTAGCCGCCGGTCCAGCAGTTATCGACTTCGGTGCAATCGACCATTGGCTGCCAGTTCACGCCGCCGCTCTCTGTGAGCGTGGCTATAACACCTGTGCCGGCGCCGGTGGTGTAATCTATCAACTCACCGGACGAAGCGGAATACCCCACACCCGGAGGTTGTTGTGCTGTATCAACAATACCAATTCCATAAGTTGTAATACGACTCGTATCTCCATAATGCACGGTATTACCACATGGGTCTGTACCGTAAGCGACTAAGCCGGGGTCATACACGCAGTCATTGTAAGCAAGAAAGTCGCCTGAAACAGTTATGGTATCAGCCAGGCTGAACAGCGTTCCTAAAGGCGGATCTTGCGTTACTCTACCATCACGTTCGTCACGATATACGTTGATTGTGGCATTATCCTCATCCACAACAACATCAATAAAGGTTACGCCGTTCCACTGCAAACTATCGGGAAGATTATCAGCGAGGGTAGGACCGGCCGTGATGCCGCCGGGAACTTTCCCGGCGTTGCCTGTACTAATTTGCCAGACCGTGCCGTATAAAGAATCAATATTCGGGTCCTGCGTCCTCCAACTGTCGTGCTCAGGGTAATTATAGGTATGACCGGGGTATCCTTCGGCTTGTGGTCCACCCCCGCCCCGATGCTTGAAGTAATAGTGTAAATGACCCGTGAAGACAGCCGTGACCTTTTCGCTCTCCAAAAGCGACCAGAAGGCGTCCCTCTCGGCCGGGTGAGCGTCAAGGGAGTCGCCGTAATGATGGTTATAAGGAAAAGCCGGCTCGTGTACAAATATAAAGATAAATGGCTTATTGGTGGCCGCGAGGTCAGCTTGCAGCCAGGATAATAAATTCGGTTCTATATTACCACACATATCGTAGTCGGGAGTCATGTGGTTGTGACTGTCAGCATATTGTCCTGTGGTACCGTCCCAATAACAATTCAGGACGATAAAGTGAGCATTAGCATAGTCCCATGAGTACGTTGTTTCGGTACTTCCGGCGGGACCGGGGTTAGTAGGAGGGAAGATGTCCTTCAATGGAGTCCTTGTGTCGTCGTGGCCGTCATTAAATTCTTTCCGCAGCCAAATCATATCGCCATCAGTACCATCGTCCGCATCGTGGTTGCCAACAACTCCAAACCATGGGAAATCCGCACCAAATTTGGAGTTGATTAGGGCACGATTCGTACCGTTAGCGTAATCGATGTCTCCGACAGAGACGTGGAAAATGCCCGGACCATCTACTACGCTGTTAATCGAATCGAGAACTCGGCCGAAAGTCGGGTTCCCCTCGTCGAGCTGGTCGGACGTGACCGTAAAGTGAAAGCTCGCCGCGTTAGCCGATGTGGCCAGCATCTGAAGACCAGACAAACATAACAAACCAATCAGTACCTTCGTTTTTGTTGTTGCTAAGACCCGTTTCATCCTTTTTTGCCTCCCTAAATATTTTGGATAAAGAAAAAATCTCTTTTTTAGCCGGTCGCACCTTTTGTGCAAAGCCGACTTACACAACATCCCTGCCGGCTTAAAAACATTGAAAGGTCAGGTCCTCTTACAACCTGCCAGACTTCCTCATCCGTGAATAAAAAAAACCGACAACTAAATATATAGCTGTCGGTTTTTTTGCTTTATTTGTTTAAGAAGAACACTCGAAACAGGCTTCCAAAACCCTGTTTTCAGCCTTATAATTCGGTGTAGAGCATCCCTTTTCCCCCTCAATAAACGAGAAAGTTTGAAATGACATCAAGGCAAGCCTCCACACCATCACTTCTCCTCTAACCTTAAATTTAGTAATAGTTTGCCGGCGATAAAGTCAAGAAAACTATCATTATAAGTTATCAGACCATTGGTAGTAAAGTCAAGAGAATTATTGCAGGTAATATCGTTTTTTTGGGCTTAAATGATGAAAAAACTTTATGTTTCTGGGTTTGCCTGGTTGAAGGGGGACTAGTTTTGCAAACGCAGAATGGGTTTTTATCGCCACATCGCAAAATCAGTAATTGCACAAACGCCCATTTTGACCTGAATTATACGATATTTGTGTCCCGTGCTATGGGGACTCAAAAAATAAAACGATTCTGTGAGGGACATAGAGTTATCGAACCTTTTACGGACTATTTTGTAATCTTTTCCTTCGATTTGAAAGATAGCTTAGCAGTATCCCCAGCTCGAAGAGCAGGTACATCGGAATCGCCAAAGCGAATAAACTAAACAAATCGGACCCCGGCGTAGCCGCGGCTGCTACGAACACTACCGCCAGCACAACATATTTTCTCGATTTGCACAGAGCCTTGATTGAAACCAGTCCGGTTTTGTTCAGAAAGAAAATGGCTACCGGGGTTTGAAACGCCAACCCGAAGACCAGCATCATCATTGACACAAAAGAGAGGTATTGCGGGAAGGTCCAGTTGGGATTGCTCCGTAGTACAAGCCTGTCGAAGATTACAAGGAAACGCAGAGTCACAGGCGATATGATAAAAATGAAGAACAAAGCACCTGTTACGAACAGAATCGTTGAAAACGGAATCGCCAGATAGATATATCGTTTCTCTTTGGGGTAAAGCCCTGCGGAAATGAACAGCCACAACTGATAAAAAATCCATGGAGAAGCGAGAATCACCGCCGCTATCATCGCTATCCCCATATAGCTGACAAATCCTTCGGTCGGGGCAATGGTCTGCAAACGTGCATCTTCGCCCATCGCTTTGATATAAGGTATTTCAATGAATGATATTATCCACCTGCCGAATACTAAACATACAACCAGGGCTGCCGCCAGTCCCACTATAGCGAGGATAAGACGGATGCGCAGCTCCTCAAGGTGGTCGCCCAGACTCATAGTGCCCCCGTGATAAGGCTGGTTCGTTGTGGTCTTGCTCATTTCGACTCGACAGGTGGCATTCAAAATTGTGTTTCACCCCCGCGTTTTGCCCATAAGGGGCAGCGGGGGCCGTGATTTAATTATTATTAGGGTCAGAATCATCAAGGCCGGAGGCCTTTTTGGTTTCGTTTGCTACGTCGTCCTTGATTTTTTTAACGTCCTGCTCCAGTTCGTCTTTGGTTTCCTGTGCCTCTTTGATGCCCTTCTTGAATTCGGTTAAACTCTTGCCGATGCTGCGGGCGATTTCGGGAAGCCTTCTGCCGAATATCAGCAAAGCAACGATAAGTATGACCAGCCATTCCCATCCCTGTGGCGTCCACGCCGCTACGATATATTGCAAATTTTCAGTCATTTCGGTCTCCTTTTTACTAAACGAGATATTATAATCCTGCTTAAGCTACTTTGTCAATCCGCAATAATCCCTCGAATTTCCAATTAAAATTGGCTTCGTTTGGGTTCGTTTTGACCAAGTGTCCATTGTTGATTTTTCGCTGTAATTCGTTGTTAAAGCTACTGTTATAAACATTTGACTTTTTGAAAAATTGGGTTCGTTTTGCATAATTTAATAGCCACTAAGGCACCAAGACACAAAGAATACAAAGTTAAAAGGGGAAAGTTAAAGAAGGTAGAAATCGTGTTTTGGTTTTTCATAACGTAATACATCCCCTCCTTTATTAAGGGCGGACATGCGCGATTGGTGTGAAAATAAATTTAAAAGTCAATCCGTCTTCGTCCAAGGGACTACGCCGAGACGCTACGCGAGTGCAAAGTGCAAAATTTAGGTTCGACAAGCTCACTATAAAGCGGAACTGCTTTGCAGAAACCTGTTTTTATCACAGATTAAAAAATTTTAATTAGCCGTTTTTGGTTTCGGGTAGATGCGCTTTTGATTGAAGTTTTAACCGCGGAGAGCGCAGAGGACACAGAGAAAAATTAACCACGGATTAACACAGATTTACACGGATTTTTGGGACTTGACGATAATGCGGCAATTGGCTATAAAGCACGTAAGATAAGCCGGAAGGACAAGAAAGATAAACATTGAGTTTTTGATATGGCTAAAAAACGAATTTTTACTGTGGGATTCGAGCTACCTAGTAGTGATTTCGAGTACGTTAGGTTTGACTCAGATCAAACCCTGCTGGATGCTGACATTATCCTCTTTGAGCCAACACTAGGCAATTACAATAGCTATAAGAGTTACAATGGTAAACCCCTTCTTGATGAATATTCTTCGTTCAAAACAAAAGAAAGACTCGATCACTGGCAATCGGAGATTGTTGCTGCCGTGAATGCTGGGAAACTTGTTATCGTATATCTTACAAAGCCAGTCGAATGCTATCGGTATACAGGAGAGAAGGAATTCTCTGGTACTGGGCGCAGTCGATCGACAACAAACATTGTCACGGAAATGTCGTCATACGAATCTGTACCCAATCTAACGAGTGTAACTTCAAAAAAGGGTAAAGAAATACTTCTCGAAAAGGATGCGACATACTTGGCACCTTATTGGAAAGAATTTTCCTCACCTTATGAGATCGAAATCGGGGGAGATGTTAAAAGAGTTTTACTTAGAACTCGCACTGGGAATCGGATCGTTGGCGCAGCAGTTCATAGAACTCCAGGAACACTCTTATTTCTACCGCCGTTACTTTACGATACGGAAAAGTTTGTTAGTTTCAAGAAGGGGGAAGAGATTTGGACTAAAGAGGCGCTAAAGTTTGGGAAGAAGTTGGCGGTGACTCTATCTGTTCTGGCAGATAGTCTTAGGGAGTCAACACAGGCAACACCACCACCGAATTGGACTTCAGACTCCAAGTTCCGTCTTGCAAAAGAGAGCGAGATAGAAGCAGAAATAATAACATTAAACACCCAGTTTGCTGATCTTCACAGCAAGAAGACATCGCTCGAAACTGAGTTACGTAACACGGGCAGTTTGCGCCGCCTTCTTTATGAGCAAGGGTATCCACTCGAAGCTGCTATTCTAGAAGCATTAAAGCTTTTTGACTATGATGCTAAGCCATTCGCAGATTGTGAATCGGAATTCGATGCTGTTTTTGTAAGCCCAGAGGGCAGGTGTCTTGGAGAGGCCGAAGGCAAAGACAACAAAGCTATTAATATAGACAAACTAAGCCAACTGGAACGGAATCTGCAAGAGGATTTTGCTCGCGACGATGTAGAAAATTTTGCCAAGGGTGTACTGTTCGGTAATGCATTTCGACTTTCACCGCTTGCTGAACGAGGTGAATTTTTCACTACAAAATGTATCTCAGCAGCAAAACGCGCAAAAATTGCACTGATACGAACCCCAGATATGTTCATACCTGCGAAATACATGAAAGAACATCCGACAGATATGGACTATGCGAAGAAATGCCGAGAAGCAATTGCTATAGCTGAGGGTGAAGTCGTGGTCTTCCCAACGCCAACTCTTTCGGAGACGACCACGTTATCCGAGAGAGAACAGGGTGGCAAGATTGACAAACATTGATGAAAAACTATAATCTATTCGGGTTACTTAGGTAATAGTTATTTATCCGCCATAGCTTTAGCGAAGGCGGATTGGAGTTGGTTATGTCTGTTCCCGGCAGGATGAAACATCTTGAATCTGTTATAAGCGTTTGCTTATTAGCGGTTCTCGTTCTCATCGGTATTGGTATATTCGTAAAGCAATCCGATTATGATGTAACCAGATATGGTGTTCCGCCTTCGCCTGGCTCCGGCGAGACAAGTCAGCAACAAGATGGCGCAGGCCAAAGCGCAATTGGCGCCGGCCTTGCCCCCGCAGGTTTTGAAGAGCTTTCAAAAGCTAAAAGTTACAATTCTGATAACCTCTATGAAAAAATCAACGGCAAGGCCCCTCTTTATACCGAATCCGGCTTTAAGGAACTATTCACCCAGCGGTTCATAAGCACGAGCGACCCGAATCTGTGGATTGAATTTTATGCTTACGATATGGGCGGAGTTAAAAACGCCTTCTCCGTTTATAGTGTGCAGAAAAGGGCCGAGTCGCAGCCCTATCCGTCTATACAGATTGCGTACAAGACCAGCAACGCCCTGTATTTTGTGCACGGCAGGTATTATATAGAACTGGTCGGTTCGGCCGAATCAGATGAATTGTTCAAAGCGGTGACAGAAATCGCCGGCAATATTCAGGCGAATCTGGCTGTTGACAAAGATGCTGATATGGCCGAGTTTGCAATGTTTCCCAGGGAGAATCAGGTTGCGGACAGTATCAAATTTTATCTGGAAAACGCTTTCGGCTGTGAAAAACTAACCAATACTTTCTCCGCGAGATACAAGATTGGAAATGAAACTATTACCGCCTTTTTGAGTAAACGGGCTGATTCCAAAGAAGCTGAGGCGGTATCAGAAGGTTATCTCAAGTTTCTGATTGAAAATGGCGCCAAGATAAAAGACACGACTAACAAAACCATAGCAGGCAGGGTTGTGGATTTCTACGGCGCAACTGAAATTGTTTTTGCGGTTGGTCCTTTTGTCGCCGGTATCCACGAGGCGCAAAGCCAGGCCTCGGCGGAAAAGTTGGCGGAAGAGCTTATTAACAAATTAAAATCGATAAATAATGAATGAACAAGACGACAAAAAATTAAACCGAAGGCAGCTATTGGCACGGGCCGGCAAGGCGGGAATCTCAATCGCTGTTGCGGGCGCTATTTCGAAGCTGCTTTATGATGCTGTGGGGCCGAGGGGCGGTGTCGAAGATACAGAGCGAGTGACACTGCCGGACTTCTCGGTACAGCCTCGTCCCGGCCAGGTGATAAGTATTGTAAATGGTTCGGACAGAATTAAAACCGTCGATAAGGCAATAGAACTGCTCGGCGGGATAGAGAGATTCGTCAAGCCCGGCGAAACGGTCGCGATAAAACCCAACGTCGCGTTTGCGTCGCCGGCGATGTTAGGCGCTACGGTTAATCCGGAGCTGGTGGCGGAAGTTGTAAGATTGTGCTACAGCAGAGGCGGGGCAAAAAAAGTCATTGTTACCGACAATCCGATTAACGACCCCGAAAGCTGTTTCGCATTAAGCGGTATAGGCAAAGCGGCAAGTGCCGCCGGTGCCGAAGTTGTATTACCGAAGGCACAATTCTTCAAACATACGTCACTGGCCGGCGGCAAACTTATTAAAGACTGGCCCATTTTCTTTGAGCCGTTCAGCAAGGTTGACAAGCTGATTGGAATTACACCTGTTAAGGACCATCACAGGGCAGGCGCCTCGATGACAATGAAAAACTGGTATGGGCTTTTGGGCGGACGGCGAAATATCTTTCATCAGGATATTAACAGCATCATCGCCGAGCTGGCTATGCTTGTAAAGCCGACGCTGGTTATACTCGACGGCACCGAAGTTATGATGACCAACGGGCCGACCGGAGGCTCGATTTCAGATTTGAGACGCGCGAATGCTTTAATTGCGAGCACCAATTGTCTGGCGGCTGATTCCTACGGATGCAGTTTGCTGGATATGAAGGTTTCGGATTTGCCCTACCTTGAAAAGGCCGAGAAGGCCGGCGCAGGGACGACAGACTACGAATCGTTAAAACCCATAATAGCGACAGTTAGTTAAAGTAAATTTATGAAAATTACTCAGACAAGACGAATAAGCCAGATTTTCTTCTTTCTTTTGTTTGTCTGGTTTTGCATAGTCGCCAGCGTTGGCGAAAAATTCTGGCAGCTTCGAGGCTGGCCCGTGAACTTATTTCTTCAGCTCGACCCGCTGGTAGCGATAGGTACAATGCTGACAACGCATACGCTTTATAAAGGCCTTTTGTGGGCTCTGGCTACGGTCGTATTGACAATAGTAATCGGGCGGTTTTTCTGCGGATGGGTTTGTCCCTTCGGTTCAATTCATCACTTCGTCGGCTTTTTAGGAAGTCGCCGAAAAACAACGCCTCAAAAAATCCAGCGCAACAAATATCGAAAAGCCCAGGGCATAAAATACTTCATACTCGTATTCTTCCTTTTCGCAGCTGCGTTCCCATCGGTTGCAGCCAGTCTGCAGACGGGCCTGCTCGACCCTATCCCGCTTGTAACACGCTCTTTTAATCTGGTTTTGCTTCCGATAGTCGATAGTACTGCCAACATCGTTTCGACAAGCAGTCGGTTTTACACCGGCGGCTGGTTAATATTCGCGATGTTCCTGACAGCGGTTTTACTGAATCTGGTTATACCGAGGTTCTATTGCAGATTTATATGTCCCCTCGGTGCGTTATTCGGCATTATCGACAGGTTTGCCATTTGGCGAATCGGCAAAAGACAAAGTGAATGTATTAATTGCAAATTATGCGAAAAATCGTGCGAAGGCGGCTGTGAGCCTGCGGGTAACATCCGAATAAGTGAATGCGTGCTTTGCTTTAACTGCCTCGATGGCTGTGGACACGATATAATCGCCTATCAGACTCGGCCTTCGCTGACGGGCGAAATTACAAATCCCGATATTTCACGCAGGGGCTTTATGCTCTCGCTGGCAAGCGGAGTTTTCGCGATACCGGCGGTCAGACTAAGCGGCAAACTGGGCAGCAACTGGTATCATGGAGTTATCCGGCCGCCCGGCTCGTTGGCCGAGGAAGAATTTTTGAAGAGATGTCTCAAGTGCGGCCAGTGTATGCGGGTATGTCCCACGAATGTTATTCAGCCCGGCGGAATCGATGGCGGACTGGAAAATCTCTGGACGCCTGTGCTGAACAATAGAATCGGTTCGAGCGGATGTCAGTTAAACTGCGTAGCTTGCGGGCAGGTTTGTCCGACATCGGCTATCAGGCCTATTACACTCGATGAGAAACATGGCCTCGGCGAATTCGCAGAAGTCGGGCCAATCAGGTTGGGGACCGCCTTTTTCGACCGCAATAGATGTCTGCCCTGGGCGATGGATAAGCCCTGTATTGTGTGCGAAGAAAACTGCCCCGTTAGTCCGAAGGCGATTTATACGCAGGAATGTTTCAATACCGTAAGAGACGGCATTTTAACGATAAAAAAGGTATCAGGTAATACTATCGAAACCGTTGAAAGTAACCTTTCGCTTGACAAATTCGCTACCGGCGATTACTATTGTGCCGTTAGAGGTAACAAATTCGCAAAAATCACGGCAAATACTGAAAATACTATTGTGATTTCATCTGATAACCAATTTGGGGAAATTCCTGCTGCAGGCAGCAAAATCGAGGTTCAGGTTCGGCTGCAAAGGCCTTATGTTGATATTGAAAAATGCATCGGCTGCGGAGTGTGCGAACACGAATGCCCTGTAAGCGGTAGAAAAGCTGTAAGGGTCTCCGCAGAAGGTGAGACAAGAAGTGCTGATAGAAAACTATTACTTTAACGCTGACAATTTTGGAGTGCAATGCGATGAAAGAAAAACAAAATAAAATCAACAGAAGAAACTTTTTGAAGACTGTGGGTGCCGCTGGTTTGGGTTCGGTCTTTGCCTCGACCGGAGCGAAAGCCGAGCCGAACGAGCCGAACATGGCAAAAACGCAGGAACTACAGCCTCAGATGCCGAAACGAAAGTTAGGCAAAACAGGCGTCGAAGTCCCCATCCTGTCGCTCGGCACGATGTTCGATGTTGTTGAGAACCAGGTCATATTGAGAAAAGCCCTTCAGTGGGGTATCAATTATTGGGACACGGCACATAACTATGGTGGCGGAAACAGCGAACTTGGCGTGGGTAAATACCTCTCGAACAATCCTAATGTCCGAAAAGATTTGTTCATTGCTACCAAGGCATCCGGCGCCGAAACCGTAGCCGATGTGGAAGACCGTCTTCAGACGTCCCTTAAGAAAATGAATACCGACTATATCGATTTGTATTATGGCGTTCACGGGATGGATGACCCCAGCCGGTTAACGGATGAACTAAAACAATGGGCTGAGGATGCAAAAAAGCGGAAACTGATACGGTTTTTCGGCTTCACTACCCACAAGAATATGGCCGAATGCCTTGCTGCCGCTGCCGAGCTCGATTGGATTGATGCGATAATGACAACCTATAACTTTCAGTTGATGCGAGTTAAGAAAATGCAGGATGCCCTTGATGCCTGTCATAAAGCGGGCATCGGCCTTGTCGCCATGAAGACCCAGGCCAACGGCCAGGGATTAAGGGCCGAAGCGGACAAAAAAATGGCTGAACACTTCCTGCAGCAAGGTTATACCGATGGGCAGGCCAAGCTGAAACTTATTTTGGACGACAAGAGAATAAGCTGTGCCTGCATAGGCAGAGATAATCTCACCCATCTGACGTTAAACGTAGCTGCGGCACTCGATAAAACCCAGCTTACTAAGGCCGATGCCGAGGTCTTTGAGAAATACGCCGCGGCGACCTGCAGCGGTTATTGTGCCGGCTGTGCAGAGATTTGTGATTCGGCTTTGCCGGAAACGCCATATGTCAGTGAGGTTATGCGGTATTTAATGTACTACAACAGTTATGGCGTACACGAAGAGGCAAGAGAGCTTTTTGCCCAAATTCCCGGTGATGTCCGAAACAAACTGCTCCGTATTGATTATAGCTCTGCCGAGGCCCGCTGCCCGCAGCATTTGCCGATAGCAAAACTCATGGCTGAAGCGGTCGGCAAGCTGGCCTGACCGGTTTTTCAGACAGGGTATCCCGATAGTTTCGGCTTGGCAGGTTTTTCCTGAAAGTGGGAATACGCACTGCCAAAAATCTGACGGATTTTTATGGCGCAACTGCTTTGTTTTCAAGGATTTAAGTGCAATACGAGACAATTTTTCTTGCTTTCGGCCCCCCTTTTAGGGTATAATAACCCCATAACCGAATGATTATTTAACGGGTTTGTTTTCCGGGGGTAGCGATGAAAAAATTTTATTACGATATTTGGCTTCCGTTCACTTTCACGAAAAGGCGGATTTTAATTCTCGCAATAGCAAGTTACATTGCTATGTGCTAGAAATATAAAAAATGTTCTCACCTTTTAACCGTCCACGGCTGGACGGTTTTTTTATGCGCTTCAAACTTATACGCCTGCAGCCTATCTGTTAATCATTGACACAATCGAGATGTCAAATTAAGCTTATGAAAACTAAGTGGCTGGCATAAGGAATATATAAATGATAATAGTTACCGGCGGGGCCGGCTTTATCGGTTCGGCGATAATTGCTGCGTTAAACAAAAGAGGCATTACCGATATTTTAGTCGTTGATGAACTCGGCAAAGAAAGTTGCGAAAATCTTGCGAATCTGTCCTTTGCCGACTATGCGGAGAAAAGCGATTTTCTAAAAACAGTCGTTGATAAAAAAATCAATACAGCCGTCGAATCAGTCTTTCATATTGGCGCCTGTTCCGACACAACCGAAACAGATGCTGAATACCTTGAAAAAAATAACAGCCAATACTCCGAAACACTGGCCCGATGGGCGACAGATGCTGATTCCCGCTTCATCTATGCTTCCAGTGCCGCTACTTATGGCGACGGCTCGAAAGGTTTTTCCGATGACGAAGGAAAAATCGAGCTGCTTCAGCCCCTGAATCTTTACGGCCATTCCAAGCAGCGTTTCGATATGTGGGTACGGGAAAATAGCCTGCTTGGAAAAATCGTCGGCTTGAAATACTTTAATGTCTTCGGCCCGAACGAATACCATAAGGGTAATATGCGCAGTTTCATCTTAAAAGCCTTCGAGCAGATAAATGCCGCCGGCAAAGTGCGCCTCTTCAAAAGCTGCAATCCCGATTACGCCGATGGCCAGTACAAACGGGATTTCCTTTACATAAAGGATGCCGTCGATATGACGCTTTTCTTCCATGACAATCCGAAAGTAAACGGTTTATTTAACATCGGCGCCGGCAAGGCACGTACATGGAACGACCTTGCAAAAGCGGTCTTTGCCGCGATGGGTAAAAAAGAAAATATCGAATATATCGATATGCCAGAATCAATTCGCAATCAATACCAGTACTTCACGCAGGCCGACATAACCAAGCTCCGCAGGGCCGGCTATAAACAACAAATAACTTCCCTCGAAGACGCAGTAAAAGATTATGTCCAAAACTATTTGCAGAACAGCAGTTATTTAGGGGGATATTAATATGGCAAGAAAAAAGATCTCCCCAAGAATCCAGCAGGCTGCGGAGAAATATCTTGATTCGATTGGAGCTTCAAAGGCGGATTTGTCAGACAAACAATGGGAAATCGTAGCCGATTATGTTAAAGCCCAGCGGATGGTAGTGCCACTTCTTTTAATAATTGGGATAATTTCTATTGGAGTGAGTATTTGGTCATTCCGGCTAGGTGAAAAAGGCATGGCTTCGATAATACCAGAAAAAGCACATCTAATAAAATTTATTTCTAAAACAGGCGAAGAATCCACACCTGTAAATCCGGACGAGATTAAGAACTATACGGAAGTAATAATGGGATTATATTGGAAATGCGGCTCATTTTTTATGCTTGCAGGTTTTTGCTTTATGTTCGCTTTTGTTAATGTTCCTTTGAATAGAAGAAGAAACAAAAGAGTATTTGAAGCCTTTATTCCTCATAGGCAAGAAGACAAATCTCCAAGAACCTAAAATCAGTTGGGGTAGTATACAAAGAATATATGCCGGTTACACCATATCATTTTGGACCAAGCGTGTTTCTCGGGCTTATCTTTAGAAAGTGGCTCGATGTCCCCGTCTTTGTCCTCGCCAACGTTATTGTTGATATCGAGGTGCTGGTTATAAGCCTGCTTGGACTCGGATGGCCGATGCATCGATATGCTCATACCATTTTGATTGGTGCGGTAGTTGGTGCCGTATGGGGTATTGCGGCGTATCCGTTTCGGCATCTCTTTGGAAAAATAATGCAGATGCTTTTAATCCCCTACCGAACCGGTTTTTGGAAAATGGTCGTGTCCGGCGTCCTGGGTGTCTGGCTTCATGTTGTTATTGACGCTCTTTACCACTGGGACGTGCTAATATTCTGGCCGAGCAAAGTAAGGCCATTATGGCGGCTGATGAGTCAGTGGCAGGTAAAAATATGGTGTGTTGTTTTCTTCGTTGCCGCTGTTATTGTGTATCTCTTTACCGCGGCTTCATATGTCAAACAAAACAAGGTTAAAAGAGCAAAGCCTTATTAAAAAACTGGTTGTTGGGTAATTCTTGCTTATTTATCGCTCAAGCTTTATAATTGCTACTGCTAATCCTGGATAAGCAGGAAATATATGGTTTAGAAAATGAAAGAGTTATCAGAACAACAGAAAGAAAAACTTAGCAGGACACTTGCTAAGGGTAAGTGGAGATATGTGATTCTCTACGGAGTCCTGATGTGGGGAGTTATGACTGCAATTCTATATAGAGTTCTGACGATTTGTTGGGACGGAAACAAAGAGCCGTTTTTGGGACAATTCCTCTCTGCGGAGACTGCCCTTGCCTTGATTATCTTTCCTGTTACGGGAATAGGGTTTGGACTGGTAATGTGGAAATGATTGCGGAAAACAGCAAGAAAACATGGTTTGTTAGAATAAACTGGAATATATGCGAGAGCAATTGAAATTACTAAAACGCGGGACAGTAGAAGTTTTCAATGAGCAGGAGCTTGCCGATAAGCTCGCTGGTGCCGCCAAAGCAGGCAGACAGCTTAGAATCAAGCTTGGTCTGGACCCGACCAGCCCCGATATTCACCTCGGTCATACGGTAGTGCTTCGAAAAATGCGGCAGTTTCAGGACCTCGGCCATAAGGCAGTCCTTATCATCGGAGATTACACCGCGCGAATCGGTGACCCGACCGGTCAAAATGCTACAAGGCCGATGCTGTCACCAGAGCAAATCGAAGAAAACGCTAAAACCTATCTCGCGCAGGCAGGGAAAATCCTCGACACTTCGCAAGACAAACTCGAAGTAAGACATAACACCGAATGGCTCGAAAAAATGACGCTTATGGAGCTAATACAGCTTGCCGCGAAGAAAACCGTTGCGCAGATGCTCCAAAGGGATAGTTTCAAGCAGCGTCTGCAGAACGATATAGATGTTTATACCCACGAATTTATTTATCCTTTGATGCAGGGATATGACTCCGTGGCGGTCAAAAGCGATGTCGAGCTCGGCGGCACGGACCAGACATTCAACAATCTTGTCGGCAGGGACATTCAGCGGGCCTACGGGCAGCCGCCGCAGATTGTAATTACTATGCCGATTCTCGTCGGCCTCGACGGCAAAGAAAAAATGAGTAAATCCAAGGGCAATTACATCGGCGTAACCGACGAGCCGAACGATATGTTCGGAAAAGTTATGAGCATTTCCGACGAGATGATGGAAAATTATTTCACGCTTTTGACCAGCCTGCCTGCTGAAAAGATTACCGAACTCGTCAATTCGGAAAAGACTCATCCGAAAGAGGCGAAAGTCCTTTTGGCTAAGACGATTATGATGCAGTTTTATGACGAGAAAACCGCAGATGCCGCCGCTGCCGAATTTGACAAGGTCTTCGCAAAAGGCCAACTGCCCGACGAAATACCGGATGTCAAAATATCTGCTGAGCCGATTATGGCAAGTAAGCTGCTTTTGGCTTGCAAGCTTGTGCCATCAGGCGGTGAAGCGAAAAGAATGGTAAAGCAGGGAGCGGTTGAGATTGACAAAAATAAAATCAACGACCCCAACACCATGATTACGCCTGCCGATGGTATGATTATCCAGGTCGGCAAACGAAAATTCGCGAGATTAAAACTATGAAGCTGCCGGAACTTAAAAATAGTGAAAAATATGTAGGCCTGTATGTCTTCGACTTCGGTGACCACTCCGGCGTTGGTTTTACCGCCGAGGAAGTCGCTGAGCTTTTCGAAAGTGAAAAATACAAAGATTGCAAGGCCTACAAAATACACAGGGCATATCCCGATGGCAAGCTTGAGCTAAAAGGTGTGCCGGCGGAGATTTTTCAGCTCGAGGCCGGGATGTTCTTTTATGCAAACAAACTCGAAACCGCCAAACGGGATTTCAAAGGCCTTGTTAATTTAGCTGTTAAGGCTGCTCCCCCCTGCCGAGCCAAAGTACATTTAGCTAAATACTCCGAGGAAAAACTTGTCACCGCCCTGATTTATCCTGCTGAATACGATGGGCAAATAAGTGCCTGGCTTTTAGATGGCGATTACAAAACAGATGGCGCTGCTGAAGGCGGCCTCGAAGCGGTGCAAAGATATTATGATTCCAAGCCGGAGATTTTAGACAGGCACCAACTATTCGGCCAGTCCGAATACCAAAACCGCACCGGCCAGGAGTTGTTAGCCGGCGTGAGACTGGCAGTACAGCGGTAAACACCTAAGGATATTTTCAGTTATATATTTGAAAATCCCTCTATTTGTGTTAAAATAGCAGTGTTTATACGGGGCGTGGCGCAGTTTGGCTAGCGCAGCCCTTGGGGCGGGTCGCAGGTTCAAGGATTCCACCTTGGCTGAAGCCCGGTTTATAGTTGTCGTGAAATTGAAATAATTTCGGGGCGTGGCGCAGTTTGGCTAGCGCAGCCCTTGGGGCGGGTCGCAGGTTCAAGGATTCCACCTTGGCTGAAGCCCGCTTTATAGTTGTCGTGAAATTGAAATAATTTCGGGGCGTGGCGCAGTTTGGCTAGCGCAGCCCCTGGGGCGGGTCGCAGGCTCAAGGATTCCACCTTGGCTGAAGCCCGCTTTATAGTTGTTGTGAAATTGAAATAATTTCGGGGCGTGGCGCAGTTTGGCTAGCGCACTTGCATGGGGTGCAAGGGGTCGCAGGTTCGAGTCCTGTCGCCCCGATTGATGCAGTTTTATGTTTATATTCTGCGTTCATGTAAAGGCGAAAGCCTTTATATTGGTCATACCAATAATCTGGCTCGTCGAATATGCCAACATAATAGTCCCGGGAAAAAGACATATACTTCTGCACGAGGTCCGTGGGACTTAGTCCATTTTGAAGTATATTCAAGCCGTACCCAAGCTGTCAGACGTGAGCTTTTTCTCAAGTCACATGCCGGCGCCTCTGAGAAGAAAAGACTTGCCGGCGACAAACCTTTGACCGATATAGTATGATTTGGCTAGCGCAGCCCTTGGGGCGGGTCGCAGGTTCGAGTGGCTCAGCCATACTGCGTATCCTGTCGCCCCGATTTTCAGCTTTATCCGTCTTGGGCGGGTAAAAAGAAGATTCGCAATCCGTAAATCTATAATCAATGCGCCCGACAGGACTCGGACCTGTAACCTTTGGGTTCGAAGCCCAACACTCTATCCAATTGAGCTACGGGCGCAACAACTAACAGGATAATCTTTTCGCAGAAAACTGTCAATTAAGAACAAAAAAGATGCAGCTTATAAAATAAACGAACGAAACTCCTGCATAAGCAAATTTGTATATTTGCCGGGTTTGCCGTCCCCGATAACCTTGCAGTCGAATTTTACCACGGGAATAATATCTTTAGTCGTTACTGCTATAAAAAGTTCCTCTGCGTCCGCAGCCTGTTTAGGCGTCAATGATTTTTCAACTACTTCCAGGCTGATGTTCCTGCTCGCCTCGATTACGAATTTACGGGTAACTGAAGGCAGAATATTCGCTTTCAACGGAGTTGTTTGCAGCTTGCCCTCGATGATAGCAAAAAACGCCGAGCCTGCCCCTTCGGTTATCAGGCCCGCATCATCGACGAATATCGCCTCGGAACAGCCTTTTTTCTCCGCGTCCTGGCGGGCGAGAATGTTCGGCAGCAGATTCAGCGATTTTATATCGCATCTTTTCCATCGCCAGTCGGGATGGGTCGATACCGCTATTCCCCTGCTCTTTTCTTCACTGCTGTCGGCTAATTCCGTAATAGTCAGGAAGAAATTGGGCCTTATGTCCGCCTTCCATGTATGGTTTCGTGGAGCCGAACCGCGGGTAACATGAAAATATATCCTCGCATTGGCAATCCTCGTAGCGTCAAAGCCCTTTTTAACCCGCCAACGGACCTGCTCGATGTCTATACCGGTTATTTCTATTTCAGAAAGGCTCCTCGCGAATCTCTGCAAATGTTCTTCCAGAGCGAATATTTTGCCGTTATAGCTTCGTAATACTTCATAAACCCCGTCGCCGAAGTAGGTTCCGCGGTCGTTGTAAATCGGCTCCAGCTCGGCCAGAGGCACGATTCTATCGCCTATCATGGCTATTTGCATATAATACTCCAAAAGTCATCTTGTCGATTTAGACGGATAATAGGATACAAAAATAACCGATAATTTGCTTTACAAAAAAGACAAGAACACATAAAATACCACGATTATCCATATTTTGAAATCTAAACTTCAGGAGCTTTTAGAATGTACGCGGTTATTGAACAAGGCGGAAAACAGTATAAAGTCGCCGAAGGCGATTGTCTAAATATCGAATTGACAGAAGTCTCACCCGATGCCGGGACCATCGAGTTGGATAAGGTTTTGTTTGTATGCGATGACAAAAAAGTCAAAATCGGTGCCCCACTGGTGAAAAATGCGAAGGTTATCGCCTCATTCAAGACCACCGCTGCCGAAGCTGTTGTTAAGGGCGAAAAACTCTATCCGATGTACTTTACCAGACGCAAAAATACCAGAAGGCGCATCGGCCATCGCCAAAAGTCCCTGCAGATAACAATCGACAAGATACAGGCCTGAAACATCTTTCTGACAGCCGGTTTTTAGCCTTTACTTTCCTTTGCGATGATTCTGTCGGCATACTCCTGCCATTTAGCCGGGCCGTTTTCGATAAAATATTCGAACGACTCGTCATCGACCAGTTTGCCTAACAAGACCTTGCGCTGCGTTTGGTCCGGAACATTTTCAATGATGCGTTTGCGCAGGTCTTCCAGTTCAGCTAAAAATTCGCCGTGTTGGAGGGTTATGCTCTGCTCTAATTTCTTTCGTAAATGGCCTGCGTAGGCGGGACAATGCCCTTCGGTGCCGATGGCTATTTGCAGGTCGCCTCGCTTCACGACAGCAGGTACGGTAAAATCACAAAGCTCCGGCGAGTCAACAACGTTGCATAGAATCTCCAGTTCCTGACAATCCTTATAGATTTGTTTGTTGAGTTGCTCATCACTCGTTGCCGCTATCACTAACACCGCTTCGGCGATATAACTTTTGGAATATCCTGCCTTTATTATCTCGGCATTTCCGCCCTGGCAAAGCGCTGATAGCGCGTCATCGACATCCTTGGATACCACCACCAGCCTGGCCCCCGCAGCCAGCAGCGTCTGGGCCTTTCGCATGGCTACCGCCCCGCCGCCTACTACGACCGCACGACGATTTCCTAATTCGAGAAATATGGGATATTTGGCCATGACAATAAATTGTATCCGCGCTTGGCACAATTCAAAGCAAATTCTAATCTTTTAAATTAGCAAAAAACGCTGATATATTGTAAACTCCCTATATTATCTGAAAATAAAGGAAAGATATGGGGCAAACAAAAAAATTACAGCCGCCTCTGGCCGATTCTATAGTGCGTTCGCTGAAAGCTGGCGATGAGGTTCTCATCACCGGGGTAATCTATACCGCCCGTGATATGGCCCATAAGAGATTATGTGAAGCGATATGCCGGAAGGCATCCCTTACGGGAGATGCCGGACAGAAACTCCCCTTCGAGCTTGAAGGAGCGGTTATTTATTTCGTCGGCCCCACTCCCCCGCGCCCCGGAAGAGTAATCGGTTCTGCCGGCCCAACTACCTCGGCGAGAATGGATAACTTCAGCCCGAAGCTAATCGCAAAAGGTCTCAAAGCAATGATTGGAAAAGGCTATCGCAGCGATGAGGTTCGAGACACGCTGAAAAAATACGGGGCCGTTCATCTTTCCGCTATCGGAGGTGCAGGGGCATTGCTTAGCAAACATATCCTCTCCGCGGAGGTAATCGCTTACGAGGATTTGGGCACCGAGGCTATAAGAAAATTGCAGGTGGTTGATTTTCCTGCTGTCGTTGCGTATGACTCTCACGGAAATACTATTTATAAGTTATAAGGCTTGCCCGCCAACAGCGGGAAGGAGTTGAATACTTGAAAATTGCACTACTGGGTTTATTGCAATCCGGCAAAAGCACTATTTTGGCCGGGCTAAGCGGCAAGGCAGTTCCGCAGGTTGGCTCGACCAGGATTGAAGAAGCTATCGTCTCCGTTCCCGATGACAGAATCGACTGGCTCACCAAACTCTATAAGCCCGAAAAAACAGTATATGCGACAATTGACTGTCTCGATGTCCCCGGCCTTAATTTCGCCGACGAGCACGGCCGGGCCGCCGCCAGACGACTCATCGACCAGGTCAGGACCGTCGATATGCTCGCGCTCGTTATCGGCGCATTCGAAGATTCCGCAGACCCTGTGAAGGACCTGGCCGACCTCAGCACCGAATTGCTGCTCGCCGATTTGGCCCTTGTAACTACGCGGATTGAAAATCTCGAAAAACAACTTAATAAACCCGGCAAACCCCTGCCCATCTATAAAGCCGAATTTGAACTTCAGAAAAAGCTCCAGGCCGCTATCGAGCAGGAAAAGCCAATCCGTTCCGCAATCGAAAACGACGCCGAGCTTGAAATAGTAAAACCCCTTGGCTTCCTGACCTTGAAGCCGATGGTAGTGGCGATAAACGTCGGCGAAGACCAGCAGGACAGGAAATTCGATTTCGCCGGCCGTATCGACCCATCTATGACGGTTTCCGTCTGCGCAAAACTTGAATACGAGCTGTCGCAGCTTGATGCCGACAGCAGGCGTCAGTTTATGGCCGATTTGGGTATAACCGAATCTTCAGCCGCGAAATTTGTCCGCGCCTGTTACAGTTCACTCGGCCTGATTAGCTTTCTCACCGTCGGCACCGATGAGGTCCGCGCCTGGCCTATAAAGCAGGGTATCTCCGCACTCGATGCTGCCGGCAAGGTTCATTCCGATATCAAACGCGGCTTCATACGCGCGGAAACCTTCGGCTTCGAAGATTTAAAAACACTCGGCGACGAAAAGGCCGTCAAGGCCGCGGGCAAAACCCGAATCGAAGGCAAAACCTACATCGTTCAGGATGGTGACATTATTAATTTCAGATTTAACGTCTGACCCTCAAAAAATTGTCATTCCCGCGCAAGCGGGAATCCAGATGCTAATAAAATCGGTGTTTGACCGGCTGCTTTTTCAGTTCCATTGCCGTCGGCAGCAGTTCGAACGAATCTATTCTTTCAGACTCGGTAAATTTGCTTATCAAATGTTGAATCTCCCCCATGCTCTTGCCGTGCATCATTGCGAACAAATTATAAGGCCAGGCCTCGACGGTTTTCCTCTCGTAGCAATGGCTTACCGCCCCGAACTGTGCCATCGCCTGCCCTGCCGCGGCGATTCTGTCTTGTGAAACCTTGCAGCAAAACAGAACATTGGCGGAGAATCCTAATTTGTAGTGGTTCACTATCGCTGCTATGCGCCGAATGACTCCTTTATCAATCAGCTCCTGTATAATCCGCAAAACATCCTCTGTTTTTAACTCTTTGCTGCATAAAGAATTAAAGGGTTCTGAAATCACCTCCAGCTCATTTCCTAATTTCGAGAGGATTTGTTTCTCGACCTCATTTAGCTCCACCGCTTCACTTTTTGGAATCTGCTCGATATCGCCGAGCGGTTGTCCCTCGCTCTCGGCATCGAAGCGGACATCAAGCTTGAAAACGCGTTCGACAGGCAGGTTGTAAAAATCAATTCCGAAACGCTGCGAAAGATTCGATATCGTAACTTCAATTTGTTCAGCCGATTCAGCTTGCAGCGTGAACCATAAATTGTAGTAATGCTCCCTCAAATAATTATGGGAGACATTTTCCAAACTATTAATTGTCTTAGTGACTTCCTGCAGAGACTCTTGCGGAATATGTGCTGCGACCAAGGTGCTTACCGTACCCAGCGCACGATTGTTTATCATTGCACAAACCCGTCGGATAATCCCCTCCTCTTTTAATCGCATGGTTTCTTCTAAAATTTTTTTCTCATCGCTATCTAAAAACTGCGCCAAATCAGCATAAGGCTTACGGCAAATCGGCAGTCCCTCCTGAAGTGCATTACACAACTGTTTCTGCAGCATTGTCAAATGCACGCTCACGCCTTATCCCTCCGCTTGTAATTACAAACGGGGTCTTGCCCCAGATAATCTCCGCTGGTTGCATAAGCCCTTGCCCTGCACCCCCCGCAGATACCGACGTATTCACAATTGCCGCAGTCGCCCTTGTAGTCTGATACGTTGCGAATCTCATTTAAGAATTTCGACTTCTCCCAAATCTCGCCGAAGTTGAAATTATTCTCGATTAGATTACCCGCCGAGACGTCAAGAAATCCGCAGGTCTGCACGTCCCCACGGCAGCTTATAAACCCAAATCCTCTGCCGCCCATACAGCCGGTGACTTCTTCCATCAGTCCCTTGGCCTTGGCCTGTTTGCATACTCGTGCAAACTGCGGCCCGCACGTAACCCTTACCTTAATTTTTTGTTTCAGCTTTATCCGCAGCAGCTCGTTCAACAACACTTCGTATTCTACGGGGTCGAGAACGGCGTCTTTGATTTCTTCCCCCCGGCCGGTCGGAACGAGAATAAACGGATTAAAGCAATAAGCGCCGAGTTCCCTGGTCAAATCCGCTATGCCTATAACCTCGTTGATATTAATTTTGCTGAGTGTGGTATTAATCTGAAAACGAACATGCGCTTCGCGAGCTATTTTGGCGGCGTTAACAGCCGAATCGAAGGCCCCTTCGGTGCCCCTGAATTTATCGTGGGTATCGGCTCCTGTGCCGTCTATTGAAAACGACAAGGCCATAATGCCCGCCTTTTTTAATTTGAGAATTGTTTTTTCGTTAATCAGATAACCGCACGTCGCCATTACCATTCGCAGGCCTATTTCTCGCCCGTACCGAATAAGCTCGTAAATATCCTCCCGCTCCATCGGCTCCCCGCCGGTCAAAATCAAAACGCATTTCTTATACTTCGCTACGGACTTGAGGATTTTTTTGCACTGGTTTGTGGTCAGCTCTTCTTCAACAGAAGCGACAGCATTTGCCCGGCAGTGCCGGCAGCTAAACTGACATCGGCGAGTAACTTCGAAAGCTATAAGACGAGGCTTTACTGCTTTTTTGCCCATAATCACGCATGATTGTTGCTTGCTTTGTGCCTACTCAAGAGAACCGATTAGTTCTCTGATATTTTTTATCTCTTTGCCGTCGCAATATTTTTTTATGCCTTCTATAATTTTAACGGCGCAATTAGGCTCGACAAAGTTCGCTGTACCTATCGCTACCGCCGTTGCGCCCGCAATAATAAATTCAACAGCATCCGAAGCCGTGCGTATGCCGCCAAGGCCCAGAATCGGTATCCCGCGTTCTTTGGTAACCTCATTAAAAACCTTATTGACCATATATACCGCTATCGGCTTTATCGCCGGCCCCGATAGCCCCCCCGTCCTGTTGGCCAGCACCGGCTTGCGGCTCTCGATATCGATAACCATCGCCGTAAAAGTATTCACCAGACTAAGTACATCGGCTCCTGCCTCGACAGCCGCACGTGCTATAACGCTTATATCCGTAACGCAGGGTGACAGCTTGACCATTAGAATCTTGTCGCCCGCTGCTTGTTTCACCGCCGAGGTAATCTCCGTAACCTGTGCAGGGTCAGTGCCGAAACTTAATCCGCCTTTAGCGACATTGGGACAACTGATATTCAATTCGAATCCCGCTATCGCCTGCTCCGTCGCCAGCCTCTGTGCCACAGCAACGTAATCTTCGATAGTTTCACCGGCTACATTAACAAAAACCGGAACCGTCAGCTTCGAAATGGCCGGCAGCTTCTCCTGTATAAATGCTTCAAGGCCGAGGTTCGCCAGCCCTATCGCGTTAAGCATCCCGGAATCCGTCTCAACCACTCTTGGTGTATCGTTGCCCATCCTCGGCTTTACCGTAACACTTTTAGTAATAAAACCGCCGAGCTGATTTACATCCATAAAATCGGCCAGCTCTTCCGCGTACCCGCACGTCCCTGACGCAGTGAATACCGGATTGGCCAGTTTCAATCTCGAAAAATCAATCGAAATATCCATCGTTTCATTCATACAATTTGTCATTCCTGCGAAAGCAGGAATCCATTTTTAGTCTTTATTTTAATTTTCTCTGTGTTCTCTGCGCCCTCTGTGGCTAAAAAACTACTTCCCTGCTGTCAAAAACCGGTCCGTCTTTGCAGCATAATTTATATACCATTTCATCCGAACCTTCAACCCTGCATTTAATGGCGCAGCTCTGACAAACGCCTATCCCGCACGCCATCATTCGTTCCATACTTACCTGGCAGTCGATTTTTTTATCTTCCGCGATCTTCGCTATTCGTGCAAGCATCGCCTCAGGCCCGCAACTGTAAATAATCGTATCATTAGCCGATAAGCTGCGCTGCTGCCCAAGCCATTGCGAAAAACAATCCGTTACAAACCCTTTGTACCCTATCGAGCCGTCATCCGTTGCCAATTGTGATTCTACGGCGTACATTGCAAACTCGTGCAGTGCAAAACCCAACTGTCGCGAAATCTCGTCCAAAGGCTTTTCAAAGGGCAGTTCCGTCTTCGTCTTCGCGCCGGCAAACGCCGTTACTTCGACCTGGGGGTATTCGGTTGTAATTGCCTTCGCCAGATGAATCAAAGGCCCTGCTCCCATTCCGCCGCTTACCAATAGGGCCGTTTTCTTGTCCGCCGGCATCTGGAAGCCATTTCCCAATGGCCCGATTACGCTGACAGAGTTACCCGCCGACAATGTTGTCATTCGCAAAGTGGCGGGCCCGAGGGCGCAATAAAGAATCTCTACTCTGGTTTTTCCTCTCTGGCTGATGACATCGCAAAAACTAAAGGGTCTCCGCAGCAACACTTTTCGCTCGGCTGAATCCTGCAAATCTTCTGCTATCTCTTCCTTCGGAGGCAGCTTAACATCGGAAAGGTCTATCTCCGCGAATTGCCCGGGCCTGGTTTGAGCAAAAGCCGCCGCTCCGTCACCCGAAAATTCTAATCCGAGTCGATAGAACCTCTGCCTGATTTGCTTATTAGCAAAGACGACCGCGTCAAACACACCTCTATTGGACTTAAAAGTTTCTTCTGTCATTTCGCCAGGCCGATCGGACTAAACAGTATGTACAGCGCCAGCGTGATTATCACCACAAAAATACCGGCTATCTTTGCACCTCTGCTTGTCACAAGCTCGATGTTAGTCTTGCGCTCGAATACTATCGGCTGCGCCAACGGCTTTATCAAAGTAATCAGCGACATCACAATCAAAACCAAAGCAAAGCATATCGCCATCCGGTTGAGGAACTGAATCTCGGGGCCGATTTTGTAACGACCGAGCATATACATCCCGCCGTAGCTGACGATATTGGTCAGCAGCCCGATTACACCGGCGACAGGCGGAGCCTTGCGAACAATCAGGCCGAATACGAAAACCCCCAAAATGCCCGGGCTAATCAAACCCTGGCTCTCCTGAATTATAGTGAAGATACTATTGCTGATTTTGGGATTGCCCAATTGCGGAGCCAGCATCACCGCGATGACAGAGAATACTACGACGCATATCCGCCCTAACAGAACAAGAGTTTTCTGACCGGCCTGCGGATGGATATATTTCTTGAAAATATCCATCGTGAAAATCGTCGAGGCTGCATTGAGCATCGCTGCCAGAGAACTGACTATCGCTCCGAGCAGTGCCGCCAGAACAAAACCCACCAAACCCGTCTTCGCAGGCAGCACGTTGCTTAGCAACTGTCCAAGGGCCGTGTCATATTTATAGGCGATGAATTTCTCACTTGTGACGCTAACCTTGGCCGTCGAGGCCGCAGCCATCACCGACTCGTTGTACCCCTGCAATTCCGCCGCCAGTTCCGGAAACGCCGCCTGCCAGGATTTGTCTTCCGATTCGAACACCGTATATTCCGCCACTTTCAGCCCATCGAACTTCTCTTGCGTCAAAGGCAGAACAAACGGATTATTCACCTTAACGGCTTTCAGAGATACCTCATCCGGATACACAGCAATCATAAACTTGCCGTGTACCCAGTCCGCAACGGCCGTTTCGCTCGGGTTCTGCACCACACTGACCAATTGAGTGTTCTTGTTCGCCATCATATACTTGGCAATCACAGGGGCATTGTCGCCGACCGACTGGTCCTGCATATCCTTTGCGAAGAGATTAAATGCTATGATGCCGGGGACAACCACTACGAACGGAATTAAAATCTTCATAAATGCCGAGAACACGATGCCCTTTTGTCCCTCTGCCAGTGACTTCGACGCCAGCGTCCGCTGCGTGATATACTGGTTCATGCCCCAGTAATAAAAATTCGGTATCCACAGGCCGAGAAGAAGCGCAGTCCACGGCAGAACCTTATCATCTTTCGGCAGGAACATATTCATTCGAACCTTGTTCAATTCCCAAAAGCGGTCCATCGCTCCGGTATCTTGGGCAAAACTCTTCATACCCACCGCGCCGGTTTTAACATTCTCCACAAAGGCAAGCCCCTCTGTAGTTGCGCCGAGCTTCTTGAATGCGAATAGCATCACCACCGCGCTGCCGAGAATCAACGCGCTTCCCTGGATTAAATCCGCCCACGCGCAGGCCTTCAGTCCGCCGGCCGTGACATACGCCATTGCGATAATACCTATCACCAAAGCTGCGTTATAGATGGATACGTTATAACCCATCTTGCTTGCCATCGTATTAATGGTCAGAGCTCCCGAATACGTTACCGAACCCAATAGCAGCATATAAATAAACAATGTCGCCACCGCCATTATTGTCCTCGCGGTCGCATTGTAGCGAACTTCGAGAAACTCCGGCATCGTATATATGCCCGCTCTTAAAAAATACGGCAGAAACGCAAACGCTATTACCACAAGCGTTATCGCTGCCATCCACTCATAACTCGCTATCGCCAGGCCCACATGACTGGCGGCATTACCGCTCATACCAACCAATTGTTCCGAAGAAATGTTGGCGGCTATCAGTGAAAATCCAATCAGCCACCATTTCAAACCGCGACCGGCCAAAAAGTAATCCTCACCTGTCTTTTCGTGCCGGCTCTTCAGGATACCCGTGCTGACCACCACAGCAATGAACCCGACGAATACTACAATATCCAAAAGGCCAAATTCCATAATAAATCCTTTCCTTATTTCTCAAAAAACCAGATATTTGCTCGCTTTTGCAAGCCTGCCCCCTAGGGGCCTGATTCCTACCTTGCCTAAATCCTCTATACCGTTAATTCTCCATCTCCTTCGCTGTTCCAGAATCCCCTTTATTGTCACGGGCCCAAGCCCCGGCACTCTCAAAAGTTCCCACTCGGAAGCTCGATTCACATTCACAGGAAATATCTCCGGATGTCTTTGTGCCCACGCTTCTTTTGGGTCGCACGCCAAAGAAAGATTACCCTCTTTATTGAAAACAATATCCGAGTCCTTAAATCCGTATTTGCGCAGCAGAAAATCCACCTGATATAACCGATGCTCCCGCACAAACACATCCGTCGGCTCTGTCAGTTCTGCTTTTTCACCCGTTATGGACCTGTCCCCCAGTCCTTTCTGATAAGCGCTGAAATACACCCTGTGCATTTTCAGCCTGTCATACAGCCCACCCATATACTTAACTATTTCCGAATCCGATTCCCCCGCCGCCCCCACGATAAATTGTGTCGTTTGCTTGACCCTTTCGTACTTCATCCCCCGCCCCGTTAATTTACTTATCAGCTTTATTGGCTCGATGATGTCACGGATATACTTTTTTCTATTCGATAGTTTTGCCAGGTTAGCTTCGCCGGGCGTCTCGATATTCAATGATACCGCGCTTGCCAGTGACACCGCTTCCTCTATTGCCGCGTTACTTGCTCCGGGTATGACCTTTAGATGAATATATCCGCGAAAGGCATATTTTTTTCGCAGTAATTTCGCTATTCGGTTTAATCTTTCCATTGTCGTATCAGCCGAGCCGAACACGCCGGAGCTTAAAAACAGGCCGAAAACTTCTCGCCTGTTGTAATAATCCAGAAACACCTTTGCCGTCTCATCCGCGCCGAGACTGCACCGCCGGACATCCTGGCCATCTCTTAGCGGGCAATATTTGCAGTCATTCGTGCAGACATTCGAGATTAAAGTTTTGAATAAAACACTTCTGCCCCCGTTTGGAAGTGTTATAGGGTATATCCACTTTCCTTTGCTGCTTCTTTTTCTGTGTTCTTCTTTTCTGCTCCCGCACGCGCACGCCAAATCATACTGCGCATCGGCGCTAAGTATCTCCAGCTTTTCGCCTGTCCCTGGCTTACTGACAATCCCTACCATAAAACTGCTCGTTTACTGCTAACTGTTTTCTTTTTGAAGTATAGACGGCTTTTCCCTTTTAAACGTTAGCCCTCTGCCGGTAATTATCTCTTTTTCCTCTCTGACAAATTCGATATGCTGAAGCAGCGCCCATGCGGTATTTTGCCACCTCATCTGATAACCTCTCTGGTGTGCCTGCTTTTCCATCAAAAGCCGCTTGCTCTTGTTGAAGACCAGAAAATCAAGCGCTTCAGCTATTTGCCCGATAGACGCCTCTTTGGGGTCAACTAAGATACCTCTCGTATGCCGGCCCAGTACAAGGCCCGGCGAACACTCCCTGTTCGAAAGTATCAACTCCAGTGCGTATCTGAATTTCGTTGCTATCGCGACTCTGCCTGCTCCCAGTGTGTCCGCCAATACTCCGCTTGATATTTGCTGCATATCCAAATAAGGCAGAACCATGGCATTTGTCGCACCGTAAAGTCTCAGCAGTGTCTTCTCGTCCAGAAACGTATCGAGAAAAATAACGTCATATGTTCCGAAGTCCGCGTATTTGAGTTCTTTGACCTTGCACCAGTTAAGCTTGGATTCCTCCAATGCCTTTGTTAACTCGTTTTGACACTGTCGGTACGCCTCTCCGTCTCCTGATTTTACAAATTCAGGATGGAACTGTCCGCCGATTAGATATACGATATTTTTCCTTTGGTTCTCCGTGCAGGACTCCTGCAGGAACTTGCCGTAGCCGCGGATACTGTATTGCAGCCCTTTGTCCGGCGACAGCAGCCCTAACGTCGTAACCAGAAACCGGTCCTTCAGCCCGAACATCTCCTTTATTGCCAGCCGGTCGTAATGAGACGGATGCTGCATCCGGATGCCGTGGTCGATATGCTTGAGCTTTGAATGGCTGATTCCGTATAGGGGCGACTCAAGAATCCCGATGGCGCTTTCGGTCGTAACGATTAATCCGTCGCTGTGTTTGGCAAGCTCCTGCACAATCATCTTCTGGTGTGCGTTCGGAGCATCGAGGACCGTATGAAGATACACCAGCGTTATCATCCCTTTGGTACTGAACGCCTTGACCATCTCGACGAAATTGGTTCCCTCGCCGGGATTGCCGTGCTTGTCCGGGTCGAGACCGTATTCGTGCTGCAATACCACAACGGTAGGATTTGTGCTTTCGAGCGACCGGGTAACAATATCCTTTATAGCGTGGCTCCATGAGTCTGGATTGAACTGGTCGATAACCAGGTCCACCGGAATATTGTAAGGCAGACCCTCATTGTCGATTGCGCTGACCCGTATATGGCCGACTTCGCCCGTGAAATGCTCCAACGAGCTGGCCAAATCCCGCGAGAACGTTCCTATACCGCACTTTCGCGGCGGATATGTACTGACTATTCGAATATTATACGCCATAGTTGTCCACCATTCTATTTCCCCTCTGCCGAGACAGACTATAATTTTTTGCGCAAAAGGGCAAGAAAATACCGGAAATACTATCTCCGTTTTTCTTTGCTAAAAGCCCGTTTAACTTTGCATAGATTTTGGGTATAATCCCTCTTTCGCCTCGAAAAAGGCGCAGAGTTGGAAGCTTCAAAGATACTGAAAGGTTTCACGGATTTCGATGGATAAAACCCTCGCGGATTTGATAAGGATATCGAACATCACCGGCAAGGACCCTGCCCTCATTCAGGGCGGAGGCGGAAATACCTCCGTAAAAACTCCCGACGGCAAATTCCTCTATATCAAAGCCAGTGGCACGGATTTAAAGAATATGAACGCCCGTGCAGGCTGGTGCAAGCTCCGCCTTGCCCCCGTCCTTGCGATTATGAAAGATAAATCAATCGCCAAACTCGGCGCCCAGCCGAGAGAAGCAAAAATCGTTAAGCATCTGCTTCTTGCCTGCACCGATAAGGCCTCCGTAGCCTCGCGCCCGTCCGTCGAGGCCCACCTGCACGCGATGCTCGATAATAGATGTGTCATTCATTTACATCCAGTTGCGGTCTTGTCTTTCGCCTGTGCTCGAAATGGTGAGATAGAGCTTAAGAAACTCTTCAAAAAAATTGAAAATCATAAATTGAAAATTAAAAATGTTTCTCCTCCCCTTTGGATTCCTTACGCGCACCCCGGCTTCGCACTCGCCAGCCAAATAGCCAAACTCCTTGCTGATTATCAAAATCGGTTTGGTAAAAAGCCTGCCGTCCTCTTCCTGCAGAAGCATGGCCTTATCGTTTCCGCTCATACCCCCGATGCCGCACTTAAATTACTGCGAACCGTCATAAACCGCTGCAAAGGCAAATTAAAATACCCGAAAGCTGTAAAAGCAAAACGACCAAACAAAAAAATTGTCGCTGAAATAAAACAGTGCATTTCCGAGGCCCTTTTCAAGGCGACTGGCAAACATACTGTAATAAAATATTTTTACGATGGCCAAATCGCTGCGTTTTGCCGTGATAAAAATGCAAAGAAGTTGCTCACTCCCCCTGCCTTGACCCCTGATGAATTGCTTTATGTCAACGGCCCTGCTATGTGGCTGGATGATTGCGGCCCGAAAAAAAACACACGCAGATTGAACTCGCTAATCAAAAAAGGCAAAACTCCGCCCGTCGCCTTTTTGGTAAAATCCGTTGGCCTCTTTGTCGCCGCGCCGGTTAGGGTTGCTCCTGCCGTCAGGGATATTGTTAAGAACTCATTCGTCATCCGAACCAACGCATTCCGCCTCGGCGGGATTTGCGCTTTAAATAAAGCCGAGCAGAATTTTATTAACCGCTGGGAGGCTGATGCTTTCCGAAAAAAACTGGCAACCGGCACCCCCGCCGGTGTATAACACTGTTCTGTCATTCCCGCGAAGGCGGGAATCCAGACTTATATAGATTTTAATAAGGCTTTATATATGGCAAAAGAAATAAGATTACCCCTGCTGGGCAAAACAATGGAAGAGGCGGCGATTATCGCATGCCTCGTCAAGCTCGATGCCGAAGTCAAAAAAGGCGATTTCCTCTTCGAAATAGAGACCGACAAAGCGACCCTCGAAATGGAATCGCCCGCCGATGGCTTCGTAAAACATATTCTCGTCAAGCCGGGCCAGACCGTACCCGTCGGCTCCCCGCTTCTTGTCTTGGGCGCAAGCGGCGAAGACGTCCCCAAAAGCTTCCTCGATTCCCTCAAAACCGCCGTTACTCCCGTTAAAGCTAAACCCGTCGAATCGCAATCGTCGCCAGCCGAAGAAGTGCAATCGCAAGTCAAAATCAGAGAGACCATACCGCTTACGAAAAAGCAGAAACTTACCGCAGAGAGAATGCTCAAATCCAAACGTGAAATCCCCTGTTTCTATCTTACCGTCCGGGCAGACGTCACTGACCTCGTGGATTTAAGAAATAACTTAAACAAAACCGCCAAACTGAAAATCTCCTACAACGCTCTTTTCATAAAGGCCGTTGCAATCGGTTTGCAGAAATACCCGCTTCTTACCGGCCAATTGGCCGGCGACGCCGTAAAAATCCCCGATACCATTAATGTCGGCTTGGCCGTCGCGGTCCTCGATGGACTCATCGTCCCCGTTGTAAAAGACGCACACAAAAAAACCGTCAAACAAATTGCCGCTGATACAGCCATTCTTGCCGAAAAGGCCCAGGCCGGCAAATTGCTCCTCACCGACCTCGAAGGAGCCTGCATCACCATCAGCAACCTCGGCCCGTTCGGCGTTATCTCTTTTATCCCCATCGTCATCCCCGGCCAGTGCAGCATCCTCGGCGTCGGCCGAATAACTGACACCTGCGTCCCTGATAATGATGGTGTTGCGGTACGGAAGTTTATGAATATGACAATTTCTGTTGACCACAAAATCGCCAACGGCGCCTACGCTGCCGAGTTCCTCGACTTCACACGTAAACTCCTCGAAGACACCTCCAACTTCGCATTCTAAGATTTGGCTTTGTTTGGGTTCGTTTTAACCAAGTGTCCATTGTTGATTTTTCGTTGTAATCAATTGTTATTATTAATGTTATAAGCATTTGACTTTTTTGGAAATTGGGTTCGTTTTGCATAATTTAGTTGTTTTGATTGAATCGTTAACCGCAGAGAACGCGGAGAGCGCAGAGATTTTTTAGACACGGATTTACACTGATTAACACTGTTATTTTTAGCCACAGAGAGCACAGAGGACACAGAGAAATGAATTACAAACAGTTTTAATTGGTTAAATGGCATTTCATGTTTCATAGATAGACCTCCTCCTTAGTAGAGCGAACATGCGCAAATGGAGTGAAAAGGATGAGATTTTCAGGGACTAAAGAATTGCAAATAGTTATATGGAGAGAGATAAAAAATTTTGAAAAAATGGATTTTTGCTCTTAGTCTGTTGCGCTTTTGATTGATTTAGCACGTGGCTTGTGGGCCTGTCTTCGCCTACGGCTCCGCCGAGGTCTGCGCTACGCTACGAGATTTTCACTTTTAGCCTGCTGCTTTTGAACCCCTTTCCGCAAAATTGTATACGATGCCCACGCTACCAAGAAAAGTGCAGCGTGTGTCTTGCTTTTACTCCCGATCGCAGTGAAAAACACAATGTTGATACACCAGAATAAAACTACAATACCAATAGCCCATCCCTTAGATATTGGGCGTCGAAGAAAAGCAAACCTAATTAATAATGGTGGAGTTAACCCGACTCCCCAAGTCAAAACTATGGAGATAATTAGTGTTATCCACCAATACTCCCCCAAGACATTTTCCATTATAGAGTTGTTACCCACATTTGTTGGTTCTGCCCACTTGTCATGTAAGACGATGCTGTTACCGATAAGCTGGAAAAGAGGCAGGTAACGCGTAAACTCCTGTTCTACTGTTGCAGCAGAGTCAACAAGTCCACCAACGCTACATTCAAGCACAATAAGTTTTCCAGAATACATAAACATTTGCTGTAGAATATACATTTCAGCTCTTAATCCAGCACGTTCAGCCTGCGAGATATAGATTAACCAAGCACCTGGTTGTCCCTCATACTTTGTTGGCTCGCCTTTGATAAAAATCGCACCTTCTGGAACCAGTTCATTAAGTGTCTCCTGAGCAAACATTGCTTGAGAAATATCATCAGACGAAAAAAGTTTCATAAAAGAGGGTTGTTCCTTTATTGCGATGATACACATTCGCACGAGACCGTCTGATGCATCAGAGGTGAATTTCTGAATGATATGCGGTCGTTCTCCTTCAGAACTTTTCCAATTGCTTGGATACTCAATGCTGATGTTGAGACCATTGGCTTTTGGGTGGCCTTTTGTGGAGTATTTCGTTTTTTGACCACTCAAGAATTCTTGCTGGACACCAGTTTGAGGAAATCCTAGTTGTGGTAAAGCTATAATTGTTGCACACACCAAAATAATCAATTTTTTCTTCATTAAATTTCCTCTCTTTTGTGGCCGAAAATCCCTATAACTAAAAAGCAAAAAATTAGAAATTACCACCATTGCTCAACAAATACGAAGTACTAATACCTGACTCCGTGATGTTTTCCTCCCAAAGTTGCTCGTTTAATCTTACCCCCAGAACTCCCAATTTACAATGGCAAAAGATATGAAAGGAAATAACCCGCCGGATAAATCACGCCTTCGCTAAAGCTATGGCAGGACAAGCCGGCAGGCTTTCGGGTTGGGAAATTTACCGCTTACTTACGTGCGCGGCTCTGTGATTATCTTCGCTCGCGATGACGACATTCCCCGGCTAATATTTAA
Source organism: Phycisphaerae bacterium (assembly GCA_028714255.1). Lineage (GTDB taxonomy): Bacteria > Planctomycetota > Phycisphaerae > Sedimentisphaerales > Anaerobacaceae > CAIYOL01. The sequence continues at coordinate 22,932 of JAQTMR010000013.1, read as the reverse complement.
TCTTTATGGTGGGTATTGATGTCTTTTTTATCGTATGGCTTTAATTTATAGTCCCCTATTTTCTTTGCGTACTCCTCGAACGAGCTTTTAACCTTATTCAAGTGTTCAGTCTTTTTCGCATCTATCGGCTGTTTTTTCTCCTCCTGCTCCATCTTATACCACCATATTCCGTAAGCTATCCAGCCGAGCGCAACTACAATAGCAGCAATAAGTAATAACGTATAAGCAAGACTCATTTTTCACCTCAATAAGTTGATTTTTATGTTTAATTTTAATCCCTCTTACAGCCTTATGATAACTATTGTTCTAAATCCAGTCAAATCAAAATTCCAATACACATAGTTGTCAGCAATCGGGTTGAGATTGCTTCGCTTCGCTCGCAATGACTGATGGCAGTGCCGTCCTTTTCAGCTAAAAAACCGTGTTTTTTGTCCATAAAATGAACTTTTTGGAAGATATTGAAAAAATTCTTCGAAAAACGCTTGACAATTCAAACGATTGTTTTATACTTTAGTTTGAAACGACTGTTTAAAGAGGTGGTAAATATGAAAAATACGCATAAAAACGGTAATAACTGCGATTCGGACGGAGCGGTCCGCGGGCGTCTTCTTGAGACGGCGGCGGAATCCTTTGCTGAAAAAGGTTTTGACGGCACGAGCGTTCGAGACATAACCGCAGGGGCCGGCTGCAATGTCGCATCGGTAAACTATTACTTCGGCGGAAAAGAAAACTTATACACCGATGTTTGGCGCCATCATCTGCTTTTGCTGCGGGACAGCCAATTGGCGAGTATCGAAAAGGTAATGTCTGAAAGTCAGGGGCCGCCCCACCTTGAGGATTTGCTAAGGTCCTTTGCGGAGACGTTCGTCGGCTCATTGGTAGATAAAGGCAGGAGCAATCGATTGCTGAAGCTTATGATGCGTGAGATGCTGGATAACCGCCTGCCTGCGGATATGTTTGCCAATGAGGTGGTTAAACCGACTTTGGGTGCAATGGAGAAGGCGCTGCTTAGGACGTGTCCCGGGCTGGATGGAGCGCAGGTAGCCCTGATAGTATTTTCCATCGTCGGGCAGTTGATACACGCGGTACGGGTAAGGACCATGTTCGGTGAAAACGCCAGAGCAGAATTGCTCGGTTTTGATTTGTCTGAAACGGTTGAGCATATTGTCAAATTTTCGGCAGCCGGGATTCGGGCATACGCAGGTGAGAAAACGAAATGAGAATACGAATGTATATTAGCAAAACTAAAATAAAATCCGGCTCGGCTATATTGCTTGCGATGTTTTTGGTTGGACTGGCCGGCTGTACGAGCAGCGAAGAGTATTATCAGGAGGCGAGTTTATCCAGAAACAGCGCCTATCACCAATGGAAGAACCAAAGAGAGGCCAAGGAGCAGTCGCAGACACGGATAAACGGGCAACTTAGTCTGAATGATTGTTTGAAGCTGACGCTTGTAAATAACAAGGCCCTGCAAAGAATCGTTCAGGAAAAGGAGATTGCCCGCGGGAACACGCTGATGTCTTATTCGGCGATTCTGCCTTCGGTAAATCTTACTGCTGATTACACCCGGCTCGATAAGGTTTCATCCTTTTCCGTCGGAGGCGGGTCGGTAACTCTCGGCGATGTGGACAATTATTCGGCGGGCCTGCGGGTTACTCAGCCGGTCTTTGCGGGCGGCTCGATAGTAGCCAAGATAAACGCAGGGAAATTATTCTCTCTGATGACCGATCAGACGGTCCGGGCCGCGACGCAGGAGGTAATTTACGAAGCGGAGCGTTCCTATTATGATGTTCTTCTTAATCAGCATTTATACCAGATAAGCGCAGACGCGGTGCGTTCCTCGCAGGCACATCTGGATGATGTAAAGCAAAAACGCTCCGGCGGCGTCGCTTCGGATTTTGACGTTCTGCGGGCAGAGGTGGAGCTGTCGAACTTCCAGGCGGAATTGATACAAAACAAAAATACCATTAACGTATCGAAGGCGCAACTGCTGAAAGTTATGGGCATTTCGCAGGACAGCGAATTTGTTCCATCGGACGAATTGGTATATGCTGCCCAGAAGATAGCTATGGAACAGGCAGTTGAAACCGCTTACCGCAACCGTCCCGATTTGTACGGACGGCAGTTCGATATAAAGTATCAGAAGGAATTGCTTAAGATTGCCAAAAGCCGATATTGGCCGGTTATTAGCGGCTTTTATGATAATACATGGTCAAACCCCGACCCGCACAACAGCATGATGATTGATTGGGGACGCGCCTGGCAGACGGGGGTTATGGCTACGCTGCCTGTATTCGACGGTTTCGCCCGCGAAGGCCAAATCGTACAGCAGAAGGCGCGGTTCAAACAATCCCAGATAGATTTAATTGACGCGGAAGAGACTACTTTGTTCGAATTAACCAAAGGACTGTTGAGCATTGAAGACGCGGAGGAATTCGTTCAATCACAGCAGTTAAACCTTACCAGGGCAGAAGAAGGAAGCCGGCTTGCACAAGTTGGTTACAGGGAAGGCATAAACACGCAAGTTGAGGTGATTGACGCCGAGTCGGCGCTGACCAAAGCGAAATCGCTTTATTACCAGGCTATCTATTCGCATATAGTTTCCAAACTTTACCTGCAAAAAGCAATGGGAGTTTTGGGCGTGACGATGCAGAATGATATATCCGGTTCGTCTACCCCATTGCTGACTGATAAGCAGAACAAAGGAGAGTCTAAATGAGACGCTGGTTAGAAAATCACAAGAAGGCTACCGCAGTTATGATTGTAGCTGCAGTTTTTCTTATTGTTATCATTTGGCGGGATAAGGGGACAAAAAACGACGCTCCGGAGGTAATCCTTAAGGTTGTTGCTCAAACCGTAGGCACAGCAACGCTGGATGAAAGAATTTCGGTGACGGGAAGTTTCGAACCTTTGATTAGTGTTGAGATTGTTCCGGAGGTATCGGGACAACTGCAGCAGCTGCGGTTGGCCAATGGAACACCGCTAGATGTCGGAGTTGTTGTAAAGGAAGGTGAGGTTGTCGCGGTAATCAATCACGATATTTATCTGGCGCAGTTGGCTGAATGCCAGGCTGCCCTTGAGGCCGGCAGGGTTGCTCTTGCGGAAGCTGAGCGTGAGAAAAATCGAATGGTAAAATTATTCGAGGGCGGCTCAGCAACAGAGCAGGCCAAGGATAAGGCCATAACCGCTGCCGACCTGGCCGCGGCGCAGTTCAACCAGGCACAAGCCTCGCTGGATATGGCGAAAGTCAATGTTGATAAGGCCACTATAGAGGCGCCGATTACAGGTATTGTTTCCCAAAAGTACGTTGACGAAGGCAATATGGTTGGGCCGTCCGCGCCGCTGGTAAGAATTGTGCAGATAGATACGTTGAAGGTTTTGGGCGGAGTCAGTGAGCGCTATCTGCCGAAGCTGGTTGCCGGAAAAACGTCGGTGCAAATCAAAACGGATGCCTATCCGGAAGATGAATTTGAAGGGACGGTTTACAGGGTTGGTGTTTCAGTGGATACAATTACCCGAACCGGCGAAGTGGAAATTCGTGTACCCAACGCAGATGGAAAACTAAAGCCGGGGATGTTTGCGAGGATGACGATAGCCGCGAGTCAGAAAGAAAACGTGGTAGTTATTCCAGATTCGTCGCTAATCAGAACAGGTGAAGAAACATATGTTTTTATTGTCAATAACAGTCAAGCGCATCGCCGAAAGGTTAAACTCGGATTGTCACAAGGCCAATTCCACGAGGTTTTGGAAGGGGTGTCGGCAGGTGATATGGTTATTACTCACGGCCAGACACAATTAAAAGATGGTCAAATAGTTGAAGTTGTCCAGGAGATGGGAAAATGATTCTTCCTGAACTTTCGGTAAGAAATCCTGTTACGACTCTTATGACGTTCATCAGCGCGTTGATGGTCGGAGGGATGTGTCTTTATCTATTGCCGGTTGACCAGATGCCGGAAATGGATATTCCGTCTATTTCGGTTATCACGCCTTATGAGGGAGCGGCCCCTGAAGAAGTTGAAACCAAGGTAACTGATGTGCTTGAGCGTTACCTTTCGACTGTGCCTGAGCTGAAACATATAACCTCTTCTTCGGAAGAAGACAGGTCCATAATTACCCTGACATTCGAATGGGAAACGGATATGGACACGAGAGCCAATGAGGTTCGCGATGCGGTCGGACAGGCGAAGATGCTGCTTCCTGAAGAAATAGATGAGCCGAGAGTCGTGAAATTTAATATAGCCACCTTCCCAATATTGGTTTACGGAGTTATCGCCGAGGCAAGCTATCCCAAACTTGAGAAAATAATGGAAGATGAAATAACCGACCCGCTGAAAAGACTGCCCGGCGTCGGGTCGGCCTCGGTAAATGTGCCGCTGAAGCGACAGATTAATATTGATGTTGACCGCGAACGGCTTGCCAGCTTCGGCCTTACACCGCAGGACGTGGTTCGTGCCGTAATGAACGAGAACAAAGACGTCTCTGCCGGGAATATCAAGATGGGGTTAACCGACTACCTGGTGAGGGTGCCGGGAGAATTTGAAACTGTCAAACCGATGGAGCAGATTGTTCTGGCCTCGCGAAATGGTTCTATCGTAAAAATATCCGACGTCGGTACAGTTGAGGACGGTTTTAAGGAAATCCAGCGATATGTTCGTATTAACGGGCAGAAAGGCGCCATATTTTTTATTCAAAAACAATCCGAAGCCAATACGGTACAAGTAGCAAAAGCAGTCCGCAAACGTGTAGAAGAGCTGGCCAAGCGTCTGCCTTCGGATATAAAACTTGTAAATGTAATGGATGCGTCTGAAGATATCGAAAGAACAATTAGGGACCTTTCGAGGACATTACTGACCGGCGGATTGCTTACGATGTTAGTTGTGCTTGTTTTTCTTCGTGAATGGCGGGCGACAATTGTGATAGGCACGACAATTCCGTTTTCACTTATAGTATCGATAATATTGATATATTTCCTCGACTACACCATCAATATGATGAGTTTGTTTGCGATGATAATCGGCGTGGGTATGATTGTCGATAACTCGATTGTGATACTGGAAAACATTACTCGTCACCGCGAAGAGGGAGAACGCCCGAAGGAAGGGGCAATCTGCGGCGCATCCGAAGTTGCAATGGCGATAATTGCGTCAACCGCCACGACGGTGTGCATTTTCTTCCCGGTGCTTTTCATCAAGGGTATTACCAAGATTATATTTACCCAGTTTGCGGTGGTAATATGCGTTGTTCTGGTAGCATCTTTATTTTCAGCCCTTACATTAACACCGATGCTGTCCTCAACGCTGATGCGGGCTTCTCTTGAGAAACGCAGGCACGGCAGATTCTTTACCAAAACAGAAGAGATATTCGATACCATATCAGATAAGTATTCGGCCTTGCTGGGCTGGGCGTTAAACCATCGTACGAGAGTTGTCGTTATTGCGTTGTTGTTCTTCCTGCCTACGATATTTTTGCTGCCGTTTATTGGAACTGAATTTATGCCGGAAGAAGACACCGCAATGATTAGCGGCACCCTGTATTTGCCGGTGGGGACTCGTGTGGAAGAAACAGCGCGCGTATTGGAAACAATAGAAAAAGTTCTGCGAGAGGAAGTTCCGGAAACCGAAAGAGAAAGCATATTTACGCGATGCGGCGTTAGTGAGGGAATGTCTCCGTTTGGCGACGAGGGGGCGCATATCGGCAGCTTTACCATTAAGCTTGTTCCCAAAGTTGAACGAAAACGTGTTGTTAAGGAAATCGGTGCTGCTGTCAGGAAGCGTTTGGAAGAACTTAAGGGACCGCTGCGAATCGAAAAGTATTCCATAAGCTTAAGTGACATAATGTCCAAATTGGTATTGGGAAGCGGTAAACCGATTTCGGTAGATATTATTGGGGACAACATGGAAGTTACTGACAGAATTGCCGCTGAAATTATGGAGATAGCCAAAAATACGCCCGGCGCGGTTGATGTCAGTGTTTCAAGGGAAAAAGGCAGGCCGGAACTCTGGGTTAACGTGGATAGAGCAAAGGCATCGACTATGGGGCTAAATGTGTCGGATGTCGGCGATACTATCCGCGCATCATTTTACGGAAGAGAGGCAAGTAAGTACCGCATTGAAGGCGATGAGTATGATATATTTGTGCGTCTGCGAGAATCGGACCGTATAAACACCACTGATGTGAAGGAAATTCCGGTTCGTCTGCCGGGGGGACAGCTGATACGTGTTGATAATGTCGCGCAGACAGGAATAGGACTCGGCCCGGTCAAGATTGAACGTAAGGACCGCGGAAGAATTGTTAAAGTGGAGAGCAATATATATAAACGTGCACTCGGTGATGTTGCCTCGGATATCGAAGCCGGAATTGCGAAAATGGATATTCCATCCGGCGTTGAAATATATATGGCCGGCCAGACGGAAGAGCAAAGGGAGTCGTTCTTCTGGCTGATATTGGCTTTAATAGTGGGAGCGAGTCTGGTTTATATGGTTATGGCATCTCAGTTCGAATCACTGCTGGACCCGTTTGTGGTTTTGTTCTCAATCCCGTTCGGCTTTACAGGAGCTATAATAGCCATCTTTCTCGGCGGCCATCATATAAGTATTGTGGTGTTTCTCGGAATGCTGCTGTTGATAGGAATCGTAGTAAATAACGCGATTGTGCTCGTCGATTATATCAACATTCTCAGGGCTCGTGGACTGTCGCTGGATGAAGCCGTCAGGCAGGCAGGGCATAACAGATTAAGACCTGTTCTTATGACGGCAATTACTACTATTTTCGGTCTTCTTCCAATGGCTTTTCTTAGCGGACAAAGCTCTGAAGTCTGGAATCCGCTGGGCTTAACCATTATAGGAGGACTTCTGGTATCAACGCTGGTGACTCTGGTTCTTGTACCGACTCTCTACAGCATATTTGAAACGCATATCAGAAAAAAAGCTTAGTGTGAAAGGTGTGTCGATGAAACTTATGATAATTTGTTATAATGAGGCAATAGACGATGAAGTCATCGAACTTCTCGAACAGGCGGGCGTAGAAGGTTATACCAAGTGGACAAAAGTTCAGGGTAAAGGTAAAACCAGCGGCCCGCACCTGATAACCGCTATCTGGCCCAAAGCCAATAACGCTTTATTTACGGTGTTGCCGGAGAAAAATGCCTACGATATTTTTGACCGCATTCGGAAACTAAAATCCAGGGTTACCAAAGAAGGCCTGAAGGCGTTTATGTGGGAAGTTGAAGATATTACCTGAAGGAAGATTTTAAATAACACTTTTTATTCGATAAGTACTTTTAAGTCCGGTAGTTAACAGGCATCTACGGCCGACCTTATTTTTGAGAGAATTTTCTGGCTAAATCATTTCTAAAATAGGATAATAGTTACGAGTTATTAAATTTAGGTGCAATATGGAAACTACTGCAAACTATAAGCCTAATGTTGAAGTTGTTTCCGACCCGGAGGGCCTGGCATATAGGGGCGCTACGCTTTTTATCAACAGCGCAGAAGAAGCAATAAAAACAAAAGGTGTCTTTTACGTTGCGATATCTGGGGGACATACACCAAAACGTTTTTTTGAGTTGCTTAGTGAAATACCGAAAGCAAAAGCCCTAACCTGGGATAAAATACAGCTATTTTGGGTTGACGAGCGATATGTTCCGCCGGATTCGAAATGGAGCAATTACAAGCTGGCTGCTGATACTTTTCTGACTAAAGTTGCCCTCCCCAAAGAAAACGTACATAGAATACCGACAGAATACAATGATTTCAAAACTGCCGCCCGGTGCTATGAAGAAACGATTCGAAAGGTTTTTGGCCTGCAGGAAAATCAGCTCCCCGAATTTGACCTGATTGTGCTGGGTATGGGTACTGAGGGGCATACCGGCTCGTTGTTTCCCAATAGTTATGCGCCTTTTGACACGGAAGATTTGGCCTGTGTCGTTTATGCCCTGGATGAAAAGCTCAACAGGATAACCTTGACGCATCCGGTTTTACGCGCAGCATCCCACGTGGCTGTTCTGGTTTCGGGGGAAGAAAAGGCCGGTATTTTGAAGGAAGTTTTGACTCGCGAGCCTGACGAAGTTCGATACCCCATTCATACCCTTTGGCCTATTCTTCATAAAATCACCTGGCTTGTAGATAGCAAAGCAGCAAAACTCCTGTCATAGAGATGATTTGGACAAGATAAGCTCTCAAGCGTCAATTATTACATTCACTCGGGTATGATTAATCTTGTTCCCGGCCTGAGTTTATCCGGGTCTTTTACGGGAAAGCGGTCGGCTCCGAGAATCTTTTGCCATTTATCTGCGGAGCCGTAATATTTGCAGGAAATATCGGAAAGAGTTTCACCGTTGCTTACAATATGAATCCTTTCGGTTTTTACATCCTTAGACGGTTTATTATTGACCCGAATAGTGTTTTCTTTTCGAGGTTTGATACTGTTGGCCAGCGGCGATATTCCCATTTTGCGGTGCACCGCAGAATCGGGGCTTTGCATCCTTGCCTGGATACTTAGGCCGGGTTGGGTAGAAAGCAGAACTACAACTACAGCTACCAGCACCAGTCCCAAAACCATTCCTATTTTGAAATCTCTCTGCATTTTGAAACCTTCATTTCGCAGGCTGTTATGTGAGAGATGCTTCTTTGGCCTTTACTTTTTTATCGGCGGCTTTGAAGCGTAACAGCAGTATTGGCGCCGAAATCGCTATTGAAGAATATGTCCCTATAATAATACCAAAGAGCATCGCAAAGTTGAAGCCTCGCAGCCCTTTGCCTCCGAAGATGTACATTACTATCAGGACCAAAAGTGTAGTAGTGCTTGTCAGCAGGGTTCTGGAGAGAGTTTCGTTAATGCTGTTATTGATAAGCTGCGCAGTCAGAGTGCCCTTGCGGCGGTTCTCTCGAATGCGGTCATAAATAACGATTGTGTCGTTAATTGAATATCCGAGCAGCGTCAAAAAGGCAGCTATCATAGCAAGGTCGATTTTGAAATCTCCGATGAGAAGTTTTTGACCGATTACTGTTGCGGCAATATAAGTGCAGGCAGTAACCATGCCGACTGTCACACAGGTATCGTGAAAGAGTGTTACGATGGCACCGAAGCCGAAGTGTAAATCTCCGAATCGTACCCAAATGTAAACCAATATCGCAATCAGTGACAGGACAATTGCTACCAATGCCCGTGTTTTGGCCTCTGCTCCCACCGAGGGGTCAATCTGTGTTACTCGCGGCAGCGAGGTTTCCAGTTCGGCTGCAGCCAGGACTTTGGTTGTTTCGTTCTTGGCAAATTGTGCCCATTCGTCCTCGTTTAGTTCCCGGAAGCCTGCCTCCGGCTCGGCACTGACATAAACAAAAGAGTTGACAGGCTTGTTCGGTTCTATTGCCGTCATAGCCGGGGTGAGGATTTCATATGAATACCAATTAAGATTTTGAGTATCAGGCTTGAATCGCAAGTCCGCAAGTCTGCGGTTGATTTCTTTTGCTGTAGCTGCTTTTTCGATTGTGCAGGTGATTTTGATGCCGCCGAAAAAGTCGGTAAGTTCAGGATAAGAATCCGTTATGTTCTGTGTGATTTTTTCCTGCGAGGTAATCTCCGGCTGAAGGTCCTGTTGAATCTCCAGTTCGTTTGTAAAGGCAGTCAGTATCGCATCGTTGACGATTTCGTCAACTTGCGGCTGAGAAACGTTGGCATCTGGAAAAGCAGTCCTTAAAACGTCTCCAACTAAAAATGTATTTAACTGGTTTGTTGTAACTGTGAATTCGGTAGTGGTCCCGCTGACAGGTGTTATCACAAGGTTATCTAATCTGCCTTCCTGCTTCGCAGCTTTTGCGATTGCTGCGGTCATAGTTTCGATTGTCTGACCGGTCTGCGGGAAGGCGATTGATGCTTTGGTCCTGTTTGTTTCTGTTGTGGTTATTTCATATTGTTTGCCCGACGTTCCGATACTGTAAACAGTCGCTGCCGCAAGGGCGCTATTACCCTTGTCGGTTCCTATCTTGTGGATTTTGTCTTCTACGTCTTGCCTGCTTAAGCTGGCACTATCCTTCAGATTAATTTGAACGCTTGTCCCGCCGGTAAATTCGATGTCATATTTGCTGTTTTTTGTGTCATCCCTGGTCAGAAATACAGCCACACCTCCGATAGTAAGTATTGCGGAAAGCGTAAAGAAAACCGGCCGCAGACTCATCCAGTTTATATTCGGTCTGTGTATCAGGTTTAACATAACCAAATGGTCTTTTATGATTCGTTTGTTCAGCAGGAGGTCAAAAATTGTCCGTGTTACGAATAAGGCGGTGAACAAGCTCGATGACAGGCCCAGAATAAGTACGATAGCGAAGCCCTTTATCTCTTCCGAACCGACCCAATAAAGAATTGCAGCGGTCATAATGGTGGTGATATTTCCATCGAAAATGGCGCTGAACGCTTTTTCGTAGCCATTTTTAATAGCTATTCTCAGGGATGAGCCTCGCAATTGTTCTTCACGGATTCTCTCGAAAATTAGCACGTTGGCGTCAACGCTCATGCCGATGGTTAGAATTGCACCGGCTATGCCGGGCAGTGTGAAAGTTGCTCGCAGCAATGCCATTACCGCCAGGGTAAACAGCAGGTTCATAAGCAGTGCCGCATCGGCAATTGCGCCGCCAAGGGTGTAATAAATTGCCATACAAAGCATTGTTCCTGCAAGGCCGATGATGCCTGACTTGATTCCTTTGTCACGGTTGTCGGCACCAATGGACGGGCCTATTGTTTTTACCGAGATGGGTTGTTCTATCAGTCTGGCGGGAAGAGAACCGGCGTTTAGTTTGTTGATCATATCAACAACGGCTGTTTGTGTGAAGGTGCCTGTTATTATGCCTTGTGTAAATATCCTGGACTGAATATTTGGAGCGGATATTGCGACACCGTCGAGCAGAATACAAAGCGGTCGGTCAATATTCTCCCCTGTAAGATTGCCAAATAATCTTCCGCCTCTTTCATCAAACATAAAACCAATGGCCCTTCTACCGGTTTGGTCGGTCGTGGGATAGGCTCTTTTTAGACTCCAGTCTTTGCCTTCGGCGCCATGCACTAAAATCTCACCTTTTTTGTTGCTTGTCAGGACATAGAACTTATCACCAAATTGTGCAAAGAAAACATCATTCCTTTTCCATTCGTCGATATTTTCTATTTCACACCATACATATTTATTATCTGATGCGTATTTTGGCCCCTTCGTCTTAAGCCGTTCAACATAGCCGGCCATCTCGTCGGCATCAACTTCCGGGTGTCCCTGTGTCGGCAGTATTCTGAACTCCAGTATTCCGGCGCCTTTCAGCATTCGCTGCAGGTCTCTCGGGTCGTCGAGTCTTCCCTGGAAAGGACGATATTCATCGAAGGCTGCAACTGCTCTGTCAATCTTTTCTGAACGGTCTGGAAACGCGGCTTTAAGCTCGTCGATGACCCGCTGGCGTTTAAGTGACTTAGGGGGTGTTTCAAGGCAAAACTTTAGCTGGTCTTCGGTAAGATTTAATCTATCGAGTCCTGTTTTTGCCTCTTTGTATTGGAGGTTTACGCCGGTTTCGGCGTTCGTCAATTGCTCGACAACTTCAGACCATTCGGCATATATCTTTATATACCTGGTCAGCAGGTCCAAATTGCCTCCGGAACCAAGGTAGGCTGTCAGCGATTCTTTTAATTGCTGCTCATCAAGTTTAATCCATTCGCCGATGCGTTGCTTTATATCATCGAGGTTAAGTCCGGCTGCGGCAATTTTACTTTCCGGGGCTTTAAGTTCTGTAAAGAGCTTGTCTCTTTTGTCCCGTAAAACCTTATGTTCGTCATACACCTTGGCCAGATTATTGAGTATCGTTATTCTGTCAGAATTGCCCTGGGCGAATTCTTCAAAATCTTTGGTTCGTTGTTCTGCCGGCTTTTGCAGGCTGCGGAGAATTATTGCCGGATTTATGTTCCCAGCCAGCAATTCATCTCTGGTTTTTTCAAAATTCTGCCGCTCCTGACGCGTTTCTTCACTTGCAAGAGGCATTTGTATTTCAAAACGGCTGCTGCCCTGCGGACGCCATACAAGATTTTGGATGTTGGCGGGGTCTATTCGCCTTCGCAGAACAGTTATCATTCTCTGCGCCAAGTCTTTCTTTTCCATGCCCTCAAGCCCCTGCGTATCGATTTCGTAGATAAGGCTTGTTCCGCCTGCAAGGTCTATTCCAGGCTTTAAGGTTTTGTCAGGCGGATATAAAGTCCACACCGCAATAACCACGAGAGTGATAATTAAAATGAATTTTGGCCACAAATTCTTATTCATAGATTCCTCTTATACTTGCGAAATTGGCAGCAGATTAAACTGTTATACAATTGCCGGTTATCAATGCATCTATCACGATTTATCTTGTGACAAATTCCTCCCGATTGCCGAAGAGGTAACTTTTACTTTCGTATTATTCGACTCATCTATTTTCAGCGTAATCTCGTCGTCTTTGATGTCCACTATGGTGCCGAAAATTCCGCCGATGGTCTGAACCCTGTCATTTTTTTGCAGTGATTGGACTAGTTTCTTACGCTCCTGTTTTTGCTTTTGAGGCCCTCTGAAAAAAACGAAAACCATCAGAATCATCAGAGCAACATAAATCCACAGCCAGCTTCCGAACGGTTTCTGCTCCGGAGCCTTGGCTGCGGCGCCATTAGGGTCGGAGGATTGCACCATCGTTGTTGCCTGACCTTCCGATACCGGTTCCGATGTTATATGCAACGGCACGTCATTAGCTTCCGTTTTAGCCAGCATCCATATATCCTTCATTTCTGTATTCCCTTCTTAATTTATCTTTCACAGCCTGTTACTGATTATTGGGTAAGATGTTAAATTATCTATGACCAATAATCAATAATCATTTTTTTAATTGTTCTGCCGCCCAGTCGGCGAATTTATTCTCTTTTATGGCTTGTCTTGCCCCTGCCGTCAGCCTCTGGTAAAATCTTAGATTATGCAGAGACACCAATATCGGCCCGAGCATTTCTCCGACATTAAAGAAATGCCTTAGAGCCGCCCTGCTGAAGTTCCCGCAGCAGTAACAATCACAGCCGGCTTCGATTGGCGACGGGTCGTTTATGTGAGCGCTGTTTCGCAGTCTGACGGGACCATCTTTAGTAAAGGCAAAGGCGTTTCGTCCATTTCGGGTCGGCAGGACGCAGTCAAACATATCGACGCCGGCGCCTATAGCGGCGATAATATCTTCCGGCGTACCGACGCCCATCAAATAGCGGGGCTTGTCCTGCGGCAAAATCGGGGTCGTATGCGAGACCGTTCTTATCATCTCTTTATGTCCCTCGCCCACGCTCAATCCGCCTATGGCATAACCGTCGAATTCCAGTTCGACAAGTTCACGGGCACATTGCTCTCGCATCGGCAGGTCTGTTCCGCCCTGAACGATACCGAACAATAACTGGTCAGGCTTGGTATGGGCCTGTTTACAACGCTTTGCCCAGCTTATAGTTCTTTCAACGGCTTTGTTTAGTTGTGTGTCGTCACAGGGAAATGGAGTGCACTGGTCGAAACACATTATTATATCGGCGCCGAGTCGATTCTGAATCCCGGTGGCGATTTCAGCGTTTAAGTATAACTTTGCCCCATCTATATGGCTGGCGAACTCGACGCCCTCATCATCTATTTTAGCCAGCGGGCTTAGGGAAAAGACCTGATAACCGCCGCTGTCGGTTAGTATCGGATTGTTCCAGCCCATAAGTTTGTGCAGTCCGCCGATTTTTTCAACCGTCTCAACGCCCGGCCGCAGCAGCAGATGATACGTATTGGCCAATATAATATTGGCTCCGGTTTCTTTGAGTTGTTGCGGCGTGATGCCCTTTACCGCACCGGCTGTCCCTACCGGCATAAAGACGGGAGTTTCGACCTTGCCGTGGGCCGTGGTTAATAATCCGAGCCGAGCCGCGGACTTGCAATCTGTAGATAGAAGTTCGAAGTTACTCATTTTAATAAACTTTTCTCATTTTAGAGCCGGGGTAGTAGTATGAAAGAATTTGTTTTGCGGTTTTACCTTCTCTTGCCATTCCCTCGGCTCCGCACTGGCACATTCCGACGCCGTGGCCGAAACCTCTGCCCTGTACGAATGCCCATTTATCGCCTGTATTAATGATTCGGCAGCTTGCACTTTTTATCTTTTGCCCGCTTGGGTCTATTGCAAGTCGAAAGTCCTCAGCCCGTAAATAACCCTTTTTGCCGGTTGAGCCAATAAGTTGTATTCGCGTCAGTCTGGAGAATCCTTCGTAGTTACTTTGCCCGATACAATTAATATCGTTAACTTCCGCAAGTTCCGTTAATTTCGGATACCTCTTTAACAGTTTCTCTGTAACGCTGGCTTTATCAAACCACACCGTGGGCCAGTAAAAAAAGTCTGCCTTTGCCACGCTCTCGCAATACGGGCAGGACACGCCGACAAGCGGTGCTAAAGAATCTCCGAATACATTTTTGCTGTTCTCGGTATGGCCGCCGCAGCTTGAGCCGTAGTAAGCAGGAAAAAGCTCTTCGGTACCGTTAGCTTGTTTGCAGACTAGGACTTGACCGTGTGTTCGATTGACCGCTTCCCATACCTGAGTTGATTCGGCTGAAACTCCGAGGTAACGCTGGTTGGCCTGTGTCTTGGTAACGTCCCAGTTGCGGCCGTCGCCGAAACGATTTTTGATATACAGGCAGTAGGTTCTCGCGGTGATTGCCTGGGCTTTTAGCGCCTCCGGCTCCCAGTAATTGGGCATCTCGGCGCTTATTACGCCGGCTAAATACGGTTCAAGCGGAACAAGATTTATTGCATCGAAAGAATTGCTGTCAGGATTAAGTATAATCTCCAATTTGCCGCGGTATTCGTCGCCGTTCAGGTTGAATATATGCGGTTCATCGGGGAAAATTATTATTTGTTCGCTGGCAAAAGGCCTACCGGAGACAGCGATTCTGCCGTCAGATATAGTTATCTCTACCGGCACATCGGTTTGGTTAACGCGGGCTTGTGCAGTCTGTGTCTGCCCATCCTGGACAGAGAAGAATGATTCGGCTTTCAGTGTACAGGCCCCGACATTATCAAGGAGCAGGACCCGTATCCAAAACTTCGGCTCGATGTCCATCTGTGGAGTGGTTCTGCCGAGCTGCCTTTCTCTGCACCCGCCGAGAATTATCAGCCAGAGAAAAAAAGCTATCCGGCAATAATAGGGGACGTATGATTTATGGTGGATAGGAAATCGCAGCTTTGCCACAGGCATTTTCAATTCTGAAATTGGTGGGGTCATACCCCATCTAAAATAATAAACAGTAATCTGTGGTTAAAATTTAATCCAGGCTTCGTAAGGACAACCCGAGATTGCCGACGGCTTTTTTGATTTCGTTTAGACTCGTTACGCCGAAGTTTTTAACGCCGAGAAGTTCAGCCTCCGTCTTACGTACTATCTCGCCAATTGTGCGGATATTGAGCTTTTGCAGGCACTTCCGGGCACGGACCGATAGCTGAAGGTCCTCCACAGGTTTACTCAAAAGACCTTCATTTTCCTCTTTTACGACGCTGCGGTCAAATGGCTCTGTTATGGTGAACTGTTTTTCCTCCAGAGCCATACCAAGGTGTAATCCTTTCGATTCGAGGATGATTTTTATCTCCCTAAGCGAGGTTTCGCCGAAGTTTTTGTAGGACAGCAGTTCTACTTCTGTTATGTTCAAAAGGTCCCCGACGGTGTTGATATTCATTTTCTTCAGACAATTTCTGCTGCGTACCGAAAGCTCGAAATCTGAGATTGGGGTTTCAAGTATTTGGGTTTTGCGGTCTTTCTTCTTTTCTTTTTCCTCATCATAGAACATCGTTTTTGAACTTTCGATGTCTTTTTTGAACAGACTTGCTCTTTGGTGATTCGGATGATACTTCAAAACCTTATCGATACATCGCTCCGCCTTGTCGAACTCGCCCGCATCTTCATAAAGCACGGCTAAATTCAGCAGGGCGCTTACATAAACCGGAGCGATTGAAGTAATTTGTACGTAATAGTCGATGGCTGCCTCTTCATCACCGGATAAATCGCACCGATACGCCAGATGAAAAAGGGCTTTCTGATGGTTCGGAAATAATTCCAAAGCTGTCTTGTAATTATCTGTTGCCTGGTCATAAAGTCCCTGTGCTTCCTGAAGACGGGCGAGCTGGTAGTGATAGTCGGCATTTACGTTTTCAAAATTGGACAGGGTCTTGAGTTCCTTGGCTGCGGCATCGACGTTTGACGCATATCGATATGTGGCGGCTTTCTCCAGTGTTATGTTTACCTTGTCCGCTTCATAATCGAGGGCCTTTTGCAGGTTCTTAATTGCTTCATCGTATTCACGCATTCGGCGAAGCGCAAAAGCCAGATAGATGAATTTCTCTTTACAGTCCTTTGCTTTTTCTAATCTCTTGATTGCTTCGGTATCGTTGCCGAGAATGAAAAGGCCTATTCCTGTCGATAGCAAAGTTTTCTGGCCCGTTCCGGACATATTATCTTCCACCTGTTTGCTGAAAGCTATCCGGCTGGTCTCGCTGGAGTGGATTAAACAGGACAATTTCTCGATGTCTTCTATTGACGGTATCGTTTCGGCGAACAAGTCTATTTGGCGTTCTGTGGTTGATTCCATTATGAACTTACTCCTTAATTTGTATCTTGCATAGGAAACGCGCTATTATAATAAGAAATTTGGCTTTGGCAATAGTTTTTTTCGATGGGCCGATTACATCGGCTGGTCGTCTGGACAGACAGGCGGTAATACTGTATTATACTGCCGGTTTCCAAAAAACGGAGGTGCAATGAAGCTTGTTTTGAATAATGTAACTTATCACAATTGCCCCGTGCAGCTGCGGGAAAAGGTCGCTTTTGCCCCGGAGAAACGGCATCTTATGCTGAAAAGGATATACGCCGAGAGCCGGATTACCGAAGCGGCTATTCTTGAAACCTGCAACAGGTCCGAGTTTTACGCCTACGCCAAGAAGGATTTCGATGTAACCGCTTTTTTGGCAGAACTCATTGCCCATATACAGCCTGAAGCAGTTGATACGTGGAACAAATACAGTTGTCAAAGCGAAGGAACCGAGGTTGTTCGCCATCTCTTCGAGGTTTCCGCAGGACTTGATTCGCAGATGCTTGGCGAAAATCAGGTACTCTCGCAGGTAAAATCCGCATACACAGAATCCATCGACTGCCGAATGAGCAAATTTGTGTTTCACCACCTCTTTCACAGCGCCTTTAGGGTAGGGAAAACCGTGCGGACCGATACGAATATCAATTGCGGTGCGGTTTCGATAAGCCTCGCTGCCGTGGAATTGGCTAAAAAGAAAATCGATTTATCCATCGGCAAAGCTTTAGTAATAGGTGCAGGTGAAAACGCGGCCCTTGCCGCAAGGTATCTCCTGAAAGCACAATTGCAGAATCTGATTATCGCAAATCGCAATACGGAAAAAGCCCAAGCCCTTCAGGTCCAACTCAAAGCTGGTGAAATAATCGGCCTGGCGGATATCGCCGGCAGACTGGACGAAGTTGACCTTGTCATTGGCTCTACCTCCGCAGATGAGCCGGTAGTGACATATCAGGCGGTTGCGGATTGCCTGTCGCAGAGGAAAAAGCCTTTGCTTATGATAGATATCGCTGTACCACGTGACATAGAACCGCAAATCAGCCAATTCGATTGTGTTTCGCTGTTTAACATTGATGATTTGAACGAGCAGATAAATCGTAATAAAGAAAAACGCAGCGATGAAATCCCAAAGGCCCAGGCAATCGTTGCGGACTTCACGGATAAGTTTATGCAATGGTGTGATTCTCTAAATCTTGTGCCGATAATTACGCAACTAACGCAGAAAGGTCTTAACCTGGCCCACAGCGAAGCCAGTCGTTACGCAAAAGACTTTGGTCTGGACAATGCCGAAAAGCTGGAGCTTTTTGCCCAGTCTCTCGTGAAAAAAATACTGCACGGGCCAATCAACTTTCTCAAAAATGGCGCCGACGAAGAGCCTGACGCAGAGCAGCTCCGGGCGGTGGATTTGATAAACAAAATGTTCCTCTCACAAGACCGGCGTGATTAACAATGAATGTACTTACCGTTGCAACTCGGGGGACAGACTTGGCTATTGCACAAACCGGCCTTATCATCTCGGCTCTGAAGAAAACCTGTCCCGATGTCCGAATCGAAATCAAAAAAATTATCTCCGAAGGTGACCACGACAAACGCACAGCATTGTGGAACTTAAAGAACACCGGCTTTTTCACCTCACAGCTCGAAGACGCCCTGCTTGCCGGTGAAGCTGATTTTGCCGTCCATAGCTTCAAGGATTTACCCACACAGCCGCGAGATGGACTGACCATCGCAGCGGTTTGTGATAGACAATTTGCGGAAGATTGTCTGATGTCGAATATCCCGGTCAACTCCATCCGACAGCTTCCCCCATCGGCGGAAATCGGTACTTCGAGCTTAAGGCGAACGGCCCTGATAAAACATTTAAGAGCCGACCTTACCCCCCTGCCCATTCGCGGCAATGTCCCAACGCGAATAAAATTGCTGCAGCAGGGCAAGTTTGATGCTATCATTTTGGCACGAGCCGGAATAGAAAGACTCGGTTTGGGTGAAAAAATATCATTATGCTTTGACCCGCAGCAGTTTATCCCTGCCCCGGCTCAGGGCGCTCTCGCTGTCCAAACAAGGACAGATGACCACGCGACTACGGAACTGGTCGCCGCCATAGATGACAAAAACTTAAGAACGATTACCTTTGCGGAGCGTCAGGTTCTGGTTACAATGCGGTGCGGCTGTCACGCCCCTGTAGGGGCTTTTGCGAAAATAGAACAAGGCGATATGGAAATTAGCGCGTTTATATCGGATTTGAAAGCCAAGAATTTCATTACTCGCCGACTTGCAGGCCCGGTTGCCGATGCCGAAGCAATCGCCGAGAAAATCGCTAACGAACTTCTCGACGCAGGCGGCAGAGAAATCCTGGAAAAACTGGAAAGATAATGAACGAAAAAGGCAAAGTATATCTCGTTGGTGCCGGCCCCGGCAGTGCCGATTTGATTACCGTCCGCGGTGCGGAACTGCTCAAAACAGCCGACTGTATAATTTACGATAAATTGGCCAACCCCGCCCTGCTGAAATTTGCCCGCCCCGCTGCCGAGCTTATCCACGTACCAAAGCGAATCGGCCCCGGCTCCGCTACCCAGGACCAAATCAATAACCTGCTGGTCGAAAAAGCAAACCTCGGTTTAACGGTTGTCCGCTTAAAAGGCGGCGACCCCGGCATCTTCGGAAGGATAGGTGAAGAGTTGTCCGCTCTAAAAGAGGCAGGTATCGATTTTGAGATAGTCCCCGGCGTAACTGCCGCCGTCGCAGCTGCTGAATCAGCAGGAATCATACTGACAGACAGAGATTACAGCTCACAGGTGGTTTTCATAACAGGCAGGGAAGCCCAGGGCAAACAAAAAAGCAGTATCAATTGGGAACTTCTCGCTAAATTCCAAGGCACCATAGTTTTTTATATGGCGATGGAAAATTTGGAGCTTATCGCCGAGCGACTAATAAAAAATGGTATGGCTGAAGGAACGCCGGTTGCGGTAATAGCCGAGGCTACATTGCCGAGCCAAAGAACCGTAAGGGCTTCGCTCAAACAGATAACCGAAAAGTGCGAAGAAAATAAAATCGCCCCGCCCGCGATTGTGGTCATAGGCGCAGCCGCTGATGAAAAACTCAATTGGCTTGTCGGCAAACCTTTCTTCGGCAAGACCATCGTCATAACACGCGACGCCGAGAGTAACGTCGATTTCGCAGCTAAAATTATCTCCAAAGGTGGAAACCCCGTAGAATTCGCAACAATAAAAATTGAACCGCTGACGCAGACGAATATATTCTTACAAACCCTCACAAAATTTTCCGAATACGATTGGTTTATCTTCACAAGCGCAAACGGCGCATCTGTTCTTTTTGACGCCTTGCAGCAGTTGGGTAAAGACGCCCGCGTCTTCGCTTCTGCTAAAATCGCAGCCATAGGCAGCGAAACCGCCGCGAAATTGCAACAGTTCGGCATAAAAGCTGATTTCACGCCGAGCGTTTTCACCAGCAAAGAGCTTGGCAAACAGTTAATCGCCTATGCGAATCTAAAAGCCAAAAAAATCCTGCTCCTTCGCTCCCAGCTTGCTTCAGATGAGCTTAGCGAACTATTAAGTATCGCAGGTGCCGAAGTAGATAATGTCCCGGTCTATACCACGGCAGCAGTAAAAAATGACCCCGGCCCTGTAATAGAAAAAATCAAAAATGGCGAAATTGACTGGCTGACATTTACAAGCCCTTCCTCGACCAGGGCGTTTTTCGAACAAATTCCTGTTGAATTAGTAAATTCAAGCAGCGTTAAAATAGCTTCCATAGGGCCGGTAACCTCCGAACAATTAAAAAACCTCGGCTTCGAAGTCAACGTCCATGCAGATGAACATACTGCCGATGGCCTGCTGGCAGCCATAGAAAAGATATATAACTTGTAGTGAGTAAAGCCGAACTAATGATAAATATCTCAAAATTATATTGCGGACTGGCCGGCGAATCCGACCACTTACGCTACGAACGGCGAAACACATTCGGCCCCGTAGTCGTTTACAACTGCACAAGCCGATGCAATTTGAATTGTCTGCATTGTTACAGCAGTTCCACCTCCGACCTCAAGGGCAGCGAACTATCCACCGCCGAGGCAAAGCGATTACTTGCCCAACTTGCTGAGGTAAACGCACCGGTAGTGTTATTTACCGGCGGCGAACCTTTGTTGCGGGAAGATTTATTCGAATTGCTGGCCGAGGCAAAGCAATTGTCCCTGCGAACGGTCATCTCCACCAACGGGACGTTAATTGATTCAGCCTCCGCTAAAAAATTTGTCACTCTCGGCGTAAGTTATGTTGGCGTTTCCATCGACGGCGACGAATCTCTCCACGATAAATTCAGACAATCCCCCGGCTGTTTCAAGGCCGCCCTGACAGGTATTGAAAATTGCCAAAACGCCGGCCTTAGAACGGGCCTGCGTTTTACCATCACCAAGCAAAACCTCGATAAAATTCCCGTTGCCTTCGACATTGCCGCTTCTGCCGACATCCGCAGGATATGTTTCTATCACCTCGTAAAAGCAGGCAGGGCAAGTAAGATAACCGACAGCAAGCTAAACGCTATTGAAACCCGCCGGGCTGTTGACACAATAATAGAAAAAACCGGCGAATTCGTTCAAAAAAAACTCGTCGATGAAGTCCTCACCGTAGGCAATCACGCCGACGGCCCATACCTTCTGCTGAAAATGGCCAAAGAAAAAAAACCGCTTTATCAGAAAGCCAAGGACCTTCTCCTCGCTAACGGCGGCAGCAAAATCGGAGAAAAAATCGCCTCTGTCACCTGGGATGGCTTTGTCCACGCCGACCAGTTCTGGCGAAACTATTCGCTCGGTAATGTTAAAGAACAAACCTTCAAGGAAATCTGGAATAACCCCGATGAGCCTGTACTCAACAAGCTCCGCAATAAGGACAAGTTTTCCGATAAGCGATGTTTGAAATGCAAATGGTTCGATTTGTGCAAGGGCAATTTCCGCTTCCTCGGCCCGGACCCCGCCGAGAAAAACTGGCTCCTCGAACCGGCCTGCTACCTTGCGGACGAAGAGATATACAGCTAATGGTCAAAAAAACATTAGGAAATTATAATAAAATAAACGGTTGTTTTCTGTCATTCCCGCGAAAGCGGGAATCCAGATGTTAGGGTATTAAAAACATTTGGGATTTTGGATTTTGTCATTTGGATTTATTTAGGATTTAGAAATTAGAGTTTCTCCAGAGGAGTATTTATGTCTTTTCCGAAAATCAGATTACGCCGGCTGCGAAGCAGCGCCTCTATGCGAAGGTTAGTCCGCGAAACTACTTTGAGCGTGGATAATCTTGTCTATCCGCTCTTTGTCCGCGAGGGTTCTGAACTAAAAGAGCCGATTAAATCAATGACCGATTGTTTCCACTTCTCATCCGACACCGTAACAGCCGAGGCCGTCGAAGTCGCCGCTCTGGGAATACCCGCCGTTCTTCTCTTCGGCTTGCCTGATAAAAAAGACGAAATCGGCTCGCAGGCCTGGGCCGAGACCGGCGTCGTCCAGCGCTCTATTAAGGAAATCAAAAAAGCCGTTCCCGATTTGCTTGTCATTACCGACGTCTGCCTCTGCGGCTATACTTCCAATGGTCATTGCGGCGTAATAAAGGATAACAAGGTTGATAACGATGCGACCTGCGAACTGCTCGCCAAGGTTGCCCTCTCGCATGCCTATGCGGGCGCAGATATTGTCGCACCTTCGGATATGATGGATGGCCGGGTGAAATATATCCGCGAAGCCCTCGAAGAAAATAACTTCCACGATATTGCCATTATGTCTTACTCCGCCAAATTCGCATCCGCTTTCTATGGCCCGTTCAGGGACGCGCTTGATTCCGCCCCTGTCTTTGGCGACCGCAAAACTTATCAAATGGATTCGGCAAACGCTCGGCAGGCCCTTGCCGAGATTGCGCTCGACATCGAGGAAGGTGCCGACATCGTAATAATCAAGCCCGCCCTGCCCTATCTCGATATTATCTATCGTGCCCGTCAGCGTTTCGATTGCCCCATCGCCGCGTACAATGTCTCCGGCGAATATATGATGCTCAATTCCGCCGGCGAGGCGGGCCTTCTGGATAAACAACAAGCTATGCTTGAAATGCTTACTTCCATCAAACGTGCCGGCGCGGATATTATCATCACCTACTTCGCAAAAGATGTCGCAAAGGGCATTTAAAATTGGGTTCGTTTGGGTTCGTTTTGACCAAGTGTCCATTGTTGATTTTTCGCTGCAATTCATTGTTACTGCTAATGTTGCAAGCATTTGACTTTTTGAAAAATTGGGTTCGTTTTGCATAATTAAG
>JAQTMR010000012.1 GCA_028714255.1 Phycisphaerae bacterium | reverse complement strand
TAGCCGGTTTTGGTGTGTGGGTAGCGGCGCTTTTGATTGAAAAGAATATAGGGTGTAGGGTTTGGGGGTTAGGGGATAGGGAAAGAAAAATTAACCACGAATAAACACGAATGGACACAATTTTTTAGACACGGATTAACGCAGATTAACACTGTTGTTTTTTAACCACCGAGAACGCAGAGAGGGTGAAAGCCCAAAAGTATATTAGTATATGCGTATATACTAATATACTACTCTAAGAATCAGGTCTTTTTAAGTTGGGGATTTGAGGGACTGGGTTCTAGTCCTTTTGACTAATCAAAAGGACTACGAGCATTTTATAAACGTAAAGGTTTTTTAAGAGAGGCCCGTCTTTGCCAAGGCTACGCCGCGACAAGCAAGATGACGGGGCTAACCAAAGTATTTGATTGAATTTTCTTCTGAATCCGATACCATATCGTTTATATGGAAACGCTGAAATTATTACGCGATTATTTTCCGACTGCGGTTTTTACGGGCAAGTGCCTGGTCTTTATAAGCGAAGACTGGCGGGTCGAGATGACCGAGCATAAAGACAGCGATTTCAGCAAGGCTGACGGCTCGCAGCCCTCGGTTATACGTCTTAAAATCTTCAAAAAGGCTTTGGACGGAGATTTTATCCCCGGCCATTATGAGGATTTCCAGCTTCCATCACTGAACGACCTTGCCGAGCAGATTGAAAAATACGTGCAGTCGGCAATCGGCACAAATTTGCGGGAGAACATTGAATAATCGGCCTGCCCAGGACGTTGACGGGGGTGTGGTTTTCACGGCGAAGGTTGTACCCGGCAGCAGCAGAACGGTTGTTTCCGGCCTGCTCGATGGAATGGTGAAGGTTAAAATCGCAGCCCCGCCGGAGAAAGGCAAAGCCAATCAGTGTCTTATCGAATTTTTGGCAAAAAAGCTCGGCGTAAAAAAAAACGCAATCAGCATAATCTCAGGCCAAACCAATCCTGTAAAACAAGTGCGGGTTTTGGGCATCTCGGCTGATACCTTAATGGAAAAACTGGATTTGAAACAGAATGACTGACAAACCGACATTACTCTTACAGAACGAAATCGCGGACTCGCCTCGGGGCGAAGCCACGGGCGAGACTTCGCTCAAATATATGCTGAAGCTTGCCGGCCCGATGGTCGTTACGAACATAAGTTTTACCGTTATGCAGTTCGTTGACAGGTTTATGGTTTCGCGTCTGGGGACGGAGTCATTAGCTGCGATTCTGCCGGCCGGTATTATAAGTTTCGTGCCTGCGTGCTTTATGCTGGGCGTGATGACAAGCGTCAATACTTTTGTCAGCCAAAGTCTTGGCAAGGGCCAAACAAGAGACTGCTCGAATTATTGCTGGCAGGCAATATATCTGGGCCTTGCCTATCTTACGCTGCTGATAGCAATCGTCTGGCCCGCGGCGCCGTGGATATTTAGGACGCTGGGGCATGAGCCTGCCGTTGTCAATTTAGAAGTCATATACTTTCGAATTATGCTCTATGCTCAGTTTATAGCGATATTTATCTGGGCGACAAGCCAATTCTTTATGGGGGTGCATCGGCCGGTTATTACGATGTACGCGGCGATAATCGGGCAGACGGTCAATATCGCGGCGAATTACGTATTGATTTTCGGCAATTTCGGATTTCCCGCAATGGGTATCGCAGGCGCGGGATGGGGGACATTCATCGGCATGGCTATCAACGCCGGTATATTGATGGCGATGTTTCTGGGCGGCGAGATAAACTCGAACTTCGCGAGCAGAAGAACAATGAAAATCAGTTTAGCGAAGATGGTGGATTTGTTTAAGGTTGGTTTTCCCGCCGGTTTCGGATTTTTCGTGAATATGGCGTTCTGGGGGATAATTCTGTTCGGGCTGGTCGGCAGGTTCGGCAAGGAATCGCTGGCTGCGACGAGCGCGGTGTTTTCATGTATGAACGTTTCATTTATGCCGATTGCGGGACTTGGGACCGCTTTGACCGCGGCGGTGGGTAAGTCAATCGGCCAGGGCAGGAAAAATATAGCAATCAAGCAAACGAGCACCTGTCTGCGGGTTGCCCTGCTTTATATGGGTCTGGTGGGGATTTGCTTTTTTATATTCAGGAATAACTTGATGGCCTTTTGGGCTCCTGACGATAAAGAAGTAGTACGTATAGGGATTAGCCTTTTTATTTTTGCGGCCGTTTTTCAGGTTTTCGACGGCATACTGATTATTTACTATCATGCCCTTTGCGGCGCGGGCGATACTTTATGGCTGGCGATTGTTGAGGCCTTGGGTTCGACGATTATAATGGGATTGGGCGGCTTTTGTATGATAACATTTTTCCCGGAGTTCGGCGCTTTGGGGCCGTGGGGTACGGCTACGGTTAAGATTATCGTCGTGGCGTTTGCAAACCGATGGAGATTCAAGAGCAATAAATGGATGGAGATAGATTTATTTAAACGACGCCCCATCGGTGTGCCGATTGAGATTGAGGCGGTTATAGAGTAATTTTTAGGTTTTTAGCGAAACTAAACAATGAGACGAATTTTTCTGATAATCATTTGTATTTTGTCTTTTACTGCCTGGGTACCCTTCTGCCGGGCCGAGCCTCTGGCCAACGAAGGCAGGGACGGGTTGTATGCACGGTCGATTGAGCAGGTCCTGCGATTAGATGCTGAAGAGGTCGATTTGGCTACGGCGGTGTTGATTGTCTCGGAGCAGTGGAGCGATATGGTAGAGGGCAGGAGATACCTCGCCGAGCTTGATGATATGGCTCTTGAGATTCGTTCAAGACTTGAGGAAAAGGGGCTGCAAACAAGCTATAAAGCAATTGCGGTGATAAACGAGTATTTGTTCGATGAGCTGGGATTTGAGGCGGTTTTGGACGCGAATGACCCGAATGATTTATTTCTGCACACGGTAATGGACAAAAAGCGGGGGTATTGCCTGAGCCTTTCGATACTTTACCTTTCGCTTGGTGAAAGGCTTGGCCTGCCCTTGTATGGCGTGGTTGTGCCGGGGCATTTTTTCGTTAGATACGATGACGGACAGGTGCGATTCAATATTGAGACTACGAGCAAGGGAGGGTACGCCGATGACGAACACTATACAACTAAATTCAAGGTGCCGAAGGATAGCAGCGGCATTTATATGGTGAGCCTGAATAAAATCCAGACATTAGGCTGTTTCTTCAATAATCTTGGCAGCAGCTACAATGCAGTTGGCGATACGGGCCAGGCAATGCTGGCGCTGGAAAGAGCGGTTGAGATAAATCCGTTACTCGCTGAGTCACGTATAAATTTAGGCAATATTTACCTGAAGAAAGACAAAATAAACGACGCGATACGCGAATACGAAGAGGCTTTGGAAATCGACTCCGGCAACGCTAAAATCTATAACAACCTCGGAAACGCATATACCCAAAAAGGTCGGTTATATGATGCGATTTTGCAATATACACAGTCCATCGAACTGGACCCGAACTTTACGGATGCATACAAAAATCTGGCAAGCATATATTACAAACAGGAAAAGTTCGGGCAAGCCGTATCAGAATTGAAACAGGCGGTTATGCTGGACCCACAGGACCCCAATTTGTACAAGCAATTGGGCGATGTGTACAGCCGAATGGGTGAATATGGAAAGGCGATATTGCAATATACGAAAGCCATTGAGACCAAGAGCAATTTTGCTGAGGCTTATTACGGTTTGGCTCTTTGTTATAACAAATTGAATTTGACTGATGACGAGATTCAAACATACGAAAAGGCACTGGCTGTTAAACCTGATATGGTGGCTGCTTTGGTGAGCTTGGGAAATGTATATTTCAAAAAACAGGATTACAACACAGCTATCGAGCAGTACGAAAAAGCTGCCCGGATAATGCCTGAAGATGCTTCGATTCACTATAATCTCGGGGCGGCATATTCCAACGACGGACAATACGTTCAGGCGGTGGCCGAGTACAGAAGAGCGGTCGAGATTAACCCCGAAATGGGTGATGCGCATAACGGACTGGCATTTGCATTTTACAGGTTAGAAAAATATGGCCTTGCGCTGCGCCATATAAAGATAGCCGAGCAATTGGGGGCCGAGATTTCCAGTGAACTGCTCGCCGCTATTGAGGATGCATTGAAATAGATATTTCTATCACTTTATTTCCTGATATTTTTCAGGAACTTTGTTCCCCAGCCGATAAGTCTGCCGTTGTCGAAAACAAGAGGCGTCAGTTCATCTTCTGTGATAATTGAAGGGTTAGCCGAATAGATTGCGCTTTCTATATCTGTGTAATAGTAGAGTACATCAAGGGTTTTCTCTCCGCTTTGCAGGGTTTCACTTTTATACGGGCTGTTGACCGTCGGCTCGCCGAACCTTCCGCCGCCGCTTTTGCGGCCCATAACCGCCATCGCCTGCTCTTTGCTCATACCCACAGAAAGTTTCAGGAGATTCCGTCTGTTTGCTGTTCTAACGCGGTCGAGCGAAGATGTGCAGCCGACTGCCAGCAAAAGTAATACAGAAATAACCGCAGCTTTTTTCATAATCACACCTTTCATTGAAATATCAGTTAAAGATTTTAGCTTAACGGAAATTAGATTAAAAGAGAATACTTCAAAAACATCGGTGTCCGGCGAAATCAGTTGATATTACCGTGGCAAGGGGGTAATATTGCTGTTTTGTGAAATGGATTCCTGCTTACGCAGGAATGACAGGAAATGGAGGATTTTATTGTGCAGTTAATTAAAACAACTCGTCAGGGCAAACGCCCTGCCGTAGTCCCGATAATCGCAATCGTAATTTTGTCCCTCGGACTTCCGACTGGAAGTGCAGTCTTAAACAGTGCCGGCGCCGAACCGGTCGCCCCCGATAATTTGGCGGGATACTATGGGTTTGGCGAGATGGAGATAATCAAACTGGAGTGGGGTATAGGGGGATTGAGGATTGCTGATTTCAACGGCGACGGCCGAAACGATATCGCTGTCGTTAACGACAGAAAAGCCAGGATTGAATTGTGGCTCCAAAAAGAAACTGTCACCCCGGGTGAAACGCCGGTTGCTGTTGACCCTAATGACGTTGACATAAATATAATCAGCCCCCCTACCCGTTTTCGGCAGGAGATTGTAGCGGTTTCACAGAAGGTTTTCAGTTTGGTCTGCGGAGATTTGAATTCGGATGGGATGACGGATTTGGCCTTTTACGGCGGGCCGAAGGGTTTGTATGTGATATTGCAGAAAGCAGGCGAGGCTGAATCTGGAAAGCCAACAATTTTGAACTGGCGGACAAGAAAAAAAATAAAGATAGATGATGGTCTTGTAACCGCCAATGCGCTGGTGTGTGCCGATTTGAATAACGACGGTGCCGATGACCTGGCGCTGGCCGGCCGAGATGGGGTTTATATTATTTTGCAAAAAGAAGATGGTTCGCTGGCTGAGCCGGTAAAATATCCCACCACCGCACTAACGCTGGGCGTAGAGGTCGGCGACTTGAACGGCGATAATATAAACGACCTTGTCCTTGTAACGAATGACCGCGAAAAACCGATACACGTGCGGTTTGGTCTTGAAATGGGTCAATTAGGCCCGGAAGTTCGGCTTTTTATCGAAGGGCCTTTGGCATTGGAGCTTCGTAATGTAGATGGCCAAATCGGCGATGAAGTATTGATTGTCGATGCGATAAGCAAACGGCTGACCTGCTATAAATTTACCCCTGAAAAAGAAACAGATAGTGATTGGCCCACTTTGTTTTATCCTCTTACTTCGGGCCAGGCAAGCACGAAGCGGGATTTAGTAGTCGGTGATTTAGACGGTGACGGTTTAGCTGATGTTGCGATAAGCGACCCCGTAGCCGCGGAGATTATTCTATATAAACAAACAGCGGGACTCGGACTGGCTGAGCCGGTGAAGTTCCCTGCTTTTGCCGACATTGAAAGTTTGTCTGCTGCGGATATCGATAAGGACGGTAAAGCTGAGTTGGTAGTTTTGAGCGTTAAGGAAAAGATAATCGGCAAAGCCGAATTCGAAGATGGCCGATTGTCCTTTCCGCAACCGGTCGAAATCATCGGTGAGCCGGTGGCGATGGACCTTGCCGATGTTGACCACGATGGCGATATCGACTGTCTTTATATATCCAAAGATGTTAATGATGTCAGAGACTTAAGGGTAATTTATAACCTGGGCGGGACAGGCAAAGCGGTTGAACAGCCGAAAGACAAGAGGTCTAAGAATACCGAAAAGCTCGATGATGCCGCGTTTGCTTTAGAGCTTAAAGAGCTTACCTCCGACCCGGATGGTCTAAAAATTCTTGACGTTGACCAGGATGGTCTGGAAGACGTTTTGATATTTGTCAAATACGAACTTCCTGTACTGGTTCGGCAGGTACAGAAGAGGAAATTTGAAGTTGTTGATTCGCCAAATGCACAGGCGAGCCTGATTAAGGATGCGACACTCGGCTCGGTAGCGGTTGCTAATGTGGACGACGAACTCGGCGAGGAACTGCTGATTGCACAAAAGAATTTCGCGAGGAGCCTGGTTTTCGCATCCGCCGCGGAGCGGCGAGACCTCGCTGAAGGCGGGAATGGTAAAAGCTGGGGCATAATAGACCAATACAATGCAAAGGGAACGGAAAATAAAGTATCGGCAGTTGCCGCCTTTGATATCGACGGCAAAGGTTCTCAGGGCCGTCCCGCTATCCTGCTGCTGGACGGCCAGAATGGACAGCTCCAGATACTCAAAACCGGTGACGATAATACCTACCGGTTTGAAAAAGAATTAGACATCGGTACATGGAATACAGCGGCGAAGCATCCGAAAATGTTGTTTGCGCCTCTTACAGGCAGCGAGGCCAGAAGCGTTTTGTTGTTCGACGGCGATAAATTTGCGCTTATGACGCCGCCGAGCGGCAGTTTCCTGCCGATGAATTTGCAGCAGCAATTCAGTTATGAGACAAAAATAAAAGACGGTATGTATGGCAACCTGACAACAGGGGACATCAACGGTGACGGCCGGGTTGACATTATTATGGTCGAATACAATCGCAATCATATCGAAATTCTTGCGCTTGACAGTGATACAAAGCCGATTCCTGCGATGCGTTTCAAGATATTTGAGCAGAAAAGCTACCGCGATAGTGAAGAGCGTGCCAAAACCACTGTTGAGCCGCGAGAGCTGAAAGTCGCCGATGTAACCGGCGACGGCAAAAATGATTTAGTAACTATTATCCACGACCGGATAATTATTTACCCTCAGGACTAAAGGCAGCGGGATAGCTCGGCCGTACTGTGGCGGAAGGGTTTATTATACAGGAAAGCGATAATATCCTGGATATGGTTATAGAGAAAGAAGCTGAAGCGGCTCGAAACGCTATGCGGGGGCTGATATTACAGCCTGGTGCAATCGGTGATTGCATACTGACTTTGCCTTTAGCTGAATTTTTGAAGGACAACCTCAATTTGGGCGGGGTCGATATTCTTGGTCATACTGAATATATCGGTATTTTCCCGGGCAGGACGTGCGTAAATAGCGTTCGCTCCATAGATTCGATAGATTTGCATCGATTGTTCGCTGAAGCCGATACGTTCGACCTCGCCGATAGGGACGCGTTGATAAATGTTTTCAGCGATTACGCCTGGATTGTAACATTCCTGGGTGAGCCGAACAGTAACTTCGAGCGAAATCTGATTTTTACTGCCAATTGCAGCCGCAGCGTAGAAGTGATAACTCTATCTATGAAACCCCGCCTAAAGGCGAGGTCTCGCCAAAGGCGGACGCCTAAAAACTTTTCGGCACATATAACTGATTTTTATTTGCAGCAATTTATTGTTCAAATCGGTCTGCCTTTAGAGCCCCCATCGGCCCGGAAAACAAAAAGTTTAATAAAAGCAACCGATGCGGACATAAACAAAGGCAGAGAACTGTTGGAAGAAATAAACGTTGAAAAACCTGTCGTGATTCAGCCGGGCAGCGGAGGTGCGCATAAACGCTGTCACCTGGATAATTTTTTAGCCGTGGCCGAGGAGCTTATTTCAAAAAATATAGAAGTTATATTCCTGTTGGGCCCGGCTGAAGTGGAGCAATTCAGCGACGCCTCAATCGAAAAAATAACCAATACTGCGAATTGTCTGATGGATTTGTCTTTAACACAAGTATTAGAACTTTTAAGTTGTGCGAGTGCTTTTTTAGGCAATGACAGCGGCATTACGCATTTAGCCTCTGCGATGGGGGTCAAGACAATCGTTGTTTTCGGCCCGACCGAGCCGGCAGTTTATAGACCTATCGGCCCGGCTGTAAATGTAATTACGAGTAGCGATGCGGATTTCACCAAAAAACCTTCCGCAAAGTTGCGACAACAAATCTGTGAAATCTTGTTAGTGTAATATCAGCTAAATAATCTTCAGACGAAAACGAGAGTATCTATTTATCCCTTCAAAATTTAGGTCTTTGGTGTTTTTCCCCTTTAGAGAAACATGCTTTGCCACTCTAAAGCAAATATGTATTGACTTTTTCATTAATACCTGCTAATAAATATCTATAAGAGAAGGGTCAATAGTCTAACAAATCCAGCTACGGCTATGCCTGTGTTAGTACGAGAGAACAGGCCGGTGTCTTAAGAAGGAGGAGAGAATGAACCTGCTTAAACTCCCTTAAGAAAATGCCTGCCGTGTTGCATCTGCACGGTATTGGTATAAAGAAACCTGAAGCCGCAAAAATGTTTTAAGCAATCAATTGCATTTTGCTTTGGGAGAACAATGGAAAGAAACGAGGTAATGAGAATAAGACACCGGGTTCTGTTTGCTCTTGTCGCATTCACAGTTGCAATGCCTATATCATCGGTGCTTGCAGGAGGGTATAAGGCCCTGTTAGTCGGATGCGATGATTGGGCCGGCGATGTGGATCCCATGAAAACAGCAATGCTTAACTGGGATACGGTATATTGGGAAGCTGACAATATCATCACCATGAAGAATCCTATGGGGCAAGATGTCTTAAATGAAATCAGCAATATCAAGATTACTGACCCGGACTTCTTTTTCTTTGCCTACACAGGCCATGGCTATGGTTGCACCTTTCCCAACGACGACTCCTATTATGATGGTAATCCGGAAAGTGGGCCTGCCTTAAACGGTACAGATGAATGGCTCTGTACAAACAATGGTGATTGGATTTCAGATGATGCTCTGACTGCTGCATTAATGGGGTTCAACAACAAATTGGTATTGCTTGATTCCTGTTATAGTGGAGGCTTCTGGAACGACGGAAGTAATGAGGGCGATTTGGAGAATCTTCTCGGTGGTACCTGCTTGTACGCAGCCTGTTCGGAACGCTTCACATCCCCTATTAATTCCCCCCTGTGGTACAATTGTGAATATGGCTGTTCGACTGGAACCGCCAGTTATGGTGACAGTGTCATTACAGTTCAAGATTGGTACGACTATTCAAAGACAGCTACCCCCTCTTATATCTTCTACAATCTTAGCGCAATTCTGACTGTTCCGGTCTTTGCAACCCCCGAGCCGGGGACGGTGATGCTGCTTGGTATGGGCGGTTTAGTGTTGCTTCGTCAGCGGAGAGGATAAAGAAAGTAAAAAGCAGGTCGTGGGATTGATTTCCTGTGGCCTGTTTTTTATGGCTATGCTAATTGAGCGGTTGACCGCATAGGCGTTTCTGGTATAATAGTTCGATTACATTTTTATATGTTGTTTTGCATCAATGTGTTAGGCTTGCGATACAAAAGATAAGGATTTTTTATGGAAAAGACTTTGGGCGAATTGGCTGAATACGTAGGCGGCAGAGTCGTCGGCGACTCCAGCGTAGTAATTAAATCCGCCTCTACCCTTGGGCGGGCAGGCGAAGGAGACATCAGCTTTTTGGCCAACGACAAGTATGAAAAGCAGATTCAGACAACCAAGGCCGGCGCCGTAATCGTAAGTAAAGAAACGCCTAATGTTTCAGCTCCTCTTTTGGTAGCGGAGGACCCATATTACGCCTTTATGCAGATTATGGTACTGCTTCATGGTTATCGCAAACACAAAAAGGTGGGAATCAGCCCGCGAGCGGCAATCTCGGACACTGCGAAAATCGGTGCAGACTGCCACATTCATGACTTTGTTACTGTGTCCGATGATGTAAAAGTCGGAGATGGCTGCATAATTTACCCAGGGGTGTTCATCGGGCAAGGTGCTGCAATCGGTAATGACTGCATAATATACCCAAATGTGGCTATTTATGATGGATGCAAAATTGGTAATCGTGTGATTATACATGCCAATACCACAATCGGCAGCGATGGCTTCGGTTATGCCACCCACAAGGGTATGCACCACAAAATACCGCAGATTGGTGTTGTTGTTATAGAGGATGATGTGGAGATTGGCTCCTGCTGCGGAATTGAACGAGGCACACTCAGCGATACCATCATAGGTCAGGGCAGTAAGTTTGCTGATTTAATCGCGATAGGTCACGGTGCAAGAGTCGGCGCACATTGTTTGCTCGTGTCACAGGTAGCTGTTGCCGGTTCTACTACCATCGGACATCATTGTATAGCCGGCGGCCAGGTTGGTATTGTCGGTCATATTACTATCGGAAACAATGTCACCATAGGAGCGCAAGCGGGTGTCATAAATAACATCCCTGACGGCAAGGTGGTTTTGGGCTCCCCTGCTATCGAAGCCGACCAGGGCAAACGTGCGTACAGTATGATACAATACCTGCCTGAAATTCGACAAAGTGTTCGCAAACTCGAAAATCAGATTGAGCGAATTATCTCATCCGTCGAATCGGACCCTGAAAAACCAATATAGAATATGAATACCGAAAATGTACTTGGTTTGATTGCAGGAGAAGGCAGACTGCCCTTCCTCGTGGCTGCCGGCGCCAAAAAGGCAGGATTAAAGGTAGTTTGTGTGGGTTTGGCGGATAACGCGGAACCTAACCTGGCTGACAAAGTTGATGTTTTTTACGAAGTTGCGATTGCCCGGCCGGGCAGTTGGATAAGGAAGTTAAAAAAGCATAGCGTAACCAGAACGGTTATGGTCGGCAGAGTCGCTAAACACCGGCTGTTTACTCCTCAGAGAATTTTGAAATATTTGCCTGATTGGAGGGCGTTTAGAGTATATTACTGGCGGCTGCGCAACAAAGACAAACGAAACGATACGTTATTAAATGCACTGGCAGAGGAACTGGCCAGTGGAGGAATAATGCTGGAGAATTCGACAATGTACTGCAAGGAACATCTGGCAACGGCTGGAACGATGACAAAGACACAGCCGAGCCAGTCCGTAGATGATGATATCGAATTTGGCTGGCAGATAGCCAAAAAACTCGGCGGGCTGGATATAGGCCAGGCGATTGCGGTCAAGGAAAAGGAAGTCATTGCCGTCGAAGCGATAGAAGGCACAGCAAAAATGATTGAGCGGGTCGGCCAATTTTGTAAATCGCCCGGCTGGACGCTTATCAAAACCTCGAAGCCGGGGCAGGACATGCGGTTCGATGTGCCGTGTGTCGGGCCTGATACTATCAAAAGTTTGGCTGAAAACGGGGGCAAATGCCTCGTCGTGGAAGCTGACAAAACAATAATCATTGATAAATTTGAGACAATAAAACTTGCCGACCAGTTAGGCATAACTATTCTGGGGCGATAACGTCTTGAACAGTTGCTTCGATAAAATACAAGGGGGAAACTGCACATTATATATTCACAGAGATTTTCGTAGCGCCGCTTTTGAACAGGTCTTATTAGCCGGCGGCAAAAAACTGGACCAGCATTATCAGTTAACGACAATCCCTGCCTCGAAGTTTGCCCGTGTGTATAAGTTCGCCGTCAGGTTTGATAACGCAGACAGAGAGGTCTATTTCAAGCAATATCTTTGCAGGTCGATTTGGGATTTTATTAAGGATTTTCTCCGTCCCAACCGAGCCGAGCGAACCTTTAAGGCTGCGGAGATGTTGGCTGAAAATGGTTTTGATGCCCCGGTTATTATCGCGATGGCTAAATCCAACACGACAAATCTCATGGTAACCCTTGAGGTTGAGAACGCAAAACAGATTTACCAACTTATCTCCGAAGGCCAATTGAAAACCGCAGACAAACGCGAACTGATACGAGCCTTTGGACGAACCGTGGGCAGAATGCACGCCAGAGGTATTTTCCATGGCGACTTGCGGCTGGGCAATATATTAGCCAGACGTGATAAGGACCGCTGGAGGTTTTTCTTTCTTGATAATGAGCGAACAAGAAAATTTTATCGTTTGCCGGCCAGGCTGAGGCGAAAAAATCTGGTGCAGGTAAATATGATTCCTCCTGCAGTTATAAGCAATACGGACCGAGTGAGGTTCTTTAGGGAATACTGGGCGCAAAACAAAATAGCCGAAACGAAGAAGACAGCCCTGATAAAAAAAGTTCTTAAAAAAACCCGCCGGCGTTTAGATGAAAAACGGAATTCCAAAAGCTGTAAATCCCAATTTTAGGCAGAAAAAGTTAGCTTTACAAAAGTATCTTCTTTAGATACCGCTGCACCAGCTTCAGCGTCGATGCACCGCTTGAACCTGGTCATCCACCCGCCGCTTATTCTGCATTCCTACGCATGATGTTCATGAATCTCGTTGCACTGATAGGACGCTCCGCGATGAGCTTTCCATCGTAGAGGATGCTAAACATGCCATAGGGTGTTGGAAGCTCCCTTGACGCCTTGGCGCTGCCGACGCGAACCACTTTCGGCTCAAGCCCCAACGTCCTGGACGCATCCGCAATCTCCTCCACCCATTTTGGAACCGCCGGGCACTGATCGGCAGCCAGGATAGTAAGGCCCTTCCTGTACCTCTTGAATAGTCTCTCCCTTTCGACGATGAAACGAGGATTAGGGGCTGTCTTCTTGAGTTTCTTGACGAGCAGTTCATAGGGAGGGAAGCTATCCACCGAGACAAAACCCGCTTTGATGAACAAATCACTTCCTGCCATGAAACTATCGGAACTGGTCACCACGGCGACCCCTCGGCACTTGCTCTTCTTCGCGTCCCTGAGACAGCTGTCCAAGAGGAGAGACCCGAGCCCTTTCCCCTTGTGTTTGCCGTTGACCATCAAGCAATGGATGACAAGGTAACCCGGTGCCTCCACAGGTCTCCACGCATGATTACCCAAGGCGTACTCGATCATCCCAATATCACCGAATTCTCGTGAGCGGAGCACTTTGAACTTCAGGCCTTCCGCATAACGCTCCTTGAGCCACTTTGATTTCCGGTGATGCCCCTCGCTTCGCCCGGCTTTGTAGCCACAGAAGCTGCAAGCACTGATATTTCCAGCATTGGTGTCAACGATTTCGTACTCTCTCATCTTGCTCCGTGATTTGCCATTTAACGTCATAATTTGTACTCCTGCACACAACACGGTCAATAATACCAGAATAGGGGCCTCGATTTTCAATTCGAGCTTCAATCTGCGGTCAAAATCGAGCCTCAGAACGTCCTTGCGTGCTCTCCCATGAAGAATGGCTGAAAATGGCTCGAGTGGTCTCCATAGGGCCTATACTATCACAATACGGTTCGGCTACTTGGGAAAACTGGGTTTAGAATTGCTTGAGAAATCGCAGGTCGTTCTCGAAGAGCAGCCTGATGTCATTGATGCCGTATTTTTTCATTGCCAGCCGTTCCACGCCGAAGCCGAACGCCCAGCCGGTATATTTTTCGCTGTCTATGCCAACTGCATCGAAGACATTGGGGTCAACCATACCGCAGCCGCCGACTTCCATCCAGTCTTCTTTTCCTTGTTTATTTACCCAAAACACGTCTATCTCTCCGCTCGGTTCCGTGAATGGGAAGAAGCTCGGCCGAATCCGCCATTTAATTTCAGGGCCATAATAGGCGTGAATGAACTGGTCGATGGTGGTTTTCATATCCACCATACTGATATCCTCGTCAACAACCAGCGCTTCGATTTGATGAAACATATACATATGTGTTGCGTCGACCGTGTCCGGACGATAGACCCGCCCCGGCGCGACTACGCGAATGGGAGGCTTGGTTTGTTCCATAACCCGGATTTGAACCGGCGAAGTATGGCTCCGCAAAAGAGTGCTGTCTCCGACATAGAACGCATCGAACGGGTCTCTTGCAGGGTGTTCCGGCCCGATATTTAACGCGACGAAATTATGCCACTCGTCTTCGACTTCAGGCCCGTAAGCCACGGCGAAACCCATTCGGCCGAATATCTCCAGCAGCTCATTTATCGTTTGGGTAATAATATGGGGCTTACCGATGTTAACATCCGTGCCGGGTAAAGTAACGTCAAGCAGGGCCTTGGATTTTTTCTGCTGTGATTGCGACAAGCTCTTTTTGAACTGCTCGAATGCCTCGGTGATTTCCTTCTTTACTTTGTTTGCAATCTGTCCCGCCTCGCGTCTCTGCTCAGAGGGAAACTGTCCTATCTGGCTGAGCATTTGAGTAATCTGGCCTTTGCGGCCGAGGTATTTTATGCGGTACTCCTCAAGTGATGCCATATCGGTGATTTTCTTCAGGGCTGCAAGCGCATCCTTACCGATTTTTTCTAATTGCTCAAGCATTTAACTCGAATACGCACCTTATTTAACTGCCGCTAACCGCTGCTTTTGCCGCTTCGATGATAGCGTCAAAGCCGGCTGGGTCAGCGATAGCAATTTCACTAAGCATCTTGCGGTTTAGAGTGATATTTGCTTTTTTCAGGCCGTTGATGAACTGGCTGTATCTTATCCCTCGCTGCCGGCACGCTGCGTTCAGGCGTATAATCCACAAACTTCGGAAATCTCTTTTTCGCAGCTTTCGGCCGACGCGTGCATAAACACCCGCTCGCGTACCTGCTTCTTTGGCTAAACGATATAGATGACCTGAAGCCCCGCGGTGCCCCCTTACTGCTTTGAGGACTCGTTTCTTTGGCTCGCGCCTTGCCGAACCTTTTTTAGATCTTGGCATATCAGCTTTCCTTAAAGAATTTTTAAGTTTCTAAGCTTGCTGGCGGCAGCTGATTTTGAAATGAACCA
Source organism: Phycisphaerae bacterium (assembly GCA_028714255.1). Classification (GTDB taxonomy): domain Bacteria; phylum Planctomycetota; class Phycisphaerae; order Sedimentisphaerales; family Anaerobacaceae; genus CAIYOL01. The sequence continues at coordinate 48,505 of JAQTMR010000012.1, read as the reverse complement.
AGCCGAGAAGCAAGCATGCTTAATTGATTATTCGTTATTTATTCGCAGAGCTGTATCCTGATTGCAGCCGCTGCCCTGCCGGCGATAATTCCCGTACTTTTTATTCGTCTGCGCCGTTTGGCGTTCTTACTGCTCATAAGATGGCCGCCGCCGCAGCGTCCGCGGTTGATTTTACCGGTAGCGGTGATTTTGACTCTTTTTTTCAAACCCTTGTGGGTTTTCTGTTTTGGCATCTAATCGGTTCCTTAATATATAAAGAGGGTAATCTACAACATCTGCATTTGTTAGTCAACCTTGAAATTCCCGAAAAAAGTGGAAATGGGCCCACAATCTGCAGCAGATTCTCCCCTTTTACCCCTCTAACCGCTTATTTTGGCACAACCAGTAATGTCATACGCTTGCCTGACATTTTGCCAGGCTGTTCGACCTTGGCTAATTCCTGCAGCGATTCGGCGATTTCCTTTATCATTTCATATCCTCGGTCTTTATGCAGCATTTGCCGTCCGCGGAAAAATACTGTGAATTGTACTTTATGTCCTTTCTGCAAAAACTCGCGGGCATGGTTAAGTTTGATGTCAAGGTCATGTTTATCGGTTTCAGGCCGCAGTCTTATTTCCTTCAGCGAAGTCGAATGTACCTGGTGTTTTTTATGTCCTTCCCGAACTTTGCGTTTCTGCTTGTACAGCCATTTGCCGTAGTCCATTATTCTGCAGACCGGCGGGTCGCTTGTAGGCGATACTTCCACAAGGTCTAAGCCGGCCTCGCGAGCTTTCACGAGCGCATCGTATGTAGTTACAATTCCGGCTTGATTGTTTGATTCGTCGATTAGCCGAACCATATTAACCCGAATCCTTCCGTTTATCCTTAATCCTTGTTTGCTAATTGTGTACCACCTTACCTTTCTAAAAAGAGGAAAAACAATTACTTACCATTAACGTTTTTTTATTATCAATCTTCAAATGCCAGCCCTGCTTTTTTTTCGGCAATTTTGAGTTTCGCGATTGCAATAAATTTATCGATTTCCACTGTTTTTGTTACTTTCTCTCCCCGCATCCTTACATTAACGGTGCCCGATTGTGCCTCTTTAGGCCCGACTACCAGCATATAAGGCAATCTCCTGCCGTGGGCTTTGGCAATTTTAACGTCTATTTTCTCATCTGACATATCACATTCCGACCTCAACCGTGCATTCCTTAACTTTTCCTGAACGAGTTTTGCGTAATCATTGCTTTTTTCGCTTATCGGCAAAACCCCTGCCTGCTCCGGCGAAAGCCAAAGAGGCAGATTCCCGCCGTAGTGTTCTATAAGTATGCCGATAAACCTCTCGAAAGACCCCAGAATCGCCCTGTGAATCATAACAGGCGTCTTCTCGGTATTGTCCTTGTCTGTATAGGATAATTCAAATCGCTGCGGCATAGAGAAATCCAGTTGAATCGTGCCCAACTGCCATGACCTTTTCAGGCAGTCTCTTATATGAAAATCTATCTTAGGTCCATAAAATGCGCCATCGCCTTCGTTGATTTTATATTCTATTTTCTTGTGCTTCAGGGCATCCTTCAGGGCGTTGGTGGAAATATCCCAGATTTCATCAGAGCCTATGTGTTTTTCGGGTTTGGTGGATAACTCGATATGAAAATCTTCGAATCCGAAGGCGCGGTATATCTCAAAGGCAAGCTCAATAACGCCTATTATTTCGGGTTTTATCTGTTCTGGAGTACAGAAAATATGGGCATCGTCCTGGGTGAACTGTCTTACTCTGAAAAGCCCGTGCATAACACCGCTGGCCTCGTGTCTGTGCACCAGGCCAAGCTCAGCAATGCGCATCGGAAATTCCCGATATGAATGCTGTTGGGTTTTATAAACCAAACAGCCGCCCGGACAGTTCATTGGTTTTATCGCATAGTCGGCGTCATCAACACGGGTGAAATACATATTTTCTTTGTAGTTGTCCCAATGGCCGCTCTTGTGCCAAAGCTGCTCGTTCAATATGATAGGAGTCTTGATTTCCTCATAGCCGTATTTATTGTGAACATCGCGCCAGAACTCTACTATGGCGTTCCAGACAATCATTCCATTGGGGTGTATGAACGCAAAGCCGGGGCCGGCTTCGTTAAAACTAAATAAATCTAATTGCTTGCCTATTACTCGGTGGTCACGTTTCTTTGCGTCTTCCAGCCTTTGCAGGTAATCATCAAGCTCCTTTTTGCTCGGCCAGGCGGTGCCATAAACTCGTTGAAGCATTTTTTGCGTTGGGTCGCCGTGCCAATAGGCCCCTGCTACCGACATAATCTTAAAAGCAGAAGCTTTGCCGGTGCTGGGCAAATGCGGACCCCGGCATAAATCTTCGAAGCCGTCCCCGTGTGAATAAAAACTGATAATCTCACTGTCCGCGCGATTTATATTATCGGTTTTATATCTATCAGAGGACAGCTTCGCCAGGGCCTCGCTCCGAGACATCTGCTTTCGAATAAAAGGCGTGTCGGCCTTGGTGATTTCATACATCTTTTTTTCTATGCGTTCGAAATCGGCAGGGCTAATCGGCTCATCGAGGTCAATGTCATAATAAAATCCGTCTTCGACGGTCGGGCCATAGACCAGCTTTGCATTTGGCCAAATGCTGCATATAGCTTCAGCCATTATATGGGCGCAACTGTGCCGTAGTATCTCGAGACCTTCCACATTTTTGAAGGTGATAATCTGCACGACGGCATCAGCCGTGATAGGTGTGGATAAATCCGCCAATTGTCCATTTATTTTTGCTGCTACGGCTACTCTTGCAAGTCCGGGCCCTATCTTCTCTGCTAATTGTTTTGCTGTTGTTCCATCAGCAATTTCTAATGTGCTGCCGTCAGGCAGTGTTATTTGCGCCATATGTCCTACCGATACTACCAATCCTTTATATTGCTTGAGTGCTCGTTTTGTGAAGAATAACAAAACAGAGCCCAACCAGTAAAATAGAGTCCTCTAAGAATATAACCGTTTAACCATGATTGTCAAGCCGGCATCTTTTCCAGGTGCCAAAGCTGAAAGGTCCTGACCAGCAAAAATTAATAAGCTGTACCGACCCGCCGCGGACAGGCCGCGAGGAAATTGTTTATAACTCTCTAATTAGTATATGGTTATGCAGCTTCAACTCGACGAGATAGTCTTATCCCCATTATTTGCCGGCGGATTTATCTGTTGTTATGAACCATTTTTTCTTATATAATAACATTGTTTTGGTGATGCTTAAATTGACGGGCAGGTAAGCAATATGGATGTAAAATTAGTTCTGCTCAAAAAGAACGGCTCACATAAGTTTCTTTCTCTGCCGAGCAGCGTTACGGTAATTGGCCGGCGCCATAGTTGCGATTTATGCATTCCCCTAATGCCGGTTTCCAGAAAGCACTGCCAAATAAACTACGACAGCGATGTATTGAAAATTCGCGACCTTAAATCACATAACGGTACTTACCTTAACGGCAAGCGTATAAATGAAGCAGTGGTTCAGGCGGGTGATTCCATTCGGATAGGACCTTTAACATTCGTATTCCAGATTAACGGTCAGCCGCAGACAATTACCGGACCTGATTTAACCGCACGAAACTCACCTCCCCAGGATACAGCGGCGGAGAATATCACAGATGAGCAATTGGATGATTTTGCCGAGCTGGACGACCTTGATTCGTTAGAGCAAACTAGTTCAGCTTGATATGCTATATTGTTTTACAACTTGCCGAACCGGCAAGGATATGGTAGTTTGCGGTATATTGTCGGCCGATTTTTCAATATCCTGCATCCGGATGATTATATGGGGACATTAGCCTTAATAAAGTGTTTTTCTGCTCTTGTGGAATTAGACGCGAGTCTAATCTCGACCGGTACAGGGACAGGTACAATATTATCCTTCACATCGTTGCCCTTTAGTCCGGTCAGGCTTGTCTGTTTCGTAGGATGGGTATATCTTTGTTTGTATTTTGTTCAGCGTGTTCAGTTCAGCCCATTGGTACCAAAGGACTATAAATCAACAACCTATGTTGTTGCGCTTTTTTTGGGGCCTGTACTTCTGTTTGTACTGCTGATAGTGAGTATAGTAAGAAAATCCCTCGAGGGACACCGCACCATCTTCGAGATACTGAAAGAGCAGCTTCAAAGCGTCTCTGCGGGTGTGGGGTCTTTACATTTTGGTTTCAGGAAAAAAATAACATTAAAGTTGCTTGATTCATCGGGCAGAAGCATTACGGAGATATACGGCCACAGCAAAGGCAGACGGGAAGACAGCCATGTTCTTGAATTAACTGAGCAAATTGTCGCCGATGCCCTTGCGGAACGAGCCAGTGACATTCTTATCGACCCGAAGGATTCTTTAATATCAATAGTCAGATTTCGGATAGATGGCATGTTGAGAATGGTTCAACAGCTTGACCCGACTACCTGCCAGGCGGTTATAAACAGCATTAAGGCCGTCTCAAATATGGACATTTCCGAAAGGCGCAGGCCTCAGGATGGTGCGTTTGTAGCGAAAACAAGCGACGGCACGGTGTCCTTCCGAGTCGCAAGTGCCGGCGCCGTCAACGGCGAAAAATTATCTATCAGGGTACTTAACCAAAACGCCGGTATGTTCACGCTGGAAAGTGTCGGAATGACGGAAAAGCAGCGTGCAATTATCGAAAATGTAATTGCCAAGCCGTCCGGTATGGTGCTTATGAGCGGCCCAACAGGGAGCGGAAAAACCACAACTTTGTATGCCATGCTCAACAAAATCGATTTGCTCACACGCAATGTTATTACGGTAGAAGACCCGATTGAATATGTGCTGCCGAACGCCAGTCAGATTGAAGTTAACTCAAAAGCCGATATTACTTTTGCAAAGTCTTTGCGAAGTATTTTAAGGCAGGACCCGGATGTTATATGTGTGGGGGAAATACGCGACGAAGAAACCGCAGCCATTGCGCTTCGGGCGTCACAAACCGGCCATCTCGTCCTCGGAACTATACACAGCGACAGCAATGCATCGGCCCTTGTGCGGCTGCTGGACTTAAACATAACCCCACTGACGCTGTCATCAGGATTAGACATGCTTGTTTCTCAACGGTTGGTTCGCTTGCTTTGTAAAAATTGTAAAGCCCCTGCAAAATTAAGTCAGAATCAGCTCCACGAGCTCCGCAAAAAAAACATAAACTATAGAAACATTTTCCAGGCTAAAGGATGTGACCAGTGCCACGGAACCGGCTATCGTGGCAGGATAGCAATTTTCGATATCCTCAATCTCGACAATGACTTAAAAGCTGATATCGCCAATAATAAATTGTCGGTAAATCAGTTGAAAAATGAAGGCGATAAAAGAGGAAGGTCCAACCTTAAGAAGCAGGGATTGAAAGCTGTGGTATCCGGTATAACGAGTCTCGAAGAGTTGAAAAGAGTAATAGGGTAGTTCCACGGGGACTGCTTACGGAGAATTTTATGGTGTTTTGGATAGGTATATTAGTCAGTGGGGCCTTCGCATGGCTTGCCATAAAATTACGCTTCTATCAGACATGGGTACTTGTTTTCAATATTATAATCTCAATCTATTTGGGTATATACCTTCGCCCGGCAATCGCAAATATCCCCGCGGTAGGCGATACACCATACAGCAACATCCTGGCTATGGCAGCTATTGTGTTAGTGTCATTTTTGGTTTTACACTGCATATCATACGTATTTCTTACGGGACAATTTAACGTTCCGTTTCCAAAGGTATTTGACACACTTGGCAGCGGCTTTTTGGGCTTTTTAGCCGGCTTTCTTGTCTGGAGTTTTCTAACGCTCTTAATCTACATAACACCGGCTTCGCAAAATAGCTTGGTAAAGAGTATTGGCTTTACAGACCAGTTCCGGCAAACCGGCGTGTCATACATTGCCGGCTTTTGCAATTTGGTTAATGCGATAGTTTCTTACGACAAGGGGGATTCTACAGAACAGACTATCAATGAATTGCTAAAAGAAGGCGCCAAACCGAAAGCCCAACCCAAAACACCTGAACCCAAACCAGTCACCCCGGCCAAACCCGCTGAGGCAAACAACATTCCTGAACAGAATGAACCTGGCCCGCCTCCTGAAGAAGATATTTAGGCAGGATTATCTTTAGCTTTTTGCCTGGTCGAGAATAAGGTCTTTGACTTTCCGGCTGGGCAAATTGAGCGCACCATAAGCAGCCGCCGCGGCGCTGCGAAGTTTCGGGTCAATTTCCTTCGAGCTGACCAGCGAATAAATAGCATCTATCTTTTCATCGTTGAGCAGATTGCCGTTGAGTTTCCCCGATATGGCCAGAGAATCAAAAGCCGATATCTGGACGTCCATACTATTGTCTTCTGCAAGGGCCATCGCTGCTATCGCGCCCTGAGCATCAGGACTGCCCAAATAAGCTAAAATCTCCCCGGCAAGTGCCTGAATCTCTGTTCGCTTATCCTTTGTTGCGTCAACAATGGTTTCCTGTACCGCTGATAAACCGACAACTGCATTTCGTGTTTGGGCGAGTTTCAGCATAGCCTCAGCAGCCCTAAGAGCGTAGTTGTCCGTGTCCGTTGTCTCTTGTTCTTTGATAGCCTCGGCTAAATTCTTCGCGACGAGTTTACTTTCGGCAAAATTCCCTTTTGGCCCTGCCGCCGCTATTGCTATCGCTGCGCTGTACCTTACAGCTTTATCATCGAACGATAGTGCCTGAACCAATGGCTGGGTGGGCCCGAGAAGATAAAGCAATGATTTCTCGCCCGCAGTCGTGGCTAACGCCTCGACCATACAAAGCGCGACATGCGCATTCTTGTCTTTAATCCCGCGGGCAAGCGCCTGATGAAGATATTCGGGCCCTGCCGTGGTTGCATAGACAAACGCATCGGCGTGACCGAGACCGAAGTAGCCGGGCATATTAACCTCGGCAGATTCAGCCTTGCAATACGCCGCCAGCCAAAGACCAATCGCTTGGCCTAACCCAGCGTCGGCTTTAAGAGCCCACTCACACGAACGCATCGCCATAAGCTCGTAAAAATACTTTTTATCGACCTTCTCACGGATTAACCGCCGGTCTGCTGTACTCCAAAACCATATATTGGCAAAATTGGCATCTTCCGCTGGAGCTAAAGATGGAGCATGATAATAATAGTCTTCCCCAAGCTGGTAGAACAATTGCGCCGCGGGAGCTTTCAATGCTGACGGGTCAATCTGTTTGATACTCTGCTCAGCAAGTTTGCTAAGCTCGGCGGAATCGCCCTTCTCGATAATATATTTCAGATAGCCAAGCGATTGGGGATATTTAATTTCGCCCATCGCCTTTATTATTTCAGCTTTTAACCCGACGTCTTCGCTCTGCAAAGCCGCCGCAAGAGGTCTTATCGCGTCCCTGCCGATTTGCGGCAGCGCCCATACGATATTCGGAAATTCTTCTTTGCGGGTATTGTCCATCATCGCATCGAGCATATAAACTATGGCGTATTCGCCGGCGTTCTGGAGTCGTTTGATTGCCGCGAGTCGGCCTCGGTCGGTGCTGCTTAATCTTCTTATCTCCTCGCCGATAATCTTCGGGTCAGCCCTGCGGATGAACCTGCCCTGCTCGATAATGCCCAGAACTTTCTTGCTAAGCTCAACCAGCTCAGCGTCGGACGAGGTATCTGTAACCCTCAATAAAATTGCGTATCCCTGCTCATTTTCTTCACTAAGAGTGAGCAATTCAACGGGGTCAGGATTGCTTTCGAGAACAGCTTGTGCGTATCCCTTGGCCAAATCGAATTGGCCTATCTTTGTGTAATGCAGAAAGTCGTTCCAGCTTGCCCTGAGCGCAGTCGAAGGGTTCCCCTCGCCGAAACAAGCGCTGACTGCGAAAAGTGCGGTTGCTAAAATTGCTCCGATAATTTTTTTATTAAACATCAACATAATCTCCTCAAAACGCCCTTAATTCATTGAAAAGGCAGGTCTTTATAGATAATCGTCCTTTGAGCCGGCTATCTTACTAAATAAATGCCCTTTCTGTCAACAAAAATACGTTCTCCGCCCATTGAAAGCCCCCAACGTCCGAAATCCCTGACATTATCCTTGTATTTCGCCCCCTGTAATTTATTGCACCTATTTCAGAGCCGCAACCGTAAGGGAGCGGTATTAAAATTTCATTTCTCTCCGTCATTCCGAGCGCAGCCGCCTGTCCTGAGCCTGCCGAATGGGAGGAATCTATTAAAAATTGTCATTCCCGCGCAAGCGGGAATCCAAGCATTAAGCATTTCTATATTCAAATCCTTCTTCCTCCAAAAGATCAGAATGGATGATATTTTTGAAATGCTGATCAAAATAGGCAGCTTTCTTTAATGCCAATATAAGATCTTTAGCATTATATGTACAATCAGTTATCTTATCGAGAATAAAGGGGCTATTAAAGTAATGTATATGTATTTTATTAACGAATTCCTGTAAATTTTCCCAGAACTCTTCATTATCATTTTTTGAAAAACCACCTAATGTCTTGTTATATTTTATTGTCTCAAAATCAAAATGAACAATGATTTTATGTCTTGCATCAACTATACATTTTCTGAATTTATGAATTTTATCAGACAACTCATCAAGTCCAAGATTGTTCTTGTCCTCTTGTTTAATTTCTTTGAGGATATACTTAATTGTAAGATTACTATTTTTCCCAAGAGTAGCCGAATCAGTGATTTTACAAATATCTAGTAAAATATGATTTTTAAGGATACCTTGGAAATTGAGGAAAAAGTCACGTGCGGTTTTATTTAATAAATCCAAACGTTCTTTGTTATCTTCGTAGAGATAACTATATTCCTTATATAGGGCTCTTGTGGTATAGCATTGATCGCAGAATTGCTTTATAATCTCTTGGGTAATCATTTATTATCCCTTTCGTGGCAATACACAACATTTTGGCGATTTGTTATTGTGTTTCTCTGAGTCCTCTGTGAACTCTGTGGCTAAAAAAATCTATTTAATTATCGCAATCAGTGATTAAATTTTCTTCGCCTGTCTCGCCAACTTGTGTTTTTCAAGCCAGCTTTGCACCCACTGCTCAGCCTGTTTTTTACTTTGCAGTTTTCCTTCCAACTGGGCGATATACATCTCTTCCGCTAACAATCCCAGCCCAGGCCCCTTAACCGCGCCTAACCGAATCAAGTCGTGTCCATCGAGTATAGGCCTCGGCCGCAGCTCAATGTCGCCCAGCGCCTTTATCCTTTTCCGCAAATTTACCAGTGCAGCTGTACTTTTGCGTTGAGCCTTCTGAATCGCTCTTTGTAGTTCGTAGAGGTCCTCGAAATAAGGCTCGCTGACAATCAGCTTCAACTGCGATAGTGACATCTTCTCATCGAGTAGCTTCCCACGATTGTCCAGCAGGAATTTTATATGTCTGGTTTGATTTTTACTAAGCTTCAAACAATCGCATTTATCGAGTGCGAATTCCGTCGTACAGCCCGCGAAAAAAGCAGCCATCGCAAGTGCGAACCCGCTGTTTTTTCGCAGTTGCCCCAAAACCTTGATTCCAAATTTCGTATCTTTGGCAGAAAAATCCGGGAAAATAGCTTCAGCTAATCCGCTCTTTGCCAATAGCGCCACGCCTTTGGCTCTGCTGGGGCTGATTAAGATTGCCTCCAGTTCCATTGCTATACGTTCGCCGCTTATTTTGGCTATGTGCTTCGAATTGCTGCGAATAGCCGAAAACGTCCTCGGCTCAATCGCAAAACCGAGCTGTGTTGAAAACCGCACCGCCCGCAGCATCCGCAGGTAGTCTTCGCCAAACCGTTCAGTTGCCTTACCGATAGTCCGTATCAGCTTCTTCTTGAGGTCTATTTTACCATTAACGTAATCGATGACTTCTTTTTTCAGCGGGTCATAGAACATCCCGTTGATGGTAAAATCTCTTCGGCTGGCATCTTCCGCCGCCCCGACAAATTTAACATCTCCGGGATGCCTGCCGTCCGCATAGCCGGTTTCGGTTCTGAACGTTGCCACTTCAACTTGTTTGTCTTCAATCAGCACAATCACCACGCCGAATTTCGCTCCGACTTTCAGCGTGCGTTTGAACATCTTTATCACATCTACCGGCCGTGCTTCCGTAGCGACATCATAATCATTCGCTGTTCTACCCATCAGCATATCGCGCACGCACCCCCCTGCCAGCAAAGCCTCAAAGCCGTTGCTGTGCAGTTGCCGGATTATCTTTATAGCTGCTGCTTTGTTTGTCATTTGTTGCCTCGCTGAAGTATTGTTACCGTCATCGTTCCCCACTGGCGCCTGTCGATAACTTCGAGTCCGCCGTACTTGTCCAGCAATTCTACTCGTTTTTCGGTTCTTACCACAACAATTCCCTCAGGGGACAACTGCTCGTTTAATAAAGCCAGCAATTTGCCCAGCGGCGAACCCTCGCCGATGTCCCGTGAGGCCGCATAAGGCGGGTCAACAAAAACAAGGTCATACTTCTGCTCTCTGCCCGGTGCGCCAATACTAAACGCGTTGGCCCTTATAACTTTAGATTCGCCGGCAAACCCTGCTTTTTCAATATTCTCCTTCAAGGTTGCGATAATCCTCGGGTCTCTCTCAACGAAGCTGACAAACTTTGCGCCCCTGCTCAATGCCTCAAGCCCTAAAGAGCCTACGCCGCAGAACAAATCCGCCGTAACCCTGCCCTCGAGGTCGTATTTATAAAGCACGTTGAAAAGCGACTCCTTGACCCTGTCGGTAATCGGCCGGGACACGTCCGTCTTGGGACTAAATAACTTCACCCCTCGTTTTGAGCCAGCTATGATTCTCATTTGTCGCAATATACTATAAAAACAGGTTTCGAGCGAGAAATTTTGCCTCTTAAATAATGGTTGTTGCTTTGCTAAAGAAAGGTATAATTAACACAAACAGAAATCTTTATATAAGGGAGATGTTATGAGCAATCTGCTGTTGGAAAAAATCGAATACAAAATCGAAGAAACAAAATCCGGCACATGGAGGCGGTATTTATATACCAGCGGCGCCAGCTTTCACGAATTCAAATCGCATAAAATGTTACTCGGCCTGCCCCTTGTGCATTTCACCTATGGCAAATGTCCCGAAACCGGCAGACGCATAATCGCAAAAGGAATCATCGCCATCGGCAGACTTGCCTGCGGCTTTATCGCCATAGGCCACGCATCTATGGGGCTTATTGCTATCGGACAACTGGCGATTGGAGTACTTTTCGGCCTGGGCCAGGCGTCCTCCGGCGTCTTGGCGATAGGACAATTTGCTATCGGAGCATATCTCGCATTGGGACAATTTGCCATCGGCTACGCCGCTATGGGCCAGTTCGCTCTGGGCAAATACGTGATAGCACAGCTTGGAACTGGAGAATCTGTCTGGAGCATCGGGCATTCTAACCGACAGGCAATCGAATTTTTCAAAACGATTCCTATTATCCGGCTATTTATTCCATAACTGCCGCAGTTCGATTGCACACTGGCGAAATTTATCCGCCGACAGCGTCACCGTCTGCCACTTCGGACTGCGCCGTTTCATAAATGCTCGGTAATCGTCCAGCTTGACTGCAAAGAATACATACCTGTTTGCGTCAAAGTCGTAAACTTCCCTGCCGTCAAAATCTACGTCGATGTTTTCTATTTTGTAAGCGAAGACAAAAACTGCGCTATGCCCCTCCGCTGAAAGGCGTCCCGCGGAAAGTGCATCCCGCCAATTCACCAGCCCGTCGATGTCCTCAGCTGTAACCCAGCACTCGAATCCTGCTAACCCGGCAAAACTCGTCCCCTTGAAGCTCCTGCCCTTCACCTCTGCGATTATTATCTCTCCGCTGGGCGGATATAACAAAAAATCGAAGCTTTTGATTTTGCAGTTCTCGAACTCCGCCCTCTTCTGTTTATCGACCGAGGCATATTTGATTTTGTTATCAATAAGCCAGTTTTGAAAGGCCCGCTCGTAATGATTCATCGTGGCGAAATGTTTCGTAGCCGGATTTGAGGATAAATCCTTCATTTAAATTAGTGCAGAGTTTCTAAATCTAAATTTTATCTATCATTTCTCTGCGCTCTCAGCGTTCTCTGCGGTTGATAGAGTTCCTAATTCTGCGAAAAACGCGTCTAATTTAATCCGTTTCTGTTTGCTGGTTACCATATCCTTGACCACAAGCTCATTGTTCTTGAACTCGTCGCCGAGGATGATACACTTCTTGGCATTTTTGGCAGACGCCTGTTTGAGCTGCCTGCTTAAACTCGCGGACTTGTAGCCGAACTCGGCTGAATACCCTCTTGTTCGCAGTTCTGCCGCTATCTTAACTGCGTCCTGCTGGGTTTGTTCGAGTTCTACGCAGGCGATAAAATAATCTAATTCTGCAGGCGCCGGTTTCAGCAGCCCTCGTTCTTCGAGCATCACTCCCAAAACGCAGTCACCCATCCCGAATCCCGTCGCCGGTATCGCGGGCCCGCCGAACTGCTTTAGCAAATCATCGTATCTGCCGCCCCCGCCGATGGCTCGCAGCTCGCCGCGCTTATCGTAAATCTCATATACACTGTCCGTGTAATAAGCCAGCCCCCTGACAATCCCCGGGTCGAACTGGCAATACTCCACTACCCCCATTCGCTTGAGCCAGTCGAACAAAACCACGATTCTATCGATGGCCGCGTTAACCTTATCATCAGGCTCGATTATATTCTTAATATCCGAGACCGCCTTAATCCCCATAAACTCAACAATCTTCTCGGCTATCTTGCCGTCCGCAACCTTTTGACTAAGCATTTGCTTAAATTCGCCCGCCGGGACCTTCTCTTTTTTATCGAGCACAGGGTACAGCACTTCCAGCCGCTTCTCGGCGACCCCTATCTTTTCGAGGACGCTGGCCAGCAGCTTTCTGCTGGACATTCTTACCTCGATATCGTCAGGCGTCAGCCCGATTCCCCGTAGATAATCCAAAGCACAGAATATCACCTCCGCATCAGCCAGCGGGCCCTCTATGCCGATTATATCTATGTTCCACTGGAAAAATTCACGAAGCCTGCCCTTCTGCGGACGCTCCGCACGGAACAGCCTCGGAACCGAGAACCACTTGATAGGCAGCGGCAACGTGTTGATTTTCTGATTTGCCATCCGTGCCAGCGTGGGCGTAATCTCTGGCCGAAGCGCAAGGTTCCTGTCCCCACGGTCCTTGAACGAGAAAAGCTGCTCGACAATCTCGTCGCCGCTTTTTATTCTGTACATATCCAAATACTCGAATATCGGCCCGTCATATTCCTCGAACCCGTTGCGCAGAGACACCCTCTTCCAGCCGTCGATTATCCAGTTCCGAACAGCCATTTCCTGCGGATAAAAATCCCTTGTACCTTTTACCGGCGGTATCTTCATTTCTTTCTGCTGCCCTTTTTCTTTTTACGCTTCTTTGCTAATTTTTCCTTGGCATACTCTTCTATCTGGTTATCACTCGTAAAATGCAGTTCGTAGTTTCCATCGCTAAAGTCACAGCCCTTGTGGCGGTACTGACGGCATATCCGCGGCCGCTTCTCATATATCTTGCATTTATGGTCCTTCACGGACAGATACTTGCACCTGTTATTTACTTTTACATACCAGCCGCCGTCTTCTACGAATATCTCGGTGCCTCTATGGCACAGAAACCATCGTATATCGTCATAATCTCCCCTGGTTTTCGGCTTATCTATCTCCAGTGCATAATACCGACAGCATAGCCCCGTACACTTACTGCACAAACTTTTTTTCGCCAACGTGCTAATCCCTGAATAAACAAATCAAAAACGACTTTCACTAAACGCCGGATAATATAAGCTATCAGCCAACTGTCGTCAAGAAACTCAATTATATGGATTCTTTGGCCCAAATCCTTATAATGAACTCTGAAATTTATAATCCCTTTTCCGGACAGAACCAAATGCCAAAAACAGTAATCGAGATAATATATCAGGATGACGACATCCTTGTCGTCAACAAACCGTCAGGCGTATCGGTAACAAAGGACCGCACCGGCAAGGCCGAGCTTAAAGATATTCTTGCTGGTCGCGGCGAAGCGCACCGTAGCCGGATATCCCCGCGATTGACCTCTCAAGTCATTACGGGAGCCGACCAGCTCCGCCTCGTACATCGACTCGACAAAGACACTTCAGGCGTAATGCTGCTGGCTAAGAATATCCAGGCCCAGACAAAATACTCTACTTACTTCGAAGAAAGACAGGTCAAAAAAACCTATTTGGCAATCGTATCAGGCTTCGTGCCGGATAGTCAGGGCACAATCGATACCCCGCTGACCCGCGACCGCAAAGATACCACCAGAATGTGCATCGCGCCAAAAAAGGGAAAGGCCTCGGTCACCAATTGGCGATTAATCGCCGACTTCGGCTCGACTGCCCTGTTGGCGGTCAGCCCGCAGACGGGCCGAACACATCAAATCCGTGTCCACCTGCCGAGCATAGGATTGCCGTTGGCATTCGACCCGTTATATGGAAGCACTCGGCCGATATTTCTTTCTGAATTCAAATCGGGTTATCGACTCGGCAGGAACCAAACCGAAAAACCGTTGATTGAACGCTTGACCCTCCACGCATATCAGCTTGAATTTCCCGAGCAATCTGTCATTCCCGCGCAAGCGGGAATCCAGGATGTCATTTCTGCGAAATTTATCCCCAGGGGAGCAGGAATCCAGCCCAATTATTTCATTGCTAAGCCTGACAAAAAATTCATCGCTTGTATTAAGATGCTGACTAAGTACAACCCCAACGGCCCCGCCGCCTTCCTTAACCCCGCCGACTTCTCCAAAATCCTCACCGGCGATAAAATAGGTTAGCCCCCAACTTTATGTTGGGGGGTTACTTAATGAACTTGCTTGTGCTGCCTCCTGCTCGGATACTTTTTCTCTCGTATGCCTCCGGCATACTTACCGTCCGTTTCCTCGTTCCGGCCTCCGGCAGCACTCCGCAAACTCTATCTCTATTTTCCCCCACAAATTTCTTGTTGCTCTTACCCCAACACTAGCATAAAATTAGTGCAAATTATTTTGCATTTTATTATGTTGGTTATCAATAATGAATACAAAAAATCAAATTAAAGAATACTCTACTTATAACGCCCTTGTTAATCACCCATTTGCCTTATCAGCCTTACATTATGGCGCAAGAATAAAATTTACGATTGAAAAACCTCACAGTCTTCTAAAGGCTGAAGCTAAATTGAAACGCTCTCCTTCCAAGGCAGAATACTATTGTTTATCTGTTGCTAGTAGCTTAGCTCACATTCTCACAATCTGTCAGCAACTTGAGCATTCTGTTCTTTACTTTTCTTCATTTTCTCCGACTCCAAAAATGAAAAAAGCGGGCATAGCAAAACAGAATCATCTCCTATATTGCATTGAAAATTATATTGTCCGAACTCAATCGATGTATGATAGATTACTAAAACTTATTGACTGCGTATTTGAATTATACAATCCCAGTCACAGGATCTGTCACGATTTAATAATGAACAATTCACATGTTCAGCATTCATCTATCCCCAATAAACTGAGAAAATTGCGTAAATCCATCAAGGACTATTATTATGAAAGAAACGTAATTATTCATGAACGACAATTCCTTGAAGACAATATTCGTAAGCTTGAAGCTTACACTATTCTCTCAACTTCAAAAGGACCTCTTAAAGGGCAACGGTGGTTGATTGAAGACATTAAAGACCTTGCAAGGCAAATAGTTAAAAATAAAACCGAGGAGTTTTCGAAGGTTAACCGTAATTCATTTATAATCCTTGGCGACATATTCGATCATCTGAACAAAGAGTATAAAAACAAACGTGACATTCTTGAATCAATTTATGGAAAGCCAGAACTATCCGAAATCCCTAAAATGTAATAGCCACTACTCCACTTGCCAAACAACCTCTTTTTCCCTTTGAATTATCTAAAAATTCTCCCCCAAAATCACCAGCAAAAAATTTCAATCAAATGCGCAGGGGGGTAGAAAAAACGTTGAATTTTATGCAAGATTTCGCGTTAGTTTCTACGTAGTTTTTGTAAGTTTTGCATAAGTTTGTGTAAATTTGTGTAAGTTTGCGCACATCTCAAAACCAAAACTTGCGCATTTAATCGCGCCAAAGATGAATTGATGCTATCCCTAAAACAGCCCCATCCCGCCGGAATATAGCAGCCCAAGTTCGATTTTTATAACAAAAAAACAGTGTATTGACTAATTGATGGGGAATTTATAAACTACAGGCCAACAGAATGTTAAGGGCTGAATAAATGGGCGAACAAATTATAAAAATCGGACTTGTAGGCTTCGGAACCGTCGGCTCCGGCGTAGCTAAAATCATACTCGAAAGCGCAGACGCCATCGCCGCCAAGACCGGCCTGCGTTTGAAGCTCGCCTGCGTGGTCGATACCGATACGAAAACCGCCCGGCCAGTGAAGCTGCCTAAAGGTATTCTCACCAACGACTTAGACAAACTTCTGAAAGATGATTCAATCCAAATCGGTATCGAATTAGTCGGCGGAACGAAGATAGCCAAGCAAATCCAGCTTAAGATGCTCCGGGCCGGCAAGGATGTTGTCACCGCCAATAAGGCATTGCTGGCTGAATACGGCGGCGAGCTATACAAAGTCGCTCACGAAAATAAACGATGTATCGCTTTCGAGGCAAGCTGTGCAGGCGGGATACCGATTGTATCGGGTCTGCGCACGGGATTGGCGGCGAATAATATCGCAGGGATATACGGCATAGTTAACGGGACGTGCAACTATATCCTCTCGAATATGACCAGTAAAAACGAGGACTTCTCCGCAGCGTTGAAAAAGGCCCAAAAGCTGGGCTACGCAGAAGCGAACCCATCTTTGGATATTAACGGCGGCGACAGCGCACATAAATTAGCTATCTTAGCTTCGATTGCGTTCGGCTGCGAAACCGCACTTGAAGATATATCCGTCGAGGGTATCGAGGAAATCTCGAAAGAAGACATCCGATACGGCGGCGAGATGGGCTATGTGCTCAAACTATTGGCTATCGGACAGAAAGACGATAAAGGCAGGATATCGCTGCGGGTGCATCCATCTTTTATTTCTAAAGATAATTCGCTTGCGCGTGTTAACGGGCCTTTTAACGCGGTTACCGTATTCGGCGATGCAGTCGGTCAGGTGACGTATTACGGCCGAGGGGCAGGGATGATGCCTACCGCCAGCGCGGTCGTAGCTGATATTATTGACGTCGCCCTGGGCAATTCCGCTACCACTTTCAGGCATTTGAACTTGAAATCACGGAGCGAAACGAAACGGCTAATCGAGAAAATCGGTGATTCCGTGAGCAGATTTTATATCAAGGTTATGTGCAAGGACAAGCCAAGCGTTTTGGCAAAGATTGCGAAGATTCTCGGCGACAACCAGATTAGCATATCGGGTACGCTGCAGCACGAAGGAGCCGGGCCGGATAATACCGTTCCGGTTGTGATAGCTACGCACCTTACCCGGCAGAAGAACGTTTCCGCCGCGGTAAAGGAGCTTAAAAAACTCGACGTTGTCGGCGCAAAGCCGGTCTGCATAAGGATAGTCGATATACCGGAGGACAAGGATTGAAGACTAAGTACGTCATAATAGTTCCTGACGGCGCCGCGGACGAACCATTGGAGGAATTCGGCGGCAAGACCGCCCTTCAGGCAGCGAAGACGCCGAATATGGACAAAATCAGCGCCGAGGGCAGGATAGGGCTTGTCCGAACGGTTCCGCCGGGAATCGAGCCGGGCAGCGATGTTGCGCAGATGAGTCTGCTCGGCTATGACCCGCTTACGTTTTATACCGGCCGGGCGCCGATAGAAGCGGTGGCGCGAAATATCAACTTAGGTCCGAACGACTGTGTGTTCAGGTGCAACCTCGTTACCATTTGCGATGGGAAAATGGAAGACCACAGCGCAGGGCATATCTCCACTGAAGAAGCTACCAAGCTGATAAAAGATTTGAATGAGCATTTAGGCGATGAGGGATTTTGTTTTTACCCCGGCGTGAGCTATCGGCACCTGTTGGTTTTCAAGGACGCGGATTTCGATGTTAAGACATATCCGCCTCACGATTACATAGGTACAGCGGTAGAGAAGATTCTGCCGAGGGGCAAAGGCGCTGACATACTTGTTGAACTAATTGTCCGTTCGCAGCAGCTTTTTACCAATCACGACATCAATAAAATCAAGAAGGACCTCGGCGAAAATCAGGTGAGCTCAATCTGGCTTTGGGGACAGGGTAAAAGAGCCAAAATGGAAAGCTTCAAGAAGCGGTTCGGACTTGCCGGGGCTGCGATTACCGCCGTTGACCTTGTAAAGGGGCTGGCGACACTTATCGGCTTCGATTTGATAAATGTGCCGGGCGCCACGGGGTTCGTCGATACGAATTATCAGGGCAAGGCCTCGGCTGCGATAAAGGCACTCGAGAAATATGATGTTGTTTTTATTCATATAGAGGCCCCCGATGAGGCGTCTCATAGCGGTAATGTCGAGATGAAGAAAAAAGCTATCGAGCAGATTGACAGGTATATTGTCGGG
The DNA here is from genome assembly GCA_028714255.1 of Phycisphaerae bacterium. Lineage (GTDB taxonomy): Bacteria > Planctomycetota > Phycisphaerae > Sedimentisphaerales > Anaerobacaceae > CAIYOL01. The sequence continues at coordinate 29,998 of JAQTMR010000012.1, read as the reverse complement.
CCTGTGTTAGAGGCTCTGCAGCGTTATGAAAAGTGGAGAATACTTGTTTTGCCCGACCACCCTACCCCCCTTGCGAGCAGGGCGCACTCGGCTGAGCCTGTGCCGTTTGCTATGGCGGGAAATGATGTAAGCAGCGTTTTGCGTACGGCTTTCAGCGAAGCCGACGCCGCGAAGTCTGGAATTAGAATAGAAAACGGTTTCGAACTGATGGAATACTTCTTAAAAAGTTAGAAAATTGACAGGAAATATCTGAAGAATGGCAATACTTGTGCAAAAATTCGGCGGGACTTCGGTCGCTAATGCGGAGAAGATTCGCCGAGCCGCCAAGAGAGTAATCAAGGCGGTTGAGAATGGTTATTCAGTTGTGGTTGTAGCATCGGCTCGCGGGCAGCAGACCGATGAGCTTATAGCTGACGCTTTCGAACTTAATCCGAATCCGCCCAAGCGTGAGATGGACCAGCTGCTCAGCACCGGCGAACAACAAACAGTTTCGCTTTTCGCAATGGCGCTCGATGCAGCCGGCTATCCGGCAATCAGTTTTACGGGCGGTCAGGTACAGATGCTGACCGACAATGTTCATACCAAGGCAAGGATAAAGAGCATCGGGGCCGAACGGATTAAAAAACAACTGGACGAAGGTAAAGTCGTTCTTGTTGCCGGCTTTCAGGGAGTAGATGATGACGGAAACATAACAACGCTCGGCAGAGGCGGCTCGGACACGACCGCGGTTGCGCTGGCGGCGGCTGTCGGGGCAAAGGAATGCGAAATTTATACCGACGTCGATGGGATATATACGACCGACCCGCGGATATTCAAAGAAGCCGTGAAGTTAGAGCAGATTAGTTACGACGAAATACTCGAAATGGCAAGTCTGGGAGCAGGCGTTATGCACTCGCGGTCCATCGAGTTCGGCAAAAAATACAATGTCAAAATCCATGTCAGGAGCAGTATCGAAGAAAAAGAAGGAACAATAATTATGCACGAGGTACCACAAATGGAAGGCGTAGCAGTTACGGGAGCAACCGTCCAGCAGGATATGGCCAAGATAGACCTTGTAAACATAGATAACAAGCCGGGTAACGCCGCGAAAGTTTTCGCTTCGCTGGCAAAGGCCAAAGTGGTTGTTAACGACATTATGCAAACGGAAGTCAGCAGTAAAAAAGCGAACCTGTCGTTTTTGATAGGCATTTCGGATTTGACTTCGGCTAAAGAGGCCGCCGAGCAAATGAAAGAAGAGGTCAATTGCGAAAGCATCTTTGTTCGCGAGGATATTGCGGAGATTTCCGTTGTTGGTGTCGGCATGCGAACCCATTATGGCGTTGCCGAGCGGATGTTCGGAGCGTTGGCCAAGGCCAAAGTCAATATCGATTCGATAACCACCAGTGAAATCCGCATCAGTTGTGTCGTGAATAAAGACCAGGCTGAAGAAGCCTTAAAAGTTGTTTCAGTCGCCTTTGAACTGGATAAAGCTCCTAAAGAACGAACAAAATAAGGATTGATTCGTCCTTGCCACCTAAAAAAAAGAAAACCGCTTTCGTCATGAGCAAACGGAGGCGTTCAACCCTCCTTACCCTCTGTTTACTGATAGTAGCGGCAGTCTCTTGGCTCGACCAGGGCCTGATTAAACCCAGCCGGCAGATCCAGACCAAATCCAAAGAACAGACAAAGGTTCGGGATTATGAAAAATATCACGAAAAGACCTTCACCGTTCTAAAAGTTGTCGATGGCGATACTATTGATATAGATGTACCCGACGGCAAATCCAATCACACAAGAATACGACTGATAGGAGTTGACACGCCTGAGACCAAAAATCCTAAGGTCGGCGTTATGTATTTTGGGCCGGAGGCCGCTGATTTCACTCACGAATCCTCTCTCGGAAAGCGGGTTACAGTCTATCTCGATGAAGACTCCACGAGGGGTAAATACGGCAGGCTGCTGGCATACGTTAAGCTGCCTGACGGCAGGTTTTTGAACGAGGCACTGTTGTCCGAAGGTTTTGCTTACGCGGATTTACGATTTCGTCACAGTTTCTACAACAAATACAAACAGTTAGAGGCCGGTGCCCGCGGCCAAAAAAAAGGATTGTGGAAAAAAGTAACGCACAGCCAGTTACCTGAATGGCTCCAAAGGAAGAGACCAAACCTGCTGTTGTGATTTTGAGAGTATTTTTATTTTGCAGAAGATGTCGGGATAAAGGTCGCTAAAAACGGGATTTACGGCAAAAATCACGCAAACTTATTTGGCTCAGCAGAAATTCCTTTACAAGAACCGAACAAATCTATATGCTTTTAATAGGTTCTTTCTCCGCTTTAATCACAAGTTTTCGGGCGAAAGGAGGGCAAAATGAAGCATCGCAGTCAACCGCGAAATTACCAGCTTTCAGTTACACGGTCCATCGTGCCTGTTTTTTTGTTTTGGGCTTTTGTGCTTTTGTATCCTGCCGGCTTACAGGCAAGACCTGTAAGCAGTGAACAAGCTAAAAAGGCAGTAAGGGGCTGGTTAAAACTTGACCCTGAACCGCTCAAGACACAATTGGGCAATCAGGTCAGGCGAACAGATGTCTTCTCAGATGACAAGGGGGAACCTATCTACTATGTAATTTATTTACAACCTTCCGGTTTTGTCATTACTCCCGCTGATGATTTGGTTGAGCCGATTATTGCATTTGCTAATGATGGTACATTTGACCCTTCAGCAGATAATCCGCTCGGTGCGTTGGTCAGCCGGGACGTACCCGGCCGAATCGCTGTCGCCCGAAATCTTCGGGCAGCGGCAGGCGCTTCCCAAAAGAGTCTGACCGGACGGCAAATGGCCATCGAGAAAACCTGCCTTAGGGCCCAGGGTAAATGGGCTGAATTGAATGATGATTCCAATAAGGTGGAAGTGCAGGGCCTACCCAGCATATCGGATGTCCGTGTTGCCCCTCTTACTCAAAGCGAATGGGGCCAAACATGGGTCTGTTATTCCAGCTGGTATTGTTATAACTATTATACCCCGAGTCATTACCCATGCGGGTGTGTTGCAACGGCAATGGCTCAGGTGATGCGATATCACGAGCATCCGGGGACTTATGTTTGGAGCAATATGCTACTAAAGCCGGAGGATAATTGCGGAACCATCACCGAATCACAGCGTATGGTCATCGGAGAGCTTTGCTACGATGTTGCCGAGTCGGTCGATACGACGTATGGCTCAGAGGGGTCATCCGCTTACCTCTGGAAAGTGAAGGATGCACTACCAGATATCTTCGGCTACAGTAATGCCATCGACGGCTGGGATTACAATAACGACCTTAGCGGGCCCAACCTTAACGGCATGGTCAATCCCAATCTGGACGCGGGTTTCCCCGTTTTGCTCGGGGTTAGAAGAACGGAAGGAGGACATGCCATAGTGGCCGATGGCTATGGCTATGACAGCTCAACCCTATATCATCATATTAATATGGGCTGGGATGGAATGGATGATGCGTGGTATAACCTGCCTACTATTGATGCTTATTATGAATACACCACGGTTGATGAATGTATTTATAATATCTATACCTCCGGTACCGGTGAAATCATAAGCGGTCGAGTTACTGATACATCCGGCAACCCGATTGACGGCGCGACAGTAACAGGTACAAGAACAGGGGGTGGTGTGTACAGCGATACAACCGACAGCAGCGGTATCTACGCTCTGGCCAAAGTCCCCTCTTTATCCACATACACCGTAAGCGTAACCAAAACCGGCTATACCCTTACAAGCCAGGTTGTTACTACCGGAAAATCCACAGATGAACACAGCACATCAGGCAATAAATGGGAAATAGATTTCATCGGCACAGCAACTTTAGAGGGTTGTGATACCATTACTATCGGGACAGGTACAGGCACATGGGATTACCCAATGCACACATATTACCATGACAGCCGAACCCAGGTGATTTACTTATCCAGTGAAATTGGAAGCAGCGGCAATATTACCAAGCTGGCGTTATATATCGAGACGGTACCCGGCCAGACGATGGACAACTGGACTATCCGGATGAAGCATACCAGCATGAACTCTTATGATACTGCCTCTCTTGACGCAACCGACTGGATTGTTGTCTATCAGGCGAGCGAGACTATAACCACTACAGGATGGAATACGTTTACTTTTTCCACTCCGTTTAAATATAACGGTTCAGACAATTTATTAGTGGACTTCAGTCACAACGACGGTTCCTATACAACGTCAGGGTATTGCACATACTCGATTCCGGGAGGCATGCGTGCCGCTTATGCGCAATCTGACAGCGGCCATGGTGACCCACTGTACTGGTCCGGAACAAGCTCTCCTACTGTCTATGGAGCCAACAACGTACCGAATATACAATTGACCTTCTGCGCGGTCGGGGATTTTGACAGCAATGGTATTGTAGAACTATATGATTTGGGTATTTTGGCATCAGCCTGGCTAAGCAGTTCCAGTGACGAAAACTGGAACCCTGCTTGTGATATCCACGAACCAGCCGACAATTTAATAAATTTCCTCGATTACGCCGTTTTCGCCCAAAACTGGCTTGCGAGCCTATAAGAGCCTCATTGGGCAAAGCAGGATTATATATTATATTCTTTGATTTTTCGGTAGAGGGTTCTTTCACCGATGCCGAGGATTTTGGCTGTTTTTTCGCGGTTGTTGCCGGTTCTGGCTAACGTATCAATAATGGCCTGTTTCTCAATCTCACTAAGCGTAAGATCGCTTCCTTGACCCGCTTCGGCAGAGGCAGCTGTTAACTGGCGCAACTGATATATTTCAGGAGGAATATCAGCCACATCGAGTTTTTCACGGTCGCACATTACGACCATTGTCCTGATACTGTTTCGAAGCTGACGAATGTTACCGGGCCAGTTGTAAGCGGAAAGAATACTCATGGCCTGCTGTGTGATGCCTGTAATCTTCAGGCCGGTTTCAGCAACGGCTTCTTTGATAAAATACCGGATAAGGTCGGGTATGTCCCCTGCCCTGTCAGAGAGGTCGGGCAGAGAAATACTAACGCCCTTGATTCTGAAATATAAATCCTGCCTGAATTTCTTCTGCTCTATAAGAGCTGTCAAATCCTGATTCGTAGCGCTGATTATGCGTACATCAACTACAATCGATTTATTGGAGCCGACGGGTGAGACAATCCCATCTTCGATGACCCGCAGCAGCTTTGCCTGCATATTCAACGGCATATCGCCAATCTCATCCAGGAAGAGCGTCCCTTTATCTGCTATTTCAAAAAGGCCCTTTCTATCGGTTGTCGCGCCGGTAAAAGCCCCTTTAACATGGCCGAACAACTCGCTTTCGAGCAGTGTTTCCGTCAGGCCTGCACAATTAACAGGCCTGAAAGGCATATCGGCACGACGGGAATTATAATGAATCGCCCTTGCCAGTAGTTCCTTGCCCGTTCCTGAACGGCCCTCGACCAAAACAGATATATCCGTTGGGGCGATTCGCCTAAGCACCTCAAAGACTCCCTGCATCGCCGCACTTTTGCCCAGCACGCCTTCGAACTCGAAATCTCCCCTGCCGGCTTTGGCAACCTCGGTCCGGCGACGAACGGCGGCCGAGATTTTTTTGCCTGCCTGTTCGACGAGTGTGCGAAGCTGGCCGATGTCAATGGGCTTGACGAGATAATCATACGCCCCGCGTCTTATCGCTTCCTTGCAGGTGTCAATGGTAGCATAGGCCGTTATCAAAATAATTTCGGTGTCGGGGTTATATTTTTTCGCATGGGTAAGAATTTCCATGCCGTCGATATCGCCGCCGAGTTTCAGGTCGGTAACAACAACATCGACGGTTTCGCCGCGAAGAATCTCCAATGCATCCGAGCCGTTATAGACCGCGATTGCCTTTGCGCAATACTTCTGGAGCGCCTCGGCTATGCCGTCAGCGTGGTCACGCTCATCATCGACAACCAGAACTATAATATCCCTGCTCATAGTATTGCGATTTAATCAGCCTGAAGCGGCAATGTTATAGTAAACAATGTACCTTTGCCCGGCTCGCTGTCAACGGTTATCGTGCCATTATGCGCCTCGACAATTCTCTTTGCGGTTGCCAATCCGAGGCCTGTGCCGCCCGGCCGAGAGGAACAATAAGGCTTAAAGATGTCAGAAAGTTTGTCCGGGGCTATCCCATTGCCGGTATCACTGATTTGAATTACCGCGTTTTCTTTCTGTTTACTTGTTCTTATCATCAAATCGCCGCCACTGCTCATCGCCTGCTGGGCATTGATAAACAGATTTAACACAACCTGTTTTAACATACCCGCATCAACTTTGCAAATCAGCGGCTCACTGGACAAGCCCTGCCGAATTGTTATCGAGCGGCTGTCAGTCTGCGGCGAATAAAAATCAACCATATCACAAAGAAGTTCGTTGATATTGACACTGGCGAGTTGAAGTTCGGGCTTGCTAAGGTATCGCAGGAAACTGTCAAGAATTTGTTCGAGTCTGTCTGTTTCCTTTTGAATAACAGCTATTTTCCTAAGCGCCCTTGCCGGCGTCCGGTCGTTTTTGTCCGGAGCATTGAGGTCCTCGGTAACAAGCTCAAGGTTGACCTTGATAGTTGAAAGGGGGTTTTTAATCTCGTGAGCAATAACACCAAGCAGCCGGGCAAGCTCCTCAACCTCACCGGAAGTGGTTCGACCTGGCTCACCACGGGTGTTTCGCCTCGGCTTGCTGCCGGTCGGCGCATCTGACTGCGAGAATACTGACTTGCCCTGGCATCTGTCCGCCATAGAATTGAAACATTAAGCTTTCTTATTTTTTATCGGGTGATTCGGGTGTTTTGGCAGGCTCGCCGGACGTTTCCGACATAGCAGCTTTACGCGAAAGCTTAAATCTGCCCTGGTCGTCGATGAATAACAATTTCACATCTATCAAATCACCTACTTTGCATACCTCGTCAACGTTTTTGACGTAGCCGTTGCTTAATTCGCTGATATGGCACAGACCTTCGACTCCGGGCGTAATTTCAACAAAAGCCCCAAAGTCTTTCACAGACACCACTTTGGCGTCTTTATATATCCGCCCCACCTCCGGCGGCTGCGTCATTGATTCGATAATATCTTTAGCCTTGAGGTGGCCATCGCCATCCAAGCAACTTATAAAGATAGTTCCATCCTCTTCGATTTCAATCTTTGTTCCGGTCTGTTCCTGAATGCTTTTAATCATCTTTCCGCCCGGACCGATTATCTTGCCGATAAACTCAGGGTCAATTTCGATACTTACCAACTTCGGTGCGTACTTGCTTAATTCAGGTCTGGGGCTGCTGATGACCTTTGTCATAGTTTTTAGAATTTCCAGGCGAGCTGTTTTTGCCCGCTGCATAGCCTCGACCATAATATTGTGCGCCAGTCCTTCGGCTTTGATATCGAGCTGTATCGCTGTAATACCGTTAACAGTACCGGCAACTTTGAAATCCATATCACCAAAATGGTCTTCCTCACCAACGATGTCGGTCAGCAATTCGTATCGGCCGTCCGGGGCAGTGACCATTCCGATAGATATGCCGGCAACCGGTTCGAGAATCGGGACACCCGCATCCATTAGAGCAAGTGTTCCTCCGCAAACCGAAGCCATAGAACTGGAACCATTCGACTCGGTAATATCAGATACGATTCTTACAGTATATGCAAACTGGTCTTCCGGCGGTCTTACCTGTTCAAGCGCGCGTTCTGCAAGTGCGCCATGACCAATTTCTCTGCGGCCCGGGCCGCGAACCGGCCTTACCTCGCCAACGGAAAACGGCGGGAAATTGTAGTGGAGCGTAAAACTCTGCGAATACTCTTCCATTAAACCATCGATAATCTGGGCATCGCGGATAGTGCCGAGGGTTACGCTCACTATCGCCTGCGTCTCACCGCGGCTAAATAATGCCGAGCCGTGTGTCCGGGGCAAAACGCCCACTTCACAGGCAATCTGGCGAACATCATTGAAACCTCTGCCGTCAAGTCTTTTACCATCTAATACCAGTTTGCGAACAGCCTGGCCCTCTATCTTGTCGAAGATTCGCTTAAGTGTTGCTTTGGTACATTTCGGTTCAGCATCACCCACAGCTTCGCAGTATTCGGCGCTGAGTTGTTCAAACAATTCTTTAACAACGGTTTTGCGATCCTGCTTAACCGATATTTGCTTAAGTTCATATAGTTTATCCGCTATCTGTGAGTTAATTTGCGAATAGAGTTCCTTGTCCATTTCAACAAGAGGAGTTTCCTTTTCGACACCGGCTTTTTCGCGGAGATCCTCAATCATTTCGCAAACCTGGACAATTGTTTTTTGTGCGGTTGCGATTGCCTCAGCAATGACATCCTCCGACAATTGTTTCGCATCAACCTCAATCATATTCAGCGCTTCTTTATGCCCGCCAAGAAGCAGGTTCATGTCGCTTGCATACAGCTGCTCATGCGTGGGGTTGACCACAAATTCGCCATCGACCCTGCCTAATCTGCAGGCGCCGGTTGGCCCCATGAACGGAATTTTGCTTATCGTAAGAGCTGCGCTGGCACCTATCATCGCCAAAATATCAGGGTCGTTTACATTATCGGCGCTTAAAACGCTCGCTATAATCTGTACTTCCTGGATATAACCATCGGGAAACAACGGCCGAATCGGTCTGTCAATCATTCTTGCCGTCAGAATTTCTTTAGTGCTGGGCCTGCCCTCGCGTTTAATAAAACCGCCCGGGAATTTTCCTGCCGCACAATGCCTCTCCCGATAATCAACACTCAATGGGAAGAAATCTATCTCCTCAGACCTCGGAGGCGCTGTTACCACAGCGACAAGAACAATAGTGTCGCCGTATTGAACTACAACAGCTCCGTCTGCCTGTTTAGCGATTTTACCGGTTTCGATGGATAATAGTTTTCCCCCGATTTCTCTTTCTACTCTGGATACATCAAACATAGATTAACCTTAATTATAAAAGTGGCAAAATTACAAGCTGCTTCTGCAAAGAGGCGTTTATTTTCGCAGGCCGAGTCGGGATATAATTTCTCGGTATAACTTGGTGTCGTTTTTGTTTATATACTTGAGCAATGCGGACCTTGTCCCGACCATTTTCAATAAGCCGCGCCTTGAGGCGTGGTCCTTACGATGAATCTTCAGATGCTCGCTAAGCTCATCGATTCTTTTCGTCAACAGCGCAATCTGAACGCCGGCTGAGCCAGTATCGCCTACATGTGCCTTAAAATCACCGATAATTTTCTCTTTTTGCTGCCCCGTTAGCATCTTCTGAATAAATCCTTTCCTGAATACTTGACTGATAATTCATAAAGCACCTGCGTGCTTTTTAAACAACCTCTTAGAACAATATAAACCACAAAAAGGATATTATAGCCAGCTGTTATATATTTGCAAGCCTTTTCTACAGCAAAGTTTAATGAGGTTTAGTGAGGTCTAAATGAGATAAGATTTGCCGTAATCGATAGAACAGGCAGCCAAATTAGCGGCTGATTACGGTGGATATTTTAAACACGGGTAACAACAGAGCTATTGCAACAGTTCCGATAATACTGCCTAAAATCAGTATCATTAATGGTTCAATAAGGGCCATAACAGACCTTATTGAGGCCTCAAGCTTCTTTTCATAAAAGACAGATATCTTATCGCAGACCTCCCCAAGCCTGCCGCTCTTTTCGCCTGCGCGGAGCATCTGGATAATTCCGGGGGCAATTAATCGTCTTTCGCCTCCTTCGCTGTCCAGCAAAATCATAATCGATTCTGATAATTGATAACCATCCCGAATCTTCTTGTCCGTTCCTGCCCAGAGCTGCTGAAAGTAGTAATTCTCACAGGAATCCTGTATCACTTCTATAGTATCCAGCAGGCTCACGCCCGTATTAACCATTGTTGACATAATACGCATGCTGCGAGTTACGAGTGTGTCCGTAAACATTGTACCCAATACAGGTGTATGGATTTTTATAAAATCTATCACCCGTCTGCCCATTAGCGTTCCAGCCCAGTAATATAACCCCATTGATGCAAATATAATCGTTGTCAGAATCATCGTCATCGCCTGGAAATCCCCCAATATGCTGCTTAATTTCACGAGTATTTGGGTGATTTTGGGAAGGGCAGCACCCCTGGCTTCGTAGATTTTCATAAATCTCGGCAGAACAAAGAACATCAGTGTCCCTGTTGCCGCCACAGCCATCATCGCCATTATAAACGGATACGTAAGGGCTCCTTTGATGCGCTTGCGGGTTTCGAATTCAAAGTTTAGATAACCGCTAAGCACCCGGAGCATTTCCACCATTCTGCCGGATGCTTCTGAGGCCCTGACCATACTGATGAACATCGTACTGAAGGCTTTTGGATATTCACTCAGCGCTTTAGAAAAATTTTCACCACCCTTGACCGCATCGGCTACATCCATAATTATCAGCTTGAGCGAACCTTCTTCGGATTGCTCTGCAATAGCATCAAGAGCGTCGCTGAGTACTACCCCGCTGTCGAGCATTACCGCTAACTGTGTCGAGAACAGTATCAGCTCCGTTTGTTTCACTTTTACCGTCTGGGGTTGTTGAACCCTATTATTTCGCGGCAGGGGCTCTATAGACTGCTTTTGCGAATCGGCAGAGTTCTGCCTATTGCTTTCCTTTGCAAAATCGAGTTTTTCTACTGTATTTGTTATCAGGGTACTCATTTATCGATTTCCAAACTTCCGTGCTATACTTTACTGTTCGCTGCTTTCATTATCCGTTGTTTGGGTCGTTCTCAAGACCTCTTCGATTGATACTATCCCGGCCTTTACTTTTTCCAGGCCGTCTAATTGAAGAGGAACCATTCCGTTTTCCAGTGCTTTGGTCCGCAGTTTTTTAAGGCTTGTCCGGTCATTAATCATTTCCTTGATTTCATCATCCGGCACGAACAATTCATGTACGGCGATTCGCCCGGCACAGCCTATGTTCCTGCATTTTTTACAACCCACACCACGGTAAAATTTGTCAATTCCGCCACATAAATTCTTTACTGCCTTTCTAATACTGCTGGCAGGTTCATACTCCGTCTTGCAAGCCGGGCATATCTTACGGACCAGTCTTTGTGCCAAAACAGCAATCAACGAAGCACTTACAAGGTAAGGGGCTACGTCGAGGTCCAGCAGTCGCGTTACAGCACCCGGCGCGTCGTTTGTGTGCAAAGTTGACAGAACTAAATGGCCCGTCAGCGCCGCCTGCACAGCAATATTCGCAGTGGGTTTATCTCGAATTTCACCAATCATTATGATGTCAGGGTCTTGTCTTAACAAACTCCGCAGTGCCGTCGAAAATTGAAACCCCGCACCTTCGCTGACCTGAAACTGATTGATACCGGCCATATTGCACTCTACAGGGTCTTCAACGGTGCAGATATTAACATCCTCGCTGTTTAATTCAGCCAGGCCGGCGTAAAGTGTAGTATTTTTACCCGAACCGGTCGGTCCTGTTACCAAAACTATACCATTTGGAGCTTGTATTACTTTCCTGAACAGCTGCAGGTTTTCATAGGTAAATCCAAGAGATTCAAGATTAAAGAGGATTTTCTGTGGGTCAATAATTCTGATGACCACCTTTTCGCCGAAGTTGCCCGGCATAACCGACACACGTAAATCAATCGGCCTATTCTCCATCAAGACGTGGATGCCGCCGTCCTGAGGCAGTCGGCGCTGAGCTATATCCAGTTCCGCCATTATTTTGATACGAGAAACAATTGCAGGATGCATCTGATAAGGCGGACGCATTTTTTCATAAAGTCTGCCGTCAACTCTATATCGGATGCGCAGTTTTTTATCGTCCGGCTCTATGTGAATATCACTGGCATTTTCAATCACGGCATTGTAAAGGAGGTAATTAACCAGCTTAACAACCGGCGATTGGCCCGCTATTTCTTCGAGGTCGCTTATATCCGCTTTGTATTTGTCTATTAATGAAAAGTCTTCCAGCCCTTCCTCGTCGATAATATCGTCAATGACAAAGACATTCGCCGCCGGCAAATATGTCCCCAGTGTAGCCTTGATATCCTTTGCCGTGGCACAGACTATCTGCACCTTGCAGCCGCTTATACGCTCTATTTCATCTATCAAAAATACGTTTGTCGGCTCGCTCACCGCCACTGTAAGCTCATCTCTAACCTTAAACAGCGGCAGGACGATATGCTCTTCGAGAAATTCCCTCGGCAAAATATCGAGCACTTTCGCATCGCATATCTTCGGACTAATCTGGGCATAAGGCACATCATACGCTTCGGCAAGCGCAAAGGCTATCTGGTTCTCCGTGCAATAGTTCATCTCGACCAAAAGCTCGCCAAGCAGCTTATGATGTCCCTTCTCTTTCTGTTCGGCAAGGGCCTTTTCAATCTGCTCGTGCGTAACAACGCCGTGCCCCAACAGCAACTGACCGAGCTGCATCTTGTTTTCCGTTGCTATCCGACCCATAATTTCCCCTTAGTGTTTTGCTCTTTAGACAAAACTTTTTACTGCCTCGGCGAGTTCTGCGTAGCGTTCAAATTTACTATCGAGGCGGGTAACCTCCAGAATTTTCATAAGAATTTCATCGAGCCTTGCTAATCTAAGCTGGCAGTTATTCTCGTTGCAGCAATCCCACACATACAACAATTGCTCCAGTCCCGCGCTGTCAATAAAGCTTACACCACTCATATCAAGCACAATTCCGCTCTTATGTGCGGCAATTATGCCGGCAATCGTATTTTGCAGCAATTCGACGGAATCGCTGTCCAATTCGCCCTGCAGTTCCACAACCGTAACATCGTTATAGTCTTGCGTTTTAATCTTCATCTGACTAATGCTCCTATGGCAGCAGTGCCATATTCTGATAAACTATCGCTTCCGTAAATTTCGGCGAATCCATCCTGTATAATATCCCAGAGCTGATAAATATCGCTGTTTATAAATACAGTTCCTATCTTCTCGTCAAACTGGGTTCCAAGGCCCTTTTGTATTTCCGCTAGCGCCTGCTCCACCGTCATTGCGCTTCTGTAAGTGCGCTCCGATGTCATCGCATCGAAACTATCTGCCAGTCCGATGATTTTGCCCATCAGCGGTATCTGCTCGCCGACCAAGCCGTGGGGGTAGCCCTTGCCGTCGGCACGCTCGTGGTGACATAATACGCCAGGCACAATATCGTGCATCTGTTTTATTTCACCCAGAATATTTGCCCCTATAGACGGATGTTTTCTTATATCGTTCATTTCCTGCTCAGTCAGTCTGCCTTTTTTGCGCAACACCGCGTCGTCTATTCCCATTTTCCCTATATCGTGCAGTAACCCAGCCAAATAAATCTTGTGTATTTGTTCAGGCGTTAATCCGTCTATTTTCTCGGCAAGCCATCTGGAGATAAACGCAACCCTTACGGAATGCCCCCTCGTATAGGGGTCCTTCGCGTCGATGCTGCTTGTCAGCGCTTTTAATGAACCTACAAATAATTCCTCGAGGTCCCTGAAAAGTCTGCCGTTGTCGATAAAAATGGCACATCCGTTAGCCACTGAATTAAATAGTTTCGCATCTGTGCTGTCGAAGTCGGGCTTATCGATTCTGTTTATCGCAACCATCAGACCTATTATGGAACCGCCGGTTTGCATTTCCTCCGCGAAGTGTGAGGCCGGTCTTCCTTTGCCCCAAAAAGGAACTGCAATAATACTTTTTATGTTCTTCGGCCAATCATATTTGAAATGCGAGTCCACTTCGCTGTCCAGCAATGCCTCGTGGCCACTGTTTAATTCTTCTGCTAAACGGTTTTTTAAGGTATCGGCAGTTCGTTCATTTAAATCTATCAATCCCAACCCCGCAGACAAAACCAGCCGTTTTTCGCCTTCTACGGTTTTTTCGAGCAGTATAGCCATACCTTCGACGCTAACAATACCAGCCAAGCTGTCACAAGCCATCTGGAGAAAATTGGCGTCCGGTTCGGTAATTTTCATATTTATGCTGATTTTATGAAGCAGTACCAGTTCCTCATAGGTTTGTGCCAGCTCATTGCTGACCATTTCAATTTGCTTCTCGGCCTCTGCCGTTACATAAAAATTACCCGTCCAAAGTTTAAGCATTTCGCTTGCCCATCGTCCCTCACAGCTCGTTCCTTGCTGCTCGCGGCCCAAATCGATTAAGGCTGCCCCAATAGCTTCACCGTCTGATTTCAGAACAGTAGCTAAGAGTTGGCTGTCTTCATCGAATCGGCAAAGTTGAGTATCTGTTTCGGTACTGCCTGCCTTATTATTTTGATTTAAGGCGCGCCGGCTCAACTCTATTAACTGCTTTTTGCTGCTTTTGAATTTGCCGCCTTCACACAGCAGGATTATTTCGCCCTCGGCATTACAAGCTGCGAAATTGACGCCGAACTTTTTCATCTTATCGCCGAACTTCTTCAATTCATGCAGTTGTAACAGGGTTAACTTTCTCTCAATAGTATTCAACATTGCTTCCTCAAATCCAAAAAGATTCCTGTGATGCGGACGTTATCACTTATTTCGCGTTACCTGTCTCTGATACAGGATGTCCTCTATGCTTCTTAACAGCTCCTTCGGACTGAACGGCTTACTGAGAAGCTCTGAAATCTCCAGTTCTTCCTGTTCTTTATCTTCAACCGCGAAACCTCTTGCCGTTAACATAATCACCGGTATATTTTTTGTCGTTTCGTTCTGCCGAAGTTTCCGCACAAGTTCAAGTCCCGTCATACCGGGCATCTGGTAATCCGTAACGATAATATCCGGCTTCTCTGCGCAAGCCAGCGCAAAGGCCTTTACGCCGTCCTCGGCCGATATCACTTCATAGCCGTTGTTGCGAAGCTTTATCGTCACCACATGAATAATGTGTATTTCATCATCCGCAACTAAAACTTTTCCTTCTGCCATTACCCTTTCTCCCAAAAGTTTCTCATATCATAAACAAAATATGCTTCACGCATTGACTGTCTCCGCTGTTGCCAAAGGCAATTCAAAACCAAAAGTGCTGCCCACCCCGGGTTCGCTTGTAACGAACACCCGCCCATTATGAGCTTTTTCGACTATTTGCTTAACAAGGTTAAGCCCCAATCCTGTCCCTTTCGCTTGTTTTTTATTCGCATCGACCCTGTAAAACTTATCGAAGACGTGTTCTATTTCATCTTTAGGAATTCCAACACCTGTATCGGTTATACTGACACGGGCCAGGCCTGCGGTTTCGTCAACTTCCGTACCAATTTTTATCGTGCCTCCGCGGGGAGTGTACTTAACCGCGTTACTAAGCAGATTAACAATGACTTGTGAAATCATATCCTTATCAGCATATACCTGGTCGAAAACAATCGGCTTTTGTCCTATAATTTTGATGTCCTTCTCTTCGGCGTAACCTCTTATCATTTGCAACTGCTGCTCTATCAGTATTGTCAGGCTGACAGGTTTCTTTTCTATCTTTATCAGACCTGATTCTATCCGCGAGGTATTCAGTATGTCCTCAATCAGCCGATTCAGTCTTTCCGCCTGGCTTTGAATTACCGCATAAAATTCTTTTCTTGTCTGTTCGTCGTTTGCCTCGCCGTCAACCAGCATTTCAGAATAAGCGCTGATGGAAGCGAGAGGAGTTTTTAATTCGTGCGAAACGTGATTTACAAAATCGGTTTTCAGCTGCGATACTTCTTTCTCGCGTGTAATATCATGCAGTACCGCAACAACGCCGCAAACCCGCTCCTGTTCGCCGTAAACACACGAAACGATACAATCGAAAATTCCAGGCCTGCCCTCATTCGAGAATTCAATTTCGCGTCTGATATGCCGCACTTTACCTTCTCTGCTATGGCATAAAAAATTTACAAATTCATTTTTGCCTGTCCCTGCGTTTTCACCGCCGAGAAGTTCGCTTACAGGTTTATGCTGCGAATTTTTATAATCAAAATTAAACAGCTTCCCGGCCGCCTCATTTGCCATCAACAGCTTGTCAAATTCATCGACAACGATAACAGCATCACGGATACCGTATATAATCGCTTCGGTATTTCTCTTTTGCCCCTGTGAAAGTCGAACCTGCATTTGCAGGTCCTTGATTTGCTTTTGGAGCTGCGCTATGTAATTGCTGTTATCATCAAAACGGTCATTAATCGCTCCGCTTAGTTCGTTCGGTATTTTGCTCTCGCCTGATTCTATACGTGATGTCTTATTCGTTTTAAGCTCTTTGATTATGGATGTAATTCCACCGGTCAGCCTTATCCGATACCAGGCAAACAAAATCGCTCCAGCCGCTGCGACGACACTTATGATAATAGCGTATAAATTTGTTACTGAGCTCAAAAACACGGTTCTGATTTTCCTTTAATCTTTAATAGATAGTTTGCGATTTAATCTCCAGCCGATAATCACCATGCCCCAACATCTTTTTCTTTAGCCATGAAATTACCCAGTTTGCTATTGGGTTCTACTTCCAGTGCTTTTTTATATATTCGTTCAGCTTCGCCCTTTCGGCCGAGTCGTTCATAACATCTTGCTGTCATAAGCTGTGAAATATTGCTGTTTTTCGCGTCCGAGTTTACCTTTTCGAAGTTTTTAATCGCTGTGTTGTAATCTGCCATCGAGTATTGAGCACAGCCGATAAGAACAGTAGCATCCGCATCGCCGGGTTGTAAAGCCAAGGCCCTCTGCCCGCACATAAGCGCTCTGTCGGCAGCCCCTGCACCCAGTGAGGCCTGGCCCATCTTTACCCAAAATTCGGCGTTATCTCTTTCCTCGACACTCAATTCATTGTAGCAGTTAACTGCCTTGTCATATTGAGCAGAATTCACACTGCAAAACGCTGCTGCCTGCAAATATGATTTCTTTTTCTGCTCATCCTCGCATTGTCCAATCAGCTTATTGAAAATCTCCGCACCCTCGTTCCACTGGCCGCTAAATACATAGCAGTATCCAAGAGATTCAACAACGCTGTTATCATCACCTGTCATTAGCATCACCTGTTCGTAAAGCTCGATAGCCTGCTCATTTTCCCCCAGCCGCCACATTAAATCCGCTGCTGCGGTTTTTAGCGGAATCTCTTTAGGCATAGCTGTTATTTTTTCTTCGAGCAGCGTTATCGCCTCTTCGAGCTTCTCCTGTTTGGCATACGTCTCGGCAACGGCAAGAATATAATCAATGTTAGCAGGGTTCAGTGACAGTGCTTTGTTGTAGCAAAACAGCGACTGCTGAGTTTGTCCCTGCCCTTCTGCTGCCAGCCCCAGCCAATACCATCCCTGCTCAAGATTTTCCTCCAGTTCGACTGCCAATTGCAATTCTCTTGCCGCATCTGTCGCCTTGTCGTCAGTCAAAAGCAGTTTACCATACAGCAGATGTGCCTGAGCATTATCGGGGTCGGTGTTTATACATTCAGAAACGATGCTCATCGCTTCATCAGTGTAATTATTATCATACTCCTGCTGGGCAAGATTCAGCTTAGCCTCTACCGAAGCTTTAAGCGGTTGTTTATTTGCCGAGTTAGACTCGCAGCTGATACTGCACAGGCAGATAATTATGACGGCTGTTGTTATTTTTTTACGTAACATATTCGATAATCCTTACTTGTCTTTGTTTATTTTCTCAGCCATCTGCTCGACTCTTCCCGTTCGATAACATCCAGCATAACTCTTTCCATAGTTGCCGCGTTATCAGGAGCGGTTTCGCTGATAATTCTTTCTTTCAGACGTGATGCCTCCAGATACATCGGTCGAGCTGCAAGCACCCAGTTTAATTTATTCAGAGCGGCTTCCTTTTTGCCTTTAAGGTAGCATTCCACAGCTTCTGCATAGCAGTCTTCATAAATCCGCACTCTTGAAATTGAGCTTATCCCTTTTCTCGAACCGTGAAAGATTCTGCTGATGTCATTTGCTCTTTCTTCGGACTCCGCCGCGAGGTCTTCCGGGGTCCTAATAATGTGCGGCGTTATCAATATCACAAGCTCTGTGCGGATATTCTCATCTTTGGTTTTTTTGAATAACGCACCCAAAACAGGAATGTCACCTATAACAGGCACTTGTGAATCAGTGCTGGTAATCTGTTCTTTGAACAGACCGCCGATAATTATTGTTTTACCGTCCTTTACCATTATGTTGCTCTTAACTTGTGTAATGGTTTTTAACGGTAAAGTGCTGTTCGCATCCGTGGTGGTGCCGGTACTTAATTCGGGATTAATTTCCATACGAACGTATCCGTCTTCACATATAAAGGGCCTGAACTTCAAAATTGTACCGCTTATGAGAAAATCCACCGAAGTTGTCGTAGTCTGGCCCTGGGTGGTGCTCGCTGTATATCCTCTCTCTTCACCTATATTTATATAACCGGCCTGTTTATTCAATGCCATAATCTTGGGATTGGCAAGCACGGTCGTATTGGTGATTCCTTCAAGAGCGGTGATTGAAGCCGTTATCTCTTCATTGCTGAGTTCAGCAGTCAGACCGGTACCCACCGGTGTTATCCCGCTTGCAAGATTTATCGCCATCCCAATAGGGAGCCCTTGGCCCGCAGTTGCGGTAATGCCGGCTATTTTGGTCCAGTCTATGCCGAATTGTGTGGTTTCAGAGAGTTCGGCCTTGAGAATTGTAACTTCTACCAGAATCTGCTGCGGCTTTACGTCTATTTCTTTAATCATCTGGCTAATATGGTCAAGTCTTTCAGGAAAATCATAGACAACTACCGTATCTCTCATACTGGCCGTATCACCACCCTTGCCGGCTTCGGTATCGACTTCTGCAGCAGTAGTCGAGGTAACCTTACCCGACTCGCTCAATAGTGGTGTAACCAGGGCTTTTACTTCGGCTGCGTTGATGTAGTACAAGGTAAAGACCTTGTGACTCATACGGCCTTTGTCTTCTTTGATTTTTTTGTATTCGTCAGCGGTATATACCATGATTAGCTGACCGGTCTGTTCGTATTTGAAGTTAGCTCCTAAAATGGCGTCCATCGCCTCTTCGAAGGTTACGTTATACAGCCGGGTAAATCCTAATACCCCATCGACCTTCGGTGACGGTACTATATTCTTCTTATACATAGCCGACAAAACGCGAATAGCGTCTCTGACTTTACTGTCTTTATCGAAGGAGATTGACTGTATCATTCCGCCAGCGGCTATGTTTCCACCATCGCTTGTATCAGTGGCCTTTTCAGCGACGCTTTCTTCAGCCACGGCTGCTATCGGGCCTTGTTCAACATCTCCAATCGCTGTTGCTGTCATCACAACCAGCACAAAGCCCAATACGAACAATCTGCCTTTGTTTTTGATTCCGCCTTTTAGAATTTTGTCGCGATACATAATTTAGCTCTCTTTTCTAATAACCAATTATTGCCGTTTGCGCAAGCCTCAATGTTATTTCCGTTTCTCCACATTTTATAAACACTATGTTTTCTTCAATTTTCGTTACTTTACATTCACACATATCTGCTCCGTCTCCGACGAACAACTTATCTCCTACCGACAGCAGCTTATCATTAATAAAAGCCCTCGGATTTTCGCCCAGCACAATCGCTTCCAGTTTTAGTTTTCTGACGTTGGACTTAATTGTTTCACTGGCGTTTTCTGAAACCGAATCGACATTTTCACTATCACTCCTGCCGCCCTGCATAAAATCGTTCCAACTCTCCACAGCGAAAAAGTCTTTGGTCAATACATCATTGCGACCATTGACCTTCGGCAGTTCTATAAAAGATATCTTTAATTCCGAACCAATCTCTTCAATTAGCTTCGACTTCATTATTGCCGCATTGGCGCTCTGCGGCCCTTTTTTCCCAAGCACCCTGGCCCACATAAAGACCATTACTATGATCAGGAACGCCGCCACGAAAGCCCTTTTCTTCTCCGCGGCCAATCTACTGAGAAGCCTGTTGCCTCGGCCACTACCACTTTTTATGTTCTGCTTCATATATTCGTTTTTCTTATCTCCGCTTGGGGACGCCTTACGACGCTTGTCCGGATTCCGCACTGTAATAAATAATCGCTTTCGTCTGCATGCTTACTTCACCGTTGAAACCGCCGTCATTGGCAAGTTTTACATATTCGATGCGAATCAGCCTGTCCAAACCCTGCACTTGTCTGTAAAATTCGAATATCTGTGACAGCCTGCCTTTACATTGCATATTTACCGGTATGCAGTTCAACTGCCCTGCTTTAATTTCATCACCGGGCTGAACCATCTGGCCCTGAAGATTATGCTCATTCATCAAATTAGCGATTTTTTGCAAAAACGCACCAAGGTCCCTCTGTGCAGGTATCTGCTGCTGGTAGTTTCCAACCGCCGTTTGCAACTGCAGCAGATGCTCTCTCATTGCCGGTATTTGCCGGCTTTCGGCCGAGGCCTTTGAAGCAGCGAGCACTTGCGCCGAATGAGTCTGCCTGAGAGATTTTATTTTTTTCTGCAAAGGCAGATACCTAAACAGCACAAACCCACAGACCATCACCACGGCTACAACACATATCATTATTTGTTGTTTTTCCCGAAACAGTGTCACAGACCTGCCGTCCTTTCATCCTGCGTATCTTCTGCAAAATAAGGTTCATCCTGTCGATAATTCGCCAGACTACAGCTTATCTCAAATTCACTTACCTGAAATTTCTCTCCCCCTGCATCAACTGCCGCTTTCATCTCCTTGTTCCGCGTAAACGACGGTATGACCTGACAAAAATACGGCGAGTCTTCCAGGCTGCATATCAACGTCGCCACATCACCGGCATCTGACGCGACACCGGTTATCACCACTTTAAATTTGATGTTGCCGAATGGCGGTACCCCTTTACCTGTGAAATTGCTGCCGACGCCTCTGAACGCAGAACTGCTGCCTGATTTTCTCTTCTGTCCGCTTTCAAATTTTTCGGCGATGAATTCAACTTTGCTCAGCACTATTTTCTTATCAACCAAAAAGCTGATTTCAGCCAGGACATTTGCAATATCGATTTTGGAATCAATTTCCTCTAAGGTTTCTGCCTTTTTCTGCAACTGTTCCGTTTCGTTTTTAATAATAGCGAATTCCTGTGCCGCGTTTTTAACAGCTGTCGATTTGACTTCCATATCAGCAATCTCCGCCTTCGTCTTCGAAAGTGAATGCACGGCAATAAAATTCCACACTAACATCACCACAAGAATACAGCCTAAGCCGGCATATTGCGTACGATAGCCGATCTGCCGTCGTCTGCCGCTTCTGTACCAGGTTGGAAGAAAATCAATTTCCTTCATAGCTATTACGCTCTTTATCCCAATTCTTAAGACTAAGCCCGACCGCTACCGCCCATTCACAAAGCAGGCCTCGCCTGTCATTTTCAAAAATTACCTTCGTCATATCCAGGCTTCGCAACGGCTGAGCAACTTCAATTTCAACAACCAGATGCCGTCTCAAAACATTCAGCAGAATTCTCTCGTATGCTTCTCCTCCGGAAAAAACTGCCCGCTCAATGCGTTTGCCCCTGAATGTCACTGTGTAATATCTTAAGCACAGCGATATCTCCTTTGCCAACTCCTCAGCAACTGCACTGATTGCGTTAACAATTACCTCCTGCGTCGATACATCAAGAGGCCCTTGACTGGGTTCTTCGATGGCGGGCTGTTCAGGACGGTCAGGCTGTCCATCCGAATTTACGTTCTCGTCTTGCCCTGTTTGCGGAATCGCAGCGGAGCTATCCTGCGAGGGTAAGCCCGGCTTCGATACATCAAGGCTTGTCTCCGTCTTTATCGCATTTTTCAGTTGCAGTTTTTCCCGAAGCATTTGAGCTTCATCGATGCTGATTCCTAACTTCGACGCAACTTCACTATTAAACTTTTCCCCGCCAATCGGTATCTGCTTGGTGAAACTAATTTCTCCATCGCGTCCAAAAACTACGGTAGTGAACCGGCTGCCAATATCCACAAAAACAACCGTCTGCTCTTTGTCCTCCTCCCGACGCCGTAATCTTTCAAAACTTCTGAACAACGCACATGGAACTGTATCTATGGCCACCGGCCTGAGCTGCGCGGCCTCGAGCATTGCGATATGACCTCTTATCGCCTCATCGGATGCAGCGAACAATATCAACTCTTTTTTAATCTCATCGCCATACTGAACGTTACCCGCCACTAAATAGTTAACCGCATCCATCTCCGAAGTTAATCCGAAACGCTGGCTGGCTTCTTTCCTCAATGCCTGCTCGATTTCGTCTGTTTCCGTCTCAGCCAATCGCAGGCTCGTTATCTTCAATTTGTCATTCGGCAAACACGAAACAACATTCCGTCCACGAAAGTTACCACTCGCCAGCATTCGCTTTATCGCGGAGACAACAAAGTTCTTTCTTGCTTCTTCATCGCCGTTAATAGCCCCATCTACACGAACCTTATCCGCTGCGATAATGCTCATATGGCCCCCATCCATTGCCATCTGAATCATCTTGATGGAATTGTGACCTATGTCCAATCCTATCGGCCAAAGATTTCGTGTTTTCAACTTCCAACTTATCATTTACGGTTTCCTTCTCGTCAGTCCGTAATCGAGATAAACCCTGTAACAGGTTCTACGTTTATAGTCATAGTAAAATTCCCGGCACTGATACTGATTACTCCGCTGTTTAACGGATTCAAAGTTTCGCTTCCGCTGTGAGGACTACCAAGATAGTCGAATGTAATCGTATTGCTCGAATCGGGGTCAAAATCAGCAGCGTCGATAACAACATTGTTCAGCCTCGAATCACTGCTGAAGTCCACCTTGTAATCAAATCCTTTCTTGACAGGGTGCTCAATTATTCCATCCGGGTCGTGGACTTCGTAATAACTATTGGCCGGGTCCGCGTTAAAGACCACCGAATAATTCTTTTGTCTGCTGATAGCCATACTCTTGGCGTACTCCAGGTCTGCCGCAATCATATTTGCTGCGGAGCGAATCTGCATACTGGCTGTGGAGCCCATCATTGGCACGGCAATCGCTGCCGCTATTGCGACTATTAACACCACGAGCAAAATCTCCATCAAAGTAAAACCATCACCGGCTTTACAATCCTGACCACAACAGCAGCCAGACCTTCTGAGCCGGCGCTGCAAACGCGTCGTCCTAACCGTCATTTTTTCTTTGTCTTGGCGCATTATGAACCCTAACCTCGCTCTGTCGCTGTAGCTTTAGAACATCGGCGACTGTTCTTTTTTCGACCTCTTCAGGGCGTGTCTTTACCCATTACTGGACCGGCAAAACAATCTTTAAGCCATTTATGCTTATAGCTTTACCTAAACTAACTTATAGAGCCTGGTTTTCCGGTTATTGCCGTATTTTCCAGACGCATCGGATGCAATATATCAGTGCCAAATCGCCATATTTGCCCGTTAGGGTCAGCAGGATTGATACAATCGTTAAAACAATACTGCTGAAATCACTGAATTTTTCCAGCGCTTCGTGTAGGTATGGAAATGCAGTTGGTGTGATTAACCCGTATTGAGATTTTCTTTTTACCGCAGATAAAGGCCGATAAGCATTTTCTCATTCAGCCTTTTGGGAAGTCCTATAAATTACTCTTGATTTCTATCGATGCTTTTGAAGAACGCCCCCGCAACAGGACTCCATCGTTCAGGATTGCCCGGACTGGGCCAAGTCGTAATTGCTGTTTTTGAAGGTACAGCGGTTATAGTCATACTGCCGCCGCTATATGCAATCCCACTTCCAACAAACAGCCCGCCGTTTATGCTGGTAGTGCCGCCGATTTGTACCGCTCCGTTAACCACAACAAGTCCATTTACATTTAACCCGCTGCTGCTTGCTATTATCAAATCGCCGGTTACCAGCATCGCCGGGAAATTTTCTCCCGCTGAATCTTCCCCTGCTGTTATGACGTTTCCGCTTCCTGTTATCGTAAGGTTAGCGTCAACAATGAGCATACCCGTAATACTTACATTGCCCGGCAGTTCAATATCATTCGAGCAATACAGCACTCCTGAAAAGTCGCCGCTAAAACTATTAGCTTCTGTTGTTTGGTTATAAGAATAGTCCGTCACCTCAATTTGAGGCCAAGTCAGTGATAAATCTCCGATGGCTTTAAGGTGTCCAGTCGGATTCTTGGTCCCGCTTAATGCGGCTGCAAACACATCACCTCCGACTGTGCCGTTGTTCGTTAATGTGCCGTTACAATAAACATCACCAGTAATAGTAACACTGCCTGGGACTGTTGTACTCGTTTCTGTCCAGAATGCTATACATGGGTCGAGCCTAAGTTCTGCCTCTAAACTGCTGCGGCCGACCCTTTCACCATTCTTCTCTCTGTATGCGTCAGACGTTATCTGGTAATTATACGCACCCGACTTAACCACAGCGACGTCATAATAATCATCAGCCCCGGCTGTTAATTGCTGCCCGGCAACTTCCCAATTACCTAAACAGTTACTGTCATTCAGTATCAATCCCCTTGCGTGTTCCAGCCCCGACTCAGCCAGGTAATCCATTTGTGTCCGAAGTATCATATTCTCTCCGCAGGCCAGCTCAACGTCGCTTCGTGACAAAAAGCCCAGCGACAAAATCGTTATCGCCATAACGATAAACAGCACAACAAGCAGTGCCATCCCCTTTCTGTTTGTCCTGTTTCTTCTATTCTTCATATCTAATCATCGTCACCCTTAGGATAGTCAATGGCAGTGCCTGCGTCATTCAGCAGATTTCCTGCCCAGCCGCGAATCGCGGCGTTTATCTGATACTGGTGAGAGACTCCGTTTTCAACAAGGTCGAACGAGATACTCACAAATTTACTTTTCATCGCCGAGTCATTAAGTTGAAATTGCACATTACTGCATTCAGGAATTAATACTATCGTAGTGCCGTCAATCTTACGAAGAAGCTGTATGCCTCCATCTTCCCCGGCTTCTATAAAAACCTCCTCACTAAGCAACATCTGGTCATCCTCGTTAGTATCCTTCCAGACATAGATGCCATTACCGTACGAAAGCCTGGCCATAAGTTTGCAATGGCGAATTAACTCTGAAATCCTAAGCGTCGCGAAACGCACCTGTGCCTGCTTTTCGGCCTTATCACCGGCTGCATCGTTTGCTGTACCAAGGGCGTAAGCTAAACTGGCCACCGCGGTAAAGATTATGCCGGAAACTATCAATGCCACCAGCAGCTCAACAAACGTGAATCCATTTGTCTTATGTTTCAGTTTCATTGGCGTCATTATTCGCTAATCAATCGCTTTAAGTTTATAAGTTCATTTCCGTTGTATTTCACCCAGACCGTAACAATTACGAAGTGGGACTGGCTGGAATCGAAGCTTGCGCTTCTGCTGAAATTTGCGTACATAGAGTCGGTGAATACTATGCCGCTGGCATCTTTAACCTGACCTTGTAGTTCATCAACGTAACCACCCCCGTCGGCAAGGTCAGCAAACGGCGTATTAACGAATTGCTCCATCAAATCACTCGCCAACTTGGCTGCTAATGTCCGGCGTTCACCCTCGGCTCGAATCGACGCACCGCTCGTAAATGGAAGCAGCACCCCGGCTGCGGCGATACCCAGCACAACAGTTGCCATTAACGCCTCCGCCAGGGAAAATCCCTTTTGATTTCTGCTGTTTCTGCCCATTGATGTTCCTAATAATCAAACAAACAAAAAAAAGCCGGCCCGCCAAAGGCAATCGCCTCAGCACGGTCAGCCCGTTCATCAATCCTGCGTCCCTCGCCAACTTACGCCGGAATTTGCTGTTCTTTCAGCCGCCCTTAAACCCTTCACAGAGCCGCACAGGCAGCATTGTTGTCGGCCTGAAATAAGCCTGTTTTCGTATCAAACCTCCAGCCGGCTTTACCGGCCCCTGCGGGCCTTCCATTGAAGCGAACCGTATTAAGCCCGTTAAAAGGATTCGTTGGAATCCTCTTGATATACGGGCCGTACTGCCCAAGCTTTGTTGTCATAGCCGTTTCAAAAGTTCCGAATGAGTCATTCGGAGGAAGGTTATCGTTGTGCTGAACTCGATATAAATTCACCTGAGTGCGCATTGTTTCGAGACCATCCATCAATTCGGAAATTCTTACTTCTTCGTTACTCGCCTCGGTAAATTGCGGGGCAATCAACCTCGCAGCCGCGCCCAACATAATCGCCATGACTATGACCTCAATATACGAGAACTGACTTTTACCGTTCATCGTCCCCCCCATAGTATTCGTCAAAAGGCCGACCAGCCCCTGGTTATATTTAAGGCTGGTCAGCCAATTTATCTGTCACGCGATAATCCGTTCCGTTACAGTGCTTCGTGGTTCGGGTCGTTCGGGTCGTATGCGTTGAAATAGCCATAGTTGGCATCTGTCGGTGTAACATTCAATGTCCAGCCTTGACCGCTGCCATCAGCTTCGCACGTCCCGTTTATGCCGCGTCCGTCGGTGAATTGATTCTTCGGAAGCTTCTGCAAATAAGGCCCATAAACACCAGTGCCTGGTGCATCAGCAACAGCACCACTGACAGTAGTAAGGCCGGTTAAAGCCGCTTCGGGTGAAACGGTACCACCGGTACCCGGTACGACGCCGTTGTGCTGAATCTTATACAGCTCAATTTGCGAGCGCATCGTCTGGAGGTCGCTAACCAGACTCGACTCCTTGGCCTGCTCACTCGCATCGGTAAACTGGGGAATCACGATGGCTGCGAGAATACCAAGAATGACCACCACAATCAGGATTTCCACTAATGTAAAACCGCTTTTCGCTCTCATTTTTATCCCTTTCTTAAATAGAAATTTTGCTTATTTATTTTTCAATTCATCGTCTTAATCAAAACGGCACTTAACTGTACTTACACTTTTTCTTAATATCGTAAATCCTCCCATAATGAAGAAACGTCCATAAAAACCTGCAAAAATACTTCGAAAATTCCATATAGTTCCCTGAGCGGTATTAATATTTCATCCCCCACGTCCGAGAACACTTTGCGTTATGTTATTGTGCGCTAAGACTTCGCACTGTGCTCAAAAAAAATATATGAAATAAAAACTGCAATGCCAAACTTTAAGGTATGAAATATCCTATATGGTCAAACTTTCTTTATTTTATCCCCCGCCGCAGCCAACACCCCGCCGGACAATCAGCCGTTAATATAATCGGGCGTGTTTTCGATGTGTATTTTTCTCTTGTTTTCGCCCGCGTGGGAAAGCTCAGCCCGGATGCAATTTATGTCCTTAATGGCCGATTCGATTTTATCCGCCCATTCAATCAGAACTACCGCCCCCGGATGGCAATAATCATCGAACCCTATCATCTCAAACTCGAGCATCGAACCCAGCCGATAAGCGTCTATATGATAAATATCCAGCCGACCTTTATACTCATTGATTATAACAAATGTAGGGCTGGTAACCTTTTGAGCATCCGCTGCTCCGGCTCCTGATGCAATCCCTTTAATAAGATGCGTCTTGCCGCTGCCTAACATCCCGCAAATAGCTATAACTTCTCCCCCCTTTAATTGCGAGCCGAGTTTCCGGCCAAACTCTATCGTCTCTTCCGGCGAATTTGAAGTAATATCCAAAACCATAATCACAAAAAACTACCCGCCGAGATGGTCGTATCCCTTAGCTTCCAAATTTTTAATCCGGCCATTCGGCATCTTTATTTGCATTTTCTTTGTGTCGGTTATTGCTCCGATTTGTGTAATTGGCGTTGTCCCCTTCCACTGCTTCAGCAATCTCTCACATTCTTTTTCAGAGAGGGTAAAAAGCAGTTCGAAGTCTTCGCCATCGTTCAGTGCAGAGTCTAACGGCGACTTGCTCTTTTTAGCTTCATTCGATATTGGAATTTGTTCCGCGTTTATAACGGCCCCGACTTTGCTCTGTCGGCAAATCCGGTTCAAATCGCTGCTAAGCCCGTCACTTATATCAATCATCGAATTTAAAAGAGCCTTGCCAGTTATCTCTATCGCCTCTTTGACCCTCGGTGTAAATTGAAGATGCTTTCCACGACCTGCCCCGCCCAATGAGCCTGTAACGCAGATAACGTCACCGACTTTTGCGCCGGACCGTCTTACGGGTTTGCTTGTCCCCGGCCTGCTGAGCATCGTCACATTTATCGCCAGCAGTCCCTTGCCCTTCCAGCTTGTAATATCACCCCCTATAAGCTCACAGCCGAATTTCCTGCCCGCCAGCGTAATGCCGCGATGAAGCTGCTTTAATTTTTCCTTACTGAAACCCTTCGGCAGCGCAACAGCGACAACCGCCGCGACAGGAACCGTCGCCATCGCCGCACAATCGCTCAGACTGACCGCCATCGCCTTATACCCCACCTGTTTTAGAGTTGTTTTTCCAAGCTCGAAGTGAACTCCGTCCAGCAGCATATCCGTGGTAATAAGAACCGACTCTTTACCCAATCGGATTTGGGCCATATCGTCCCCAATCCCGATTGGAAAATCCGCTGCCGCCAGTTTACTCTGGCGTGCAAACCACGCGGTTATTTCATCCTCACGGGTGTTCATCGCTCTCCCAGCCGATTATTCCAATACGCAATTTGCTCTTTTGCCTGCTTGGCCCCTGCTGCACCTTCCGTAACGTATTTACCCGCGACCTTGCCCGCCCCAAGATTCTCATATACGTCTGTTTCAATTGCGCCGCAGTGCTGCTTAAATTCATCCAAAGTAACATCAGCTAACTTCTTGTTTTGTTTCTCACATTGAGCGACTAATGCCCCGACGATGCCGTGCGCTTCACGGAAAGCAATGCCCTTGCCAACTAAATACTCAGCTAAAGCGGTAGCGTCCAAAAATCCTTCATCCAGCCCAGCCGCGATTTTGCCGGTGTCAAATTTCGTATGTGAAACAATCGCACCTGCTGTATCGAGTAAAGCCTTGACTGTATCGCTTGCGGTGAAAACGTGAATCTTATCCTCCTGCAAATCGCGATTGTAGCCCGACGGCAGAGCTTTCAAAATCGTCAGCATAGCCATCAGCGAGCCGTAAACGCGTCCCGTCTTTGCGCGAATCAATTCCAGCAAATCGGGATTACGTTTCTGCGGCATCATACTTGAAGATGTGCAATAGGCCTCGTCAATTCGAATAAAACCGAATTCGCTGGATGAGTAAATTACCCAGTCTTCCGCCAGACGGGACAGATGTGTTGCAACAAGTGCACAATCGAAAATAAACTCGGCGCAAAAATCTCTGTCACTGACCGCATCAATACTGTTATAGCTGATGTCAGCAAAACCTAATTGTTTCGCCGTGCTCTTTCTGTCTATCGCCAATGTTGACCCCGCTAGGGCGCCGCTGCCTAATGGCGAGACGTCCAAAAGGGCCCTGCAGTTTTTCAGCCGCACAAAATCCCGCTCAAGCTGCTCTACAAAACTCAGCAGATACGACGCGATAACAATCGGCTGCGCTCGCTGGAAGTGCGTATAGCCCGGCATCACATTTTCCGCATATTTGCCTGCTAATTTAACAAAACCTTTTTGAAGCAGCGTCACTTTCGCCTGCAGCACTTCAATTTCGTCCCGCATCCAGAGCCGAATATCAACTGCGACCTGGTCGTTTCGGCTTCTGCCGGTATGAAGTTTCTTGCCAGCTTCACCTATTTTCTTTACCAGAGCCGCTTCAATAGCCATATGAATATCTTCGTATGTCTTGTCGAATTTGAACCGCCCTTCCGCGATTTCCTGTGATATCTCGACAAGCCCGTCTTTAATCTGCTTAAATTCTTCTTTGGTAATCAGCTTTTGCTCGGCCAGCATTTGCGCATGAGCAATCGAGCCGACGATGTCATATTTGTAAAGCCGATTGTCCACCGACAGCGATTCCACAAAGTCGATAGTGATTTCGTCCGGCTCACCCTCAAGCCGCTTTTCCCAGCTCTTCTTTTTTTCGTTATCCATAACTTTGGCTCCGAGAAAAATAGTATTTGCGCCGTTTAGAAAACGGATTAACTATACGCCCTGCCTCCGATTGTGTCAACATTCCTCTCTGCGTTCAAAAAGGTCCTGAGGTTTATACATTTATTTGACTGATTGACCGCCGGAAACACACCTGCAAAAACCATGATAGATAGCGCAGATTCCGCCGAATATCGAGAACAATCCCCAAAACAGGGGACGCGTAAAAATTTG
>JAQTMR010000011.1 GCA_028714255.1 Phycisphaerae bacterium | reverse complement strand
AATATTCGAAAGCGGCATCGGTATCGAAAAGGACCTCGAAAAAGCAGCTTACTGGTACCAAAGTGCCGCAAAGGCAGGCCGGAAGGATGCTGAAAAACAGCTTGCAAAATTAAATGAAAAAAGTAAGTTGGAATGACAGAATGACGGAACAGATTCAGGGCGGAGTGTGTTGCATCAAGGAAAGTAAATATGAGTAATAAGATACAAATGCTTTTTCTCTGCACTGGTAATTCCTGTCGGAGTCAAATGGCCGAGGGTTTGTGCCGGCATTTCCGAGGCGATGTTATTGAGCCGCATTCAGCGGGAATCACTAAACACGGCCTAAATCCGCTTGCGGTAAAAGTCATGTGCGAAATCGGTATTGACATCTCCAAACAGCGAAGCAAGACAGTAGATGACCTTGGTAATAAGCGATTCAATTATGTTATTACTCTTTGTGGCCATGCGGATGAAACGTGTCCCTTCTTTCCAGCTATAACAAAGGTGATTCACCGTGGATTTGATGACCCACCCAAACTGGCCATGAAATCCGCAAACGAAGAAGACGCCTTGAACCACTATCGTCGCGTCAGAGATGAGATTAAAGATTACATCCTGACTCTTCCCATTGTCTTGGATGCCAAATAAAAAATATCATACCGTAAAGACAGTGAAGCCTTAAAGGAGGTCTGGTTTGCTATTGGGTTTTAGCGACACGCAATACCTGCTCAAGATAACTCTGGACATTGTCACGTGGTTTGATTTGCTGCGCTCGCTGCAGTAACGGAATGGCCTCGGCGTATTTACCGCTTCCAACCAATAACTGAGCTTGGCGAACTTTGGCATCCGCTTCGTATTTTTCAATACTGGCTGCCCGTTCGTAGTAAAAAATCGCCTTTTCTATATCGCCTTTGCGGGCACTGTGCTGACCGAGCAGAATTAACGCTTCGCCGTCCAGTGGGTCTAATTCAACGACCTGTTCGAGCACGCTAATCTCCTCGTCTCCTGAACCATTTGCAACTGCAAGACGGGCACGTATTTTTAGCAGGTCCTTGCGGTCTTCGTCTTTAATCTGCTCATCCTTCGAAGTCTCCATGTACTCAACTAACTTTCGGGTTTCCTCATAAGCGCCGCGAGCGCACAGAACCTTGGCTGCGCGAATGGCGCGGGAGGCTTTCCCCTGCGGTTTTTCCATGGCTCGGATATAGGATTGAACGGCCATATCGTACAGTTCTTCGTTTATGTAAATGTCACCAAGCGTGTTGAGGCTGTCAACCGTGGATTGCCCGAGTTGGTCAACCAATTCGTAAATTTCCGCAGCTTTTAGGGGCTTATTCAGACCTATAAAGGCGTTGGCCTGAAGCAACCAGAGATTAGCTTGCTCCGGCTGGTCTTTGATTAGCTGCCCGCAGAGTGTAATAGCCTCGGCAAAACGTTCCTGTTTGAATAAGCTCCGCGCCAGTCCCATTTTCCAGTCCAACGTGGCCGGGTCGAGCAGAATTGCCATCCGATAGGCTGATTCAGCTGAGAGATTGTTTTCGACCGATGAATACGCATACCCAAGCAATCCGTAGGTAATAGCGTCACCACCACCAAGCTCGACTACGCGCGTCATCGCCGGTAACGCTTTTTCAAATTCACCCTTGCGAACATAAATTAAACCTAAGTTTTTCCATGCCCGGCGGAATTTGGGATATTTCTCGACGGCGATTTGATAGGCAGCGGCGGCCTCATCTAATTTTTCCTGCTGGAAATAAATGTTGGCAAGTGTGAAATCATATACGGCGCTTGCAGCTTCGTTCCTGAGTTTCTCCAGCTTTTTAATCGCCTCATCCATTTTCGCTGATGATATAAGCTCGAATACTTTTTGCATCTGCTCGCGTTCGTCTGCCGTGACCCTCGGCTCAATTTCAACCTCGGCGATATAACTTTCCGTGAACCGTTTCTTAAATTCCGAGCTGTTCCATATCTGAAGTTCGAACTTATCCAGACCGGCTGCCTGATATGACAAAGGAGCATCTGTCTCGGCCTGTACAGAAACGCAAATGCTCATTCCTGTTATCAACAGCAAACAGGCATTGCGAGTAAATTTGGAATATGAAGTACGTAAACTTGTTTTTTTCATACTTATCCTCCTTTGGGAAAAGTAATAGGTACACGCATACGGAATCGAACGGGTTCGCCGTTTCGTTTGCCAGGCTCGAATTTCCACTGTTTAACAGCTGCCATCGCAGGCTTCTCAAAGACAATATCACTTGATTTTTGCACTATTGGATTTTCAACCCTGCCTTGTTTATCGACAACGAAAACAATATAAACCTTACCAGGAGCCTTTTCTCGCACGTCCCTGTTAAGTACCGGACTCGGCTGATAAATCGCTCGTGGCTGCTGGTCGAGGTCAGTAATTGAAAACAGCGCATCGACATCATTACTTCTGCCGTCGGCGCCGCCCGTATTGAGTTTCACGACAAAGTCACCGCCCATCATGCCTTCGCCAAAAGTCGGATTCAGTGCTATTTCAAGCTGCGAAAGGTCGAGCGGCGGGGCGTCCTCGGCCAACTCCGGCGGTTTCTCTTCCTGTTTCTGCTCTTCTTCTGGCTCTTCTTCCGGCGGCGGTTCCGGAGCTTCGAGCTTGGCAGTATCTACTGACTGCAGCATCGTGTCGGTATTGGGCGGTTTGGTAAGAGTCTGCATCAGCGGTAAAACAAGAAAGAAAACCAGCGTCAATACTACCGCACCGATAATTACCAGCAAACGATGAGACAGTTCCCTGATAATCCAGAAAGGTTTACGTTTACGCTTTTCCACCTTTTCGACACTCAACCTTTAGATTTGCGAGAAGCAAGACTTACCTTATTTGCCCCCGCCAATTTAGCTTCGTCAATAATGCGGACCAGCAAACCCGATTGTGAGGCCGTATCGGCCTGGATAATAACAGGAATATCTTCTCTTTGAAGCATTCGCTTCACAAGTGGCCTTACGCCGCTGATACCTATTTCTCGTCCGCCATAAACCACTTCGCCCTTTGCGGTCAGCGCAATCAGGATGCTTGTTTTCTCCAATTGCAGAGATGACGCGGCCTGAGGCTTATCCACTTCGACGCCGGTCTCATCGACAAACGTTGTGGTCACGATGAAGAATATAAGCAGAATAAATACACAGTCCATCAGCGGGGAAATATCAATCCCGCCTTCACTACTTTCATCCGATGCCATCTGGCGAAAACGTCCCATTCGCTGCTCCTTGATAATTAGTTAATTTCACAGAGGTACTGGTACGTGTTTTTGTTTTATATTTTTGCGCACATCGAGTTCGACAATGCGCTCAACCTTAGGTAAAGATACCGGCATCGACCTTTGCGCTTTCAGTCTTTTATGGAGTTTCTGGGTACATACCGTTTCGAGATGGGCAAGAAATGCTTTATATTGTTCGTGCTTGCGAACCAGCTGATACTGAAAGAAAAGCCCCGGCAGGGCGATAACCAGGCCGGTTTCAGTCGTTATAAGCGCCTCTGAAATACCTGCCGCCACAAGCGCCATCGTTTTTTCGCCTCCCGAGCCGGAAGCCAAAGCCCCGAATGTTGCGAGCATACCGGTCACTGTCCCGAGCAGTCCGAGCAGCGGGGCGGAACTAACACAAATTTTTATAATGCGAAGGTCCCGCTCGAACGGAGCTATTTCTGTTGTACGTAATTCCTCGAAGAAAGTGGCTGTATCTTTTAATGAATTACCGCCGGTTACATAATCGAGCAAATCACCGATAGGCCCCTTTCTCTCCTCCGGATGGTCAATCCAGTGACGCCACGTTTTTTCTTTTACTGAAGCAAAACCCTTGCCTACGAGTTTGAGATAAACATGCATTATCAGCGCGAACAACACAATCGCGTTTAACGCAATCGCCGGCATGCACCAGCCGCCGGCCATCCAGATTACAAGGGCCTGGTTCCATAAAGTCACAAGTTGTTCGATTATTGCGTTCATTGCCCGTTTCCATTTCGGCTAATGCGCCCGACTAATTTGTTATTACCATCGAGCACCGGAATACTTACCAAACCGTGTTTACTCAACAAACTCCGCACTTCATTGCCGGGAGTATCTACGCGAACAAACGCAGCATCCCTGTCCGCCAAAGACTCGACACAGGTTTGCTCCGGTCGGGTCAGAAGATAACGAACCAGCACATGTCCCGCGAACTGCCCATTTTCATCGACGATAAATACAGCGTTAATATCGCCATCAACCTCGGCGGAACGTATCTTTTCTATCGCCTCGGCAACAGTGGAATTTTTACGCACACTGACCACGTTCGGATTCATAAGACCGCCTGCTGAATCTTTCGGATACCGCCCGACCGACTCCGGATTCACAGGCTGTATCCTATTTTGTAATAAACTTTCCGTTGTTGCAGACATATCCGCTGCGGCCTCTTCCTGCCGATAAGGCGTCTTGCTGACTTGGTTTATAAAAGCCGTGGCGGCCTTTTCCATATCATCAACTACCCCGCGTGCCTTGCGAGAAAGAAAGGCATACATCAGCAGCGAAGGAATCGCGACATATAGCCCGAATTCTGTCGTAACAAGAGCCTCGGAAATACCGGAGGAAAGGGTCTTTATGTCACCGGAACCGTACACTGTTATCAGTTTGAAAGTATTGATGATGCCTGTCACGGTACCCAATAGTCCCAATAGCGGCGCTGACGATGCGCTCAATGCGACAAACGGCAGCAAATGCTGAAGCCGCAAACGCGTTGATAGAACCTCTTCGTACATCATCTCTTCGATAAGCTCCCTCGGCTCCTTGAGATGTTCAACACCGATAGTCAACATCCTGCCGACGGGCCCGCCGATAGCCTTGGCCTTTTTCATAGCTGTTTCTTTATCGCGAGCGGCGATTGCATCGATTAGGGCTTTTATTTTTTTTCTGGATGGTTTACGCAAAAACAACATACGAGCCCATTTGTAAAGAGCTATAAGCAGCGCAGCTCCCGCTAGCGCAAGGATGGGGACCATCACCGGCCCGCCCTTGCTTGCGTGCTCGTAAATCGTTTCTTTGGTCGATTCTATTTTATGAGCGTTGCCGAGAGTCGGGTCGAATGGAAAAAGCCCCGTAGAATTGGAAACAACTTTGGATGCCGCCGCAGCCTGCTCCGGCATTCCGAACGCAATGACCGTCGGCTCAAGTGAACCAAGTCGCTGCTCTGCGGTTCCGACGTTTTTGCCGTCATCGGACTGAAAAATAGCTGCCGGCCCGATTAATATAAAGGTTCCATGATGAATCGAACCGGTGGAATCTGTCGCGGTCCCATCGAATCGAACGCCGCCAAGTGCGTCGTATAACCGTTCAATCGAAACCGCCAAAAGTTTAGCTTGAGTTGCGTAAATCTCCTGTTCAGAAAGGTTGCTGTTGCCAGACGCCATTTTTGCCGCTTCGAGCGGCTCACGGTATCGCTGTGATTCCGCAATATGTAGGCGTGATTCGAAGTTGCGAATGTATTCATCGAATAGATTGGAAAGGTAGGTTGATTCCTCCTGACGTGATTTAATTTCGGAACGCAGGTTGCTTAAATCGAGCGTTCGGCTGTCAAGAAGACGCGAAGTCTGCTGATATTCGAGACGGATTTTTGTCAGTTCGGCTTCGAGGTCGCTAAGCTTTCGGCTAAGCGGAATTTTTTCCGCAGCTATCTGCTCTCGCAGTTGGTTAAGCTCGGCAACGCTTTCGTCGAGCTTCTGACGTACGGATTCACTGGCTTGACTGAAACTGCTTTCGACATTTTGCTCGGTAGCGGCAGCGGTGGTGTTGGCATCGGACAGCTCGTTCGGGTCGTCCTGTGCGTAAAGAACCGCCGCGATGGCAAGAAGGAGAACAAATACGAATACATTCTTTATTTTCATAGCCGCAAACTTATCCTTGTTATTCAATTTTCACAGGCAACAGCACAAAAGACGCCACTTTTTCATTTTTTAATATATCGATTGCATCGACGATTTGCGGGGCAGATTCGTTGGCCTGTCTCCACACCCACCCGTCTTTCGAGGCCGTTCCGGTCCCGGCGAGTTTGCCGTCGGCGCTTGCGTAATAAGACCGGCCAAGCCCGATATATAAAGCGGTAACTTCAAAGGAACTGCCGTCTTCTAATGTACGCACTTCGCTGGTAACAGAAACCTCACGGTTAAATTTATCTACTTCGTTAAGGATTCCGACAATATTCTGAAATCGCTCCGCTATCGACAACTCGCTCTTGCCCGTATTATCCGGCAGACTCTGGCTAAGCGGCTTAATTCG
Organism: Phycisphaerae bacterium; assembly: GCA_028714255.1. GTDB lineage: Bacteria > Planctomycetota > Phycisphaerae > Sedimentisphaerales > Anaerobacaceae > CAIYOL01. Next base: position 58,464 of record JAQTMR010000011.1, on the reverse strand, counting down.
CTCCCTGATAGGCTCGGGCAGGCGATAAAGCAGCTGCTTGGTACGGTCTTCCATCGAAACTAAAGTACCACTAAGCGACTCGGCTGCCTTCTTGAATTTTTCATTTTCCTCAATCATCTCCGCCCGCTTCTTGTCCGCCTCGGCGATGCTTTCTTCGGCCCGACTTATTTTACTGTGCAGCGACTCTATTTCACTTTGTACCAATTCGATGCGTTCGTTAAGCATTTCTTTGGAAAGCTCAAGGTCATGCTTCTCCTGCGAAATGATGCGCTGGGTCTCAATCCATTTTTCAAGCGACATCCGTGTATTTTCAATATTACTGCCATTGTCACCAGACACGGTCCCGGAGCACAAAAGACAAATAATAAAAGCCGGCAGAAGTAATACTGCCGTCAGTTTGTAACTTCTGATTTTTGATTTCCCTTTGATATTCATAACCACCTTACTCTGCCACTTTTTGCGGGTAATGTTGCATTATCGGACAACCCCGCCCCAACCTTCTAACAGAGTTATTATTTTGTGACTCCGAATTTGTGCCATAGCACGAGATTGTAAGGCACTTTTGTTAGGGATTTGTTAAGCAGCGATTAGAATAAGAATAATTGTTACATTATTGCCGCGTTTTATCACTTCTTACCCAGGCCCGACAGAATCAGTTTACAAACACCAGTCATTCCGAAGGAGAGCATGAAATTTATTCCGCCCATACGTCACTAAAACAGCTGCTGGAATATACCGATAGCTCCTGTGATGAGCCTAAGAAAGGAGCTGCCATTTATGCCGGCCAATAATAAGAAAAATATAGTTTCGAATACTATTATCTGTATCACCATAATCTCGTTATGCTCAATAGTCGGATGTGGTTCTGATTTGCAGAGTGGCTGGTTTGCATTCGAGAGAAAAGACTATGCCGCAGCTCTTGATAAATGGCAGCCGCTGGCTGACGCCGGCGATTCCGGAGCGCAGTTCTATCTGGGCTTGATGTACGACGAAGGTCATGGAGTTATTCAGGACCATAACAAAGCTGCGGACTGGTACAAACTTTCCGCCGAACAGGGATTCGCCCTCGCCCAAAACAATCTGGCTCTGTTGTATTATAAAGGTAAAGGCGTCCCGAAGGATTATCAACAGGCACAGAAGTGGTTTCAACTCGCCGCCGAGCAAGGCAACAGCCTCGCATCAGGCAACCTCGGCATTATGCAGATGCGAGACGAGACACCCGATAAGGACAATAAGAAAGCTGTGAAACTGTTGAAAGATTCCGCCCGCAGCGGCAATGCCAAAGCTCAATTTGCTTTAGGCTCGATGTATCGCGACGGGACAGGCGTTTCCCAAAACAATAAAGAAGCCGCTAAATGGCTTCGACTCGCCGCAAAACAGGGATATGCTCCCGCACAGAATAATCTTGCCCTGATGTATGAGAAGGGACAAGGTGTCGTGCATGCCCCCGTAAAAGCCGCCCAATTATACCGACAAGCCGCCGAACAGGGACATATTCCCGCCAGGAACAATCTGGCCTTGATGTGTATGGAAGGGAAAGTCGTCCCACAAGACTATGAACAGGCAAAAAATCTGCTCGAACCTGTTGCCGAACAGGGTTGCGTCAACGCACAGTGCGGCTTGGGATTGATATACCTTAAAGGACAATGTTCTGCTGAAGATTATAAAGAAGCTGCGAATTGGCTGCACCTTGCCGCCAATCAGAATTGTGCGGTTGCTCAGCATACACTCGGCGTTATGAATCACGATGGATTAGGTGTCCCCATAGATTACAAACAAGCTGTTAATTGGTACACCCTTGCCGGCAAACAGGGCTATGCCGAATCGCAGAACAACCTGGGGTTAATGTACTACGAAGGTCAGGGTGTTGCTCAGGACTATAACGAAGCAGTTAAATGGCTAAGGCCTGCTGCCGAGCAGAATCTTGCACAGGCTCAATACACTATGGGGTGGATGTACTACAAAGGCCTTGGCGTTGTTCAGGATTACACTGAAGCTGCCGAATGGTTCCGACGCGCTGCCAATCAGGGATTCACCCTTGCACAAACCAGATTAGGCATGATGTATATCAAGGGACAGGGTGTTGATATAAATGATGAGGAAGCCGCCAAATGGCTGAAACTTGCCGCAGAGCAGGGTTATGCTGTCGCGCAGACTAACCTGGCTTTGATGTATGCCAAAGGGCAAGGCGTCCCCCGGAATTACAAAGAAGCAGCTAACTGGTTTACACTTGCTGCCGAACAGGGCTGCGCTATTGCACAGAACAAACTCAGCATGATGTACGAACACGGGGCTCTGGCATATTCGAATAATCGAAAGTGCCGAATCGAGCAGGGGGACGACTTCAAACAAGTATCCGTTGCAGAAAACCCTTAACTGTCTGAATCGGCAACAGTTACGTATAGTATGGAAACTCACTCCGCCATTTTCGTGCAGGAAATCTTACGACGAAACAAAAAAGAGAATGCAAATCGGCGAGATTTTGGGGTGTTAAAATAAACAGTTTGGGTAACTTGGTATAGAACCAAACGCGCAAGTTTTAGGTTTTAGACGTGCAAAGATTTACAATAACTTACAATAGTTTACAAAAACATGCCGGAATTTACAAAAACTTGTGCCTAACTTACAACAATTTTGCACCCCCCTGCGCGAATTGTTCGAAACGAACAAATCGCGCAGTTTTGAGTTCATAGTTTTTAGTTCATAGAAAAAATCGGCCACGAAGTCACTAAGACTCTAAGAAAAATTAACCACGAATTCACACGAATAGACACGAAATGAAAAATATAAAAACTCTTTTGAGACTTTTGTGCATTTTTGCGGCTAACTGAAAAGAAAAAGATTAACCACGAATGAACACGAATAGACACAAAATTTTTAATTTTTATATCTCTGTGAACTCTGTGTTCTCTCCGTAAGGAGTCCCAAGGACTGTGGCTGAATAATTTTTGAAATGGCTATGCCATGCCATAGGTAGGAGAAAAAAATGAAATAATTAAGGGAACACTAAGCTGTATTTGCGCATCTTAATAAATAACCATATTATTGTTGAGGAGTATATATTATGCGAGGGACAAGATTCCTAAAAAGAGCGAGTGGAGAATGTCAATTTAGCGAGAAGAGAGGGATAATCACAAAAAAGTTAGCAACTGTCTTTCTTGTAGGATTGTGCCTTTTCGACATCTGTTTGGCTGGTCTGCCAACTATTCCGAAGAAAGAACGGAAGGCTAAAATGTGCCCGGCTGCTCCGGTTATTAAAAAGCCAGTTGTCGAAACAGGCAGGAAGCAGAGAAGATTTAGGCCTGCGTTTAAGAAAAGTCTTGTTCGGGGGCGGAGCAGTTCTGAAAAGCTTGCATTAGAGGACACATTAACAACTATTGAAATTCCGGCAGGGGCGGTAATAAATACCAATACTGTCTGGGACTGCGACGTTCATCTTAACGGCAAGGTATATGTCGAAGGCGCGATGTTGATAATCAAGCCCGACGTGACGGTTCGGAATTGTGCTTACGGCGGGATAATTGTCAGAAATGCAGGGGTGATAAACGCGGTGGGTACGCCAGATAGCATGGTTTCTTTTGTTTCGGACGCACAGTCCTATCATGACGACTATGAGTTTGCAATTAAGATTGAGGGTTCGGCATCGTCAATGTGTAAGATAAACTACTGTTATATGCTTTGTGCTGAAAAGGGCATTTGGATAAGGAATAATCGGCTTGACGAGCCTATCATGGATAACGAGATAGAATGGTGTTATGAAGGTATTTATCAGGAAGGCCCTGAACTGACGGATGTTTTTAACAATCTGTTGATTGACTGCTATTATATAGGGATAGAGATATATATGGCTGACGCGAATGGCAATGCTTCGAGCGAGACGATAATTGCAATAGAGCATAACACCGTAGTCGGCTCCTTCTATGGCGGCTTGGGGCAGGATTGCGGGATTGGGGTACACGGCGTCGCGGATAGTAACGAGGTCGGAACAGCTTTTATGGCGAATAATCTGATTGCGGGAAGTTATTACTACGCGATTATTCAGGGCGGCGGCTGGGTAGCGGAAGGCGAGCGGTACAATCACGGCTACTACGCAAACTCTGCTATTGAAAATCCGGGCAATCCCTTCGATGATGTTAATTCGCAGATGCTGACTGAAGACCCGTTCGTGTATGGCTATGCGCAGTACCCATTCTTTCTCGAACAGGATTGCGCGTTGATAGATGCGGGCAGTAAGTATATCGACGAGACCCATTCGACAGGCTCAGGGCAGGCCTCGCTTATCGGAAAGGCTACTACGGTTGACGGGGTTCCTGATTCCAACATAACAGATATAGGTTTTCATTATATCAACTGGCAGTTTTCGAACGCAGGTGATACAATTCTAACGGCGGATTTGGACAACGATTACAAGGTTGATTTTGGCGATATTATGTTATTGGCTGATTACTGGCTTTACGACTACGGTGATAATCAGAAGTGCTATTCGTGGGATTTTGACGATAGCGGAGTCGTTGACTATAATGAGCTTGCCGTGATTGGGGATTATTGGCTGACGTATTTTGATTTATATGATTATGCGGAATTTGCTCAATACTGGCTGTGTAGTTTAGATGATAGATTTTGGGGCGATATCCCCGATATCAGTGGAGATGGTTTTGTGAATCTTGAAGATTTTGCGCTCTTAGCCAGCCAGTGGGAGCTAAACTGCGAACCTATGCTTCCTAATATAGTGCCGAGTTTCGACCAAGACCCGAATAATTTAAGTGGTTACGTGCATATGAGCATTGATGTGTCGGATCAAAGAACGTACAAAGTATTTGCATTAATAGATGGCTTGTTGCAGAGGGAGTTTTTCATCGAGATGGAGGATGAAAATCCGTTTATAGGTATTCATACAGAGAATTTCACCAACAGCACGCACGAGATTAAGATTGTAAGTATGGACGTGGACGGCAGGGTCGTATCATCGCAGACAAATGAAGTTGTTTTCAACAATGAATTGAGCCATGTGGCTATGGAAGAAGGTTATCAACTCGATAAGCCTTATTGCTTCTATGCCTTTGGATTGTCGGGGACGGATTATACTGTGGAAGTTAACGATGGTTTTGATGGTACAACGGTTTATTCCGGGGATTTTACCGGCAATATACAAGCCATTATTCCGGGAGAGGTTTTCTCTGAAGATCATCTGATTTATGATATGAATGTATCGAGTCCGGAAGTTTTCCTTTTGATGGCCAACGGTGATGGATTCGATAGAATTACTGCCAGTTCGAGTAGCAGAAGCGGGAAAATGAGCGCTTCAGTAACTAAGAAAGTGGACTACGACCCTGATTCGACTGCGAGGATGATTGTCTCTGTTGGTTCGGAAGATGTCGCAATGTATTGCAAAGAAGTCATCAATGCGGTTGTAACCAAAGGAGGCGGTAGGATTGGTACAAACTACGTTATTCCTTTGTCATGGCGTAAAAGTACGTGGGATAATGTCAAACGTTGGCTCCAGCTTCAGGATGTTAAAATCTGGGTTCACTTTGGACATGGTTGCTACGGCTATGAGAGTAAGTGGAACCAAATTATTGAATTCAACGGAGAGAAAGTTTCCGCATTTAATAGTTGGTGGTATCCTCATTCAATTGAAGAATTGGGGTTTATGGAAAACCCCAAATTGAACTTTGTATACTTCCATACCTGCGAGGGAGGAGCTACCTCTCAATTCGCAGAGGCGTTAGGGATACTACCAATTAATGGGTTTCCGGGCGACAAAGCGTTTATAAGCTGGACGGATGAAGTTCCCTTCAGGGATAGTATTACAGTATTGCTTCAGTCTTACAATCCATACACAAAAGCGCTATGGGAAGGACTCGGCGCGTGGGGCGAAAATTTGCATGATGCCAAAGAAAGGGCATCTGATGCAACTCCTGCAGTAGGACAAGAAATCTCGACAAAACTTCGTGATTACGGAGTCAGCGATGTTGGATTTGGTGATCAGTATATTTGGTTTAGATACCCAGATATTACTAGCGGACAGTAATGAAGGAGTTAAATATGAGGAACACAAAAGGAACATATCTATTTTGGGCCATTTGCTTAACCTGCTTTATATTGATGCAGAGTGACACAAAAGGAGAAAAACAGACAGAACCAGATTTCGGATTTGTAAAGGCGGATAAATATTTTGTTCCGTCGGCAAATGAGACTATAGCAATTCTATTTGAACCTATTCCGATTATTGGTGATAATGACTGTAACATCTGTTCCGATGATTACAATAATATTTGCTATATGCTGGCCTTATTCGGCGACAAGAAAAATGCAGAGAAGATTATAGGTAGGAAACTTGAGCCGATGAAGTTAATTGAGGGCCGTGGCTGGTTAGAAAAAATAATCGATGAATATGATATTGCTCTCACAGAGGCTGAAGAAAAAGGTTTAGATAAGCAATACGGGATTATGAGTAAAATCGTCTTTATAACTCGGAATAAGGGTTATATAAGAAATGTTACGTTTAAAGACAGTGATGATGTTTTTTATGATGAGTATATGAAATCTAATGTTTTGAGGGATTACTTCGAGACTCTCGGCTTTATTCCTATCGAACCTCATCAGGCAGAGGAATACGTCATTCCGCCGAAAGACGAGACCGTAGCTATACTCCTGTATCGATATCAAAGCCGTCAGCGCGGCCCATGTATCCCGGTAGCAATTTTCGGTGACAAAAAACTGGCGGAAAAGCTTCTGTACGGAGACAAAGAGATGATGGAAAAAATTCTGTATGTTGACAGGAATGGGCCAGAGAAAGGGTTGGATGGGTTCGTCCCCGGCGAAACTCTTGAGCCGAAGAAGGTATTCGAAGGTCGTGAATGGCTGGAAAGAATAATGGACGCATACGAAGTTGCGCTTGAAGAAATCAAGGAAATGGAAAAGAAGGAAATAAAAGGATATAAGCATGGTGCCCTTCACGATGGCAGTATTGTCTTCGTGACTCAGAATGCAGCTTATACAAGGGAAATTAAGGTTGGCGAAAGTGCTATTCGCGACGATGACATGGACTCGGAACAACTCAAAGAATACTTCGATGAGCTTGGTTTGACAGAGGAATTGTTAGCGGAGGAGCCAACCGAAACGGAGAAGAATTAGAAAATCGAGAATCGAAAGTTGAAAAAACTTTTGCTGTTACTTCCGTAAGCCGGTATGTTTTTAGTCGCTTGTGGCTCGTGGCTGGTCGCTCGCAGTAGAAAAATAGTTTGCGCAGTGCTGGCCGAGGCCGGAATGAGGATCCAGTGTTTTACGCAGTCCCTAAGGGACGCAGTAGAAAAACAAGTATCCGAACAGCAGGCAGCAACAGCAAACCCCCCAACATAAAGTTGGGGGCTAACCGATTAGAAAAAAGGTTCATTATGGGTACAGGAAAAAGAAAAAAAGAGGCGTTTGTGGTCATCGTTTGTATCGTTTGGCTGTAGAAACAGGGCTGAGAGCTTCAGAATTGCGAAGCTTAAGAGTAACATCGTTTGATTTTAAAACTGCTCAGTTACGGTCGAAGCAGGCTATAGCAAGAATCGTAAGCAAAGCATTTTACCTTTAAGAAAAGATACAGCAGCCGAATTACAAAGCTTTATGGCAGGCAAATTTCCAAATGTGCAGGTGTTCAATATGCCAGAGAAAACAGCAGAGATGCTCAAAGCTGATTTGGAAGCGGTGAAAATTCCTTATGTTGATGATGCTGGACGTTATTGCGATTTCCACTCACTTAGGCACTCGACAGGCTCCCTGTTAGCGGCAAGTGGAGCGCACCCAAAAGTTGTTCAGTCAATTATGAGGCATTCTGATATAAATATGACTATGAGCCGATACACGCATATTTTCAGGAGGCAGGAATCTGAAGCCGTTGCTGGTTTGCCGGATTTTTCATTGCCAAGTAGTAAAACTCAAAAAGCTACTGGAACAGATGAATTACCAGTTGATGGTGCTTACAAACCAGCTTACAAAAAGCTTACAAATACTACTTACTCTGATTGCAATTCAATGTCTTTGATTGGCCACAATGAAGCGAAGGAGCAAATCAATACTGAGCAAAATAGCAGAGGTGTTAAGTCTTTGAAAATGGCAGATTTAGGAACAAAAAAAGAGCTACTGTCACCTAATGGCACCGGCATAAACTCTAATACGCCCGACAGGATTCGAACCTGTGACCTACGGATTAGAAATCCGTTGCTCTATCCAGCTGAGCTACGGGCGCTCACTAAATAAAAGGGTGCCTAATTACTCCTTGGTGAGGAGTAGACTAAGCTGTTTTTACAAACATAAAATACACTTTTATCCTACATTGAGATTAACGGCAAAGTCAATCTAAAAACCCGTATAATAATGCAAGGATTTGTTAATTCAATCTGATAAAAAGACTTTATGTGGAGAATATCACTTATCTTCTTGCAATATGAGCCGGCAAAATGTAAATTACTCAAAGATTGTTTGGAGAGGTGGCCGAGCGGCTGAAGGCAACGGTTTGCTAAACCGTCGTACTGGTGAACGCTGGTACCGCGGGTTCGAATCCCGCCCTCTCCGGTAAGGTATCCGGTTCGTCAATATAGATGTAATTGCCGAACCGGCAAATGCCCTGGTTATTCTGATGGGAGGCATTTATTTCTTCATTGCCAAAAGAGCCAGTTAAAGCACCGCCGAAGTTTCCCCCCGTTAAAAAGTATGTCTGCAGATGTACAGAGATTCTGGAGCTTGCGCCTGACATAAAGCAGTTTCGTCTTGAATTTAAAAAGCCTGAAACGATTGATTATGTGCCGGGGCAGTACATACAGTTGTTGACGCCGGTTTACGAGAAGAACAGTAAAGAAGTTTATAGAACGTACTCTATATCCTCGGACCCTGCTGATAAAAGTGCGATTGAATTAATTATAAGGCGAATCCCCGGCGGAATTAGTACGACCTATTGTTTCGAGTATCTTAAGGTCGGCGATGAAGTTGAAATCAAGGGGCCTTACGGAAAACTTCGGCTTTCAAATACAAACGCTCCCATAGTTTTCATGGCAGGTGGCTCTGGTATGGCCCCGATTAAGTGCATGCTTCATTATATGAAAAATACCGGCAATAAGCGCAAGGCGACATACTATTTCGGGGGCAATAAGGTCGAAGACTTGTTTTATGTTGACCTTATGCGCGAGTTCGAATCGGTGATTGCTGATTTCAGGTTTGTTCCGACAGTCGCTGAGACGGGACAAGGTGAAAACTGGGACGGAAAGGTTGGCCTTGTAACGCAGGTTGTTAAGGAAGATTTGAAAAATGCTCCTGAATGCGAAGCATATCTTTGCGGCAGTCCGGGGATGGTTGACGCTTCGATAAAGGTACTTAAAGAGATGGGGATTGGGGAAGAAAGAATTTTCTATGACAAATTCGAAAAGAGTTCGACATGAAACAGCCGGCGAACATACAAAAACTTGAAGAAGTTTTAAGGTCGTCAAATTCGGCAGGGGCTGGTTTTATGGGTACAGACCGGCGCAACATATCTGAAATAATAGATGGCGACATAGTCGAGCTGGCCGAATTAAAAATTGCCGTTGAACAAATAGTCGGGCGGATGAAAGAAATTACTGATGCTGCGGTACCGGCCCTTGGGTGCTGGGTGCAGGCGGGGCGGAAACTCGAAGCGAAAGCAGAAGAAGTTAAGGGGCAGGTGAGTTGTCCCTGGCCAGATTCGGCGAAATTCGCAAAAAGGGTTACTTATGTTAGAAATCCGGAATCAGGGCAGAGTATGAAATGGTCGGATTTGAATATTCATCTGATTGAAAAACACAATTTCTTCGAGGGCAGGGGGGCGATGTTCAGAATCGAGCCAAAAGAATTGGTTAAGATGCTCTTTGAAAGGAGTGCAGAGAAATGAAAAAGATTAAAAAACAGTATGTATTTGCTATTGTGGTAATCACAGTTGCCCTGTTTTGTCTGTCGTCTGTTGTGTTTTCGCATTGCGAGATACCCTGTGGTATTTACAACGATGCTATGCGACTGGAAATGATGGCTGAGCATATTACGACAATCGAAAAGGCGATGAACCAAATTAACGAGCTATCAAAAGACGCAGGCAAGAACTATAACCAAATAGTCAGATGGGTTATGAACAAGGAAGAGCATGCTGATTATCTAAGCGATATTGTTACGCAATATTTTATGAAGCAGAGAATTGCTCCTGTCGATGACGGCGGGGGACAAGCTTATCAGGACTATGTTCGTAAGTTAACTCTCCTGCATAAATTGATGGTTTATTCGATGAAATGCAAACAAACCACAGACCTGGGTAATATCTCGAAGATGAGAGAATATCTTGAGCAATTCAAGTCGGCATATCTGGGTTCCGGCGGTTCTGCTTCCGAACACAGTCATGAGGCCGAAAAGAAAGACTGAACAGTCGGTTATATATCAACTCCGGGGTAAAATTGACGGTTGATGATGCGGTTTTAGGGCTGCATAGAGGGGGTGTATCGACTCTCGTATTCGTTAGAAGGCACCATTGGGGGGATTAAACTTGATGTTTTGTGTAAATGCTGATATACTTTAAACAGGCTGGTTGTCTGTAAATACGTGCTATTTACGCCATATTGTGGAGGATGGTTAAATCTGCCGAGGAAGATGGCCGAAATAATAAAGAGGTAAGGTGATGCCGCTTCTCAAAAATAAGATAGCCTGTTGCACGCCTAAAGATAAAAGGCTTAATATGTTCACAGGCTGCTTCGGAGATTTAGCCATGAGATGTAAGATTTTTACTTTTCTTTGCGCAACCGCAGTTGTTTTTCTTTCAGCTGCAAATGTCACGACGGCAGCCAACTATACGCAGTTGGCGCGAATGGGTCAAACCTGGCTGCTCAGTTCCGGCGATGCCGGTTATGACCAAACATGCGATTACAACCTCGATGATTTTGTGAACCTAAAAGACTTTGCCATTCTTGCTTATATTTGGGAAACAGACGGCAAGGTCTATTTCGTATCTGAAAGCACCGGTGTTGACACTAATCCCGGCACATCCGGCCAGCCATTCAAAACCATACAAAAAGCCGCCAGCTTAATGGTCGCGGGCGATGCGTGCTTTATTCGCCAGGGCGTTTATCGGGAAATGGTCACGCCGGCTAATTCGGGTACCGAAAAAAACCCAATACTTTTTCTTGCCTATCCGAACGAACATCCGATTATCAGCGGCGCTGACCTGCTAACAGGCCCCTGGTCTGTCTATAGCGGCTCTATCTACAAGACTACTATCTCAACACCTTCAGAGGACGCCCCGTTTAATCAACTGTTCGTTGACCATCAGATGTATAATGAGGCGCGATGGCCAAATACAGGTGTGAATCAATTAGTAACGATGAATCGTGCCTATAGCGATGCGGGTACGGATGGAAGTATTCTCGTTGATGACGCACTGCCACCCGGAGACTGGAATGATGCGACTGTTCATATTGTCCCCGGTGACGAATGGATAAGTTTTACCAAATTCATCACAAACTATACTCCTGGTGCCAGCTTTAGTTTCAGTGATAATGCCTGGGGTGGGGAGTATTATACCCCAGAGGTGGGTGACCCCTATTGGCTGTTCGGCGCACTTGACGGACTGGATATAGCAACAGAATGGTACCTGAAGAAAGCCGATGTGCAAAGTTACGATTGTTATCTCTGGTGCGAAGGTAACGACTCGCCGAGCAATCATATTGTCGAGGTAAAAAAACGAAATCACGCCTTCGATTTGTCGAGTAAAAGCCATATCCGGGTCAAAGGTATGCGAATCTTCGCTGCGGCGGTATTGATGGATGGCTCCCATAATTGTCTCATAGAAAACTGCCATATAAAATACGTTGACCATTTCAGCCAATGCAGCAGCTATAGTACCTCTCATAATCCATATAAACATCAAAATCGCATGAGCGGTTCGGATAACGAATGGAAGAAATGCAGTATCGTCTATTCTGCCGGCAACGGCATACACGACCGGGGCCAAGGCAACAAAGTAACCAACTGCATTATTCACGACGTCGATTATATAGCCACTTACGCCGGCGCTATATACGTGAATCCTGATGCAAACGGCGGCTTGTATACGCGAAACACCTTGTATGACAGCGGCCGATTTGTCTTCTGGCACGAAGGGCGAGGTTTCGTATGCAGCTATAACCATATGTATCACGGCCCATGGCTTACGAAGGATTGCGGTATAACCTATAGCTGGGGATGTGATGGCGGCGGAGCAATTATTTGCTATAACAATGTTCACGACACGGTGACTTCAATCTATCCGAGGGGCATTTATGTTGATAACAACTGCGCTAATCTTACGATTCATCATAATCTTGTATGGAACATTCCCGAAACAGGGATAAATATGAGCTGCCCAATCAACAACGTGCATTCATTCAATAATACGATACTTGCGAGCTGCGGCAAGGCTTTTGGTTATGGGTATTGGGAGGCGCCTGCTGACCAAAGCACTTGCAGCGTGATTAACAATCTGTACAAATGCAGCATTGGTAATTTTGCGCCGATTCCACCCGAATTACACCACAATGGCAACTACGAAATTAATCCTGACGGCACGTTAACGAGCAGTTCAGTCGCTATTGATGGCGGCTATGTAATCCCCGGCATTACAGATGGTTACGTTGGTGATGCTCCAGATGTCGGCTGTTACGAATATGGCGCAGAGTTTTGGACAGCCGGTGCCGATTGGCAGGAGCCAGTATGGTAATTAATATTGATAAACAATTTCTCATTTCAATATCGTATTCCTTAAAAACAGGGGGAGAAAATATTGAGGACTAACGTAAAAGAAAAAGGAGGAAACGTGATGTCATTTCTTAAAAGCAAATTTTACTGGCTGAAGTGGTTATTCCCGGTTACAGGGTTGGCAGCTCTAATTTGGTTTTTGATACGGGTGATACCGAAGCCTACGCGGGCGACATATCCCTGTCAGCGGGTAGCGTTTCCGCTGGCGTCTGGTTTTATAATTTGGCTGTTGGGTTTGGCGGGTTCAGCTGCGGCGTTTCACAAAGCAAAGCGCAATTTTGCGCGGGCGCGTTATGTTTTGGCGGCAGTCTGTATCGTTGCCAGTATCGGTTTTATCTGGGCGGCTATGAATAACACAGAGCAAAAGATAATCTATGCCCATGAGCCACGAGTTGCCAACAGTCCGCTCGGCGAGGGTAAGGGTGTTCATCCCGGCAGGGTTGCATGGATACACGACGCAAACGCCACGAGCTGGACCGGTTCAAATGGGGACACTAGTCCGCCTTATTGGCATTCCGATACCTGTACCAATCAACAGGTCGTTGATGAAATGCTCTCGAAGGCAATCCGGTCGATAACCGGCAAAAGCACAGATTACGCCGCCTGGGACGCAATATTCAGGAGCTTCAATCAAGGAATGGGCAAAGGCGATGTCGGCTATACGCCCGGTGAAAAAATCGCCATAAAAGCAAACTTTACATTGATGAACTCAAATCCCTCTACTGGTATTAAACCGACGGATTGCCTTGACCAGATAGATAATTCGCCGCAGCTTGCGATAGCCCTTTTAAAACAACTAACGGATGTTGCGGGCGTTGCTGCCGGCGATATAAGCATAGGCGACCCGGGCAGAATGATGTCGAACCAGTGGTATGATATAGTCGGGCCGAATTGTCCTGGTGTAGTTTACCTGAAAAACCCAGGCTATTCACTTTACGGCAGAACAAATGTTACCTACGATACCAGTGCACCATTCTACTGGAGCGACCCTGTCACCAGTCGCGTGACTGGTAAAACTCAGGACTATATACCGACACACTTCGCCCAAGCAGAGTACTTTATTAACTTCCCTATTCTCAAAAGTCACGATACCGGCGGAATCACCGTCTGTGGTAAAAACAACTATGGGTCTTTGATTAGAAACCCGAATGCCTCCGGTTATTATAATACTCATGATACGAGGCCGGCAGAAACCCCGGGAATGGGCCATTACAGGGCGATTGTTGACTTTATGAGTCATCCGCGGCTGGGCGGTAAAACACTTCTGGCCTTAATTGACGGCTTATATTCAGGTCAAAGCTGGGACTCCACACCAATCAGGTGGGAGATGGCACCGTTTAATAATGACTGGCCTTCAAGTATTTTTGTTTCGATGGACCAGGTTGCGGCTGACTCAGTAGCTGATGATTTTATGTATGCAGAGTGGGATGGGGTTCATACCGGCGGCGGCGAATATGCTTATCCGCATATGAGCGGGGCGGATGATTATCTGCACGAAGCGGCGTTGATACCGAGTCCGCCATCGGGCGCTAATTATGACCCGAATCATGACGGCGGCCTGACTGAAAGCTTAGGCGTTCATGAGCACTGGAACAACTCGACCGACAAGCAATACAGCCGAAACCTCAGCAGCACGGGCGATGGGATAGAACTTACGACTGATGCACCGAGCTGGGCAGACCTCGATGGGGACTGGGATGTTGACCTTAGAGATTTTGCTATATTCGCGAAGGCCTGGTGCAGCACATCAGGCGGGCCCAACTGGGACCCGAATTGTAACATAGCAATATCAAACGACAATATTATTGACGAACGAGACCTGGTTGTCCTGTGCGACAATTATCTCGACGAACTTACCGATGAGCTTATTGTGCCGGGAGCAACGATTGAAGAGGTTTACTCCGTATCTGGGGTCTATTTCGAGGGCGCAACATGGGACCCGAAAAGCAGTAAGCTTTTCTTTACCAAGAGAACCGGAGGGTATCAGATTTTACGGCTCGATTCGCCGGGCAGTGCATACGTTTGGCTGAACAGTGCACCGGCAACAAATGGAATGCTTCTTTCGTTGGACGGCAGACTGCTTACGGCTGATGAGGATGTCTATCAGATTCGCAGTCATCGCATAGGCGCATCCGGGCCGGAAGATACTGTCGTTCTCGGAACAGCATCGAAGAAGCCTAACGACCTGTGCCAACTGGCTAACGGTAATATTTATTTCACCTGTCCCGACTGGGGTGTTGGGCCAAATGACCAGGGCGTATATCTGCTTGAAACCGATGGCACAGTAACCTTAGTGAAAAACGGTCTGTATCAACCAAATGGCATTATTACCTCTCTCGATGAAACCAAGCTATACGTTGCCGAAAGCAGCAGCGGCCCCGGTGGTTCCGTTTCTACTAAGCGCTGGTGGGTCTTCCCCATAAATTCCGATGGGACATTAGGCACAGGTTCGGTGTTCTTCAAGCCGACAAGCCCGCCGCGTACGAACGACCCTGATGGTATGACGATTGACGAGCGAGGCAACCTGTATTTCTGCGGTCTGGGCGGTGTCTGGATTGTTTCACCGGCCGGCGTCGAACTTGAAATGATAAACGTACCAACTTACAATTGCTCGAATGCCTGCTTCGGCGGGCCGGAAAATAAAACGCTGTATATCACCTGCCAGGATAAGGTTTACACGCTTGATATGGTTGTACGCGGCGGTGAATAAGACATATAGGACCATCGACGACCCGGCTGATGACTAATCTTCAGCCGGGTTTTTTTATGCCTTGTTAGGATTAATTGAAGAAATTTCACAATTTCTTGACTGGCGGACGAAATGAGTATATAACTATGTTGGTTTTGCGTTTAGCTTATGGCAGACAGCCAATGTTTAGTATTATTTGAATTGGATAATTACACCTTTGTTTGAGTTGGAGGCATAAAGAGAAATGGTTTGGAATTCTATAAGAGAAAAGAAAAGCGAGGTGAAAAGTATGGCAGCAGGTAAAATTGTTGAGGTACATTCACCGGGCAGGGTGTCTTCTGACATTTCCGGTGAGGAAAATCTGAAGAGTGAGTTTAACAGAAACAGGGACAAAGATTTGGCCGGCGGCATGGAAATATTGGATTTGGATTTCCTGCTTGGCGTTGTCGAGAGCACCGCAGGAGAGGACAAAAACGACGTGGCGATGCGGAGACTTACTTTCGACGAGCTTCTGCGTAGAGACCAGTTGGACACTATCGACAGTAATGCACTTAAGGTGTACGCGATAAACGATGGCAATCTCTACGGTAAGGTTATTCAGTGCGAGGCAATGAAGGTGCTGACGGAAAGAACCACTCGCAAGAATAAACACAGCATCTAAGCAGTAAGGTTCGACAGGGTACCGGCCGGTTTGGCGGCAGCTTTAGGGAAATAAGCCCGGAGTTCGATGTTTCTGGTTAGAATACGGGAGGCTTCCGTGTCGTTAATTCCGGGCCGAGTCAGAGCGTCAAAGAAAATAATAGCAGTCCGTTAGGATAAAAGAATTCGCCTTATACAAAGCAATGAACGTTCTCTTAACGCAAACAATCCTGGCTGCTCACGGCAGCGACGGGGACGAGACTATCTGGGTACAAATACTGGTTCTTGTTATTGTGGCGGCTTCTTTTGCTATCTTCAGCCTTGTCAACGCAAAAGCACATAAATTAAAAGGACACAACCAGCATCCCTCTCAAAATCACAAACACCAAATCAAGCCAGGATTTGGCGCTCACCGGTTATCATTCTCAGCCCCGGCAGCAGGGCGAAGCCTCGATAAACGTAAACCCGTAAGTAAAGTATTCGAAGGGCCGGGCAGGGAAAGAGAAAAAGATTTGCACAGCGGGATGGAGCTGTTGGGGCAGGATTTTCTGCTGAAGGTCATTGAAAATGCCAATGGTGATAGTGATGAAAAAGATGTGACTATGCGCAAGCTCAACTTCAAGGAACTCTCACGGAGGGGTAAACTCGACCAGATTGACAGCAAAGCTCTTAGGGAATACGCAGTAAATAAAGGCAATCTCTACGGCAAGGATATTCAGTTCGAGGCGATGAAAGCGCTGGCGGAAAGGACCGCCAAAGGCAAGACAGGTAATTAGTAACTGGTAATTGGTAATACTAATCACCAGTTATCAGTTACCAATAACTAATTACCAATCACCGAAAAATGAGAGTGTTGGGGCTCGAACCCAAGACCTACGCATTAAAAGTGCGTTGCTCTACCAACTGAGCTACACTCCCAGTATCCACAAACTTAAAAAAGTTTACCGGAAATGTCAACATAAAACGCTTTCTTTGACTTTTCGTAAAGTATCATAGGCCCTTCGATTTCACTTAGGGCAATTTTGCTCGACGAAAGTCTGAGCAAAATTGGGTTCGTTTGGGTTCGTTTTGCATAGTGGTAAATGGTAACTGGTAAGGGGTAACTGGTTATTTGAGCTGAAGTTATAATCATTTTTGGTATTTTGAAAATTGGGTTCGTTTCGCATAATTAATATCATTTTGATTGATTTTTCCTTTCAGGTTAGACAGTCTCCGATTCTGTCGCAGTAAATAAAATTTCAGCCACAGAGGGCACAGAAAACACAGAGAAGCAAATTATAAACAGGATTAATTGGTTATTGGAAGCCGCTCATTGGTTATTTTCCTTTCAAATCAGACACAGATTTCACAGATTTACACTGTTTCTTTGACGCTGATTACGCAGAGGGCGCAGAGAAATTTTAGTCAGCAAGGTGTACTCGGCGGCGGTTTTTCTCGATGCGAGCATCTGCGAAAACCAGCTGCCTTCGTTCACTGGGTCATTCTGCAATGGCCCATTTGTGAGGCTGACTAAAACACTATTTATAGTTGATAGGATAAACACAGATTTCTTCGGACTTCGTTATTAAGCCGACCAGTGTTCCTTTTTGGTTAAACGGTTAATTAGTTAATTGATTTTTTGACTTGGCCTGCTGGACCTGAAGACTTGCCCCGCCCGCCACCGTAAAGGTGTCGCGGTAAACCCGCCATACGCAGTGGCGAGGTAAACCCGCCAAAAGGATGGCGAGGCAAGCTGGGCGATATGCGTCCATCTACTGATGAACGGGGAAATTATACCAAATTTCAGGCAAAAGTCAAGGGAAATAGGGGGTAGGGTTTAGGGGGCAGTATAATCATCTTGCCCGCCTTTTATTTGCTACACTTATTTTGTATCAACTTATTTCTTTGTTAGCCTCCTCGACAATCTTGTTTAGCTCTCGGCGCCAAACATCCGGGTCATACCAGAAACAACCATAGCATCCCCGCTCGTCGTTCGTCGGATATTGTGGATCCCACTTTGGACCACCAGTAGCAAAGAAATTAATACCGATAAACGTGCCGTGTTCTCCTGTTTTTGCGCAATGTTCGCAATTCAGATTAAAGCAAATTACTAAATTTCCTATAATTCAACAGACTTCCATAGTAAGCTTCTATATTCTCAAAAGACCTAAACTTGCATCGGCTGGCAATTGCGCTAAAAGCTGTTTTATTTATTTCCCTTTCGTATTTCTGTTTCCTACTATCGGGTGCGATTATAAAGAAATCTGTTGTGAAGTCTTGCAGTTCGCAAAACTTTGTCAGAGAACCTCTAAAATCTGTCGAATTCTCAACCTCAAAAGCT
Organism: Phycisphaerae bacterium; assembly: GCA_028714255.1. Classification (GTDB taxonomy): domain Bacteria; phylum Planctomycetota; class Phycisphaerae; order Sedimentisphaerales; family Anaerobacaceae; genus CAIYOL01. The sequence continues at coordinate 40,045 of JAQTMR010000011.1, read as the reverse complement.
TTATAAGGAAACCTCCGCGTATTGAACCAAATTACATCAATGAATTTCACCGTATGCTGAATGATATCTGAAAAAGTAAAAGGTGGGCATTCATTCATACTTGCAATTAACCCGAGGTTTTTTCCATCAAAAGACTTCCGTTTGTCCGGAGTATATGTTCCATATTCCTGCAATTCTCCAATTTCTAATAGCATCCCTTGGATTCGTGCATGCTGAAATTCAACTTTTTCTTTCTTCTTGGTAGGTGGCTCCGGTTTTTCGATTTTATCTAAGAAATTAGTCAATGCATAAACACCCACACCAATTCGAGTAAACCGTTTATCTCTCTGCACTCTCTCTTGGATTGTGTTATATGGGGTCTTGCCACTAAAATCTCTATATTTAGGAAATTCTTTATAGATATGCTGTAACGAGGCAAAGCATCCGTTCGTTAGCATAACTTTTTCAATCGCATCACTAAAGGTCATTTCGCTCTTCAACGCGTGTACCTCATTTTAGGTCTCTTCTGTACCAATTGCGGTCGCCTCTGTTAATTCATAGTCCTCAACCTCAAGCTGGTCGTTGTCTCCGTCGCCAACTTTTTGTTCTGTCTCTACGTCAAATAACGAAGCAACTAATCGCGTTTCCAAGTCACTTTTACAAAGAGAAGAATTTACTTGTGCGACAATGGCAATTCTATACTTTCCCATTTGTCAGTTTTTCCTCAACGATGTTATTAGTTCGGATTTCCGTCATGGCTTTTTCCAGCCGTTCAATATAATACTTGGCTCGTTCGAGCGTCTGCGAATCAGCGATTTGGTCAAGCTGGTCAAGTAAGTGTTTCTGGCTAATCTTGACTGTATCCCCATTGCTGTGTATGTTTAGAACGCCTATCTTGTCGGTTTTAACGCTGTGCAGGTTACTTTCTAAATCCAACACCTCAGCTCTAAGTTTCGATAGCGAATCTTGTTCTTTGAACTGCCGAATTGCCTCTATAAATTTCGTCTTGTTTACGAATAATGGTATGTCGGTTCGATTTACTGCGACCTCTTCAAAAAGAGGCCGTGTTGCTGTTTTATGAGTATCCGTGATCATTTACCCAGTCTCCATTGATACGCAATCCTTTATCACTTCTGAACCTACTGTTTGTTAATCATAATGATTATTGAAAATTAAGCAACCACAACCTTTTCCCAGAGATTTTCTTAAAATGAGGCAATTTCCCAACCACACCCTACCCAATCCCGCAAAAACAAATAATCCGTCCGCCGTAAGGCGAGACCTCGCCAAGGGCGGGTGCAAATCCGCGTCTAATAATACTCTGTGTAATCTGTGGTTGCAACTTTCCCCTATTTTACCCGGGAAATGGGATGATTCAACGGCAAAATAAAGAAGAGTTTGGTCGGGCCAATCGGGCAGGTAGGACAACGTCGCCGTTCCGGCGACGGCTAAACGAATTGAAAACCCTGCCCACAGGTGGCAGGGCTAACCCGACCCCCAAGCAGGCTTGGGGGCTAACCGGGATTGACCGCTCCCTCACGGTCGCGGCTCTGTGGGGCAGGGTGGGGTTGACAGTTTTGCTTTCTGGATGTAACATAGCGGTTTTGAAATTTTTGGAGTATTAAAAAATGGTTAATGCGACTTTAATTACCGGCGACGGAGTCGGCCCGGAGATTGCGGAAGCCGCACGAAGATGCGTCGATGCCACAGACGCCGGCATAAACTGGGAAATTATGGAGGCAGGCCTGGATGTGATGGAGCGGGAAGGAAGCCCTTTGCCTGATTCCACCGTCGAATCGATTAAAAAGAACGGTCTGGCATTAAAGGCTCCTATTACTACGCCGGTCGGAAAAGGTTTTAGAAGCATAAATGTGCATCTGCGGCAGGCGTTCGATTTATATGCGTGTCTGCGACCCTGCAAGAGCTATAAAGGTGTGCGGAGCAAATATACTGATATCGACCTTGTTATTGTTCGCGAGAATACTGAAGACCTTTATGCAGGTATCGAATTTCAAAAAGGTAAAGATGAGACCGCGGAGCTTATAGATTGGTTAAATAAACACAGCAGCCGAAAGATAAACGCGGATTCCGGCATAAGTATAAAACCGATTTCGGTCAGGGGTACAGAACGCATAGTTCGTTTCGCATTTGGTTACGCCCGCAAAGTTGGACGCAAAAAAGTAACATCCGTTCATAAAGCCAATATTATGAAATTTACAGATGGCTTATGGCTCGATGTGAGCAGGGACGTCGCAAAGCAATATCCTGATATAGAATTCGAAGACCGCATTGTCGATAATATGTGTATGCAGCTGATTCAAAAGCCCGAACTTTACGACGTCATTGTATTGCCGAATCTCTACGGTGACATACTAAGCGATTTGTGCGCCGGTCTGGTTGGCGGCCTCGGTATGGCGCCGGGGGCGAACATCGGCGACAAAATAGCAGTCTTTGAAGCGACACACGGCAGCGCACCGAAATACAAAGGCCAAAACAAGGTCAATCCCACCGCTCTGATACTCAGCGGTGTGATGATGCTCCGGCATATAGGTAAATTGGTTGAAGCAGACAAGCTTGAGGCGGCAATGGCTGCGGTAATCGCCGAGGGTAAAGATGTTACCTATGATATGAAGGCGGACCGCAACGACCCAACCGCTGTCGGCACAAGAGAAATGGCCGAGGCTATCGTAAAGAAGATGAAAAGCTAAGCATAGAACAGCTGCTTAATACTCATCTGGAAATAAGGTCATCTCCCAATACTGGTGAATTTTGTCCATCATTCCTATAAATTCTTCGTGGTTCATGGGCTTCATTATATAGCCGGCAACACCCAGATTGAAAGTTTCGACTCTATCCTGATCAGCTTTCGATGTGGTTAGTATTATCACAGGAATCCTTTTAAGATCATCATCCGCCTTTGCAATCTTCATAAATTCGATACCATTCATTTTTGGCATATTCAAATCAAGAAGGATAATCTGTGGTTTGGCATTATCTTTGTTTTGCAGATATTCAAGCGCCTCTTCGCCATTCCCTACGAGGACCAATTTGTTCTTAATATGAAGATGTTGAAATGCTCTTTTGACTGACATTGCATCTATGCTGTCATCTTCAACTAATAATACTGGTTTGGCATCTTGCTCTTGCATTTTACCCCCTGTTCATCAGATTTTTTGGCATAACCTTCTGCTATCCATATATCGGTTATTCCAGCAATTAGGTTTCATTCAATTCAACTATCATAGGCAGTTAATGAAAATTTTCGATGTATCATCGACTAAATCCACGAATTGTTAATCCGTGTAAATTAGTTTGCGAAACCATAGGTGGTCCCATAAAATACCGCAAAGGCCTTGTAACATCGCACATAATCAAGCTTGATGGTCTTTTTTGTTGCCCAAAAACCAGTATACTCTATTATATAACAGTCTATTAATTTAGAAAAGTTTGTAGAGGATTTTGTATATTGAACCAGCGTAATTTTCATAAACTGATTTCAGGTCAAAGTGTTGGTTTAACTGCCACGCTCCTGCGATTCTCCATGAGGGTCGCGGCGATAGGTTACTCGCTTGCTGTCAGATGTCGTAACTTTTTATATTCCAAACAATGGCTGAAAATACATACTGCTGATATGCCGGTTATAAGTATCGGGAATATAACGACCGGCGGAACCGGCAAAACGCCTTTGGTAATCTGGATATGCAAATTTCTACAGGAAAAGCAAATCTCATGTGCCATTCTAACCAGAGGATACAAAGCACGAGGCACGAAAGACGAGGGACCCTTCGGCTCTGCTCAGGGCAGGCGAGAGACGAAAATTGATGAGCCGGCGGTTCTTGCTGAAAGCTGTCCGCAGGCAAAGGTTATTATAAATCCTGACCGCGTTGCGGCGGCGGAGCAGGCTGTCGGGTTCGGTGCAAAGGCACTGATTATGGACGACGGCTTTCAACATCGTAGATTGCACAGAGACCTCGACATCGTAACGATTGACGCAACCTGTCCGTTCGGCTATGGGAAATTGCTGCCCGCAGGTTTGCTGAGAGAGCCAATTGATTCTCTCAAGCGAGCTGATGCGGCTGTTTTAACAAGGTGTGACCAAATTTCAGGATCTGAACTAAGCCGAGTCAAAGAAGAACTGCAAATAATCAATTCGGATATGATAATCGCAAAGTCGATACATAAACCAGTTTGCGCGAAATCCATAGACGGCGAAGAAATTGCTCTCGAACAATTAAGGGGGAGAAAGGTATTTGCCTTCTGCGGCATAGGTAATCCGGACGCCTTTTTGAGCACAATCAAAAACAGCGGCGCCGAGCTGGTCGGCTCGAAGATTTATGACGACCATTATCATTACACCAGTGGATGCTTGGCAGATATTTATGAACAGGCGTGCTATTTAACTGCGGATTTGATACTAACGACACAGAAGGACCGGGCCAGGGCAAAGATGATAATTCCGGCTTCGACAGACATACCTTTCGCGTATTTGGAGGTCGAGATAGAATTCACGACCGAGGAAGATAAATTAAAACAGTTGATTGAGGATGCATTAGCGGGTAAAATTCACAGGAAGTATTGACGGTTTATACTCTTATGTATGAAAAACTGCTAAAAACGGTAACGAATCTCGGCTCGCCGGAAGTTCTGGTAGTCGGGGACTTTATGCTCGATGCTTACATCTACGGCGATGCTCTAAGGATAAGCCCCGAAGCGCCGGTGCCTGTATTGAAAGTTACCAAAACCGAATATAGATGCGGCGGAGCAGCCTCTGTTGCTGCAGACCTTGCGGCACTGGGCGCTATACCGGTTTGCTTAGGGGTTATTGGAAAAGACCAGAACGGTGAAATTCTCAAGGATGAATTGACGCAAGCCGGTGCTGATATCTCTAATCTGCTTGTATTGGCCGAGCGTCCTACTACCAGCAAACAAAGACTGATAGGGCTGGCGCAGCATCGCCATCAACAGCAATTATTCAGGATGGATGAAGAGTCCACAGAAATGTTATCCGACAAGCAGTGTGAGAAGATTTTACAGATTTATAAGGACAAGTTGCAGCACGCGGATATTGTTTGTCTGCAGGATTACAATAAGGGCCTGCTAAGCTTATCAATTTGCAAACAAATGATACAGTTGGCGACACAGGCAAATAAAAAGGTTCTTGTTGACCCTGCACTTGCCGCTGACTATTCGAAGTACACCGGCGCCACACTCATTACGCCGAACAGGCACGAGGCCTCTATGGCGGTCGGGTTCGAGATAAAGACTTCAGGTGACGCGGCCAAGGCGGCCCAGACCCTTGCCGAGAAATTTAAACTCGAAGCAGTGGTGATTACGCTCGATAAGGAAGGGGCGTATCTTAGAGCAGAGGGAATAGACGAAATAGTACCCACCCGGCCTCGCAGCGTTTATGATGTTACCGGAGCAGGCGATATAGTTTTAGCGACGCTTGCGATAACTTTGGCGGCTGGTTGTGATTACAAGACGGCAGTTCAACTTTCAAATATAACGGGCGGACTCGAAGTTGAGAAATTCGGCACCGCAACCGTGACTATCGACGAAATTATCAATGAAATTACCGGCAAGAGCGACAAGGTTCTTCCGATTAAATCCTTGATTAAGTGTTTAGATGAACATCGAAGGCAAAATGGGGTTGTAGTTTTTACCAACGGTTGTTTCGATGTTGTGCATAGGGGACATATCGAGTTCCTTAGATTCTGCAAGCAGCAGGGCAGTATTGTTGTTGTCGGATTAAACAGCGACATTTCGGTCAAGCAGATTAAAGGGCCTGACCGGCCCATTAACAATCAGCACGACAGGATGGCGGTACTGGCTGCGCTGGAAACGGTTAATTATGTTGTCGTTTTCGATGAGCCCGACCCTCTTAATTTAATCAAAGAGATAAAGCCTGATGTGATAGTTAAGGGACAGGACTGGGCACAAAAAGGTGTTGTCGGGGCCGAGTTTGTAGAGTCTTACGGCGGCAGGGTTGTTCTTGCGCCGCTGGTCGAAGGCAAAAGCTCCACGGCGACAATCGAAAAAATCAGGTCACTGGAAAATAAGCTCTAATGAACAAGAGTATTCGCAAAAAAATTACAAAAACAATAGAGGCCCACAAGAAAACGGTAGCCGAGTTTCAGGCTGATGGTGTCGAGGCAATCGAAGCCGCGGCCAATTTAATAACAAAAACCTTTAAGCGAAACGGCCGCCTTTACATTTGCGGTAACGGAGGTTCTGCGGCGGATGCTCAACATATAGCAAGTGAGTTTATAGGCAGATTCGAACGGGAACGCAAACCGCTGCCGGCAGTTGCTCTGACGACCGATACATCGATTTTGACGTCGATAGCCAACGATTACGGATACGAAAATACGTTCGTCAAACAAGTCGAAGCATTGGTTAAAAAGGGCGATGTCCTGTGGGGCATTTCGACCAGCGGCTCATCGCCGAATATCATAGCAGCCGTCAAATCAGCAAAGAAAAAAGGCGCTAAGGTGCTGGCCTTTACGGGCAAGAAAAACAGTAAGCTCGAAAATATGGCAGATGTTTGTCTTTGTGCCAATAGTAAATCGACGGCTCGAAGCCAGGAAATTCATCTGCTCGGCCTTCATATAATTTGCGGGCTCGTGGAAGATAATTTTTGCAAATAGTTAACCTTAAGATGGCCAATAAAGCGATATTTTTAGACCGTGACGATACGTTAATCGAAGACCCCGGCTATATTAATCGCCCTGAGCTGGTAAAACTGCTCGATGGTGTTGATAAGGCGCTTATCGAATTTCGCGCCATGGGGTATAAGCTGATTGTGGTCTCGAATCAGTCCGGCATTGCGAGGGGGATTATTTCCGAGAAGGCTATCGATGAAATCCACGATAGGTTAAAACAGCTTTTGTCTGAAAAAGGAGCACCTTTAGACAAGATTTACTATTGTCCCTATCATCCTGATGGAGTGGTCCAAAAATACAAGAAGGAAAGTGACTGGCGAAAGCCCGGGCCTGGTATGCTGCTGGCCGCGGCCGGCGAGATGGATATAGACCTTAAGCAATCCTGGATGATTGGCAACAGCGGTCGTGACATCGAGGCCGGTTTGCGGGCAGGCTGTAAAACCATATTGATAAATCACCATTCGCATTCCGGACAGCATAAACCCGGTGAGCCTAATCCGGACTATCGAGCGGTGAATATAAAGGAAGCTGTAAATATCGTTAAAAAACATCACCGCTCCACCGGCGGAAATCCAACTCAAAGTCCGCCGTTACCACAGAGTGCAACTAAACCTATGCCGCAAACCGCCGAGAAACAGTCCAAGCCGCTGCCTGCAAAGCCGGAGAAAAATATTTCCGGCGGTTCTACCACAACAGACAGCAGGATGGAACAGCTGCTCGATGGTATTCTTGAACAGCTTAAAAGTATGCGGCGGAGCGAGATGTTCAGTGAATTTTCCACGACGAGATTTTTAGCAGGGGTTTGGCAAACCATTGTATGGTTTTGCCTGCTCATAAGTATATGGTTTCTAATGTATCCTACAAAGCAGGATAATTTAACTTTAATTGCGCTTGGTTTTGCTTTGCTGTTTCAGGTAATGGCGTTGACCTTTTACATAATGCATGGGCGAAAATAGCGATGCGCGAACTAAATCCCGCGGGGTGAGATACCAGATGCAAGATGGAAAACAGAAGATATTGGTCTGGCTTCCCTCTCCTATGGGTGATGCGGTTCTTTGCACGCCTGCCTTGCGGGCCATTCGCCGACATTTTAAATCATCCCGAATTTATTTCTTTGCCAACGACACTGTCCGCAGGGTTTTATCACCCGGCGATTTTAACGATGTGTGGCTGCAGCAGGAGAGAAACAATCCTTTTGCGACTATAAAAATGCTCAGGGGACATAAATTTACCTGTGCTATTCTTTTCAAAAATTCTTTTTCTTCCGCTCTGTCGGTTTTCCTGGCGGGGATACCGAAACGTATCGGCTATGCGCGTGAAAGCCGGGGCTTTTTACTTAGGGATAAACTTTATCCGCCAAAATTGACAACCGCCCGATTCAAACCTACTTCCATGGTCGATTACTATCTTGCGATTGCCTCACTGCTCGGCGCCGATACATCTGAAAGAAATCTTGAGTTAGCTATCGACCCGCAGGAGGCCGGGAAGCTGCGGGCCAAATTCCCGGAAATTACCGATGCTAAAGGGCCGATTGTCGTTATTGTCCCCGGCGGAGCATTCGGCAGGAGCAAATTCTGGCTTAGTGAAAGATTCGCACAAACAGCAAACTGGCTGATTTCCAACTATAATGCAACTGTTTTTGTATCTGTCTCACCAGACCCTGCTGAAAAGAAGATTGCCGGGGAGATTTGCGAATCGAGCAAGTTTAAGCTTATCAATTTAGCGGAAGAGCCTTTAGGTCTTGGCGAATTGAAGCTGCTTTTTTCCATGGCGGATTTGGTAATAAGCAATGATACAGGGCCGCGGCACATAGCGATAGCCCTTGGCCGCAAGATTATCAGCCTGTTTGGCCCGAACGACCCTGCATGGACGCAGACCGGTTATGAAAACGAAATACAAATAATCGGCAAAGCGCCTTGCGCACCCTGTGCTCGGCCTACCTGTAAAATGGATGAGCATTTATGTATGCAGGCAATAACTGTGGAAATGGTGTGCAGTGCCGCGAAAAAATTGCTCGAAGATAATCAAACGCAGCCGACGTCTAAAACCACTCAAAAATTCGTGGAGGTTTCGGAATCGTTTTCCTGTGACGAAGCCTATAAAGCCGGTCTTGGTGAATTGGGCCTGACTTCCATTGATAATGTTTTTTCTTTCAGTGCCGCCAAGAATCTGACTAAGGATAATCTGCCCAAGCATCGCAGCCGGTTACGATTTGAAATAAAATCGCCTCCGGTTACGCTGTTTTTGAAACGATATGACTCGCCGCCGGTCATAGACCAGCTTAAAAATTGGCTGTCAGCTCACAAACGGATAAGTTGCGGTCTTTTTGCCTTTAAGCCGGCAGTTAAACTCGCCGAGGCAGGCGTAAATACACCTAAAACAATTTCTTATGGCGAGCAGTGGGGTATGTTTTTCGAGAAAAGAAGTTTTATAATCGCCGAAAAAATCCCCGAAGCCGAGTCATTGGAGAAGAAGCTGCCCGATTGTTTCAATTCTCCGGCTACGATAGAGAATTTGAAACTGCGAAGAGATTTCATCACTCGATTAGCTGATTTTGTAAAAAAGTTCCACGAAACAAAATACCGTCATCGAGACCTTTACCTTTGTCATATATTCTATGACGACAAGGGCCAGTTTCACCTGATAGATTTGGCGCGCACCTTCAAGCCAATTTTGTTTTCTGAACGATTCAGGGTAAAAGATATTGCGCAGCTTTATTATTCGGCCCACAACAGATATTTTTCAAAAACAGATCGAATACGCTTTTATCTTCGCTATACCGGCCAGAGCAGGTTAACCATGAAAGACAAGGCATTTATATATAAGGTAATAAATAAGGCAAAGCGGATGGCAAGGCATGATATAAAGCATGGCAGGGGGGACCAGCCTGGTTAAAACCTATGTCTGAGGCAAAAAAGAAAATAGCGATAATAATAGAACGGATGGATATTGCTCTCGGCGGGGCAGAACGTTCCGTCTTTGAACTGGCAACGGCGATATCGGCGTTTGGTTTCGAGGTGGATATTCTTGCCGCCAAGGGACAAACAAGTGCTAAAAATATTCATATCTTATGTCAAAATACATCCGGTAAGCGAGCTTGTTATTTCACGTTCGCAAAGGAACTGAAAAAATATCTATCGGAGAATCACTACGATATAGTTCACAGCGTATTGCCTTTCGATTTTGCTGATGTGTATCAGCCCCGAGGAGGCAGCTTCGCTGAATCTATTTTGCGTAATGCCGCCAGTTACCAGAACAAATTCGTCAAAGTTTACAAAAGAATAACGGCATTTGCCAACTTGCGACGAGCCATATTTTTGCGAGCTGAGAAAAAACTTTGTAAAAACTCAAATGGGCCGGTGATTATTGCGATTTCAGAATACGTTGCGGAGCAGTTCAAAAAACACTATGGTGTTGGTGATGACCGAATAGTCGTTATACCTAACGGCGTGAAAATAAATAAACAAATCGATACGGATAGGGCCAATAAACTCCGAGACCAGATACTCGCTAAATTGGGGCTTAAGGAAGCTGATAACCCCGTTTTTTTCTTGTTCGTAGCAAATAATTTCAGGCTTAAGGGGCTTACGCCTTTGATAAAAGCGATGCAGGCCGTATCACAAAAGAGCACTGAACGAAAGGCTTATTTAATAGTGGCGGGTAACGGCAGAGCATATAGATACCGCCGGCTTGGAAGAAAACTTAACGTTCATAAAAAAATCATCTTTTTAGGCGCCGTCCGACACATTCAAGACGCTCTGTCCATAGCAGATGCAGCCGTTCTGCCAACTTTTTATGACCCGTCGAGCAGATATATTCTCGAAGCAATTGCAGCCGGCAAGCCCGTGATAACAACAAAATTTAACGGCGCAACCGATTTATTTGTCAACAACCGGCACGGCAGAGTAATCGATTGCCCTGAGGACATTCCAGCTTTGGCAGAGGCCATAAACTTTTTCACAGTTACAAATAACATCCGTACGGCATCACAGGCAATTGTTGCGGATGACCTCAAGGCGGAAGTTTCAACCAGCCGGGTTGTCGAACAGCTAATGCCTGTTTATGAATCAATATGCCGTAAGGCATCCCTTACGGGACTCGAAAGGCGAGGGCAATGATGGGGTTTGTGATTTTGATTTTCGGGGCGTATTTGCTCGGTGCAATTCCTTTCGGCTTGATTATCGCCAGGGCCCACGGCAAGGATTTGCGCAGCATCGGTTCAGGTAATATCGGCGCAACTAATTTATCGCGGGCGGTTGGTAAAAAATGGGCGTATTTGTGCTTCCTTCTTGATGCGGCAAAAGGTTTGCTGCCAATGGCGGTAGCCGTCAGATTTATTTCTTCCCCGCCGACTGTCGCGGAGCTTTTTCTCGTTCTTGCTGCCGGCTGTGCGGCGGTTTTAGGCCATATATTCCCCATATACTTAAAGTTCAAAGGCGGTAAAGGTGTTGCTACAAGTTTCGGTGTTGCGCTGGGGCTTTGGCCTTACTATACGATTTGTGCCGCCGTCGCTTTTTTAATATGGCTGACAGTTCTCTTGTTATGGAGATATGTTTCGCTGGCTTCTATTACCGCTTCCGTTGCGTTTCCTCTTACGCTGGTTCTAATGATTAAGCTGGCGCGTGGATGGGACTTTGCAAATCTTTGGCCGCTTCTTATCGCTGCTGTTGCTATACCGATTATGGTTGTTTTGCGTCACCGCGAAAACATAAAAAGGCTGATTGCCGGAACTGAAAGCAAAATCTCAAGATAATACCATCCGCTATACAACCGAGGCCGGGATAAGGCAGAGAAATTTAAGAACGGAATCCCCATTGTTCTTAAACTGGTGTTCCTTGTCCCCCGGCACGAATATCACATAACCTTTATCAAACTGATGTTCTTTACCCTCATACACCAAAATACCTTGTCCCTCGACGGCGAATACCTCGTGTTCGTGCTTATGTTTATGCAGGGGGGTATGGCCGCCCGGTGCTAACTCAAACATTCGCATTGCAAAATTGTTCGCACCGTCTTCTTTGGAAATAAGCCATCTTATCTCAGTACCCTTTGCCCCATCCATTTCCACCGGGAGCTTGGCAATATCGCTGCTTTTTTGTATTTTCATCTTTTCCCCTATTTAAGTTTTTTGGCGAGGATTTCAGATACAACTTTTGGATTGGCTTGGCCTTTTGTTTTTTGTATGACCTGACCCATCAAAAAGCCCATCGCTTTTTTGCTCTTTTTTCCGTCACTTTTTGCATCATCAACCGCACCGGGATTTTCGGCAAGCACCTGCTCGACTATACCCTCCAACTCGCCTGTGTCGCTTTTTTGGATAAGGTTAAGCTCTTTTGCTATTGCCTGCGGTTCTTTGCCGGTTTTTACCATTTCCTCGAAGATGGTCGATGAAGCGGTAGCGCTTATTTCGCCGGTTTCAACCATCCCTGCTAATTTGGCAAGAGCATCTGGCTTAACACCTAACCCCGCCACGTCGCAATTTTTTTCTTTTGCCAATTTCAATCCGACCTGTGTGAGCAGATTGCAAACTCGTTTCGGCTCGCCGCCTGCTTTAACGGTCTGGTCGAAAAATTCCCCGGTCGCACGTTCAGCCGTTAAAACACCTGCGTCATAATCGCTTAATTTGTATTCGTTAACGTAACGCATTTTCTTCTTTATAGGCAGTTCGCACAATCGAGACTTGATTTCATTTAGCCATTGCTCTGTCGGCTCAACTGGTACGAGGTCCGGCTCGGGGAAATATCTGTAATCGTGCGCCTCTTCCTTTTCCCTCTGCAGGACAGTTACCTCGTTTACGCTGTCCCAGCCGAGGGTACTCTTGTTGCCCATCTCCATTACCTGGCTGGTTTCGAGGAAGCGTTCAAGCTGTCTGCTGATTTCGTATTCGATACTTCGCTCGAGGGCGCGGAAACTGTTAAGATTTTTAATCTCGGCTATTGGCGTTTTGTATTCTTTGCCGTCTTTGGTAATAGTCAGATTGACATTCGGCTCGAAACGCATATGTCCCTTTTGCATATCCGCTTCCGAAACGCCTAAATATCTGACTATCCTCTGTAGTTCCTCTGCCAGTGCCCGCACTTCCGCTGCGCTATTCATATCAGGCTCGGTTACAATCTCCAGCAGGGGGGTGCCGGCACGATTCAAATCGACCTGTGAAAAATTACCCGTTGCGTGCAGGTTTTTGCCTGCGTCTTCCTCTAAGTGCGTCCGTATTATTCTGATTTTCTTTAACCTGCCGCTCTCAACCGGTATCTCGATATACCCATTAACTGCCAGCGGCAAGTCATACTGACTTATCTGGTAATTTTTCGGCAGGTCAGGATAGTAGTATCCTTTCCTGTCCCACTTTGTGAATTTGGCTATTTCGCAATTAAGAGCCAGTGCCGCCATGACAGCATACTCAAACGCCTGCTTATTCATTACCGGCAGCACGCCCGGCATACCGAGACATACGGGACAGACCCTGCTGTTGGCCTCTTCGCCGAAGGCCAGCTCGCAGCCGCAGAACATCTTCGTCTTAGTGCCGAGATGCACGTGAATTTCCAGCCCAACAACAGTTTTGTAATCAACTTTAGTCATTAATTGATGGTCTTTTCTTGTGCCAATCGGTTTCTTTTTCGTATGTTCGTGCGATTCGTAACAATTTATCTTCGCTAAACGCTGGCGAGAGTATTTGCAATCCGACCGGCAGATTATTTTTATCGAAGCCGCACGGAATACTGATGCTCGGAACGCCTGCCAAATTAGCTGCTATCGTATAAATATCCGAGAGATACATTTTCAGCGGGTCGTCGGTCTTTTCGCCAATCTTAAAAGCAGTTGTCGGTGAAACAGGCATCATAATGCAGTTGCATTTCTCGAAAGCCTTGGTGAAATCTGCCCGTATTAAATTCCTGACCTTAAGAGCCTTTAGATAATACGCATCGTAATAGCCGCTTGACAGTGCGTAAGTGCCTAACATTATCCGTCTCTTGACTTCCTGGCCGAAGCCTTCAGCACGTGATTTAGTATAGACCTCAACGTAATCTGCCGGGTTTTCCGTGCGATGTCCGTAATGGATGCCATCATATCTGGCCAGATTACTCGATGCCTCGGCAGTAGCTACTACGTAATAAACAGAAATTGCATAATCAAAATGCGGCATTTGCACTTCAACTATTTCAGCGCCGAGTTTTTTATATACCTCGATAGCTCCGTTTATCGCCTTCAATACTTCGCTGTCACTTCCCGCGTTGAGTTCCGGCACAATACCGATTTTCAGTTTGCTTATCGGCTCATTGAGTTTTTCGAGATAATTACAGAGCGGCGCAACCGATTCGCTTATGCTCGTGCTGTCCTTTTCATCGTGTCCGGCTATAACATTCATCATTAAAGCACAGTCTTCCACAGTGCGGGTTATTGGCCCAATCTGGTCCAGGCTCGAACCGTATGCCACAAGCCCGAATCGTGAAATTCTTCCGTAGGTTGGTTTTAATCCCACTACTCCGCAGAAACTTGCCGGCTGGCGAATTGAGCCGCCTGTATCGGAACCAAGTGCTGCAAAGCAAAGTCCCGCCGAGACCGCTGCGGTTGACCCGCCGCTGCTTCCGCCCGGAACCCTGCTTGTGTCCCATGGGTTAACGGTTTGCTTTAGCCCCGAGTTTTCGGTACTCGAACCCATCGCGAACTCGTCAAGATTTGTTTTGCCGACGATAACCGCATCGGCGGCTAAAAGTTTCTCAACCACCGTCGCATTATAGGGGGCGTGGAAATCTGCTAATATCTTAGAAGCGCACGTTGTCGCACCGAAATCGGAGCACATATTATCTTTTATCGCCACCGGTACGCCTGCCAGTTCCCCAACCGGCTCATTTTTGGCTATGCGTTCGTCAACCTCTTTTGCTTTATCAAGGGCTGACTCTTCAAACGTGCTTATATACGCCCCAATGGTCGGCTCGATTTTCGCAATTTGCTCAAAGACCGCCTTCGTTGCTGCGACGCTGTTTATCTCGCCGGCTCTTATCTTGTCCCGTAATTGTTTCGCGCTTAGTTGGTCCATTGCAAATCCGTTATTTTGTACTGTCGCTTCTCTTGTGTGACAAAAACCATTCATAAAGCTGTGGGTTATCGTAAGTTTCCGTCCACGAATCGTGTTTGGCGCCGGGATAAATTGTAAGTTTGGCGTTTCCCCCTTTGGCATTTACCGCTTTAACCATTTCCTTCGATTCCTCCACGAGCACAGCATCGTCCTTATCGCCGTGGAACGCCCATACAGGGACATTTTTAAGTCGCTGTGCCATATGTTTGTTGCCGCCGCCGCATACCGGTGCGATGGCCGCGAACCGATTCGGATAACTAATCGCCAGTGACCATGTTCCGAATCCGCCCATGCTCAGGCCCGTAAGATAAATCCTGTCGGTATCGACACGGTATTTCGCCTCGATTTCATCGAGCAATGTTATCAGAACGTCGGTCTGCTCAGTCCACCATATATCGTCGGGGCACTGAGGCGAAACGATTATGAAATCGAAATTTTTTCCCTGCTCAATCAGCTTCGGCGGTCCGTGCTTTTTGACAAGCTGAAGATTGTTACCCCGCTCTCCGATGCCGTGTAAAAACATTATCACCGGCCATTTCTTTTTGGCGTCTCTTTCATAATCGGCAGGTAAATACAGCAGGTATTTACACTCGAATTTCTTTGTTATTTTTTTGCTGAACGTCTGTTCACTTTGCCCAGCTGCTTTTGAGAGTTCTGCTGCCATAGTCGAATACCCCATTAATCCAAGACATACTGCCAATCCAATCAGGTTTTTCTTTGTCATTATAGCTCTCGTTGCCATTACGCGTTTCCAAACAAAACGTAATCCATCTTTAAGATTCTTCGAGTATCTTCGGCACTTTGAAAAAATCCCCGTCCCGCTGCGGCGCGTTTGCCAGTGTCTTTTCGGTTCCCAATGATTCTTTCACAATATCTTCTCGGAAAACGTTGCTTATCGGTAGGCAATGTGCCAGCGGTTCGACGCCAGTGGTATCCAGCTCGTTCATTTTTGCCACGTAGTCAAGGATTGCGCTTAGTTGGCCGGTGAATTCCTCAATTTCCCCTTCGGTTAAATCCAGACGAGACAGTTTGGCGACCTTGCGAACCTCTTCCTGGTTGATTCTTTTCCCCATTTTCCCTGTCCAAATAAAAATAGCGAGGCAAAACCCGCCCCGCTTGGTTTTAATACATAGGACTTATGTTCTTCTGCAACAGGTGCTTTTACTCTGCCGGTTTATAGTTTCGTTTAAGCGGCTTCTGAATTAAGCCCATACGTATAGCCTTGGCTGAGGCCTTGACTCTGACAACCTTGCCGTCAATCATTGCTCTGACTGTCTGTATATTCGGCTTAAACTTTCTTTTGGAGATGCCGGTGACTTTTCTGCCGACTCCGCCAAGGTATTTCGCCTTGCCGCGCCGTGTGATACTATTACCGCTTGTTGTATGTTTACCTGTAAAGAAACAAACTCTCGACATCAATATACTCCCGATTATATGTTCAGGTTATTTTCGTAATTGCCGTAAAACACATAAATATACTATCCTTTATAAAAATTGCAAGCCCAAACCTGTTTTTATCACAAAAAAGCATTCTGACGCATCCGGCGGGATAATCGGTGCATTTGGCCAGGAAACGGCTTATGCGTGGTACTTGTGTTTCCGGCGATATAGCGTATAATTACGCAAATATGAATATTTTGGGAATATCAGCCTTCTACCATGACAGTGCAGCGGCGCTTATCTGCGATGGTGAAATCGTTGCAGCGGCCCAAGAGGAGCGATTCACCAGGAAAAAGCATGACAACCGATTCCCGTCGAGCGCAGTTCAGTATTGTCTCGAAGCCGGGCATATCAGTGCGGAGAATCTCGATTATGTTGTTTTTTATGAGAAGCCTTTGTTGAAATTCGAACGGCTGCTCGAAACCTACATTGGTTATGCCCCGCAGGGTTTCAGGCAATTTTTGACGGCTATGCCGTTATGGCTGCGTAAGAAACTGCATCTGTCGAGAGAGATGGACAAGGCCCTTAATCATAAATACAAAGGCCGATATGTTTTTGCCGAGCACCACGAATCTCACGCCGCGAGCGCATTTTTTTCTTCGCCTTTCGAGGAAGCGGCTGTTTTAACGATGGATGGCGTAGGCGAATGGGCCACCGCCAGCTTCGGTGTGGGCAAAGGTAATAAAATTGAATTGACGAACGAGATATATTTTCCACATTCGCTGGGACTTCTATACTCTGCTTTTACATATTTTACCGGCTTCCGCGTCAACTCGGGTGAATACAAGATGATGGGGCTGGCACCTTATGGTGAGCCGAAGTACTACGATTTGATAATGGATAAGCTGATTGATGTCAAGGATGACGGCTCGTTCCGCCTTGATTTGTCGTATTTTCCTTATTGTCATAAAATGGTAATGACTAATTCCAAGTTTGCCAAGCTGTTCGGCGGCCCAGCTCGCAAACCTCAGTCGGCTCTTACCCAGCGAGAGATGGATATAGCCGCCTCTATCCAGGTGGTTACCGAGGAAATTATGCTCCGTGCCGCCAAACATGTTTACAAACAGACCGGTATGAAAAACCTGGTACTGGCAGGCGGCGTGGCTCTCAATTGTGTTGGCAACGGTCGTATCCTGCGGGAAGGGCCATTCGATAATATCTGGATTCAGCCCGCGGCAGGGGACGCAGGCGGCGCATTGGGCGCTGCTTTGTTCGTATGGTATCAATTGCTCGATAATCCGCGTAAAGCAATCAGCAGGGACATGCAGCATGCGTCTCTTTTGGGGCCGGGGTACAGCAACGAACAAATCCGGCTATTCCTTGATTCGGTTGACGCCAAGTATCATGTGTTTGACGACAATCAGCAGTTGTTCGAGAAAGTGGCGGATTTAATCAGTCAGGGAAAAGTAATTGGCTGGTTTCAGGGGCGAATGGAGTTCGGGCCTCGCGCTTTGGGAAACCGCAGCATTATCGGTGACGCCCGCAGCGAAAAAATGCAATCGACAATGAATCTCAAAATTAAGTTTCGTGAGTCTTTTCGTCCCTTTGCTCCCTGCGTGCTGCAGGAAGATGTGCACGACTATTTCGAGGTTAAGCAAGGCCAGGACAGCCCTTATATGCTTCTGGTCGCATCTGTCAGGCAAAATAAACGCCTGCCGGTCCGTGTGCCGCCGGAGCCGCTGAAAGGACTGGATAAACTAAAAGTCAAACGGAGTATCCTGCCGGCGATTACGCATGTCGATTACTCGGCCCGAATTCAGACGGTCGATGCCAAACGTCATCCGAAGCTGCATCGCCTGATGAGTGTGTTTAAGGAAAAGACCGGCTGCCCGGTGATTATCAATACGAGTTTTAATATTCGCGGTGAACCTATTGTCTGCTCGCCGGAAGATGCTTACCGATGTTTTATGGCTACCAATATCGATGTCCTGGTTCTGGAAGACCAGTTGCTTTATAAAGAAGAACAGCCGCAAACAGGCAAAGGTGATATAGACGAATATAAAGCCCAATTTGAGTTGGATTAAATTGTCGGGTAAATCAGGAGTAGTTTTAGATGTCATTAGTTGAAATAAACTGGAACCCAAACCGTAAAGACCTTCGCGGCTTCGCTATAGCTGCTTTGGTTGCATCGGCTGTTGTCTCGTTACTTCTTTATGTGTTTAAGGGGTTAGCGGTTCAATGGGGCGTAATCATATTTGCCGTGGGTTTTATTGTTTTTCTAAGCAGTTTTATTTGCCCGAAAATAACCAGAATGGTATATTTGGGTTTGATATTAGTAACGTTTCCAATTGGATATGTCATTAGCTTTATATTATTAGCGACCTTTTACTTTTTACTGCTGATGCCGCTCGGTTTGTTTTTCCGCTTAATTGGCCGCGATGCTCTCTGCCGAAAGTTCGATTTGAATGCTAAAAGCTATTGGTTGTCTCGGCAATCGCCGAAAAAGCTTGATAGATACTTCCACCAGTTCTAAAATGTGGACTTGTCCTGAGTGCAGTCGAAGGAGATGATAATGTCAAATAATCCTCAAGAGAAAAAAACAGGTGAGTTTAAGGACCTTGCCGACGGCAAACGTACCTCTTTAATTGTGGAGTTTTGGTTTTTCCTCAAACACAATAAGAAATGGTGGTTGTTGCCAATATTGCTGGTTTTGCTGTTGATGGGGCTACTGGTTATTCTCGGCGGCTCAGCTGTTGCGCCTTTCATCTATACACTGTTTTAGCTGGTTTTCGTCCCAGCTTATATATTATTCATCGGGTCAGGAGCAGACCCGTGGGACAAGGCAGCATTCGGGTCGAGCGATATTGCTTTCTGCCGTTCCTTTTCGGCCTCTTCGAGTAGCCCCTTTGTTCTGAGCAGGGACGCCAGTTCGATATACAAGTCTGGATTGTCGGGGACGGTTTCGATTCCTTTTCGATAAATTTGTTCGGCCTGCTCGGTCTTGCCCTGCTGGATGAGAATCTTGCCCATGCTTATGTAGGCAAGGGTAAGTTTAGGATTTAATCTAATCGCTTTGGCCATGTATCTTTGCGCCTTTTTATATTGGCCCTTCGTTTGATACAATGCTCCTACAAGATGATTGGCGACAAAATCCGTCGGCATATACTTGGTCGCTAAAAGAGCGTGTTTCAGGGCTAAATCGTCGTTGTTTCCTATTCTTGCCTCCATAGTGGCAAGGGCTATGAGCACATGATGGTCGTAGGGCACTTGTTCTGTAACCAGACAATATTGCCTTATCGCAGCGAGCGGATGTTTATATGTCTTCCACAGGAATCCGGCAAAATTGTTTCGCAGCCAGTAGTCGTTTTTGTCGATATCGATTGCCCGTTCGTATTGCTCCAGTGCACTGGCACATGTCGTAGGACCTATGGTGCTGTTGAGTTGTTCAAGCTTTTGCCTCCAGAAATCCACTATCTCTTTGTGGTATGCCTGATTGATAAACGGGTATGTTTCGCTGATGACTTCGAGCATTGCTTGTGTAACGCGGGAACGATCATAGACCGTAAATGCCAATTGATCGGCGCACGTATCTTCGCTCGGAAGTGCGGCATCTCTGGCTTTTTGCTCCTTTATCCCGTCCGGCAGGATTTGTTCAACTCTGTCAAAAACTGTCCTCGCAAGCAGATAGGTGCCGGGAAAAGTAAAATGGACGTGCTCGAAAAATGACTCGAAGCCCGGACAATTGTGCGGGCTTTCCTTCTCGAATGCTTCGACGGCATCGACGAAATAAATGTCCTGAGCTTGGCGGTTTTCGCCAACCTCTCGGATAATTTGGTTGATGCTCGAATCCGCGCGGAACCGCAGGGTATCAAGCTCCAATGCTTGAGCGTATCTCTGCCTGGCCTTATCAAACTGTCCCAGGTTCCACTGGCATCGTCCCAAACGAAAATGTAACTCAGCATAAGTGTCGTCAATTTCTGCAGCGGCCAGATATTTATCAATGGCACCTTTGAAATCTCCCGCCATTTCTTCAAGCCATATACCATTTCGGTAAAGACTATCGAATTGCTGCTTTTGCTCATCACCAAAATCCGGCCTGTGCAAAGAGCTGAGGGGGGGACAGTCCTTCAGATTCACTGCAACAGTCGAGAAGAGAACCTTGGCGCCTGACTTTTTCGCAATCCGGGCAATATCTCCAAGATTGTGACGGAAGTGGCTGTAAACATACTGCATCTGCTTGTCGTCATGCCGGATTTGGTTGCCGAGGAACATCTCAAGTCCACCCCAGGTTTCCTGTCTCATTTTGGCGCGGTTCGCAATATTGGTAAGATTCATCATTAGCTGTCCCAATCTGGTTGCTTTGATGGCAAGACCCATCCGGATAAGAAACAGACTCTTCGAAAGCGGTGTGAAAATCGTCCCCGCACCGTATGGCCCGACAACCTCATTGTTGCCCGCATAAACCACGAACAAATCAGGCTTGAGCTTGGCACAGTCTTTGGCGATTTGGACGATGCTGTGCGAGTTTATTGCTACCATCGCAGCGGTGAATATCTCGAAGTTGACAGACGGATACTGCTGGCGCAACATCACATGCAGTACCCGACCGAAGTTATACGACGGGTCCGGCACACCCATCGCAGCAGATTCGCCAAGGATAAAAATCCGGTAGCTATTTGGCGATTTATCGGCATCGATGACAAACGGCGGTAAAACCCGCGAGATTTCCGGGGGAAAGAAACGCCAGCCGAATTTGTTGTTGCTGTGATAAAAAGGCCGGCCATTGACCTGACATTTTACAAAAGCAGCTGTAGGATAACCGTAACCGGCCACACGCAGGGCAACCTCCAGCAGCACAAGTACCAGAACCGGTATTACAAGCACGGCAATTATACGAAACAACCACAGCCGTAGAGTTGATATTCGCAGATGCTGTTTGACTTCGTTGACCTGATTATTATTTCCTGATGCCTCATTACTCATAGGCAATCTTCTTTCTGTATCTGCGTCTATTTGTGAATTTTTTCCAAGGGACACTGCCAAGTATGATTTCGCTCTGAAATGATATTCTACCAGTGTTTCGAGGACTGTAAAGAAAAAATGAAGAAAAATTACTGGCTGATACTCTTGCTTTTGAGCTTGCTTATACTGCTTGGTGGTACAGCGACATCGCCGTTTATTTACCTGCTATTTTAGTATTTCAATAGGACAATTTTTCCAGCTCTCTGCGTATCTCGATGGAATTTGGCTCTAATTGTAGAGCTGTACGGAGTTCCTTAATCGCTTTTTGTTTGTGTCCCTGTTTACCCAAAAGCAAGCCCAGATTACAGTGCATTATCATTGAGTCCGGCATCAAATAAACTCCTTTGCGATATAGTTCGATTGCTTTGTCAATCTTGCCTTGTTCGTATAGTATTGTTCCAAATTCGTTATATTGTGGCAGATAACTTGGCCTTAATCGCAATGTTTGGTAGTAATGTGCTATGGCCTTATCGATTTGGCCCAGTTCTTGATATGCCAGAGCTAAATTGTAATGTGCATTTGCGCAATTGGGGTTGATTTCTGTCGCCCTTAGATTATGGTCGATGGCGGCTTGAGTATCACCTAATGTACCCAACAG
The DNA here is from genome assembly GCA_028714255.1 of Phycisphaerae bacterium. Taxonomy (GTDB): domain Bacteria; phylum Planctomycetota; class Phycisphaerae; order Sedimentisphaerales; family Anaerobacaceae; genus CAIYOL01. The sequence continues at coordinate 18,327 of JAQTMR010000011.1, read as the reverse complement.
ACCGCCTAAAATGCCTTGTGCTGCATAGTAGTCTAAATATTCCAGCATGAGGCGGTATTGTTCGATTGCCGCCTCGTAGTCCTTCGGGCCTTCGACTAACAGCTTGGCATATTTCCATCGCAGGAACCAGTCATCTTTATTATTTTCGATTGCAAAGCGATACTGAGCAGCTGCTTTTTCGATTTCTTCAGGTTTTAAGTTATCTTTGAGTTTTTCGATATCCTCTTCTAATTTCCTGACTTGCTCGCTGTGGTCAAGCTGGTTGGTAAAAGGCGCTCTTTTAATAAAGCCGTTAAGAACTTTCTTGGCAATTCTATATTGGTCCCAGTTGGTATAAGCCAAATATTGAGCACATTCGGCCTCGGTTGGCAGCGGGTGTTCATTTGTCTTCTGATTTTTAATTTGTTCCGGCAGGACTTTTTCTACCTCGTCAAAAACTGTTTTTGCCAGGAGATAATTGCCTTTGAAATTCAGGTGCACGTGCTCATAAAACAGTTCATTACCGGTAATTTCATTGGGACTGTTCTCTTCGAGAGCCTTGGCGGTATCTATCAGGAAAACATCTTCCGATGCCTTGTCGCCGGCTACGTTGCGAATGCTTTCATTGATGCGTGTATCTGCGCGAAATCTAAGGGTGTCCAGTTCACGTGCTTTTGTGTACCTTTGCTTGGCCTTGTCATATTCGTTCATTTCACAGTAACAACGTCCCAGCCGAAACTGCAGGTCGGCGTAGCAATCATCGATTTCCCCTGCGGCCAGATAACTTTCCACTGCTTTGGTGTAATCACCGGCTGATTCGTATATTATTGCCTGCTGGTAAATCTCGTCCCATTTTTTCTTTTCTGTTTCGCTCAAATTCTGCTTATGAAGGCAGGCGAACGGAGGGCAATCTTTAAGATTAGCGCCTACGGTGCACAAAATTGTCTTTGCTTTGGCTTTATGAGCTGCCCGACAGATGTCCCTTAAATTTCTGTCGAAGTGCTGATAGACGTTGTTCATACGCTTATCATCTGCCCGCACTTGTTTTTCCAGAAACATTTCCAACCCCTGCCATTCTGTGGCTCTGTTTCCTTCAGCACTTGCTAATTCGAGCAGGTTCGTTAACAATTGTCCCAGTTTCGTAGCTTTAATGGCGATTCCAAGCCGTATCAGACGTAAGTTGCTTGAAAATCCGCTGAAGACAGTTCCCGGTCCATATGGTCCGACGACCTCATTATTGCCGAGATATACGATAAAAAGATCCGGTTGGTATTGAGCACAGTCCTTTGCTATTTCCAGAACTACATGGGAGTTAATAGCTGCCATTGCTGCGGTGATGACTTCAAAATTTGCTTTCGGATATTGTTGTCTCAATAATGTTTGCAGGAACCTTCCGAAACAAAATGCCTCATCCGGATCACCGTTGGCGGCGGAAGAACCGAATATAAAAATTCGATAAGCATCCGCCGGTTTGTTCAGGGGGAAAACGAAAGGCGTGAAATCCCGGGCAATAGTTTTTGGGAAAAACCGCCAGCCAAATTTTACGTTGTCACGGTAAGCGTCTTTTCCTTGTGATTTACCTTTTATGATGGCCTCCGGCGGGTAGCCATAACCGACTATACGCAAGCTCACCTCGAGTAGCAAAAAAAACAGAACCGGAATAACGGTAATAGCAACTATACGAAACAGCCACAGGTGTTGACCAGTCGTTGATTCCTGCGATGACTCTCTTTTAGGAGATGATGCTTTTTGAATATGTTTTTTGTGTTTAGTGCCCATTTATATTTCTTTCATTTTTTTAGTCTTACAACTTGGCCGGTGGTAGCTTTCTCCAGATATGTCACCTCATCTTTTGTTAGCCCTCTGAATTTGCCAACGCCGAGGCCGCGAGCGTTAAGTTTACCAATTCGTGTTCTTGTTAGTGATTTTACAGGCAGCCCCATTTTCGCAAACATTCTTCGAATTTCACGATTAAGCCCTTCCCGAATCGTTACTTCTACCAGGGATTCTTTATGGCTGCGTTTTAATACCTTTATTGCTGCCCGGCCTGTTTTGCCTTCTGCCAGCCAGATTCCTTTCTTCAGTTTATCTATTTGTTTGCCATCAAGCTCACCCTTGAGATTGACAATGTATGTTTTAGCCAGTCCATATCTCGGATGTGTCAGTTTGTTTACCAGCTCGCTGTCATTAGTAAGTATAATTAATCCGGCGCTGTCAATATCGAGTCTGCCGGCACAAAAAATCCGTTCGCGTGACCGTACGATATCTATTGCTTTTTTTCGTCCCTGCGGGTCCGAATTTGTGCAAATCACACCCCTGGGCTTATTCAAAAGATAATGCACCTTCCGAACATCGCTGATTTTCCTCCCGTTTACGGTTATTGTATCTTTCTCAGGGTCAACAAAAGCTGGCAGGCTGTTCATAACCCTGCTATTTACATGCACTATTCCATCGAGTATCATTTCTTCGCATTTCCTGCGCGAAGCAATACCCGCTGCTGCCAAAACTTTCTGTAATCTTTGTTTAGCCATAATTTGTTAATTATAATATTATATGCTGACGGGCCAAATGTCGATATTATAATTAACTAATAATATTGGGCTTGGTAACGAACTATGATAACAACAGTTGTTTTTGATTTAGACGACACTCTTTACGATGAGATTGATTACTGCAGGAGCGGCTTCAAGGCCGCTGCGGAGTCCCTGTCTAATATGGTGGACGTATTAACCCCTGAAGAGATTTTTGACAGTTTATGGCAGCATTTCATCGCAGGCAATCACACAAGGACATTTAACGCGGCTCTTGATGACTTCGGCATAAGCTATGACGAAGAGTTGATTCAAAGAACGATAGAAATTTACCGAGACCATGAACCCCCAATAGAACTTCCTGCCGATTCCGCAAAAGTCCTTAAGCAGCTAAGCCCCAAATACACATTGGCCTTGCTGACAGATGGTTTTCTGCCTGCCCAGCAATTAAAAGTCAAGTCGCTCGGAATTGAAAAATATTTTAAGTGTATAATCTATACCGAACAGCTTGGCAGACAATTCTGGAAGCCCTCACCGGTCGGCTTCGAGAAAATTATGCAAACGCTTAAAACAAAGCCGGAGGAAATGGTCTATGTCGCTGATAACGGAGAGAAAGATTTTATCGCCCCGAACCAATTAGGTTTCCTGACCATCCAGGTAACCCGTCCCGCTCGCATACATAAATCAGCGTCTGATGCCCCACACACCGCAGCCAGGCATGTAATAGGTGAGCTTGCCCAATTACCGGCTCTCTTAGAGAGACTTTAAGATTCTGTCTTTCGACGCCAAAATCAGGATGTATTATCAGACCTTCTGAAAGTTTTTTATTGATTTAGAACCCTTTTTAGACGATAATAAGATGTTTTAACAGTCTTAACCTGCCTAAAGTGGGTTAATATGCGATTTTTCAGTATTTCTACTAAGGAGTTTTATTTATGCCAGTAGGCAAAAGACAGCAAAGCAATACTATGCTTTATACTGTAATAATATTTGTTGGCCTTTTTCTTGTTACTACGGTCCTTGCGGTCGTTTTCTATCTCCAGGCCGAAAAACATAGGACAAAAGCGGTCGCTTTACAGAACCAGATGGATGACCTGACCAGCGGTTCGGAACTGCAAAGAATAGGGGCGATAGTGGGCGCGAGACAGCCGCAAAAGAGCAGGCTTGGCACAATGGTTGATTATCTTGACAAAACGGTTTCTCTAATCGTTGGTGGTTTGCCGGAGGACACCTCAGCTGAACTCAAAGTTGACACCACAGACAGGAAAGTCAAAGATACACTGGAATTATTAGCTCAGCCGTACTCTGCAATTGAAACAGTCGCTCCGGAAGCTCCAGACAATAAATTTGTCGAGTTGCTTGCCAACCAGAACTTTACAGCGGTGACAGCGGACTTCAATGAAACGTTGAAAAATGAATTACCCGTTGAAAAGCTCGAAGAAACATGGAAATCGGCTATCGAACAGATGGGGCCCTTTAAAAAACAACTTGGTTTCCGAACGGAAAAGTCAGACCCCAATACTTTGCTTGTTACCTGTCAATTTGAGAAAGGCAGTCTCGATGTAAAAATCGTCTATAACGATAAAAAGCAGGTTACAGGTTTATCCCTTCTTCCTACTCCGGAGGATATTGCCGAAAGTTATCAGAAGCCGCCGCAGCTTACGATTAGTCAGAAGCCTTATATTGAAATCGACGACCCGAATACCGTCGGGCTCATATCGGTAATAGAAAAACTTAAAACGAAGCTGGACGACACTACAAAGATAGAGATTGTTCTCCATGAACAACTCGACAGGCTGAAAAATCGATTTGATGATGCAATGGCGGCTGGCTTTGAAAAAGAACAAACGCTCCTGGCTGAAAAAGAAAAATATCAACAGCAGATTAACGAAATCAAGCAGGATTACAATGACCTTAAGGTAATGCTGCAACAAACTTCAGAGCAGCAGGTTCAGACCCTTATGGCACAGGTCGAGGAAGAAAGAGACAACCGGAAAAAACTGAACCAGCAGCTTCTCAAGACAGAAGCGGAATTGGTGCTCGCCCAGGAAAGGATAAAACGCTCCCAGGGCAAGCTTGACACACTTGTCCCGCCGCCTGACAGCGAAATAGCGGCATACAAGCCCGATGGGAAAATAGTATTAATCGATGAATCGGTAAACATAGTCTATATCAATATAGGCAGTGACAACCACGCTTATAGGGGTTTGACTTTCTCGGTTTATGAGAAGAATATGCCTATTCCCAGGGACGGCAAGGGCAAGGCTGAAATCGAAGTATTTAATGTCGGGAAAAACATCTCAGCAGCACGCATTACAAATTCCGATGCTAAAAAGCCCATTATTCTGGATGATATTGTCGCAAATTTAATTTGGGATAGTGATAAAAGGAATGTTTTTGTGGTAGCAGGCGAATTCGACATCGATGATGATGGGAATGTCGATTATGAAGCTGCCGATAAAATAAAAGCACTTATTAAGAGCTGGGGCGGTAAAGTGGCAGATGACATCTCCATTGATACCGACTTCATCGTGCTCGGAACAATGCCCTCTATCCTCAGAAAGCCGAGTTTCGAACAAATGGAAGTTGACCCGATGGCGATGGAAAAATACGAGGCCTCGCTCGATAATCTCGAATCATACCAGAATGTTCAGATGCGGGCAGAGACCCTTTCGATTCCTGTGTTTAACCTCGAAAGATTCCTCTACTTCATAGGCTATAAAACACAGTCAGTCAGGCCGGGTGCGTTTTAATTCGATATATTAGTCGGCTGGTTTTACGCCAATAGAGGCGACAAAAATCTCGCCCGTGTACGCGTTTGCTTTCGCGACTGTGAATCCTTTTTTAACCGCAACAAAGGTCACGGTGAAACTTGCCCTTATCGCAGCTCCGAGCGGCTCACCCGTATCGCAATCCAAACCCGATGGAATATCGACCGCCAGAATGGGGCAATTCCGGGAGTTTATACTTTCTATTAACTGTTTATATTCATCGTTTAGCTGCCCGTTTAATCCCGTTCCGAAAAGGCCGTCAACGAGCATATTCGCATCGGCTGTGAAAGTTTTAACCTTCTCCGGGATGTCGCCTTCGTTGAGGTTTAATTGTTCGACCTGCTGACCCATCTTTTCTAATATATCCAAATTGATTTTCGCGTCGCCCTTTATTTTGCTGCGGTCGCCGCAGATGACTACAACTACCTCGAAATTGCTATTTAAAAGGTGTCTTGCGATTACGTAACCATCGCCGCCGTTGTTGCCCGTTCCGCAGAATATGCAGACCTTTGGATTCTTAACCTCGGCTAATCTTTCCTTGATTAGCTCGGCACAGCTTCGACCGGCGTTTTCCATTAAAACCGCCCCCGGTATTCCAAGCTCGTTTATCGCTCTCGCGTCGAACGCCCGAACCTGCTCTCTGCTCATTACGATACACTTATTATCAGATGAGTATTTTTCCATGAAATTTATTGTACCTTTTGAAACATATCCCTTCAACTATCCTGCTTGTAATTGCCCATTTTAACAAGAATTTGGCTTTGATTGGCTTTGTTTTGGGTTTGTTTTTCCATTGTTAAAAGGTCTGAATTATTGCCACAACTCTTTGTCATATAATTTGTTAAGCTCATTTTAGACATATCTGAAATTGGGTTTGTTTTGCATATTTTGTTGTTTTTGATTGATTGAAATCCAGCCACAAAGGCACTAAGACACAAAGAAAAGTTAGCCACAGAGTTCACAGAGGGCACAGAGAAATAAATTATAAACAGTGTTAATTGGTTAAATGGCATTTCACGTTTCATAAATAGACCTTCTCCTTAATATGGCGGAGATGCGCAAATGGTTGAAAAAAAAGGTTAAAAGTCAAAATGTAAAGTGAAAAACTATTGAGCTGCTTCGCAGAAACCTGTTTTTACCACAGATTAAAAATTATTAAATTAGCCGGTTTTGGTGGGTGGGTAGGCATGGTTTTGATTGAATCACTGATTGTGCTGATTATGCGCAAAATTTTGGTGTTGTAAAAGAAGTGTAATAGGTAAAATTGGGCGTAATTAAAAATAAGTATGGTGTTCCCTGAATTCCGAATTCCCCCGTGTCTGAAAGTGTGTCACCAAGCTTAACCAATTCGTTATTGTTCAAAATCACACTTTGTACATTCTTGTTTCATAGAATAAAAGAGGATTCCAACATTCTCACATAGTAAATGCCAAATGTCAATATTGTAGCGATAATGGCTGATTGCGAAATGTTTTGTTTGTGCTCCATAGTAATCTCAAAATCAGTCTATACTATTAGGATCTGGATTTTTAGGACCGCCAGAGATTGCGAAGCAGGTAAATTTACCATCAGTACAAAAGTCAACCCTGCCATATAATCCTTGCCCGATAGGTTCATTTTTCATTACAGCCGAACCCTCATATACAGACCGGAAATTACCAGCAGCATCATAATAATGAAGATCATGTGCACTCCAGCTACCTATTCTGGTAGATTTAAAATTCCGAAATTTAGCACCGTAAGATGGTAAATCCCACGGCAGAATTCTTTCTGTAAAAAACCTTTCCGCAAGATTTTCAGAGCTCATGCTCTTCCCTGAACTCAACCTGGAGATTATATGAAGAGAATATTTTCTTTTTACCAGTTTGATCACATAATCATTAGTTTTGAATCTGACCTGTAAAACTCTTTCCTGTTTTCCCCGTTTTGTGATATTCGTCTGTAAAAGATGATCTTTAATAGAATCAATGGGAATAATACCAGGCCTGAATACCTCACGTAGTATTTTTTCCATAATAGCAATTTCTTCTTTTAATTCATCGTTGGGGTCAACGATTCTCTGGCCTCCATGCCATTTAAGCATTTCTTTGAAACCTCTATCCATGTTAGCCGGAATTTCCTCTGTAATTATCTGTCCTTCTTCCTCTTTTCCAACAATTACAGAAGTATCTTCATTATTCCAAAGAATTTCATTGGAATTTGGTTCGGAAGCAAACGTCGCGATTACAAAAGTGGTAATAATTAATCCTGTGATTAATCTCATGGTATGATTCCTCCTATTTCTGATAAGCATCCATATCCAATTTTGTGTTATCAGGGGCACCATACTTATTTCCCTTTTGCCTCTTTCCTTTTGACATGCCTTATAATTTTATCCAAACTGTATCTTTTTGCAACGGCAAACCTCACGCTGACAACCAACGGCAGAGCCGTGGGCTATATACAAATGCCCAGACGGCGGGTGTTGAAGGGATGGACCCCGTCGGAATAAACAACCCCCAAGCAGGCTTGAGGGCTAAACATATTTGGATTATCGCTCCATCACTGTCGCGGCTCTTTGACCCGCGCAATAAATCTCCTCTCGCCGAGGCTTCGGCGGGACAGGCAAGCAAGTTCATTATTGTGAAAGGTGTGAAGGGTGGGAAAAGTGGGAAAGTGACCCCACGTGAAACGTGGGGCTAAATATTTTGAGATAGCCGATTACCAGACGAAGAGTTTAAAAGCAGGGGAGTCTTTTACTGTGGTGCCGGGGGGGCGGCTGATAACTTCAACCAACTGCTTAGCCCATTCGTCGATGATTATTTTAGCAGGCGACCACCAGTTGAGCGCCTTCAAATCGATGATGGCGGATTTTGGATGCTCACAGTCAGCGAACATTGCGACGACCTCGCCTGTCCCGCCGTCTCTGATGTGTCCTTCGATGGCGATTACTCCTTTGCCGACGTCCTGTGAGTTCGATGCGGCACCTGCGACCATGCCAAGCGCAGCGGGGATAAATGATACGCAGCCGATGGTGCTCATAATTGCCCTGGAGGGTACTACCTGCACGAGGGCCAACTGAAGTATCAGTGTATTAGGGCCGGCGGTATTTACTACCGTGAAGTGATTGTTAGGGTCATTGAAAGCCTGTGTGAATGACTGCCGGGTATAGTCTGCGAGGGACGCGATTTCTTTTTCAAGCTTTTCCTTATCCCTGTAAGCGAGGTTGAACTTTTCCCAGGAGCCCTGGGCCATAATGTGGCTGGTGTTAACGGGAACGATGAAGATTTCATGATAGTTATTGAGAACGTAGTTATTATTCCAGTAGCTGCGCTGGAATGGCAGTGTTTTATCTTTGGACATCAGTTCAGGGTTAGGATTGAAGCCGGAGTCGGGCGCCTCGCCGGCCTTGCAGCCGGTCAAACTCAGCGTTGCTAAAAGACATATCTTTATTGCAAGCGTCTTTGTCATATTATCCGCTCTTTTAAAGTGCCTGCCGTTCTTGTTTTATTTTCTACCCAACGCCGTTGCCTGTCAAGATATTCGGCTATATTGACTATTGAGTTGAGATTGCCATCCCCTATTTCTGTCTTCGACAGAAGACACGGGGGCCGCAATGACCGACCCCTGCCGCAAGCGGCAGGGCTAAACAACCCCGTCATCCGTCTTCGCCAAGGGCTACGCCGCGACAAGTCCGTCTTCGCCAAGGGCTACGCCGCGACAAGCAAGATGGCGGGGCTAACCGATTTTGAGATTGCCACGGCCTTCGGCCTCGCAATGACGGAGGGCAGGGCAGACACATAGGTCAGCCCCTTACAGGTTAGGGCAGATACGTAGATCGGCCCCTACTTTTAACTTTTAATTTTTGGTTTTTTCCCTTATGCTATACAGATATGCGAATATTACTGACAAATGACGATGGTATTTTTGCGCCGGGATTGGCGGCGGTTTATAAAGAACTTGTTAAGCTCGGCGATGTTACCGTTGTTGCGCCGGCGGACAGTCGTTCCGGTACCAGCCACAGTGTTACGTTTTTTGGGCCGCTGGTCTGCAACAAAGTCGATGTTAACGGCCAATTCACCGGCTTCAGCGTCCAGGGTTCACCTGCTGATTGCGTAAAACTTGCCTGTATGGAACTGCATAAAGGCCCAATAGACCTGCTCGTCGCGGGCATAAACAACGGCGCAAATGCGGGTATAAATGTTTATTATTCCGGCACGGTGGCAGCCGCGATGGAAGGGGCGTTTCTGAAAATCCCGGCTGTGGCATTGAGCGTCGTAGCCGAGAGGAAAATGGATTTTAAGAAAGCGGCGGGGTATTGCGCGAAAATCCTTAAAAAACTTTTACCCCTCGAAAGCGGCCATGTTGTCAATGTTAACATTCCGCAATTATCCAAAGGCCGGCCAAAAGGAATAAGGGTAGTACCCCAATCAACGGGCGGCTTTCACGAGCATTATGTGGCCCGGAAAGACGAACAGGGCCAGAGCGTTTTTCAATTAGCCGGCGGTTTGCACCGTGAGGAAGAGGACTCTACGGACACAACGTCACTTGCCGATGGCTTTATAACAATAACCGCTCTGGCTCAGGGTATGACGGATTACAAGAAAACTACCCAGCTAAAACAGATAAAATGGTAACTTATTCCTGGGGAAGGGAAGGGAAAATGTTCAATCCATTCGAACAACCATGGGGATTGCTAATCGCAGCTGTCGTCGTTTTGCTCATCCTTCTTATATTCCGTCATAGTATCAAGTGGTGGTTGTGGCTATTGCCAGCCATCATGGTCATTGCTGCTTTCGGATTTGATTTCCTTGTCGAAACTGATAGGGAGAAAATCGATGCCGTAATTAACACAGCCGTTTTGGCCGTGGAAAACGAAAATCCCGATGCAATCGAATCGATTATTGCGGATAACTACCGTGATTCATATCACATGACGAAAGATGTTTTTATGTCGTATTGCAGGGCAATGCTTTGCGAGCCTATTATCGAAAAAAACATAAAAAGAATTGTTTCAATGGATATCCAGCCGTCGAAGGCGACGGCAATTTTTACGGTGAGGATACTGTTTGACAAAGACAGCTATGTCTATCAAAGTTTAAAATCACAAATGCTGACAAAAGTACAACTGGACCTTCAGAAAGAACCAAGGGGGCAATGGCTTATCAACCGGCTCGAGTTACTTGCGATTAACCTGCAACCAGTCAACTGGCGGAGTGTTGGGCAGGCGGGCCAATAGTTCACAGTTTTACGGGTTTGCAGAGATTGTTTTGTTTGGCTGCGACTCGGCCGCAGATTCTGCAAACAAATTTGCCGTTCTTCACAAGGTTTTTATATTCTCCGGGGTTACTGATTTGAAATCCTATATTATTTAAATAACATAAATGTTTGTCGTGACCTGAATGCGGCATTTTTGTCTTAGCCATGGTTTTGACCTCCAAAATAAAAGGTTTTCTAAATATCAGCTACAAGCTAATAAAGCCCTTTCGTTTAGTCAACTTTTAAATATGCTCGGCTCTTTCATCTGGGTGATAATTACTGGTAAACCTTTGATTATAGGCCCACATTTTGTAATACATCATAAAAACAACGCCTATGTCGTTAATCGCCCCGTAATCAGCCGGCAGGGGGCATATTTCCCCAAAAGTCGCTGCATAAATCGGTCGATAGGAGGGTGATAGTTCAACGTTGTTTCGGCATTGCGCCAGAAAAGAGTTAGTGATGTTTAGCAAATTAGAGAAAAGCAAGTTGCCTTTGAACGTCAGGCTGTTCAATATCCGCTGGTATCCGAGCAATAGAAGTTGTGTTAACAGGGGCAACCGCAAGGCCAAGCTTCAGCAGATGCCGCCGTTGATGGTTCGCAAACCGGAGTGGCGCAGATAATCCCTTTAGCCGTATTGCAAGTTGGATTAATTTTTTCTTTAAAAACATCTGGAGATTATGAAGACATCGACAGTTAAAAATATTGAACAGGCAGCAAAACAACTGCACAAACTCCTGACAATCAGAGAAGACAGCACCGTCGCAGAGGCAGCCAAAAAAATGAGTGATAATCAGGTCGGCTGTCTCGTAGTTCTTGATATACAAAATAGATTGGCGGGTGTCGTTACCGAACGTGATGTGCTTGCAAAAGTGGTAACAAAATCTTTATTGCCGGAGAGTTTATACATCAGGGACATTATGACCACCGGTGTGATATCCTGCACAGTTGACACTCCGGTTGCGAAAATCGAACAACTTATGGCTGAGCACAGAATACGCCATGTGCCGATTGTTGAGGACGGTGTGCCGATAGGCATGGTTTCCAGCAGGGACATAATAGCCCATCGGATTAATAATAACGAGGCGATGAAAAATGCAGCCGAACAGCTTGCTATGCTGCCGGCGGGATTAAAGAGTCTCGATTTCGAAGATGTTGTCGCATTGGCAATAAACGAAGTTCCGAAAAGATTCAACGCCGACAGCGCATTTCTCTGCTTCGCCCAAAGAGATTCTTTGCCCCCTGTAATTTATCGGAAGGGTTATCCTCCCATCAAAGATGAATTATTAGACCAGGGGGAGATAAAACAGTTATTGCAGACAGAGGAAATTACCTTAGGCGAAATCTGCGGCGAAGTCTGTGATGAAATCTGTAATCAGTGCGGTACCGGCAGCGGCCGGCCTTTCGGGCTGCTCGTTCCACTTAGTATCTGCGAACAAGTCAACGGTACTGCCGACAGCATTATAACCACGCATGGTTTTCTTTGCATGTGCTGGCTTAATCGCGATTCGATTGGTTCTGAGGAGCCATTGTTATATAAGGCCTCACTCCTGCAAGATGTCCTGAGCATAAATCTGACGAATGCAAAACTCTATAAGAATTACCAGGAAGCCCGACGCGACAGTGAAACGGACCCATTGACCGGCCTTGGAACACGTCGCGTTCTTGAGAAGGTCCTCAAAGCCGAATGCGCAAGGGCGGCACGTTATAATCATTACTTTTCCATTGCTATTGTGGATGTCGATAACTTCAAGCAAATAAACGATACCGCAGGCCATGCTGTTGGTGATAAAGCGCTTAGACTTCTGGCTAAAAGCATGAGGCACAATGTGCGTATGACGGATATTATAATCGCCCGATATGGCGGCGATGAATTCGTCCTGCTGATGCCTGAAACAAAACTCAGCGGCGCCAAAGTCCTGCTGGAGAGGCTGCGACGCCGGGTTAGAACCATTTCACTTCCTAATGTCAAATCAATTACGATGAGCGGCGGCCTGGCAGAATGGAACGAGGGAGATACTGCGGAAACCATATTGAAACGTGCTGATGACGCTTTATACGATGCTAAACGTTCCGGGCGAAACCGGGTAATGGCCTCCTGTTCCGTCATATCGCAAGAATACTAATAGTTAAAAACATTCTCTTGACCATTGCCTTGGGGGTAATATAATCATAGTTATAGTTGATTGCTCTGGATATATTTTTATTTGGAGAACAATAATGAACAGAGTTAAACTCGGCCAGCCTTTTATACTTGCAATCTCAACCTTATCAATTTTGTCCTTGTCTATTGGTTGTAATGCCCCAAAGGAAAATCTGAAAGTTTTTAACACGAGTTTCGAGACATCAAATTATGATAATGCTGCCCTTTTTGCTGAGAAAAAGATAGGCCAGCGGAAAAACCCTGCTGGCGATGACCTGCTCTGGGCACTGCAGCTCGCTTCTGTTGAAAGGATCCGTCAAGATTATCCCAAAAGCACAGAGGTCTTCGACAAGGCTGAGGATATGCTGAAGTTCTATGATGAGCAGTCTAAAGCCGGGGATATCATCGGCTCAACAGCCGTTAATGACAATGTAATCCCTTATAGGGGGGAAGAGTACGATGGTGTGATGCTCAATACATATAAAGCTTTGAATTTTATGGTTGAGGGTAAACCGGACTTGGCTCGCGTCGAGTTTAATCGCGCCCTCGACAGGCAGAGACGGGCGAAGGAAAAATTCGTCGAAGAAATAAATAAATTAAACGCCGAGCTCGAGAAGAACCAACAGGAAAACGGGCTTGCGAAAGCTAATGTCGAAAATCCGACGACACATCAGCTTTTGGCTCAAAAGTATCCGAATCTCAACAACTTCCAGGCTTATCCTGATTTCGTCAATCCTTTTGCGACTTATATGGCAGGTGTATTTTTTGACCTGTCCGGCGACTACTCAAAGGCGGTCGATTTACTCAAAGAATCTTACGGCATGGTTGGTAACAACCCCTTTATAGCAGAGGACTTTACCGCCACCGAGGACGCGCTTAATAAAGGGGCAAAAATCGAAAATACGGTCTGGGTAATATTCGAAAACGGCCTTGGGCCCGTAAAAGAAGAATTTCGTATCGACCTGCCTTTGTTCATCGTGACAAATCAGGTTAAATACGTTGGGATTGCTCTGCCGAAACTGGAATTCAGAAATCAGGCGTATCCGTATCTGCTCGTCAATTCCGACGGCACCGAATTTATGACGCTTCCTGTCGCTGATATGGACAGGGTCGTCCAGACCGAATTCAGCAAAGATTACCCCGGTATTCTGACAAGGGCGATTATCTCGGCAACGGCAAAGGCGGTTGCTCAATATGCCATTGAGCAGCAGGGTTCCAATGCCGCGACAGCCCTATCGTATGCAATGGCGGCGTATAGTTTCGCATCGACCGCTGCCGACGTAAGGGTATGGACGGCATTGCCGAAGGATTTTCAGGTTGCGAGGCTGCCGAAGCCGAAAAACGGCAAATTAAAAATCACGCCACCCGGGGCTATCCCTATTGACATCGATATACCTCAGTGTAATAATGCTGTTGTGTATATTAAAATAATAAATAACTATTCTATACCTGTTTGTAACGTTATGGCTTTTTAAGGGGAAAAAAATGAAAACGATTATTAGCATATTGTTCTTTGCAGTTGTGTTGGCGTTTGCAGGCTGCGATAAGCATGAACAAATCCACCTGCGGTCCGAGGTCGCAAACGACAATCTCGCCAATAATATCGTGACACGTCCCGTCGCCTTTGCCTTTAGCGCATTGATTGGCGAAGGCATCGAAATCAGCGAGGCTGTTATGAGGAGAAACAAAGGCGGATTTCTCGAGCTTAACGTCAATGGCTTTAACAACTCGCAATTTACCAAAAAGTTCCAATACAGGGTGGAATGGCTTGACCAGGATGGCGTAGTGATTCAAACCAAAACAAGCGTCTGGCAGCGAATGTCTGCGATGGGCAAGTCGCAATTTAGCTTCAAAGTCGTCGCTCCGAGGGCCGAAGCTGTAAACTTCAGAATGGATACAAGAAAGTGGGAGTAAATTATGAAAACAGTATTTCAAATCATCGCGATAAGTTTTGTTCTGCTCGCTGCCGGCTGTGGGCCGGAAACTTCATATATCGACACGATGCACGATAGCGGCAAAGCCGTTATGGCCCTTGATTACAGGGACTTCGACCAGGCCGCGAGCGAAATGGTTCAGTCTATGCTTGCTTCCGGCGCCGTCAAAAAAGCGGACGGCAGCAGGTACGTTATGGCAACAGGCCGGATTGTAAATGATACTATGCAGAGAATCGATACCGACCAGCTAATGGCCAAAGTCGAGCAGGAGCTTCTTAACAGCGGTCAGGTCGTTATGTCCTCCGCTGTCGGCAGCAAAACAGACCAAATGATTTATGACACGAGAGACCTTAAAGATTCGGACGTCGGCGATGAGTTCAATCAGGACACCGTTGCCGCCAAGGGCCAGTTGATTGCCCCTGAACTTAGCGTTTCCGGCAAGATTTTTCAGAGAAACATCCGTTACGACAAGGGCCATCAGCAGGTCGAGTATTATTTCCAGCTTCAGGTTACTAATCTTACTAACGGTCTGAGGTTCTGGCAGAATGAAACCCTTATCGGCAAACGCGGCAGTAACAAGTCCGTTGCCTGGTAATAAAAATTTAATTGTGTTATTTTATTTTAATCCGCCCCCTGGGACGGGTTACGGGAGGCTCTAAAATGAGAAAGGCACTTCTCTTTCTAACTGTTTTGGCGTTGGCGTCGGCGCTGCTGTTCGCCGCCGATACAGATACGAAAACTGTCGAAACAAAAGGTCAGGGCGTCAGCCGAGATGAGGCCATCAATATGGGCCTGAAGCAGGCAGTCGCACAGGTCAAAGGCGTCGCGGTTAGTTCCATCGACACCAACTTCAACTTTCGTTCCGCCTCGGCTGACATCGAAAGAACCGACTCGGGCAAAAGAGTCGAGTTCGACGCCGTGGGTGTTCAGACCGGTGGAAGCACGCTCAGGACTAATATGGCGGGGTTGATAAAAACCTACGAGGTCCTGAACGAGAAAAAACTCGAAGACGGCACCTATGAAGTGACACTGAAAGTTACGGTTTATGATTACGAGTCTCCTGATAAAACCGACCGCCTAAGACTTGCCGTGATGCCAATAAGGACACTGGCAGCAAATTACCAGTTTGGCAACATCACAAATCCATCCCTTGATACATCCCGCTTGTTCTCACAGAAATTAGTTACCGCACTGACGCAGACAAACAAGTTTGATATTCTCGACCGTGAATATATGCAGGAATTCGCCCAAGAAAGAAACTTCATCCTTTCCGGTGATGCTTCCCTGGAAGAAATGGCTAAGCTGGGTGAGGCTCTCGGCGTTGACTATATGCTCGTCGGAACAATTAACAGGGCGGGCATTGTGCGGAAGGAATCGTGGTCGCCTGCTATTGGCCGTACGATTAGCGAGTATGAGGCTGCTTTCTCTTTCGAATACCGTCTTATTGTCGGCCCGACAAGGCAAGTTAAATTGGCTGATACTCTCGATATAAAGCTCGATAAGACCGAGCAAATCAAGCCGCTTGTCCGGAAGTGGGAACCGCAGGATATGGATTACAAGGAGATGACGGATAATTTTATCGGGATGGCCGCCAACCAGTTGGTCGAAAAAATTATCGATAATATCTATCCCATTCGCATTGCAAGTATCAGTAAAGAAGGACAAATCATTATCAATCAGGGCGGCTCAAGAATCGCAACAGGACAGGTATTGAATATCTATTCGCAGGGTCAGGAGCTTTTCGATGCCGACACAAAGGAATCATTAGGTACAACCGAAACTCTCATCGCAACAATACAAATCGACAGAGTAATGTCGAGAATCTCCTATGCAAAGGTTATCGCGGGCGACCCGGCAAACCTCTCTGAAGGGTTGATTTGCAGGCCGGCAAAAATGGAAGCAGCACCTGAGCAGGGCCGTAGAAGTGACATAGAAAGAACACCGCAGGGCGGCGTAACGCTGCCGTTTGATTGACCTTTACTAAGGGAGCAGTGAGAATAACCAAATATAAAAAACCCCGCGGTTCGCTGCGGGGTTTTATTCTTTCTATCGAAAGGAGACGATTATGAAAAGGAATAACGTCCTTAAGATTCTAAATCCGGTTTTACTTGTTTTCTTTATTAACCAGGCAATAACCGTATTGTTTCGCGATGATCTTTCGTTTAAAGTCTTCGGTATTTTTCACAAAGCCGGCGGCGCGATACTTCTTAGCCTTATTGCTCTTCATATCATTCTAAACTTCAACTGGATAAAGGCCAGCTACTTCCCCCGCAGGTAGAAACTCTACTTTTTTGAAGTACCCAGCCAATCCTCGAGGTTTTTCGCAAGGATGACCACGTCCTTTTTGTTCATAATATGCTCGATTATTGCCGGTTTGACCTTCAGTTTCAGCATCGCCTTGTTCACTCTCTCCCACAGCTTGACCTGCTTGGGTTTGCTTTCGGTAAGGTAAAGCTGGCTGACTAATTCCTGTAAATTGTTCAGTGTTATCGTATCGAGATTTTCATAATATCTTGAAATAACATCCCGCTGATAAGCTGAATAATCTCTGCCTGCCATTAGTCAAATTACCTCAAAATCGTCTATTTATTATTTTTCAATTTCTCGTTACAAGCCATTTCTCATATAAAACGTTCTGGATTCCCGCTCCCTTGGGGATAAATTTCGCGGGAATGACAGTTATGAAGTATCTTATAGGGTTTTAACGCCAGTTGTAGTCGTCTATTTTTTCGAGATTTGTCCGTTTATCAAGAACGCCGATAGTAATAATGGCAAAAGTGAAAACTTTTGTCCCGGATTCGAGATGGCCTCCCAAAGCCCTTTTGTCATCTGAAAGAGTTAAGTGAGCGTGGACTCGGCCGTTTATGATATAGCCATTAACGTTCAGCAAATCACTTGGGCCAGACTCTTTCATATAAGTATTGACCGGCGGGAATGACGTGTTATTGACAACGTGGACGCTATACTGTGTCAAAGAGCCGATGCCGCTTAGAATAACGGCGTTCTTGATATTTTGCATCTCCGCGAATCTTTGCAGCCCTTCGAGTACGTCGGTCCCGTTTCTGAGTCGAACTACGACAACCCGGTCGAAGTTGCTGGTGATTGTATGGATGTCCGGGGCCGAGGCTGGTTGAGCCGGGGGCGGAAGACGGCAGCCGGATACAGCGATAGCAACTATTAACGCAGATAAAGAAATTTTTGTTTTCATAACTGTCTCCTGTTTATTACCATTATCCGTAAGACATTCCCGAAGGGATTATGTTTAAGAACATAAGATAGAAATAAGGCACAAAGGTTAAAAAGTCAATATGGTATATAGATATATTTCCTGACAGAAACAGAAAGGATTTTTCTATGAAACCCAAACATATCATCTCAGTAATTATCGGCGTTGCTTTAATAGTGTTGGGAATTTACTTGTTCGTTGTAAATCGCATGGTCTTTTGCTTAATACCCTGTGTTGTTGGAGCATCTCTCGTTTTTCTGGGATACAGACGAGATAGAGTTGCCGTCATTTTGTTCGGACACGTCAGCATAATCATCGGCTGTTTTCTAACTACCTGGGGCATCTATCTCGCGCCTTATTCGGAGCCAACGCCGACACAAATTTTTACGCGTCCCCTGTTTTGGGGATTGTTCTCGATATTCGGCGGAATCTGCGCTATCTATCATGGTTTTTGCAGGTGTGTTTCCGGCGGTCAATCAGTCAAATAAATGTATAAACCTCAGG
>JAQTMR010000010.1 GCA_028714255.1 Phycisphaerae bacterium | reverse complement strand
AAAGCGAGATTAGAAATAGAAAAACGGACAGGCGAAAGTGTTATAACTTCTAAAAGCTCAAAATTTTTAAAGGCGAAACAAAAACCTGCATTGCCTGACAATAAATGATCAATTTCCAGAAAACAGGAAATATAAATCCAATAAAACTGTTGAGTATTTGCATTATGTAGTTTGTAACTAATTTGAAATTTAAGGTGGGCAAGATGATTATACTGCTCCCTAAACCCCACCCCCTATCCTCTTTTCGCTTTTCAATCGAAACCGTAGTTACCCGCCAACCAAAAACAGTGTAAATCTGTGTAAATCCGTGTTAATCTGTGGTTAATTTTTCTCTGCGTCCTCCGCGCTCTCTGCGGTAAAAAAGTTGTGTCCATTCGTGTTTATTCGTGGCTAATTAAAAAATCCGTGTAAATCTGTGTTAATCCGTGGTTAATTTCTTTTTGTGCTTTTTTGTGGCTAAAAACTCTCTGCGTTCTCCGCGCTCTCTGCGGTAAAAAACAGTGTAAATCTGTGAAATCCGTGTCTAATCTTATTTTCCTATCCCCTAAACCCTATCCCCTATCTTTTTTTCAATCAAAACCGCAGCTACCCGCACACCAAAACCGGCTAACTTCAAAAAGTTTTACTCCTTTTTTCACATCGAGTTACGAGAGACGAGCGACAAGCGACGAGCTCATTTTTCACTCCAATCGCGCATCTCCGCCATAATAGGAGGGCATCGCCCCCGCGTTTTGCCCCTAAGGGGCAGCGGGGGGAAGGTCTATTTATGAAACATGAAATGCCATTTAACCAATTAACACTGTTTATAATTTATTTCTCTGTGCCCTCTGTGTGCTCTGTGGCCAAAACAATCCGTGTTAATCTGTGTGAATCCGTGGTTAATTTTTCTTTGTTCCTTTGTGCCTTAGCGCCTTTGTGGCTGAAATTAAATCAATCAAAACAACTAAATTATGCAAAACGAACCCAATTTTAAAAAAAGTCAAATGCTTGTAACATTATTAAAAACAACTAATTACAACGAAAACCCCGCTTTGGACACTTGGTCAAAACGAACCCAAACGAACCCAATTTATGGTGAGCGTAGTCGAACCATTTATCCTGAGCGGACCTGTCTTGAGCGTAGTCGAAAGAGTCGAAGGATTTATGGTGAGCCTGCCTGCTGAAAACTGGCTGGCTGAGTTGTAGCAGGAGATGCAAACCGAGCGGTAGACAGATGAAACAGTGGTGGATAGATAAAACTTTTACAAATTTGCGGTATCAGGTAAAAGTTTTTTAATCCTGTCTAACAACACTTCCGGGTCAACCGGCTTGGCAAGAGTAATATTGCTGCCAATAATTGAGCCGTGTCTTTTCTCCTCTGCCTTCGAACACAGACCAGTTAGAAATATCACGGGAATATTTCTGGTTGAGGGATGGTCCTTCAATTCAGCGGCGACCTGGCCGCCTTCCATTCCCCTCGGCATCATTATATCAAGAATAATAATGTCAGGGTGCCGGGATTTTGCCAAAACTACGGCCTCTGCGCCATCGGTGGCAGTAATAACAGAATATCCCTGGCTTGTTAATCTTTTCTCAAGCATCTTCAGGACATCCTCTTCATCGTCAACAACAAGAACAACCGGCTTTTTCATAATATTACCTTTCCAGTCAAGGCCTTTTTAATTTTCAGAGGTCAGGCCTGCATTATTATCCCAAGACATTTTTTACTGTGCAGATAAGGTCTTCAGGTTCAAACGGTTTTTTAAGATAAGCGTTGGCTCTGCTGCCCCAGGCTTTTTCGTCAAGAGTCGCGGTACTGGCAGAGATTAAAATTATAGGGACATGTTTTAACTGGTCGTCCTTTTTTAATATTTTGGCAACAACATCACCATTAATCACCGGAAGATAGACATCAAGAATTATCAAATCGGGTATAATTTGTCGTGCCATATCCAATACCGTCTGGCCGTCCGCACAGCCAAAGACTTCATAACCTGTTTTCTTTAATCTAAGCAATGTAACTTTCAGCAGGTCAGACTCATCGTCAACAACCAGTATTTTTTTGGCCACAGTTCTCTCCTTTTTATTAAACAGCGAATCTGATTCACTTCTCAACTAAAACTTCTTTTATTTTCTCTATCAACTTGTCCGTATCTATCGGTTTCACAAAATACCCGGCTAAATCCAGTTTCTCCGCAGCTTCTTTTGTTCCTTTACTTTTTACCGCTGTGATGGCTATTGCAGGTATGTTAATTGTTTTGGCACTAGCCCTTAGTTTCTCAAGCACTCCAACACCATCGCCCGCGGGCATTATGATATCCAAAAGTATCAAATCCGGTTTTAATTCTATCGCCTGCGTAATGGCCTGGACAGCATCAAAAGCCGCATCCACGTGGTATCCTTCGTGTCGGAGTCTTATGCCGAGCATTCTCACCCAATCAGTATCATCATCGATTATTAAGATATTCCTGGTCACATTTCTCTCCCTTCTTTAAGAGGCAGGACAAAATGGAAACTTGAGCCTTTGTCAACTTCCGACTCTGCCCAGATTTTTCCTTTATGTTTTAGAATTATCTCTTTAGAAATTGCCAGCCCCAGGCCTGTACCGCCTTTTTTCTTATCTTTTGCGCCATCTAACTGCTCGAAGGCATGGAAAAGCCTTCGTATATCTTCGGCTTTAATACCCCGGCCGGTATCCCGTACGATTACGTGTACCGTATTGTCTTGCAGCTTCGTGCTAATGGTAATAATTCCTCTTTCGGTATATTTTATGGCATTACTCATCAAATTAGTAAGGACCTCAACAATCCTGTCCCTATCAAACCTTACCGTGGGTATGTTTTCATCTAAATCCACGGCTAAATCGAGGCCCCTTTCTTTTGCCAAAAGAAACATGGTTTTATTGATTTCCCTGACCACCTCATTAATATCATTTTCGCGGATATCAAAATCTATTTTGCCTGAATCCATCTTCTGGAAATTCAAAACGTTATTAATCAAGCGTCCGAGTCTATCAGTATTTCTTTTCGCGGTATCGAGGAGGTCCCTCTGCTCCTCATTGATATCCCCCGCCAAGCCCTCCAAGACAAGATTTATTCCCTCTTTTATGGAGCCGAGGGGGCTTCTAAGCTCATGCGAAACCATAGAGGTAAATTTTGTTTTTATCTCTGAAGTGGTTTTTATTTCCTCGAGATGCCTTTCCTTTTCGTCCATCTGTTTACGTTCGGTAATATCACGGAAAGAGCCCATTAGATACGTCTTTCCGGCAATTGTAACAGGGGACGCGTTAATGTCAGCATAAAAAACGCTGCCGTTTTTTCTCTTTATCGGCATATCAGCAGCCAGGCTAATTTCTCCTTTTGCCTGTTTTTCAAATTGATTAATAACAAAGGGGATGTCTTTTTCGGGATGAATATCCGTGACCCCTAACTTTTTAATTTCTTCATGGCTGTAACCAAGCATTCGGCACATTGCGTTATTAGCCATATGGAATTTCTTCATTTTTATATCGACTACCACGAGTCCATCAACGGCATTGTCAAAAATAGCTTTGAATTCTTCATCTTTAGCCTGTGCCAATTCGGCCTCGGCCCGCTTTTGCTCGGTGATGTCATGCAGAAAAACAACCAGCTTCCCGCCTTCATCAGGCCGATACTGGACGCTGATTTCCACATCAAAAACACTCCCATCCTTGCGGCGGTGACGAGATTCAAAGCGGTCACTTCCTATCTCAATGAACTTTTGGAAGTGCGCGTTGGTTTCGGCGGGCGTCTCAATAGCTTCCACATCGGAGATGCTCATGTTTAGCAGTTCCTGTTTGGTGTAACCGCTCATCCGGCAATAAACATCATTGACATCCAGAAACCGGTGCTGCATATCCACCACCCAGAAGCCATCCATAGTCGCCTCAAGGACAAGCCGGTTTCGCTCCTCGCTCGCTCGCAACGCCTCATTTGCCCTTTTGTGTTCGGTGATGTCTTCAATAGTAATGAGGACCATCTGCATATCTGCAAGACGGCGGGCATTGAAAAGCATTACTCTGGTTCCGATGTGCTCAAAGTCATGCTCAATCTCATAGCTATCAATGACGCTATTTTTGAGAAGAAGCTCTTCGAGGAGATGTCGCAGCTTAGGGATGTTCCACTGCCGATTGCCCAAATCGTAAATGAACCGGCCTTTTGTTTCCCCCGAAGCAACTTTAAAGGTACGGTAGAAGGAACGGTTGGCAGAGATTACCTTGAGGTCGGTATCGAGCACTATCAAAGGCTCCCGCATTGTTTCGAGGATGTTTTCAGCGTACACACGGGCTTTCTCGATTACCTGCTGTGCCTTCTTGTCCTCGGTGATATCAATGAAAATAGCGACCACGCCGTTGATTTTATTATCCAACGTGCGGTACGGCCTGATATATACCGAATACCAGTTTCCTTCTTTGCTCTTTATTTCAAATGTCTTCGAATGAAGGGATTCTACCACATCCGAAAGAGTTTTCTCTAAATCCGGAATATCAATATTGAGTTTAATCTTACTTATCGGCCTGCCTATATCAGAAGAAACCACGTTAAGCACTTTTTCGGCCTGGGGAGTTACCCTGCGCACACATAAGTCTGTTCCCATCATAATGACCGGCATATTGATGCTGTTAAGCAGATTTATCAGGTCATTATTCAACAGAATGACTTCCTTGTTACGGTTCTGCAGTTCCTCGTTGGTAGTGATTAATTCTTCGTTCGAAGACTGCAATTCCTCTTTGGCGGTTTCCAGTTCCTCGTTTGTGCTCAGCAGCTCCTCGTTGCTTGATAGTATTTCCTCATTAGCTGTTTTTACTTCTTCGTTGGCGTTTTCCTGTTCTTCTATAATTGACTGGAGGTATTCCTTGGTTTCGGAAAGCTCTTTCTGAAGGGACTCGACATACTTTTCGTCTTTAACAGATTTGCCCCTCACCTTAGGCAGCTTCTTAGCGGCAGCTTTTTTGGTGATTTCGTCAAAAAGCGCGAGAAAGAATTCTTCTTTAAGGGGGCCGGATTTCACAGGAATAACGGTTATACTGACCCGCATCCTGCTGCCGTTATAGCTTACATCCGGAGCCTCTCTTTTTACGGTATGCTTTGTCTGCCTTGCTTTACATATCGCCGCCCGCAAGGGCAAAAACAATCCTTTCGCCGCTAATTTGGATATGCTAAGGCTGGGTTTTCCCGTCGGCGATTCAAGGAACCGGCCAGTATGACCTCGGAACTGAACGACCTCCATATCGCTGTCTATGAGCACGCCGCAAGGGGCGTATTCGCCAAGCACGGTCCGTTCTATTATGCTTTTTTCAATATCAGTTTCTTTGCCTTTCGCGGCATCGGGCTTTCTTTTAATTTCCAATTTATTCGGCGGATAATACTTCCGCCCCAATTGAAGTTTAGGCTCTGATGACCTGTATTTTTTTACAAAAATTCTCTGCTTTCTGTCGAGCATCTTAAAAAGATTCGAAGAACCGCCTACGGATTCGGAGTTTCCCAAGAGGAGAAACCCGCCGGGCCTGAGCGCGTAATGGAATTTATGGAAGACCTCCTTCTGCAGAACCGATTGTAAGTATATAATCAGGTTGCGACAGCTTATAAGGTCCACATTGGAAAAGGGCGGGTCACTAAAGACGTTCTGTTTCGAAAAAATACACATCTCCCTAAGCAGCTTGGAAACCTTGTAAGAGTTGTCTGTTTTGATAAAGAATCTTTTTAACTGCTCCGGCGTAAAATCGTTTTTAATATTTTTGCCGTAAATGCCCTGGCGCGCCTTGTCAATGCTGCTTTCACTTACATCGGTCGCAAAAATCCGGACGGGAATCGCACTTTTTTTGTTTCCCATAGCTTCGAGAAGGCATATAGCGATAGAATAAGCCTCCTCGCCGGTGGAACAGCCGGGGACCCATATCCTTATCTCCTGACCTTTCGTTTTGTTTTTAAGAATCACGGGAATTACCCGTTTTTTCAATGCCTGAAAAACTCTCGGGTCACGGAAAAAGCCGGTAACCTTCAACAGCAGGTCTTCATAAAGATTTTCGACTTCGTCTTTATTCTCCCGCAGAAACTTTATGTAGCCCTTTAGATTTTGCAATCTCAGTAAAACCATCCGCCGGGATATGCGTCTGCTGATGGTAGCGGTTTTATAATGAGTGAAGTCCAGTCCTTTAGCCGAGCGCAATATATCAAAAACACTTTCAAGACCTTTATCGCTTGTTATGATTGATTCATCTTTTCTAACAAGTCCCGCAGAGGATATAAGCGGATGTTTCGCTATACGCTCCAGCTCACGTGCAATCTTTTTCGGCGAAAGTACAAAATCCACACATCCTGCTGTAATCGCGCTTTGCGGCATACCGCTGTATTTAGCGGATTTCGCATCCTGAGCAAAGGTAATGCCGCCTTCGGCCTTTATGGCCTCGGCTCCGAGCGTCCCGTCGGTAGCTGTTCCGGAAAGAATGACCGCGATACTGCGGTTGCCTCGCTCCTGCGCCAGCGAACGGAAAAACCAGTCTATCGGCATGCGTTTTAGCCCGGCGTTTTTCATCTTGTTAAGTTTTAGTTTTCCACCCGCGATAGAAACATTGGTGCTTGGCGGTATTATATAAACGTGGTTGACTTCTATGGGCATACCGCTTTTTATTTCCCTTACGGGCATTTTTGTAAATCTGGCAAGCAGTTCCGTAAGCATGCTTTTATGTTCGGGTGCCAAATGCATTATAAATACAAAAGCCATTCCCGGTTTAGCCGACAGACTTTTGAGTAATCGCTGATATGCTTCAAGACCCCCTGCAGAAGCACCGATACCAACAATGGGAAAAGCTGCTGTTCTGGGACTCTTAGGTATAATCTTTTTTTTCTTTTTCGGAGTTGCTTTTGTTTTTTTCCGCCCCTTTTTCGTTACCAAACCAGTAATATGCCTATTCCCCGTCATATTCAACCCCATTCATATTATATATCGGTTTATAACAGGACAAAAAATAAGTCAAATGAATTTTTTGACCAATCTGGAAAAAGGCAAAGAGATACAGCCAGCGGGGTAAGGAGGCATAAATTACGAACGATTTCGCAGCAAAGTTTAGTTATAGATTGCCTATATTAACAAGAATTTTTTATGCCGGGGTTGTAATAATAGCCACAAAAAAAACAGGGCGACAGAAGGGCGGGTGCATACACCTTAGAACCGCAAATCCACTAACTGCAAAGGGTTAGGGGGTTAAGCAAAACAGCAATTCGGCGGGGTAAATAAACTCAAGAATAAAAAAGAAGCCTGCCGATGTAGGTAGAGTGAAGGTTAAAAAAAAGGCGGCTCTTCGTGAGCCTTCGGGCTATAAATTGGCCAAACTTTATATCGCCCACTTTCGGTACCTACAAACATGGCAGAGCGAAATGAGGGCATAATAAGCGAGAGCTAAAGACAATAAATGAAAGAGCCGTTGTTAAGGGAGAGCCAGGAAGGCTCTCCCTTTTTTTTTGGGTCTGTTAATTTTCCTGTTCTTCCCTAAAATTTATGACTTGCAAAAAGGGGGCATTTAGCTGAAGATGAACAGAATAGAATTTGGATTCCAGCTCCCTCAGGAATAAATTTCGCAGGAATGACAGACGCGAGGAATTAAAAATGACGGAAGTTCCACCAATTTTGTTGTCGGCAATTATCTGTGAGAAGGTGATTTTCGATAAAATCACCGGCATGCCGAGTATTATCAATATCATCCAGAATATCAACGCACCAAAGTATCCGGTTCGGTATCCTTCGCTTGTTTTCTTTTGTGAATTAACGAATGGGCACGGGAAGACAAAAACAACAATAAGAATTGTAGAGGAGCGGCCCCCTGAAGGTGAGGAAGAAAAAGTTATCTTCGAACAAAAAGGAGAGGGTGAGTTTAAGGATGTCAAACAGGTCGTCAGTTTAGCACTGAACCTGCAGGGAATGATGTTTCCGCATGAGGGGGAGTATTGTTTTCAGCTGTTCGCAGAGGACCGGCTGCTCGGAGAGAGACGAATTGTGTGCAGGAAGGTTACACTGCCTGCACGAGGCGGCGAAGACAAGACCAACGGATAAGATTTTTATTCGAGCCTAATCTTTATTTGACCGAGTCATCCTGGGGCAAGCTGAGTTGCTGATATAAACCACGTCTGCCGCGTTTATCTATCTCAATAACTGCTTTGGCGTATTCAGCGACTTCTTCCGCTTGAGCTCGCGGGACGACTACAACACCATCGCCATCAGCGACAATGATATCGCCCGGTTCGACGAGGACGCCGCCGCAGACGATGGGGCGATTGACGGATTCTATTTCATTTCGGCCCGGTCTTACGCCTCGGCCAACTTTTCTAAAGTAAAGCGGGGCCTTTTCAGTGATAATCTCATCGGTGTCACGAGCGGTGGAATTTGTTACCACACCGACGCAACCGGCTAATTTCCAAATCATAATATTATTCGAGCCAATAGAGCCGACATCAGAATCGGGGGCATCGTCGAAGACGAGAGCGGTGCCGGGGCGGATGAGCGGAATAAAGGGCTCGCCTGAAAACTTGTTATACCAGGTGCTAACCCAGACATCAAAGGCTTTGGTTTCCATGTGTGGTGCGGGAGCCTTGTTGGTAGGGACATAGCGGGCGGTCAGAGCAATGCCGATGAAGCGATGGGTATAATGTTCGGCATCTTTCCAAAGAGGCATTATTTCGGGCGACATCAGGCCGACGTTTTTGAGTCCTACTTTATCCATTCCGTCGGTAACATCAGCAACCCGTAGGCCCTCGAAGAGTTTGAGGACTTTCTGGTCATCTTCTAATGAGTAAACTTTTGTCTGGATGAAATTTTTGCCTGCTCTTAATTCTTCAACATCTGGTTTTTGTTTGGGTTTGGGCTTAGATTCGGGTTTCTGGTCCTCGGCAAAAGCAAATAGCGAGAATGCAAGGAGAGAAACCAGGGCCAGAGCTATTAAGATTGTTTTTGATTTTGTTGCCTTCATGTGTTTTGTCTCCTTTTTAGCTGATGGCGGACAAGAATTTTTAAGTCAATGACAATCGAACGATTTTGGTTATACTATAATCACTTTTCGGCCCGGTTCAAGTAAAAAAGGCTAAAAACAAGGATAAACAATGACTGACAGGGGAATATCTATTTCCGAGGACGAGCTTGTTTTTAAGTTTTCTCGAGGCGGGGGGCCCGGTGGACAGAACGTCAATAAGGTCAATACACGGGTAACGGTGCTTTTTGACGCGGCTAATTCGAGGAGCTTTTCCGACGAGCAAAAGAAGCTGATACTCAAAGCCCTTGCGAATCGGGCCGACAAGAACAGCGTGATAAGAGTTGTTTCGCAACGGCATCGGACACAAAAGGCGAACAGGAATGCTGCGGTCGAGAGATTGGAAGAGCTGCTGACAGGTGCGCTAAAAAAGAAAAAGGTTCGGAAGAAGACAAAAGTGCCGCAAGCGGCCAGGAGAAAACGGTTAGAAATAAAGAAACGGCGAGGTCTTTTGAAGAAGCAAAGAGCAGAAAAGAGTTTCGAGTTTTGAGTGTTTAGTTAAGGCGTTCAGGTCAGTTCGATATCGAGGGGTTTTTCTGGTGGTTCGGAATCGGGGTCAGCTAACTTTTGGCCGAGGGCGAAGGCCTCTTTCATCGCGGAAGGATGTTCTTTGATTTGGCCAATGTTCTCTATTTTATTTACGAACAAGTTCGCAGCGTAATTCATATCGATGGCATCGAAGAAGTATTTCATAGTCAGGCGGACGCACTCGAACATTTTTTTGCTTTTTGAGCCGCCTACCGCGATGACCATAGCACGTCTGTCCCTGCCTGCGGCGGTATTTTTCAAGACGTATTTGTGTGCCCAAAGGCACTGGCAGCGGTCAATGAAGGCCTTGGCCTGGGCGGAGACAGCCATAAAAAATATGGGCGTCGCGAAGATGAGTCGGTCCGCATCGAGCATTTTCGCAGAAACGATGTGATAATCGTCTTCGACGACACAACGGCCTGTTTTGTAACAGCAATTGCACTCGATACAAGGGGCGATTTCGAAATCAATCAATCGAAGGTATTCAACCTGTGCGCCGGCGGATTCGGCACCGGCCAGGGCCTGACGGAGAAGCAAGTCGCTGTTGCCGTTAACCCGTGGACTTGCCAAGATTCCTATTACTTTTAAAGTCATATTGATTTATTTTTCATTTGTGTTTTTCTTATCTTCGACGTACCAAAGAAATCTTTGTAATTCCACGACAGCAGCTTCATTCCTGACATCCGAGAACGAAGCAATCGCTTTTTTCAGGAGCGCAATAGCATCATCATAGCGTTGCTGGGTCAAAAAGGCGTTAGCAAGTGTTATATTGCTCTCTACTTCGAGTGGATTCATATCCAGAGCCTTCTGAAGATATTCAGTAGCCTCACTAAAGCTGCCAATTTCCAGCAGGGCGTTTCCCAAATCCCTGATTGTCTTAATTGAGTTGGGTTCTCGTACCAAATCTTCATGGTACCCCTTAATCGCCTTATGTATATATTCGGAGCCTTCTTTGTCCCTGCCTAATTTTTTTGATGCCAAACCTATGTTGAAATACATATCCGACATACTATGCTTTGCCTCAGCCTTGCTGTTGTATTCAATCGCATTTTGGGCCGCGTTGATTACTTCCTGCCATTTGCCCTGCCTTGCCAGAATCCGCCCCATACTATTGTAGGCCATAACCGACTTTGCAGGGTCAACCTCAATGATTTCTTTGTATATGGCAAGGCTTTCATCCAACCTGCCCTGACTTTCAAGCATTAGTACCCGCTGCATATATTTATTAAACAGGGACTGAAGGGCGCTGCGGCGGACTACCGGCGTCAGCATATTCTCTACCGGCGCATAATCATCTGTTAATATAATCCCGCGTCCTTTTTCGATTAATGTTTCTATTTCAGAATCGTTTAATATCCACAAACCTATCTCTGCCATCAACTTTTCCAACCCGTTTTCAAGATTAATCTCCTGCTGGGATGCAATAACTACAAATGTATCCCGCATCGCTAAACGTGCCCCTTTTTCAGCAACAACATAAACATGGGGAAATGTCTGCCTGAGAGTTTTGACAAAGGTTCCTAAAAATAATCCACTGTCATAAGTATCTATCAGGTTTATAATGTACACACCGTCATCAGCCAGGATTTGAATGATTTTGTCATTAAATTCTTTGGTTATGAGCTGGCAGGGCACCGAATAGTCATTGAAGGCATCTTCATAGATAAAATCGTATCTGGGCACCTGACCGCCGGTCCGTCTTATTTCCAGCAGTTCGTCAACGTAATTGCGGGCGTCCATTGTAAATGTGTTAATAGGGGTATCTCTTTTGAGCCCGAATGCCCGCATAGCAGCTTCGGTTACGCGAGGGTCGATTTCAACCACATCGATGCGACTTCCGGGCCAGATTTTTTCAATATATCGAGGAAAGACATAGCCTCCTCCTCCAATTGCTAAGACCGAAATCCTACCCTTGTCCCGAGCCAACAGATGTGTTACCGCAGCATAAATCCGTTCATAGGGATACTGTAAATTGAATATGTCGTTCATTATAATCTGGCTGTGCATTAGTTTGTCCAACATAAAAGCACGTTTATCCATCGTATTTGAAGTTCGCCTTACAGCAATATAAGAGTATTGGCTTTCGTCTTCATAAAGAACGTATGGGTCCGGTTTTTGTCTCAATGCGAGAGATGAGGCAGTACTCTCAGCCCATCTGACAGGGACCATTGCCATAGTCATTAAAGCAAGGAATATTGCCGCCCAGATATACAACGCCCAAAGCCTTGCCCAGTAGAGAATGGCCATCAGGAGCAAGACTACTCCGACAGACCAGATGATGGCAACAGTACCCATCGCAGCAATTAGATAGAAACCCGCAAGAAATGTTCCCGCGATACTGCCTGCGGCGCCGAAGGCGTATATGTCTCCGACAGTTCTTCCGGTAGGCAATCCCCGGTCGAGCGCCATTTTCGCAACCACCGGACTTACCGTTCCGAGCAGTGTTGACGGCAGCATAAAAATCAAAAAGACATGTGTAAACACATGCACCGGCCAGCTTAACTTCCACAGCCAAATCCAGTCGCCCACAAGATTATTCAGGACAACAATTCCCACACAAGCTACAGAGGAAATGCCCAAGAGCACGGCCAATGCCTTTCTCGCGGGGAAGCTGTCCGCGATGCGGCCTCCCAGATAGTTGCCTACGGTAATACCGGCCAAGACTATACCTATTACCGAAGTCCACGTATATAGAGATGCACCGAGATGCTTGGCTATGAGTCTGCTGGCGACAAGCTCCAGCACCATTATGCAGGCACTTGAGAAGAAAACCGTAGCGGCAGGGACGAGAATCGAGAGGAAACTTCTGTTTTTGCTCATTTTTATCCTTCCTTAGTTTATTTTGTATTAAATAAAAGTATAACAAAGCCTTCTGCTGTCAACAAGCGGTTTTTCAGCGTTACAGAGCATTGCAAACAGCATCCGGTTGTGGTAAAAAGGAGGGAAGAATAATTCCAAATCCGGGACGATTCAAATGGCGGTTCAATTTATTCTCGGCAGAAGCGGGACAGGCAAGACAAGCTATTGCATAAAAGCGATAGCGGATGCACTGACGGCAGGCGCTGATAATCAGCCCTTGATTCTGCTGGTTCCAGAGCAGGCGACGTATCAGGCGGAGCGTGCGATTCTAAGCGATAAAAGAGCAGGGGGGTATCACAGACTGCACGTGCTTTCATTTGCACGTCTGCAATTTTTACTGTCCGGCAAAAGGACGGCAAAGCCAATGGTAACGCAGACGGGGCAGCAAATGATAATCCAGAGGATTTTACGGGCGAATAAAAGCAAATTAAAGGTGTTCGGCTCATCGGCGGGATTTCCGGGGCTGGGCAGGCAAATGGCAAAAACTATCGCCGAGCTGCACGAGTACGCAAAGACGCCTGAAGATATTGAGCAACTGCTCGGCCAATTGCGGAAAGATGAGCGTAATAGTCTGGCTGTTCTTAAATTTTCAGATATCGGGCTGGTTTTGAGGGAGTATTTGAAATTTATCGAGGATAGGTTCATTGACCCTGATATTGAGCTGAATCGCAGTCGTCAGGCAGCAGCTAATTCGGATTTGACTAAAGGCGCAAAGCTGTGGGTGGACGGATTCGCAGGGTTCACAACATCCGAGCTTGCGATTTTAACGGAATTGCTGAAAGCAGCAGCGGACGCTCAAATTGCACTTTGTTTAGACCCGTCAAATATCGATTTGGCAAAGCTGGATATGACAAGTATGTTTAGCCCGACGGAGCAAACATACACAGAACTTATCGAGACAGTAAAAAAGAATAAGCTGCAGTTGGTCGAGCCTATAATCCTGAAAGAAGGCGTCAGGTTTTCGTGCAGCGAAGAGCTTGGGCATATCGAGCGTGAGATTTTCAAGCTCAAGCCAGCGAAAGTTTCGGCGGGGGGAGCTGTTCGGATTATATCGGCGCCTAATGTTCGAGCTGAGGTACAATTTGTTGCCAGAGAGATACTGCGATTATTAAAAGAGAAAGACTATCGATACCGTGACATCGCGGTTATCGCATCGGATATCGACCACTATGAACATTATATAACGGCTTGTTTCGAAGACTACGGGATACCGTTTTTTATCGATAAGCGGAGGAGTTTGAATCAACACCCGGCTATCGGGCTTATCTGCTCGGCGTTGCAGGTTGTGCTGAATGGTTTTTCTCACAGCGATATTTTCAGTTTTCTCAAGACGGACATGGCGCCAATAGAACGCAGCGAGGCGGATTTGTTAGAGAATTACTGTCTTGCGTTCGGAGTGACGGGAGCCGACTGGGCAAACGGGCAGGACTGGAATTTTGCCGGCGACGGAGACAAGCAACTCGACCAGACAAACGTGAACCGAATCCGGCTGAAAGTCGGCGGGCCTTTGCTCGAATTGCGGGATAAACTTTGCCCTATTGATAATCCGACTAAAACGATAACGGCAGAGGAGTTGGTGCGGGTCATATTTGATTTTATTGAAACGCTGGGGATTCGCGGGGAAATCAGTAAAAGGATTGAGCAGGCAACCGAGCGAAAAGATTACGCTGCGGTCGATGAGCATCGGCAGTTTTACAATAAACTCATAGATATATTTGACACACTCGCGGAGGTTTTTTCCGGACAGGAAGAAACCGCCAGGGATTACCTTGCGATTCTCGATTCGGCTTTTTCACAAATGGAACTGGCTTTTATTCCGCCGACTCTGGACGAGGTGTTCATCGGTTCTATCAGAAGAAGCCGACAAACTGATTTGAAGGCGGTTTTTCTTATAGGAGCCAATCAAAAAGAGTTCCCTGTTCCGGTGAGTTTCGAGAGCATATTAACCGATGACGACCGCATCGCAGCCAAGGAAGCAAAATTCCAACTGGCGGCAACAACCGGTCAGAAATTATCCGAACGGCAGTATCTGGCTTACATTGCGTTTACAAGGCCGAGTCAGCTTCTGTGTGTTACGTATCCTTCGACCGATGAGGGGGGCAGCGCAACAACACGTTCACAATTCATAGATAATCTGGCGGCGCTGTTTGAAAATCTCAAAGAAAAATCAATCGCAGGTAACAAGAATAATATCGAAGAGGTCTATAGTAAAAACGAGTTATCAGATTTACTCTGCAGCCAACTGGGTAAGGACGGATATCGTGACTCGCGGCTCGTGGCTCGTGACTCGATTGGAACTTCACGTGAACAGCTTAGTGGTTTATTGGATGGTATTTGTCTGGATGAGGAGCTTGCTGAACTGGGGACAGAGGTTCAATCGGCGATAAATTACGGCAATGTGGCGCAACTTGATAAACGGATAGTCGATGCGCTTTTTGGTAAGCAGATGAAGAGTTCAGCGACAAGGCTGAGCACTTTCGCGGCGTGTCCGTACAAGTATTTCGCCAAATATGTCCTGCAATTGGGGGAACGAAAAGAATGCAAGCTCAGACCATTAGACATGGGTGATTTTTATCATCGAGTTTTGGACGCCTTGTCAAAAAAACTTAATGATTTACATAAAGATTTCGCATCGGTCGAAAAGGCTGAGCTGTTGGAGCTTTTGCGAGAACAAATATCGGTAGTTGTTCAGACAAACTCGTTTATATCAAATTTTTCACGTCACAGCCGTCATAATGCATATATCATTCAATCAGTTAGTGAATACCTCGATGGTTGTGTTGCAGCAATTGCGGAAATGGTTCGAGCGGGAAGTTTTCGACCGAAGTGGTCGGAGGTTTCATTTGGCCACCCTAAGGAAGCCGTTGAAAGCATAGGTGACTACAAACTTACTCTTCCCAATGGTTGGGAATTGCTCTTGGATGGTAAAATTGACCGAATCGATGTGGCAAATGTCGATGGCCAAAACGTAGCTGTTATTTTCGATTACAAACGCAGCCAAGATAGTGCAAAATTCGACTGGTCAAAATTCTACCATGGGCTGAATATGCAATTGCTAATTTATATTTTGGCTGCCAACAAAGCTGACAAATCGAAAATAAATAAAGCCGTGGGGGCATTTTTTATTCCTATCGAAGCACATCCTAAAACAACAGTATTTACTAAATTAGCAGAAAAAGCGGGGAAATTTCAATATAAAGCTAATGGATTATTCAATGGTGAATTTTCCAAGTATCTCGATTCCATGAATAGCAACAAATACTATAATTTCTTTGTCAAACAGGACGGTAATCAATATGGGTATGACAATATAAGCGGAGCAATAAAACCCGATGATTTCGAGAAGATTATGAAATTCACCGAGGATAAATTTATTGGATTTGTTCAAGAAATCCTGTCCGGCAAAATCGACATTCACCCATATCGACTCGCCGGTGAATCTGCTTGTAAGTATTGCGAGTATAAAGCTGTTTGTCGATTCGACTGGCAGGTAAACGAATATAATTTTTGGGAATCTTCAAACAAACTTGAAACGCTCGAAAAGATAAAGGGCGCTAATGGCTGAAAAAAAGATAAATTGGACCGAGCAGCAGAAGCGTGCGATAACAGAGCGCGGCAGGGACGTTCTGGTGAGCGCCTCGGCAGGAACCGGCAAAACGGCGGTGCTGTCGGGGCGGTGCGTCGATATAGTTTCCGACAAAAACGATGTACGGAACATATTGGTGCTGACATTTACGGAAATGGCCGCAGAACAAATGCGGCGGCGAATCGGTGAGCAATTAAAGGACGCATTCACTGAAAGCGGGGACAGTCATCTTCGTCTTCAGCTTATGCTGCTTCAGGCAGCCGATATAAGCACAATACATTCGTTCTGCAAACGGCTTATTACAGAATACTTTTACAAGCTCGGCCTTGACCCGACTTTCGGGATAATCGACGGAGATGAGGCGAGGCTATTGAAAGCAGAAGTCCTCGAAAAAACTATTGAGTGGGCGTGGGGGCAGAGTAATTTGGTACAGGCTCTGGAAGAGCTTTTCCGCAGGCGCGACCTTCGGACAAACGAAGGGGTTCTTACGAAAATAATAAGTCTGAGCAATTTTCTGGATGGCGTAGTTTGGCGGGAGAATTGGTATGAACGGGCGATACAGCTTGGCGGGACAATCAATCCTTTTGCATCCGGGCTTGGCGAGGAACAGAAAAAAATTGTTGCAGAAAGATTGAAGAGTGTTGTCCGCCAGATGCAAGATGCCAAAAAACTTTATGAGAAAAACTGCGGCAACGGGGACTGGGCAGAGAAGCTGGAGAAGAGCCATATTGAACCTGTCGTGCGATGTGTCGAATTTCTGGAATCGGGTGACTGGGAAAAATGCGCAGAGGGAATAAGAAATTTTGTCAAGCCTAAGACATATAAGCCAAAAGATGTGCAGGGGGCGGTCGTTGAGGTTATACAAAAAAGAGTTAAAAAGGCTTTGGATGATTTCGGAAAACTTTCGGAGCTTGCCATATTAAATCCCGATTACCTCGACCGGGTCGGCGGGGCGGTGAGCCTACAAACAAGAATACTCGTTGAGCTTGTTAAGAAGTTCGACCAGCTATATAGCCAGGCGAAAAAAGCGATTAACTGTCTGGATTTTTCCGACCTCGAACATTATGCGATGAAGCTTTTGGCTAATGAGAATTCTCAGGACGAGAAGCTGGAGCCTTCGGAGACGGCTTTAGCTCTGCGGCGAAGGTACAAGTATATATTTGTTGATGAATATCAGGATATAAATGCTGTTCAGCAGTCTATCATCGATATGCTAAGCGCAGGCGGAAATATTTTTGTTGTCGGGGATATAAAGCAGAGTATTTACGCATGGCGTGGAGCTGAGCCTGGGATTTTTCTCGAACGGCTGAAACCGGCATCTTCCGAACAGGATAATGTATCGGGCGGGTTGCGGGTTGACCTGAACGCGAATTTCCGTTCGGCTAAAGGCATCCTCGATTTCGTCAACAAGGTCTTCGGGCGGATAATGACGGCTTCTTTTGCGAAAGTCGATTACGATGAGTCGGCCAAGTTGAAACCTGCAGAATCCGAAGAGGCAGAATGCGATGAAGGAAAAGTTATCGAGTTTCATATACTGGATGAAAAAAGTAAAGATGATGATTCGCAACAGGAAGATGCAACAGAGATTGCGGAAGAAAGCAAAGATATTTTCAGTTCGCGCCAGCATCAGGCGGCGCTAATTAGCCAGCGTATAAAGCAAATGGTCGGAGCGGAAACTGGTAAAGCTGAATTTCAGATATATGACAAACAAAAACGTGAAAAAAGGCCGGTCGAATACAGGGACATCGTGGTATTGATGCGCTCGCTCGCCAAAAAAGCAAATGATTATGTCGAAATTTTCCGATTGGCAGGCGTACCTGTCAGCTGTCAGGCGACGGCGGGATATTTCGAGACGACTGAAATCACCGACATCCTGTCGCTGCTGAAAGTTTTGGACAATCCGCAGCGCGATATTGAACTGGCAGCGGCGCTAAGGAGTCCGTTCTTTAAGGTCAGTGACACGGCCCTGGCGAAGATAAAAATCCACAGTAAAACAGATGAGCAATATAAGAATTTTTACGGCGGTGTTATACGTTATAGCCAATCCGGCTCTGATGCGGGATTGGCGGAAAAACTTAAAAAGGTTATTGAGCAGATAGAGCAATGGCGCGGGATTGCGAGGAGCGGCAGCTTAGCTGATTTGGTTTGGCACATCTATCGGCAGACTGGTTTTCTGTCATATATCAGCGCTTTGCCGAGCGGGCAGGCTCGCAGGGCGAACCTGCTGAAACTGCACGAACGGGCGATTCAGTTCGAAGGTTTTGCCAGCAGCGGCGGCAGGCCTTCTTTAGGCCGATTTGTTGAATTCGTCGAGGAGCTTCAGGAAATCGGGCAGGACTGGGCACCTGCTGAACCTGACACCTCGGCTCAAAACGCTGTGCGGATTATAAGCGTTCATAAGAGCA
Source organism: Phycisphaerae bacterium (assembly GCA_028714255.1). GTDB lineage: Bacteria > Planctomycetota > Phycisphaerae > Sedimentisphaerales > Anaerobacaceae > CAIYOL01. Next base: position 73,008 of record JAQTMR010000010.1, on the reverse strand, counting down.
AGGGGCTGGAATTTCCGGTTGTTTTCCTGGCTGAGCTGGATGGTCAGTTTAATAAGACTGATATTCATGAGGATTTTTTAGCTGACGCCGACGATATGCTGGGGCTGCAGATTATCGACCGCGAGTCGAATACCAAGCTAAGCTCGCTCGCCCACCAGATTATCGCGGAGAAGAAATCAGCAGCAGGGCTGGCGGAGGAGATGCGTGTTCTTTATGTCGCGATGACGCGAGCGAGGCAGCGGCTTATTTTGAGCGCTTCGGAAAAGAAAAAACACTGTCAGGATATTATCTGCGACGGATTTTTCCTGGGCAATGAGCCAATCAGCGATTGGCAGCTTCGGCGGTGCAAGAGTCCGCTGGAGTGGGTACTCTACGGGCTTTCGGACCAGAAGAATCTGCACGAGGTCTTTGAAACGGGATTAGCGGCAGAGAACAGTGATGATTTATTCAGCATAAAACTTTATGGGCAGAGTGAACTTGAGGGTTTTGGCGGATATATCGGCAAACTAAAGAATAAAAAGAGTTACCAGCCGAAAGTTCCTGCAAAAGACTCGCAGGCGAAACAAAAGTCAGCGAAGCTGCTATCGCAAGTAAAGAAATCTTTGGCTTGGCGGTATCGTTTTGGTGATACGCATCTTTTGCCCGCGAAGCAATCGGTAACGCAACTGACGCATCGGGATGACGAATACGCAACTGCGTCGCTCGTCGCCCATCGCTCGTCGCTCGAATTACCTCGATTCACGAGTCACAAGCCACGAGCCGCGAGTTACGAGATTGGTTTGGCTACGCACCTTATAATTTCGCAGCTTGATGTGACAAAGCCTGTAACTAAAAAAGCAATCGAGCAAATAAAGGAAATACTTTTAGCTGACAGAGCTATAACGGAGACAGTTGCCGAGCGTATTAACACAGATTCGATACTTACGTTTTTCGAAGGCGAGTTAGGCAGGGCGGCTCTTGATTCCGAGAATACCATCTACCGCGAATGGCCATTTACTTTTGCCTTACCTGCTTCTGAATTAAGCAGTTCGAGCGACGAAATTGTTGTTGTTCAGGGGATAATTGATTTACTCATCAAAACGCCTAATGGTTTGCTGGTAATAGATTTTAAGACCGATGATGTAACCGCTAAAAAAGCACCTGAACGGGCGGAAATATATCGAGAGCAATTAAACCTTTACGGCAGGGCGGCAGGGGCTATTTTGAAGACCAAAACAATCGGCAAATGGCTGTATTTCCTAAGGCCCGGCTGTGCTGTAGAGGTTTAGCAGACAGTAATTTCGCGGTTTTCTCATTTGTTCTTGTCTATTGATTTTGCATTTGTATAATTAGTCATTTCCGGCAGTAAAAAAACATTATAAACCGTTTTATGGAGTAAGGTATAGAAATATGGCAAAGGCAAATGCAGTAGTAGGACAGTCGGGCGGGCCGACAGGGGTGATAAACGCGTCTTTGGTCGGCGTAATCGAAGAGGCAAAGAAGCATCCGGGAATCAAGAATCTCTACGGCGCGGTTCACGCGGTCGCGGGGATGGTAAAGGATGAATTTATAAATTTGAAGAAATTATCACCAACGGTGCTGAAAGACGTCGCAGCTTCGCCGTCATCTGCGCTTGGTTCGAGCAGGGACAAGCCTGACGAAGCATACTGCGCGAAAATTCTCGAGGTTTTTAAGAAACGGGATATCAGATACTTTTTCTATATCGGCGGCAACGACTCGGCAAATACCGCACACATCATCAATGTAATGGCGGAGAAAAGCGGCTATGAGTTGCGGGCGTTTCATATACCCAAAACCATAGATAACGACCTGCTCGTTACCGACCATTGTCCGGGATACGGGACGGCGGCGAAATTCGAGGCGTGCGCTTTGATAGGAGACGATTTGGATAATCGCTCACTACCGGGGATAAAGATTGATGTGATTATGGGCAGGCACGCGGGCTTTTTGACCGCGGCGGCGGCACTTGGAAGACAAAGAGACGACGACGGGCCTCATCTGCTTTATTTCCCTGAAAGGGGAGTGTCGATGGATAAATTCCTCGGCGACGTCGAGGGCGTTTACAAAAAACTCGGACGATGCGTCATAGCGGTAAGCGAGGGGATGTGTGATACCGACGGTGTGGTATGGACCAAGAAAATCGCGGAGAATAGTGAGAAGGACGCGCACGGCAATATACAACTTTCCGGAACCGGAGTGCTGGCAGATTATCTGGCGGGACAGGTCAAAGGCAAGCTCGGCATAAAACGGGTACGAGCTGATACGTTCGGGTATCTGCAGAGAAGTTTCGCGGGTTTGCAGTCTCCGGTCGATGTCAAAGAGGCAAGGCAGTGCGGCAGAATGGCTGTTAAATTCTCGATGAAAGAAGACAGCGGCTCGGTAGCGATGGAAAGACTGGGTTCGACAAGCTCACCACAGGCCGGAAGCGGAAAGAAATACGCAGTTAAGTACGTTCGCACCGAACTGAGCAACGTCGCGGAAAAAACAAAGTCGATGCCCGATGAGTTTATCAACGAACAAGGCAACGGCGTGACAAAGGCCTTTATCGAATATGCGATGCCTTTGACGGGCGGGGTGCCGAAGAGTAATCACTTGAGCAGTCATCCGAGGGTATAAAAACGATTTTCCAGAATGGAACAAAGGCCTGTTCGGTTTTATCCGGGCAGGCCTATTTTTTTCGATTGTTTTCTGCCATAATGAAGCGAAATGAATATCTTTAATGTCAATAATGTGTTTTTCACCGTTCTCGGCTCTCCCGTGAGCTACATCGAATTCTGGGCCACGGTTTTGATTGCTGTCTATGTTCTGCTGATTACCCGCAGGATTATCTGGGCGTGGCCTTTGGGATTGATTGTCTTCACGCTTTTTTCCATTTTGTTTTACCAAATTCGCCTTTATTCTGATTTTTTCGAGCAGTTCTATTACATCGGCAACTGTTTCTATGGCTGGTATAGCTGGAAAAAAGCAGGGGACAAAAAAGAAATAGATATATCTTGCGCCACGAGCAAGGCCCGGCTTACAGCCATCATAGTAATAGCGGCAGGGGGGATGGTTATGGGATTTTTGATGAGCAGGATTCACATTTATCTGCCGAGGCTTTTTCCTCAACCCGCTGTTTATCCTTATATCGACGCAACTGCCACGGTGATGGGTTTTGTCGCAGCAGCACTTTCGGCGCAGCGGAAAATCGAAAGCTGGTATTTGTGGATTTGCGTAAATGTCATTTGCATCGGCTTGTATTACACAAGGGGCGTAAAATTTGTTATGTTCCTTTATGTATTCTTCCTCGCTCTGGCGGTCAACGGCCTGATTAGCTGGGGGAAGGAGTTGAGACGGAAAGAAAATTAACCACGAATGAACACCAATTAACACTGTTTTTGTTTGGCTACAGAGAACACAGGGATTTAGCCGCAAAAAAACTTGTTTTCTATCACCATTTAACAATATAATGATTCCTTAAGACCGGAAGAAGTCTCACCTTTGCCCCGAAAGATTTTATGGCGGAAAAAATGGGTTAAGATGATATATATTCGACAAGTGGGCCTTTATGTATAATTTTCATGTTGATATAAGCTTCTTGTTGCGGGCCTTTGCGACATTAACTGCAAACCGAGAAGAGATGAGAGGTATTAATGAAAATGATTTATTATCTGCTCTTGAATTATGTAATCTTTTAATGGTTTCAGATTGTATTGTGTATGATGGTAATGTATATAAAAATAATATCAGCAAACTCGAACAATATCTAGATAAGATTGAAAGAGGAATCGGGAAGGACACATTTCAGCTATTACAAAATAAATTGATCCCAGTAATTCCTAGGAACAAGTGCGAAGAAGCACAATGGATGGACAGAAGTATTGAAGATTCATTTTCATACTTCACGGTAATAATCGATACTTCTTCAGAATTAATTAAATGTCTTCCACCATATGGTTCTGACGATGCTGAATTTACAAAGACGATACAAGTAATAGAACAATATATAAACGAATCCCCCAAGAAAATATTAGCTAGCGGAATCTTGGGTAAAAGATTTTTCTATTCTGCATTCTCAAATCATAAAATCAAGGAATATATTTCAAGCCGATTAAATATGTTTACGGAAAATGTATGGAGAGTAATGTTTAACCGATTTAGAATTGACTTTGCTAAGCATCGCGCATCAAATGCCAATAAAATTATAACTCAACTTCAAAACAATACTGTTTATTATTATCCAACAGTAGAACGTAGAAAACTACTATATCTCCTCACGGATAAATTAAAAATCGCTTCTGTGTGTGAATTTGAAGAATATGAAAAAAAGACGAGAAATCTAAAAATATATTCTAGCATTGAGGATGATATAGTAAACCTTTTTTGTGAGCAGTCTCAGGTGTTACCTTTGACATTAAAAGTAGCGTTATTAGATAGCGACTTTTATGACAATCCTTCCGGCCTGACGTTGCTTTCTGCTTCATTAAAATGCTCTTATAACAAACCTCCTAAGTTACATTCAATCATTGAAGCAACTAAGGAGTTTAATACGCTTAATAATATAGATAAAAAGGAATGCTTTAAATTAATCGAGACGTTTATACAAGAGCCTAAAATTAAGGGGCTTAGAGATAAAAGGGCCTTACGAATAGGATTAGGGGCCCTTTGGGATTTCGTCTGGGGAAATAATAGTTCTTTATTTGAGAAGCCTATAGAGATGTATAAGCACATAAGAAAATTTGAAAGTGGTGTAGTAAAAACTGCAATACAGAGTGCGGAGAGCCTCAAATATCTTCGGTATAGTGAAGGAGATTGTGGAACACTATTAAATACGTTTGGCGCACCAATGATGACATTGATGAGCAAATATATTAAAGTATGAAATATAAACCTTCAGTTTGACGCCAACCGGCGGCTTCGCGAGAAATTAGAACAGGTGAACAGTTGACGAGATACTAAATACGAATTACAAAACCACCGCCGCTGTATTACTCGGCATACTCTCCTTCGAAGAATTAATTGCCTTGACTCATATTCCGTGCTGCGCGCAATCAAAATCGTATGTACTTGCACCCCCAAAACGGCAAAATAGAAAATTTTTTTACTCCTTTTCTTACATCGAGTTACGAGAGACGAGCGACAAGCGACGATTACATTTTTCGCTCCAAATGCACAAGTCCACCCTTGTTAAAGAAGGGGGATATTATTTCTAAACATTATGAAAAAAATCCGTGAAAACTTGTGCCAAAGGTATCCGTGTTACCCGTCCTGAGCCTGTCGAAGGAATCTGTGGTTAACTTTTCTCTGCGTTCTCCGCGCTCTCTCCGTAAGGAGTCCCAAGGACTGCGGTAAAAAATTGTGTCCATTCGTGTTTATTTGTGGTTAATTTTTCTTTATCCATTTGTGCCTTAGTGGCTGAAATTCAATCAATCAAAAATAACAAATTATGCAAAACAAAGCCAATTTTCAAAAAAGTCAAATGCTTGCAACATTAGTATTAACAAGAAATTACAACGAAAAATGCAAATTGGACACTTGGTTAAAACAAACCCAAACAAAGCCAATTTATGGTGAGCAGAGTCGAACCATTTATGCGAACAATGCCTCAACAAAAGTGTCGGGGTTGAATTCAGCGATGTCTTCGGGTTTTTCGCCAAGGCCGATGAATTTGACGGGGATATCAAGTTGGTCCTTGATTGCGATGACGATTCCGCCACGGGCGGTGCCGTCGAGCTTTGCGAGGAATATGCCTGTAACGTCAATCGCCTGGGTGAACATCTTTGCCTGAACGACTGCATTCTGGCCGGTTGTGGCATCGAGAACAAGTAATACCTCGTTGGGGGTGTCAGGGATTTTGCGGGCGACGACATCGCGGATTTTTGTAAGCTCTCTCATCAGGTCTTTTTGCGTGTGCAGTCGGCCTGCGGTATCTAAAATCAGAAAATCCACATCTCTTGCGACCGCGGCTTCGCAGGCATCGAAGGCAACGGCAGCAGGGTCGGCGCCACCTTTGTGTTTTACGATTTGGACACCGATGCGCTCTGCCCAGATGGTCAACTGTTCTGTTGCGGCGGCGCGGAATGTGTCGCAGGCAGCGACAATAACCTTTTTATCGTTTCGGCTCAGGATGTACGCAAGCTTGGCGATGCTTGTGGTCTTACCTGAGCCGTTGACGCCCGCCACTAATATCACCGTTGGGCCTTTTGCAGCCATGCGCAGTTGTCTATCCTGATGGGGCCAATAGCTTTTGATATGCTCTTTGAGAAAGGGGACAATATCGTCGGTAGTTGCGATTTGTTTGCTACTGTAAGCTGTTCGCAGGTCCGATACGAGCTTGTCGGTTGTTTCGACGCCGATGTCGTCGCTGATGAGCGTTTTTTCAAGCTCGTCGAGCAGGTTCTCATCGATATTTCTGCCCAATTTCAGCACCGACGAAAGTGAAGAGCTGATTTTATCGCGTGTTTTGCTTAGTCTGTCTCTAAAGAATTGGGCGGTTTTAGCGAAGATTGCCATAATTTAGTCAAAAATCCCAAGTACTAAATCCGAAATCCTAAACAATATCAAGTTACCAAAATTCAAATGTTCAAAACACAAAACTGGATTCCCGCTCCCTTAGGGATAAATTTCGCGGGAAGACAATCGCGTAGTTTCGCAGAAATCAGGTGAAATTTCAAGTACCGTGGATATTTTAATTTTCCTGACTTTTTGCTGAAAGGCGGATATTTTTCTTTGACAAATCGGGGGATTAAGGTTAGATTTTCGTTAACACTTGGCGCGAGCCATGCTGGGCATTTACCAGGTAAGGCTTCATTCAATCACAGAGGATGATGAGATTCAGCCTTATTAGGACTTCTTTGTCAGGGATGTTTTAGGCGGATAATTGCTGTTTACGTAAAGTAGCGAATTAGAAAGGAGTGGAGCGAAGTTTGGCAACGAGGGAAGTTGAAAATATCTTCGCTGATATACTTGAACGAGCAAGAGCGCTTGACCCTGTCAATACCCGCACGTGGTTCGATAAGTTAACGGTTTCTCACATGGACGGCGGCTCACTGGAGATAAGCTGTCCCGACGAGGCCACGCTGCAGTTTTTACGCAGCAATTGCATGAGCAGTTTCACACGGGCAGCACAGCAGATAACCGGTCATCTTGTTGGGGTAGATTTCAGCGTTGAACAGCACAAGAGATTTCTGCGACGGTCTCGCCCCCGTGAGGGCGGACCTAACCTGCACCCGGATTATATCTTCGATAATTTCGTAGTAGGGCCCTGCAACAGGCTTGCTCACGCCAGTTGTGTCGCGGTGAGTCAATCACCCGGTAATACTTATAATCCGCTTTTTCTTTACGGCAGCGCCGGTTTGGGTAAAACGCACCTTTTGCACGCTGTCTGCTGCGAAACCAAGCGGAAATCCGATAAGGCGGTAATTCAATTCTTAAGCTGTGAGGATTTCGTCAACAGGTTCATCAGGGCGATAGAAGAAGGAGATTTAGCCGGCTTTCAAAGCCAGTTTCGCACCGTTGATATGTTAGTGATAGATGACGTCCAGTTCCTGCGTGAACGAGAACAGAGCCAGGAAGAATTTTTCCACACTTTTAATACTCTTTACAGCAACAGCAAACAAATTATACTCAGCGCCGACAGCCCACCCGGTAAGATTCCTGCGATGGAGGAGCGGCTCACCAGCAGATTCAACTGGGGCCTGGTCGCGAGGATTGACCCGCCGAGCTACGAGACGAGAGTCGCAATCGTTCAGAAAAAAGCTCACCTTCGGGGCCTGAGTATCTGCGATGAAATAGCTGAATACATCGCCCGCAAGGTGCACGCAAATATCAGGGAACTGGAAGGCGCATTGACAACGATTTACGCTGTGGCGAGCACTACCGGTGAGCAAATCACGATTGAACTGGCTCGCAGGGCTTTGGACGGCCAGATTGAACCGGCGACCCGGCATATAAGCATTACAGATATTATCGAAGTAGTAACTAATCATTTCGATGTTCGGCTTACTGATTTGCAAAGCAAGAAACGCAGCCAAAGCATAGCTGAGCCGCGTCAGATTTGTATGTATTTAGCGAGGAACCTGACAAAGCACAGCCTTGAGGAAGTCGGCGGTCATTTGGGCGGGCGGGACCATACAACCGTTATGCACGCCTGCAGCAAGATAGGTGAGGCCAGAAGCAGCAATCCTAAAATGCACGCATTACTTAACGAACTGACAAAACAAATCACCCAAGCCCCACAGGCCTAAACGTGAACGTATCGACAAGAACCGGCAAATAAAAAAGGCTGCGAGGTTTTCTCACAGCCTTTCAAATCTACAAATTAAAATCGGGTTTTATACCCTGCGTTTTCTAATCAAAGCCAACCCGCCGAGGCCCATAATTCCAACTGTCGCCGGCTCAGGTGTCGATATTACCGATAGCTGTACCAAGTAGTCCTGCCCCTCAAGTGTACTGGTCGCAACCAAATTGTTCGCAAAATACGCAGAGTCGCCGTCTAACTGGCTAAGCCAAAGATTGGCGATAGCAGCCTGTTCGATGTTCGCAGCATGGAAACCCAGGCCGCTGGTAACATCCCATGCAGCGGGGCCGCCTGGTTCGTAAATTATCTCCCATACCGCAGTACTGAAGGCTTCCGCCATCTGTTTGTTGGCTGAGCCGCCCGTCAACCACAACGGATTAAAGTTTCTACCCCAAAGCTCGCGTATGTAGTTGGCTTTGGTAGTTTGCGTAGGCGTGCCGAACTGAGCCGGCAGAGGCGCTTCATTCAGCGGGATAACATCCTGCCAGCCATTATATGGGCCTTGAGTCAATTCTATACAGAAGCCCCAATCAGGAACCTGCGTACCCAGGCCAGTAGTACCAATTGCGTGGGTGTTGGTCCACGAATAGATTCCCGTGTAACAGCTTTCACCGGTAAGGCCGCCACCAAACAGTTGGCCCATGTCAGAAAGACTATTATTGTGATTATCGATATTTACTGTACCGAGAATTGTCGCACTTGCCGTCGAAGTCAGTACAATACCAACCAAAATAACTGCCGCGATTAACTTTTTCATATTCTCCTCCTCAGTTTTTATCTTCATCAGAGTCGTCCTGCGGAGCACAAAACGCTTCGTATTTCAGACCTCTGATTTTTAACTATGTATGTTTTTTCCTGCCAATCAGGCTTAAAGAACCGAGACCAAGCAAACAAATCGTTGCCGGCTCAGGAACATTGGTAATCCCGGGGGCGCTGGCTAATCCGTTGATGCCGCTTGAAGAATGCATAGTCCATGCGAAGGTAGCGCTGGCATCAAGCAGGTTAATCTTATAAATATCTTCCGCGACACCGAAAACACCTCTTCCGCCATAGAGAACGCCGTCTTCATCAAAAGCCAGTCCGTATATTTGAGGGAGCCAACTCCTCCGTGGATTGCTGCCGGCTTTATGTATTATTCCAATTTCGGTTACCAAAGGTTTAGTTCCTGTAAGGTCTATCGTGTAAAGTCTGTTTTTGGCGGTGGTGCTATTACTGCTGTCCACGGCAGAAAAGTAAATCGTGCCATTCGGAGAAATTGCCAAATCGCCGGAAGAGTATTTGCCGATGTTTCCGATGGTACTGGTGGATACATAGTTACCCGTGTTGTCCAGATTTATCCTCCAGAGATTTGTTTTATCATTAGACATAAGAAGCAGTGATGTATCACTTTCAGCTACGAGGGCATTTTTGAACCCTGCTGCCTGTATGCCGAGATTCCAGCTATCCAGCAAACGGCCATTATCAACATCAAAACGATAAAGTGATGTGCCCCCGTCGCCCGTTATCGTATAAAGGCTTGAGCTGCTCGGCGTTACGGCGATGTCGGTCATTCTCTTACCGGTGCCGGTGTTCAAGACTACCTCGCTATGAGGAGCCTTGGAATCTGTCACGATTATTTTGCTTGAGTAAGTGCCCCATCTGGACCTGTAATCATCAACGGTATAAATCGGGACAGCAAAAACAGACGTGGTTATACCAATTATGACCGCTACGATAATTGTCGAGAACCATATACTTCTCATATTCCCCTCTTCCCCTCTTCTTGATGCAAGAACTCTGCATAGTGTCCAAGGACACAATCTAATAGCAAAGTCCTGAACCCCTCTTTACACTTGCTGAAATAGATATGGGTGGAGTTGAAACTCGCCCCTCATTCTTCTTTACGATTACATTGTATCCAAAATGCTTTTTCAAGTCAAGTGACATCTCCCCCCGTAACCGGCCTTATCTTTCTTGTCCTATAAAATAGGCAATCCGGGGATGAATAAGAGGAAATGGTACAAAAAATTTAGCAACTATCGTCCGGCAGGAATAAAAAAAAGCTGTGAAAAGGTTCACAGCTTTTTGGTTTTCGATTAAGTTTTTCGTTTTGATTTAAGCTCTACGTTTCCTCAACATAGCCAAGCCGCCCAAACTGAGTAACAGTATCGATGCCGGCTCGGGGATGGCCCTTATTTCTACGACAAAGTCATTGTAGTCTTTGTCGGACTCATAAAGACGCAGGTCTTCCATAAAGATTGTCCAGACGGCTTCACCCGGGCTGGTGCCTTCCATATAGTAAGTAACCATGTGGTCTTCTCCGGGACAGTGCCAGTTACTCTCAGGTCTGGACCACCATTCCAGATTCTCACCATCTTCCCACCATGAACAGCTTGGGTTTTCTTTCGCCTGATAACCCCAGAGAAATTGATCGCCTTCCTCGATTTGGAAGGAAACCCCTGATTCGCCGATATCGCCTTGGTCAACCAACTGAGTGAAATCAGAGGAGTAGGAACTTGTTCCGCCTCCATTCCAGCCGAATGCCTGGTTATAAGTCGCGTACTTGGCAATGGCAGTCACGGTTACCGTACCATCCATCCATATCTGGTCAACGTCGTCGGAAGTATGGTTATATACGTGAGTGGTGTTATAATATATATTATCAAAATCATACACTCGTTGCGCAGTAACACCACCATCGCCAACATAGTTTAGTCCGCTAGCCGTGAAGTTCTGGTCGTAAATCTGCTGCAGTATCTGTGCGTGACTTAACTCACCGCCCGGCGGTGAACTAACAGGGGTGTACCCAAAATCGGCAAACGCAGGAACTACTCCCCAAGTAACTAACAGCGCGACCAACAACACCAGACCTCGCGCGCTCACCCGCTCCCCTTCTCTCTTCATCTTCTCATCTCCTCTTCTTCGCTGTTTACACGTTTCTCACACTTCCGTGCTCACAGAAGCATAAAAACATGTTGTTCGAAGACATCCTCTTTTGTCAAATTCTCATCTTCTCCACCGTTATAGTATTTTAGTCCAATAAAAATGTCAAGAGAAAAAATAAAAAAAATGAAACTTTTTTTCACCCTTAATCGCAAGATAAAGCGTTAGGAATGAAAATCTTGATTTTTGCCGCAAAAACGGCCTTATTAGCCAGATTAAACATATCATTACAGGTCCTTATGGTTTTGCCTTCATGGCATTTTACTCCCGAAAGGCACTTTTTGAGAATAACGCGGGGTTATTTGCCGCGGTGTTCCGGGATTGGCAGGTCGAGTGCGGTAAGAACCTCTTTCATATCATCCCAGACCCTTCTGCGATTCTCCTGAGAATAGTTGCGTAAAAGATATGCGGGGTGATATGTCGGCATAAGCTTTATCGGCGTGCTGCCAAGGCCCGCGACGTATTCGTGGAATTGCCCCCTTAATTGGCCTATCGGTTTGTTTGTGTTTAATAAAGTTTTGGTCGCCGGGGCCCCCAGAGTCACAATAACATCAGGATTTATTATTTCAATCTGCCTTTGAAGGTATGGAAAGCAGTTTATTATTTCATCAGCAAGCGGGTCACGGTTTCCGGGCGGCCGGCACTTCACGATATTGGCTATGAATACATCACCGCGTTTTAGCCCGCAAGCTGCGATTATCTTATCCAACAGTTTTCCTGCTCTTCCGACGAAAGGTCGTCCCTGAGCATCTTCGTCAGCCCCAGGACCTTCACCGATGAAAAGTATGCGAGCATTCGGATTGCCCTCGCCAGGAACGGCGTTGGTACGCAGCGAGCCGAGTTCACATTTGCGGCACTGGCAAACTTCATCGGCGATTTTCTCAAGCTCTGCGACTTTGTCGGTTGAGTCTTCTTTGTCCTGTTGGCCTTTTCCGCCTTCAGCGAGACCTCGCCCTTGGGCGGGAGCGGAATCTCGCTCAAGGGTGGACTGCTGTAATTGGGATTTGGCAGTTTCAGTCCTGACAGTAAAACCACCGGAGAAAAAATCTTCTATCTCTGCATGTTGGCGGATGGTTTTGTTTATGTCGATTTCCTTTTCCATCGCAGGCGATTGTAATCGTATTTTGGGAGATAGGCAATAAAAAAGGACGCCCTTGAACAAGAGCGTCCTTTGAGAATTAACCGTCAGTTTTTTTATACGAGACCATGGTCGAGCATTGCATCAGCAACCTTGGTAAAGCCCGCGATGTTCGCACCGGCTACCAGATTGCCAGACTGGCCATACTCTTCCGCGGCATCGTAGCATTGCTTGTGGATAGCAATCATAATGTTGTGAAGGCGTTCATCGACCTCTTTACGTGTCCATGAGAGGCGTAATGAATTCTGTGACATTTCCAGGCCGCTGGTGGCAACGCCGCCTGCGTTTGCGGCTTTGGCGGGGCCATACAATATCTTCTTGGCGATAAACTGTTCGCCTGCTTCCGGCGTGCTCGGCATATTGGCACCTTCAGCGACAACATAGCAGCCGTTCTTCAGGAGAGTCTTCGCATCGTTCTCGTCTATCTCGTTTTGTGTTGCGCTCGGGAAGGCACAATCGCATTTAATATCCCATGGGCGTCTGTTCTCACGATACTCGGCCTTGAACTTATTGGCGTATTCCTTGACGCGTCCGCGCCGGATGTTCTTCAGTTCGAGCACGAAGGCGAGTTTCTCAGCATTAATTCCATTGGGGTCATATATAGTTCCATTGGAATCGGAGAGACTGACAACCTTTGCGCCGAGCTGGTTGAGTTTTTCTATAGTGTATTGGGCAACATTTCCAGAGCCTGAGACTACGCAAGTCTTACCTTTGAAGCTCTCGCCGCGTGTTTTGAGCATTTCTTCGGCGAAGTACACACAGCCGTATCCGGTAGCTTCCGGACGAATTAGCGAGCCGCCCCAATTGAGGCCCTTGCCGGTTAAGACGCCGGTGAACTCGTTGCGAAGACGTTTGTATTGACCGAACATATATCCAATCTCTCGACCGCCGACACCGATATCTCCTGCGGGGACATCGGTATTAGCACCGATGTGACGGCAAAGCTCGGTCATAAAGCTCTGACAGAAACGCATAACTTCGTTGTCGCTCTTGCCCTTGGGGTCGAAGTCCGCTCCGCCTTTGCCTCCGCCCATCGGCAGGGTGGTTAGAGCATTTTTGAAAATCTGCTCGAATCCGAGGAATTTCAAGATGCTTGCGTTTACGGTAGGATGAAATCTTAGGCCGCCTTTGTACGGACCAAGAGCACTGCTGAACTCAAACCGTAAGCCTCTATTAACCTGAACATTGCCCTTGTCGTCCTGCCAAGGTACCCGGAACATAATCTGCCTTTCCGGCTCGACAATTCTATCGAGAATTTTGGCTTCGACATATTCGGGATGTTTTTCGAGGACGGGCTCTAAACTGTCCAGCACTTCTTTTACGGCCTGATGGAATTCCGCCTCGCCTGGGTTACGTTTGAGTAGTTGCTCGTAAGCAGCCTGTATAACAGCATTTGCAGCCATTTGAGAAACCTCCGATTAAAAAAATAAATTTCAGTTTTCATGTCCGGCCTTGGTAATAAGTCAGGCTAATAGAAAATCCGGACAATTAATTTGAAAACAACTAACGGCTACGGTAATATAAACATACTTAATAATGCAGAGCAAGATATTAATGATAATATAATCTATCAGAAAAGCTTATAATGCATATAGAAACTTTAAAGATATTCTGCGATTTGGTTGAGCTGGAAAGCTTCTCGAAAACAGCGGAAAAGCATCTTCTAAGCCAATCTGCGGTTTCCCAGCAACTCGCACAACTGGAACTGGCCCACAAGGTCCAGTTACTGGACAGGAAAAAAAGGCCGCTGGAACTGACTACTACGGGACGATTGTTTTACGATGCCTGCAAGGACATCATCGGAAGGTATGAGCAACTCAAAAGTGAATTGAACACCCTGCATAAACCCTCGGCAGGCAGGATAAATGTAGCTGCGATTTATAGTATCGGTATGCATACGCTTCCGGATTATGTTAAGAAATTTATGGTCAAGTATCCTGATGTTAACGTTCATATCGAATATTTGAGCTCGGCGAGGATTTATGAACTGGTTTTGGCCGGCGAAGCTGATATCGGTCTTGTAGCTGTACCGAGGCGGGATAAAAGACTGGAAGTTTATGACCTTGACGATGAGCCTCTGGTTTTGGTCTGCAGTCCCAAGCATCCTTTGGCAGGCGAATCACAAATAGATATCCATAAAGCGCAGTTCGAGAGATTTATTGCGTTCGAAAAAGACACTCCTACCCGCAAATGGATAGACGGTATCTTACAGCGTTACAATATTGCTGTTCGGCCGGTGATGGAATTTGACAATGTTGAAACTATAAAACGGGCCATAGAAATAAACGCTGGGATAAGCATACTGCCCGAAAACACGATAGTTCAGGAAGTCAGCAGCGGAACAATAAAGGCAATACCCTTTTCAAATGAGAAATTTGTAAGGCCGACCGGCATAATCGTTAGCAAGAACAAAATTTTAGGACAGGCTGTCCGATACTTTATCGAGTTGCTCCGCAAAAAATCGTAAAGCGAGATGCGAGACATACCCATCAAAGCTGTGATATTCGATTTGGATGGAACAATAACCCAGCCGTTCTTCGATTTTGACGCCATCCGAGAAGAGATGGGGCTGGATAAAAATTCCGGGCCTATCCTGGAGGCGATGGAAAAGATGTCGCCGCGTCAGCGTAAAGATATAGAAAAAATATTACACTATCACGAGCAGAAGGCGGTAACAGAATCAAGCCTCAATGTCGGCGCAGAACAAACGCTTTCAGCACTTCGCAAATCGGGCATCCGTATCGGAATATTGACACGCAATAAACGAAGTAATGCGCTGGCCATCGCTAAAAAGCACAACTTGCAATTCGACGCTATTGTCGATAGAGAAGACGGGCCGGTTAAGCCGGACGCATTCGGCGTGCTGCGGATATGCGAGATATTCGATGTAAGGCCGGAAGAGACATTGATGGTGGGTGACTATCTTTTTGATTTGCAGTGCGCCAGGGCCGCGGGAGCAGGGGCGGTGCTGCTGGCTAATCACAAGCGGGCAGATGAATTCGCCAAACATGCGGACTTTTGTATTGAAAGAATAGACCAGATACTTGAGATTATTAAAAACAGGAGCGAAATCCGCAAATGAAAAAGACAATAACAAAGGTTTTTGCAATAGTTGGGATTTGCCTTGCGGCGGGGGGAATGGCAGCCGGCTCTAAAGCTGATTCGGTAGATACGGTTTTAGAGCAATTAAAAAAGCAAACTGCGGAGTTAAAATCCTATCAGTGCCGGATTGAATATAAATTCATCCAGCCGATGTTGGAATCAGAAACGCTAAGGAAGGGCGTTTTGTATTATCAAAAGTCAGATGGGAAACTCGCCGGGGCGAAGCCCAGCGAAGCACGGTCGGCACTTAGGATAAATTTCCAAACGCTTAAACAGGATGACGAAGAAGAACAGAAATACACCGAGCAATATATCTTCGACGGCGTTTGGCTTACGCATATCGATTATCAGATTAAAGAGGCCAAGCGTTATCAAAAGGCTGAACCGAACGAACCGGTTGACGCCTTCGAGCTGGTCGGCGAAAATTTCCCAATAATCGGCTTCAGTAAAGCCGAAGACCTGACAAAAGAGTTTGAAATAGGATTAGTGGATTCGACCCATTCGGCAAGGTCAGGGCAGGCAAGCTCACCACAAGTCAAGCAGCAGGACAGTGAAGCGGAGAATTTTATTCATCTGCATTTGAAGGTTAAGGCAGATTCGATTTATAAAAACGATTACACTACTATCGATTTTTGGGTTGACAGGAAATTACATCTGCCGGCGAAAATTGTCGCAGTTACCACCGAAGAGGATATTTATGAAATAAAGTTTCTCCAGCCAAAGGTCAATAATAAGGTTAACAAAAAGGTCTTCGAGCTAAAAATCCCCGACGGATTCAACATCGAAACAGAACCTCTTGGAAAGGGGGGACAAAAATAATCCGTCATTGCGAGCCCCTTAGGGGCGTGGCAATCTCCGTTTTGAAACGAAGAGATTGCTTCGCTTCGCTCGCAATGACAAAAGACAGAGTATGTTGATGACAAAAGACAGAATACGTTGATGACAGCAAAACAGTTTTATGTTTACATAATGACCAATAAAGCAAATACCGTCCTTTACACAGGGATGACAAATGATATTAGAAGGCGGGTGTACGAGCATAAGCAAAAACTTGTAGAAGGGTTCGCAAAGAAATACAATGTAGTTAAACTTGTTTATTACGAAGCATTTGGAGATTGCATCAGTAGCATTAAAAGAGAAAAGCAAATCAAAGCTGGTTCACGGAAAAAGAAAGAAGAGTTGATAAATAGTATTAACAAAGAATGGCGTGACTTATACGATGAGCTATGAGATTGCTTCGCTGCGCTCGCAATGACAGAAACTGATATAGAAAGGAGTAAAGATGGCAAAAGGAATAGTTATTTATTATTCGAGAAGCGGTAATACAAAAGAAATGGCGGAGATAATAGCCAAGGCAATGAATGAGGCAGGTTTGTCAACCGACTGCAAATCTATCGAAAAGGTAAAAGCTGACGACCTGCTAAAATATGACGCGATAGTTATCGGCTCGCCAACATACTACGGGCATATGGCCGGCCCCATCAAGCAATTGTTCGACGATACCGTTGGCTTTCATGGCAGGCTGGATGGTAAAATCGGAGCGGCCTTTTCCAGCGCAGCAAATATCGGCGGCGGTAATGAAACCACGATTATGGGCATAATAGAAGCGATGATAATTGCCGGCATGATTGTCCACGGCGACCCGCAAGGCGACCACTACGGGCCGGTATCTATCAATAAGCCTGATGACAGGGTTAAACGGCAATGCCAGCGGCGCGGGCAGAGAATTGCGGAATTGACCAAAAAACTTCATTAAATTTCTGCTCCTAAGTGCCAATACGCAAAGGTAAGGTCAATAAGGTTAGATAAGTCCTTTTGTTCTATGGCCTTAAGAAACCTTGTGTTTTGATGATAAAAAAGCAAAAAATGTGTGTTTTTTGCGGAAAAAAAGCGTTTTTCTTTGACAAATCAACAATAAGCAGTTAAGTTTTTAGCGGTTTTAGACTGAAAAATAGCAATTTTAACCTACAAAGTGGAGGTTCACTTTGATGCAAGAGTACGAAGCCCTTAAAGCACTGGTTGCGGAAACAGAAGCCGACCTTAACAAAGCCGAAGGCGGAAATAAGGCCGCAGGAACGCGAGTTCGCAAACAAATGCAGAAGATTAAACAAGCTGCTCAGATTGTTCGCAGTCGCGTTCTTGAAATCAGGTCAGCCGAGTAAGTTCGCACAACTACTTAAAAACCACAGAAGCTTGTGCGCAT
Organism: Phycisphaerae bacterium; assembly: GCA_028714255.1. GTDB lineage: Bacteria > Planctomycetota > Phycisphaerae > Sedimentisphaerales > Anaerobacaceae > CAIYOL01. The sequence goes on along the minus strand of JAQTMR010000010.1, from coordinate 55,365 downwards.
TTCAGCCCAGCCCCGGCTGGACAGTAGGCTTATCGAAATGAGCCGGGTACGGGTGTTTCAAATGCGTTGAGCGTTTCTGTATTGGAATCATTTATGCCACCTGCATTATTGTTTGATTTGACAAAAATAGACCTGACAGCAAAACCAATCTTAGACAAAGAAGTGATTGGCAGAGTAAATCCCCAGAGTTTCGAGATGCAGCAGCTCGATGGCATCCTCTGGTATGACAAAGAAAAAATGCTGGTCTTGGGCTATAAGGATGTGACAGAGAATGAATTCTGGGTTCGGGGTCATATTCCCGGGCGGCCGTTGATGCCGGGAGTAATAATGATAGAGTCGGCGGCCCAGCTGCTTAGCTTCTTTGTTAATGAGATTTTGGGGGAGCATGCTTTCATCGGATTTGCGAGTATCGATTCGGCGAAGTTTCGAGCAACCGTTCAGCCGGGACAACGACTGCTGCTTTTGGGCAAAATCACGAAATTCCGCCCGAGGCGCAAATACGACGCTTATATTCAGGGTCTTGTCGATAATAAAATGGTCTTCGAGACCAACGTCTCCGGAATGGCGGTCTGATTCATCTTGAAACTAAATAGCCCCAAGGGGATTCGAACCCCTGTTGCCGGGTTGAAAACCCGGTGTCCTAGACCTGCCTAGACGATAGGGCCAACTGTTTTTTACTCCATACTGATGGCTTCAACGGGACAAGTATCAACGCAAACGCCACAATCAACGCAGGCATCAGCATCTACGACTGCTTTTCCATCAACCATCTTTATAGCATCACTGGGGCACTCTGAGACACAGGATTCACAACCTGTGCATTTTGCTTTATCTACTTTAGCCGGCATCTACATAACCCTTTCAAAAAGAACGAATTAAAGCTTATATATTCCCTAAGGGATGCCTTTCGGCATAAAAACAGAATGTTACTAAATTATGTTCGGATTTCAATATAATTTTTTTTAAAACCTGATTTTTGGGTAAAAATAACGGTGTTAAGGCGGGAAGCCGGGGCAATTGGGGATAGCATCGATCCGTCTTCGCCAAGGGCTACGCCGAGACAAGTCCGTCTTCGCCAAGGGCTACGCCGAGACAGGCAAAAAATTAACAATGAATTCGTGGAAAGTTTGAAAGGTGTGAAAAAAGAGAAAGGGGAAAAATAACCACGAATAAACACGAATGGACACAAAATTTACAGACACGGATTTCACGGATTACGCGGAGAATTTTTGCCACAAAGACACTAAGACACAAAAGGAATAAAAATGAATAGCCACGAAAAGGTACAAGAGGCACAAAGAAAATTAAAAATTAAAGCGAAAAATGCAAAATTGTTGTTGACATTATTTATGGAGTATGTTTTACTCGGCTTGTTCGGCTGGGGGCCGGGCAAGCATTTTTTGGGGTTATTTTTAAAAGGAGGAGAAAGGGGAAATTCCGACAAAAAAAGTTTAACCACGGATTTTTTAGACGCTGATTGCGCTGATTACGCGGAGATTTTACAGACACGGATACCTTAGGCACAAGTTTGCACGGATTTAATAGAAAAATTAACCACGAATGAACACGAATAAACACAAGTACTAATTTTTTTTGAAGGGAGAAAAAAATGAAAAATTAACCAAACACTAACCTGTATTTGCGGAGCTTAATAAACAAATAACTATATTATTGAGGGGTATATATTATGCGAGGGACAAGACTTTTTTCAGCAATGGGGGTTTTGTGTTTGTGGGTTTGCAGTTTGGCAACGGCTACACAGCCTTTTTGGTCGCCTGACCTGAATGGTGACGAATTCGTGGATTTCGCTGATTTTGCGATGCTGGCGGAGAATTGGCAGAAGTCGGGAGCCGGCCTTGACGGCGACCTCGACGATAATGGAATTGTTGACGTAAATGACCTGGAGGAATTTAGCTGGTATTGGCTGGAAGAAATATTTTTTCCTCCGGTAGCTGAGGGCAACAGTGTTTCAGTAACTCAGGCCAAATCCGTGACAATTACACTCGAAGCCAGTGATGAAGATGACGAAACGCTTGCATATTTCACAATGGCCTATCCGTCGAACGGGACTCTTACGCTTGACGGAAATACGGCAACTTATACTTCATTGCCAGATTATGACGGCAATGATAGTTTTACATTTTTTGCTTATGATGGCAAATATGAAAGCAATACAGCAACCATATCCATCACAGTTTTGCCGGATACAGATGGGGATGGTCTTTCCGACTATGACGAAATAAACGGGACTTACGGTTATGTTACTAACCCGAACGATGCCGATACAGATTCTGATGGGATGCCAGACAACTGGGAAATTGAGAATGGCCTGAATCCAACAATTAATGACAGCAGCGGCGATACTGATAGTGATGGATTAAATAATGCCGACGAATACGCTGCCGGTACTGATTTGTGGGATAGCGACAGCGACGATGACGGCTTAACGGACGGAGACGAAGCCAGCTATGGTGCGAAGCCACTTAATCCTGATACCGATGGCGACAGCATAAATGACGGGGTTGAAGCCAGTTGGGGTTTTGACCCTAATAATCCTGATACTGATGATGACGGAGTAAATGATTATGTCGAGCTCTGTTACAACGGTAACTGTAGCGACTATCATCCATACCCGTGGGCGGGTCATGATTGGGATGATTGTGACTTAAATGCTGATTCAAATGACACCGACGGTGATGGAAGGTTAGACGGCTGGGAGGTTGAGTATCAAACAATTGCCTACTCTCGGTTTATAGACCCAAGAATTTCCAGTGACGGTGGTTATGATGCTGATATGGACCAATTGACGAATGCTCAAGAATATAATGCCGGGACCAATCCTACTGACGGGGATACAGATGGTGATGGATTGGATGACGAGGAAGAAATTTATACATATTTTACTAATCCCCTCAAAATAGACAGTGATGATGACAGATTAGTTGACGGATGGCACGACGTAGTACCCGTTGAAGATTATCCTGAGGGCGTTAGTTCCGGAAAGAACGGCGCCGGTTACAACGGTCACGTCTGGGGTGAAATACCTTGTGGGACTAATCCTAATAATCAGGACAGCGACGGTGATGGTATGCCTGACGGCTGGGAGGCTGACCACTGGGATTTATCTTTCCATACCTATTTTGACCCTGATTATGATGGCGGCTGGGCTGGTTATGACTTTGAAAATTATCCCACGGGAGATGGTCTTACTAATCTTGAAGAATCTCAGTTAGGTGCTGATCCGTGGGACAGCGATACCGACAACGATGGGTTGAGCGATGGGGATGAAGTTAATACCTATGGGGCAGACCCTCTCAAGACTGATAGTGACGGAGATGGGATTTCAGACTGGAACGAGGTTGTTGGCGGTACCGAGCCCGGAGAATTTGATAGTGATGGTGATTTGCTGTCGGATAGCTGGGAGATTGGATATGGCCTTAACCCTCTTGTGATGGACAATATCTACAGCGACACTGACGGTGATGGTTTGACTTTGCTAAAAGAGTTGATATACAGCACCAATCCCACCCAGCCCGATACTGATAGTGACGGCACAAACGACGGGGCTGAGGCAACGCAGGGCAGCTACCCGGCAAGCGCCTCTGATAACGGTGAGGCTCCGTCTGCGGATGAGATTTGCGAGTTGAGATTGACGGTGGGCGACTGGAGCAGCAGTGAATCGGAGCGATATGACATGGTCGTTTATGAAGAAGGCGGGACATCGCCATTTGTTATACATCATCAGGGGCCTGTGTTCGGCGTGGTGACAACCAATACCTACAATCAATTTCGGGCGGGCAAGCGTTATGAAGTTAAGGTTGTCCATTTAGGAACAATTTGGCCAGAAGGGGCGGATTACGATTACGAGGCCAAAGTAGAAGCTGCTGGCCTGCCTGTCGGGGTTGTAATGACCATAGATGACCCGTATAACCCTTCTATGCTTGGAACCCATGGGGACGATAGCGTAACCAAACCCTTTTATGCAGCAGGCAAAACGGCGTATGTAGATTTTACAAGGCCTGATTTGAAGATTTATAATGGCGGGAATAATGGAAGTTCGGGAGCAATGGTTTCAGAGGGCGACGAAGAAAATGTTGGTGCATATTTGCTGGTAAACTGCGATGATGATAACGGCGATGATACGCCGGATTTATACGAGAGCGGAACCGGCCCTGATGACGACCTTGCCAAGATTGAGTTGTCGGCGGAGCAGTTAAATGAAGGGACGCTGGAACTTATAAAGACAGGCAGTATTAAGTTGTGGCAGGACCAGAATAAATCGGCTGAGCAGACAACGCTCACCTGGGATTTGGCGACGACGACTCCGCCTTCGACATTGTGGGTTGAAGGGGTCGGGCGCAGCAGCGCGGAAAGAGATATGGGGCTCGAATTGAGACACATAAACGGAAGTGTCACAACATCGGATAAGGTTAAAATGACCGTTGTGATGATTAATCTTGGAAACATCGTTTGCCGAGCACTTGACTTATTCGGGATTGGAAATTTGTCGGTTGGGCATTCGGGCGTCGTTGTTGAATATACTGGTGAATGCACACCGAGCGATTTTAACGACTCCAGCAAATTTTGGGTGGTAGAAATGCCTGGGCCCGATGAAGTTACTCTGGGTACATTTACGGATATTCCTCACCTGCCGTCTTTTGGCTGCTATTCGTGGGGTTTGGAATACACCAACCGATTACGAATTGTCAAAACGGCAAAGGCATTACGTGACCAACGTGTCAACTATACATTCATTAAAGTACTATTACCTTCCAATTGGAATAACACCATAACTGATATAGATTATCTTAGATGTGATGGCCTGACAGAAGTTTGCTATGAAATTAATGGTAAAATGGTCTGGGGAAAAATTGTCGATGGAAGCACCCATTATGATATCCGTGTTGATTCATATCAGGAAGAACACAATGAGTTTGTTCCTTTGTCTTGGAAGCAACATATGGCACCTGCAACCCAATGCGGACATGGGGATTTCGAGGCTTATCGTGGGACTTACTGGCAGACAACACTTTATCAGCTAAATTTGTGTCAGCCAATCGGTCATACAGGCGGAAACTAATTTTTACGGGAAAAGGAGACCTATAATGAAGAACATAGTATACATAACTATAATGCTGTGCATGAGTGTAACTGTCACAAAAGCAGAAGAACCATATTGGGAGAAAATAAAAGAATATATAATTGCTTATGACAAGGCAGAAGGTATTCCGGAAAACGATCGGATAAGCAAGGAGTTTACCGAATATTTGGATTCTCTTACTGCTGAGCAACTGATTGAGGCAGGAAGACAATGTTCCGATGAGGGTAATGCATCGTTTCAAAAAAATGGCTTTGCCGAAGGCACCGGATTTGTGATTAGTTTTTTTATTGGCTATTATCCCAAGACTGCCGGTCTTGGAGACCTTCGACCTATTTTCAGGGACATAGAAGACACAAACCAAACTGACATGTGGCGAAGTACATTAATTCACGCCTTTGGGGTTGATTGGTCTCAAAAACTATCGGATAACCAATTACGTGAAGTGATAAATAATATAGATAAGATTCTTGAGAGAAAAAATGTTTACTACCGAGTAGTCAATGAGGCACTTTATACAACTAAAGCTACACTTGGAGAAATCGAGAATCGAAATATGAAAAATGTGTCTTCGGTTAATGATGCAAACGACGCAAATAAGGGCAATCAGGAGAAGAAGTCACAAGAGATAACCGAGTATTACACGAGATTTTTAAATCGGCTGATAAATATATCCGGTGAGCCGAATTTGAATCCTGAATTGCAAAGGGTCTCTTTTGCGTTGTTGCGTGACCTTCTCGACAAACCAAGCGAAAATAGAGCCGAAGTAGAAAATACCCTTATCAACGCGGTGAGAAATTATGAAAAATACGATGTAAAAACATGGCGATTACTTGCACAGATAGGGATAGAGAAACTGCAAATGCCGGATGGCGAACAAATAGCAAAGAGTATGGCGGATAAGTTAGAACTGAAAATGAAAAACGAGACGGACGATCATATAAAAGTGCCGCTTCAATCAGAACTTAAATCTATTAAACGATGCCTGAAAAAAGAGGCCGAAAGAAAAAAACAGTCTTTGCCAGATCCGAATGTCGAAACGAGATAATTCGATAGTCGGGTTAGTTATCCAGACGCGCTGTTGCTGCCGGAGGCCGGAATGAGGAAACGAACAGTTAGTATGCCGAAGGCATACGGGTAAAATAGTATCCGAACAGCAGGCAGCAACAGCGTTAGGGCAGTCAAGGGGGACGGAGTCCACCGGAAGTTCGGGAGCAATGGTTTCAGAGGGCGACGAAGAAAATGTTGGTGCATATTTGCTGGTAAACTGCGATGATGATAACGGCGATGATACGCCGGATTTATACGAGAGCGGAACCGGCCCTGATGACGACCTTGCCAAGATTGAGTTGTCGGCGGAGCAGTTAAATGAAGGGACGCTGGAGCTTATAAAGACAGGCAGTATTAAGTTGTGGCAGGACCAGAATAAATCGGCTGAGCAGACAACGCTCACATGGGATTTGGCGACGACGACTCCGCCTTCGACATTGTGGGTTGAAGGGGTCGGGCGCAGCAGCGCGGAAAGAGATATGGGGCTCGAATTGAGACACATAAACGGAAGTGTTACGACATCGGATAAAGTTAAAATGACCGTTGTGATGCTCAATCTCGGAAATGCGGTGTATCGGGACATTAACAAAACAGGTGTTCCTCAAAAAGAGCGAGGCCATGCAGCGTTGATTTATAAGTATTTAGGCAGTTGTACAAGGGATGATTTGGATAATGCGGATAATTTTAAAATTATTGAAATGTCAGGCCCCACTGACGACCATAGTTTAACAACTATGACCAACTACCCCGGATATCCATGCTATGGTTGTTATACAAATATTTCAGACATCACCTATGCCAAAAGATTAGCTATCATCAAAACGGCTAAACAGTTGGTTGCTCGTGCGCCTTTAGATTATGAGTGGAATGATGCGCTGTTACCAGTTAATTGGAATGGCAATCTATCCAATATTAGCAGTCTACGATGTGATGGACTTGTAGAAGTATGCTACGAACTAAATGGCATTAATGTATGGGCTATGGAGCGAAGCTACGAAGGAACTAGTTATAATTATGATATTTCAGACCAGACAGATATTTTAAGTTATAACGGTTTTTCAGGCACTTGGAGTGCCGGTAGCAATGATGCGAAAGATAATCTTGAAGAGCACGATGACTTTGACGGTACAGTTGGAGACTGGTATGACACGCTTATGCCAGCTACCCAATGTGGCAAGGTTACGCCTGTTGAGGCAATGACCAGGTTTTCTAAGCAGGATTTATGTCAACCTATAGGTAATAAAGGAGGTAATTAAACATGAAAACATCTAAATTGGTATTGGCGGTATTAATATTTGTTTTTGTATGTTCTGTAGAAGCTTCGTCGCAAAGAAATTATTGGCAAGAAATCAAGAAGCTGAATGAGCAAGCAGACAGTAATGCTTATAGAGATTATTTTGCCAAACTTAGTGCTGATGAACTCATAATTGCGGCAAGACAATGCAGTGAGGAACTTCAGGAAGTTACTCAACCCGAAGATTGGGAAATGGTGGGATCAATGGCTTTAAGTTTCTTTTATGAGTATTATCCACAAAAAACCAATGGTCTTGAGGATATTTCACCGTTGATAGCTGAATTTAAAAACAAATCACAATCGCCTTTTTGGCGAAGAGCATTGATGCATATGCTGAGCGGTTCTTGGCAGGAAAAACTCAGTATCAAACAAAGTCTCACAGTAGCAAAAGTAACCTGTGACATTTTTTCGGATCACTCAGAGCAAACTATCCTCAGAAGTAAGGCAATTGGATCATCTACGTTGCTATTGAGGTATGCTTATCAAAAAAATATTATGAACGATACAGAGGCAAGGAAAGTTATAGACAACAACGATTATGATTTCCAAAAGCTCAAGGATGCTGTGCAATCAGGACAAATAAAGATGACCGCTGAAAGCAAGAAAATAAATGGCAATATTTTATTGGAGGTACGTAAATCTATAAATAGTGAACTTGAACTGTTTTCAGATTCACAAGTAGATATTAAATTGCAACAGGCGATAATAGTATCTTTCGATCGCTATCACCAATATGGGTTGGATACATCAGAAGTTAAAACGGCCTTAGTTAACGCCCTCGACAATTATAAGAGGTACGATGAAAAGCTGTGGAATCTTTTGATTAAAACAAACGTTGAATCTTTTGGGAATCGAAACGCTTCTGGCAAATTGCAGGACATGATAGATGAGGCAAAGGACAAGACGAATAAGGAACATTTGACTTATTTTCAGAGAGAATTAGAAAAAGAGGCTAAGAAGGAAAAGCAGTCTTTGCCAGATACGAATGTCGAAACGAAATGATTCGATAGTCGGGCCAATTGTTCAGATGCGCTGTTGCTGCCGGAGGCCAGCCGCCAAAGGCGGAGAAAATAGTAAGTTGAGAGTAGAGAGTTGAGAATAAAGAATTGAAAAGTGGTTTGCTGTTGTCCACAGGATAAATTTCCGTAAGCCGACCGAAGCGGAGAAAGTAGAACAGTAGAGCAGGTGAGCAGTGGAAAAAAGTATCTAAGCAACACAAGAATACGGAGCAGATTTTAGATGTTTGGTTCAGCGGGTTAGTCGGTCAAGCGTTGCGACAGGGGTTGTTGCTGCTGAGCAGACTGCTGCTGAGTACTGGTTTGAGTCGGCTGAGCCGATTGATCCTGATCCGGGGGCGGAGGAGGAGTGCCGCCGAGGGCGATAGCCATATCGCGGACAAGAGTGTTCGAATCGTATTTGGCAGTCCAATCGAGAACCTTAGTGAAATTGCTGTTCGGATTTTTGGCCAGCAGGTACATAGTCATTAAACGAATTGGCCAGTGAGTATCATTCAGATTTTCCGCCAGTGCGCTTGTGAATTCATAGTCCAGCGGCATAGAAGTCATATCAGTCATAGCATTTACCTTAGCGACCCAATCATCCGAGGCGAGGTTATATACGAGTGCGGATTTCAGTAAAGGCGGCATCCAGTCGGCATAGATGAATTTATAAAACGGCTCACGGCCTGCCATCGCATATTGCTCCATAAGAAGGCCGACAAAAAGCTGGGCGGTTTTAATTTTCTGGCCCTGCTGACCCTTAGTGAGGGTAGTAAGCCGATTTCGCAGGTATCTGCCTGTAATGTCGATTCCGGAACGCTTCACGACAGCCGTGGTCGGTTTTAAGTCAGGTATGTGGCTGATTACTCGGCCATCGCCGGTGGTTACAGGGTCAAGGTAAAGGGTAAATTCTATGTTAACGGACGCCTGGGGATATGTAAACAACATCTGCCAAAGCTCGGCAGTTTGCAGATGTAAAGGAACAAAAAGGCTGCTGCCGGGCTTGATGGGAGAAGCAGGCCTAATTTTGAGAGAGGCGAGGTTGGGGATATATTTATTGAGGTCGCCTGTAATGTTGGCATCGACTCTGAGATAGCCTGTGAATAATCCGTCGTCGGAGATTACAAGCGGCTCTGAAGAGTTATTTGTAATCGCGACAGTGCTGTCGAATCCGACACCATAAGAAAACTCGCTGCCTCGGAAGTTCAATCGTGCGGAAATAATTTCGTCCGGCTTAACGAATGCGGGGACAATCGCCTCTCCGAATGTACCTCTCAAGGCTGTCAGTGTTATATCAGGGTCAATGGACGGAATATATTCTCCGCCATTACGGCTAAGGATTTGTCTGGCGTATCCAGCCTCGAGCGAGCCCGGGTCAATATCGATTGCCAACTTCAGGTTCTCTATAGCTGAATCTTTTTCTCCCTGGGTCAGTTGAATCAGTGCGAGAGTTAAATCGGCGATTTGGTTATGCTCATAGTTTTCGATAAGCGGTTTGGTCCAATCTATTTGTTCGTTCATCACAAGCGAATAGGCCAAAAGAGCAGCGGCTGTCGGTGAGTTGGGTTCCGTCGAGTAAGCCTTGTTGGCCCAGTCGAGCGCTTTGTTCACATCCGGATAGGCGAAACAATAAAACCAAGCGATAGACTGATTATCAATCAGTGATGGCTGATTATTGATTTTTTGCTCGGCGGTCTGGAATATCTGGTTGGCCTGTTCGGTATTGCCGATTTTCGCAGCGGCTTTGGCGGCAATAGCTTCGGCAAGCAGGTCGAATTGTCCATTCTGGCGAAGTTGAGAGGCAATTTGCAAACAGTCATGCTGATTTCGCGGGGTGTTGTAGTTGCTGAGCATCCAGGGAAGGTAGATATAAGGCGGCAGGAGCTGCGAAGGATAAAGATAACTGAATAGCTCGGCACAATGTTTGTAGGCATCTGCGGCGGTCTGGTAAAGCTGAATCTGTTCGGCGTATCGCGCAAAGGCGAGGGCAGTTTCCAAATCGAGCGGATTTTCACTTAACGCTAATCTGAAGTGTTCAAGGTACATCGCCGGCGATATCTGTTCAGGCATAATTTCAGCGAGTTGTGCAAAAGCCAGCTTATTGTATTTATTACTGTTAAGGGCCTGAATGAAAACAGATTGAGCGGTGTTGGTATCGGCCTTTTCAGTCAGCAACAACCCAAGCAAAGTAGCTAACTCAGAATCGAAGCGGTCGTTTTTGCCGCCTAAATTCTGCAATAAATCAGTAAGAAGCTGTTCCCTCTGCTCACGCGAGTCGAGCCTTTCGAGCAGATACTGAACCGCTTGTCGAGCCGGCTCAAAATCGGCAGACTCATCCAGGTACCGCGCAAGTACTTTCTGTACCATGTCAGAATAATCCTGCCCGGATGGGTGTTGAGCGACAAGTTTAATCAGCAGGGGGTAAACGTAGTTAGCTCTGTTGTCCAATTCGAGTGTGGCATTTAAGAAAGTAACGGCCTGTTCGACTTCTGGTCCGTTAATATCTTTATCGCTCGGAACAGGGTTGGCCAGTTCATAAGCTATTTCATAGAATTTTTGCCCTAGAGATGGAGAAAAATAGCGTTCCGAATCCGAAGCGTCTCTTGCCCAAGTCTGGAAAGGGCAAAAGATAAGCATCGCAAAAGCTACTAAAAAAAGCCGCTTCTTAAGCATTTACAGCCTCCGATGAAGCAGGTTATCATTTTGCGTACAGCTGTATAGAACGCATACATAGGAATAAAAGCGTTTATAGGTCCACAAAATCAGGATACCGCCTCAAAAAACATCATTTAACAACGAATATTTCGGGCGATTACCCCGCGTGCTTTAGGTATTATCTACGGCTAAAGTGTCTATTTTAGGCACCCAATCAGTTTTTTTGCTTATACGGGCGATTTTTTCGGAAGTGCGAGTTTATATTCGAAGCTAAAAGAGGATTTTTGACAATTTAATCTTTTTCTGTATAGTAAGCTGAGTTGTTTATATGAATACAAAACTTCACGATGAACATACTGAACGGGAACACTTCTTCGGCTCGGCCAAGACAGTTGCGGTCATAACGCTGGTTTCACGGGTATTCGGGATGCTGCGTGATATGGCCATCACGTCACTGGGGGCTAATCGACTAACTGATGCTTATGGTCTTGCTTTTCAGATTCCGAATTTGTTCCGTCGGCTGTTCGGCGAAGGCGCTTTGACCTCGGCGTTCGTGCCTATATTTACGGAGACTTCTGAAAGAAGCGGTTTTGAAAAGGCGTGCAAACTTCTTTCAAACGCACTGGCACTTCTGGCAGTGACGCTAACAGTGATTATGTTGGCGGCGGAAGTTATTTTTCTTATCACGGCGTTATTGCCGGGGCCGGAAGACCGGAAACTTCTGATGATTCTGGCGTCGATTATGTTTCCATATATGGTTACGGTGTGCCTGCTGGCGATGGGGTCGGCGGCACTTAACTGCAGGGGACACTTTGCCTACCCGGCGGCGGCGCCGATTATACTCAATATCTTCGGCATAACCGCAGCGTGGTGGGTAGCACCGGCTCTAAGAGAGGAGCTATCCGACAGACTTATAATTGTCGCTATCAGCGTGACATCGGCAGGGGTCGTTCAGCTCGCGGCGGTATTATGGCTTCTGCACAAAAGCGGCTTTTCACTGAAGTTGCGGTTAAGACCTGTGGAATCAGGTATAAAACCTATGGTGAAATTACTTGCGCCGGTGCTGCTGGGGCTGGGGTTTTTGCAGATTTCGGAATTATTAGCTACGATAATCTCGTGGAATTTAACTGCTGTTTCTGCGCATCCGACAATTAATATATTCGGGTGGGTGCTGCAACGTCCGCTGGCCGAGGGCGTCATCGTTCGGGTCAATGCGGCGAGGGCGCTATATCAGTTTCCTATGGGAGTGCTGGCTATCCCGGTAGGTGTGGCGGTCTTTCCGCTATTGACTCGATACGCAGCCCGCGGGGACATCCGGAACCTGTGCGACAGTATCGGGCGGGCGTTACGGCTGGCCTTGATGGAGGGGATATCAACAGGTGTGGGGCTATTCATTCTGGCGGAACCGATTATAAAACTTATTTATATGCGGCGGAACTTTACGGCAGCGGACGCAGAACAATCAGCCTTTATCCTTAAGATGTATGCGTTGGGTATGCCGGCCTATTGCAGCTATCTGATACTGACACGGGCGTTTTATTCGTTCAAAGATACGGTTACGCCGCTGAAGATTTCCTGCTGGCTGGTGTTTTTGAATTTAGGGATGTTAGTAACAATGCTGTGGATACCATCTTTGGGGGCAGGGGCTTTCGGTCTTTCGACGGCGATTACATTTATCATCAATGCGGTAGTTTTATTGTATTTGCTGCGCAGGCGTCTGAACCTTCGACAGGGCAGCGGCGGAGAAGTCGGGAACTTCGGAGGCCGAAAGATATTGATAAGTGTTTTGCGCACAATTGCCGGCAGTGCGGCTATGGCGGCGGTAGTGTACCTACTGCAATATCAGCTTGGGGGCGTTCGGAACTGGATAGTGGTTGCGGTGTGCATACCAGCAGGGGCAATTAGCTTTTTTACGGTGGTGTGGCTTCTCGGTGCGCCTGAACTGGGAGAATTAATGGGCAGCATAAAAGCCGTGAAAGAAACAGACATTTCCCAGCAGGGGAAATGACGAAAGACACGAGCTGATTACTCAAATGGTTTTCGAGCAATAGTAAAAGGCCTACACCTTCCGACATTATTTAGCAGGCCTATAGAAATCATACTAACCAGCAGGCTTGAGCCGCCGTAGCTTACCAACGGCAAAGTCAGGCCAGTGATAGGCATTAGCCCTATAGCCATACCTATATTGACGATAACCTCAACGGCAAACATCACCACGATTCCGACCGCAAGCAATTTTCCGAACGGGTCAGAATTGTGCGCCGCGATTTCCAGGCCGCAACTGATAATAACGGCGTAAAGTCCAAACAGGCCGAGGCAGCCGAGAAAGCCCCACTGGTGGGCGATAACGGAGAATATGAAATCGTTGTGTCTATGGACGAGAAAATCATATTTGATAAAAGGTCCCTGCCGAAAGCCGTACCCAGTCAATCCGCCGGAAGCAACGGCAAATTTCGAACGTGTCAAATGATAACCCCACTGGCTCTCCCATTGTTTTGCGTTGAATTTTTTTCCGACCAGGATTTCGCCGAGAGCAGGGTACTGTTCGGCTTTTTTCTGAATCCAGTCGCTCTGTAACAAAACGCTGCTTATTCTGATTCTCTGATAAGGTTTCATCTCCCTCCACAGCAGGGGACTAAACAGCATCGCCATCAATATAATAAGTAACAGGTGTTTGCCTTTGGCTCCGGCGACAAACAGCATCATAAACAAAATGGGCATCATCAGAAGCACCGTACCCAAGTCTGGTTCAAACAGAATCAGAAGCATCGGCAGCAGTGTCAGGATGAAAGGGCCGATTAGGGCGCTGAAATTTCGATAGTTGCTTCTGTACCTGAGGTACCAGGCAAGAGCGAGGATGTAAGCCGGTTTGCAAAACTCAGACGGCTGAAACTGCAGGGCACTTCCAATTTTTATCCACCGGCGAGCGTTATTAATAACAGGGATAAAGGGAATATCTACAACTTTATCGAGCAGTAAGACGGCCAAAAGGGCCAGCATAAATGCGTATATCCCTCCGCTCAATACCCCTAATCGCCTATAATTGACAAGGTTAACAGCGATGAAGCCAACCATTCCCATGGCTGCAAATACGGCCTGTTTTTTCCAGAGATTAGCCAAATCGCCGGTTTGGTCATCAGGGCCGGCCTGTTCCGCCTTCGCTAAAGCTATGGCGGAGGAATCCGGGCAGCCAATCGCGTAAATGACTGCTATGCCCAACAAAAGCAGGGCTAGTGTAGCGGCGAGCAGTGTTAATCTCACGGCCAGAAGCCAGCCTGTAAGGAATTTATACATAGCGGCAAAATAACAAAAAAGGGGTAAAATAGCGAAAAAATAATTTTTCCGGCGAAATCCTGACTTGAAATGGGAAAAATGGTTAAAAACAACCCAAAAAGGCGTATTTGCCCAAATTAACAGCCAAAGAATGTCTCCTCACAATGTTCCCATAAAAATCAAACGTTTACCCTGAATTTTTGGATTTTCCTGATTTTTTTGATTTTTTTTGCAATTTTTCCTTGATTTTTTTGAGAGCTTATGATACCTTACACTCAACCTTCACAATAAGAAACACTGTGCTAAGGAGCTTTTTGGCACGAACTTTCGCCAACTGGCGGGAAAGGAGGAGACAGAAGAGCAACAAATAGATGTCTTTTCTGGCCGTCTATTTCTGTCAGGTTAGGCATTGTGCTCAAGTATGAAAACAAGCATTCGTACCAGATATATTGAAATTACAAATTCCTATGAGATGAGAAAAGACCAAGATGCGGAGTTGTGTAGCTCTGCGATAAGAAGAAAAGAAAGGAAAGGTGTATTATGAGGAAAATCGTATTATTTTTTCTGGTGCTGCTTATGGCGGTTCCGGCGATGGCAGTGGAATCAAATGTAGCCATCACCTGCGATGATGACGCCAATTGCGTTACGGTGTCGTACTTAAGTGATGCGAATTTGATTCGGGCGTTCGGCCTGGACATCACCGTCGACAATGGCGCCACCATCACAAAGGTAGAAATGGTGGATGCGAATTACAGGATTTATCCTGGCCAAATCGTGATTGATGACGGTACTATTACCGACTACAACACGCCTTACGCTCCCGGCAGTATCCCCGGCTCCAGTGTTACAGTTGAGATGGGTTCGCTCTATACCAATGACCCATGCTATGAAAGCGACCCGTGCGCAGGTTTCGGCATGCAGCCGGGTTTGAGCGGTGTTTTGCTGAAGTTCTACGCTAACGTTCCAGGAATTGATTGCAATTACTATGTTACCGAGAACGGAGCCCGCGGCGGCGTTGTTATGGAAAGCCCTGATGAGGTCCCGACTGTTACGCTGTGCAGCGGAAAGATATCACCGTGCCCGCCAGTGCCTGATGTAGCAACGAATCCGACACCAGCGGCCAGTGCAACATGCATAGCACCAAATCCGATACTTAGCTGGACTCCTGGCGCCAATACGGCCACACAGGACGTTTATTTCGGCACTACGACCCCACCGCCGCTGGTAGCTTCCGGCATACCGGTAGGCACAACGACCTATGCTACGGTAACGACCGTCTATACGAAGTATTACTGGCAAATCGTTGAGAAGAATTCCTGCGGCGATCCAAACGCAGGACCAATCTGGTGCTTCCTGACAGGTCCCAATTTGGGCAAGCCGTGTTGTCAAAATGAGACACCAGCATGCCTCGGCAATGTCAATGGCGATACGAGAGTAAACACTAGTGACGTTGGCGCATTGACTAGTTTCATTAGCGGTTTAGGCTCTCCGTTCAGGTGCACAACTGCTGTCGGCTCTACTACATGTAAGCCCTGTAATGACTTAAATGGTGACGGCAGGGTAAACACCAGTGACGTTGGTGCACTGACTGCTTTGATCAGTGGGTGGGGTTCGCCATTCAGGCAAACTTGCCCGTGGCTGAAGTGTCCGTGATAAGTTAAATGTAAATACAGATGATGGTGGGCCCAGTGCCCACCATCATCAGATTTTGATGTAAAGGTTTGAAAATTGTAAATAATATTGGCTGCTTCGAAGTACCTGTGTGTGGAGGGTGTTTTGAGGCGGTGAAAAGTTGAAAGGAGAAGATGATGAAGAAGTTGTTAATTCTTGTTTTGGTTCTTGGAATGGCCTCGATGGCTATGGCGTTACCTGTTTTCCAGGTTGACCCGGCTGACGCCAAAGATCACTATGAACCGAGTGATGTCATCACGATTCAGTTGTATGATGACACCGCTGTTATCGCTATGGTGATCGATTCAATCACCGATAACCCAGGTGGTAATGCGATTGGTACGGCCAGCGAGCCACAGGTATTCAATGCCAATTTTACCAGCACTATGCCCGGTTCACTCAATACCGGCGGACAGTTGGTTGAATACTTCTTTGCTAGTGATGGCACCATACCTGTAAGGGGCGCTACTGGCGTATTGTACAGCTTTGAATATCACGTACCTGATGTACCGGACTCAACCATTATTACTATCGGGACTTTCTGGGATGATGATTGGTATCTAGCACCAGAATTCACTTACGCGAACGGCGACTTCTACAATGATAATGCCACACCGGTGGCGATTCACGTTGGCATTCCTGAGCCGGCAACAATTGCACTGCTCGGTCTGGGCGGCCTGTTACTTAGACGTAAGAAATAAGTAACCAGGAACCTTAAGTTTTAGTTGTTGAAAAGAGGCAAGCCTTAGGCTTGCCTCTTTTTTTTGTTCATTTAAATGCTGTTTGTGTTATGATTTTGGGACGCTGATTTACACAACAGATATTATTTTTAGACGCTGACTGCGCAGATTCCGCTGAAAAAGGAGAAAAAGAATGTATAAACATCAAGAATTGACCCAACAGATTATTAAAGCGGCTCAGAATGTTCATAATAAGCTGGGATACGGTTTTCTTGAAAAAGTTTATCATAATGCAATGGTGTTGGAACTGCGTAAAATGGGGTTTGATGCTATATCCGAAAAACCAATCCTGGTATATTATGACGAACAAACCGTCGGTGAATACTTCGCGGATATAGTTGTTGCTGACAAGGTAATACTGGAGATTAAGGCGGTCGGTGCCGTTAATCCCGCCCATGAGGCCCAGTTGGTTAATTACTTAAAAGCCACGAATATTGATGTCGGTTTATTACTGAACTTCGGTGAATCACTGGAGGTAAAGCGGAAGATATTTGAAACAGCCCGCCGGCGATAATTAGACGCTGATTTTACAGACTATTCCACAAAAAATGGTATTAAAAAACAGCGCAATCAGCGTAATCTGCGTCTAATCTTCCCTGAAAGAATGTAAGATTTTTTTTAAAAGAACGATTTTTCTCTTGCATTGGCGGGGGCATTCTGATATACTGCTTTTAATCTTTCGGGGGAAAGATGACTCACAGAAACGGGGATAAAGGGAAAACTCACCGGTTGCGTTATTTTTTTACGCTTAGTTTTTTGGGGTAAGGAAAACTCTTAAGTTTACATTGTTCCGGTTATTTTGCGCTTTTATGTGGTTTTGAGGGTTTCTAATAAACAGGTGTGAATCTGTGTAATCAGTGGTTAACCCGAGTATTTCAAAAGCCATAGAGTTCACAGTGAACACAGAGAAAAATTACACCCAGTGTGCAATCTGCATAATCAGTGATTCTGAAAGGAGGTATGTTAAGTTAATTAAGTTAAAAACATTGTTTCGGAATCCCGCTTTAGTAGCGGATAAAAATGTCATTTTGAAGTAAATAATTTTTTTTAAGGAGAAATTTGATGAAGAAGTTAGTAGTTTTGATGATGGTTTTAGGAATGGCTTCAATGGCATCAGCGGCCCCTTACTTTCAAGTTGACCCGGCTGACGCCAAAGACCACTATTCACCCAGTGATGTCATCACGATTAACATAATGGATGACGTCAATGTTATCGCTATGGTGATTGATGCAATTAGCGATGGCGGAGCCGGCGGTGTAGCGAGCAATCCGCAGGTATTCAATGCCAATTTTACCAGCACTATGCCCGGTTCACTCAATACCGGCGGACAGTTGGTTGAATACTTCTTTGCGAGTGATGGCACCATACCTGTAAGGGGCGCTACTGGCGTATTGTACAGCTTTGATTATCACGTGCCTGATGTACCGGACTCAACCATTATTACTATCGGGACTTTCTGGGATGATGACCTTTGGCTGGCGCCAGAATTCACTTACGCGGACGGCGGCTTTTACAATGATAATCTGACACCGGTGGCGATTCACGTTGGTGCTGTTCCTGAGCCGGCAACGATGGCCCTGCTTGGTTTGGGAGGCTTGTTACTGAAACGCCGCAAGAAATAAGGCGACCAGGAACCTGATGTTAGTTATTGAAAAGAGGCAGGCCTAAGGCTTGCCTCTTTTTTTGTTTGCTTTGATGCAGATTTGTGTTATAATTTCCGAACGCAGATTGACGCAATAGGGTATTATTTTTAGACACAGATTTCGCTGATGGCGCTGAAGATAGTATTTAAGAATCAAAGAGAATCAACCTAACCGGCGTCAAAAAACAGGTACTTGTGAAATCAGCGGCTGATAAGGATAAGGGAATATAATATTATGAAGCAGTTAATGGTATTATTGGGATTTGTTCTTTTGGTGTTAGGCGGCTGTCAGGAAGTCAGCCAAAATAAAAGCGGTACTAAGGTAACCATTGAAGATGGCAGCGAATTCCCCCAGTTTCTTGCCGGGGCGTGGGAGGCCAATAAGAATAAATTAAATTACTGGCGAATTATCTTTGAAGGCGACGGTACAATTTCATCGGCGGTCAATCCTATAGGCATGGCTAATATCAGGGCTAACCGTAAAACCGAAGTTCCAGGTCCTAAAGGCGAGCATGGCTTCGTTTATGCAGGAGATTTCAACGTTTCTTACAACCCGCAGAGCCGTGAGCTGGCGGTAAATATAAAGATAGAACAGTTTTGCCTATACCTGTTCGATGGCGGCATGGTAAAGGGTTCGTGGGAGTATCTTATCACAGGGGAAGTCTCGGATGATGGAAAGACATGGACGGTTGATTTATTCAATTCGCCGGATATAGCCGCATTTGCACCCGACCCCAATAGCCCAAAAGATAAGCCAATATTTGAAGAAAAAGGGAAGCTGCGAGTTGGTTTAGGAGAGGAAGAAGGGGATCGCCTTATCTTTACTAAAGTTCCAGATGCGAATAACGGCCCGCGCTAATAATCGTAGTAGCTGACGCCGTCTCTGTCCGTTCCGGGCCAGTCGAGGCGAATTTCTTTCGCCGCCGGTTTGTAAATCCAGCCGTAATTGCCGGTTGGCGTATCCGGGAATGGGTCGTCATTACCAACCATTTTTATCCGAGGGAACTCATAGCCGTTGAATGAGTTTTCAGGGAATTGGTTAATATACTTTTCCCCTACGAGTTGGAAAAATAGCGACGTCCTGTTTGGGGTTTGGGAAGGGTCGTCATTGGGATAGCCCGGTGCAACGCCATCGTGGCGGGCAGCGTAAAGTCCGATGGCATTTCGCAATATTCGGAGATTGTCTTTGGCAGCGGATTCCTTGGCCTGTTGAATGTGGTCCTGAAGAGTGGGCAGGACGACAGCAGCGAGGATGCCGAGAATAGCGACAACTATCAGTATTTCTACAAGCGTAAAGGATTTTCCCACTTCACATCTGGGGCCGTGTCCCTTCGCTCTGTTTAAGGACAGGGTTGTATATGGCGTATTTTATCTCCTTCTGATTCCATTCCTACTGCCTATTTATATCGTCCAATTGAAGGGATTTACTTTGGAGAAAAAGGATAAGGCTATATCTGAGATAAGAATATATGTGGCGACAAAGAAGGGCAGTTATTTCAGCCAGTCGCTGGTGAGCAGGGCAAAATCATAGAAATCAACTAAGCCGTTATCATCCAAGTCCGCGGGTATTGACGACCCCTCGGCAAGCCAAAAGTCGGCCAGTAACGAAAGGTCTGTAAAATCAACCGTTCCGGTTGCGGTCAAATCGTAAATTTGAAGCTCATACGCACCGATGTCGAAGCCGGTGAAGTGAGGTCTGGAGTTTCCATCAACATCCACTTGAGGTATATCATTACCATCGGGGCTGGCCGAGTCGCGGCAGGGCGAGTAATAACCGATTCGATAGTCACCCTGAACCCAATAATCATCATTCGGGTCTTCAGGGGTACTGTTAGCGTCCCAGAAACCAGCGTCGATAAAGCATGGGTCGGCGGATATATTGCCGGCCGTGCCGGTCAGGTCACTTATGTCGCCAAGGTAATTGCCGTCCTGGTTGTTCCAGATGTCATTAGCAATCAGATTAGGCTCCGAAGGCATTGTGCCAGATGGTTTGACATATACGCCTCCTCCTGAGCCGTTATTTGCGATGATGTTATTTATTATATGTGAATAAACGCCCCAAGCAACCGCGATGCCCGCACCTTCCAAATCGGCAATATTGCCGATGATAGTATTGTTCACCACCTTGCTGCTGCCTTCGTATTGTACCCAGATGCCGCCTCCTTGGGTGGCCTTGTTTCCACAAATAAGATTATTTCTAATCAGCGTTGACGCTTTCAGCATTCCAATTCCACCGCCACGGCTATCGCTTCCGCCCGGGTAGGTTGGTGTCGAAACATTGCCAATAATTACATTGTCCTCAATAATTCCACCCGGGCTTTCCCATACCCAGATGCCACCACCGGATGCAGTCTCAGCGGTATTGCCGACGATTTCGTTGTTAATTATCCAGGCGGTCGTTTTGTTATAGCAGTAAATACCACCACCGGCCTCACCAATTGTTTTGTTTTCGAGAATCCTGTTGTTTTCAATCAGGCAGGTTGAGCCCGGCCCGACGTGGACACCGCCGCCGGCAGCTTCTGCGAAATTACCTATAACCGTATTATTCACAACCTCCGCATAGGAGTAACTGCGGCAATCTATGCCGCCTCCGTAGCCGCCGGTAGTGCTGCCCGACGGCTTGAAGGCAGTGTTACCGGTAATGTAGTTATACATCAACTGCGGCCCTATGGAATTTCCAACGTGTATGCCGCCGCCAAACTGGCCACGGCCATTTTGAATCCGAAAACCCGCAACAGCCGTGGTGTCATCCTGGCCTGAGAGAATTTTAATACAACTATTCACATCATTTCCATCAATGACCGTTTGTGCAACACAGTTCGAATCAAACGGATTCAGACTTCGCAGGCGAATATTCTTGTCGAGGAAATCAACGTTTTCCCTGTAGAAACCGGGCGAAACAACAATTTCGTCTCCAGACTGGGCGGCGTTAACCGCCTGCTGAATCGTGTCGAAATCCTGCGGGACTCTGAGCCAATGATACTCCTGCGGCCCCATATCAACCACATCATTAACCAGCCGGCTTGTTCCGTCATAATCCAATGTAAGCCAGCTTGGAACTGAATCATTACTTCCGGAATCGGTGCAGGGTGAGTCCGGGCTAAACTCAAAAAAGGAATTGAATGGTTCCGGCAGTGCCGGTGCGATTTGGGGGTCGTCTGATATATTGCCGTTGATGCCTGTCTGGTCGCTCAGTGTGCCGCCATAGTTGCTGACGGTATTGCCCCAGACGTTATTGTTTTTGACAACCGGGGCGGAGCCGGATTCGGTGGATATGCCAACGCCGGTATTTTCAACGATAATATTGTTGGCTATCAAATCATATCCGCCGCTACTGATTCTTATTGCCGCACCACCCGATGCTCGAGTAGAGTTACCTTTGAAAAAATTATTGATAACAACCCCCGTTGAGCCAGCGTTCATATTCATCGCTGAACCGGTGGTTTGTGCCGTGTTGGAAATGAAAAAATTACACGCAATAACGGGAGACGCGCTCACAAAATAATATATAGCACCGGCGTACAATACTTCACAATCGTTTTTTTCAAACCAGTTATTTGTAACCTTCGAATAGCTGTGGTCCGCAAGATATACCGCTCCTCCGAGATACTTGCACTGGTTTTCCTTAAATATGTTGTCTGAAATCGTAGGCGAACTATATAGTCTTGCAAAAACAGCCCCGCCATACCAGACAGCATAATTATTCAGGAATGTGTTGTGCGTAATTACGGGAGAAGCGTGATTTTGACAGAAAATACCACCGCCGCCGTATTCCGCCCTGCAATTTCTGAAAACGTTCTTTGTGATGGTCGGCGATGCACCGGTGCATAAAGCTCCGCCGCCGTCGCCGTTGTTTCCTGTCCAGATGCGCCAGGTAACGGTCGGGTCCGTCTGGCCTGTGCCGTTTTGAATGGTAAATCCGCTCAACACTGAATCGGCGTCTTCACCATTATTGAAAGTTACTACGCTGCCAATATTAGGGTCAGTGGGATTTGAGCCATCAATTATAGTCTCCGCTACTACATTCGGGTCATTCGGGTCTGTGGAGCGGAGAGTAATCGCTTTGCCGAGGAAGTTGATGTTTTCGTAGTACGTATTTGGGTCGGCGATAATGGTATCACCATCGCCGGCATCGTCAATTGCAGACTGGATGCTGCTGTATTCTCCGGAGGAAACATATAACGTTTGCGCCGAAACCTGTGTCCAGCACAAGGAGAATGCCGTAATTAACAATAACCTTTTCATCTTCGACCTGCCTCCGGGATTTAGCCCAAGCCATATGTTGCCGTTTATTATAGCAAAAAACACCCTGGAAATCCAGGCTTTCCTGTGCAACAGAGACAAGGTGAATTTGCGTTTGATTGCGGGGAAAGCATCGGTCCTTATCCTGCTCATTTTGCTTTCTCTATAATCCCGCACTTCAACTTCCCTCTTTACTCAATATGGCCTAACCTGTACCATTTATGCTTAAAGGGCAGAAAACTAACCGATATTTTGGCACCGAAGAATATAATCGGCCATCTAACACGGCAGTTTTAAGAAGCTTTATTCGATAAGATAAAAAGATGTGTGCTGTAAATAATGAAATAAACGATACCCGCGGAGTGAAATTGATTTTGCGGGCCCTTAAGCATAGAAACTACAGGCTCTTTTTTGCCGGCCAAAGCATAAGTCTTATAGGAACATGGATGCAGCAGGTCGCCATAAGCTGGCTTGTCTATCGGATGACCTCCTCTGCCTTTTATCTCGGAGCAGTTATGTTTGCCAGCCAGATTCCAACCTGTATCGCTGCGCCTCTTGCAGGCGTTCTAGCGGATAGATGGAGCCGACACAAGATGATTATTGTTACCCAAATCCTCTCCATGCTCCAGGCGACGATACTCGTTGTGCTCATCGTTACCCATACCATCACCGTATGGAAGATAATGTGCCTGAGCGTATTTATGGGCCTAATTAACGGCTTCGATATCCCTATCCGGCAGGCTTTTGTCTATGAACTGGTTGACAGACAGGAAGACATCCCCAACGCCATCGCACTTAATTCCCTGACCTTCAACGGCGCCAGGCTTATCGGCCCTTCGATAGCAGGAGTGCTAATCGCCGCGGTAGGGGAAAGTGTCTGCTTTTCACTAAACGCTGTAAGCTATCTGGCTGTTATAGGGGCGCTGCTTGCCCTTAAACTTACGCCTCGCAGCCTTAATCGTCATAACGGCCATATCATAACAGGGTTCAGGGACGGCCTGCTTTACGCATACAGGTTTGTACCAATAAGGGCTATTTTGCTGCTGCTTGCTTTAATTGGTATCATCGGTATGCCCTATGCCGTGCTTATGCCTGTATTCGCGAAGGACATCCTGCATGGCGGGCCCAGGACGCTCGGCTTTCTTATGGGTGCGGTCGGCATCGGCGCTCTCTGCGGCGCAGTGTTTCTTGCGTCCCGCAGAACCGTTAAGAACCTCGACAAAATAGTGGTTTTCGCCATAAGCATTTTTGCCGTGGGTATTATTGGATTTTCTTTCTCGCGCAATGTGTGGCTTTCTCTATGTTTGACTTTACTCGCAGGATTTGGAATGATGGTGCAGATGGCCTCAATTAATACCATTTTGCAGACGGTAGTCGATGATGACAAACGAGGTCGAATTATGAGTCTTTATACGATGGCTTTTATGGGCACAGCCCCCATCGGCAGCCTGCTGGCTGGAAGCATAGCCCACAAGATAGGCGCTCCTCACACTTTGCAGATAAGCGGGGTACTTTGTATAATCGCCGCTGCGGTCTTCTGGAAAAAACTTTCCGCAATCCGCGAAATGGTCCATCCCGTTTATGTCCGCAAAGGGATTATTCCACAGGTTGCCAATGGCATAGGCACCGTAACCCAAATATCCGTAGAAACAAAAGAATAAAAATCTATAAACCAAAAGAGAATAACGTTTCAATAAAGAGCTATGAGAAAAGCAAGTATCGTCAGTATCGGCAATGAACTTCTTAACGGTCAGACACTAAACACCAATACTTTATATCTAAGCGAAAGGCTGTTTGCAATCGGCATACCTGTAGTCAGTTCCTACACCATCGGCGATGATATAGATTCGATTGTGCGAATGCTGAATTTGGCAAGCGGCGACGCTGACATAGTTCTGATAACCGGCGGACTCGGCCCGACCGACGATGACCTGACACGGCAGGGACTTGCCAAATTTCTCGGCAGCGAATTGCAGTTACAAAACAACCTGCTTGAGAAAATTCAGAGTATATTCGCCAGCAGAAACCGGCCGATGCCTGAGAAGAATAACATACAAGCATATATACCCGCTGGTACAAAGGCTATCGAGAATATTCGCGGTACAGCTCCGGGGATAAGGGCTGAAGCAGAAGATAAATTATTTTTTGTTTTACCCGGTGTGCCATCGGAAATGAAGCAGATGTTCGAAGAATCAGTTCTTACGGAGTTGAAAAGATTTGCCGGCGAACAAGCAATTGCCGTGTTGAAACTAAAGTGCTTCGGGGCAGGGGAGTCAAGTGTTGCCGAAAAACTCGGCGGGCTTATGCAGCGGGGCAGAAACCCACTAATTAACTGCACCGTCCACTATGGTGTAATCACTCTGACCATTATCGCAACAGCAAAAGACAAAGTTAAGGCGCAACAGATGGCCGAGAAGGATGAGCAAACGTTGCGAGAGATTCTGGGCGAACTAATATACGGCACAGGGGAGCAGACTTTGGCAGAAGTGGTGGGGGCGAAATTAGCTCAGCAGAAAAAGACAATAGCGGTAGCGGAATCCTGCACCGGCGGGGCGTTAGCGAAATTACTGACCGATACCGCCGGGGCAAGCCGATATTTTACATACGGCTGGGTTACTTACAGCAATACTGCCAAAATCAAGGAGCTTGGCATAAAAGCCGAGTTAATTGAAGAGGATGGTGCTGTGAGCTGCCGGGTAGCGGAAGCTATGGCCCAAGGGGCCAGAAAAAGAGCTGAAACGGACTTTGCCATAGGTATAACCGGCATAGCTGGGCCTGGCGGCGGGAGCGAACAAAAGCCTGTTGGTCTGGTGTATATTAGCATAGATTCCGGCAACGGCTGTGAAACCAAACGCTTTGTTTTTCCTTATGGCAGAGATTTTATGAGACTGCATGCAGCACAAACGGCTCTAAATATGCTCCGGCTGAAGTTGTAACGGTTGCGTCCGGATAATGATTGTGGTATAATAGAGGGTTTAGCAACCAGTATTGGGTTTATATGGCAGAAAAACGCAGACATTTAGGTGAAATACTCTACAAAGCCGGGGTGGTGAAGAAGCAGCCTCTTATTGATGCAATCAAGACTTCTAAAACGAGTAATAAACGGCTTGGCCAGATATTGCTCGAGTTGGGCCTGGTGGACGAAGAAACACTTACCAAGGCACTTGCCAAACAATTCGGGCTGGAGTATGTGAACCTGGATAAAACCGCTATTCCGCCTGATGTAATAAAGCTTATCCCGGAAGACCTTATAAAAAGGCATAGCATCCTGCCTCTTGGTATGAATGACGGCAGATTGAAAGTAATTATCAGTGACCCGTTAAATTTAGACATGATGGACACACTTCGGTTTCGCTTGAATAAGGAACTGGATTACTGTCTGGCAAACCCCTCAAAAATCAAGTCGTATATCCAGGGGACAGTGGAAGAAGCAAGAAGTGAGGAAGATGACAAGTTGAGACACAGCATCGACGCAACAGCCGCCGAGCTTGCCGATGCCAGCCGAGAGTTACAGGCAGAAGCCCTCCGCGCCGGTGACACCGGCGAAGGTGATGACAGCCCGATTGTCAAGCTGGTAAATTTGATAATAGATAACGCATATCATATGCGTGCCAGCGATATTCATATCGAGCCGATGGCAGACAGGGTGCGCGTAAGATACCGCGTTGACGGCGTTTGTCTGGAAAAAGATAATATCCCCAAGAATATGCAAGCGCCCATAATGACCCGCTTCAAAATTCTATCCGGTATGGATATTGCAGAAAGAAGATTGCCACAGGACGGCCGTATTAAACGTATGATTGGAGATAATGACGTCGATTTTCGTGTTTCCGCTCTGCCGGGCAACCACGGAGAAAGCGTAGTATTGCGAATTTTGCGGCGTGATTCGGTCAATATCGGTATTCAGTCGCTCGGTTTCGAACAGTATGATTACGAACGATTTGTAAGAATAATTAAAAGGCCCAACGGTATATTTTTGGTTACAGGGCCGACCGGAAGCGGAAAAACCACGACTCTGTATGCGGCACTTCAGGAGCTTAACAGGCCTGACAAGAAAATTATTACCGCGGAAGACCCCGTGGAATACAACTTTGACGGGATGAATCAGTGTCAAATAAGAGATGAAATCGAGCTGACATTCGACAAGATTCTCAGGGCAATGCTGCGACAAGCTCCGAATATTATACTCGTCGGAGAAATTCGAGACGGTATCGTTGCGGATACCGCCATCCAGGCTGCTCTTACGGGACACCTGGTTTTCAGCACTTTGCACACGAACGATGCCCCCAGCGCAATTACGCGTCTGATAGATATGGGTGTCAAGCCATTCCTCGTAGCCAGCTCTATTCAAGCTATTATGGCACAAAGGCTTGTAAGAGTCATTTGCAGTAAGTGCAAAGTAATTAATGAAAATCCCGACCCACATTATTTACGACTGGTTGGTATTACTCCTGAGGATATCAAAAAAAATCCCATCTATAAAGGTGCCGGCTGCAGCCAGTGTCAGAGTACCGGCTACAAAGGCCGAATTGCAGTATTCGAGATGGTAGAACTAAACAGCAAGATAAGGGAACTGGCCTTTGAAAAGGCCGCTACGGCAGATTTACGAAAGGCCTGCATAGCAGCCGGGATGCGAACGCTAAGGGATGACGGCAAGGCCAAGATATTCAAAGGTCTGACTACTCCCGAAGAAGTAGCGGGTATAGCGCAAGCCGACGACGTCGCGGTGGAATAAACAAAAACAGCTTATTAAGGATTCTGTAAAAATGGCAACAGTTAATATGGACCGCCTCCTACAGGCATGTGTCACGCAAAGAGGCTCTGATATACATCTGGTTACCGGTCGAGCACCGGTATTGAGAATAGACGGCCAACTCAGATCCCTTGAGACCAAAGTCCTCGATGCAGACGATACCGTGGCACTTATGAAAAGCATAGCTCCTGAGCGAAATCAGCAGGAGATTCAGGAAGAGGGAGGAACCGACTTTGGTTTTGCCTATGGCGATATGGCAAGATTTAGAGTATCTGTTTTTCGTCAAAAAGGCGATATTTCGATAGTATTACGCCTTATTCCAACTAAAATTATGTCATTCGAAGAGGTAGGTTTACCCAAGATTTGCTCTGCTTTGTGCCGACGGCCAAGAGGTATGTTTTTGGTTACAGGCCCGACCGGCAGCGGCAAAACGACTACCTTAGCTTGTATGGTGAACTATATTAACGAACACTTCGACCGCCATATTGTAACAATCGAAGAACCGATAGAATATTATCACAAGCATAAAAAATCTATTATTAATCAACGAGAAGTTGGTGTCGATGTTCCGAGCTTCGGTGAAGCACTAAGGCGTGTTTTGAGACAGGACCCGGACGTGATTTTGGTAGGTGAGCTGCGAGACCTGGAAACTATCGAGGCGGCTATTAGAGCTGCCGAGACCGGCCACCTTGTCTTTAGTACGCTGCATACAATAAGCGCAGCAGGAACAATTACCAGAATTATCGACGTATTCCCGGTGAACCAGCAGGAGCAGATTCGCACCCAGTTAAGCTCCAATCTGATGGCGGTCCTCAGCCAGGAACTTTGTCCTCTGGCTACCGGCAGAGGAAGAGTCGCCGCCTATGAGTTTATGGTTGTTACCCCTGCGATTGCTAATCTTATCCGTGAAAACAAGACCTACCGAATCGATTCGAGCATCCAAACAGGCAGGAAATTAGGTATGCAGCTTCTCGATGAACATCTTTGGGTGCTCTATGAAACCGGCAAGATTACCAAGGAAGAAATGCTGAACAAGGCCCGCCAGCCGGGAGCATTGGCGGATAAGGCTCTGGCCAAGTTAGGCAAGGTAAAAGGAAAGAAACAACCAGTGGCAGAGGAGGGCGAGGATGATATGGAGATTTTAAGGACATAGTTGGAACAAAATTAGCCGATTTTATGAAATACCAGCACAGAAACAAATCTGGCTGGTATTTTTTTAGGTTAAAATAGGGGGCTTTTCTATCCGATAAATAGCTGTAAAAAGGCAAGAATAGCCGACCCATAAGTCCTAACAACTAAATGTCCAATTTGTAATTTACTTGCCAAGAAGGTTTTAATGTGATATAATTCTTGTAGATGTAAGGTTAACTTTGGTTAGAGGTGAAAACCAAATGGAAAAACTAAAAGTAGCAAAATCACTCCCTCCCATCGAACAATTAAGGGGCAGGACCCTCGGCAGGATACTTATAAAAATGGGTGCCCTGACAAGAGAGAAGGTTCATGAATGCCTGAAAATTCAAAAGCAACGGCCCGATCCTGTCCGAATAGGCCAGATATTTCTTGAACTCGGCTTAGTCGATGAAGACCAGCTGCAGATTGCACTCGCTGCCCAGCGCGGCATGGAATATATAAAACTGGGTGATATTGACATCCCTGCCGAGGTAATCGATAAGGTTCCGGCACAAATGGCAAAGACATACCACGTCGTGCCAATCGAATATAACAAAGAGAAAAATGAGTTGTGTGTTGTTCTTGACAGCGCTGATAACTTCCGAGCAACCGATGATTTGAGCACATTGATGGGTTCCAAAGTTACAGCGAAGATAACCGACTCAGATGCGCTGGAAAATGTTTTGGCCAAATACTATGAAACCAAGCAGGATGAAAACATCAATGAATTAATAGGCGAAATCCAGGCGGACAGCTTCCTTGCGGAATTTGACGGCAGAAACCAAAGTATCGACCTCGATGAACTAAAGGAATTATCGGAGTCGAACCCTGTCAAAAAGCTGCTGAACCTGGTTTTACTTCAGGCCATTCGTGATAAAGCATCAGACGTTCATTTTGAGCCTTTTGAACATGAATATAAGATGCGCTACCGTATTGACGGTGTGCTTTACGAAATGGTTCCCCCGCCAAGACACATTGCTGCGGCATTAAGCTCGCGTATAAAAGTTATGGCGAGCCTGGACATCGCCGAGAGGCGGCTGCCGCAAGACGGCCGAATAGCACTGACCGTCCAGGGCAAGCCTGTCGATTTGCGCGTTAGTGTTCTACCCACAATGTTCGGTGAAAGCGTAGTGCTGCGTATCCTTGACAGAAGCACTCTGAGCCTGGATTTGGAAAAATTGGGACTGAGTCAATACGACCTTAAAGTATTCCGTCAGCTTATTCGCAGACCTAACGGTATTATAATCGTTACCGGTCCGACCGGCTGCGGCAAAACCACCACCCTTTACTCGGCGTTGACCGAAATCAACGACATTGAGACGAAAATAATCACCACCGAAGACCCTGTAGAATATGATATTGACGGTATTATTCAGGTCCAAATGAAGCCTGATATCGGACTGACATTTGCAAAGTGTCTGCGTTCGATTTTGCGTCAGGACCCTGATGTCATAATGGTCGGTGAAATCCGCGACCTCGAAACAGCAGAAATCGCGGCTCAGTCGTCTCTGACAGGCCATATAGTGTTCACTACCCTGCACACAAACGATGCTCCAAGTTCAATAGCGAGACTTTTGGATTTGGGTGTTGAGCCGTTTCTTATTACTGCTACGCTTGAAGGTATTGTTGCTCAGCGACTGGTCAGGAAGATATGTGAAGGGTGCAAGGCGCCATTCGAGCCAAACGAAGCTCAGTTGATGGAACTGGGGCTTACTCCGGCGGATGTCAAGGGCAAGAACTTCTTTTATGGCCGAGGCTGCAACAAATGCAATAACACCGGCTACAGAGGACGAACGGCTATTTATGAGATTATGCTGTTCACCGATAAGATACGCGAGTTAATTATGAATCAGGCCTCGACAAATCTCCTGCGTGAAGCGGCACAGGAGAACGGTATGACGCTGCTGCGTGAGAACGGCATGACTGCCATTTACAACGGCATTACCACTATCGAGGAAGTAGTAAAGGAAACGATTTCTACGGAGGCATAAGAATAATTATGGTTGTGGGATATTTCATATTAAGCCATCAACCTGAAGGAGGTGTTTAAGATGCCTGTTTTTCAATATGAAGCACTGGACTCACAGGGCGTGGGGATAAAGGATGAAATAGAAGCTCTGAGCCAGAAAGAGGCGATAAGCAAGATACGAAATATGGGTTATTTCCCCACGAAGGTTCGTGAGCATGGGGCCGGAAGAAAAGCCGCGGAAAAAACCAGCGCGAAGCCTAAGCCGAGGCGCGGCGCAGGGGGAAAGGTCAAAGTCAAATTAGTAACGCAGTTCGCAAGGCAGCTTTCTACGCTGCAGGATGCAGGACTGCCCATCCTGAGGTCACTGCGTATTCTGCAGGAGCAGCAAAAATCAGGGACATTCAAGAGGGTCATCGGTTATGTAGCAGATGACATCGAGGGCGGCGCAACGCTCTCGGAAGCTCTTGGCAGATTTCCACGGTGCTTCGACCGGCTGCTTGTCAATATGGTCGCAGCAGGTGAGACCGGCGGCGTGCTGGACCTGATATTATCACGCGTAGCTGATTTTATGGAGAAAAACCAGAAACTTAAATCCCGAGTCAAAAGCGCAATGGTTTATCCGCTTGTGGTTTTGTCGGCGGCATTTGCCATTCTCTTGATGTTGATGTGGAAAGTGATACCCACGTTTACCACCGTGCTGAGTGATATGACCGAGGGCGCAAAGCTGCCGGCGCTAACGCAAGTTGTGTTCGGGATGAGTGACTGGATAGCGTACCAATATGGCTGGGCGATTTTGATAGGGGCGCCGTTTGGGATAGTTTTTATATTAAAAATTATAAGGAGATTCCGTACCGGCAGACTCGTACTGGACAGCATCAAACTGAAGCTTCCGGTCATCGGTAGTCTTAGCGGCAAAGTAGCCGTTACGCGGTGGACAAGGACGCTTGGAACGCTGATTGGCGCCGGCGTACCGATTCTGGACGCTATTAATACTTCACGGGAGACGGCGGGAAATGAGGTCTATGCCAACATGCTCGGCAAAGTTCACAATTCAATCAGGCAGGGCGATACTTTCGCCGGTCCGTTACGCCAATCCAAAACCGTTGATTTAATCATCGCCAATATGGTTTCTGTCGGTGAGGAAACAGGCGACCTGGACAAGATGCTTCTGAAGGTAGCAGATAATTTCGACGAGCAGGTTGACGTGATGGTTGGTTCGCTGATGTCACTGCTCGAACCGATTATGATTATTGTACTCGGCCTTGTTACTATGACCATCGTCTTGTCAATATTTTTACCGATGATAAAAGTTATAACGACCCTAAGCTCCGGCAATTGAAAACCGGGCCGAAACAGGGCGCTTAATCAAGCAATAATAAGGAGAATAAAAATGAAACAGAACACCAAACAATTCGAAAAAAGAGCATTCACCATTATAGAGCTGCTGACCGTTATGAGTATCATCATCATTCTCATAGGTCTGCTCGTGCCGTCTCTGAATATGGCCAAACGGTACGCAAGAGAAGTCCGGCAAAAGGCCCAGTTCCACAGCATCGATTCCGCGCTGGAGCTTTTCAGCGGCGAGTGGGACGGCTATCCGCCTTCAATCGCTCAGGACGAGGCAGGCGAGGAATACTGCGGAGCGATGAGGCTTTGCGAGGCCCTGGTAGGACAGGATTTGATGGGCTTTAACCCGCTTTCACGCTTCAGGGCTGATTGCACAATAGACGGGGCCACTGAGACAAAGCTATACGATAATAATCCAACCGGGGATCCTCTTTTCCCGACCGACGCGGAGAATTTAAAGTCCAGAAAGACGTATCTGCAGCAGACTTCCGATGCCTACAAAATGGCAGACCTGTATGGAGCAGGAAACACAGATACGCTTGATGAAGATTTGTACGTTCTTTGCGACGTTTATAATCGTGTTAAACACAGGGTTACCGGAAAAGGCGTCGGCATGCCGATACTTTACTACAAGGCCGATACATCAGGCTACATACATGACTCAAATAACTTGCCGACGGCATACAATGAGAACGCAAATAATATTTACAATTATCTGGACAACGACAAATTAGTCCAGCTGGGACTGCCGTGGGATACAACAGGATCACTCACTCACCCCATAGATTCCACTGTAAGTACTGAAAAGTTTTATGAAATCACAAAGGACAGCAGAATCAGCATGGAAGAAGGCAGGCCTTACAGGCCCGATTCTTATATTCTGATTTCCGCAGGTTTTGACGGCACATACGGCACGGACGATGACATATTTAATTTTAACAAATAGCTTGCGGCTGGCCTCGGCGCAGCCGAAGGAAAAGCAGGGTAATAGCGGTAAATCCGCAGGATGTGGATAAATTTACAGGAGGCAACGACTGTGAAGCCTAAAAAATCAGCTTTCACAATGATAGAACTGTTAATAGTCATGGCGATAATCACCATATTGGTCGCGATGCTTGTCCCTGCCCTGACGACGGTAAAAACCATGGCCAAAGAGACGCAGCAGAAGGCGCAGTTTGCGACCATCGAGATGGCCCTGACGGCCTTCAAAGGCGATTTCGGTGATTATCCGCCATCACACGGCTACGATCCAAGTCTCTCTGAAGACATTGACTATGCTTATTGCGGTGCCG
Organism: Phycisphaerae bacterium; assembly: GCA_028714255.1. Classification (GTDB taxonomy): domain Bacteria; phylum Planctomycetota; class Phycisphaerae; order Sedimentisphaerales; family Anaerobacaceae; genus CAIYOL01. Next base: position 22,170 of record JAQTMR010000010.1, on the reverse strand, counting down.
AGACACTCGCCGAGGCCCTTGTCGGCTGGGACCTGCTCGGATTTCATCCCGATTCGGCCTGGAGGGCAGATGGTAAAGATAAAGCTGGGGCAAATATGATATATCTCGATGGAACTGAATCGGATGTGGTGAAAGAGGAAAATTTGAAAGCCAGAAAAGGCCCTTATCTGGAGCTTGCGAGCGCAAATGTATTCCGGCTCGGTAACTCAACTGGTAAAGAGGATGGATTGTTTGATAATATCGGTGGTAGTGGACTTGATGCAGATAGATATGTGATTTGTGACGCATTCGGCGTAAGGAGAATGACCCTCAGTACGGGAAATTCCGCCAAGGCTGTCAAGGCGGGGACTCCGATTCTATATTACAAGGCAAATACCTCCAGCAAGATATTTGACCCCAATGTTTCTAATAACCCTAATGACCACAAAAATCAGATTTACAACGCCTATGACAATTTTTATCTTATTGCATTAAAGAGCATAACGGCTGACGGAAGCTCAGGTAAAGCCCACTCCTTAGCGCCACCTCCTAAAAACTTGTATAAATTCGACTACGGCGAAGACAATATCTATGGCATCAGGGACGGCAAGATAACAACAACAGCCTGGCCCCACAGACCGGATTCTTACATATTGATTTCGGCGGGGCCGGACGGCCTGTATGGGACAAGCGACGACATCCACAACTTCTGAAACAACTTGAGCCGTCGCAGCGACTGAACCCGCCCCCGCACGCGACTGGATAAGCTAAAAGTTATGAAAAGCAGCAAACACAAATTTATAGTGAGCTTGTCGAACCTAACGGGCGTTACACTTATCGAGATACTGGTTGTCACGGCGATAATCGCGATACTGGCGGCAATGGTAATCGGTATCGCCGGCCGTATAGACACCCAGGGCAAAGACAGACTTATCAAAAGCACCCTCGAACTGCTTGACGCGGCGCTGGGAGAATTCGGCGATTACGGATATAACTTCAAGGGTTCGTATGCACAGCTTGATTTTCCGCCGGACTGCAACGGTTTTTCAGAAAGTGACCTTAAAGCTGCGATGGAAGCTGCACAGGGTGTAACAAGTGTCACATCAATCGCCGGTGGTACGCACGATGCGAATTACTCCGGTAGTGAGGTGATGTACTTCTTCCTGGGCAGGGTACCCGAAAGTAAAAAGGTAATGGATAAAATCGATAAATCCATGATAAGCCAAAAAGATGCCAACGGCGATGAAATGACTATTGAAATTGACGGCAAGTTTTATCCACTGTTTAGGGTGATTGACCCGTGGGGCCAGACGCTGCGATACAGCTATTACGAAAACGTTGAGGAAGAAACCGAACCCACATCGAGCGAGCCGGGGCAGGATTCGCCGAGGACTTTCCCGATAGTTATTTCAGCCGGGCCGGACAGAGATTTCGGCACGGATGATGATATAAAAAGCAGGTAATAGGCCACAAAGACACTAAGTCACAAAGAATTAAAAGTAAAAAAAGGATATATTTAACCTTGGTGCCTTTGGGCTGGCGTAAGCCATCTTGACGACTTAGTGGCAAAAAAATGAAAATAAAACGCAGACACGGATTAACACGGATTAACACTGTTTTTTTATTGTATATCTCTGTGCCTGCCCTGAGCGAAGTCGAAGGGTTCTCTGCCTGTCCGACGAAGCCTCGGCGAAGGCGGATGACCTCTGTGGCAAAAAAAGTTAAAAAATAAATATAGTTAACTCTTAGTGCCTTAGTGCCTCTGTGGCAAAACTATGAACTACAAACTACGAACAAAACCCGGTCTTTCGCTGATGGAAGAGATTGTGGTCATCGCAATCATAGCGCTTCTCGTCGTTTTCGGTCTGCCAGCCGCGCGCAGCTTGTATAAGTCCGTCGAAGCCGAGTCCGGCGGAAAGGCCATGATAAGCGCAGCTTTTTCCGCTGCCCGGGCAATCGCCGCAAAAGAGCAGCGTTACGCAGGCGTAAGGTTCCAGTATGCCTACTACAAAGACGACCCGAACAACGCGCCGTTGAAGGCATCGCAATATATGATTTTTATAATTTATCAACCTCGGAAAAATTTAAGTTCTCAGCAAACAGATGGAGATATTTTTACAGCAGTTAAAGGTATAAAACCAATCAAGCTGCCTGATTCAGTCGGTGTAATGGATTTGAATCTGGGTTCGCCCAACCCCGACCAGATTGTTGATAACGATAACAGAATTGACAGTGATTGGGAGCTAATCGATACAACTTCTTTTTCGATTGTCTTTTCCCCATCGGGTAAGTTAACAGTAAGAACTGTACAAACCAGAAATAGAAAGGGTGTCTATCGGCCGTCAGATCCTGTTGGGTCTTGGTATGACGACATTTTTAATTCTATTGAAAATATCAGAGATAATAATATAGGACAATTTGTTCAGGATGATTATTCTGAACTTGGTCTTGTTGAAGAGCCGAGCAGAAGGAGTTTTATAATTTATGACAGGACAGTATTTGAAAAGGCAAATCCTGCCAGGAGATATACGGATTATCTTAAATATTTCGTTGATAACCATAAAGAGACTTACATAAACCCATATACAGGGACAATGATTGAACAATGAACCCGGCTTCGGTGACCTACGCCGAGGCAAGCAATTAACAATGAACAAAAAACATAGAACAAAGAATGTAGAATGCAGAACAACGAGTGCCGAGCCACGAGCCACGAGCCACGGCTTTTCCCTTACCGAGATACTGATAGCAATAGGGATATTGTCTGTCGGGATGATTTTTATAGCAGGGGTGTTCCCAGTCGGCATTCATCTAACGACAATCGCCACCGAGCGGACCATCGCTGCGGTGGCGGCGGACGAGGCCTTTGCGAAGATAAGAATATACGCTGAAGGTGACCCGGACGACTCATTTGATGATGTTGTGCTTAGCGGCTTGTCGCGAACGGCGCTTGCGGATTTCAATGACCCGTCAGTATTTCCCGCAACGGCAACAGGGAATATTGATGCCGACGAATTCGCGTACCCTTCGGACCCCGAAATTAACGTTTCAGATAAGCAGTATTTCTGGTCGGCTTTGTGCAGGCTCACGGAAAACCTTGCGACCAATCCGAATCCGCCCGTGCAGGTAACGGTCTTCGTATGCAGAAGGATAAGCCCAAATATGCAATACCGCACACCGAGCGGCAGTGATGATGGTGATCGGCCCGTGCCGGTTAAAGTCGATGTCACAGAGGTAACTGGTAAAGATAACGAGCTTTCGATAAACGACCCCAACAAAATAACATTTATTAACGACGGGTACAGAATCGTCGATGACGCAACCGGCCGGATATATCGTGTGCTGGAACGTTATCGGGAAATTCCTAATACCATTCTGCTCGACAAGGACTGGGACAACACGGATTGGCAGGGTAGCCCGATTAGTTTACCGAAGGTCTGGGTGGTTCCGCCTCCGGTCAGCGGCGGCCTTGGGCCTTGTATAGCGATTTATCAGAAGGTGATTAGTTTTTGATTTAGCCACAGAGAACACCGAGTGACACAGAGAATCGAAAATCTGTGGCAAGAGTTAAAAAGATGAAAGTAAAAATTAGACACGGATTAACACAGATTAACACGGAGAAAGCAAAGTTAATGATAATTAAATTCTTTTTATCTCTGAGGTCTCTGTGAACTCTGTGGCAAAAATAAAAAAGATGAAAAATACACTACGAACAATGAACAATGAACAACGAACCTGTAGGGCCTTTACATTAATTGAGCTTGTGGTTTCGGTTGCCCTTCTGGGGATAATATTTTTATTCGCAGGGATAATTTTCAAGGTCAGCATAAACTCCTACCGCACAGCCATCGCAAATACGGAGATTATGCAGAAGCTCCGCGCTATTACCAACCAGCTCGACGCCGACTTCGAAGGGATGTTGTGGAAGCCGAGTGGGAAAGTAAACTTTGTCAAGGATACTAATGACGTAAGGTTCGACAGTATCATATTTTTTGCAATCGGGGATTTCCAAACCACCGGGCAATACGGCAGTCCAGACAAAAAAACAGTTGTGGGTAATGCTGCGTGTATATTTTATGGCATTGCCAATACGTCCGCCGAGCCGAAGGAAAAGATACTGGTAAGGAGACAGACGATAATAACCGCTGATTCGGGTGTGAATAGTTTCGATTTGGTCTCACCAGTAAATGAATATAGTAATACAACGTTTTTGGCGGAATTGACCGCAGAGAAATTTGACGCAAATAACATTATGGGCGAGCCCTTAAACCCTGAGGATAGTGATGATTTCGACAGGTTATTGGTGATGTATATGGCCAGGGGAGTGGATGATTTCACGATACAATATGTCGGCGGGGAAGACTGGGAGTCAACCACACCTATATCCAAAAATTTTAACGAATGGCGGCCTGAAGACAGTGAAATTGCTGTCTGGCCCAAGTACCTTTCTCCTGAGGCGCTGAAGTTCACTTTTACACTGTATGATTCCAAAGGCATTATAAAAAATGGCAGGAAATTTACGCATATTGTTTATTTGAGAAAATAAGTTTAGGTCACAGTCCTATGGACTCCTTACGGAGAGGACAGAAACAAAATATGGACAATAAACTACAATTCACCAGCGACGAGCGACGAGTCACGAGTCACGAGTCACGAAAGATTGTCGGCTCGGCCATAATCCTGACCGTGGTACTGACCAGTATCCTGGCCATCATCGGCATGATGTTTATTATGATAGCCAGAGTGGACAGGATGGCGACGTCGAATATATCGGAAAACAAAGAGCTTAATTACGCGGTCGAATCCATCATCGACCGGATTTCGCAGGAGCTTGCCTCGGACGTCCCGGGCATGCCGAAGGGCGCAACAGTGCAAGAATACTACGACTACCCCGGCGACGAGGACAAATGGCTGGCAAGTATCGAACCGTACAAAGGCGATGCTAATAATTATTACTGGCGGCAGATAAGCGATGTTACAGGGTATCTGCATAACAGGTTCTTTCTAACCCAAAATATAAATGTTGACCCTCCTGGTACTCGAAAGGTCATCCGGGAGTATCCTGATATTGAATTGGACTCGAATGGCGACCTGGAAAACCAGTTAGCTGATGCTGATGGTGACGGAATAGCGGATTCGAAATGGATCGAGCTTGACGATATAACATCCGACAAGGGCAAACCCATATACGCGGCCATAAGAATCATCGACAACGGCGGGATGATTAATGTCAACACCGCTTACGAGTTCGACCCCGCCAGCAGTGACGCGTCGAGAGTCGATGGCTCGAGCCAGATGCAAATAGACCTTGACGAGATTTTGAGAGGAACCGACACAATCAGCAATTTGCACAACGCCCGCAATCCTGATAATAAATCATATTCGGATTATCAGGATGAATTGATATGGAGGATAGAAGACCCCTATGATGATTACCTGCCGTTCGATATATCCGATGAACTCGAATTAAAATATCGCTATTGCATTGACAGCAAATGTGTATCGCGTTTCGAGGATGAAGACCCATGTACGAGCGATGCATACGGGGCCCCGGGCGGTCTTTATGACAGCTCTGACAACTGGGGGCTTGATGATTGGAAGCCGAGGATTACAAACCCTGATTACTCTGATAAAACTGACCGAAGACATTTTCTTACTACCTATAATATGGACCGGATTATCAAGCCGAGCGGCAACGAAGCAATGGTAAATATCAACAATGATAGTAATACCGCCATATACGAAGCGATAGTAGATGCGCTCGGCACCAGCTATCCCAACCCGGATGCCGTAGCTGCGCAGCTTACTGTAAATCTTATCGACTGCGTCGATGGGCCGACATCCAGCATCCCTGACTCCGACAACAAAGTTAGTACTTATCGAACCCCTGACAATAGCGTTTATTACGGCTTCGAGCAGCCCTGCGTTTACATATCCGAGCTGACTCGCAAGTTCAAGCCGCGTTCAGGCACGGGGTCGTGGACCTTCCCGACCGATTTTGATTTGTCTTATGCGATAGAGCTTCACAAGCCCTATCCAGAAGATGACCATCCTGTGGTGGGTGAATGGCGTCTCGATATCCAGTACTATGGAACAGTTGATATCATCTGGTCGGGTACAAAGAGTTTTCATGTGATATATTTCGAGGGCCCGGAGAGCACGCCGTTTAATATAAGTTTCACCGGCGATAACTACCCGGATATCGGCCCCCCTCACCCTCAAACAATTACTCTCGGCAGCTATGGCGTCAAGGTCGTTTGGCCGGGCAGCGTCATAGAGCTGCAGCGCAAGATAGGTTCCGATCCAGCCTACTGGCTCACAGTCGATGCCGTAACAGTGACTGGCTTCGACGCCAGCGTATGGGAAAATGTTACTAATACGGCTCAAAGTATGCAAAGGGACATTACCAAACACAAGTGCATAAGGCGATTGTGGGACCCTGCCCTTACTCTGAGGACTCCGAATCTCGGCGATTACAATGCCTACCCTCCATCCGGAACCGGAGATTCGATTTATATTCAGGCGCATCCGGCTAATAGAGATTTCACGAACGTCGGCGAAATCGGAACAATCTTTCGCAAAAAAGCTTATGATATCGGCTCGGCTGATACCGAAGATACCGCCCGCCTCAATTTGGCCGACCCGGACTATCAAGACCTGTTCCAGTACCTGACCATTTTCGAGCCGCAGATGGACAACATAAATAATGATGGTGATGGAAAGACACTATCAGACCCTGTTGGCTGGGTAGATGAAACAGACCTGGACAAAAGTCCGGAGTGGGAAGTCCCCGGCAAGATAAATATCAATACCGCTCCGTGGTATGTCCTGGCACAATTACCCTGGGTCTCGCAGAGAAAAAGCGGCTATAACAATACCGCTCTCGCCCATGCAATCGTTGCCTGTCGGGATAAAACAAAAATACCTTGTGGTGAACCTAATGACTATGGAGTTCGGCCGGGCGCTGCCGGCTTTGAAAGTATTGGCCGGCTTTGTGATGTCAATCTTGGCGCCGATCTGAATTACCACATTGATTATTACGGTATTGACGATGCTAACCAAACAGAATTTCCAGACCTTACGCCGGATAATGCTCCGGATGATTTCGAGGAACGCGATGTTATTTTCGCACGTATTAGCAACTTAGTTACGGTTCGCAGCGACGTCTTTACCGCTTATATCCTCGTCCGTGTTTGCTCAGGTATTGGAAAAGATAAAGACGGCAACCCCATAGTCGAAGGCCCACAAAAAAGGGTCATAGCTATTTTAGACAGGAGCGATGTCTATCGAAATCCGGATTACCCAGCGACCAGTCTTGTCCCGTATTTCGGCAAGGTAAAAATCCGTGCTATGCAGCTCGTTCCCGACCCACGGTGACGTGAGGGTGCGAACATCACCGTGCCCCCGCGGCTTCGTTTTGCTTCGCAAAACGGCGGGGGCGAGGTAATTTTAACCACGGATTTCCCGGATTTACACGGATTGATACAGTTATTTTTATTACCGCAGAGCACGCCGAGAGCACAGAGATAATAGTCATTCCTGCGAAAGCAGGAATCCATTTTCCTCATTGCGAGATATGTAGCGTGGGATTCGCACCACCAATTCCCTAAATCTTAAATCTTAAATTTCTCTGCTCTTTCGTAAATTCGGGTCGGGTGATTTTGTTACATAGCATTATAATTCTAAAAATTATTTTACTGCAATTCCATATGCAAGCTGAGTGTTATATAATTGTGAAGGATTACAGTTGTTATTAAATCTCCCCGCGCCCCCTTCATAATAATCAGAATCAAGACCCATATATGTTTTTCCAGCATTCCCTACCGATATACTTAGTCCACGACCTCCCCCATAAGAGCTATCGTTAATAGCACAAATAAGATTTCCATTATAATCTAATTTCCAACCAATTTTGTAAGCGTAAGGTAAACCCGCCCTGTACCCTGCTACATATACATTGCTGCTTTTATCTACCGCTATTCCAGTCGTAGTGTCGCTAGTATCATAAGTCCACACTAGTTCTCCGGCACTATTCAGTTTCCATACAGAAGCATAAGGTAAACCCGCCCTGTATCCTGCTACATATACATTGCCGCTGTCATCTACCGCTATTCCGTGCGTATGATTGCCAGTAGTATCATAAGTCCACACCGGTTCTCCGGTGCTATCCAGTTTCCATACAGAGGCGTAAGGTGAACCTGTCTTAACTCCCGCTACATATACATTATCACTATCATCTACCGTTATTCCATACGTAGTGCCGCCAGTATAATAAGTCCACTCTATTCTTCCGGTATCTTCTGAAAACTTACGAACGTTATATGATGCTGTATAAACATAACACCCGTTAGGTATCGACACCACGGCTATGGCGTTTTCATCATCAGAGTCAAGGTCGGCCATGCGGTCTTCCAATGCGGGGTAAAATATCGTCTGAAATTCTGCACTCAAGCCCTGTGAAATTCCTAACTGGTTTTTAAAGTAATTGTCCATCGTCGATAGTTGAACGGCCTTTTCAGTAATTGCTGCGTGTGTTGCTTTGTCTGACCATGCATAAACCGAACGACATATGCAAAAGATAACTAAACAATAAACCAATAATATCGTGGTTGTGTTTTTCATATCTTTATTCCTTATTCAATAAGAAAACCATTTATCAAAAAGCACCACTGATCATAAAAGGCGCAAATAAACTGGTTATTACAGAAGTGGCCAGAATAAGTATGCCCCATATAACAAGAATCTTGATATGCACGCTTTTTACAAACCGTTGCAGCAGAGTAAAAATAATCAAAACAACGGACACAACAGCTATCGCAGCAGAAAACCATAAATAGGTATAATGTCCTAATACATAGATTTCAATCGGGCCTACGGACAAAGCTATCTTCCAAAATATCTTCGGTGTTAAAAGTACAAGAAGTCCCAATTCCAAACACGTCAGTAAAAAGTCCCTATGTTTCTTTAACATCTCAAACCTTTCGTTAGAAACTGTATATTCGCCAAGCTCCCTGATCATCCTTAATAAAAATTACAGGGAACAGATATGTCTCTGCGCCGACCTGATGCTGCATTTCGTATTTTATTTTTCCTTCATCCTGCGAATCCAAAATCAAATTGCCCATCCCTGCGACAAAGGCGGGCAGGTCTGCATATATGATTTGGAAAATCTCGGCATATCTATCTCTCGACGTCTCCGCCATAAACATAAGAGCCTTATTGACATCCCCGACAGCTAAAGCGGCCTTGAATTGCTCCCAGATACCTTCCGGCCTTGTGCCTTCGAGCCAGCAGTCCGTCATAACCGACAAATCGTTATAATCTACCAAATCACTTATATCGAAATCGCCTGCAAGCCCTTCGCCTGTCACCAGCTAGTTCTGCGCGAAAAGTGCCATGTCCTCGAATGCGATTATACCATCAATATCCAAATCCGCATCCTGACACTGTTGATATTCGCTGTATTCAGTCAGCCAGTACCAGCAAAAAACCATCAGGTCTTCAGCATCTACGGTGTCGCTGTCGTCGAAGTCACCGGTAAGGCCGTCCCCCGTTCGCAGCTAGTTATTTGCCAACATAGCGAAATCAGCGAAGTCAACTATATCGTCGTTGTTCAGATTCGGATTAGGGACATCGTAGGCCAAGACAAGACCTGAAATTACAAGACAGACAATCCCCGTTAGTAAAAATGCCTTTCGGTTAAGCATAATAAACTCCCCTGAAAATTTACCAAAATCCCACTTCGAATGTCGCAGGGCATTAAAACATCCTCTAAAACAGCTGTCAATAAAAAAATTTGAAAAGCCCCAAAATACGGGTTTTTCCCCTTGACATAAGGGCAGAAAAATGCTACAATTTAGGCTCGTTAATGTCAGGGGGCAAGAAAACTCATCGTTTGTATGTACCATTTGTCTATCGATTAAGTAGTTATAAATAGTTGCCGCGTGCGGCTTAGATATTTGATTAGGGGAAAGCGGAGTATGAAAAAGTCGGTAGTAACTTGCATATTAGTTTGGCTGATGTGCCTCGGATTAACCTCGCCCGCACAGGCCACAATCGTAACTGGCTGGGACCAATGGTATCTGAGCGTGGAGCCCAATCAGCCTGTTACATGCGTCGCACATTTTATTCCGGATCTCGATGGTTACGTTGCGGATAGTCTTATCTTCACACAGCCTCCGGAGTGGACAGGCTCCTTCGATTATATAAGTGCGGGCTGGGACACCACCTTAGCTGACAGCAACAAAACCGCTTACCTTTTCGGCCCCGAGCTTACTAACGGCGGTCTTCTCTTCAGCTACAAAACATACTACCAGTGGGACGATGAGGACCCTGATTACGACCCCGATTATCCTGTCTATTTCGATTTGGTCATTTTTAACGGCGACACAATAGTCGCTGAGTTCGCCCGCAGGGGAACACCCGGCGACTATGACCAGGCTATCATCGGTACTACATGGAGTGAGCAAGATGGTGAGCCTCCATATGAAAACCCGGTCCCGGAGCCGATGACAATTTGTCTGCTCGGCTTCGGCGCAGCATTTATGAAAAAAAGTCGCCGGAATTAAGACTTCATAATACCGAGCAGTTCCGCGTGTACCTTCTTGTTCGCTGTTATTATCTGCACTTCCTGCCCCTGATAGCTGTCTAAATCGACAGGAAAGATTTTCCCGCCTTGCCAATCGCTGACAACGGCCCCTGCGGCCTCGGCAATCAGCGCACCGGCTGCTATGTCCCACAACTTCGGGCTGTTGACGATAGCGGCAACAAGACCTCCTGTTGCGACGTAAGCGAGATGCAGGGCGGTTGTGCCCAGGTTGCGAAACTTCGTTTTCTGCATAATCTCGCAGACCCAGCCCGGCACGCCCTGGTCAAAATGACTGTCCAGCCCTATGCTCGAAAATTCATCCATATTTTTCTCGCCGGCGGTTATTCGCCTGCCGTTCAACTGCGCGACGCCTCCTTTTACGGCAGTGAACATCGAGTCTGTAGCCGGCTCGAAAATAACGCCGACAATGGGTTCGCCCTCGTGCATTACCGCGATGCTGACAACAAACAGGAGCATTCGGCCGGCGTAATTGTTGGTTCCATCTATCGGGTCAACAACCCACCAGAAATCATTGCCTCGCGGCGCTTGTTTGAATATCGCCCCTTCGCTGCCTTCCTCGGCGATAAAGCCGTGGTCGGGGTAGGCCTCCTTGATTCGATTGATGATTATCCGCTGGCACTGGGCGTCAGCACCTGTTACCAGCTCGTTGCCGTTCTTTGTCGAAACGGCGGTAAAATTGATTTCTTCCATCGCGTGCTGACCTGCTAAACGCGCCGCAACGGTAGCTGCTTCCAGCATTTCACTTAAATCTTTTTGTTCCAATACCATAATCTACTCTTTTCTTTGCGACCTTGACAGAATCATAACATTGCCCTATTCTAACGCAGTTATGCAGGCAAGCCAACAGCTAAATAAAGGCAAGATTTTCTTTAGCGCATCGCATCACCAGCGTTTTGTCGCCGGGGGCGTATTCCTTGCGATGGCGGCTTTCTTCGGCGTCTTTGCGCTGACAGGACATTACAAAATCAACCTGTGGCCTTTTCCCTGCGGTTTCAAGCAGAGATACAACCTGCCTTGCCCAACCTGCGGAGTAACCACTTCGGTAACAGCCTTTGCCCGGGGCAAAATCGCCGAATCGTTTTACGCCCAGCCTGCCGCGGCGTTATTATGCTGCGTGTTGGCAATCTCGACAATTTTAGCTTTGTTTATATCCGTTTCCGGGATATATTTTAGTTTTCTTGACCGGTTATTCGAAATTAAAATAAAATATCTTATAATAGCTCTGGCAATTATTGCTGCCGCCGGCTGGGCCTTTACGCTAATACGGGCAATCGCGGAAAACAGGCAGGGCTGAATAAAAAGAGAGAAAATATTATGACAAAGAAAATAGAGAAACTGATTGTTGTTGTCGTATTGGCTGCGGGTTTATTAAATAGCGGCTGCGGGATGGTAGGCATTGTGGGTTCGGAAGGCGCCTACGAAAAGAAAGTCCCCGCCGAGTACGACCTTACCAAACAAAAGGGCGGAAAGATATTAGTGCTTGTTGAACAGCCCGGCTGGGCCGATACCAAGACGAACCTGCGCTACTATTTGACCAGGGCCATTCACCAAAGTCTTGTAGCCAAGGTCAAGGTTAAGCCTCCGTATATAATTACCTATAAGCAGCTCGCCGATTTCCGCTCCGATAGCAGCGATTTTTCATCGCTCTCGCCAGTAGAAGTGGGCAAAGCTTTGGGCGCTGATACCGTACTGCTCGTAACTGTCGAAAATTGCCAGCTTGCCGAAATGCACGGAACGGATTATTACAACGGATTATTAAGTGTTCAGGCCTCTCTTTTCCAGACGGCTACGGGCGAGAAGGTCTGGCCGGAATCGGAAGGAAACAGGAGTATTAAGGTCAGTTTCGAGACGGGCGAGCGCGGGGCCGAAGGGGCCGTCAACAGGCTCGTAAGTGCTTGTGCCTACTGCGTTACGAGATATTTTTATAACTGTCCAAGATACATCTTTAAGACCTTCGATGAAAGAGGCGACTCCGGCTGGGAAGACTGGAATCAGTAAAAAAATTAAACGCAGATTACGCAGGAAATAATATGAACAAGCATCGAAAACTTTTTATGCTGGCAGAGACAGTCTGTGTTTCCTGTTTTATGATGATATAATCGTTGTTTGCGGAGACGTTAAGAGCAATGGGTGTTCGTAAAACAGTGTTCGGTAGTCGCATGGAGCGGGGGTGCTTCCAAAAACTCAATGAGACTTGGGGAAAGCACTACCACATCTACCATAACCTTCCCTTTCTAAATGTGTTCGCTGCCAGAACTGACATGGTTGATGACTCAGAGGAGTACGAGCAGTTGAAGAAGACCAGCATCGACTTCATCGTATGCGACAAAAAAGACACACCTCTTGTTTGCATCGAGTTCGATGGTTTGCAAAACGGGTTTAATGTTGGTAGCAACTATCACCTCCGAAATGGATCATCCGGCAAAAAAGGGCGTCGCGCGTTCATTGAGTTGAAACTTCGCGTTGCACACGGTTACAACTTCCCTTATCTGGTACTCGGGTCGGAAGAGTTTCGAGGACTTTCTGATGCTGTACGTCTCACAATTGCCGACGGCCTCATCGGCGAAGTGATGTCCCTACGAGCCACCAACAAACGCATCGGCGAAGGTTTCGACCCAAGCCAGTGCGGATACTCCACAGAGGAGTTCGATGCCCTATCTGAGGCAGAGCGGTCAGATATCATCAGTAACTGGGTCACAACGATCGAACTGGAATCTGACTATGAGCACAATCCCATAGTAAGGGAGATCTCACGGCTCTCTAACGAACTGCATGCACATCACGACACTATGACATTTCTCAATGACGGGAAACGCGATCGTGAGAAGTGGGTGTGGGTGGAGTTCGAAGTGCGCAACCATTGCGACAAGGCAACCGCAAAAGTGTACCTGCCAGACTTTAAAACACCATACTGTCATTGCACGGTTCATGTGGCGATAGAGATTGCCCATCTTCTGGCGTTAGAGCAGCTTCGGAATAAATAGGGGCAGCCACCTATCTATGCCTATGTGGTAGATAAAATAAGAATTGGCAGCGAAAAAATCAATCAAAACCGCAGCTACTCTCGCATCAAAACCGGCTAATTTGAAATTTTTTTTGTTTCTTTAATTGCAACGACTTAATCAAGCCAGCACCTCGAAGCGACCTGTCCGCCATAGCCCTTTGGCGGCGGCGGAAGCGAAGACCTCGGCGAAGACGGGCATAATTTTCACTCCAAATGCGCATGTCCGCCCTTAATAAAGGAGGCTTTTTTTACATCTAAACATTATGAAAAAAATCCGTGTTAATCTGTGTGAATCCGTGTCTAACTTTTCTCTGCGTTCTCCGCGGTAAAAAATTGTGTCCATTCGTGTTCATTCGTGGCCAATTTCTCTTTCCCTATCCCCTAAACCCTACACCCTATATTCTTTTCAATCAAAAACGCCTCTACCCAACCCCCAAACCGGCTAATTAAAAATTTTTTAATCCTTTCCTTACAAATATTTGCAAATCTTTAGTTCCTGCCTTTTCAACCAAACGCGCATCTCCGCCCTTAATAAAGGAGGCTTTTTTTACATCTAAACATTATGAAAAAAAGCAAAAGTTTGTCCTGTCTTGAGCGATCTGTGGTGAACGCCGTCGAACCAGGTCGAAAAATTGGTCGGCTTAATAACGAAGTCCGAAGGAATTCGGCGGACAAGGCAACGGCCTTTCACACCCCTAAGGGGGAGAAATGGCCTTGCCGAAGAACGCACGCCGACCAAAACCCCTCTGCGTACTCTGCGCAATCAGCGTCAAAAAACAGTGTAAATCCGTGAAATCTGTGTCTAACTTTTCTCTGCGTTCTCCGCGGTAAAAAATTGTGTCTATTCGTGTTCATTCGTGGTTAATTTTTCTCCGCAAGGAGTCCCAAGGACTTTGTGCCTTAGAGTCTTCGTGGCTGAAGGGGTGTCAATCAAAAATAACAAATTATGCAAAACGAACCCAATTTTTCAAAAAGTCAAATGATTACAACATTAGCGTTAACAATAAATTACAACGAAAAACGAACAATGGACACTTGGTCAAAACGAACCCAAACGAACCCAATTTATGGTGAGCAAAGTCGAACCATTTATGGTGAGCCTGTCGAACCAACAAAGCCAACATGCCCTGAGCATAGTCGAAGGGTCTGCTGTAATTACCTATTTTAGCTTAGCCTTAGCCAAGGCTGCGGCGCCGATGATGCCGGCGTCTTCGCCAAGAGCAGCGAAACAAATCTCGACGGATTCGGCCTTCAGATTCCAAATGTGCTCATCGAAGAAGTATTTTATCCGATTCAGCAAAATGTCGCCGGCGGCAATCATTCCGCCTGCAAAGACAATCCGCTTTGGTTCAGCAGTATGCAAAACATTCACGCAAAGAATGGCAAGGAACTCGGCGGTTTCGTCAGTTATTCTTTTGGCTAATTCGTCGCCAGCTTTTGAATGGTCGAAGACATCTTTGCAGGTGATTTCGCCATTGTCGTCGAAAGTTTTTTTAAGGCTGGATTTTTCGCCTGCGGTGACAGCCTCGACGGCTCTTTTTGCGGTATTGGCAGCAGAGGCATATGCTTCGGCGCAGCCTCGCTGGCCGCAGGTGCATAATCGGCCATTGGGGTAGATTATGGTATGGCCCAGCTCGGCGGAGTTGCCGGTCGGGCCGGTGAGCAGTTTGCCATTGATTATTATGCCGCTGCCGATGCCTGTGCCGAGGGTGAAGAAGGCCATATCGTTAATACCTTTTCCTGCACCTGTGGTGAATTCGCCGAGGCAGGCGACATTGGCATCGTTCTCGAAGACGATTGTCTTGCCTGCTAATCTGCCGCTTAGCATCTGGCGGATGGGGACATTGTTTAAGGTAGGCAGATTCGGGGCGGCTTCGATGATACCATCTTTGTATTTAGCAGGGCCCGGACAGCCGAGGCCTATTGCAGAGACATCGGTTATAGAAAGGCCGGCGTTGGTTATACACTGCTCGATTGTCGCAGCGATATTATCTATTATTACATTGGCATCTTTTTCGGCCTGCGTTGGGGCTGATGTTTTAGCGAGGAGTTTTAGGTTCGAGTCGAAACAGCCTGTCTTTATATATGTTGCGCCTAAATCGACGCCTACGAAGATTTCGTTCATTGTGTTTCTCCCATAAAGCTGAGATTGCTTCGTCGCTTCGCTCCTCGCAATGACAATATTGAAAGACAGCTTACTTGTTTTTCGATTCCGGCAGTTCGCGGAGCCAGATGTTGCGGTATCGAACGGGTTGGTCATGGTCCTGGAGCATAAGGGGCATCTTGTCGGCGTGGGGACTATACTTTGCGCGTTTCTTCCATACGGTTGCGCCCTTAATCTCGAAGTTGTCCTGAACGAGGACTCCATTTTGCAGGACGGTGATTGTCGCAGGCTTGACAACCAGGCCGAGTTTGAAAACCGGACGATGGAAGATTATGTCGTAGCTCTGCCATTGTCCGGGCGGGCGGGATGCGTTGACGAGCGGCGGGTTCTGGCCATAGACGGCACCGGCCTGGCCATCGGCGTAGGTTATGTTGTCGTAAGAATCGAGTACCTGTACTTCGTATTTGCTCATAAGGAATACGCCGCTGTTGCCGCGGTCCTGGCTGGCGCCGTTTACTTCTGCCGGCGAGGCCCATTCGATATGCAACTGGCAATCGCCGAACGCCTGCTTGGTGCGGATGTTGCCGGTTTTTTTTACTGCTTCCAAGAATCCATTTTCGACCTTCCATTTGGCGGGGCCGCCATCCTTTTCGGATACCCAGTTGGAGAGGTCTTTGCCATCGAAGAGAATGACGGCGTCTGACGGCGGCCGGCCCGGCTGTTCGGCGGGGGTGATAACTGCCGGCAGGGGGCGGCTGGTATCGTGTACCTTCCAGGGAGAACAGCCCGTTATCGCTATTAGCAACAGAGCAAAAACGCCTGACCAGAGGAATTTAATGTTCATTTGCAATTCCTTAAATTGGTGTCCCGGGGTTTTAATCCGGATAGCCTTGCGGATATTTGTTATGCCACTGCCAGGCGGAGTCTATGATTTTCCCAAGCTCGGCCCATTTCGGTTTCCAGAGGAGTTCGTTCTTTGCCTTTGAGGCGTCGGATGTCAGTATCGGAGGGTCGCCCGGGCGGCGCTGCGATTCTATCACTTTGAATTTTTTGCCGCTGACCTTTTTGACTGTTTCGATTACTTCCCTTACCGAATAGCCATTGCCGTTGCCGAGGTTGTAAACAAGCTCGGTTTGCGTGTCGAGTTTAACAAGTGCGAGAAGGTGTGCCCGGCAGAGGTCTTCGATATGAATGTAATCTCGGATACAGGTACCGTCGGGGGTAGGGTAATCGGTTCCGTAGATTTTGACTGCATCGGATTTACCCATAGCGGCGGCAATAGCCAATGGAATGAGATGTGATTCGGGGCGATGGTCCTCGCCGAGAGTGGAATTTGCTCCGGCTCCCGCGGCATTGAAGTATCGTAGTGACGCGTAGCGGAGTTTACCGGCGCGGCTTTGGTGGCAGCACATTCTTTCGACGGCTAATTTTGTCTCGCCATAAGGATTAATCGGCGCGGTCGGTGAATTTTCAGCGATAGGGACATGCTGCGGCGTGCCGTACACGGCGGCGGAACTACTAAAGACGAATTTTTCGACGCCGACTGCTTCCATCGCGGTCAGCAGGGTTTGCGTATTGGAGATATTGTTTCGATAATACTTGAGCGGGTTGAGGACGGATTCTCCGGCTTCGATAAAAGCGGCGAAGTGCATCACAGAATCGATTTCGTATTTTTTGAGTGTTTCGACAAGGAGGTTGTAATCGGCCAAATCACCTTCGACGAAGTCACAATCCGCGACGGCGGCTTTGTGTCCCTTGCTGAGGTTATCGTAAACAACCGGGCGGTGTTCTCCGGCGGCGAGTAAAGAGGTCATATTACTGCCGATGTACCCTGCTCCACCGCAGATGAGTATTCTCAACCTTCGACTCCTTTCAGTTGCTCAGGATGACCCCGAAAGGGTCACAACTATTTTCCTTCCGCTTAGGGATGGCTTACGCCATTTTGCATCTTAGCGATTTTCTTTTCGATTCGCTTCAAAATCACCGTTGCCAATTTAGAGTCGTTTCCCAAATCGACCCATGCCATATCTTTTTTCTGTCCAGGGTGCAGTATTAACGTCTGTCTTGACTGGCTGCCCTCGGAAAACATATCATAAGCGCGTGAGCTGCTACTGAGTTCGCGTTCAGGCAGACGAAGTCTTTGTGTATTTACATTGCAATGGATACACAACTGCGAACCCTGCTGTGTTATATCCAGCTCTGCAATTCTTCGGATGCTGTGCATACTTGATTCGGCAACACTGAAGGCACCGACATTATCTCTGCGCCAGAATTCGAAGAATTGCGCTCCTGCCAAAGGCCTGGTTTTTATAACGCCGAGGTCGGTGTCGGACTTGGCAATGGTAAACTGCAATTTACCGAGGACATCTTCGGCGATTTGCATTGCCTGCTGTTTGTCCAACCCAGCGGGGCAGATTTGTTCGACTGTTTGGCCCTTGTATGGTCCTGCACAGCCAGCCAACACCGAAACGGCCAGACAAGCCGTGAGCAGTAATGATTTGAGTTTATTCATTTTACCTACCTTTTCTGTAATCCGGGTGATTATATATGCAGTGGTGTATTAGCTCAAGAAGGAATTGTTTTTTTCAAAATGATTGTCTATCACCCGCGGCAAGTTTACAGTTAAAGATTAACTTGTTTTAACGCCGATATTTATGTTAGTTGTCGGTATTTAGTTGAAACGAGCAAGATGGCCTCAGTTCAGTTAAAATCTATTGGTGAAAAGTTACTGTCTTTACCGTTAGGGGAGCAGGCAAAAAGTTTTCTCAATTACCTGACTGTCGAGGCGGGTCTATCGGGCAATACTATTCTGGCATACGGCAGGGACCTGGTGGGGTTTCTGGAATACTGCGAATCGAGCGAGGGGAAAATAAGTCAGCTAAACGAAATAAAGCCGGCCCTTATCCACAATTATCTGCGAGTCCTCACGGAGGACGAACAAAAAAATGAAAGCTCAATTAAGCGATGCCTTGTCGCCATAAGGATGTTACTTCGGTTCGGCAAACTTACCGGCCTTGTCAAAGATGATTTAGCTACGATTCTCGAAGGCCCAAAGTTGTGGCAAAGGCTTCCTATTATATGCAACAAGAAACAAGTTGTAAGTATCATTAACGCAGTAAGTGATGAGGAACCTTTTTACTTTCGTGACAGGGCGATGCTCGAACTGCTTTATGCCACGGGGGTGCGTGCCAGTGAGTTGGCCGGTCTGAAGACGGGCGACTTGAACGTTGACATCGGCTACCTGCGCTGCTTAGGCAAAGGTAACAGGGAGCGAATTATACCGGTCGGCAAAGCAGCTATCACGGCCACAGTCGATTACCTGCGGGAACTGCGTCCCGGTTTGGTCAAGCCTTTCAGCGGAGATTTTTTGCTGCTTTCACGAACAGGGCGACCTATGAGTCGTATTGAAATATGGCGATTAACCAAGAAATACGCAGCCCGTGCAGGCATGCCCAAGAAATTGACCGCGCATACGTTGAGGCATTGTTTCGCGACGCACCTGTTGGCCGGCGGCGCTGATTTGCGAAGCGTGCAGGAAATGCTCGGACATGTTGACATAGCCACGACCCAGATTTATACGCATGTTGACCAGGAAAGGCTGCGTGAGATTCACAGGAAATTTCACCCAAGACCTTAATGGATTTTGTTTAAAACAGTTTTGGACAAGGCGAAAATTTTTTGCAAAACTTATATCCGAATAGTGAAAATGGCCGATAGGCAATTGACATTAGTATGGTACAGGGATTATCATCTATACAACTAAATTAAGAAACGGGCTTATGAAGAAATTATATCTGGTAATACTACTATTTGCGATGGGTTGCCAAGAGGGGGGCGTCAGTCAGAACAAGTCAACACAACCTCCCGATAAAGTTAAAACAGCAGCCAAAGTTGAGCTTAGCAGGCAATTGAAAATCAACAAGGACGCTTTGCTTCAGGGGGCAAGCGAGCAGATACGAATCGACGCGGCGACGGTAATGCTGTTCAGCGAAGACCCTCTGGCGCGGGAAATTCTGCTCTCGGCATTGTCGCAGGGTGAAAACAGCTCCGCACGAATCGCTGTCTGTAAATCGCTAAGTCAGTCCAGGGGGATGCAGGAATCCATAAAGGCGGAGGATGATTTTGTTCAGCCACTTCTTGATATTTTAGCAACAAAGGACTTTGGCGAGGCGAAGTTGGCGGCTGAGGCGACGCTGCTTTTCAAATATGAGCAGATATCCGGGCCGCTCGAAAAAATGGCAACGGACAGTTCACTGCCTGTGAAGGCGAGATTGAATGCAATATATACATTGAAACTTCAGCCGAATATGAGGGCGACATTTCAGCTCATCAGGCTGCTTGATGATTCTGACAAGCAGGTAGCGGACGAGGCGGAGAATACGCTGCATTCGCTGGGCATACCGGTCGGCAAGGATATGCAGACGCGCAGGCAGATAATAGATGAGCTCAAGCGCAAAGGCAGAGATGAATTTCTGCGAGACTGGCAGGTTCGGCAGGAATCACAGCTACGTGAGATGGAAGCTGAACTGAACTTGTGGCAGGGGCTGTACCTGTCGGCGCTTGACAGGATATATGACGGTATAAATGATGACACGGTGAAGGGACAGTTTCTCGCCGAGCATTTGGGTAATACCAAAGAGATAATAAAATTGTGGGCTCTGGAGAAAGTTTCTCAATGGCGCGTAGGAACAAAATCGGAACTGCCCGCTGAACTCGGCCCCATTCTGGTCAATCTGGTTTCTGACAGGGACAGGGACGTTCGGCTGAAGACCGCAAAGCTGCTGTCTCTAATGGGACAGTTGAATTCATCCCAGCGTTTACTGGAACAACTCGAAATCGAGAAGGACGATGAGGTGAAAATAGAGTTGTTTGTCGCGCTCGGCGGGGCGTGTTACTATGCGTTTTTGCCTGGTTCAGAGGTGAAGATTCCCGAGGAGATAAGAAAAGATACACTGGAATGGGCGGCGAAGTTCCTTGTCGAAGAGGACCCGAAGAAGGCACAAAAAGCCGCTGAAGTTATACGAAAGCTACTCGAGCAGGACGGCTTAACTTCAGGGGAGGTTGACAGGTATTTTAGTCTGCTCGCGGAAAGATATAACCAGCAAAAAGACAAAGCAGACGGCGTTCTTCGCGGGGAGTTGCTTGGTGCAATGGCAGGTCTGTGCGGCCCGCGCAGCACGCACAAAACCGAGGCATCGAAAGCGTTTGAACGCTTGTTCGAAGAAGGTCTCAGCGACAAAACGGATTTGGTCCGCGAGGCGGCGGTGGAGGGAATTATAAATATAGATAAAACAAAAGCACTCGGCAAATTAAGGGGAGGTTTTGCCAACGACAGCAGTGCGAAAATAAGGCAGAGAGTAATAGAGCTTGCCGGCGAAGTAGGCAACAGTGATGATTTGACCTGGCTGACGGAAAAGCTCGGGGCCGCTGATGGTGAGCCGGCCTGGCAAACGATGCTGACGATATTCAAGTCCGTCGATGCCAACACGCTGGGTCAATGGATGGAACGATTTAGTTCGCAAGATATGGGGGCAACGCTCTCAGACGAACAGAAGCTCTCTTTCCTTGAGATAGTGGAGCGCAAGGCCAGCGGCGAAAATAAGGCGGAAATGCTCAAAAATGTCCGTGGTAAGCTGGCGCAACTTTACAGCAAAACCAGCATGTTCGAACAGGCGGCGAAGTATCTGGGGCTGCTTCGGGAAGGCGCCAGTACCACGGCAGAAAAAGAAGCGGTTTTGGCCCAGCTATTGGATGTGTATTTGAGATGGCCGAAAGTGGACGCTGTCGCTCAATTGGTAAACAATAGTTTATTGGAAAAAGACTTAGGCCCTGATAACGCGATAGTGCTGTCGATAGATAAGTATCTTGCAGAGCTACCGGCGACGACTGAGCCTAACATTGTGTTGGCGGCACTGGCTAAAATAAAGACTACGGAAAGGCGGCCAATGTGGGCCGAGCAGGTGCAGCGATGGACTAAGCATTCTGGTTCGCTCAAAGACGCAAATAAGCCTAAAGACAAGGGTAATTAACAGTGTCTCGTTTGCAAATAGTAGGAAGTTATCTATATAATAGCAGGACGGTAAAGGTCGTTTCTACGTGATTTTTCACAAAAAAGGTGAAAATTTGAAGATTTTTGCTTTTTTTTGCTTTTTTTTCGGTTTTTATGTTTGCACTTTTACGCTTATTTCCATAAATTACCTGTTTTGCACTAAATAAACTTGGCGGAATCTACGGGTTCCTGCGTCAGTTATTTAGATTTATTGAGGCAGGAAAGAAGGTTGTAGTGTAACTTTTGTTTGCGGCTCGACGCGTTTTCAGTATTGTCGAGTGGCGAATTATCGCTGCTGTAGCTCAGTTGGTAGAGCGCTTCCTTGGTAAGGACGAGGTCATGGGTTCAAATCCCATCAGCAGCTAAATGAACGCAGGCCCAGTTAAAAAGGCTTATTTTGCATTTAAGGTATTTTATCCGGTGCC
>JAQTMR010000009.1 GCA_028714255.1 Phycisphaerae bacterium | reverse complement strand
TTTTGTTTGTGTTTGATATCGTTATTTTTTGAATCATAACACTTGGTTAGCCCCCAGCTTTATGCTGGGGGTTCTTTTGCTTTTGGTGAATTCGGATTCAAAATATCCCCATGGCCTCTTGTTATGTAGGGGGTTTGACGTCCCAGCTTTTGGAGCTTTTAATGAATCTGTGCTGCACTATTATGCCGATGATGGTCGGCGCCAGCAGCAACGCAGGCACGAACCAATGATGTTCATAGAGCATCGCCTTTGCGGTCGCGGTCGGCGGAGTCTGGATACTCTCGTAGTGATATATCAGAGACAGCATACCCGTTATTATCAGGATTCCGCCGCCGAAACTTGTAAAAAGCATAACCGCCGCCTTGAAAACAATAAACGAAATCATACCGCCTGCGATAATGCCCATAAGGGCGCCTGCCGGCATAAATCTTTCCGGCAGCCCGACAGCGTACCAAATCCCGCCGGTCAGTATGCCGCCCGAAATAGCTCCGAGTACCCCGACGGACCATTTCATAAAAGGTATGGAAACGCTCGCAAAAAGAACAAGGCCGGCTATGCCGCCCAAAATTTCATAACCACCGAATCGCCCGCCGAAGTTTATGCCCATAAATAAGCCAAAAAGTCCGAAGCAGATAGCGACAAGTACCTTGAAAATGCGCCAGCCATAGAGCAGATATACCAATCCGAATGAAATGCAAAGGACTGCCTGCAGCCACGATAGGGCCGTCACTTGTTCCCAGATGGAATCAAGAACGCTTTGAATTCTGATAAACGGCTCAGATGAGCTTTTTGTTGCCTCTGCAAGAATCGTTAAATACTCCATCGTTCTTCTCCTTAATCTTTGCTGCTCTGCTTATGCTGGGCGAGCTTTCAGTTTTTCTAAATTTACTGCTAAATATAATCCCCGGCTATTTGTTCCGCCAGGACGGTGATATTTCCTCCGGCTTTTTCCTGTTTCTGTTTTTCTGTTTATGTCCTGTTAGTTTCGCATTAATGCGTTGACAGAGCAATAGCTGTTCAGCCATACCAAAAGCTGTCATCGCTCCGAAAACACCGGTATAAAACAACTGGCTTCGAAAAATACTGCTTATAGGCGCAGCTCCTTTATACAATAACAGCAGAATCATCCCTGTAAAGATGAGCATTGTCCCCAGTGCCGAACAGCAAAACGCCGAGGTTAAACGCTTTTGGAAAAACCCGGCCGCTATAAAAACTATTACTATCGCCGCTGTTATTGCATGCTTATATATCGGCATCTTCGAGAAAATTTGCCTTGTCTCGGCGGCGAAATCAGCTATGTATCTTTTTGCTGCCTCTATGCTTTCTTGTGTGTCCAAAAACATCGTTCTATCTTCGGTTCCATATTCGTTTAAGCTGTCCTCATTCCCGATATAAGGCCTGGCCAGAACGGCAAAGCCGAGCACTGCCGCCAGAACGCCGGCCAGTATTGCGATGAATATCTTTTCAAATACTATTGCGATAAACGCGGTTATGCCCGCCGAAACTATTGTCGGGGGCATATTTCGGCCGCTTATAAAAAATCCGCAGACCCCGCCGCTGATTGCGCCGATAATTCCAGCCAGAACTTTTCTAAAACCGAGCCCGCCAAGCCAGACAAACAGCCCAACCAGAACCGCTACTAATCCGGGCACAATTAAAACCGCCGGCCTGAACCATACTGCTGTTTGTTCTAATTCTCGGGCTATTTCAAACATTTGGTAATTAGTTACTCGTAATTGGTTACTATTTAACCGCATCGATAACAGTTTCTTAACATCCTATTTATCGGCCTTTCGACTTGATTTTCGTTAAGGGGGTATTGAATCTCCGCATAATCGCTTGAAAAGCGTGGTTTTAGTGCCGCAATACACAAAGCCTGTTACGACGGTACTTAATGCGGATGAGAGGAGTCGAACCTCCATGAGCGTAAGCCCACAGGCACCTGAAGCCTGCGCGTCTGCCAGTTCCGCCACATCCGCGGCAAACACCTATATTAGCCTTTTTCTCCGCCCAGTCAAGATTTTGCCGTAATTTACCGCCCCGGCTGAAATTATCAGGGGCAGGTCAACCCGAATAAAATATTGAAAATTTTTTGAAAATTTCCGCCTTTTTTCTTGCAATCTTTACAAGTGTAGAGTAAACTTGTCATTGTTAAAGAAAAGGAGATTCCTATGACAAAGAAAAAACATGACCTCACCGAAGGCGAATGGGCGATTATTCAGGCTGTCTGGAGCAACCAACCCTGTGCGGCTCCGACCGTGCAGGAAGTGCTCCAGAGCGAAAGGGCCTGGACCTACAGCACCGTCAAAACAATGATGGACCGTATGGTCGCGAAAGGGCTGCTCAAAACGGAAAGAATCCGAAACCTTATTCTATACAGCGCCGCTGTTACCAGAAGGGAAGCGCAGCACTGCGAGATTATGCGCGCCGCAAAAAGGGCGTTCGACGGCGCATTTACGCCGATGATGCAGTTTCTGCTCGACAGTAATAAGCTTTCTAAAGAACAGTTGACCGAGCTGGAGACAATCATAAAAACTAAAAAAGTGGAAGCAAAAAGCAAAAGGTAAATGATATCCGGATAAATGGAGAACTCATTATGAATACGATTTTAGAACAAATCAATTCTTTCGGTTCTGTGTTTGTGGACTTTGCAGTTCCGATGCTTGTCCAGTCCGCTGTATTAATAGTGGTTTTGTTCCTGGCGGATTTGCTGCTGCGAAAAAAAGTGCGGGCGGTCTTTCGATATTGGCTCTGGGTACTGGTGCTTATAAAGCTGGTTCTGCCGACGACTTTGTCGTCGCCTGTAAGTTTCGGTTCCTGGTTTGGTGACGAGCTGGCAAGTATAAAGGTAAGTGATACGAGCGTTGCTGCGCAGCCAATGAATTTTCCGCGGACGATAGAAACAAAAATGTCTGTGATGACAGTTGCACCGCCGACGGCTCTTAAACCGGCGATAACAAATCCGTCCGGGACCGGCGTGGCAGTTGTCAGTTCGTTGGCAGTGTCACCATCGCCGTTAACCTGGCAGGGCGTTGTGTTTTTGGCCTGGGGTGCTGTAGCTTCGGCTATGGGCTTATTGTTGTTGCAGCGGTCAATTTTTGTCATCGGCCTCGTCGCTCAGGCCCAAAATCCCACCCAATTAATGAACGATACCTTCAGCTTCTGTTGCGGGCAGATGGGTATAAAGAGCAAAGTTGACTTAAAGGTTTCCGCCAATACCGCCAGCCCTGCGGTGTGCGGATTGTTGAGGCCCGTGGTTTTGGTGCCGCAGAATTTGGCTCCGACTCTGGGTTCAAGTCGCCTTAGGCCGGTTCTTCTGCACGAGCTTGCGCATATCAGGCGGGGTGATTTATGGATAAATCTCGCCCAGACCATTTTGCAGATTATTTATTTCTATAATCCTTTATTGTGGTTGGCAAACACCGTAATCCGCAGACTGCGTGAGCAGGCTGTTGACGAGGCTGTTCAGGTTGCTATGGGCGCCAGCGCCCACCAGTACCCGCAGACGCTCGTGGAGGTCGCGAAGATAGCGTTTAACCGTCCCGTTTTATCTCTGCGTTTGATAGGAGTTGTGGAATCTAAGAGCGCATTAAAAAGCAGGATTAAAAGAATGTTGGACAGACCCGTTCCGAAAACCGCAAAGCTCGGCATCCTCGGCCTGGTTACTCTTTTGCTCTTCGCCGCAATTTTTCTGCCTATGGCAAGAGCGGAATCCGGGCCGCCCGAGTTTGTTATCAAAGGCATTGTTACCGATGCTGATACGGGCCGACCGGTTGCGGGAGCAAAAGTAGGTGACGATGGGTACGCTGAGGGTAAACAGTCAGCTACTACCGATGTTAATGGCTTCTACTCTTATAATACCTGGTACGAAGAGCACAACATAAAATGCGAGGCTTCCGGCTACAAGACTCAAAAGGGATGGTTCGGCACAAAAATTTTCGGCTCAGAAAAAGAAAAAGTCATCGATTTTGCCCTCGAACCTTCGGATAGTTTGGAGAACTTAAATGAAGAACAAAAGCTCTATATGGAGTGGACACAAGAGAGGTTTGGCTCCGACCCTGACAAGAGTGAATATACAAAACTTTCCAAGTCTGCCAAGAAGGAGTTAGAAGAAATATGGATAGAGATTCTTAAAGGTCCGGAGCGTAGAGAGTATTACACTGCTATAGACGGTCTGGCGGCTATAAAAAGCAAAAGAGCGGTAGAGCCGCTGCTTAAAGTAGCTGCAGAGCGAATCGATAAGGACAATCGCTATCGCTGGCAGGCTGTCATGGCGTTAGGTATCGTCGGCGATGATTCGGTCATACCCGAGCTGATTCACCTTGTTTATCATTATAACCAAAATACGCGGTTCTGGGCCCAGATTTCTCTCGTAAGACTTACCGGAGAAAATTTTGGTGTCAACTGGCAAAAATGGGCTGACTGGTGGAACAGTCAAAAAGGTAAACCCATGTGTTCGACCGAAAAAGTAGAATGGACATCAAACGCAGATTGGGCGGATACCAAAAAACAGAAAGAAATGGACGAGAAGTTTATCGAGCAATTAAGGGAGAATAAAAAAGGAGAAATAGATAAAAGTGGTGACAAGACCGGTCAGGGGCCAACGGTGGTTGGAACCAGTCCCACTATTTATGCTGATGATGTTTCGCCAGAGCTTCGAGAAATTACAGTTACCTTTGACGAGCGGATGATGGACAAATCCTGGTCCTGGACGGGTGGTGAGATGTATCCAAAGACGACTGGGCGGCCCAGCTATGACCAAAGCAGGACAACCTGCAGGTTGCCGGTAGAGTTGGAGCCGGGAAAGGTTTACTGGGTGGGCATTAACAGTCCCAGCCATCAAAACTTCCAAAGTGCCCAGGGTGTACCGGCAGAGCGATACGTCATCCTGTTTGCAACGAAAAGCGAAGATGGTAAACAGACGCCTATCCCCGAAGAGTTAATCGCAAAAGCAAAGAGCGTAAATAAGCGTGCCGAGACGCCGTATACGCAGGAGGTATTTGAGGATATTCAGCTTGATGGGACGTGTTTATTTAAAACCACCATCAGGCAGATAAATAAAAGTGGCAGTGAAATAGCCGAGATTCGTTTTATCAATTCGGATTTTGTGCATGTTAAAGACATGAGCGACGCCAAAGGCAGACCTGTAAAATTTACAAGTACCCACGATGAAGATATCTATCACTACGAGGCAGTTTTCAACGAGCCGGTTTTGCCTGGCGAAGTAATGGAGTACACCAGTGAGGGAGTAATGGATGAACTTGTAAAACCGGTCCCCGGCAGTAAAGATACCTTTCGGTACTTCATGAAACACCGGCCTGCTGCAGGTCAGCCGACTCTGCGAATAGAAACATATCTGTTACCCGAAGGTGCTGAACTGGTTAGCACAACTCCGGAGGATATGCAGCGACGAACAAAAGATGGACGGATTGAAATGCATGTGGAAAAAACGATACCGGCAGACGGAAGTATTACTACTGCATTTCAGTATCGATTAACAGATGGGAAAGAGCTTGGTAAAATCGTCGAGCAGGTGGAAAAACCGAAATAAAAGACCGTAGTGGAGAAAAGATTGAAAGCTGCGGTCAGGTTATACCGTGGCAGTGGCCATGCTTCTTTGGATATTCGCGGGTAAGTTGTTCTCGAAACGCATTCTTGCCTCGCTGATAAGGTAGAAGCTGCCGGTAATGCAAATCAAATCCTCTTTGTTCACTGCGCTTCGTGCGAGCCGCAATGCTTCGCCTAAACTCGTCGCGGTCTGGTACATCTTGCCGCATATCTCATTATATATTTCCGCCAGTTCTTCAGGCGACATCGCCTTTGCCGAGCTGCTCCGCGTAAATATCACCTTATCTGCTCCATATTGCAATTTGTCGAGCATCCCCGCTGCGTCTTTGTCATTGTTGCAGCCGAAGATTATCACCATGGAATCGTATGGAATATTCTGACCTATTGCGTGTATCAGTGCCTTGATGCTCGCGGCGTTGTGGGCGCCGTCAATCATAATTCTCGGGTCGTCACAAATCATCTCCATTCGACCGGCCAGCCAGACTTTTCCCAATCCCTCAATCGCTTTTTCATTATCTATTTCGTAGCCGCCGGATTTAAGTTTGTCCAGTATCGCCAGCGCCAAACCGCAGTTGATGGCCTGATGTTTGCCGTGCAGGGGAACTCGAAGATGTTCGAATTTGCTCGTCGGTGTTGCAAGACAGACCCTCATATGCGGCCCGGTGTCCCGCGAAGTTTCGAATCGATATGAGAAATCAATGTCCTTGCCCGTAATGCAGAGCGGCGCTTTAACGGCTGCCGCCTGCGCTTTTAGAACCTGCATTGCTGCCGGGTCCTGTTGAACAGTAATTATCGGGATACCTTTTTTGAAAACACCGGCCTTCTCCTTGGCGATACTGTCAAGGGTTTTGCCGAGCTGATGTTGATGGTCGATGCTCAAACTTGTTATACCCACCACTTCAGGCTGAATTACGTTGGTACTGTCCAGTCTGCCGCCTAACCCGGTTTCAATTATGGCTATGTCGGTCTTGGCGTCCGCAAAATGCATAAATGCCAGTGCCGTCATTATCTCGAAGAATGTAGGAGCCTCCGTTTTAGACATCTTTTCAACCGGTGCATAGATACGGTTCAGCAGCCCGAGCATTTCACGGTCGCTAATCATTTTTGAATTGACCATAATCCGTTCATGCAGGTGTACTACGTGCGGCGAAGTGTATAGACCTACATTGTAGTTGTTGGCTTCTAACATCTTTGCCAGCATCGTTGCTGTAGAGCCTTTGCCTTTTGTGCCGGCTATGTGGACCGTGGCGATTTTTTTGTGCGGTTTGCCCATTAAGGAAAGCAGCTTTTCCATCCTGTCGAGGTTAAACGTCGTAACGTTATACCGCATGATTGTCTCTTTTTCGTAGTTTGTCCGCGCGTAAAGATAGCTTATAGCCTCTTTATAGCTTCTAAAGGCTTTTTTGGACTTGACTTCGGCTGTTTTTGAAGTGCGTTTTTTCGTCCGTTTCTTTCCGGTAGTTTTTACGGATTTTGCCATAAACGCCCTATGTTAACCATTAAAGCCGCATTCGTCAATGTCAATATGCGAAGACAGCCGAAAACCCGTAGAACTACGGTCTATATAGCAGTGGCGGATAGCCACATAACGTACTGTAAATAAGGTAATTATAGAAAAGCCTGTACTTGGACTTATTATTATTCAAAAATATCTCCCATAGGCAAAACTGAACATACTATTAAGCCTGCTTATAATCCGGCGTTTTTAAACGAAGGTTTATACTTATCCAAATACTGTTATTTGGTTTTTCTTGTTCGATATTTCACTATACCTTCACAGTTATGTCCTGTATTGTCGGATAGCTTCTTTTTCTTGGAATGGGGGACTTGCAAAAATCTTCAAAAATTGCTTGCCAAATCAAATGCTTCGTGTTAAAATATTGGGTGAATAATCAGAAAGACGTGAAGGCTGGGCCAAAAAATTTATAATTTTTGTCTTTGCCATCATAATTTTGTACCCATTTCATACTGACCCCGCCTTCTGAAATGTGACAGTTACAATTATTTATTGCGCTGTTGCATCTTTTTGTGCTGGCTTAAGAGGGAAAAATGGAGTTAGCCAAACACAAAGCCGTTTTTGCGCATTTTATTACTGGAAGTCTAAAATCAGCAATCTGTGTACGGCTGCGCGCCTGCAGGGCGGGGGCAGGTGTCGCGCCCGTGCCATCATATCTATTCATCATAAATTTTTGAAAGGGCAGGAAAATGAAAAATGTAATTATCATGTTTACGATTGTTTTGGCACTAACATTAGCTACAAAAGCAGAATACATTGCTTTCGATAATGGTAAGCCATCGATTTATTACTTTAATAGCGTTATGGATCGGCTGCTCGCAGATGACTTTACTGTAACGCAGGACACGATTTTAACAAAGGGTTGTTTCTGGACTATGGAAGACCATATTTTGCTTTGGGATGGTACGCTGGAATACTTCATCTTTGCGAATGCTTCTGGAATGCCAGGTACAATAATTAGCTCGGGAAATGGCCAAAACGTGGTGAAGAATGCAACGGGCAGGGTAACTCCCGGTGGGGATGAGTACAAATACTACTTCGAGTTTGGGACACCTATAGACTTAGATGCCGGCGAAACATATTGGTTTGGTTTGCACATGGATGCTGATTATACCGGTTGGCCCTATCACATTTTGTGGTCAAACAGCATAGCGGGATTGGGATATAATTGTTATGAGTCACTGGGCGGCACATTAGATAACTGGGTTAACGTTGGCAATCAGCAGGCCTTTTATTTGGAGGCTGTTCCTGAACCCGGCACGGCTTGCCTACTTGTGATGGGGAGTTTAGCATTAGTGAAAAGAAATAGACAAAGACCATAATTCAGAGCTCTTTTAAACGTTAAAACACAAATCGAACAACTATTTAGGAAGTAATAACCTGTCAAAGGTGGAATTACATACCTTACGGGTAATTCTAACCTCATTGGCACAGGTACGACTGAGGTTAGCGTCGTTGATGAATTTACGTCAGGCTGATACTTCTTCGGCTGTGATAGGATAAGAATTACACTTCCTCCTCCGAATTGCCCTTGGCAGTGGCGCCGGAATTAGTAAATTCCTTATATGTTACCAGGGGCAAACCCGAAAAGCCGGGAGCAACCCTCCCGGCTTTTTTCTTTTTTTATGGTTTTTCCCGAAAAATTCACAAAATTCTCAGAAAAACTGTAACAGATAGCAGAGTTATGTGCCTTTAATTGTAGTAACGGATGTTTTCAGCCGGGAAGGTAAAAGAATGAAACCAAATACAAAATTGTTTTTGCATTTTATTACCGGATAACAAGCCGGCTGTTTTGGCACGGGCGCACCCAACATGGTGTGGGCACGAGGGTGCACCCGTCGGGCTACGGCGGGGCGTTCTCGTCGGGAATGAAGGGCGTCCTGCCACGGCTCGGTACGCTGAAAAAGGCGTTGAGGCCGGCGGCGCCTACGTCCCGACGAGTGCCGTAATGATACATCTATCATAAATTTTTGAGAGGGCAGGAATATGAAAAATGTAATCATCTCAGTCTTTTTAATGCTCGTTGCGCTTGCGACCTGCGCTCACGGCGCGGAACTGCTTGTGCCGAGTCAGTATCCCACCATTCAGTCGGCTATAAACGCTGCTGTTAATGGCGATACCGTCCTTGTTGCCCCCGGTATTTACACCGGCACCGGGAATTACAACATAGATTTTCTCCGCAAAGCTATCACTGTTCGCTCTGAAAACGGTCCGGAAAATTGTATTATCGACTGCGGCGGTTTAGGGCTAGGGTTTTATTTCCATAACAATGAAGATGCCAATTCTGTTCTCGATGGCTTTACCATTACAAATGGTTCAAGTTTTTACGGCGGTGGAATCTACTGCTCTTGGTCCAGCCCGACAATAACCAACTGCATTCTCAGCGGAAACACAGCCGACGTCGGCGGTGGAATCTGCTGTGACTCCGGTAGGCCAATGATTACCGGTTGTACTATAACCGGTAATACTGCCACCTACGGCGGCGGAATCTACTGCGACAACAGCAGCCCAACTATTACCAACTGTATTATAACCGGCAATACCGCTGGCATATGCGGCGGCGGAATATACAGCACGAACAACAAGCCTATTGTTGTCAGTTGCACTATAGCCGACAATTCAGCCGGTATTAATGGCGGCGGGACCTTCGGTTGTAGCGGCCTGATTGCAAATTGTATTATCTGGGGTAATTCAGGGGGTGAGTATCCGCAATTATACGATTCTGTGGAACCAATCTACAGTTGTATTCAGGACTGGGCTGGTACAGGCATAGGCAATATCGATGCTGACCCTTGCTTTGTCGGGTCAGGCGATTATCACTTGCTTTTCAATTCGCCCTGCATAGACGCAGGAAGCCCGCTCTACAAAGCACTTGGTCTAACCGATATAGACGGCCAGCCCAGAGTCATCGGTACTTGCATTGATATGGGAGCCGATGAATACGGGAAAATGATTGTCGTCACCGAACCTGTGCAAGGTGAAGTATGGGCGACAGGCAGTAAACGCAAAATCAAATGGACACAGTTCGGCGTCGGAAGTGTTGATATATTATTGAGTACGAACGCCGGCGGAAACTGGCGGACAATTGCGCATGGGATTACGAATGCCAACAGTTATCTTTGGCGAATACCGAATCATATTGACTCCAATCAGTGCGTGATTTCGATTTTGCCCGGCGATGGTGATGTAAATGTGATAAGCGTCGATAGCGAATTGTTCACAATCAAACCGTATCCGCATAGGCCGCCGGTGCCGTTTGGCTGGCTGCGAAAAGGTTTGTTGCCCTCGCCGGATTTGAGCGATAACAAAGGGCCGCTGCTCGGTTGTGTCAAATGGGTGTTCGATACCAATGGCCCGGTCTCTTCGCAGGTCGCTGTTGCTCGGTCTGGACATCACGGCGGCATGATATACGTTGGTTGTGAAGATGGGTTTTTGTACGCGATTAATAACGACGGCGAATTGTTATGGAGCAGTGACATCAATACCCCGATAGTCGGCTCGCCCGCTGTGGGCTATTACGGGATAGTTTACGTTGCAGGGCAAAACGGCTGGCTGTATGCGATTGAGGATGGGGACGTGCGATGGACGCAAACGACAGACGCCCCGGTTTACTCGGCGCCGGTAGTCGGCTGCAGCGGCAAAATCTATGTCAGCTCGGAGGATGGACTTATTTACGCCTTCGGTGCGGACGGCAGCGATTTGTGGGCATTCGAAACAAAAGGGCCGGGGCGATTGAACGGAGCTGTTTTAACTACGCCCGTGATAGAAAGAAACGGTGCTGTTTACGCAGGTGGGTTTTATGACCCGAACCTTTACGCCCTTGACGCCAACACAGGCAGCGTAAAGTGGAATTGCCCGTTTGCTTCTGCCTGCGACCCGAACAGCTCAAGAGCCGCCCGGCTTTTCGCCACGCCGGCGGTCGGACCCGATGGAGCCATATATCAAACGCTTATTAACGACCCGAACCTATACGCTATTGCCCCGTGCACAGGCAATATTATCTGGTCAACATATTTACAACCGTGTCCAGGCTACTATTGTGCGACAGACAATCAGCCCTGTTGTTGGGCGATGAACCGGTATCTTACTCTCCCTGTGTCGGAGCGAACAATATATGATGTTAATCGTTTCTGCCCAGAAAACTGGTTTGGTGTTTATATATTTGAATGGTTGAAATACGTAAGTTCCTCCAACTGGTCATCGCCGGCGGTAGGGCCCGATGGCACGATATACGTCAGCTTCGATGACCCATATCTGCGGGCGGTTAATCCTGACGGGACAATCAAGTGGATAACCCGGCTGGGAATGGTCGGTGGTTTCACATTAACTGTCGATAGAGATAGTTTCATTTACGCCGCAAGCGACGATGGCTATGTCTGCGTGGTCAATGCTGATGGCGAAGAGGTATCCCGATTTGAAGGCGACGGCTGGGTCACTTTTCCCGCAATCGCCGAGGACGGCACCTTAGTTGTCAGTGACTCCAACAACAGGGTCTGGGCCATCAGTTCAAGAGGATGCGGGGGACAACCGCCAGCTCTTCACTGGCCGGCGGACATCCAGCCGAGTTGGGCCGTTGATTTTATGGACTTCGCACTTCTGGCAAACAATTGGCTCGGCTGCACAGATATTGATGATGAATCCTATGGCGAAGTAATCCCAGGCGATGTAACGTATGCGCCGGGCGATATCGACAGGGACCTGTATGTCGATTATTGGGATATTGCTGAAATGGCTGATAACTGGCTGATGGGAACAAATCAGTGCGTGGAAAAACATACCCCGTGGCGGGGACAAAGAAATCATAGATATCATAGATTTATCGGGAGGTAAATAAATTATGATTAAGCGTATAGGACTTACAAGAATAGATTTTGTTGTTGCCGTGGTGTGTGTGGTTTTCGTGCTGGCAAACGTGCCGGTAATTGTCGCCGGGGGCAGGCAGCGCGCAAAACTGGAGGTCTGCATGGCAAACCTGCGGGCCTTGACTTCCGCCTGGTCAATGTATGCTGATGACAACGACGGTAAAATCCCCGGCAGCGATATAGGCTTTGCGACGGGCAATAATCCTAGGTCTTCATGGTGGATAGATTGGCCAGATGGAGTTACAGGTACACCTTCGTATAGTGTGTTTAGCTACGTTGATTTAACCAGGCCAATTGCAGGTTATACTGTTGCTCAGCTGATTGACCATGCGAAGGACGCTATCAAAGCCGGCCGGCTGTGGCCGTATATCGAAGACCTAAGTTCCTACAAGTGTCCGACCAGCAGACTGGGAGACTATCAGTCGTATGCCATGGTCGATTCTATGAACGGCTGGTGTATGTGGTCGGATGCAACCATTACTACAAAGAAGAAAATTGCAACCAAAATGCAGCTTAGCACCTCCGCCGACAGGATAGTCTTATTGTGTGAATGCCCGCAGTATTTCGGAGACGGCAAAGGAAGCTGGGGTGTTTTCTATACCAAGGAATGGTTTGCCGATTCTCCGCCGAAACACCACGACCAGGGGACTACCCTTTCTTTCGCTGACGGTCATAGTGAATACTGGAAGTGGAAGAATAAAACTACAATAGATGGACCATATAATGGTGGTTGGCTTGGCTGGAGGCCGGGGCCACCTTATGATGATTTGCACAGACTGCAGATAGGTGTATGGGGAGATTTAGGCTATACCCCGACACCATCGCCGTAAGAAAAAAATAAACCCCAATCGAAAAGAAGGGGACTTCGGACTTGATTTCCGGTTTTTGCCCGGGTAAACTCCGGCTTACCGATGTCCAGTCCCCGGCAAAATTCTGTTGATATCGAAAAATGGCTCAAGCTAAAAGGTGCCGACAACGTCGGAGCGGTTACCTTCGCCAAACTTATAAAACATTTCGGCTCACCTGACCGCGCATTGGGGGCCTCGGTCAGTGAATTGACTAAGGTAGATGGAATAGGCTTCAAGACCGCTGAAAAAATAGCAGCGACTCGTGATAAGTTCGATGTCGTTGCCGAATTGGAGCTGGCCGATAAGCTCGGCGTATGGATAATTAACCTCGACGACCAGCGATATCCGGCTTTGTTAAAACAAATTTACGACCCGCCTGTGGTCCTTTACGTAAAGGGAAGTTTAACCGCCTTTGACAATTTGGCCATTTCGATAGTTGGTTCCCGCCGATGCAGTTTATATGGTCAGGAGCAGTCTTCCCAATTTGCCCATTTTTTAGGCTCTGCCGGTTTTACTATTTGTTCCGGAATGGCCCGCGGCATAGATACCGCAGCGCACACCGGTGCGCTGTCAGCCGGCGGACGAACAATCGCTGTGCAGGGCTGCGGATTGATGAATATCTTTCCGCCGGAGAACAAGAAGCTGTTTGAGCTTATAGCTGATTCCGGCGCCTGCATCAGCGAATTGCCGCTGCGGTATGAGCCTTTGGCTGAAAACTTCCCGCCTCGCAACAGAATCATAGCGGGCCTGTCACTGGGGACAATAGTTATCGAAGCCGCCCTGAAATCAGGCGCGCTGATTACCGCAACGGCGGCGATGGAAAATAATCGTGAGGTGATGGCGGTGCCGGGGAAAATCGATTCGCCGTTGAGTAAAGGCGCACATCAACTGATAAAACAGGGCGCTAAGTTAATCGAATCCGTGGAGGATGTGATGGAAGCACTCGGCTATATAGGCGAGCGACTGAAAGGCTGCGCAACCGCCGCGGCGGCAGAGGCATCCGAAAGGTTTGAAAAACCATTGTTCGAGGTCAGTCAGTTGAATTTAAGTGTAGATGAGAGAACGATTTATGATTGCCTTAGCAAAGAGCCGGTGCATATAGAGCAGATAATCGCGGGTACGAATTTGGCTCCGGGCGGTATTAACGCGGGGCTGATATCGCTTCGGCTAAAGGGGCTGATAAAACAACTGCCGGGCAGTTTGTTCCTGCGGCATTAGAGTTTTTTGGGTGTTGAAATAGGCAAGACGGGTGATTTGGGGTAGCACTAATCCGCCTTCGCCAAGGCTACGGGCGCGATGAAACGCGCAAGTTCGCGCTGCGAAACGTGCGCAAACTTACACAAATTTACAATAACTTACAAAAACTGATGCAAAACTTGCAACAATTTTGCACCCCCCCTGCGCGAATTGTTCGAAAGGAACAAGTCGCGCAGTTTTGAGTTCTTAGTTTTTAGTTCATCGAAAAGTTCATTGTTTTTTGTTCATAGTTGGTCGAAAAATTAAACACGAAGGGCACACTTTCATTTAGCCACGAAGACATTAAGACACGAAGTCATGGGGACTCCTTACGGAGAGAAATTTGGCCATGAGTTGGGGGCCCGTCTTCGTTTTGGAACTACCCGTCTCCGCCTATGGCTACGCCGAGGCAGGCGCCGAGGTCTTCGCTACGCTACGAGATTTTTTTTAGCCACAAAGTCACTAAGACTCTAAGGGAAATTAGACACGGATTAACACTGATTGACACTGTTGTTTTTTAGCCACACCCCCACACTTGTCTTCGACAAGTAGTCGCGGGGGCAAGCAGGGGACACAGAGAAATTTAAAAATCAAAGTGTCAAAATAAAAACTATAGAACTGCTACGCAAGGATTTTTTTGATGGCGATTTTTGCTACTAATTTCTTAAATTGTGCCGTGTTTAACAAAATTTAAAACACGTCTTGCAAATCCAATAAGCTCGTTGTCGTTTATCTGTTCTGTTTGACCTTACTCCAATTCATAGTGGTACTATAAATGGGGTAAGGTCAAGGTTCGCTCAAATGAGAACCGCTGAAAGAATCAAAACATCCTATATTTCTTATTAGATTAATTTTCTTTAACATTGCTTGGCCTATTTAATAGTACATAAAAACTAAGTAGCTTAGTTGTTAATTTTTGTGGCATTTTTTCTCGCTTTATTACTTAATTTTACGAGTTTTGCAAACAGTAGCAAGATATTTTTGGGTTGCGCGGTGCACCTGGGGCACAAGCTGCCGGAGGCCGGAATTGGTTCGACAGGCTCACCACAGGGAGGAAACGTCCAGTGAGTATGCCGAAGGCATACGGGTAAAATAGTATCCGAACCGCAAGCAGCACAAGCAAATAGCCGAAGGTAAAATCTGGATTCCGCATCAAGTGCGGAATGACAAATAATGTGTATTGACCGCGGACTTACGTCCTGCGGCTCTGTAATGGTGCGACGTCGCCGTCCTACTTCGCCTCCACCGTTGCTAAAGCTATGGCGGACAAAAAGGCTACGAAGGACAAGTTCCGGCGACGGGTAAACAAACTGGATTGCCGCGCTCGCGGGAATGACACAATGGATAACCCCCTGCGGTGCAGGGGGCTAAAATTGAGATTGCCGCGCTCCTTCGACTTTGCTCAGGACAGGTGCGCTCGCAATGACCGACCCATAGGGCTAACCGTTATTTTTTTCTTACGGCGGCGGTGTAGATGGGGCGGTTTTCTTTTAGATATTTTCTCTCGAAGTTCGAGCCTACCCATTCACCCACGCTTGCGCCGGCGGCGGGGAAGAATTCGATTTTTTCCAGTTTATCACTGAACGCTGTCAGGACTTCCTGAATCTGCTCGAAATACTCGGCGTGGTCGGTAGCGATTCTGATAGTCCCTGTGGGGACAAGGCAGCGGAGGAGATGTTCGAGATTCGCGGGGGCAATGAAGCGTCTTTTGTGGTGACGTTTTTTAGGCCAGGGGTCAGGGAAATAAATATGGAAACACTCCACGGAATTGTCGGGTACAAAATTGATAAGAAAATCCACGGCGTCGGTGCGAATTATCCTGACGTTTTTCAGTTCCCATCGGCCAATGCGGTCAACGGCGTAGCGATAGTATTTGCTTGCCCACTCGATACCGAGGAAATTAACATCCGGCTGGGCCTTTGCCTGGTTGAGCAGAAAGGCAGCTTTGCCTGAGCCGACTTCGATATGGACGGGGTTTTTGCGTCCGAAAATCTGTCCAAAGTCGATTTTGCCGTTCAAATCTTCGGGTTTTAAGGCGACCGAAGGATAGTCATTTAAGGTTTTAGCCATATACAATCTTGTCCTGAAAAAACAGCCTTAGCGATACTTCACCGGCGGT
Source organism: Phycisphaerae bacterium (assembly GCA_028714255.1). Taxonomy (GTDB): domain Bacteria; phylum Planctomycetota; class Phycisphaerae; order Sedimentisphaerales; family Anaerobacaceae; genus CAIYOL01. The sequence continues at coordinate 86,685 of JAQTMR010000009.1, read as the reverse complement.
ATTATACAGGAAAACGGCGTTTTGGGTGAAGATGTAAATTGCTTTTTGGGTTCTGGCTGCAATTGCGGCTTCGCTGGGGCCTTTGTCCCCGCTAAAGCTGAGCCGGGCAAGTCGCCGGAGACATAAAGTTGACGCAGAGGGTATTCGATAAAGAACATGGAACCTTATTATCTGTCCGTGCGTATTTAATATATAGGACTGAATCTTAATTAGAAATGACTTTTAGGGAATAAAATAGGCCGGCGGAGTTGTGAAATATGATTCAGCAATTGCTAAAAAAACGGCGTAAGTGGATACTGGTGGATATCAATACGCAAAAAGATTTCTTCCTTGCCGGGGGCAATGCGTGTATAAAAAACCACAGGCGGGTACTGGCCAATATTCGCAGAATGATAGCCTGGGCGAGGCGCAACGAAATTCGGATAATCTCGACCTGCGAGGTCTATCCGGACCATAACGGCGCGAGCGAGCCCAATTACTGTATCGACGGAACGGAAGGGCAGAAGAAGATACGGTACACGATGCTGGGCAATCGGGCGAACTTCCCCGCCGACACCAGCACGGATTTGCCGGCGGATATTCTGCGGCAATACAGGCAAATCATTTTACATAAGCGATGCGTTGACCCGTTCGATGAGCCGCGGATAGAAAGACTGCTCAGCGAAGTGCGGGCGGATAATTTTATTCTCATCGGCGCCAGCGCAGAAGGCGCTGTTAAGGCGACGGCATTGGGACTGCTGCAGCGAGGCAAAAGAGTCAGTGTTGTAACTGATGCGGTGGGCCTGATGGACAATGGCGAGGCGAAACTGGCGTTTCGCAAAATGAAGGCCAAAGGCGCGAACTTAATCGAAACGAAGAAGCTTGCCGGTGTTTCTCATTTGAAGCAGGTGGGTATCTGCGATTGCGAAAGTTGTCGCAAACGCATGGGCAAGGCAGCGGTTAAAATCACATCGTAGCATTAATCCGCCTATGGTGGGTAAATGCGAATGTCATCGAATATTTTTACCACAGGGCAATTGGTCTTTACAGGTGAATAAACTATCGGTATGAGCCGGGCTAACGGTAAAGCTCGAATAAGCCGATAAATATTTGTGGCAGTTTGGCAGTATATATAACATAATTATTGATAATGGCTCCGGTGCAGGATATAATTTCAAATATTATAAATAAGAATTGGTCTCATATTTTTTGGGAGGTTTATAACTATGTCGAAGTTGCTTTGGATTTTCAGGACTCTTTTTGTTATCGTTGTTGTTGCTGTTTTGCTTACCCATCTTAGCTCCAAGGAGGTTTCCGGGGAGGTCGGCAGGGCAAATTTCTATGCGATTCTTTGGATTGGTACGGGGCTGGCGTTTATCACCTTTTTTGTCGATGTATTCACTCCGAAGAAATCTTTAGCCGCGCTGGCTGGGATGTTTTTCGGGCTTTTGGTGGGTATATTTGTCAGTTGGGCGCTGGCGCCGGTGCTGGATATGGTAAACGAAATTTACCGTCTGGGCCTGGCTGAGACGGCGATTCAGGCGGTCAAGTGGATAATGGGGGTTTGTATATGTTATCTTACGGTTAGCATTGTCATGCGGACAAAGGATGACGTTCGTTTTGTGGTTCCTTATGTCGAATTCGCCAAACAGACTAAGGGCTCCAGGCCGCTGGTTTTGGATACGTCGGCGATTATTGACGGACGGATAGCGGATTTGTATCAGAGTAAATTGTTTGATGCGCCGCTGGTTGTTCCGCGGTTTGTTCTCGCCGAACTGCAATTGATAGCCGATTCCGCCGACAAGCTCAAACGCAACCGCGGCAGACGCGGACTTGATATACTCAAGAGGATACAATCAGATACTACTATTGATATAGAGATTGATGATGAGGTTGTACCCGGGGTCGAAGAAGTCAAAGGCGTGGACCAGAAATTGATTGTCTTTACCAAGCACTTCAACGGGCGATTGGCAACGACCGATTATAACCTCACCAAGGTCGCGCAGGTGCGGGAGGTGGATGTAATGAATATAAACGATTTGGCCAACTCGCTGAAGACGATTGCTCTGCCGGGCGAGATTATGGAAGTCAGGATTATAAAACCCGGCGAAGAGGCTGAGCAGGGAATCGGCTATTTGGACGACGGGACAATGATTGTCGTTGAAGGCGGCCGTAACAAGATTGGACGCGATTTGATTATTAGTATAACCAGCTCGCTGCAGACCTCGGCAGGCAAGATGATTTTCGGCAAGTTCGAAGGCTTTGCGCATAAAGGCAACAACGGCAATGACCGCACGCCGAATAGAAGGCCGGCCGTAGCAAGCACATCAGAGAACAATAAGACTTAAAATCTTGCTCGCCGGCGGTTTCGGATTTTCGCCGGACTATTTAGACTTCAGAAGACATTTTGCGAACATCGCAATCGCGGGCAAGAGACCTGCGGCGAATAACGGCCAATGGAAATGGGATTGGTAATCTGCTTCAGCCGAGTGCAGCCCGGCGACACAGAAAGATGTAATCACGATGACTGCCGAGAGCGTAAAGACAAACCAGTCGATGGGGGTTGATTTAACAGAATAGCGGTAAAGTATTATCCCGGCGAAAACAAGCATTACAAAAGAAACAATAACCGGCGCTATAACGGGACCTGCCCAGACGGTCGGCATTAGAAATAATATGTCCCAATCCATAACAGAAACGGGCCAGCCGATAAGGACTTTCAGCCAGACGTAGTAGAAGATGTCCCAGACCGCGAAGATAGTCAGAAAGAATGCGAACCGCTGCCGGCGATTTTGGCCGAACAGCCAGGAACTGCTAAGGATTAAGACCAGCGTAGCAGCTTCTCTGCCGGTTTCGGTTAGCAGCAGTCGTCTCCATAAGGGATTGTTGCCGAATTCAATAAGGGGAAATGTGAAACCGGATGGGTGAAAGATTTCCCGCAGATAGACGACAACGGATGCTTCGATGTACGCAAAGGCGATGCCGAATACGACAACAATGCAAAACCGCTTGAGCATTTCTTTCGGGGAGATGTTTGATAGTTGCTCGTCCATTTGCATTACAGTTTTTGCAGTTCTTTCAGCAGGGCAGGGATGATTTTATTTTCAGCAACTACGGCGATTTTTTTACCGCTTTTGTAGATGAATGCTTTATTTTTTGCCGCGCAGACGGCAAGGTCTGCGTCGGCGGCTTCACCGGGGCCGTTGACGATGCACCCCATCACGGCGATACGCAGCGGCTTATCAATCCCGACGAGTATTTTTTTAACCCGCCGGGCCAGCCTGACTACGTCTATTTCAGCGCGGGCGCACGTCGGGCAGACTATCAACTCAGGCGCCTGCCGTTCGTAAAGACCGAGTGCAGTTAGAATCTCTTTTGACATGTTTGTTTCAATGACCGGGTCGCCGGCTGCACTTACTCGAATCGTGTCACCGATACCTTCCGAGAGTAGTGTCCCCATGGCAATTGCCGAAGGTATCTGTGCGTCTTCGGGAAGGCCTGCGTGGGTCAGGCCGAGGTGGATTGGATAATCAAAAGTTTTTGAGATGAGGCGATTGATTTCGATGGTGCGCAGGCAGTCGCTGCTTTTTGCGCTTAGAACCAGTTGTGTGAAGCCGCGATTCTCGAACAGCCGAACATACTTTTTTATCTCCTTCAGCATCAAAGCGGTGCGTTTTTGAGGCGGAACGTCCTGCATTTTCAGGTCCCTGATGCTTGCTTCGTTGACGCCGATGCGGACGGCGGTCTTGTGCATCTTCGCGGCGTCTATTATCCTTATGATGTTTTCCCGATTTTTTATATTGCCGGGGTTTAGTCTTATTTTGGCGGCTCCGGCTTCTATCGCTTCGATTGCGCGCTCGGCGCTGAAATGAATATCGGCAATCAGCGGGACAGATACTTTCTGGACGATTTTCGCAAAGGCAGCGGTGTCGGCGCGCGTTGGCACGGCGATTCTGACCAGCCGGCAGCCGGCGCCGACGAGCTGATTTATCTGTCTTACGCAGCGGGCGATATCTACGGTTGGGACTTTTGTCATTGATTGAATAACAATCGGAGCGGACGAGCCGATTAAAATCCGCCCGGCCTTGATGGTTCTCGTTTTCCTTCTTTTAATCATATTGAAATTGTAACTTGTTTTGGATTGCCGGGCAAATTAAAATACAGATAAGTATAAGGCCGTGGTTGAGCCCGCCATGGTTTGGTTGTAAAAATTAAGCATTAACGTGAGGACAAAAAGGTCGATGCTGATATTCGTTGAGATTCTTGCAGTATTGTTTATCGCTTATTCGTGTTTGGGGCTGTCGCTCTATTTTATGCAGCCGGTTTTTCTGTACAGCCCCGTGCGGGAAGTTCCTTATACTCCTGAGGAGTTGGGGCTGGACTTTGAGAAAGTGGTTTTCAAAAGCAGCGACGGACTGATGTTGAGCGGCTGGTATATACCTGCCAAAGGCTCGGAGCTGACGGTCCTGTTCTGCCACGGCAACGGCGGAAATATGATGCACTGCCTGGACACGATAAATATACTTTATAATCTGGGATTGAATTGCTTTATTTTTGATTATCGCGGCTACGGCAACAGCGAGGGCAAACCCGGCGAAGAGGGGACATATCTTGATGCCGCCGCGGCGTATAAATGGCTGACTGAAAAAAAGGGGGTATCGCCGGAAGATATTATCGCCTTTGGCAGGTCGTTGGGCGGAAGCATTGCGGCGAGGTTGGCAACCAGGGTCAAGGTAGGGGCTTTGATTATCGAAAGCGGTTTTACGTCATACGTTGATATCGGCAGAAAATTTTACCCCTATATGCCTGTGCGGTGGTTTGCGAGATTCAGCTATAGAACCATCGATTATATTAAAGACATTCATTGTCCGGTGTTGATAATTCACAGCCGAAACGATGAAACCGTTCCGTTCGAATTCGGTTTGGAGTTGTATGAGACAGCGAATGAGCCGAGAGAGTTTGTCGAGATTTTCGGCAGCCATAACGACGGCTTCCTGGTCTCCAGCGAGATTTATAAAAGCGCCTTGACGAAATGGCTGAAATCCTTAAAAAAGCACAAAGGCCATACCCATCGCACGCATGTTTCTTAAAGGCAATCGGACGGGCAGGATTTCCGAGTGTCTTCGAAAAATTTCAGGACATCCTGCGGATTTTTAATGAGCGTATTCGCTCCGTTTGCGAGCAGCTCTTCGGCGGTGCGAAAACCCCAGAGAACGCCCGCCGCGTACATACCTGCGGAGTTGGCAGTTTGCATATCTGTATTTGTATCTCCGAGATATAAAAATCGGCGGGGATGTATCTGAAGTTCCTCCGCAATCTCAAGTGCGGAAGTGGGGTCTGGTTTTTTGGGTACTGTAGGCTTGGCGCCGCGTACGATACGAAACGACCAGTCAGGCAGCAATTTCTCGACCATAATCTTTGTGAGTTCGTCAGGTTTGTTGGACAGAACTGCTGCAGCTATCTTTCGCTGCTCTAATCCCGAAAGCAGTTCCGGGATACCCGTGTATGGCTTTGTGTTGTCGGCCCAGTGCTTGCCGTATTCTTCTCTCATGCCTGCCAGACATTTGCTTACAGTTTTCTCGTCAATACGGTCTTTCGGCAGGACGTTTCTTGTGAGGTTGTCCATGCCCTCACCAACGAAATAACGGTAGGCCTCGGTCGGATGGGCCGGAAAGCCGAGCCGGGTCAGAACAGTATTCATCGAGTTTGCAAGGTCGGCAAGCGTGTCGAGCAGCGTGCCGTCAAGGTCAAATAGGATAGCCTGGAATTTTATTTTGTATCGCCTTTAATCAGAGTATTGATTTTGTTATTTGCTGTGCCGGGTTAAAGTTTTCTTACCAGGCCTACCACGACGGCCTCGATTCGGCAGTTATCCGAATAAATCGGGTCGTAATTATCGTTGGAAGGCTGAAGACGGACGGAGGATTTTTCCCTGTAAAATCTTTTCAACGTCGCATTCTCGTCATCCACGATTGCGACGACCAGTTGGCCGTTGTTGGCTGTGCTGCGTTTTCGGCAGATTACAAAGTCGCCGTCTGCTATTCCATCACCGGTCATGCTGTCGCCTTTTACCTCAAGAGCGAATACATCGTCACCGGTTCCGAAGCAGGAATTCAAAGACAGCGAATCGATGTTCTCGACAGCTTCTATGGGGACACCTGCGGCGACTTTTCCAGCCAGCGGTATGGCTGCATCAACTTGGCTTTGGCAGTTCGCGATTTTCTTATCGAGGCTGTTAAGCAGTTTTTGCGCTTTTGAAGTTAGCCTCAAAGAGCGAGCCATGGTCGGCGAAGCTGATAGCAGGTCTTTTTTTCGCAGCTCTGCGATATGCTCGAATGTTGTGCTTCGACTTATGGTCAGTTCCGAAGCCAGTTCTGCAATCGTCGGCGAATAACAACGACCTGCCTGAAAAACGCGAATCGCTTTTAATAGCTGCAGTTGGCGCGGAGTAAGCTGGCTCGCCCATGGCGAAGTCTCGCCCTTCGGCGGATTTTCCAGTGCTGCTTTCAACGGCATATTCCAAGTTCTCCTTAGACGCGGCTATGCCACAGGCTGAACCGAGTAGTGCGGTTATTATTTCGTTCAGACGTCCGAGTAGATTAGCCGGCTGTTTATTCGTGACTTCAGAAGATTGCGGTTTGCCCGGCCAGACAGAAACAAAATCACCGCCGGGGCCGAATTTGCATATAGGCTCAATTTGTTTATTAGGATTTTCGTTCATTTTAATCACTCTACTTTCAGTATTTATTTCTATCGGTAATCCGACCCGAAAAACCCTAACAAAAACCGAACAAAAACCCGGCAGTTTGAGGATTTTTTCGATATCGTGGCTCACTATCCGACAGCGGTGATAATATGGGGCCGTAGAAGAAAATTTTTATCGCCAAAGGGTGAAAATTTTTTTTATTTTTTCAAAAATTCTCTTGGCAAAGCATATTTAATAGTACATAATGTACTAAGAATACTAATACGCTTTTGAATTAATGGTTTTCGGAATACTTCGTAGAAAGGCAGAAAATAGGCTGAAATGGCACTTTGGATACAAATATCACCGGGTTCGGACAAACCGATTTATGTCCAGATAGTCGAGCAGATAAGCGAAGCCGTCGCGAAGAATGAGCTGGCAACCGGCGACAAGCTGCCGGCGGTCAGAAAGCTCGCGGCCGAACTTGTGATAAATCCCAATACGGTCGCCCGTGCATACACCGTTTTAGAGCAGGCCAAATTAGTTACGACCAAAACCGGTTCGGGGACTTTTGTCAGCGACCCGAAGCTGTACAGCCGTGATGCTGCGGATATTAATATGCTTGCCGAGAGAATGGACACACTCATTACGCGGGGCCTGAATCTTGGACTGAAAGGCGGGGACCTGGCTGCAATGTTCAGGGACAGGACAAACAAATTTGTTGGTAAACAGAAAGGCGAGGAAAAGAAAAAATGAATGAGATAGTGTTGGAGGCACGAGGTCTTACTAAATATTACGGCAATGTCCTTGCGGTTGACCATATGGATTTGAAGATTCCGCGCGGCTGCATCTGCGGCTTTGTCGGCCGAAACGGCTCCGGAAAAACTACCGCTATTAAATTGATGCTTGGATTGCTCACGCCGACAGCCGGGTCATCGAAACTGCTTGGCTGCGATTCTCAGGAACTACCCGCTTCAATTCGTCAGCGTATTGGTTATGTGACGGAGGGACATCGATTGTTTAGCTGGATGAGCATCGCTGATTTAGAAAAGTTTCAGCGGGCGTTTTTCCCGGAGCAGTGGGACGGCAGGTTCTTCGCCGAGATGATTGAGTATTTCGGCCTGACGAGAAAGCAAAAGGTAAAACATCTCTCGAACGGCCAGCGCGCACAGGTTTCTCTGGCCCTTGCTCTGTCACCGAATCCGGAACTGTTAATTATGGATGACCCGACGCTTGGTCTTGATGCGGCAATCAGACGCCAGTTTTTGTCGGGTATGATTGAAATTATTATGCGGCAGGGCAGAACAATTCTTTTCTCCAGCCATATTCTCAGCGACGTCGAAAGAGTTGCCGACAGGATAGTCGTCATTGATAAAGGCGTAATAAGGGCCGATTGCAGGCTCGAGCAGTTCAGAACAGCGGTCAAAAAAGTAATACTTGAGTTTAAGGATTCTGTTCCGCAGCAGGTTGATATTGACGGTTTGCTGCACTGCAGGCGCAGCGAAAAAGAACTTGCCCTGATTTTGGTTGGAACCGATGACGGCAAAATCGCCGAATCAGCCGAATCTATCGGGGCAGAGAAATGCCACATCGTCAATATGAATCTGGAGGACCAGTTTATCGAATACACGGCCCCGCCCGGCCGAGGGAAACTATTCAGATGGGAGGAAATTTAATATGAGATTCCTGATGTTACTCAAAAAAGAGCTTCGTGAGTGCCTGCCCTGGATGGTTGCGGCGGCGGCGTTCTTGCTGATTTTCGGCAGTCTAAATCTTTGGCGTACCGTGCGATTTGAAGCAAAATACCGCTATCGTGTTTTCGAACGATATTCGAATGTCCCCGGCTACCAAGTCGGAAGATACCCGCTTGGTGATGTTGGTGCGTTGATGTTTGTCTCGGCTGTGGGGCTTGGCCTTGCGCTCGGTGTGCGACAATTCTGGGTTGCTGATTTTACCGGGACGTGGGGCTTTATCTTACATCGTTCGACACACAGAACGACAGTACTTGTCGCTAAAATATGTGCAGGTTTTATATCACTAATTCTGGCCGTTGGCCTGGTATGGTGTTATCTGTTCTGGCGAGCGAGTTTGCCCGACTATTCGCCGGTTCCGCCGCCAATGGGATTTTTAATTGGAGGCTGGCTGATTTGCGGTACGGGGCTGCTGTCTTACATGGGAGCCGGTCTTGCCGGCCTGAGTAAAGCAAAGTGGTACACGACGAAACTGGCCGGACTCGGCTTCGCGGTCTGGATGTTTTTTATATTTACACAGCAATGGACACACTGGTGGAGCTTCGGAACAATTGTGATTGGTATAGGCGTTCTGTTTTATTTGATGTGGGAAACGTTCCTGAAGAGGGAATTTTAGAAAAGAGGACTAAAACAATGGCGAAACGAAACGTTTTAGAATATGTTTCTCGACCGGCAGAAACCGTTATCGTGTTGATTTTGATTATGTTTATTGTGTTCTTTGCGCAGTTTCTTGCGGCAGGGCTCGTATGGCTGTATATGTACGAGAAGCCGTCGCCTACGATATACCCGGATGACCTTCAGACGAGGATTCACAGAGCGGTCAAGTATTTCCTTCCGGATGGAACGATGCATCTTGTACGTTGGACAGATGCGCAATATAACGGTGATTATACAAAAGAGGAAGTCACGGATGTAAACGGCAACATTCTTTGGCAGGGGATTCGCAAAGACCGGCCTTTTAAATATCTTCAGTGGGAGTTATCGCTGCAAGGATATTCAGAGTTCTATGGCGAGCAGCAAATAAGCCGTATGCTGTTGAGTCCTCCGTTGCCTTGCGTTCTGGAGGTGCCTGTCAGGGTCGGGGAAGAAGTCAGGGAGTTCTGGCAATACGACCTTGAGGCACAAGTCTTTGCCGGCTACAAGACGGAAGGCGGCCTGATGGGTTATCTTGGAGCTGACGGGCTTGTCCCCTCAAAAGCACAGGTACAACCGCTCGGAAAATTTAAGGGACTGACGTTGTGGACGGACGAAGACCCATCCTCTGTCATAATGCTGGCCGTAACGAAACAGCGAATTTATCAGATTGATTTTCGCACCCGCAAAGTCGAAACACTTTTCGACAGCGGTCAATCTGATATTGATTCTATACGGTGGCATCAATGGAGGCCGACGAATCCCAAAGAACGGGATAGTTCGGATATTCAGTATCGACCGTTGATTGATTGCCGAACCGCCGACGACAGGTGCCATCTGATAATGCGCGAGCCAAACCAGATACTCACAGTGGAAGTGTCTGAGCAAATACGGACGAAGCAAACGTCTGCGTATCGGCTGTCCAAAGTGGACTTCACAGCCGCCGGCAATACTGTGTTTTTGAAATATCTTGAAAGCTCCTTCGACATGCCGGAATCGTATAAACTTCAGGAACGGTACCTGCGTGAATATGACAGCAAGCCGCAGCCGCGATCGCTGCAGCTTTACAAGGTCGCTGGTGACGGCAAACTGGAGCTTGTCAACCAATTCGACTGGATAAGACCTGTCTGGGATATACCGTATCCACCGGACCACAGAGAAACAATTATGGGCTGGGCAAGCATAACGTCGCCGCCGGTATTCGATTTGCTGTGGCATCTGTTTGGCGATAGTCTTTATAAGTTCGGCCGCGAGGGGGTCAGTACAATGCGAATAATGCAGGCCTATGCCTTTATGATTACAGAATTCCGCCCGCGATATAGTTTGCTGAACTGCATACTAAGTGCCGCGATGATGGCGTTTGCTTTTTGGCACTGCTGGGCAAGAAGGACTTCGTTGGGCAAACTATTTTTCTGGCTTGTTCTTGTTGGTGCATTCAATCTGGCAGGCTTATTAGCGTATTTGGCCCTGAACCATACCCCGATTATTAAATGTCCTGCTTGCGGCAGACGACGGGGACTCGAAAGAATCGATTGCATCCGATGCGGAGCGGAACTGCCCGTGCCGCAGCGTAGAAAACTTGACCTGATATTCGATACTTGAGTTCGATTTCAGCTCAAAAGACGAACACTATTTTTCCAGGAAGGCTTTCGGCAGCGATTCGATTATGTCGGTGGCGATTAAACTTGTCTGCCCCATTTTCCCCGCGGCGATGTCACCTGCCAGCCCGTGTATGTAAACGCCGGCCACTGCCGCGTCGAAATTACTCATACCCTGACCCATAAGGGCGGTTATAACACCCGTGAGGACGTCGCCTGCGCCTGCGGTCGCCATACCGGGATTGCCGGTTTTGTTGACATAAACTTTCTGTCCGCCTGCCCTGAGCGAAGTCGAAGGGTCGCTAACAACTGTCCCTGCGCCTTTCAATACCACGACAGTTTTAGTCTGCTTCGCAAATTTGCCCGCCAGCTCGCAGCGGTCGGATGGCAATTTTTCTCTGAACAGTCCCATCCATAATCTTTTCATCTCTCCCGGATGCGGCGTTAGAATTAAACCCGTGGCTTGTGACTGGTGACTGGTAATTTGTGGCCAATTTTTTATTTTGCTTAGGTTATTGAGACCATCAGCGTCGATGACCATACGCAAATTTTCCTGCCGAAGGAGTGTTTCGAGAATCGACTGGATGCCGCTGCTGACGCCGATGCCCGGCCCGAAGGCCAGACAATCGTTTTCGCCGACGGCTTCGAGTATGGTATTGATTGCCTTTGCGGATATTCGACCTTCGGCATCTTCAGCAAGCGGTATAGTTGTGTAAGCCGGCTCTATCGAGGCGACGATTGGCAGAATACTTTTAGGTGTTGCTATCCTGACAAGCCCCGCGCCAGCCCGCAGTGCGGCCCGGCCTGCCAGCGCAGCGGCGCCGCTCATACCGACACAGCCGCCTATGATACAGACCCTGCCGAAATCGCCTTTGTGAGCGTCAGACTTTCTTGGTTTAAGTTTCGGGATTGTCTTTATTATCTGCATATAACCTCGTTCCACAGTAGGATACCCCACATGGTGTCCTATCGACAATTATATTACAAACAACACGGAATATGGTCAATAAGAGATTTGACAAGCAAAAAGGAAGGTTTATAATTCTCGTGATGAATGATATGGTTGATATGTTTTAGCGGAGTACAGAAATGACAGGCAAGCAATTCTATGATTGGCAGACTTCCGGCGGGACCGATGACGTGATGAGGATGGTTGACTGCCTTGAGAGAGCCGACGTGGCATGGTGTGCCATTGGCGGCGTTGCGGTGAATCACTGGGCACAGCAAACGATGGTGACGCAGGACGTTGACTTCGTTGTTGCCGCCGAGTCAATCGGGCGTGCTGTATCTTTGCTTGAGGAAGCGGGATTTCGTTCGGAGAGATTCGAGTGGTCTGTCAACTTCAAAGGGCATTCAGCGGTAAGTATCCAGCTTAGTACGGAGGATTTCTACAAGGATTTTCCTTCCCGTGCCGTTGCGGCTGACGTAAATGGTATTTTACTAAGAGTGGCCTCGCTGGAGGATACTCTCAAAGGCAAAATAAAGGCCTGGTCCGAGCCGGGCCGCAGGCAGAGCAAACGATTGAAAGACCTTACCGATATCGCTCGCCTCGTGGAGGCGCATCCCCGTTTGAGAGATATGCTCCCCGACGAACTGAAAAAACAAATACAGAATCCGGAAAGAACATAAAACGGGGTATGTAAAAAACCCTATATACAGTTTTAATTCAAGGGAGAGAATATTATGGCTCATAAATTATTGGTTAAATTCAGAAATCAGCCTTCCCTTGTAATCAATCGCACAGCTTTTAAAGATGATAAGCTTGTATATATCATCCGCGCAAACAAGAAACTCAGATATCGGTTTGGCAACTCTCGGATTGCATACATAGGCACAACTAAAAAAGGTGCAAGACGAATCGCCTCAAGCGCAGTTTGGAAAGGCGAAGATTTGCTTTATTGCTATGGAATAAAGCATCTTGAACTTCACATTGTAACATGCAGAAAAATACAAGGTGTTGAGTCCTGGAGAAAATTAGAGAGGGCCTTGATACTCCGATTCAGAGAGAGTTTTGGTGATGTACCAGTTGCCAATTCTGCCTATAAAAATGGGCGCTGGCGTGACGAAAAAAAATACTTTAAGGAGCACAATCTCGACAAAGTAATAGATGGGTTGAGTTAAAGTATATTTGCTTCACGGAAAACTGCCCGCTTACTTATCTATCATTGTAGTCAAAAGTTCGTTAGGGGGAATATGCATCAGTGTAAAGTAAGAGAGAGGTGTTTATCCTTATTTTATTTTCCTGATTCGATTCTTTTGTTTATAAGTGTCGCGGCTACGCCTGCGGAAAAGCCGTTGTCGATATTGACGACGGTGACGCCTGCGGCACAGCTATTGAGCATAGTCAAAAGGGCGGCGATGCCGCCGAAACTTGCGCCCGTGCCGACGCTGGTGGGGACAGCAATTACGGGACAGCTAACCAGACCCCCGACAACGCTGGCTAAAGCTCCTTCCATTCCCGCTATAACGATGATGACGTTTGCCTTTTGCAGTTTCGGCAGATGACCGATTAGTCTGTGCAGGCCCGCCACGCCGACGTCGCAAACCAGTTCTGTCCGCTGGCCCATAATCTCGGCGGTAACTTTCGCTTCTGCTGCGATGGGTAAATCAGCCGTGCCTGCCGTAACTATCGGAATAACAGATTTGGAAAACTTGATTTTTTTCTGCTCAAGGACAATCGCTTTCGCTGCCTTTTCGTATCTTGCCTTCGGGAACTTTTTTGTTTTGGCCAGCGCCTTGAAAACGGTTTCCTCTGCCCGTGTGGCGAGGATATTATTGCCTTTTTTAGACAGGCTCTCGAATATTTTGATTACTTGTTCGGTCGTTTTGCCGGGGCAGTAAATAACTTCCGGAAAGCCGCAGCGAATCTGGCGGTGATGGTCCACGTGGGCGAATCCCAAATCCTCGAAAGGCAGGTGGCGAAGCTTAGTGATGGCTTCATCGAGGGTGACCTTGCCATTTTTAACCTGTGATAACAATTTTTTCAGTTGTTCACTTCGAATTTGACTTTCCTTTATTCAAAGTAACCCTCAGTAAAACTGTGGGCTAAATACAAAAAATTACCACTCCCTTACGGTCGCGGCTCTGTTTCGCCTTGGTTCATCCGGTAGATTTCGGCTCTAATGTTAAATCCGCAAAGAGTCCTGCTTTGAATTTATAATACGCCAACGAAGCTACCATAACGGCGTTATCGGTGCAATATTGTTTCGGTGCAACCAGCAGTTTTCTTGCCGGTGTCATCGAATCGCACATCTCTTGCAGGCGTGTTCGCAATTCGGTATTGGCTGCGACTCCGCCTCCGAGCAATATTGTTTTTGCTCCGATTTTTTCAGCGGCCCGCTTTGTTTTTTTGACAAGCGCATCGACCACCGCCGACTGAAACGAAGCTGCGATATCTGCGATTTCCTCACTGGTCATCGAATCGACTTTGTTCTCGCCCTTCATGTCCTTGCCGTGACAGTAATACAATACAGCGGTCTTAATTCCGCTGAACGAAAAATCCAGCGAATCTTTTCCGAGCATCGATACCGGAAATTTGATTGCCTTCGAGTCGCCGTTTTTGGCCGCCTTTTCGATGGATGGCCCGCCCGGATAAGGCAGGTTCAAGATGCTTGCAACTTTATCAAAGGCCTCGCCCGCGGCGTCGTCAATCGTAGAACCCAGCAGCACAGGCTGCAATGGTGAATGATAATCGTATAAACTCGTATGTCCCCCCGATACTATCAAAGCCGCTGCGGGCAGTTCCGGACTATCCTGACCCAAAAGAGCCGACTGCAGATGTGCGTGTAAATGGTTGATTGCTATCAATGGTTTTTCCCACATAAACGCGAGTGTCTTGGCTGCGGTTACGCCTACTATCAAGGCGACTGTTAACCCCGGCTGGTTTGCCACCGCGATTGCGTCAATATTATCTTCGCCAACTCCTGCCTGTGTGATTGCTTCAGCTATAACCGGATATATTTTTTCGATATGAGCGCGGGATGCGATTTCCGGGACGACTCCGCCGTATTTTTCGTGCAGCTTCGTCTGCGAAGCAACTACAGAAGACTTGATAACCTTCCCCTCTGCGACAACCGCCGCCGCCGTCTCGTCGCAACTGGTCTCAATACCGAGAATGTTTATCTGCTTGATTTTCATATTTGATACTTATCATTTTTTAGCGGATTTGGCCAGAAGGATTACCTGTTTGCAGATGCTTTTGAAAACGTGCGGCAGAGAGAACATAATTGGTATAAGCCGGGGCATTTCGAAATCCATACACGCTTCTTTCGGCAGCGAATCGCCGAGTATTGTTATCTTGTCCGCATCCGAACAGCCGAACCCCATTTGCGATGCCGTTTTGATAATCGGGATGTTCTGCGGATGGATGTTTACTAATTTACAGCACACGGTTTCGCAGGCGATTGGTTCTGTACCTCCAATCAGCCAGCCGAGCGGCCTTGCTCTGCCGCGGATTGGGCCGGGGCCGTCCATTGTTGTCACGGCATCGATAATAGTCAAAGCGGGATTCAAAAATTTGTATATTTCAATCAGCATCTCGCAAAACTCATCGGCGTTTTTGCCTTTTGTAAAGTGCCAGAGCGCCTTCCGCTTGCCGGTTACGCAGCCGAACATATTCTTGATTGCGAATGTCGCTGCCAACTGCTGATGCGTCTTGAACTTCGGCATATTTATAATTACGTCTGCGTCGAGCGCGATTGAACTTATGCCGACCTTGATATCTTTCGTTCCTATTCGGCACTCTTTCGGTTTATTGAGTTGCTTTACCGGGATAGCCATCTTTTTCAGAGCGTCTTCCATCTTCAACGCCTTTACGCACGCGAAAACATTGCTCCATGCCGGCGAATCGCCGATAAAAGGCCTTGCCCCGAAATCTTTCAGCAGCCTGGCGACTTCGAGCAGAACCGCCGGGTCGGTCTGGGCGGCACATCGGCGGGCCCTCGGGGCGATGAAATTCGGCTTCAGCAGAACACTATCGCCGCGCGATACGAACTTTTCCAGACCGCCGAGAAGCTCGAAATGTCTTGCGATTGCCCCGGCAATCTCCGCCTGGCTGTAATCATTGCATCGAGTTAGTGACACCATAGGTTCGACCCCTTCGACAGGCTCAGGGCGGACAAGCTCACTATAAATAAAATTGGGCATACGAAGGCTCAGTCTATTATCCGGGTACACAGAATCAGGAACATACTGACAATAGGTTTGGGTTTGGGCCTGCTGAAGAACAAACTGCCCAAGGTTATTTGGTTGTCGATGTATTTTTCAGGCCCGAGCAGGACAAAATCGCCCGGGCTCATTTTCAATTCGAACCCTGCCGAGGGAAAAAGAAATTCAGACAATTTCGCGCGGGCTTGAAGCTGCGGAACAGGACTTGTTATTGGAGATGGAAACACCGGCTGGGCGCTAAGCCTGCACACGCCTCTTGAGCCGGGAATTTTTTCAACTTTTATTCGCAGGGCAAGACTGCCGGGACCGAGAGAAACCCCTTCCATTGGGCCGTCGCCTGAAATATAGAAAACGGTCTGTTCTTTGTGCAATCTCGCAACGGTGAAATCATTCGTTTCGCCGTCGGGCAGCAGCAGTGATACTGTTTCTATATGTTTACCGCCGGCATCGAGCAGTACCTTGGCGATGGTGTTCCACATTGAGATTTGGCCGAAGCCGATTGAAAATGAGTTGGCTTTGAATGCCTCGTAGTCGTTAAATTGCAGCGGCTTTGTGTACATCATCTGCCAGACAACGTTCAGCGTGTTGGCGTCTTTGGCGGGCAATTCAAAAATATGGATATCGATATTTATTGTCTTTAAGAGCCTGCCCCCGGGTTTTGTCTCGGCAGGGGTGGCTACATCGCTTAACTTAACCTGCTCCCATATAGGCTTTTCTTTCACAGGACCGCTGCATCCTGTAATCACCGCTGTTGTGCAGAGCAGAACCATAATTTGGAAAAAGCGAATCATAGAAGTAGATTAGCGGTTACGCGGATAACTGTCAATTGCAATTGACAATTCGCCATCGGCATCTTACAATCATGGTTTGGTTTGGGGAATAGTGTAACGGTAGCACAAATGACTCTGAATCATTTAGTCAAGGTTCGAATCCTTGTTCCCCAGTGGTTGGATTCACTCGCATTCTGCGAGTGAATCCAACCATCCTGAGCGACCGAGCGGCAGCGAGGGAGTCGAAGGATGCCAAAATTATGGTTTGTTTATATCATCGAGTGTTCTGACGGTCGTTTTTATACGGGGGTAACGGATAATGTCGAACGAAGATTCCTGCGACATAAGAGTGGCCAAGGCGGTCGTTTCACAAGCAGATTTGGTGCAAAGAAGCTGCTTTATTGTGAAAAGTTTCCTGTTCGGTGTGATGCCCTAAAGCGAGAGGCACAGTTAAAAGGCTGGACGAGAAGAAAGAAATTGGCGCTGATACGCGGCAATTTGGACCTACTGAAAAAATTATAGTTAACAGGAATACTTGCTTGTAGCATCTCGCCTGCCGCACAAAGAAGATACCATTTGACCTGCCACGGCAGCCATCTGTCGATTTCTTCATTTTTTTACCGCGATTTGCAATAAAAGGCCGGTCGAGAGCGTCTAAATTAGTGAAAACAGAACGGCTTTATATAAGGAAAGGAACGACAAAATGAAAACTTTAAGATACATATTAATAGCGGCAGCGGGTTTACTGGTTGTACTGCCCAATTCGGCTTTAGCACGGCCTAAAGTAAATGTAGATATTAATATTGGCGGTCGTTCGGGTTTTAATCATAACCGCCGGCCCGACTACGGTTTTGGCCGTCGTTCCTGCTATTCCGCACCTACCTGGCGGAACTATGGTCCGCGCCGGACAACCATTATTATCGGCGGCAGTTCATGGTACGACCAAAGGCCGGATTATTATGTTGTTGCTCCACCAGTAGTAGTTGAAAGGCAGCCGGTGGTAATTGAAAGACAAACGGTTGTGTATTCGACAATCTCGCCGCAGGTTGTATCGCAGCCGCAGCAGTTTAGTGAAAGCGCCCTGCAGACGAACCTCGAACTGCAATACAGGAAAAACGAGCTTACAAACCAGCTCCGGGCGGGCGATAAAGAGATTCGTAGGCAGGCCATAAGAGATTTAGCGGGTTTTTCCTTCGATGATAACGTTAGATTCTCCCTCGAGAATATTCTGCTTTCGGACCCCGACCCCGAATTACGTGCCGAAGCTGCCAATGCTTTCGGCAAAGTTAAAAACGCAAACGCCCATACCGCCCTTGAAAAAGCAAGGGTGGAAGACCCAAACGCGGATGTCCGCAGGGCCGCCGATGAAGCAATCAGGAATATAGAGGGAAACTGATTCTGTAGGTAAAGGGGAATGGCAAATGTCAAAGAAAAGGAAGCGTGCCATTTTCATAGGTAGCGATAGATGTCTTTTCGGTTGCCGATACTTACTATAACCACAAGTAGAATCTTATCCTGAATTTGATAAATGATACGGTAATCACCAGAACGGATGCGGTAAAGTTTTTCCTGCGTATGAAGTAGTTTACTTCCGACAGGCCGTGGGTTGACTGCCAGCGCTTCTATGTGGGCAATTAACTGACGCTGGATTTTCTTATTAGGCTGGGCCGCAATGAATTTTGCGGCCTGTGGTTTTAATTTGACTGCATACATCCCTGTATCCGGTTAAATCCCAAGTTTCTTCTTGAGGGCTTTAAGGCTGATGAAACCCGGTTTTTTCAGCATTTTGAGGGCCTCTTCGAGGTCGATTTTATCCTCCAATGCCTCCAATATCTCTAAATCCTCAATAGGAACAACGGCTACGGCTGGTTTATTGTTCTTCTCGATGCAAATCCGCTCGTCACCGAACATTACGCGGTTGGCTATATCCGTAAAACTATGTCTGGCTTTGGTCATACTTACTTTAGTCATAGTAATATCCCTTTCCTCTATATAGTATCGCACATAATAATCCTGAATTCAAGAAAAAAGTTGTAATATTTGTAAAATTTACAAAATTTGTAAAAAAAAGGCCTTTTTGAGACGTTTCCTACCAGTTGAATTCTGCGACAATAGGCGTATGGTCGCTCGGTTTATCTGCGATGCGGGGGGCTTTGTCGATATAGCAGCCCGTGCATTTTTCCGCCATCGGTTTTGTTGCCATTATGTGGTCCAGTCGCCAGCCGAGGTTGCGCGCAAATGCGTTCGGCATCCGGTAATCCCAGAAGCTGTATTGTCCCGTCTCGCTGCAATGAATTCTGAATACATCGACAAATCCCCACTCGACGACCTTATTAAACGCGTCCGTAACCTCCGGACAAAAACAAACATGTCCCAACAGCCTTTTCGGGTCATACACATCGATTGGCAATGGGGCTACATTGAAATCGCCCACCCAAAGAATAGGGTCTGTTGGTTTGAAGTTCTTTTTGAAAAATTCCAGCAGCCGGTCGAACCACTTCAGCTTGTAACTGAACTTCTCGGATTCGGGCGAATCACCCTGCGGAATATAAGTATTAACGATGATAACCCCGTCGATTTCAGCCGCAATCAAACGGGCCTCGTCCCTCGGCTCCTCGTCGAAACCGAACCTCGCGTTTTTTATCTTGGTCTTACTGAAAATCGCTGCGCCGTTGTAACTTTTTTGCCCCTTGAAGACGTATTTATAACCGGCTGTCTCGAACGCTTCCGTTGGAAAATCAACATCCTGAACCTTGGTTTCCTGAACAGCCAAAACGCTCGGCTGGTGCTCCGCGAGCCACCGAAGAACTATTGGCAAACGAACACGCAGCGAATTGACGTTAAAACTGCCGATTTTCATTTGATTTCTCCTCGGCATAAATTACTATGATTTTAATTATTTGACCGGCAATATTTGTCCGATAGTATTATATAAGATGTTTTATGGTTTTTTGCAAATATCTTTGAATCGCCTTGTTGAGCTTTTATCGGCAGGGAAATGGAGTTGAGAATATGATAAAAAAGATAATCTTATGCGTTATTTTAATTGTTCTGTGCCTTTCCCTCGTAGGCTGTCAAACTGTAGCTGGTGTAGGCGGCGATATTCAATGGACAGGCCAGAAGGGTGCTGAAATCCTCGGCGGCAAAAAGGTTGACGACGACAGATATTAACATAACCGACTGTTCAGACGGACGGGATTTTATTTCATAGTGCCTTCAAAAAGCAGGTTTTTCTACCTGTTTTTTTATACCTGCTTTTTTGCCCTTTCGGCTATGGCCAGCAAACTTAACAGAAAGCTCAATGTGCTTTCCGCGCCCTCGTTGGGATTAATGCCGTCTGACATAAGGCCGTCGTGACATCCTTTGCTTTTGGAATCGTACAGCGGAAGATGCAAATCGTTTTCACCGAGAAACCAGTCGAAGGCCTTTCTTTGCAGCGTCAAAAATCTGTCGTTTCCTGTTGTGTCATAAGCGGCCCTTAGCATCATCACCGTACTCGCCGCTTCTATCGGCTGCTGGTCAAATTTAGCCTTTGCCCCTCCGCGCTTATACCATCCCATACAGCCGATAAAGCTGAAATAGTCGCCGTTGAAAGTATTCGCCAGCAGGAATTCGCATGTCTTTTCCGCGACTTCGATGTATTTATTTCCGAGCTTGGCCCCGGCGACAAACAAAGCATACGGCAAAATGGCATTGTCATAAGTCAGGGCGCCGTCGAACCATTGCCAGTCAGCAGACTTATTTTCTTCGTACTCTGCTATAAGACTCTCTGCGGCTGTTTCCATTTGTTTTTTAATATCAGAGGCTTCAGGAAACCGCTTGAGATATTCACTCATACCGAGTATCGAATACGCCTTGCCTTTTTGATATTGCTTGCCTGCGCATCTTATGAGATTGTCAAAACAGTCTTTAGCCGTTGTCAGGTAAATCGGCGAAGGCGGCTCCGCTAAAACTACCCCCAGCGCCCACAATACTCTGCCCAGCGCATCATTGCCTGGCTCGTTCTTTAACCATCTTCTTTCAGGGCCCATAAGATTTTTAACCGAGCCGTCACCATTTTGAGAACTCAGGGTAAAGGCCAGATATATTTTAAAAAGCTCGAGCGCTTCCGGCTCAGGATTACGGGCATAATACCAGGCTGTCGCAATTACGGCCCTTGCGTTGTCGTCAGTGCAGTACCCCTCTTTGCGATATGGCGTTGTGCGCCTTGCGTGCTGGAAAAGCCCCTTGTCGTCGGTAAGCCGATGCAAATGTTCCAGCGACAGTTCCGGCAGTTCACTACTTGATTCAGTCATATGGTTTTTTACTTATATCAGTTCAGGATAATAGCTTATTCTCTGCTTGTTCTGCCGGCTTGTCAATCAAATTGACCTCGCCGGGCCCATTTATACAGGCAGTTTTTAAAGCAAAAATGGCGAATCTTGGACTTTTTGCTGTTTTTTAGGCTTTTTTGCAAACAAATCTTGACAATTCTATATAATATACTACTAATAAGGTAGGAATACTTCGGAATAGGTGGATTGTTATGAAACTTTCGACTCGAACAAGATATGGAGTAAGAGCTGCATTGGAGCTGGCTGCAAACCAGAGCAAGGGGCCTGTGCAGATTAAGACCATTGCGCATCGGCAGGATATATCCATTAAGTATCTCGAACAGTTAATGGCCATACTCAAGTCGGCAGGGCTTGTAAGAAGTATCAGGGGCGCCAAAGGCGGTTATATCCTTGCTAAACCCGCCAATCAGATTAAACTTAGCGATGTTTTTAACGCCCTTGAAGGACCTGTAACCACCGTTGAGTGCCTTGAAAATAAAAATTACTGTGCGAGAGTTACAGATTGTGTAACAAGACAGGTCTGGGCCGAGGTTCAGCAGGCAATTATGAGTGTCCTGCAGTCAATGACCCTGCAGGATTTGATAAATAGGACGAAGGATAAAAAGACCTTAAATTATCAAATATAGATTAAGGACAAATTATGAGTGCCATATTCGAAAATATAACCGCGGCGGTCGGGTTCACTCCCCTGGTGCAAATCAACAAACTCGGCTCCGGCAAAGCCGCCATCTTGGCCAAGCTCGAATCGTTTAATCCCTGCGGCAGCATCAAAGACAGGATTGCTTTGTCTATGATTGAAGCCGCCGAAGAAAAAGGATTGATAAAAACAGAAACAGTTATAATCGAACCGACAAGCGGCAATACCGGAATAGGACTTGCCTTCATTTGTGCCGCCAAAGGGTACCGCCTGATACTGGCTATGCCGGAATCGATGAGCATCGAGAGAAGAAAACTGTTAAAATTATTCGGTGCCGAGATTGTCTTAACTCCCGCGGAACTTGGAATGACCGGCGCGGTGAAAGAGGCCGAAAGGCTCGTGGCCGAACACACTGACGCCTTTATGCCGCAGCAGTTTAACAACCCCGCGAACCCGCAGATTCACAGGGAAACTACGGCGCAGGAGATTTGGGCCGACAGCGATGGCAAAGTTGATTTTTTTGTTGCCGGTGTCGGTACCGGCGGAACGATAACAGGATGCGGCGAGGTATTGAAACAGCACAACAAGAATCTCAAAGTCGTCGCGGTAGAGCCAAAGGATTCGCCCGTGCTTTCGGGCGGCAAGCCGGGCCCCCATAAGATACAGGGTATAGGCCCAGGATTTTTGCCGGAAGTGTTGAACGTCAAAATAATCGACGAGATTATCCAGGTCTCCGACGATGACGCTATGGAAACGGCCCGCCAGTTAGCGGCGAAAGAAGGTATAGTAGGCGGGATTAGCTCCGGTGCCGCTTTGTGGGCGGCGATTCAAATTTCGAATCGGACGGAAAACCAGGGCAAAACGATAGTGGTAATTTTGCCCGATACCGGAGAGAGATATATCTCCACTGAAATGTTTCAATAACAGGCTTTTGTCTTTTCGAGAGGATTTGACAATGCGCAAGAACAGGATGAACAGCGAAAAAATAGAAAATTTGGTTAATGAAATTACCAGAACCTTTCAGGGTGACTCCGGCATAAATTTTATCGAGGCTTCAAACCTGCCCGTGCGGGATAAAATCGTCGAGATTCTCGACTTGTTCACCGAGCTGATTTTCCCGGGCTATACCGGCAAACGAACGGTCACGAAATCGAATATCAATTACATTGTTATTGATATTTTGTATCACGTTTATACCGAGCTTTCCGAACAGATTGAGCGCGCTTACAAATACCGCTGCAGAATGGAAGAATGCGACACCGGCGGATGCAGGGCAATGGCCGAGGAAGCCGCAGAATATCTCCTCGCTCGCCTGCCCCATATTAGAGAAATGCTCAAGGCCGATGTCGGCGCCGCCTTTGATGGTGACCCCGCCGCGAAATCTTATGAAGAGGTCGTGATAAGCTATCCCTGCATAATAGCCATTGCGACGTATCGCATCGCCCATGAGTTGTACTCGAAAGGTGTCCCCTTGATTCCCCGCATAATGACCGAATGTGCCCACGCAAGGACCGGCATCGATATACACCCAGGCGCAACGATAGGCAAAAGTTTCTTTATCGACCACGGAACCGGCGTCGTAATAGGCGAAACTACCGTCATAGGCAACAACGTTAAAATTTATCAGGGCGCCACCCTCGGCGCCCTTAGTTTCCCGAAGGACGAACGAGGAAGAATAATAAAAGGCGGAAAAAGACATCCGACCATAGAGGACAACGTAACAATTTATGCCGAGGCGACGATACTCGGCGATGTAGTTATCGGCAAAGGCGCTGTAATCGGCGGAAACGTCTGGATAAAAGAACCAGTCCCCGCCGGCGTTACCGTTACAACGCCAAAGGCAGATTTGGTTTACACGAAAGACGGCAAGCAGGTAAAAAAATAAAAAAGCCCTCAGGAGGTTTTTTGAACGAAAAGCTGATTGAAAAAATCGAACGGTTAAAGGCAGAACGAAAGGCTGTCATACTTGCGCACAATTATCAGCCGGTGGAAATTCAGGAAATCGCTGATTTTTGCGGCGATTCCCTCGGCTTGAGTATCAAGGCCGAGCAAACCGATGCACAGGTAATCGTATTTTGCGGCGTAAAGTTTATGGCAGAAACCGCCGCCATTCTTTCTCCGAAAAAGACCGTGCTTTTGCCGGATAAATTCGCAGGCTGCCCTATGGCGGATATGATAACCGCCGAGCAGTTAACCGAATTGAAACAGAAACATCCCGATGCGGTGGTTGTTTGTTACGTTAATAGCACCGCCGAGGTCAAGGCGCAGAGTGATTATTGCTGTACCAGCTCCAATGCTGTTGAGGTGGTTGACTCTATTGCGAAGGACAAACAAATTATTTTTGTTCCTGACCAGCACCTCGGCCGATTTGTCGCCGAAAGAACCGGCAGAAATCTCCTGCTCTGGCCGGGCTATTGTATTGCCCATACATTGATAACCAAAGATGATATCAAAAGCGCAAAAGCGAAATACCCCGATGCCGTTGTAATCGCGCACCCAGAGTGTTCCGAGCCGGTAAAGGACCTTGCCGATGAGTTGCTAAGCACGGGCCAAATGCTCGAATTTGTCGCTAATAGCCCCGCGAAACGCTTTATAATTGCCACCGAAACAGGTATGATTTATCCTTTGAAAAAGCGAAATCCAAAAGCGGAATTCATCCCGGCAGGCAGCAGGGCGGTTTGTCAGAATATGAAAAAAATTACCCTCGAAAAAGTAGCGTGGTCGCTCGAAGATATGCAGTATAAAATCGTAGTGCCGGAAGAGATAAGAATAAAAGCTAAAAGAGCGCTCGATAGAATGGTGGAAATTTTACCTTCGAAAATAAGCAAGGACTAAACAGATGGATAACGAAACTAAATATCACTTGGAAACCCTCGCCCTCCATGCGGGCCAGAATATAGATTCCGATACCCTCAGCCGGGCTGTACCCATTTATCAGACGAGCAGCTATTGTTTCAAGAACACCGAACACGCGGCGGATTTATTTGCGCTCAAACAGTTCGGCAATATCTACACGCGATTGATGAACCCGACGACTGACGTATTGGAAAAAAGATTAGCCGCTCTCGAAGGCGGCGTCGGAGGATTAGCATTAAGTTCGGGTCAGTCGGCTATATATGTCAGCATATTTAATATCTGCGGCGCCGGCGGCCATATCGTAGCTTCGAGTTCCCTCTACGGCGGAACCGTTACGCTCTTTAGCCAGACATTCAAAAAGCTGGGAATCGATGTAACATTTGTTGACCCGAAAGAGCCGGAGAGTTTTGCCGTAGCAATCAAGGATAATACACGATTGATTTATATAGAAAGCATCGGCAATCCCAGAAATAACATTCCGCAGTATGGAGAAATTGCGAACATCGCGCACAAAAACGGCATACCGTTAATTTGCGACAACACCGTCGCGACCCCAATGCTGTTTAGGCCCTTCGAACACGGTATCGATATTATTGTTCATAGCTGCACGAAATTTATCGGCGGGCACGGCACGAGCATCGGCGGTGCAATCATCGATTCGGGCAGCTTCAACTGGAACAACGGCAAATACCCTGAATTGACCGAACCTGACCCGAGCTATCACGGTGCCAAATACTTCGAATCGTTTGGCAAGTTGGCCTATATCATCAAGGCAAGGGTACAGTTCCTCCGCGATATGGGTTCTTGTATATCCCCATTCAACGCATTTCTGTTTTTGCAGGGTTTGGAAACGCTGCATCTGCGTATGGCCCGGCACAGCGAAAATGCCCTCGCGCTCGCGCAATGGCTCGAAAAGAATAAATCAGTAAACTGGGTCAATTACCCGGGCCTTCAATCGCATCCGGATTATAAGCTGGCCCAGAAATATCTGCCCAAGGGCCAGGGTGCGATTCTTGGCTTTGGAATCAAGGGCGGCAAAAAGGCCGGCATTAAGTTTATCAATAGCGTCAAACTGGCAAGCCACCTCGCCAATATCGGCGATAGCAAAACACTTGTAATTCATCCTGCCAGCACGACACATCAACAGTTGAGCGGCGCCGAGCAGCTCGCCGCCGGCGTAACCGAAGATTATATTCGCGTCTCCGTCGGAACAGAACACATCGGCGACATAATCGCCGATTTCGACGACGCACTGAAAAAAAGTGCTGAGTTTTGAGTGTTGAGTTTTAAGTTATGGCTAAGAGTATTATTAAACAAAAAAGTTATGATTTTGCTTTGCAGGTAATAAACCTGTGTGCGAAGCTAAAAGATGAAAAGCATTTTGAAATTGCCACCCAACTATTAAGGTCTGGCACAAGTATAGGTGCAAATGTCGAAGAAGCTTTGGCGGGACAAAGCAAAAAAGACTTCTTTGCGAAAATGTGTATTGCCTCAAAAGAGGCGAGAGAAACAAACTATTGGTTGAGATTGCTTAGAGATTCGGGGATTTTACAAAAAGATTATGTGAGTGAATTTATACAAATGTCAGAGGAATTAATCAAAATTCTAACCAGCATAGTAAAAACCGGTTATGAAAAAACTAAAAACTAAAAACTAAAAACTAAGGACTCAAAACTAATTATGTGGGAATATACGGATAAGGTTAAGGACCATTTTTTCAATCCGCACAACGTCGGAGAAATAGAAAACCCCGACGGCGTAGGCGAGGTCGGCTCACTGGCCTGCGGCGATGCGCTAAAGCTGACGTTCAAGCTCGATAAGGATGGCAGAATCGCAGATGCGAAATTCAAAACCTTCGGCTGCGCAAGCGCAATCGCGACGTCCTCGGTCCTGACCGAAATAATAAAAGGCATGACACTCGAAGAAGCTGCCAAAGTAACCAACAAAGACATCGCCGATTACCTCGGCGGCCTGCCCGAACAAAAAATGCACTGCTCGGTTATGGGCAAAGAAGCCCTCGAAGCAGCTATCGAGAATTACCACACCGGCGGAAAAAAGAAACACGAGCTTAAAGGAAAAGTCGTCTGCACCTGCTTCGGCGTTACCGAAGATGAAATCGAAAGGGTCATACGCGAAAACGACCTTACTACCGTCGAGCAGGTAACAAATTACTGCAAGGCCGGCGGCGGCTGCGGCGGCTGCAGGGGCGAAATCGAAAAAATAATCAAAAATATCCAGGGTGACAAAGCAGGCCAGGTAACCGAAACGCAGCCTCGATGGGCAGGCAAATTGACGAACATCCAGAAAATACAGATGATTCAGCAGACAATCAATGAACAAATCCGCCCGGCCCTTCGTGAGCATGGTGGTGACATCGAACTGATAGACGTCGAAGGCGATAAAGTAATCGTCGCCTTTAGGGGCATGTGCGCCCAGTGCAAACTGACCGAATTCACAATGAAAGACGTCGTCGAAACTAAACTGAGAGAATTCGTTTCAGATAAGCTTTTCGTCGAAGAAGATAAAGACTCAACCCAGCAGCCGCATAACCACAGGGGCTAAAATGAAGACCATATATTTCGATAATAACGCCACGACAAAAGTCGCCGATGAGGTATTGGAAGAAATCAAGCCATACTTCTGCAAGCTTTACGGCAACCCTTCGAGCATGCACAACTTCGGCGGACAGGTCGGCATTAAAATCCGCGAAGCCCGCGAAAAGATAGCTGTGCTTCTCGGCTGCGACCCGTCTGAAATCATATTCACAGGCTGCGGAACCGAAAGCGACAACGCCGCAATCAAAGGTACTCTCGCTGCTTACCCCGATAAGCACAAGGTTATAACCACTCGCGTCGAGCACCCCGCCGTCCTTAGTGTTTGCCGTGACCTCGAAAACCACGGCTACACAGTCGTCGAGATTCCCGTCGATAGAAAAGGCAGACTCAATATCGACCAACTCGCAGAATCTCTCACCGAAGACACCGCTATCGTAACGGTTATGTATGCCAACAACGAAACAGGCACGATATTCCCCATCGAAAAAATCGCCGAAATGGTAACAGGCAAAGGCATCGTCTTTCACACCGACGCCGTACAGGCCGTCGGCAAAATCCCTTTGAACTTATCGAAAAGCGCTATCGACTTGCTAAGCATATCGGGCCACAAGCTGCACGCCCCCAAGGGTGTCGGAATACTCTATGTCCGAAAGGGTACCCGCCTCGCACCATTTATGCTTGGTGGCCATCAGGAGTCAGGCCGGCGTGCAGGCACCGAAAACGTCCCCGGCATAATCGGACTCGGCAGGGCCTGCGAATTGGCGATGCAGAACTTCAGCGAGGAAAATAAAAAAGTCAGACAACTCCGCGACAAACTCGAAAAATCAATCCTCGAAAAATGTCCCGACTGTATGGTCAATGGCGACCCCGAAAATCGCCTGCCCAATACGAGTAACATCAGTTTCGAATTTATCGAGGGAGAAGCAATCCTGCTTATGCTCGATAAGTTCGGTATCTGCGCTTCCTCCGGCTCGGCCTGCACATCAGGCTCGCTCGAACCTTCCCACGTTCTCCGCGCTATGGGTGTCCCCTTCACTGCCGCTCATGGCTCAATCCGTTTTAGCCTCAGCCGATACAACACCGAAAAGGAAGTTGATTACACAATCGAAAAAATACCCGAAATCGTCAACAAGCTCCGCAAACTCTCCCCCTTTGTGCCTAAACAAACCTGACCGCATAAGTTTGTATATGGCCCGGCGTTCCTGTCCTGCGCTTGCCGGTATCGACAAAATAGCCGTATTTTGATATAGTTGTTTCACAACTTACAAAATTTGCAGGAGCAAAAATGCGCAAGACAAAGATAATCTGTACATTGGGCCCTTCCAGCAGTACTGCCGCCGTCTTAAAAAAGCTGGCTCTGGCAGGAATGAATGTCGCAAGGCTTAATTTCTCTCACGGAACCCACAAAACCCATAAGCAAAACATTGATATTGTCAGGACGCTAAACAAAACACGCAAAAACAAAATAAAAATCCTCCAGGACCTCGAAGGCTGCAGAATCAGGGTCGGCCTGTTCAAAGGCCCAGGGAAAATGCTCACCCTTGCAGCCGGCAGCACAGTAACACTGATTAACGAACCGCAAACCGACAAAAAAAACGTCATACCCTTCGATTACGATGGCGCTCTCTCGGATATAAAAACCGGCTGCCATATCTTCATCGATGACGGCAGCATCGCCTTAAAAGTCAGGGGCCGTGACAAAACCGGCCTAAAAGCCGAGGTCCTTGTTCCGGGCATTGTAAAGGAACACAAAGGAATTAATATCCCCGACATTAATTTGAAATTCGCAGGCCTGACCGAAAAAGACAAAAACGACCTTCTCTTCGGCATAGAAAACAACGTCGATTTTATCGCCCAGTCCTTTGTCCGAAATAAAAAAGACATGCTCGCCGTCAGGGAATTTATCAACAGCCGCGATTTTAATTGCCCCCTGATTGCCAAGATTGAGAACCGCAGGGGAATCGAAAATATCGATGAAATAATGAATGTCTCCGACGGCATCATGATTGCCCGCGGCGATATGGGAGTCTCTTTGCCAATCTGCGAAGTGCCCGTAATGCAGAAAATCATTATCAAAAAATGCCTCAGCTGTAGGGTCTTTGTCATCACCGCCACGCAAATGCTCGAAAGTATGACAGAACACGTCCGGCCCACGCGCGCCGAGGTAAGCGACGTTGCCAACGCAATCATAGACGGTTCCGATTATGTAATGCTCTCCGCAGAAACCGCTGCCGGCAAACATCCCGTCGAAGCTGTGCAGATGATGAACGATATAATTATCTTTACGGAGAAATCCCTCAAATCCGGGAAAATCTAACTATTGCTAACTGCCGGATATTTCCTTGTTATTTGGTTTAATCCTCGGTAGAATAAAGTGCTATGTCAATCGCGTCGAAAAATACTGTTTTACTGACTGGAATAACCGGCAACCTCGGAAGCTGGCTTGCCGTAGAATTATCCCGGCGGGGCGAAAAAGTCCTGGCCCTGATGCGGGACCGCAATAGCAAAGATGCTGCCGCCCGCCTGAATCGAATATTCGATATCACAGGAGCCAATGGACTCAAAGACAATATCGAGATAGTTCATGGAGATATCTGCAAAAAACAGCTTGGGCTCAAGTCAGATTCGAAGAATTTTAATCGGCTTTCCAAAATCATTCACTGTGCCGCCTGCACGAAATTCTTGGGCGACGGCGACAAATCTCATCAAACGATGAACATTCAGGGCACACTTAATGTCCTCGAACTCGCTGGCAAACTCTCTCTGCCCTTGGTTCACGTCAGCAGCGCCTATATCGCCGGAAAACGAACCGGCACCGTAAAGGAAGACGAAACCGACCTCGGACAATCCTTTAATAACATTTACGAAGACACCAAATGCAGGTCGGAAATGCTCGTTCACAGTTGGGCGCAAACTAATTCTCTGCCCGTTGTTATTCTCCGCCCGAGTATTGTCCTCGGAGATTCCCAATATGGGAAAACGGTGCATTTTGCCTCGTTGTATGATTACATGAAAGCCCTTGCCCTCATCGCGCCGCGCCTGGGGAAAGATTGTATCCGTGTCATAACAAAACCAGGCGTAACAAAAAATATTATCCCCGTAGATTACTTCGCCAAAGTTTCCTCTCATATCATCAGTAAAGGCCTTCCCGGCACTTATCATATTACCAGCCCCAGGCCCTTAACTATGAAAGACTTCGGCCGGATTTTCTCCAGCCTCTTTGGATTAAGCAGCTATAAACTCGTTAAAGCTGACAGCTTTACCACTGAAAAGCCCAGCAGAATCGAAAGGCTAATCCAGAAATCAACTTCGGTTTACGCGCCCTACATGCAGTCAGAACCTGTTTTCGACAGGACCAATACCGACAAAGTCCTCTCCGATAGTGACATAGAATTACCGCCGATGGACTTGCCGTACTTCAAAAAATTACTCGACTATGCCTGCTCGGTCGATTGGCATGGGAACCTCGGTTAATATAAATTAAATAGCATAAATGCGGAGGCGGATAATATGACAGAACACCAGCCGCAGGAGCAAGCCGGTGGCATACCACCGGAGACTCTCAGAAGTGCCATCAAAGCATTCAAGAAGCGACTCAAACTTACCGCCCTCGATGACGATTCGCGACTTGGACGAAGCGCGCTTTCGACCGGCCCTACGGGCGTTTTTGCCATCAAGCCGCCAAACCAGTTTCCGCAGGAGGTCTGGAACGAATTGTGCAGACAGGGAAGACTCCGCGACACCGGCCACGGCTTGTATGAGCTGGTAAAACTGCCCTAATTCACTTCGCCTTCTTGACAATCACGGCGCATTTTGCGATAATGAAATACTAAATATTTTGGCAGTTTTAGTTCCGCAATCGGTGGAGTATGTATGAAAGCATCTGAAATGAAAAAGGGCCAGGCCATCAAGGTTGACGGCAGGCTGTACACAATAATTGATTTCGAACACGTCAAGCTCGGCAAGGGCGGTGCTGTCTATCAGACAAAGATAAAAAGCATTACCGATGGCTTGATACAGAATATCCGTGTGCGCTCCGATGAGATTATCGAAGAAATCGAGCTGCAAAAAAAGGCCTACGAATATCTCTATTCGAGCGCTTCCGAGCACGTACTCATGGATTTGCAGACCTTCGACCAGATTACCCTAAATGACTCCGTTTTTAGTGACGCCCTGAAATACATCAAGCCGAATATGCAGGTAATAATAGATTCGTATGAAGAAAAGCCCGTCCTCATCACGCTGCCGAACACCGTCGATTTGATAATCGTTGATACGACTCCGGAAATCAAAGGTGCGACCGCACAAAGCCAGACCAAGCCCGCAACTCTCGAAACCGGAATAACCGTGCAGGTCCCCGCTTTTGTCAAACAGGGCGAACTCATCCGCGTCGATACCCGAACGGGCCTCTACGTCACGCGCGTTAAAGAATAAAGGCCTTGGTTAAAAACGCTTTTTCTTTAATTCATCGAGATACTTCGACGCGGCATCCTTACCGCCCAATCCGAAGGCAAGAGCCAAAGCAAGGACAATACCGCCGAGAATAATATTGAATGTCGCTGTTACCAAAAGAGGGGCGATGCCGAGCTGTTCCAACGCGATTGTTGCCGCGAAAACTATTATCGCCCATCGGCTTATACCCGCCAATAGCTCCGATTTGGGTAACTTCGCGTTCTCCGCCGCCATGCGAACTATCCCTGACACGAAACTGGCCAGAAACATTGCAACTATCAGAACAAGCAACGCCGCGATGACCTTCGGAATGTAAGCGAATAAGCTTGCAAGAATATCCGATGCCTTCGGCAGACCCAGCGCATCGACCGCCATCACTAAGACCATAATAATAATCAGCCAATAAACTATCCCGCATACCACTTCCCTTGCGGAGATTTTCAAATCCCCTTTTCTTAGAATTCCCGATATCCCCGCCTTGTCCGCCAGCATATCGAAACGCACCGTCTTGAGCAGCCAGTCAATTATCCGCCGAATTGCCTTGGCCACGACCCAGCCTATTACCAGAATTACTAATGCGCCCAGCAGCACAGGAAGATAGGCCAGTATTTTGCTCAGCATTTGCCGGACAGGCTCCGCTATAAGATTGTCCCATTCTAATACAGATAACATTTTTGGTACCTCCACATTAAATTGTTAATATTACATATCGCTTCTAACCGCTTTTATTAAGATGAACGGATATTTACTTTTTATATCACCCCCGTGTATTGCCCCATTATATTTATTATCGGCTTTGCCGCTCGGCCTTGATTAAAATTTTATCTGTCTTTTTAAGGCTTCCAGTGTGTTTTTTGGCCGAAAACCCGACTTTCCCGCCTTGCCCCTCGCAACGCGGTGGATGTATCTATTTAAAATTGTCATTGCGAACCCCGTGTCTTCTGTCGAAGACAGAAACGGGGTGCGGCAATCTCAACCAAAATAATAAATTGTAAATAATAAATAATAAATAATAAATTGAAACCGCCCTGCCCCCGGCATAAAATCAATAGCCGTTATGAACTTCCTGGATTTGGCAAATAAAAGATACAGCGTTAGAAATTACAAAACTGTCCCCGTTCCGCGCGAAAAAGTCCTTCGATGTATCGAAGCCGCCAGATTAGCTCCTTCAGCGTGTAATTCTCAGCCCTGGAAGTTTATAATAGTAGATGCTCCTGAACTTCTAAACGAACTGGCGTCGGCTGCTTTCAAAGGCATTCTGGATTTTAATAATTTCGCCTTCGAAGCGCCCGTCCTCGTATTAATAGTTTCGCAAAGACAGAAACTCTCCGCCAAATTCGGCAGTATCGTTAAAAAGAAAAACTTCCAGCAGATGGACATAGGTATCGCCGCCGAACATTTCTGCCTCCAGGCCGCCGAGGAAGGCTTGGGGACATGTATGCTTGGCTGGTTCAATGAGGCTAAGGTTAAGAAAACTCTTTCGATTCCTAAATTTAAAAGAGTGGAGCTTATAATCACCCTTGGCTTTTCCGCCGACGAAAAACCCCCGTACAAAAAAAGAAAAACCATAGATGAAATTCTAACCTGCAATAAATATCGTTAATCATACTGTCATTGCGAGCGAAGCGCGGCAATCTCAAAATCGTTTAGCCTCGCAATTTATTGCGTGGTTTAAAAATGTTTAGCCCCTCGGCCTGCCGAGGGGTTCTCCTCTCAAATCCCAAAGCCCACAACTTTACGTTGGGGGTTACTCCGCTTGTGCTGCCTCCTGCTCGGAGACTATCCTACTGGTATGCCTTCGGCATATCCGCTGTATGTTTCCTCGTCCCGACCTCCGGCAGCTTGTGCCCCAGGTGCACTGCGCAATCCGCGTCTAAACAATCCGTGTAAATCCGTGCTAATCTGTGGTTAATTTTTCTTCGCTTGTCCGCCGAAGCCTTGGCGAAGGCGGATTGATGCGAAAAAATCCCTCCCACCTTACCTAAATTACCTATTTTAACTAAAGTTTTTCTTTGCCTGTCACCGATACCTAAATTACCCATTTTAACATTTTGGCTCTTTGGGAATAGAAAACTGTGAAAATAGGCAAGATATAACAATTAGGAAATAATTTTGGAGACCCGAATCATGGCTAAAAACCCAGTTCTTGAACGATATTTGGATACATTGCTAAGTGGTGACAGAAAAGCTTGTCGAACCGTTATAGAGGAGTCCCTCCAGACCGGCACCCCAGCCAACGCCGTGTATTCCGATATAATCTGGCCTATTATGGTTGAAATCGAGCATTTAGTCCGTTCAGACAAGATTACAACCACTCAGGAACACTTAGCCACCCGAATTAACCGCACAATTGTTGACCAGCTTCAGAACAAACTGCCCCGCAAACCCAGGAAAGAAAAGAGGATAGTGATTTCCTGTGCCCAGGCCGAGCTGCAGGAACTCGGCGCCCAGATAATGGCAGACCTCTTCGAGAGCGACGGCTGGGAAGTCAAATTCCTCGGCGGCGGCCTGACAAACGAAGATGTTCTTGAATTTATAAACGGCTCCGCCCCCGATATACTGCTAATCTACGGCAGCACCCCAAAGCAGGCTCCCGACATTCGGCAGCTAATTGACAGCATTAGAAGAATAAACGCCTGGCCCGATATGCGCATAATGGTATCAGGCGGGCTGTTTAACCGTGCAGACGGACTCTGGCAGGAAATCGGCGCCGACTTATTCGCCGCCACAGCACTCGAGGCCCTACAGGTAGCTTCGAAAGATACGCCAATTGACCAGAATGCAGGAACAGGCCGACGCAGGAAAAGAGGCGTGAAAATGGTCAAAGAAGTACAAGCCGAAGTCCTGCAATAACGCGGTAGCAGCTTAGATTTTTCTGCTGTCGTAGGCCCAGTGCAGAACAGCTTGTCTTTGTTTCGGCCGGCAATTGCAATCGCCTTTTTTGCAGTGCTTGCGAATCTGTGCTATGTGGCGACTTATAGCCTTCCATCTTTTGATTTGCCGATGGTCGTCGGGGCAACGCCTGCCCATATAATATCTGCAATACCACTGAAACCAGCCTCGCGGGTCTTCGTCGTAAATCCAGCCTTTATCTATCCAGTAAGATAATGGCTGTGATGCGTTTATGCGAAAAAAGTTTAGTTTCGGGTCGTGGTAATCATGGCAGAGTTTGGCTTTTTTGAACCAGGATTTCGGAAACTCTTTTCTGCAGTCAGTCATATATTTACCGCCGAAGACGCCCAGTTCGAGCATTTCCTTCGGAGTTAGTTCAGGCTTGAATTCCGGGTCGAATTTTTTGCCGACAGGCGCGGCCAGACTGTAGCGGTAGCCGGATTGCATAAGGTCATTAACAACGATTCGCTTCTTTGCCATAGCTAATTCCCGCCGATTAAAAAGTGCTTTAAAGCAATTTACGCTGGGTCATGGGCAAAGTCAAGGCCTTTGAGAGGGCTTAGTGCTGGTGCAGGGTATATCTGTAAATTTTCGATACTTGCTATTTTTAGGCGAGCAGATACAATATGGCGAAAATGGCGTTCGGTGTTTAGCGAACACAGTATATAGAAACATTATAAAAGGTTAGGTTTCGTGGAGGACATAAATGATTAAGGTTCTGATTACAGACAAGCTCGCACAGGAAGGAATTGATTTACTCAATTCGATGGACGGCGTGGAAGCTGTCGTGAAACTTAAAATCAGCGAGGACGAACTGACTAAGATTATCGGCGAATACGACGGCCTGATTGTTCGAAGCGATACGAAGGTCACCGCCAAGGTGCTAACCAACCCGGGCAAGCTAAAAGGCGTTGCGCGGGCGGGAGTCGGAATAGATAATATCGACGTGCCGGCAGCGACGAGAAAAGGTGTCATCGTTATGAATACGCCCGGCGGCAATACGCTAAGCGCGGCGGAGCATACACTGGCGCTGATACTTGCTATGAGCCGAAATGTTGTACCCGCGTGCAACAGCTTGAAGAACGAGGCGTGGGACAGGAAGAAATATATGGGAAACCAGCTCAACGGCAAGACGCTCGGAGTTATTGGGCTCGGCAGAATCGGTATGGCAGTCGCGAAGATGGCAAAAGGGTTTAATATGAAAGTCCTCGGCTATGACCCTCTGGCTGCACCGGTTGATGCGGAGAAAACCGGCGTCGAAGTAACGACTAAACTCGAAAAGATATTCAAGGAATCGGATTATATCACCGTTCACGTGCCTAAGAATGAGCAGACTCTGAATATGATTGGGGCCGAGCAAATAAAGATGATGAAGCCTACGGTGCGGCTGGTTAACTGTGCCCGCGGCGGGATTATTAACGAAGACGCGATTTACAGCGCCCTCGCCGAGAAGCGGATTGCCGGTGCGGCACTGGATGTTTTCCCGAAGGAGCCGCCGGAAAGTTTCAAATTCAAGGAATTCGAGAGCTGTCTTGTCACGCCTCATTTGGGCGCGAGCACGGAAGAGGCGCAGGTAGAGGTCGCTGTCGAAGCGGCGGAGATACTTGTTGACGCTATAAAAGGCAAAGCGGTCAGGAACGCGGTTAACGCGCCGTCGGCGGCGGGAGCGATGCCTCCGGCGGTGAGTCAGTATGCAGACCTTGCCCGGCGAATAGGCTCGCTTATGAGCGCTATTTCCACGGGTCCTATCAAGAAAATCGGAGTTCAATACCGCGGCACGATAGCAGAAGCGGCGGTCGAGCCGGTGACACTAAACTTTATAATCGGGTTATTGCAGCGGCACTTCGATATGCCTTTGAATATGGTTAATGTCGGAATCCTTGCGAAGGAGCGCGGGATAAGCATCGACGAAACGAAGAATACCGAGGCAAAGGACGTCGCGGCGAGCTTCAGCGCGAAAGTTGTTACCGACAAGGTCACGCGGACCGTAACGGGTTCGGTGTTCGGAGGGAAACTGCTGCGGATTATCGAGCTCGACGGCTTCAATATAGAGATGACGCCGCAGGGGCCGGTAATGGTTATCTTTAACGACGACAAGCCCGGCGTTATCGGGGCAGTGGGTACCATTTGCGGGAAGCATAAAATCAATATATGTACGATGGGCGTTGGTCAGAAGCCGGAAGAGCAAAAAGCTATTCTGGCTGTCAGTCTCAGCAGGGAACCCGATGCGAAAGCGGTTGAGGAGCTTGGTAAACTTGATTTCGTAAATGAAATTTATGTCTGCAATCTGGATTGATTAGTGAGGCTTTTGTTATGCCTGAAGAATTGATAATAAGTATCAGCGGGATGAGGGGTATAGTCGGGGAGAATCTTACGCCTTCGATAGCGGCTGAATACGGATGCGCCTTCGGGACGTTTTTGAAGAATAAATACGCCGGCAAACCCGCCAGTGGGCGAGGTCTCGCCAAAGGCGGAAAAAACAAACTGTCGGTGTGCATCGGTCAGGATTCGCGGTCAAGCGGGCAGATGTTAAAATCGGCGGTATCGACTGGATTATGTTCCGTCGGGATAGACGTGATTGATTTGGGGATAATAACGACGCCCGGCGCCGGCATTATGGTAAGGGAGCTTCAATGCGACGGCGGAGTAGTTATTACAGCTTCGCATAATCCGATTCAATACAACGGGATAAAACTATTGCTCGGCGACGGGGTCGCACCGCCTCCGGCGATAGCGGAGCAAATCAAGCAGTATTACTTCGATAAGCATTTTGCTCTTGTGGATTCGCCTCATTGCGGCAAAATAACTTTCAACGATACGACTGACGCCATACATATCGCGAGGGTATTAACGATAGTTGACAAAGAGTCAATCGCGGTAAAAAAATTCAAGGTTGTTTTGGACAGCGTCAATGGGGCAGGGGGGCGGGTAACAAAAAAGATACTCGCCGAGCTCGGCTGTGAGGTGGTCGCGATAAACGATGAGCCGACGGGTATTTTTGCCCACAGGCCTGAGCCGATTGCCAAGAACCTGGAGGGGCTTTGTAAAGTGGTAAAAGAGCAGGGAGCCGACGTTGGTTTTGCGCAGGACCCTGACGCCGACCGGCTGGCGATTGTTGACGAGAAAGGGACGTATATCGGAGAAGAGTACAGTCTTGTTTTGGCGGCCAAATATGCTTTCAGCAGGCAATCGGGCAGGGCGGCGACAAATCTTTCAACGTCGAGGATGCTCGACGATATTGCCAAAGAGGCGGACGGCGAGGTCATCCGCACAGCCGTCGGTGAGGCGAACGTAGCCGCTGCGATGCTCGAACATGATTGCATCATCGGGGGCGAAGGCAACGGCGGCGTAATCGATTTGCGGGTGGGGCCTATACGCGACAGTCTTGTCGGGATTGCGCTTGTTCTGCAGTTGATGGCTGAAACGGGAAAAAAGATAAGCCGAATGGTCGGGGAAATCGGCGGTTATTGTATGATTAAGGACAAGTTCGCGGCTGACAAGTCGCAGGCGCAGCAAATCCTAAGCAGGGCAAAGGAAATTTTTGTAAATGCGAAGGTCGATACTACCGACGGGTGCAGGTTCGATTTCGAAGACGGGTGGCTTCATTTGCGCACGAGCAATACCGAGCCTGTGATGCGTGTCATAGTCGAGGCAAAAGACCATCATGCTGCTGATGCATACCTCAAAGAAGTTCTAAATATTCGCAGGCAAATATCGGGCTGAAGCGAAGATGAACGATGACAAACAAAAGAACGCCTCAAAGGAGCTTCGAGGCGTTACATATCTTAGTATAGCGGCGAATGTTTTTTTGATAGCCGGCAAGTTCTTCGTAGGTTTCATAACCGGTTCGTTATCCATGCTCGCCGACGCCATTCATTCGGTCTCGGATATGCTTACGGATATAGCGGTTCTGCTGGGGCTTTATTTTGGTTCAAAAAAGCCTGATTCGAGTCATCCATACGGGCACGGCAAGCTGGAGACGCTCGCGGCCATGGCGATTGCCCTGGGCCTGTTAGGTGTGGGGCTGGGGATGATATACTATGCGGCTCTCGATATCGCCAAAGACAATGTTACTTGTCCGAGTAACATGGTTCTGATAGCGGCGGTCGGGGCCATCATCATTAAAGAAGTGGTCTATCGCGTTACAAAAGCGGTTGCGATGAAGCACCACTGCCCGGCGGCGCTTGCAAACGCGTGGCACGACCGGGCCGACGCTTTAAGCTCGGTAGCGGTTATCATCGGTGTAACCGCGCAAAAATTCGGGTTCACCCACGGCGACCAGCTCGCGGCTATCGGCATCGGTGTTATGGTTGTAATAGTTGCCACGAAGCTTATCAGCGATTGCCTCGGCGAACTAATCGAAAAAGCTGTTGATGGGGCGACGATAGAGCAGATTAAAAATATCATTAAAGCCAACGGACAAATTCGTCAGTATCATCGCCTCCGGACCCGCACCGTCGGCAGGGAGGTTTTTCTGGATTTGCATATACTTGTTGACCCGAATTTGAGTATAGCTGCTGCTCATGAGATAGCAAGCAATCTGGAAGACGCACTGCATAGCCAGCTAACACGGCCGGTTAATATCACAGTTCACATCGAGCCAGACATACCTAAACTCAGAAAACAGGCTTAAAATCGGGGGCTAAGAGTGTTGATTTTTGTGTGACAAAATTGTTAGTAGAAGTTAACAAATAATAATCCGTAAAAATTAACAAATAATTAAAAACTTTGCAAATCTGTCTGATATGAAGTAAAATACCTCACCTTTAAGAACGAGGTTTTATGTTCAGGAAGGTTGTCAACTAATATGGCCCTCAAGAAGTTTTTCAATCCGAGTTCAGTTGCTATAGTCGGAGCATCGCGGACAAAAGGCAAGGTAGGTTATGAGATTCTTAGAAGTATGCTCGACGGTGGTTTTAAGGGCGGCATATTTCCAATCAATCCGAAAAGCGAAACAATCGAAGGTCTTAAATGTTATCCAGACCTCGAGTCTATCGGGCAGGTTCCCGAGCTTGTGATTATTGTGGTGCCCGCCAAGGCGGTTCCGACGGTTATGCAGCAGTGCGCAAAGATTGGCAGCAGAGCAGTTGTCATTATTACAGCCGGTTTCAAGGAGGTTGGCCAGGAGGGCAGAGAGCTTGAGAATCGTGTTATTCAGATAGCAAGGCAGGGACACATTCGAGTAATAGGCCCGAATTGCCTCGGGGTGATAGTGCCGGGCAGTAACCTAAATGCCAGTTTCGGCGGCGAGATGCCTGCGAAGGGGACGATAGGATATATTTCACAATCAGGGGCCTTAATGGCGGCGATTCTGGATATGGCCAATGCCAACCGTATCGGTTTCAGCAAACTTGTCAGTATAGGCAATAAAGCGGACATCAACGAGCTCGATATCATAAAGGCATTTGCAGCCGACGCTGAAACACGGGTCATTGCGGGCTATCTTGAGAGCATTGTTGACGGGAACACATTTGTAAACCAGGCTGAGCAGATATCTCTGCGAAAACCGATATTACTGATGAAGGCCGGCGTGACATCGGCGGGTGCGAAGGCGGCATCGTCCCATACTGGCAGTCTTGCCGGCAGTGAAGTTGCGTATGAATGTGTGTTCGAGCGGGCTGGAATTATACGATGCAGTTCCATAAAGCAGCAGTTCGATTACGCTCAGGCGTTTGCGAATCAGCCTCTGCCCGGGGGTTCGAGGGTGGTGTTAATTACCAATGCCGGGGGGGCCGGTATTATGGCGGCGGATTCCGTAGAGCAGCACGGTCTTAGTTTTGCGAAGTTGAGCGAAGAGACGACAGCCAAACTGGCAGCGAAGCTTCCGGCTTCGGCTAATATTCATAACCCGGTAGATATACTCGGCGATGCCTTAGCGGACCGTTATGAATTTGTCCTCGATACCGTTCTTGACGACGAGGGTGTCGATGTAGTTTTGGTTCTTCTGACCCCTCAGGCAATGACTCAACCCACAGCTACGGCCGAGGCAATGGTCAGAATAACGCACCGGAAACCGGCTAAAACGGTTCTTGCCTGTTTTCTCGGCGCCAGCAAGATAGCCGAGGCAGCAAAGATATTGAAGAAAGGCAAAATCCCGATATATGATTCTACGGAAATGGCAGTTTCGACTATTAAGGTAATGACAGATTATCTGAGGTGGAAGACTCGGCCCAAGCGTGTGGTGAAGTTATTTGCCGTTAACCGCAGGAAGGTTGAAAACGTCATAGAGAGGTATCTGCGTCGCGGCAGCAGGGAAATCGGCGAGGAGGACTCAAAGGAAATACTCGAAGCATACGGATTTGTGACTCCGAAAGGCTCTATAGCAACCACAGCCGAGCAAGCGGCTAATATAGCGCAGCAGCTCGGGTTTCCGGTAGTGTTGAAAATATGGTCGCCTGATATATTACATAAATCGGACCTCGGCGGTGTTAAACTGGGCCTGGAGAATGCTACCGCAGTGATGGACGCTTTTGACCTGATGATGCACCGAATACCAAAACAGGCTCCTAACGCCAATATTCTGGGAGTCCTCGTTCAAGAGATGTGCCGAGGCGGCAAAGAAGTAATACTTGGGATGCATCGCGACCCTCATTTTGGTCCGTTGATGATGTTCGGAATGGGCGGGATAATGGTTGAGGTGCTAAAGGACGTGGCATTTTATCTCGCGCCATTGACGGCGGAAGAAGCAAAACAGATGCTTATCAATACCCGGACATACAAAATGCTCAAGGGTGTTCGCGGCCAAGAGAGTACGGACATAGACGCAATAGCGGAGGGGCTGCAGAGACTTTCGCAATTAGTCACCGAGTTTCCGCAAATTCAGGAGATGGATATCAACCCGTATGTTGTCGGCAGGGCGGGGACAACGGCAATAGCGGTCGATGCGAGAATAAGTGTGGAGCAGAGTTAACTTAGAGGCAACAATGCAAAAGTTTGACTGGAAAGAAAAATACAAAGAAAAGATAACCGCATCAGCGCAGGCGATGAAGCTGATTAAGTCAGGCAATAATATATTTATAGGGACCGGCTGCGGTCAGCCGCAGCATCTTGTCGAAGCATTGGTCAAGCATTCGAGCGGAATAACTGACGCTCATATAGTCCAGTTGCTGACGATGGGTGCAGCGCCGTATGCTGAAGAGAAGTTTCGCGAAAAGTTCAAGATGAACAGTTTTTTCGTTGCCGATAACGTTCGCGATACCATGAGCAGAGGCGTCGGAGATTACACGCCGATATTTCTATCGGAAATACCGCGTGAGTTCGAACGCGGCAGAATACCGATAGACGTTGCGTTAATCAGCGTAACGCCGCCTGATTCGAACGGTCTGTGCAGCCTCGGTGTATCGGTAGATATAGTGAAATCCGCCGCGGCGAATGCGCGATATGTGATAGCGCAGGTGAACGGTAAGATGCCCCGGACGTTCGGGGACAGCTTCGTCCATGTTAATACCATCGATGCCCTGGTGCCCTTTGACGAGGAAATTAT
The DNA here is from genome assembly GCA_028714255.1 of Phycisphaerae bacterium. Classification (GTDB taxonomy): domain Bacteria; phylum Planctomycetota; class Phycisphaerae; order Sedimentisphaerales; family Anaerobacaceae; genus CAIYOL01. The sequence continues at coordinate 44,894 of JAQTMR010000009.1, read as the reverse complement.
CGAAACCGTAATACCTGAACCTGACGATATTCTCCGCCGCATCGGTCAGAACATTGCGAGACTCGTCGAGGACGGCAGCACGATAGAGTGCGGAATAGGACAGATACCTCACGCGGTAGTCGAGTTTCTGGCATACAAGAAGGACCTTGGTATTCATACGGAGATGTTCAGCGACTGGATAATCGAATTGATAGAGAGCGGGGCAGTGACTTGTGCGAAGAAGACTCTCAATCACGGCAAAATTGTGGCGAGCTTCTGTATGGGCTCAAAGAAACTTTACGATTACATAGACAACAATCCTTTTTTCGAGTTTTATCCTACCGAATATGTTAACGACCCATATGTGATAAGCCAGAATGATAAGATGGTCGGGATTAATGTTGGTCTGGAAGTCGATTTGACGGGCCAGGTGTGTTCGGATTCGTTGGGTTACAAATTTTACAGCGGCATCGGCGGGCAGGTCGATTTTATTCGTGGTTCCGCCAGAAGCAGGGAAGGCAAGGCTATTATCGCGATACCATCTACCGCAAGGGACGGGAAGGTAAGCAGGATTGTGCCGCATCTAACCGAGGGCGCCGGCGTGGTTACCACTCGCGGTGATGTGCACTATATAGTTACCGAATACGGAACCGCCTACCTGCATGGCAAGAGCATCAGGGAAAGAGTGCTGTCACTTATTAATATTGCGCATCCGAAGTTCCGAAAAGAACTGATTCAGGCGGCGAAGTCGCAAAAGTATATTTACGCCGACCAGATAGAATTCGATACCGAGAAATCGGCATATCCTGAAGAACTGGAGCGGTATGATACCTTGCGTGACGGTACGGAGATATTTTTCAGACCCGTGCGGCCTACTGACGAAGCGGCGATGTCTGAAATGTTGTATTCACTGAGCAGTAAATCCGTTCAGACGCGTTATATGGCCCATACGATTGCATTTCCTCATAAGGATGTGCAGCAGTTGACGAACATAGATTATCACCAGGACCTTGCCATAGTCGGAACGGTCCCCGGAGCATCCGGCGAAGAAATAGTAGCTATCGCCCAGTATTTTCTCGACCCGAAGAGCAAATCGGCGGAGGTTGCCTTTGTCGTTCAGGATGAATGGCAGCAGAAGGGTATGGGTACATTTCTGCTGGATTACCTTACCGGTATTGCGAAGAAGCGAGGCGTTAAGCATTTTTACGCGAAGGTATTGCCGAGCAACAAGGCGATGCTGTCGATATTTTACAACTCCGGCTACAAAGTGAACACGGAGTTCGATGGTGAGGTTTACAACGTGGCATACAGTCTGTCAGAGAAAGAAAGGTAGAAGGCGGCTTTTGGGGACGAGAGAATCAGTATTTATTTATTCACAGGAGCTCGATAAATATCCTTATCCTCCTGAACATCCGTTCAATACAATCCGGGCCAAAAGAGTACGAGAGCTTATAAATTCGATGGGGCTTTTATCGGGGGAAGGCAGGAAAGAAGCAGCACCTGAGCCGGCGGAGAGGGTTGTTCTGAAAAAGTTTCACTCAGCGCGTTACCTTCACATTTTGAAAGAGGCGTCCGAAGGCAAATTCAATGCTGAAGCTCTGGGTATGGGAATCGGGACATCGGATTGTCCTGTTTTTAAGGGATTGTATGGCGGAGCGGTTCTGGCTGTTGGAGGGACGCTGGTCGGGGCGAAGCTGATACTATCGGGCGAGGCGGACGTGGTGTTTAATACGTCAGGCGGGTTTCATCATGCCAGGCCCGAACGGGCAGCGGGGTTTTGCTATATCAACGATGTTGCGCTTGCGTGTATGGTACTGGCCGAGCAGGGCAAGCGAGTTTTATATCTTGATGTGGATGTTCATCACGGCGACGGGGTTGCGTATGCTTTTTATGACAGAGACGACGTGATGACTATATCACTGCACCAGAACCCGAGGACGTTATTTCCGGGGACAGGATTCGAATATGAAATCGGCACCGGAGCAGGGCAGGGTTACTGCGTAAATATTCCTCTTCCGACAGGCACGTTCGACGAGGCGTATATTCGGACGTTCGAGTCGCTGGTGCTGCCGTTAATAGGAGCTTACAAGCCCGATGTGTTCGTTTTCGAGCTGGGGGCCGATGCCCTTGCGGGCGACCCTCTTGCCCATCTGCATTTGACTAATAACGTTTACGCGGAAATCATTAACCACTTATTAAGTTTCGATAAGCCAATTCTCGCAACCGGCGGCGGCGGGTACAATATCGGCAACACCGTAAGGGCGTGGGCGTTGGCATGGAGTATTCTGTGCGGCGAGGATACCGATAGCGAGATAAGTCCTACTATCGGCGGTGTTATGCTCGGCAGTACCGAATGGCAGGGCGGTTTCAGGGACAAAGTATTAGCTGTGAGCAGGCAACAGCGCGATGCGGTAATGCCTGCGATAGAAAACACAATCAGGACCATCAAATCGACCGTATTTCCAATCCACGGTTTGTAAAGCGATGTAGAGCTATTCAGTTTTGGCAGTTATCGGTTTTAGCAGCAGGCCGAGGACGGCAGCTATTATGCAGGCAACAGCAGCAATGATAAACGCGGTCTTGTAAGTACCCATAGTGTCATAGACTCGCCCGGCCATAACCGGGCCGAGGATTCCACCGACACCATAGGAGGTGAAGACAGCACCGTAGTTGGCTCCAAGGTTTTTACCGCCGAAATTTTCGAGCGTGAGCAGCGGGAAGAGTGCGAAGTTACCTCCGAAGTTGAATCCTATCCAACAGGCGGCAATCGCAAGCGTCAACGGCGTTGAGCCCATCTTGATTAGCATGAACGTCATTACTGCCTGGAGAAGGCACATTAATATGACCGAGCCTCTTGCCGAGAGTTTTTGTGAAGCGGTGCCCCAGACTACGCGTCCCATCCCGTTAAAGAGCGCGAGCAGTCCGAGAGCCGAGCCCGCGGCAGCGGCAGAAAGTCCGCCTTCGAATTCACCGAAGTTTTTCAGACATTTTATTACCATTAGGCCGCAGCCTGCGCTTAAGACGAATGCGAGCCAAATCATCCAGAACTGAAGCGTACAAACTGTTTGTCCCTGGGTAAGGTCTTTTACTTTTGGTTTTGCTGAGCCATCAGCCTGTACCGGCGGATTCCAGCCGGGGGGTTTGTAGCCAGCAGGCGGGTTTGACAGCAACAATGCACCGATTACCACGGTGACAAGAAAGATTATTCCGAATATTACAAATGTTCCGTTAACGCCGTGGTTTGCTATGAGATGAAGCCAGGAGCCTGCGAGCTTAACGAAGATGAAAGCTCCTGCCCCGAAACCTGCGACTGCCAGGCCCGTTATAAGTCCTTTCAAATCCGGAAACCATTTTACGCAAGCGGCGATTGGGCAGACGTAGCCCATTCCGATACCGGCACCGCCTACGATTCCGACTAAGAGCAACATAAGCGGGAAAGATGTCCCTGTGAAGCCTGCGATTATATATCCGGCGCCGAGAATAACGCCGCCTATTACGGCAATAATCCTTGGGCCGTATTTATCCTGGAGTCTGCCTGCGAGAATCATTACGAGGGCAAAGCTTGCCAGGCCGGCGGAGAAAATCCAGGAGGTCTGTGTGTCGGTGTACTTAAAGAGTCCTTCGGGGTTTTGAAGTGCTCCGGTGAACGCACCCCATGCGTATATTGCACCGAGGCATAATTGGATAAGCAGCGCTCCGACAACGACCAGCCAGCGATTTTTAACCTTTTCTCCATCTGCCATTTAGATTCCTTTCAGTTAAGACAAGCCGGACGCACCTTTAACGCGCGTCCGGGTTAATGGACTTAAGCTGGGAAACTTTTATTCTCCCCGGCCTTTAATCAGGCTTTCGACGACGCTCGGATCTGCAAGAGTGGTGATGTCACCAAGGTTGCCAGTGTCTTTCTCCGCTATTTTGCGGAGGATTCGCCGCATAATCTTTCCGGAACGGGTTTTCGGAAGTGAGGGTGCGAACTGAATTGCTTCGGGAGCGGCGATGGCGCCGATTTCCTTGCGAACGTGCAGTATCAGTTCCTTTTTGAGTTCGTCGCTTTCATGGACACCTTCTACGAGTGTAACAAAGGCATACAGTCCCTGCCCTTTGATTTCGTGAGGTATTGGTGTTACTGCGGCTTCGGCTACTTTGTCGTGGCTGACAAGTGCGCTTTCGACTTCCGCGGTGCCGATACGATGTCCTGAAACGTTGACGACATCGTCGATTCTTCCCATGAGCCAGTAGTCACCATCTTCATCGACACGGCAGCCGTCACCGGCGAAGTAAATGTTGTCATACATTGTGAAATACGTATCGATGAATCTGTCGTGGTCGCCCCACATTGTACGCATCATTCCGGGCCAGGGTTTTTTAATGCAGAGCTTTCCACCTTCGTTCACACCGCACTGGCTTCCATCATCGCGCAGGACAACGGTATCGACGCCTAAGAACGGCCTGCTTGCGCTGGCGGGTTTTAGTGTATGGACACCGGGCAAAGGCGTAATCATAAAGCCGCCGGTTTCCGTTTGCCACCAGGTATCGACGATTGGGCATTTGCTGTGGCCGATATTTTCGTAGTACCATATCCATGCTTCTGGATTTATGGGTTCTCCTACGGTGCCGAGTATTCTCATTGTATCCAGTTTGTATTTTGCGGGCCATTCCTTGCCGAGACGCATCAAGGCCCTGATAGCTGTCGGAGCCGTATAGAAGACAGTGACGCCGAATTTGTCGCAAATCTGCCAGAACCTGCCGGCGTCCGGATAAGTCGGAACGCCTTCGAACATCAGAGATGTGCTGCCGTTTGCGAGCGGGCCATAGACGATATAGCTGTGTCCGGTGACCCAGCCGATATCGGCGGTACACCAATAAACATCATCCTCGTGGATGTTAAAAACGAGCTTGTGAGTGAGAGTGATGTGCAGCAGGTATCCGCCTGTAGTATGGACGACACCCTTCGGTTTGCCTGTCGAGCCGGAGGTATAAAGTATGAAGAGAGGGTCTTCGGCGTTCATATGTTCAGCTTCGCACTGCTCTTTAGCACCGGCCATTGCATCGTGATACCAGAGGTCTCTGCCGTCTTTCATGCCGCAGGGTTCATCATTAACTTTTACGACTATGACAGATTCAATTGTCGGTGTTTTTTCCAGAGCAGCGTCGGCGATATCTTTTAGTTTGATATGTTTTCCCGCCCGGAGCGAAACATTGGAAGTGATGAGCATTTTGCAGTCGGAGTCGTTGATTCGGCCTTCGATAGCATCTGAACTAAATCCGCCGAATATGACCGAGTGAATCGCGCCGATGCGGGCACAAGCGAGCATCACTACAGGCAGTTCATGAACCATGGGCATATAAATTGCGACTCGGTCTCCTTTTTTTATGCCTTTTGACTTTAGAACGTTGGCGAATTTACAGACTTCTTTATAAAGCTCTTCGTACGTGAATTTTTTGACGGCATCTTCGGCCTCGCCCTGCCAGATAATAGCGGTTTTTTTTGCGGTCGGTGTTCCGAGATGGCGGTCGAGACAGTTATACGCAACGTTCAGCTCGCCGTCGGCGAACCAGGTATGCTCGATTTTGCGACTTTTAGTATCCCAAGTGTATTCGAGACTTTTGGTCGGATTCTTGAACCATGTTAAGCTTTTTGCCTGTTCGAGCCAAAAGGCGTCAGGGTCATTAATAGACTGCTCCCACATTTGCTGATACTGCTGTTGGCTGGTTATATGAGCGTTGGCCTTGATATTTGCCGGCGGCGGGAACGTTCGTTTTTCGGTCATAAGAGACTGGAAGGCTTTTTGTTTTTCTGTCATGATACTGTTCCTAATAAGTTGTTAATGTTATTTGACTCAACTGTGTTTATATGATAACAAAAAAAGTAAACTATTAAGATTTTTATCACATGTCAATCAACTTTTTATTTGATTAGTAAGTATTTATTGATAAACTCGCGGTTCATTTAGTTAATTTTACTGTAAAAGAGGTTTCTTAATGGTATTTTTTTAAAAGGGAAAGTTATGAAAAGGATTTTATCAATAGTTACAATTTTGTCATGTACGGTTTCTTTGGCGGCAGCAGAGCGGGAAAATGGACAAAAAAAAGAACTTGGGGTTACCCTTGACCTGCAGTATCACAGCAAATGGCTAAGTAAAGGTGCCGAGGGTTATGGTCAGCAGGGGGCATTGTTTAAAACCCTTGACCTGGATTTCTACGGAACCGGCTTCGGCATGCAAGTTATTCACCGCAACGCTATCGGAAGCGGATACGTTGACAAAGAGAGATTCGATTTCAAACCATATTACAAGAACCAGGCGTTTAAGGGCACGCCTTATGCAATGAACTACAACCTCGGTTTCGAATATGAATATTATCCCGGCCTGGGCAGGCTTAGGTCCAATACTACGTACGAGTGGATATTCGCATTTTCCTGGCCGAATATTTTACCGAAAGGCTTCGTGCCCGGTTACATTGCTCATTACGAATATCCCGCCTTCAGCGGCAGCCGATATCACTACATCACCGGCTGGGTCCATCGTTTCAAACTTGACTATTATATGGATGTGCCTCAATTGCCGAAGCCGTTGTGTCTTTCCTCGGAAGTTGCCTATACCGACGGTCTCGGCGGCGCCTCGCACGACTGGTCATACGCCACCTTTGGCCTGGGGACAAAATTTGATATCAGCAAGAACCTTACATTTTCCCCCGCGGTCTATCATCAAATATCAATAGATGATTCGGTTTGCAGGCGGCACAACGTAACATATTGCATATTGGGTATGAAGTATAAATTCTAAAACGGCGCGGTTCTTTGCAGAGATAAAAGGAGGAGAAAGAGGTGTCGATGTGTTCTGGAGTTAGTCTTCCGAGAGCTGTATGCTGAAGATGGCGAAATCTCTGAAGTTTACAACTCCGTCACTGTCGAGGTCCTCGGTAAGCAGCGTTTCGCTGGTAAGCCATTTCTTTGTTATAAGGGCCATATCCGCAAGATTTACGATGCCATCGTTATTTAAATCAGCGATGTTGCCTGTATCTGAAACCGACAGACTCGCTTGAGGTGTTCCGCCATAAGCTCCCATATTAATTAGTTGGCCATGCGGCCATAATTCTTCGGCGAAGTTGCTGTTCGGGTCACCGGCGTCAATACAAGGACTGGTATCCGAATCTGTTAGCCAGCCTTGATTTTTCGGGTCCCATCGTCCTGCCTGCGACTTGAGGTGATAATCATTTTTATCGGCATTAAAAAAAAATGGGTCTATGGAGATATTGCCGTTATAGCCGGTCTGGTCCTTGAACGTTCTGCCGTAGTTTCTTGTTAAGTTGCCGAATACGTTGTTGTATGTAAACGAATCCGGTGTGAGTCCACCGAGGTTGTGTATTCCTGCACCATTGTTATTAAATGCGATTATATTATTTTTGATTATTGGCGGCGATTCGCTCGAATCAGCCGCAATACCACACGAGAACGAATTGGAAGTCGAAAGATTACAGGCGATTGTATTATTCAAAATGGTTGGTTTGCCTCCGAACCACAAGATACTGGACCCGTAACGTGCGGTGTTGTTAGTGATAAGATTATTTTCGAGGACCGCAGAGCTGTTTGTGCAGTAAATAGCTCCTCCGGTTCCAAGAAGAGCATAGTTTTTAATAATCTTGTTGAGTCTGATTATAGCCGAGTCGTCTTTACAATAAATCCCGCCCCCCTTTAAGGCATTGTTGGCTATTATTACGTTTTTCTCCACGAGAGGGCAGGCAGAATCAATATAAACCCCTCCGCCCTGTGAAGCTCTGCCGGAGGTGATTGTAAAACCAGCGATTTTACAGCTGGTATTTTTATCTTTCGGAGTATAAACGACATTGATTTGGCCGCTAAGAGTACCACTGATTGCTCCATCACTTGTGGAACCAAGCAGAGCATACAATGGAGCACTACTGTTGCCGCTGAATGATAAATCGACAACCGGTTTGTTTTCATAAGTGCTGACCAAACTGTCAACAACGGCAGAGTATCCCGGGGTGGTGGTGCTGATACCGGTCAGGTCATCATTGGATTCTGAATAAGCGGTCCAGTTAGTACCGATGGCTATCATGCTGCCGGTATTGACGGCAGCGCTCATCACCACAGTTCCACTGGTGTTGTCCGTTAGTGTCAGCATAGAACCCGGAATTGGATTCAAGGTGGCTTCATAAACATCCCCGATGCCGGGCAGTGTTTTTGCGATGATGTTTGTTACTACCATTGAGGGCAGCCTTACCGTATCGTATAGCAGGTTGTCTGCAAGGGTAGAGTCATCGACTTCGATGTTACTGAAATTCATAGTGATAACATCACCCGATTTTGTTGCAAACCATGAGTTAGTGATGTCCGGTCCTGTACTGAAATTCAAGGACGCGTTAGTTAATGGAGGCGCTGAATAATTGAACGTAACAACGCTGCCTGCATTTTTGCCGTCTATAATCGTGTTTGCAACAATGTTAGGGTCGTTGGGGTCTGTGCTTTTGAGGAAGATGTTCTTGTCTTTAAAATGAATGTTCTCACAGTAACGACCCTGCTCTACAATAATTGTGTAACCATTATCAGCCGAATCTATAGCTGCCTGAATTGAGTTCACATCGACAGGAACGGTGATGATGTTGGTTGTTGTCGCAGCGGTAACCGTTATTGTTATGGTTTCAGATACCCGATAAAACTTGTCCATAACTTTAAAGGTTGCGGTGTGAATACCAATTTGGGCTTGTGTCGGGGTCCAGGTAAAAGTTTTGGTTAGGTAGTCAAAAGTTGCTCCTTCCGGCAGTTCTGAGGCCCAGTAGGTAAGTATGTCTCCATTCGGGTCGGTTGCGTTTACGGTAAAAGTGAGGGTCGAATTCGCGGCAACAGATTTGTTGCCGATGGGGTCAAAGACCGGAGGGAGATTTGCAGGCAGAGAGGAGTCAAATTCATAACATCCGGCGTCGGCGCAGGTATTTCCATCATTTCCTACGGTCGGTATATCGATACGTATTTTGCCCAGCAAGTCGGTGTCCGGAGCGATTGCTAAAGGACAGAAGTCGATAGCATCCGAACCTGGTGCAAGATGAAAATCTTTGTTGTCCCAATCGACAAAATTGGCCTTGAACAAATATTCTTTGCCAGTACCATACACAGTAGTATTCGGTCCCTGAAAGGCATCTGGTTTTGTGTGGGCCCACCATTGGTAAAGAATATTATAATCCTCATAATCGACATTGTCCGCATTCCAGATATCGCATCTATAGAGTAGATTGCCGGAAATAGAAAGCGAACTAACGTTGTTTATGTCCACTAATCCATCAGGAATAGTGTTGTTGCGGAAGATGACGCCCGACAGGCCCATAAGACTGACGTTAGTTGAGGTGGCGTTATAGGCTATGTTATTCTCGACGATTATATTAAGACCCTGCCCATCAGCAGAGCAGCGTAAACCAAGACTGTGGTGAGAGCCGGTATTGACGATATTGCCTCTAATTGTAATGTTCTTCGGCTGATGTCCATAAATCGAATGGTTATAAATCTGGATGCCATCACCGTGATATTCCGGGGTCGGCGGCTTGAAATCATGGATATAGTTATACTCAATGCTACTGTCGTGGCAGTCCATATTTATTCCGTCCCAAACATCACGGAATTCATTATTTCTGACTATCCAGTTACTGCCATAAGCTAAAACAGGCCAGAAACCATCGTAAAGAGAGCAATCCTCAATAAGAATGTCGTCATTGTTAGTATTTGGTTGTCCAACAATTTGCTCCCTAAAACCATGTATGGTGCAATTTTTGATTTTTATATGGTTGGCGTTGAAGAGGAAAATTCCTGCACTTTGGTAATCTCTGCGGTAGGGAGCAGTTCCGAAAACAGTCATATTAAGAAACTCAACATAGTTGACATAATAAGCTCTTACGGCTCTATTCTCATTTTCTCCCGGTTTTGGACCTCCTTCTACATTGATGCCGTCAAACCGCAAATACATATTATAGTAGCCAGGTCCCTGACCAAGATTTACGTGAACCATGTTAACGTTATTGTGCCCCTCGTCAGCTTCCCAGGTTATCCAGTTACTGCGGTTACCAGTCCCATCGGAAAAAGTGCCATAATTTCCGTTACGCAGCTTAACAGTATCGCCTTCAGATACGATGGACTGAGCCTTACTCAAAGTTTTCCAGGGCTCAGTACTTGTTCCGGGAGCACTGTCGTTGCCATTGACAGCATCAAGATAATAAGTAGCAGCAGTTGCAATATTGCCAAGAACAAAGGGCATCGCGCAGAATATTGCCACGCGAAAAAACAAGGGAAATCTTGATTGTTTTTGCAGGCTATTGACAGACAATTCCCTCAGGGATTGTTCCATACAAATATACCTTCCTCGCAGAGATAACGAATCACTTACTCTTACTTCGCAAGAGCATAAACGTAACTGTGCTTATGTCAAGTAAATTATTTTTTTGTGCAGGGCAGAGAGGGGGTATTCCAAGGTGCAGATAAATCAACTTTCATCGGATAAATATTGGATTTTCCCTAATAAAGAAGGGCTGAATGAATAGTTACAAATTTCTATTAGATTATAAGAAATTTTTGTTTACGGGAGAGACTTTGAGAAGTTGGGCGGTGACGCCTCAAGGTCCCGTAACTACTTATAAAAGCTTGGCTTACAACTTTAAGGTGTTAGTGCTGGCAAGGGCGGGAAAAACCAAATTTGAGAATTATAACCTTGACAATAAACAGCAAAAACGTATAATTGTTCCTTGCAATTTACTTGCCAAGGAGGAGAAGTTTCCACCTCCAGAAGGTATGAAGTTTGTGGTCTGAGCCTGGCGAAATGTTTGGCTTGAGACTACTACTTTAGGATTATACCGTTTTGTGGATGTGGTAAGGTTAAACCGTCAGGAGAAATCACTTAAGGAGTCCTATTTGATGCGCACAGCAACAGGCAAAATACCGGTGAGTGCAGTTTGGCTCTTGGCCATTTTACTCTTGCTGTCTGCTGGGATAACTTACAGAGTTCTGGCTTCCCATTTGAAGTTTGTGGTTGAACCCCCCATTACTTTGCCAGTGCCTTTGAATGCTTTCCCGATGCAAGCCGGCGATTGGCTCGGTGAAGAATTGCCTATACCCGCTATTACCCAGGAATATATGAGAGATAATTTTGCGGATGATTTTTTTAGCCGACGATATATTAATGCCGTTACCGGGGTATGGGCGGATGTTTACGTGGTATATTGCTCGTCCCGACCAGGAGGTATATTGGGTCATCGGCCTCAGGTGTGTTATCCTGCACATGGGTGGGTACATGACAGTACGGAGCTGTCGTATTTTACTTCACGGGCCAGTCAACGAATACCTTGTCTGATACATCGATTTCACAAACCGGCTCCTAACTACCATGAAATTGTGGTGTTGAGCTTTTATATACTGAAGGGCCAAATTACCACCAGTGAGGACGATTTTTCGGGCCCTTTCGGTCGAAGGGTTAATATGAGCGGTGACATAGCGAGATATGTCGCCCAGGTACAAATAAGCTCGGTTCTGGAGGACTCCACCCGCCAGGTTGCCAAGGATTTGACAGGTTTGGTATTGGACTATCTGCCCGACCTTAACGGTCAAGTGTCGGCAGCGAAACTGAAACAGCAATCCGGGAGCGGTGAAAAAGCTGCTTTGCCGGATAGAAAATAGAAACAGAATAAGGCTGGCAGCCGTAAGGGGTTGTCAAAAAAGAAGTTGTATCGATTTTCCCAAATGCAACCGAGGGGGACGGAGTCTAAAGTGTGTGAGCTGCGAAGTTTGCTTTTGGACTTTGCTGCACTAAATGTTGCGTTGATTTTTTTCAGCCAACCAAATGAATACGGCTCATATTCAGGATTAAACCAACTTGATTTTACCATCCACAATTGCTGTAAATTTGTTCATTGAGCACACAGTTAAAAAACTGGAGCTGTTAGGTTTGGTTCAAAGATATCGACGAGAAAAGGTTTTGATAAAAACCGGAAAAGCTCGCAACTAAGTCATTTATTATAAACGACGTGGCATGGATGCAATCATCTTATGTTGAAAATTGTTTTTGCTTAATATGGAATCATACATGAACACTTTAATCACTGTTCCACAGATGTCTGTGCTTGTTCCGGATGGAGAAGGCTATGACACGCTGAAGGTACTGCGCTGTCTGGGTCAGGCGCCGGAGGTTAAAACCCATATCCTTTCACAGGTTCGCTGGCCAATAACACGGTTCAGCCGTTATTCTGCAAAGAGCCATTACCATACCAGTCAAAATGATGCTGATTGGATTGTTGCGATAAGAAGAGTTGTTCAGCAGTGCAAGATTGATGTAGTGCTACCAGCGACGATGAAAGGCTTGGAGCTTATTTCGCAAAATCGCGAGGTTTTTTTGGAGGCTTCTGCTATACCACCTATTCCAGAGTTGGATATGCTAAAGACGGCTCAAGATAAATGGTCTTTCCAGCGTTTTGCTGAGGGACAGGGCCTTCCTGTTGTGCCGACGTTATTTGTTGCCCATGGGAAAAGAATCGTTGCGAATTCATCAGAGCTTGATTCGATCGAGTATCCGGTGTTGCTGAAACCAACAAACGAAATGGGTGGTCGTGGTATTGTAAAAATATACAGCCCTTCTGATTTTTATTATTCGGTGGAACATAAAAAGATATTAAATGAAGGGCATGAATACATACTTCAAAGCTATATCCCCGGTGTTGATTTTTGCTTGGGAGTTTTCTGTGAGGAAGGCAGGATTTTAGCATACACTTTGCAGAGAAATCTCATCTCTTCGGAGAACTATTTCGGATACCAAAAGGTTATGGAGTTCGTTAAAGACGATAGGATAATCGAACTCGGGACACAAATTGTTTCAGCTATGGCATGGAATGGGATTGCCTTCATTGATTTCCGAGTAGATGAACGGGATGGGACTGTGAAGCTTATCGAGGTCAATCCTCGTCAGGGCAGAGCGTTGCTGGGGTCGCTGGCAGCCGGCGTTAATTTTCCACTTATTTCGTGCCTTAGTGCGATGGGCATAACCTGTTCCAACAGTCAGCGTGAAAATACCCGATATGCTCATCCCTCGGCCTTTTTGCATATGCTGACATCTCGTGTTCTCGCAAGACCAACACCGGTAAGATTAAAATGGAGTGAAAGCGGCTGGCGATTCTCGATAAGCGATCCGCTGCCAGATATTGTTGAGGCGATTAATTGTGCGAGAAAGATAAAATTGTTCCGACGATTTCGCAACAGAAGGCAAAAAGATGAAGGTAGTATCTGTCGCAACTTGAATATGGATGTCATTGTGAGCGAAGAAAAAGAGAAGATGTAAATGAACATATGAATATGATACCTGGAATAACTAAATTGTTGGGCGGGAGCAGTCTCAAGGCAAAATGTGCAAAAGGCGCAATGGCTTTAGGTATTGGAACGGTTGGTGGGCGGACATTGCGGTTTTTACGAATCCTGATTCTTGCGCGAATTTTGGCGCCTGCCCAATTTGGTGTAATAGCCATCATAATAGCATCCTTGAGAGTGCTCGAGGCCTTCACGGAAGTCGGTGTGAAGCAATCAGTGGTTCAAAACAAGCAAGGTGCCGAACGTGAATACCTTAATGTCGCGTGGTGGTTTCAGTCGCTACGAGGGTTAGCTCTTTTCACAATTGCCATATTGGCTGCTCCGTGGGTAAGTTCTTTCTACGGCAAGCCGGAGCTTCTTAGACTGTTTCAAGTTTCCTACCTGTCGATTCTTTTTACAAATTTTGTTAGTCCTCGTGTTTACGTGCTTGAGAAAGAGTTCAGATTTGGCCGGTCGATGCTTCTGGTTCAAGGCAGCAGCATATTGGGCACGGTGATAACAGTTGTCCTTGCTTTTATGGTAAGAAGTGTTTGGGTCCTTGTTATAGGTTTCGTTGCGGAAGCAGCTATATTGTGTTTGTTTTCATATATACTGGTCCCTTTCCTGCCAAGATTTAGAATAAACAGAGAATGCTTGAGAGAACTAATAAAATTTGGCAGGGGTATGTTCGGTCTGCCTATTCTAACATGGATTAGTCTTGGCGCAGATGTCTTAGTGCTCGGCAAAATTGTACCTTATGAAATGCTGGGTATGTACAGTTTGTCTACACAGCTTACTTCGTTACCTGTCATTTTGTTTTCCCAGATAATAAATCCCGTTTTACTTCCCGGCTTTGCCCAGAAGCAAGATGACAAAAAGACTCTTTGCCGCGTGGTCCTTCAGATTACTCAAGGAATAGCTATCTTCGCAATGCCTTTGGTTGCCTTTTTTTCGAGTTGTGCAAGTGGGATATTACTGTTTGCTTATGGCTTTCGATATATGGCCGTAGCTGTTCCCTGCGGGATATTGTCTGTGCTTATTTTGGTGCGAATTGAATGTATAGTTCCATCTGCGCTGTACTTTGCGGTAGGAAAACCACATTTACATCGCCGATTTGTTATACTGAGGGCTGTAATCATTGTCGCTCTTATTTACCCGGCGATTATTTATTTTGGGTTATCCGGTGCTGCTTCAGTTATGGTTCTGGGATATTCCGTTGCTTTGCTGATGCAGGTCTATTGGTACAAGAGGTTTATTGACCTCAAGTTCAGCAATTATCTGCGCTGTCATATTCCCGGCTTATTACTGTCACTGCCAACGATAATAACCATCTTCCTGTTAAGGTGTTTGGGGTTAAAGTCACCGGTTCTAACTTTAATCGCAGGGCTTGCTGTAACCTCTGTAAGCCTTGTTGGGGGGGTGTACATCCTGTTATTTCCAAACAAATTTCCATTCACGAAAAAAAAGGCCGAAGTGAAAACAAATCCACTATCAGCATTTTGTGTTGAAGACCTTTAAACAAAGATGTCGCGGAATTGTATGAAAATATGCTTACTTGGCGCTTCATTTAACACCGGCAATCTTGGTGTAAGCGCCTTAGCTGAGTCGAGTATAAAGGTCATTCTCCATCGCTGGCCGGATGCCGAAATTATACTTCTTGGCAGCGGATATGCACCGCAGCAGCAGCGTCTGCTTCTTTTACAAAAGGAAGTATGCGTCAGAACAGTTCCTGTAAGGTTTTCAAAAAATATATTTTTACCCTACCATTTTTTGTGGTTTGTGCTTTACGGGCTAATCACAAAGATACTGCCCACATCACGGCTGAAGAACGGATTGGTCAATCGTAATCCATATTTCAAAGCTGTGTATGAGACGGACATAGTGATGGATATTACCGGCGGTGACAGTTTCAGTGATATTTATGGTTTTCGAAGGTTCTTTATAGGATTTTTGTGCAAGTGGCTCGTTATTTTTCTCGGGAAGAAGTTGATATTATTGCCTCAAACATACGGGCCGTTTAAGAATTCATTAAGTAAAGCGATGGCCAGGTATGTTGTGAATCGTGCAATTTTAGTCTATTCGAGAGACCGTGTTGGTGTAGAGGATGTGAAGAATCTACTCAATATTCATACGCAAAACGGGAAAGTCAGATTTGCTCCTGATGTTGCTTTTGTTTTGGATTGCCGCAAGCCGGTGGATTTTGATAAGTCCTTTTTGTCCAGGACAGGCAGGGATATAACGGTGGTGGGCATAAATATCAGCGGGCTTTTATTTAACGGTGGGTACAATCGAAATAATATGTTTGGCCTGAGAACTGATTACCGTGAGTTGGTTTGCGCTATTATTGAAATGCTTTTGAGGGACGATAGTGTGGTTGTTGTGCTGGTTGCCCATGTGTTTCCCCAGTCGGATTGCGAGGTTGAAAGCGACATGGATGCCTGTTCGAAGGTTTACCAAATGATTGGTGAAAAATACAAGGGCAGAATATTCCCGGCAGAAGGCAAATACGACCAGAATGAAATCAAATATATTATAGGCAGGTGTGATTTCTTTATAGGGTCACGTATGCACTCATGCATCGCCGCACTTTCCCAGGGCATTCCTGCCGTCGGCCTTGCCTACAGTAAAAAATTTCGGGGTGTTTTCCAAACCGTTGGTATGGAGCGGTTCGCTGTTGATATGCGTCAACCTACTCAAGAGGAGATTCTTTCCATAGTCAATTCCGCTTTTGAAAATCGTCTTTCAACAGCAGCGCATCTAAGGGATGTAATTGCCGAATTGCAAAATACTGTTTTAGATGTTTTAAAGGGTATTTGCTGCTAAACAAAAATGATGTATTTAAGTTCAGTGGATTTTTCATGTTAAGCCAAAGCCGACAGAAAGATATAGCGAGCACTCAAGAGAAATTGCCGATTACTACTGAAGTAGTACAAGGCAAAGAGGCTCTTATAAGTCTTGCGGAGGATTGGGATGACCTGTTCTCCCGTGCGGTGGATGCGTCGCCATATCTATCACGTGTCTGGGTAAGCGCAATTATTGAAGAAGGATGGTTACAAGGGACGCCATTATTTGTGCTTGTACGATGCGGAGAGAAGCTTATAGCCATGTTTGCTCTTGCCGTCCGCAATATTTTCGGTGTTCGCACAGCATGTCCGATAGGTACCGGACAATCTACTTGTCTCGGTGTTATGACGGACCCGAACTATCCATCAGCCATTGAAAGCATGGCAGAGTGTTTCGTTCGAGGAGAGATTGTCGATGTACTTTTAACTGAGGACTTTTCATCCGAAGACAGCGCGACAAATGAATTAGTTGAGCTTTTGTCACGTAATAAATTTGTATGTTTTCGCGTTTATCGCAATCCCTGTCATCAGATACTACTGGGCTGCTCATACGATGACTACCTTGCGCAGACAAGGAGCATCAAACGTCGCAAGAAGCTGCGATACGAAGAGCGGAGATTGTTTAATTCCGGCGATGTGGCTGTTCATCGCTACATAGAAAAAGAAATTACCCCCGATGTTCTCGGTCGTATAGCAGCAATCCAGGAAGGGAGTTGGATGAAAAGGCGTGGGGCGGCGGTGTTAGGGCAGCGGTTTTATCAAAAGCTTTTGCTGGATATGGCCAGGGCAGGTTTTGGTAATGTGTGGCTGATGATGATAGATGGTCAGGATGCTGCTTTTGCCTATGCTTTGGTATCGCATAAGAAACTTCATTATTATAGAACGGCCTTCAGCTTGAATTTTGAGTCATCACTGTCAGTTGGAAAAATACTCACAATGCAAGTTCTTCGCGATGCATGCAACGATGGTATGTTGTCCTTTGACTTTGGACAAGGAGATGGTGAATACAAGCGATTCTGGGCCAATAGTAGTCATAAAGTTTATAGGGTGGTTGCAGGCCGATGTTTTCGTGGAAAGCTTATAGCCTTATGTTACTTTGCTATTTGGCGATTGGCCAAAATAAAAGGGCTACATTCACTTTATCGCGGTGTGAAAAGGCGCGTAAATATTTTTAAGCAAATCGTCAGCTAAAATTTTTGAATCTTACAGATATATCAAGATGAAATTTAAGAGTGTCGAGCAAATAGTTTCGTGGCGGTTGTGTATGGGGTGCGGAGCATGTGCCTACGTATGTCCGGAGAACAATATTAGACTTGTTGACGTGCCGGAGCTGGGAATAAGACCGTATTCGGACCCTGCGAAGTGCAAACAGTGCGGAGAATGTATAAAGGTCTGTCCCGGGGTTGAGCTTTCACATAAGCCGTTTGATAACCGGGTCATACCTGAATTGCTCTCTTCCTGGGGGCCGATATTGGAGATATGGGAGGGGTATGCTGCCGATACTGAAATTCGCTTCGAGGGGTCTTCGGGCGGGGCAGCGACGGCGTTGGCGTTATTCTGTCTGGAAGAAAAAAACTTCGGAGGCGTGTTGCACACAGGCACAAAACCAGAAGCTCCCCTGCAGAATGTTCCTGTTTTAAGCAGGTGCAGAGAAGAGCTTCTGGCGCGTACCGGTTCGCGATATTCACCTGCAGCACCATGCGAGAAATTAGGCCGGCTTCAGGAATCAGACTCATCCTGCGTATTTATTGGTAAGCCTTGTGATGTTGCCGCACTGTGGAAATTACGGGCGGTTAAACCGATGCTTGACGATAAGGTTGGTCTGACCATTAGTATTTTTTGCGGGGGGACACCGTCAACCGAAGGGACATATAATCTTCTTGATATGCTCGGCGTTAAACCTGAGGAAGCTGAAGAAATCAGGTACAGGGGACGTGGTTGGCCCGGTGCGACAATGGTGAAACTTAAAGGGAATAAACAGATACGTCAGATGAGCTATGAAGAATCATGGGGGACTGTTCTGAGTAACCATACCCAATTCAGATGCCGTTTATGTCCTGATTCCACTGGTGAATTCGCTGACATTTCGTGTGGGGACCCGTGGTATCGAGAGATTGAACCCGGTGAGTTGGGGCGCTCGCTGTTGTTAGTAAGGACAGAATTGGGGCGTAGAATTCTGCACGCCGCGATGAATGCGGGATACGTGAAATTGGAAAAGGGCAGTCCGGAAATTCTGGCGGCATCACAGAAAGCATTGCTTAAGAGGAGACGTAACCTTTTCGGGCGTCTTCTGTCAATGCGAACGATGTTTATCCCGACGCCGCGTTTCTCGGGTTTTTCTCTTGGGACAAATTGGAAATCGTTATCCTTGTTTGACAAGCTTCGTTCATTTCTTGGAACCTTCTACCGCATTTTTATGCGTGGACGGATGATACCCTTAAAGCCTTTTGAGAAGCAAGGTGTGAGGCGATTAGTCCACAAAAGCGGTGTCAGTCCAATGGCAACCGAATGCGGCGGTAAATAATTATGGAAAATGTTACTCTTGGAGTTGCTGTCCTTGTATCTATCCTGGTTGTGATACTACGTCCTTCCATAGCCTTTGCAGTTTACATAGCGGCATTGCTGTTTTATCCGAGTTACCTTTCAGTCAAGCTCGGCACGCTGGACGTAACCGCCGGTCGTATGATTACGGCCGTGCTTCTGGCAAGGTGTCTGGTCTCCCATGAATTACGAAGTAGTTTCAAATGGCAACGATTGGACAGCTGGATAGCAATCAGTATGGTCGTATATGTAGGGATGACACTTATTGCTATACATCCGTTGTCAGAGGCTGTAGAGAACCGAGCTGGTTTTTTAGTGAATACTTGTTTCGCGTACTTTGTTGCAAGGTTTTGTATAAGTAGCCGGGCCAGCTTGAATACAGCAATTAAGTGGATTTGCGTGGCATTAGTCCCCCTTGCGCTACTTGGTATCATAGAATCATTCACGGGCTGGCAGCCGTATCTTGCAACTATGAGTTATTGTCCGTGGTACGAAGAGGGAATAACTATTAGTCCTCGCTCCGGTATTATGAGGGCTATAGGCGCTTTCGGCCACCCTATTATGTTTGGGTCGGCTTTTGCCTTGTTCCTGCCGATAGTTTATGCCCTCAGACATGAGCGCGGTTATCAGCGGGCACTGGCTTATCCAGTATCCATACTGCTTATAGTCGGGGCATTAAGCAGTATGTCCAGCGGGCCGTGGGTAGCGGTTATCTTTACTATTATCTGTTTGGCAATGGAGCACTTTAAAAAATTGCTAAAACCCGCGCTTGTCGGGTTTGTTTTTTGTTGTATATTCGTCGAAATTGCGAGCAACAGGCCTTTCTATCATGTAGTTGTCTCGTATGCAAATCCATTAGGAGGCAGCGGCTATCATCGGGCAAAGCTTATTGATTGCGCGGTCGAACACTTTGGTGAGTGGTACCTTAAGGGTTACGGCGGCCAGGACCCCGGATGGGGAGAGTTTTTAGGGATGGACCGCACTGATGTAACAAACGAATTTATTCTTGCCGGGGTGCAGTACGGACTGCTCGGTGTAGTAGCATTATCCTGTGTGCTTACCGCTGCTGTGCAAGCGTCCGTTCGTCTGCATAATTCTTCAAGTGACCTTCAATCGAGAACGTTAGCCTGGGCGCTGGGCAGCACACTTGCAGTGACTATAATTACGTTCATATCGGTTAGTTTTTTTGGACAAATGATACCATTGTTCTATAGTTTTCTCGGGATAATCGGGTCCTCTTCCAGTTGGATAAGACAACCTGATTTGGTTGCGAAACGGCCAGAGCGTTCATCATTATCGGAGTATAGCCGCAAATACAGTAATGGAGTATCGTTAGGGGTATGAAAAGAGGATTTCACACACAACCTTCCAATGGACTGGAAGTGGTCATAGCGAGAAGCTTCCGAGAGATTGAAAACATTCGACCCTCATGGGAAGAAATGCAGAGCAGCGAATCTTATCCTGTGCCTAATACCGACCCCAAGAGGTACCTTTCTATTCTTGAAGTAAATAGCGAACAGATGCAACCATATATTATGCTCGTGAAGCAAAACGGCCGTCCGTCGGCAATGGTGATTGCTCGGCTCGAAAAGCATGTCGTGGAGATTAAATTGGGCTACAAAACCCTGCTCAGCCCAGAGCTAAAATGTTTAACAGTGGTGTATGAAGGTATTCTTGGCAAAATAGACCCTGACACAATACGGATAGTACAGCAGGAATTTAAGAATATACTTCATCGTGGTGAGGTTGACATAATATTTTTTAATCACCTGAGAACCGATTCTCTTGTCTATCAACTTGCAACAAAATCAGCAAACTTTCTTTGTCGAAGCCATTTTCTGAAAGTAGAATCTCATTGGGAGACGCATATACCCGATAGCATAGAGGCATTTTATAATACCATACCGAGCAAGTACAAACGTGAGTGGCGAAGATGTTTAAGGAAGCTGGAAGAGGAGTGCGGCGGCAGTGTTGAAGTAACCTGCTACCGGGAACCTAAGGATATAGCTTATATAACAAATGTCGCATCAAAGATATCAGCTTTAACATACAAGAATGCGCTGAATGTTGGATTTGTCGATAATCCACAAACCCGGTCTATGTTGACGCAAGCTGCACGTGATGGCTGGCTGAGAGCATACATTCTCTATGCCGGCGGCGAACCATGTGCCTTCGAATTCGGCATTTGTTATGGTGACGCCTTTATTCCGGAATATATGGGATTTGATACCAAATGGAGTTCCTTTGGTCCGGGTGCGTTACTTTGGGTGAAGGTCATCGAAGATATTTGCATTGACTCGGCGATAAATGTATTAGACTACGGTTTTGGGGATGCAGATTATAAGGAAAAACTGGGAACGAAATCCCGGCCGGAAGCCTCGGTTTACATTTTTGCACCAAGATTATATCCGGTATTTATTAATATGCTTCAATCGTTACTAACAGGTCTGTTTTCAGGGCTTGGGTATGTTGTGAACAAGATTGCTTTAACGGGCTGGGTAAAACGACGCTGGCGCAATCTGTTACAGAACAGCGGTAGTTGCTGAGCGGAGCAGGAAAAAGTTATGACGACATTTATTATTGCAGGTATTTTCATAAGTGTCTTTTTTTACATAGCAGTGCCCTGGGTTCACGGAAGATGGGCCAGAATACTGCTTAAAAGGAGAGCCGGGAAATACAATGTGCTGGCATTAACTTTTGATGACGGGCCGGGCAGCAGATTGACCCCTGCCATATTAGATATACTTGCAGAAAACAACGGCAAGGCCACGTTTTTTTTACTGGGCAAAAACATCGCAGGCCGGGAAGAAATTGTCAGGCAAATAGCAGAGCAGGGGCACGAAATCGGTTCGCACGGTTATGACCATTTGCATTATTGGAAGGTTTCGCCATTCCGGGCGATAAAAGATATCAAACGCGGCTGGGCGGCAATCGATGCAGCTTTGGGAAATCGGGGCAGATATGTATTTCGCCCGCCATACGGGAAATTGAACATTTTTTGTTTGCTATATTTATGGATTCATAGGGTACGGATTGTTTATTGGACACTCGATTCGGGAGACACCTGGCAGATGAAATGTGATAGCCGAAAAATTGCGGTTTTGACAAAAGAAGCCGGCGGGGCGGTTTTATTAGCGCATGATTTCGACCGTTCCGACAGCAGTGTTGACGATGTGATTATCGATTCAATCCGTGCAACTCTTGCAATAGCCCATGAATCTCGTTTGCGCACGCTTACCGTTTCGCAACTATTGGAACGTTAGTAGTGATAACTATGCTTAGAGCCAAACTGTACCGGGTAAGATGAGTAAATCGTATATATTTCCCATTAACTAATTCGTAAATATGATGGACGTATCTATTATCATTGTCAACTGGAACACCCGTGACTTGTTGTCGGGCTGTATAGCATCAATTTGTGAGCAGGCAGGGGATATAAATTATGAAGTGGTTGTTATTGATAATGCGTCCGAAGACGGCTCCGCGGAGATGGTGAGAGAAAAATTTCCCCAAGTGACCCTCATAGAGAATCGTGAAAATCGGGGCTTTGCTGCGGCCAATAACCGGGGCATTGTGGTTTCAAAAGGCAGATATGTATTATTATTGAATCCCGATACGGTGATATTAGATGGCGCGATTAGTAAAGCGATTTCTTTTGCAGATGCTCATTCGGAGGCTGCTGTTGTCGGTTGTAAGGTATTGAATCCGGACAAGACGTTACAGCCGACCTGTTTTATGTTCCCCTCTATATTGAATATGCTGCTGTCGAGCAGTTACCTGTATAAGATTTTTCCGAGGAGCAAATTCTTCGGGCGCGAACGTATGACATGGTGGGATAGAAACGACATACGGGAAGTCGATGTTGTCACGGGTTGTTTTATGCTTGTGCGGCGGGAAGCTGTCGAACAAGTCGGTATGATGGATGAGAGGTTTTTTATGTATGGAGAAGAAACCGACTGGTGTTATCGCTTCAAATTAGCCGGCTGGAAGGTTATATTCGCGCCGGCAGGGGAAATTATACATTATGGCGGCGCAAGCAGTGAGCAAAAACGATATGAGATGATAATACAGTTGCGTAAAAGCATATTGCTCTTCATGAGAAAACATAAAAGTTTTCCGACGTATGCTTTGGCGTCTTTGCTGATAGCATTGTTTTTTCTTTTGAGGGTTCCCTATTGGCTGGCCAGGGCAATGTTTTCTCATAAAAGTAATAATATTTCAGTCGCACGAACGTATTTAAGCGGAGCTTATAGAGCTTTGCTGGGGCGGATGGTCTGAGTTGAAGAACATAAGCAGCGATAAGAAACGAGTCGATATGATATGTTTCGGCGGTGAGGACTGGTGGTATAAGAATCGAGGCCATATCGATATGCAGTTGATGCGGCGGTTTGCGCGCATCGGCACCGTGTTGTATGTTAACTCAATTGTGATGCAAAAGCCCAATTTGGCGAAGTGTACAGGCGGCGGCAAGAGTTTTATGCACAAGTTGGTCCGTAAGACAAAAAGTATAATGAAAGGTCTTAGGAAAAGCGAGTTTGGTTTCTGGGTATATAGTCCGTTGTCCCTGCCGGTCCATCATATTGCATGGTTGAGAAACGTGAATAACGGAATTTTGCGGGCGCAACTGTGGGTAGTGACACGTATATTGAGAATGCACAAACCCGTTGTTTGGGTGGCTTGTCCCGCAGCCTGCGATGTCGGTATTAAAATGAAAAAAGCGAAACTGGTTTATCAGCGGACGGACAGGTATGAAGAATACCCCAACGTAGATGCCGATGTAATCGAGCAATATGACCGCAGGTTAAAAGCCAACGCCGAGCTGACGGTATTTGTAAGCAGGGTCTTGTACGAACAGGAGCGGACGCGGTGCAACAGGGCGGTTTTCCTCGACCACGGCGTGGACTTCGATATGTTTTCCACGGCAGAACTCGAGCAGGAAAAACCTGCGGATATGGCAGAGATAAAGAGGCCGATAGTCGGTTTCTTCGGTGGAATAGATAACCATACGTTCGATGTTGGTTTCGTTGAGAAGGTAATAGATATGTTGCCGCAGATGTCTTTTGTGTTTGTTGGCAGCGCTTCATCAGACTGCTCGGGCTTGGCGGCAAGGAGTAACGTCAGGATGCTCGGACAAAAATCCTACGAGCAGATTCCTCATTATGGCAAGTGCTTCGATGTTGCGATTATGCCCTGGCGTCAGAACCGGTGGATTGAGGCATGCAACCCGGTAAAGCTCAAGGAATATCTTGCGCTTGGGAAACCTGTGGTTAGTGTGCCGTTTAATGAATTGAAAAACTATTGCGATGTGGTGTATGAGGCAGGGACACCGGCAGAATTCGCGGACTGTATAAGAAAGGCCCTTTCTGAGAATGGTCCGGAGCTTGTCGCGAAAAGAAAGCAAAAAGTGGCACAGGCATCGTGGGACAGCAAGGCGGAACTGGTGCTTCAGGAATTATACGGGGAGAATTCAAAACTGGCTGATTAGTCAGATTTACTAAGGTATTGGAACTATGAGCGAAAATTGTTCACGAAAGATTCCGGCGAGACAGTGGTGGTATTTGGGATTTGCACTGATTTTGATATTTGTGATTAGTTTCGCAGTCCGTGTTTTCAGGCTCGACTTTTACAGCCTTTGGTATGATGAGGTATCCACAGCCAGTCTTCTTCAGCCTGGCGGAGAAAGCAGTGCATTGAGCACTATTATCCACGCTACTGGAAGCGAGACGCTCCATCCGCTGTATTACCTTGTTCTTGCGGGATGGCTAAAGTTCGCCGGCAATTCTGTGTGGGCATTGAGGCTGCCGTCGGTTTTCTTCGGTAGTTGCGCAGTTGTCGTTTATTCGCTTTTGTTATATCAGGCGGGGTTGCGAAAGGCACTTGCTTTCAGCCTGCTTTTGATTATTTCACCCTATATGGTGTGGTATTCAAGGGATGCTCGGCCGTATTCGCTGATAATGTTTTTGACCGGGCTGCATATATTGTTCTATTTGAATTTTTTGGTTAAGCCTCAATCCAGGATATGTTTGTACGGGGTAGTGATAACCGGCATCTTGTCAATATATTCCGGGGTATTTGTAGCGATGCTCCTAATGGCCGAGTTTGCCTGGGGTATTCTCAGGCGGAAACCCAGAGAGGTTGCGGTTGTTGCAATAGTGCTGCTTTGTGCATTGCCTTTGTTCTGGCAGGGCTATAGAACGTTTTTTTTACAAACTTCGGACAGGTATCGTTCTGTACCCGGTGGAGTGAGCGCAGTCAGGGTTATGGGAATCCCTCAGGAATTGCTCGTCGCTCGAAGTTTTGGGCCTACGCCGGATGAGGTGCGACGTTTTCCTCTAAGCAGAGTAATCAGCGAAAAATCTCTCGAGATGAGCGTGGAAGCATTTGCGATAGTATGTATTCTTGGCTCTTTGGTTGCGGGTATTATCTCCTGCAAAAAAACCCGTGCCTTAAATGAACACAGCGTTGTGATGATTCAGGCACTCGGTTTTGTTGCAGTTGCGGTTTGTCTTCAGGCGGCTGTGCTTATAGCCATTATCGGTTTTGGGTTGTGTGCACGGCATATCGCATTTCTTTTCGGTCCGCTTTTTGTATTGGCTTTTTGTCCGATAGCCTGCAGCGACGGATATTTGCGCAAGGCTCTGTTCATCGTGCCCCTTGTTATACTGTGGACGTGGAGTTCAGCCAACCAGCTTTTTGATTCTTCATACGTGACCGATGATTTCAAGAATGCCGCGAAGATTATTAGCAATGACGAACACAACGCTTCTCAAGTAGTTGTTTTGTGTCATCCCAAGGCTTTGAGTTACTACGGCGTTGAAAAACCGTTAATTTATTTTATGGAATCGCCGGAGGTAACAGTTGAGATTTTGAAGGACCGTTTGAAGGACGAAGGCAATCCTGTATGGCTTGTTTTAAATCGGCCCTGGAGCTATCCGGAATTTCGCGCCAAAGATTTGGCAAATTATTTTCAGGTGTTGCGGACAGAAGAACTGCCGGGAATCGGTATGTGGCTGCTTTCGACAATTAATTACTCGAAGTAACCGGGATTGGTAAAACATTCAGGCAAAGGACCGTTTGTGGATAACACTAATATAGACAGAACCAAGTACTTCGAAGGGCTTGGGGAAAATTTCGAAGTATATATGAACGATTACGATGTTCAACGGCGACAGTACCTTATTTTTTCGCAGCTTCTGAAAGACAGGAAGTTAAAGGATGCCGGGGTTCTGGAAGTCGGATGCGGCACCGGCAGGTTCTCGGAGCAAATAGTGGGGCTGGGAGCCGAGCTGACCGTGCTGGATATCGGGCCAAAACTTGTTGATAAGGTCTCGCGTAAACTTTCCTGCGATGGTGTTGTCGGTGATGCATGTAATCTGCCTTTTGCCGATGAGAGTTTCGATATAGTTATCAGCTCCGAATGTATCGAACACACATTGCATCCGGAACAGGCCATCAGGGAGATGTGCCGTGTTTGCCGGAGCGGAGGTCTGGTATGTGTTACGAGCCCGAATAGGTTGTGGTATCCTGTGCTGGTGGCCGCAAGGAAGCTTGGATTGCGGAAATTCTCCGGAATTGAGAACTGGATATATCCCCGCAGGGCTGCGACTGTTATGCGTCAGGAAGGGATGACAAATATCGTTATCAGCGGCTGCCATCTTTGGCCTTTTCAACTTAAGTTTACCCAGCCGATGCTGCGAAGGCTTGATGCGATGGGCAAAAAGCTTTATCCGTGTATGATTAACTTTGGAATACTGGGTCAGAAAGGCAGTCCGCGAGATTAGTAAAAGCGGTCGTCTTGAGAGTTGCAATAAAAGCGGTTCATTATGAAAAACATTTTGTCGATTGACTTGGAATCCTGGATTTATTTTTACGAAAATGCCGTAGGGGCCCGGGCAGACTGGTTGACTTCACAGAATAAGAGAATTTTGGACAATGATTATGTTCCCACTGCGACTACGAACATTCTCGATCTATTGGAAAGATATAATCAGAAAGCCACGTTTTTTACTCTTGGCGAGCTTTACGAGTGGTATCCGGATGTAGTGGAAGAAATAGAAAAACGCGGGCATGAGGTTGCTTATCACACACATAACCACGCTCTGCTAAAAAGCGGCGAGATATTGGAAAGGGAGCTGGAACAGTCCGGCGATTTTATCAAGAGATTTAAGCCTATAGGTTTCAGAGCTCCGCAAATTTATATTACCCGTGATTCCATAGCCTGTCTGAACAGGTGGGGATTTAAATATTCTTCATCCACGTATGATGAGCATAAGATAAGCAAAATCGAAGGAATAGACGAAATCCCTTTATCTACCATATCGTTCAGAGGAACCCCCCAAAGCAATCACGAGTTACCTAAACACATGACTATAAAAATGCTTTCTCGAAAAGTGCCTTTCGGGAGCGGCTTATTTATCGGCCTTCTTGGTTCAAAAACCTCTTATGTTATAAGTCGGTTGAATAAGAAAAACATACCTGCGATTTTGTTTATTCATCCGTGGCAATTATACAGGCCCAAAGAAATCGAAGGTTTTACGTTCAAAATGAAAGTGCTGTGCCGTAATCCGCTTTGTATGCCATATACAATAAACGTATTAAAAGCTGTGGAAAAACTATTAAAACGTCACAAATTTTTATCTTTTAGGGAGTACTATTACGCATGAATAACAACAGAACGTACTGGGACAACAAAATAATCGAGTGGGAAGATTCCATAAGGACAGGGGGTAACGTCTCTTTTGTGGAAAGACTTGCTTCGCATTTCCGGAAGCCTTTGAAGTTCAGGACGGAAATCTGCATAGAGATGTTAAAGCCGATAGTAAAAGATAAAAAGGTGCTGGAGCTGGGCTGTGGGTCCGGGTTTTTCGCCTTTGAGTTATACGACCGGTGTCAACCCGGACGCATTACAGGGATGGATATTTCTGCCAATGCCATCGGTCGCGCGCAGAAAATTGTCAGGGACAGGAATCTGACAGATAAATTCGAATTTGCAGAGGGGGACATTACCTCTATTTCGCTGCCGGAGTCGGATGTTACCATCGGACTGGGGTTCCTTGATTATTTGACAGCGGCGGAAGTCAAAAAGGTGTTTGACAATATGAGAAGCAAGTACTTTCTATTCACTTTCACAGAAAGAAAATTTTCCTTATTAAGGTACATACACATACTCTATTTATGGTCACAAAGATGTCCCCGGCATTTTTATTGCACGAAAAAAGAGATGGCCGATTGCATAGACAGCAGGTACGGCCAAATCCGATTTTTCAATGACAAGAGGTTGAGTTTCGGCTGTATTGTTCACAATCTGCCGATATCGTGATTGTCATTGCTATCAGGACAGACTGCCTGAATCCTATTGTGATAAAATATAAGAGGGCATAAAGAATCAAAATGCCTGCATCGGAGGAACCAAAAAACCAAATGGAAAGTGAAATGACAGAATCAGCCGGCTCGGGAGCTTTGTTGTCCGTGGTTGTTCCCTGCTTCAATGAATCCAAAGTTATACGCATGTTTTATGTAGAATTAAAACGGGTTCTTCAAGCGGAGAAAGATTTAGAACATGAGATAATATTTGTCGATGACGGCAGCAGCGATGATACTCTTATGCAACTGAACCAGATAGCCTGTGAAGACGGCCGAGTTCGGGTGTGTTCGCTCTCGCGTAATTTTGGGCACCAGATTGCTCTGACAGCGGGTCTCGATGCAGCGGTTGGGGACGCTGTGGTTATGATAGATGCCGACCTGCAGCATCCGCCGGAGTTAATTCCGCAGATGATAAATAAATGGAAGGAAGGCTATGACATTGTTTCTGCCGTCCGCGATAGTACCGAAGGAGTATCATACTTCAAGAAGATAACTTCCGGAGGATTCTACCTTATTGTTAATCTTCTCAGTGAAATTCCTATTCCTCGCGGGGCAGCGGACTTTAATCTGCTGTCGCGTCGGGTTTGTAAGGTGCTGCGGAATATGCCTGAGCGACATCGCTTTCTGCGAGGTATGACGTCGTGGGTTGGTTTCAGCCGTACATTTCTGTCATACACAGCAACTAAACGGGCGGGTGGAGAATCAAAATATACGCTAATGAAAATGATTACGCTGGCGTTGGATGCGATATTTTCGTTTTCTGCGGCGCCGTTGCGAATGGCAACCAAGCTCGGATTGATGATTACGCTTTTCGGGCTGCTTTTTCTGATGTATATGCTGGGACGGTATCTGTGGTGGGGCGATACCGTACGAGGCTGGGCATCGATGATAGGTATAACACTGATACTGGGAGGGTTTAACCTGGTTTCTGTGGGATTGCTGGGGCAGTATTTGTCCAGGGTGTTCGAAGAGGTTAAGGGACGGCCGATTTATATATTCAAGCAGGAACCGACCTGTTTTATGCAGTCACATATCGAGCAGGGCCGAGAGAAAGGTCATCATAAGACAGAAGTGCAAACGGGTTCTGCGAAGACAGGTTCACCTGTTATGAAGGAAAAGAGTCGTGAATGCTCCTCTGAATCATAGACTTCGAGTGTTAGTTAACAGGTTTTTTAGGACAAAGGATTTTTGATGGTGAGTAGAGGTGATAAATTGCGAATTTGCCTGGCGGCATCAGCGGGGGGGCATATAAGCCAACTGTTAAAATTGGAGGAGAGCTGGAGGGGACAGGATACTTTTTGCGTTACAACAACGGATGTCGTCAAAGAAAAACTTCAGGAGAAATACGGCAGGGTTTACGTTGTCGGGGAGTGCAACAGAGAGCATCTTTTTCGGTTTATTCTGGTTTTGATGCGGAGCATAAAGGTGATTTTAAGCGAAAGGCCCGATGTTGTTATAAGTACAGGTGCAGCGGCAGGATGCGCGGTATGTATTATTGGCAAATTGATAGGCGCCAAGGTTGTCTGGGTTGACAGTATCACTAATGTGGAAAAACTTTCGCTCTCCGGCAGAATAGTCAGGTATATTGCGGATTTGTTTTTGGTCCAATGGCCTGAGCTTGCCGAGCGGTATAGCAATGTCGAATATGTGGGTTCGGTAATATGATTTTTCTGACTGTTGGGACACAGTTTCCATTCGACCGCCTTGTTCGTGGAATAGACGGTATCTTTGACAAGGGTTTGATAGGCGAAGAAGTATTTGCCCAGATAGGGGAAGCTTCATACAAGCCCCGCAATTTTGAATCGGTGGCGTCTTTGGATGCTAAAGTGTTTGGTAAATATTTACGTGAAGCGTCAGGTATAATCAGCCACGCTGGTATGGGGACAATAACGGGGGCTTTGGATAATGAAAAACCGCTGCTTGTTATGCCGAGGTCGAAAAGGTATGGCGAAGTCGTTAATGACCACCAGGCAGCTATTGCAAGAAAGTTCGAAGAGCTTGGTCATATATTAGTGGCGTATCAGGAAGAGGACCTTCAGGGTAAGGTTAAGGAGTTGAAATCATTCGTTCCCCGGCCAAGAAAGAATCAGGCTGGAGTGGTTGCTGGTAGAATCCGTAATTTTTTGAATGGTTTGAATGAACCAAAATGAATTCTGAGACTAATGTTAGATAAATTATATGCGTAGCAAACAAATTATCAAAGCTATTATACTTGCAGGTGGCCGTGACGTTCGGCATAGTTCGGCGGTGATGCGTTTGCCTGCGGCATTGTGGCCGGTAGCAGGGAAATCCGTGCTGGCACGTCTGCTGACTCGTTTAGCTAATCAGGGGATAGCCGAGGCGGTCATTTATTCCAATGGTGACGGTCCTTTGCTGGCTCGTTCGATTATCGCAGAGGATTGTCCCAGGCTGAAATTTGTGGATGAGCCATTGCCTCTTGGTTCGGCCGGGTGCATCCGCGACGCGGCCAACGGTGAAACAAATACCTTATTTATGGTATTCAACGCCAGCATGATATCTCCTCCGGATATCGATGTTCTGATAGGCGCACATCTCAACGGTAAGTCTGATTTGACCATGATGTTTAATCCGGCCGGTAAAAATAGTAATCCGATGGGAGAAGCAGCAGAGATATACATTTGCGACGCCAGCATTTTGGAGAACATTCCGAAAGAAGGTTACTTTGATATCAAAGAAGGCTTGATTCCAGAGATGCTCCTCGCAGGAAAAACTATTCGAGCGGCTGTATTACCACATCGCGCAGGAAATTTCAGGGACAGGCAGGAATACCTGTGTGCCATTGGCGACTATCTTGAAAATGGACACCAGATAAAAGAAGAATTGCAGATATTGAAAAAGGATGATTCGCGAATTATATGGGCGGGAGCCGAGACAAAAATTGACGCTGATGCGCGAATTTATGGGCCGGTTGTTATTATGGACGGCGTTAGCGTTTCAAATGGCGTTGTTATTCTCGGGCCGACCATACTCGGACGCAATGTTAATATCGACAAAGATAGTGTTGTGATAAATAGCGTTCTTTGGGACGATGCCAAAGTTGGCGCAAATTGTGAGATACAACGGTGTCTGGTGGATTACCATGGGCAGGTGCAGAGCGATAGTGTTGTACAGGGAAAGTTTATTGCACGAAAATCAGAGAAAGTAGCGGATAGTTCCATCAGCAGGATTCTGGCATCTATGAAAAGCAAGGCGGAGAAATTGCAATCTTCAGTGTTGCTGCAGTTCGACAAATTAAACGAAAAATTGCCGCAGTTGCCGCATCTTCGCAATAAAAGCATCGTTCCCTGGCTTGCCGGCAGTCTTGTTCTGATTGTTTTTCTTTGGTCTTATTGGCCCTGTCTTGTGGACCTTTGGACCATTTGGCAGCGAAGCGACGAATACTCATCCGGCCTTTTAGTTCCTCTGTTGGCTATTTATATCTTGTGGTCGAGGCGTCATAAAATCGCTGAGGCAAATATAAAGCCGTCTGTATGGGGCTTGTTTGCTTTCATTGCGGCTCAAGGCGTGAGATTTTTCGGGCTGTTCTTTATGTATGGCTCTGCGGAAAGATTATCAATTGTTCTGAGTATTGCGGCATTGGTGCTGCTTTTGTTTGGTTGGCAGTTTTTGCGGAAAGTATCTACGATATTACTTTTCCTGTGCTTAATGCTTCCCTGGCCTACGCGGATTCAAGCTGCTGCGGCGCTGCCTTTACAGCGATGGGCCACTTCGTCAGCGGTATTTTGCCTGGAGACGGTAGGTTATGAGATTATCCAGGAAGGCAATGTAATCCATATTGGTCAGGCGACTGTTGCCGTGGCCGAGGCCTGTAATGGTTTAAGAATGATTACAGCCTTTTTTGTGATTAGCGGTTTGGTTGTTTTGTTAGTCAATCGAACGTGGTGGGAAAAGCTGGTGATTCTTGCTTCCAGTCTGCCGGTTGCCTTACTGTGCAATACCTTGCGATTAGTAGCTACGGCCATTGCTTTTACAATGCTGCATGGCGAGCGGTGGGAAAAAGTATTCCACGACTTTGGCGGCTACGCGATGATGCCGATGGCCCTTGCAATTGTGGTCGTTGAGCTTTGGCTTTTGACCAAACTTACTATCCCCCCAGCGGAAAAAGAAGCCATAATAGTTACCAGGCAAAATTCATAGTTTATTCGCCTTTACAAGAAGCCGAGGCAGTAAAGCCGAGGAGCTTCAAAACGATATTTGCGGATGCCTGACAGCTTGAATTAGTTCTGTGTATTTGCTATACTGTAACGAGTCAAAAAGTTTGCGAGGAGCGGCATTAATCATATTTTTTTGGACAGCTTAATTATAGCGTTCTGTTTAGGTGTCCGGATTAAACCTGATAAGGAGTTGTAGAATGAACGATTTGAACACATATAGTAACCATTTGGTCGAAGAAGAAGCTGCTGGTTTTGAGACGCCAGCCGGGGCAAGTGGTCTTTCAATGGCAGGTTTCGTTATCGAGATATTTCGTCGCTGGTATATTGTGCTGCCGACCTTTTTGGTGTTATGCCTGGTCGGGATTCCCGCGATATGGTTTTTGAAAGTTCCTGTGTACGAAGTGACCGGTGCGATAAGAGTTGCTCCTATTCTGACGGATATCCTTTCAGGTGAAGCAGATGAGGGAGAAATATTAAACTATCAAAACTTTGTAAATACTGAGGCTGTAAGGATAACCAGCGGCCCAGCGGTCCAGCGAGTCGCAGATGATTTAGTAGATAAAAACATGGCGTTTTTTGAAAATGGTTCGGTTAATGTCGCCGAGGGATTGAAACAGACGTTAAGCGGCAGCAAGACAAGGCCTGAACCGGTACGTATATTGAAGAAGGCGATAAGCGAAAGAACCATCAGAGCTACTGCGGAACGCCGTTCCGAGCTAATAACGATAACGATGGAAAGCAAAAATGTAGAAGAAGCCAAGCAAATCGTAGATGCTTTTATTCGTGCCTATATGGCAATCGAAGTTTCCAACTCCGCTGATGTCGAGAACCAGAAACTGAGCCTCCTGGAAAACGAACGTCAGGTTCTGTCCCAAAAAATGCAGAATCAGCGGAAAACAATCAGCCAACTGGCCCAAGAGTTCGGAGACAAAGATTTAGAAAGTCGGCGTGATATGAAGCTGGAACGTGTCTCCAGCCTGTTAGCTCAAGTTACCCAATATGAGGTTCGCAGGATTAATCTTGAGGCCATGGTGCAATTACTTGAGAAGACAGACGAAGAACAGACTATCGGGCCGGAAGAATTACTGCAAATGCGCAACGAATATATTAATTCGGACCATGTGATAAGGGCATTTGCGGGAAACATCACACAACTGGAGCAGGAGCTTGTCGCAATTCGCCAGGTGTTAACCCCTTCGAATCCGGAACTTAAAAACAAGATTGAATTAGTAGAGACATTGAAAGAACGTGTTGCGCAGCTTAAGGAAGAATCCGGGCAAACCTTTGATGAATTAATGGCTGAAAAAATGGCCAAAGCCGGCAAGGAAAGACTGGCTAAAGCACAGGCTGAGCTGGAACAAATCCGGGCTTATGAAGAGCGTTTTCGGGAACTGTTGGCCAAGGAGGATACCGAAACCATCGGAGTAGGCCGTACTCAGGTGGCTATCCAGGATTTGGAGGATGAATTGGCTTTAACCAAAGAGACATACGATACAGTAAGCCGACGTATCAAAGAATTAGAAATGCAGCGGAAACGGCCCGCAAGGATTTCCGTCGCTTATAATGCAGACGTTGCTCTTGTAAAAGATAAGCGCGTCAAACTTACAATAGCTCTTATATTCGGTGCATTAGCGTTTGGGATGCTGTTGTCATTTATGGCAGCCAAGGCGGACAAGCGTCTGCGAACCCCCGAAGATGTGGTTAGAAGAATCGGAGGTCGGATGCTCGGCACCACACCCGGTTTGGGGTATTTTGATAAGACACTTCTTCAGGGACGGTTGGCTGAAGATTACCAGATTATCTACGCCAACCTGGGTTTGCTTAACGATGAAAGCGAAGGGATGCCCAGGAGGCTGATTGTTACAAGTGCGGGCCCACAGGAAGGCAAAACCACTTTTGCCATCAATTTAGCCACGAGTATCGCCAGGTCAGGGAAAAAAGTTTTGCTAATAGACGGTGACCTGAGAAAACCTGATATTGCACGTATATTGAATATTCCTAAAGGTACAAGTAGTTTGCAGGGTGTGTTTCTCGGAGGAGAATTAAAGAAGTATATTTATCACATACCTTCAATCGGGCTGGATGTATTAGCAGGTGATTTTGATGATTCTTCACAGGATTCACATGCCTATGAACTGTTAGTTGCGCTTCATAAAGGCAGGTACATAGATAAGATTAGCCAGGAATATGACCATGTAGTCATCGATACTCCTCCTGCGCTTACATTCCCTGATGCACTTATATGGGCCAGGATTGCAGGAGCGGTTATATTGACAAGTTTCGCAGGTCGAACCACTGCCCCTGATCTGAAGGAAGTAAAAGTCCGGCTGGCCCGCTTGAATGTTACAATTTTGGGAACAGTTCTGAGCAATGTCCGGATTAGCCGTGGTTACTATCGCTATGCTTACAATTATCGCTCGCAAAACGGCCAATATCAAGCCAAAGCAAAGGTCAAGCGGACTGACACAAAGCAATTTCTCCTGTCTATGCAAGAGCCGGACAAATAATACCGAAGGCTTTCACCGCTAAGCGGAAAATCCATCACCAAGAGGTTAGTTAGATGCTGAACTCCAATCGATATAGTCAGTTGGTTATTGTTCGTAAAAAGGGAGACTCCACAACCCAAATGGGTGACAACCTGCTTCAGTTTGCTGTTTCCAGAGAACCTGTCGCCAGTCTTGTTTTAGATGGATTAAGCAAGAATCTATGGTTGAGCAGTGATACGAACACAGCAGTTGCCGTTCCCAAAGAATGGAACATTGAACCTCAAAGAGCAACTCCCGAAATAGTGCGCTACGAAGACGATGTGCCCTTTAACTGGGAAGCCTTGCGAAAAGCTAAACGAGATTCATGGTTTGTCGTTTCCAACGGACAATTCGCTACTCGAATTAGCAGCGAGTTGTTCCATAAGGTCTTGGCTGAAATGCCGGCGGATGTGATAGCAGTTAATGCAAAAGCTGAATTGCTGGCATATCGTGAAAAAATTATATTGGCATCCCGAGACAGGGTGGCAGGTTACCGTAGGTGCTACCTTGATTTCGTTGAACCGGTGTCTGTCCCTGATAGTTGGCCCCATCATATCTTTGTTAGAGCCGAGGTTGTCGAGTTTCTTATGGCTCACGACATTTTGCATAAATCTTTTTCATGTTTTGTCAGAGAGTGCCTGTCAAATTCATTGGAGTTGCACGCAATTAATGTAGCCGGGACTGCCCTGGACCTGGGGGCGGAAGAGGGATTGTTGAGTTTTTGTAAAACCAAGCTCAACTTTTTAACCGACAGTCATTTTCCTGCGAATGGTTATAGAATTTACGACAGCGTATCTGATGTTACCGGCACGATATCCGGCAGCGCAAGATTAATGGGAAAAGTGCTGTTAGGAAAAGATGTTCATATCGGTCCGAATGTTATCATCGTAGGGCCGACTATCATTGGCAATAACGTCAGAATCGGTCAGGGGGCGGTGATAAATTCGTCAATAATTTGTTCGAATATTTCAGTGCCGCAAAATCAACTGCTCCAGAGCAAACTTGTAAAGGAAGCACAATGTGACTGGAAACGCCTGGCTCAATACAAAAGCAACGGCTCAAAGCAAGTTTCGTTCGCAGATTTAAATTGTCGAGCCAATGTCACTGACGTTTTTCGAATTTGGCCGAGATTTTCTTATGCAGGATGCTTCAAACGGATAGCTGATTATTTTGCCGCGACAATTGTACTGATTTTATTTGCCCCTGTAGTACCATTTATTGCGCTGGCAATAAAATTAAATTCATCGGGTCCGGTATTTTTTAAGGATAAACGTCAGGGGCTGCACGGCAAGGAATTTTACTGTCTGAAATTCAGAACTATGACTGTTGGTGCGGACAAAATTCAGGATAAACTAAGAGTTGTGAATCAAACTGACGGCCCGCAATTCAAAATGGAAGATGACCCTCGGGTCGATGTTGTCGGCAGATTTCTGCGGGACACATATATCGACGAGATACCTCAATTCTTCAATGTTTTGCTTGGTCAGATGAGTCTTGTCGGACCAAGACCATCGCCTGAATCGGAGAATACATTATGCCCATCCTGGCGGGATGCCCGACTATCGGTTCGGCCAGGTGTCACGGGCCTGTGGCAGATTTGCAGGACTCGCCAGCCAATGAAAGATTTTCAGGAATGGATTTATTACGACACAAAATATGTCCGGGAGCTTTCATTGAAGATGGATATATGGATATGCTGGAAAACAGTCAAAAAAATGCTTAGAAAATTCGTCGGGCAATTCTAAGACCGCAATTTATACGTAAGAAAGGATATGTAAAATGCCAAGAAGATATTTTAACTGGAAATTGGCGATTGTTTTGGTTATCGGTTTAAGTGTTTTAGCTGTAACAGCTTACGGATTGCGCCGATGGCAGAGGAGCAGTCGGGCCGAGAACGCGCTAGAGATTGGCAACAAGGCATATGAGGAACAAAGGTGGGAAGAAGCGGCGACAAACCTGGGACGTTATATTGCCGTTGAGTCTGATGATGTTTCAGCCCTGCTTAAATATGCCGATGCTCAGCTTAATATCAGGCCTTTAGGACACGGTAATATCCAGCAGGCCGTTTCGGCTTATCGAATTGTTTTGAGGGTGGAAAAGGGCAATATCGATGCAGCTATACGACTTACAGAAGTATATCTTGGTATGGGTATGCCCGGCGAGGCCGAGTTAATCGCACGGAGGGTACTCGAAATAAATCAAGCCCCTGAACTTCGAAAGCTGCTGGCCCTGTCGCTTGCCGAACAGCGGAAGTTCGACGAGGCTGCAGCGGAATTAGAGGCTATCATAGAAAGTTATCCCGATCAGATATTAGCCTACGAGGCATTGTGGCAACTGCTCAGGCAACGACCGGAAGTTTCTTCGGAACTGCCTGAAAGTTGGCTTGACAGGGCGGTAGAAAATAATCCGTCCTCGGCGATGGCTTATATAATCCGTGCCAATTTTCATTTTAGCAATAGAGACAATGCAAGTGCCCTGGCCGACCTGGAGCAAGCCGAAAAACAGGATTTATCTGATATCGTGGTGAGGTTGCGCCTTGCGAGGGGATTTATCGAGGCAAGTATTTTTGACAAAGCTGAGGAGCACCTTTCGGTAGTGCAAACTCTTGAACCAACAAACTTTATTCTGTGGCAAACATGGGCGCAGCTGGCATTGAAATCGGAATCAAAAGAAAAGATGTTGAAAGTCGCCGAAGCCGGATTGGAAGAACTTTCTTCTCAACCATGGGATTTTATGCCTATTGCCGCAGAGTTGTTTATTCGGTGCGACGAGCTCGGCCGTGCTACCGATTGTATTTCCGAACTAAGCCAAAAGGATATTGCTCCTGCTACCGTGGCTTTTTTGGAGGGTCTTGTCGCCAATTCGAAAGGGCAGAATAATGGTTATGAGGCAGTCAAATGTTGGCGCCGGGCGATGGAGTTAGGTGATAAAACTCCAAGAATTCGATTGGCGATGGCATCAGTTCTGTCTCGTTTGGGTGATACACAATTGGCGATGCGGGAATTGAGCACTTTAGTATCTGAAAGACCTGATTTTTTAGAAGGACATTTGGCCCTTGCCAGATTGTTGGCTCAAACAGGTGACTGGGTTCAAACAGCAGATATTGCTTATAGAGCAATGCAGCTTTCACCGGAAAATCCTGAGGCCGCTTTACTACATTTACAGGCCCGGATACAACTGCTGGCGGCAAGAACAACGGACAAAAATGCCGAATCGTGGCAGGATATAGAAAAGCAGTTGTCCGTTCTGGAAAAAGGCACCAACGGTTCTCTTGGGGTAAAGCTTCTGCAGTTTCAGGTCGCAATGGAACAGCGTAAATTTGCCGATGCCGGGGTGTTGATAGCCCAATTGAAGAAAACGCACCCATCGCAAGTAAGAATTGCTATGGCTGAAGTCGAATTACTCACTTCTCAAAATAAAACAGATGAAGCGGTATTAGTGTTAAACAACGCAATAAAGGAAAATCCTGAGGCTGTTGAACCCGTGAGATACCTTGCAATTTTGTTGGCCTGGCAGGGTGACCGCGAGAAATGTGAAACAGTTATCAAGGAAGCGCTGGCTCGCATCGATAAGCCCGCTGACGAACGCGAATTAGGTTTACTGCTTGTTCAGTTTTATGCTCAATGGGGACAGGAAGAGAGTGTTTATAAATTGCTTGGCAATCTTGCCAAGAAACTTCCGAATGATATTCCCGTGAAGCGTCGCCTTTTAGCTTGTCGGGATGTTCTTAAAAGCCCCGAAAAAACCCAACAACTCATCAATGACATAAAGTCCCTCGAAGGAGAAGACGGCCGGCAGTGGCGGTATGAACAAACAAAAATTTGGTTTGGCAGCGATGATTTCAAAGACCACCAGAGCCAAATAATTTCAC
Source organism: Phycisphaerae bacterium (assembly GCA_028714255.1). Classification (GTDB taxonomy): domain Bacteria; phylum Planctomycetota; class Phycisphaerae; order Sedimentisphaerales; family Anaerobacaceae; genus CAIYOL01. Next base: position 6,267 of record JAQTMR010000009.1, on the reverse strand, counting down.
TTCTCGAAGAAAGTCTGCGTGCCAATCCGGATGACCAGGAAAGCCGTATGTTGCTTGCTGCAACCTACGAACGGATAGGGAACCTCCAGGTAGCACTTTCAACCTACAGCAGGGCGTTGGACCGGTCACCTCGGGACCTCCGCATAATCATCCCTATGGTTTCAGCACTTTACAGGGCAAAAGAATACGACAAGGCCGACGAGATTTTGAGCCGTGCTGCCGCCGATAAGCTCGACCATCCCCAACTTCAGAGGCTCCAATTGCAGAGTTATCTCAGACATGGGCAGTTGGACCCTGCCTCCGATGTTATGGACGATTTGCTGAGCAAGGACCCCAATGACAGAGCTGTTGCCTTGTCTCTTGCAATACTCAAGATACAGCAAAATAAATTTGATGAGGCAGGTAAGTTACTGGGTGAACTCAAGGCCCATGACCCCAATGCACTGCCGGTGATAGTTGCGCAAATCCAATTGAGCATTCGTCAGGGAGAACCTGAAGAGGCGGTAAGACTTTGTAATGAGACGGTGAGCAACCTCAACAACGCATCAGCTTATGTCCTTCGCGCCAGGACGTACACTACCATTGGGCAGACCGATAGAGCGAAGGAAGACCTCGAATATGCCGTTACCATCGAACCTGAAAACGTTGAGGCTTGGGTAGCCAAGAGTGATTTCTATCGTTTTACGGGCCAATTGGATAAAGCGTCTGCTGATATAAAACAGGCGATATCCATTGCTCCGGACAACCTTGGTATTCAGAAGCGCGCTGTTTTGCTCTTTTTAGCGTCTGATAACCCGGACATTCTCGAACATGGAAGAGCCATTCTTGATAAAGCCTTAGAGTCAAATCCTGATGATATCGAACTGCAGCTATACAAAGCGCGGTTACTTGTCGTTGAGGGGACAGCCCCGGCGACAGAAAAAGCCGCCGCAATTCTTCAGAAGATAACCGACGACCAGCCCGAAAATGGCGAGGCATGGGGGCTTCTTGGGGAACTGGCGCTGAGGGACGGACAAATCGCAAAAGCTATGGATTCCGTTTTGCGTGGTCTTATCCACAGACCTAACGACACGGCGCTGCTGCTGCTCAAAGCCAATATCGAGGCGGCCAGGTCGCCGGCGTTGGCGATTCCTACTCTCAAGGCTTTGTGGGAAAAGGATCCAAATAATGTTGAGATTGCTATGAACTTAGCCGGCACATACGTCGCGGCAGGTGAGCAGGAAAAAGCAGTGAAACTGCTAAGAGAACAGTTGAGTGTTTGCAAAGATGACCCTACTCGCCGAAGATGTAACATCGCCTTAGCTTCTGCGTTATACAAAAACGGCAATAAAGATGAAGCAGAAAAACTGTTTGGTTCACTATTTGAATCCGACCCTAACGACCCCAGAGTATTATTAGCACAGTGCAGCTTGTTTAATGAAGATGGCCGATATGCTGATATTATGGCCAAAGCTAACGATTGGTTTGAACAACACCCCCAGCACAGTCAAATCCTTATTAGTATTGCCGAGGAATTGACTAAAGGCGGAGATTCTGCGGTGATGAAAACCGCCGAGGATATTCTTCGTATGGTCATAGCCAAAATGCCGGAACATCCCAGAGCGATGTTTAGTCTTGCTATTTTGCTGCAAATGACCGGACGCAATGCAGAAGCAGTCGAACTTAATCAGCGAATTGTTGCACTTCAGCCTGACAATATAATCGCCATTAATAATCTTGCATGGTTGATGTGTGAAGAGCAAGGCAAATATCAACAGGCGTTCGACCTTGCCGAGAGGGGACTGCAAATAGCGCCTCAGTATGCGGACCTTATTGACACCCACGGCATGGCGTGTTACCGACTTGGCAAATTTAACGAAGCCATACAGGATTTCACTTCGTGTATAGAGCTTTACCCGGCTCAGTCGCCGGGGCGCGTCAGTTCCTATTTTCATTTAGCAAGGGCTTTCGCCGGACTCGGCGAAAGAGACAAAGCAATTAGCTATTTGAACCAAACTTTGGATTTAGAGAGCCAGGTTGGAGGATTATCGCCGGCGGACCTGAACGAGGCGCAGAATCTGCTCAAAGCATTGTCAAAAGAAAATTAACTATGTCTCAACTGCAAAAGCCAGTGAACGAAGACGGCAAAGACAATTTCCGCAGTAAACAGTATAATGTTGTGCTGTTAAACGGAAAACAGTGGTCATATCTGCAGAACCGTTACAGCTTGACTCCTCGTGAGCGCCAGATAGCGGAACTTGTTTGCCAGGGCGCCAGAAACAATGACATAGCTAAAGAGCTGGGGATAACGGGGGGAACCGCAAAAACTCACATCAGAAATATCTATCGAAAGATTCAGGTCAAGAGCAAAATGGCGATGCTCTTAAGATTTGTGTCCGATTCGAACGAACTTTTCGCCCGATACAATGCAACAGTTCCCATTCCTATCGTGGAATCGAGAAAGTTGCAGCCTTACAAGGACCCTTCTGAATAACTTCCTTCCTTTTGGATATGCCCGGAAAATAGCAAAAGTACCTTATTCGCCATAGATGCGAAACTCTGTTTTCTCGGCGTATTTCTTCCTTTATAGCCTTTTTACATCCCCTTATTTGCAGCTAAAAGTATTGCATTTCCCGGCGTACCACTTAAGGAGTAGCCCCTAAGTGGTATGCAGCCATTTATTTTATTTTCTGTGCCAAAGAAAAAGTTTTTTTTATCACTTTTTGCTTGACATAAAGGGGTATTAATAGTAAAAATACACGCCGATTTCGTTCCAAATAAAGAGGAGTATGTTGGGGCGACGAGGAGGTCATTTTTACTCACGGATGTTTAGAGTAGGTGCTTGGAGTGTGTAAATAATTAGTGCGCTCTTGGAGGAGTGGTCACTTAAAAATGTGGGAAAATGGAGACAGGGTGTTGGGTAAGGGTAGTAAGTGGTTAGTTGTACTATTCCTTCTTTTTGTTGTGACGTGGGTGAATGCTGCGCCGACGGCGAGCAGTCACGGCAGCAGTTTTGTTACCCGCGGCGTGTCCCTATGTTCAGATACGCATATTGGGTTTGCATCCGAAACCTCGCAAGTTGCCCAATATTCTAATTCCCAACTGGCTGACATCGGCGCAGAACTTACAAAGCCGCCTGCTCTTTTTGCAGGCTCAGAAGCTTCCTCGCTTCCAACAAATGTAAAGTCTTTGCCGCCCTTACCTGCAGCATTTTTCATGACATTAACGGGGTTCCTGTGCGTTTCACTGGTCAAGGACCGGCGGGTTTGGCTGGCAGCGGTAGTGGGGTTGTTATATATCGGCCAGGCAGGGATTGATGCTGTCCCCAGGCTGGTGCCGCATATCTGCGGCAGACAGCAGGTAAAACAATCGCTTTCTTCCAAAGCCACGTATGTGTGCGAGCTTGAAAATTTTTCCAGGCCTCGTTGTGATATCGAAGGCACACGGTTCATAGGTCTCCTTCACTGTCTGGAGGGAATACCTGATGACAAAAGGGTAGTTTCAAATCAATGGGGGCGAGTTGGCGCATTATCTCGTGCAGCCAAATTGCTATTGAGCAGGGATTGCAGGTGCGCATCTGCCGGAGAAAGGAGTCCGTTTGCATTTACGTCTGCAATTATACAAAGGCGGCATAATTTAGAACTTTCACTGAACTGTTTGGCTCTAAGAACCAGACAGCCGGTTTGTTTTTCTCCAGCATTTATTTTTGAGCGATTACCTCACGGTCCGCCTTGGCAGACCTAAAAACAAATATTAACCTTTCAATCGAAGGTTAATGTGATTGCTTTTTAGCAACCTTTATTGTTTTTGCACAAAAATAGGAGAAAATAAAAATGAAAAAAGTATTATTAGGATTAATGGTGTGTGCTTTAATGGCCGCGCCTGCATGGGCTTATCCTTCACTGAACTTCACCACTAAGGCAGGGACAACCTCATGGGCCATCGCGGGCTCAGGCACCAGTTGGACAATGAGTTTCTCGCTGGGCAACATCGAGATTGATGATTCCGTTCCAACACCTGATGCAGTGTTCAAAGACCTTGTGGGCCTGCCATCCATGATGCTGGGGCCAATTACTGACACTGGTTTTCAGCTTGTTGCGAGTCTCACTCCAATAGCTCCCCCGTTAGTGACCATCACCGATGATACCGGCGTATCCGGTACTGTGATGACCGCTTCGCTCGGAACTGGAGGTGTGTTGGTAATAGGGAAGGATTACTTGGCCTATTCAGTAATACAGGACGATTTGAGTATGATTAGTTATACTCCTTCCTATTCGACAGTCATAGACGATTTTGCTATGTATGATGCACTCTATCCATGGGACATCAGTTTTAGCGGTCAAGCAACAGGCGGTAAGGACCTCTACACCATGATTAAGAAGGGCCTTACTGACTCTGCGGTTGGGACTCTAAGCGGGCAGATGAGTGTTGTCGTTCCCGCGCCAGGCGCTATTTTATTGGGCGGTATCGGTGTAAGCCTTGTCGGCTGGCTGAGAAGAAAAAGAACACTGTAACGAAAAACGATAGTTTCTATTAGAAGGAGAATTTTAGTGAATAAGTTGAAGTTAATACTAATCCTGCTTGCATGTGCCCTCTGTGCAACATCAGCTTTTGCCGGGCCTACTGTTAAGCTTAACGGCTTAGGCGATAAGGGCATATATTATGGTTTTGGTTCCCCAGTCTATGCAGGCGAACTTATATTTACGGCAAAAGACATCGCCGGAGTTGCTGATGGACAGTTTGTTTCATTCTGCATCGAAGCAGATGAGCATGTCAACATTGGTGTAACTTACGATGCCATACTTGACACTAAGGCTATGTACGGAGGACTTGGAGGAGCCACAGGCACTCCCCCCACCGACCCTCTGGGTAACGCGACTGCATGGCTGTACAATTACTATCTGGACAATGTTTTCAACCCCAGCAGCATCAACAATACGCTGGCTAAGAATTACCAGATGGCTATCTGGTGTCTTGAGGAAGAAATTCCGGAAAGCAGCTTGAGCCTACCAGATTTCGCAGACGTCAAGATTTTGGTTGATATGGCCAACGATAATAGCGACTGGAACAATACCACAATCAAGGTACTCCAATTGTACACACAGGGGACATCGGACTCTCCAAGTGTTGGTGACTATAAACAAGATTGTCTTGTGAGAGTTGCCTCAAATACAGCACCTATTCCCGCACCAGGAGCTATTCTGTTGGGCGGTATTGGTGTAAGTCTTGTCGGCTGGCTGCGAAGACGCCGTGCACTATAACTGTAAGCATATCCCACCGGGCAGGACGTAAGGTCCTGCCCTGGATGTGGATTTTGTTGAGCGGTATGGTGTAAGGTACTGTCGGGTTGCTGTGCAAGATGAGGAAGTTTGTAAAAAAGTAAAAAGTTAATAATTGAAAATAAAAGAGGTAAGTAAAAAATGAAAAAGTTAATAACAATTTGTGCTATAGCAGCATTTGTGTTTGTAGTCAGCACGACTGCCAACGGTGCTGTTACTTTTAGTTTCGACCCGGACGCATTGATTCAAGCGTATGCTGCTTCGGCAGGCTTGTCTGATGTTACAGGCGAGAACAAGGCAACGCAGCTCAATGCACGCCGAGTTCATCAACCTTGGGCATCAGCAGTGTATGAAACCTTCTACAATCCAGCTGCTCCTAAACCACAACCCGACAGTTACAACACTTATATGAATTGGCGGGATGGACTGGGAGAAGGAGAAGGTATATCGGGTTTCAACATCTGGCTGCTGGATAATCCTAACGCCAGAAGCTGGGGTGAAACCACAGTTTGGGATCCGGCCGGTCTCGCACCTACAGGTACTGCCGCTACAGGTTGGAACGTCGCGACAATTGCAAATCCATGGGGAGCAGGGTGGCTTGTTGAGTGGTGGACAGATGACCCTGCCTACTACATCAATACGCTCTCAGACATTGGTGATTTCAGTTTTAGCGGTACTGCTTACTATGACAACAATGGAAATGGATATGACGCATCCGACCAGGAAGTGCAGATGGGAGATGAGGTTCGTATCTGGTTTGGTGCCGTTAACTGGACAGAGTCAGAAGGCGAGGATGAATGGACAGAAAGCTGGAGTTTAAGCTTTGATGATGAAGGATGGGGTACTCGCACACCGAATGCCGGTGGACCGTGGTCCGCGGGATCGGTTGGTTCAGAAGGATACGGCAGTGGTTACGAAGGCGTGTTGAATATTACAGCGGTTCCCGCTCCAGGCGCTATTTTGTTAGGCAGCATTGGCGTAGGTTTTGTCGGCTGGCTGCGAAGACGCC
>JAQTMR010000008.1 GCA_028714255.1 Phycisphaerae bacterium | reverse complement strand
TAGCTCAGTTGGTAGAGCGCTTCCTTGGTAAGGACGAGGTCATGGGTTCAAATCCCATCAGCAGCTAAATGAACGCAGGCCCAGTTAAAAAGGCTTATTTTGCATTTAAGGTATTTTATCCGGTGCCATCTGCTGGTTTGGAATGTGGCAGATTGGCTTTAACTTTATAAGGTTAGAGATTTGTTTTTGAGGAAGAGAACAGGGATATAAACTGAGACACATTGGAGGTCCATATGGCAAAGGTAGCATTTGAGCGGAATAAACCGCACGTAAACGTGGGAACAATCGGTCATGTTGACCATGGCAAGACGACATTGACGGCAGCGATGACAAAGGTCATGGAGTTAAAAGGTCTATGCAAGTTCAAATCTTACGATGATATTGCAAAGGCATCTGAATCTCAAGGCCGACGTGACGATACAAAGATTCTGACTATCTCCACGGCTCACGTCGAGTATGTTACGGACAACAGGCACTATGCCCACATCGATTGTCCGGGCCATGCCGACTACGTCAAGAACATGATAACCGGAGCGGCACAGATGGACGGAACGATTCTTGTCGTCAGTGCAGCAGACGGCCCTATGCCCCAGACGCGCGAGCACATCATTCTTGCCCGTCAGGTCAACGTGCCAAAGATAGTGGTCTTCATGAACAAGGTGGACCTTGTTGACGACCCTGAATTGCTGGATTTGGTCGAATTAGAGGTAAGAGAGCTGCTGAGCAAGTACGATTTCCCCGGCGACGATACGCCTATTATTCGCGGTTCCGCAGTTAAGGCAATGAGGGCGACGAGTCTTGACGACCCTGAGTGCAAGCCAATTATTGACCTTCTCGATGCTATGGATAAGTATATCCCGATACCGGTGCGAGAGGTAGATAAGCCGTTTTTGATGCCGATAGAGGATGTTTTCAGTATAAAAGGTCGCGGAACAGTCGGCACAGGCCGAGTTGACCGCGGCAAGGTTCATGTCGGCGATGAGGTAGCAATCATCGGATTGTCGAAAGATGTACGAAAGACGGTTGTGACCGGCGTGGAGATGTTCAATAAAACACTCAGTGAAGGCCAGGCCGGCGATAACATCGGCATACTTTTGCGCGGCGTAGAAAAGAACGACTTAGAGCGCGGCCAGGTTGTGGCAGCACCCGGCAGTATTACCCCCCATACAAAGTTTCATGCGGAAGTTTACGTTCTAACCAAGGAAGAAGGCGGGCGTCATTCCCCGTTCTTTGCGGGCTACAAGCCGCAGTTTTATTTCAGAACAACCGATGTTACGGGCGCTGTTCTGTCATTAATGAGCCGTGAAGGTAAAAGCGCAGAGATGTGCATGCCTGGCGATAACATAACGATGGAAGTGGAGATTATTTCGCCGATAGCTATGGAGGAAGGTCTTCGCTTCGCTATTCGTGAAGGAGGCCGAACGGTCGGCGCCGGAGTTGTCACCAAGATTATCGAGTAAACGTATCTCTGAATAGTCGTTGGACTCCATAACAGTCAAAACGTAAGGTGTTCGCACCTGTCAAATAAGATTGTCGAGCATCTGCATTGGTAAGGAAGTTTTTTTCGGGTTAATAAACCTGCACAGCGGGGATAGGTTTTATGGCTAAGAAGAGCAAAAGAGAGAATGTGTGGCTTGAGTGTAAGCAGTGCGGCCATAGGAACTACCGTACGAGTGTTAGTGTAGCAGAAGGTGTGCCTAAAATCGAGTTAAAGAAGTTTTGTAAAAATGAACGTGCGCATACCGCTCATAAGATACGGCGCAAGTAAATCCCAAATAAAACCGACCTGCGGTGATAATGGAACAGAATAATATAGGCCAGTAGCTCAATTGGCAGAGCGTCGGTCTCCAAAACCGAAGGTTGGGGGTTCGAGGCCTCCCTGGCCTGTTTGCTATAACCGGTTGTCGGTGAAAAGTTGGAGTGTTGGAGTTTGGAAGTCAAAAAGGGATTGGGCAGATATGATATTCGGTATTTATAAAAACAACCAGGCTAAACTCACGAGGCTGTGCAGCGCCTTTGGCTTTGGTATAATTGCGGCGATTGGATGCCTGCTGCTTTACAGGAAACTGGAAGGTGCAGACTTCGGATTGTGGGTATCGACGATGGTCCCAGTCGGCGTATTCGCCGGGATTGCACTCTTGATTTTTTGGCTGTCAAACAAGCCTTCTATTGCGGACTTTCTGATAGCCGCCGAAGGCGAGATAAAAAAGGTCAGTTGGTCGAGCAGAAAGGAAATAGCTGTTTCGACATTTATCGTCATTGTGCTTGTGGTCATTATGGCGACGCTTCTTGGAGTTGCAGATTTAAGCTTTAAGCTCTTTTTTACCGAGATAGTCGGCATTTAAGAGAGCGGCTTAAGGCATTTTGATTTTTAGTGGCAGGCGCTGATATATGCAGTGGTATGTCTTACGAGTAGCGGCAAATAAAGAGATGCAGGTTAAAGACGCTCTCTCGCAAAAAATGGAGAGGGAAGATTTACACGGCGTTGTCGGCAGGATAGAGGTTCCGGTAGAGCAGGTTAAGCGTATCCGAGGCGGCAAGCAAACGGTGCATCGACGAAAACTTTATCCGGGCTATGTTTTTATGGAGATGGAGCCGACGGAGGACGGCAGAGTACCGGAAAGCGCGTGGTTTATAATCAAGGAGACCACCGGCGTAGGAGACTTTATCGGCACAGAAGGAATGCCGACGCCGATGCGTGATACGGACGTGGCGAAGATGCTCTTAGAGGCGGAAAAGCCTGAGGAAGCGCCGAGCATCAAGGTCGAGTTTAAGAAAGGCGACATGATTAAGATTCGGGAAGGCGCGTTTGAGAACTTCGAAGGCTCGGTCGATTCGATTGACTCCGACAGAGGAATAGTAAAAGTGATAGTTACGATATTCGGCAGAAGTACTCCGCTGGATATCGAGTATTGGCAGATAGAAAAGATATAATTATATATAAGGGCGAAAAATGGCCAAAGAGGTGGCAGTAAAGATTAAGTTGCAGGCGCAGGGCGGACAGGCGACACCAGCCCCGCCGATAGGACCTGCATTGGGTCAGCACGGTATTAATATCGGCCAGTTCATATCGCAGTTCAACGAACGAACAAAAGAGCTTAACGGTACAATCGTGCCGGTCGTAATAACGCTGTATAAGGACAAAAGCTTCAGCTTCGAGGTCAAAAGCCCACCGGCAGCGGTTCTGCTGAAACAGGCGGCTGAGGTTGCAAAGGGAAGCGGCGTTCCGAACAAGGAAAAAGTCGGGAAGGTAACCCCCGAACAAGTGCGCAAGATAGCCGAGGCCAAGTTGCAGGATTTGAATGTACAGGATTTGGATAGGGCCGTAAAAATTATCGAAGGCACCGCCCGGAGTATGGGTATTGAGGTGGTACGCTAAGTAACATAATAAGGTAAGATAACGAGATACGCAAGATGGCACTTAATAAAAGTAAAAGCAAGAGATACAAAAAGGAATTAGAGCAGGTCAGCACTGAGCCGATGAGTTTAACGGACGCGGTCGAGAAAGTGAAATCGTTTAAGTCGGTAAAGTTCGACCAGAGTATAGAATGTGTGCTGCATCTGGGTATTGACACAAAGCAAACCGACCAGTTGATTCGCGGCTCGCTATCTTTACCTCACGGGATAGGTAAGCAAAAGAAAGTTATCGCTTTCTGTGAGGACAAGGACATCGAAGCGGCAAAAGCGGCCGGGGCCATTGAGGCGGGCTGTGACGAGCTGGTGAAAAAGGTTTCCGACGGCTGGCTGGATTTTGATGTAGCCATCGCCTCGCCGAAAGTAATGGGCAAGGTAGGCAAGCTCGGTCGGGTTCTTGGTCCGCAAGGCAAAATGCCTTCGCCCAAAAACGGCTCGGTAACCCCCAATATTGCAACCACAGTAGCCGAATTTGCCGCAGGAAAGGTCGAATTTAAAAACGACACCGGCGGAAACATCCACGTAATAGTCGGCAAGCAAAGTTTCGAGACCGAAAAATTAGTCGGCAATATCGAAGCTTTTGTTTCTCATATAAGGAAAATCAAACCGGCAGCAACAAAGGGAACATATATTCAAAAAATGTGTATATCCGCAACAATGAGCCCGGGCGTAACGGTCAGCATTTAATAAAGATCACTAAGGTGAAAAGATGAGCAAATACGTAAAAGGATTACTGCAGTCGGAACTGGAAAAGAGAATCGTCAGCGAAGACATCAAGGAATTCATGGTTATCAGCACCACAGGCATCAGCGGCGTTGACGCAAACCTGATGCGAGGCGAACTGAAGAAGAAGGGCATCAAGTTATCAGTGGTGAAGAATTCACTGTTTAAAAAGGCGTTGTGTAATCACAAGATGGAGCCTGCGACGACTTTGTTCAGCGGCCCCTGCACCGTTGTTTACGGCGGCGACAGCATAGTTGACGTTGCAAAAGGAGTGGTCGAGTACATCAAGAATATCCCTGTGTTGGAAGTTAAAGGCGCTTTTCTTGATGGGTTGGCGCTGGATGCCAAGGCGGCATCAGGGCTTTCAAAAATGCCGAACCGCGTGGAACTGCAGGGCAGGATTGTCAGCTTGATGCAGTCGCCTGGAGCAAGGTTGTCATCGGCTATCGGTTCTGCCGCGGGTATTATCGCGGGCTGTATAAAGACTATTGCCGAGAAAGATGAAGAAAAGCAAGCGGCATAAATAAGAAATGAAATATATGGTTGCCTGTGCGGCTGCCCCTTTTAAGGGTTAAACGAAACGACGTAGTTTCGGCTATCGTCAGGCGATAAAAGACAGGAGTTAACTAAAATGACAGAAGAAGCAGCAAAAAAAGAATGGAACAGCGAGATTAAGAAGCTCGGCGACGCAATAGTCGCTCTGACTTTGATGCAGGCTAAAGAGCTTGGCGATTATCTCAAAGAAGAATACGGGATTGAGCCGGCAGCCGGCGGCGCTGTTATGATGGCAGGTCCCGCAGCACAGGCGGAAGCAAAGGAAGAAAAAACCACCTTTAATGTGGTTCTTAAAGGAGTAGGCGACAAGAAGATTCAGGTTATCAAAGAAGTGAGAGCTTTGACTGGATTAGGTCTGAAAGAAGCTAAAGACCTTGTGGAAGGCGCTCCCAAGTCGGTTAAAGAAGGCCTGACCAAAGCTGACGCCGAAGCAGCCAAAGAGAAGCTCGAAGCCGTGGGTGCAGTAGTTGAATTAACATAATAAATAACACCCATTTTATAACAGATAAACAAGAAACTAAACTCCAGATTCTGTTAAAGGGAGAGTCGAATGGTTTCACAAACCGTCCGTAATTTTAGCAAAGTCCGTGATGTTGTTGAGATTCCGGACTTAGTGGCTATACAGAGAAAAAGCTATGATAGTTTTCTCCAGGTGGACGTAGCACCAACCAAAAGGAAGTGCTTCGGACTGGAAAGTTTGTTTCGTGAAATATTCCCCATCGTGAACTATGACAAGACGATGCAGTTGGAATATCTTTACTACGAACTGGAAAAACCCCGCTATACTCCCACTGAGTGCCGGCAGTTACGGCTGACCTACGGGTATCCGTTAAAAATCTGCTGCAGATTGCGCAGCAAAGACGGTGAAGATTTGGCTGAGCAGTCGGTATATCTCGGCGAAATACCTGTTATGATAGGCGGCGGAGAATTTATCTTCAGCGGCGCCGAGCGCGTCATAGTAAGCCAACTGCATCGAAGTCCCGGTGTCGATTTTCTTATAGAGAGCAAAGAAGGCGACCGAGTACTGCACGGCGGCAGAATCATACCCGAAAGAGGCAGCTGGATAGAGATAGGCGTAACCCGCAAAGACGTTTTGGTTGTGAAGATAGACCAGTCCAGCAAAATAGCAGCGACAATTTTTCTGCGGGCAATGAGCCCTGACTACGGCACCACGGCGCAAATCCTGCGGCTGTTTTATCCCACAAAGACCGTTTCGGCGGCACAGCTTACTCCTGCTATGTGGGTGGTTGAGCCGATTGCAGACACTGAAACAGGCGAAGTTATAGCCAAAGCCGGCACGCAAGTCGGCGATAGAGTTTCCGTGATACAAAAGGCCGGAATAAAGAAGGTCGAGGTTATCGAGGATGTGAAAGATATACTCATTCTGAACACCCTCGCCGAAGACGATTGCCAGAGCAATGAGCAGGCGTTGTTAAAATTTTATATGAGATTAAGGCCCGGCAATCCTGCCAACGAAAAAAAGGCAAAAACATTCTTCGATGAGAAATTCTCCGATGTCAACCGTTACCGTTTGGGCAGGGTCGGCAGGTTCAGACTGAATCGCAAGTTCGGGCAGGCAGTTGACGAAAACGAGATGACACTGCGGCCCGAAGACTTCTTTAATACAATGAAATACATAATCGCTTTACGCAACAACGAAGGCGAGATTGACGACATCGACCATTTGGGCAACAGGCGTCTGCGAACAATCGACGAGCTTGCCGGCGATGAAATCAGAAAAGGGCTGCTCAGGCTCCGCAAAACCGTTCAGGAACGAATGAGCATGAAAAGAGAAGTCGAGGAGTCGCTGCGTATAGCAGATTTGGTAAATTCCAAGAGCGTATCGAGCAGCATTAACTACTTCTTCGGCAGGGGGGAACTTAGCCAGATTGTGGACCAGACCAACGCACTTAGCCAATTGACACACGAAAGACGTCTGTCGGCTCTCGGTCCCGGCGGCTTAAACAGAAGACGAGCGGGCTTCGAGGTTCGCGATGTTCATATCAGCCATTACGGCAGAATTTGTCCCATTGAAACGCCTGAAGGAACAAACATCGGTTTGATTTCGTCGCTGGCGATATTTGCCACGATTGATGAGTATGGTTTTCTACTCACACCATACAGGCGGATTGAAAAAGGCAAGGCCATCGACAAAGTTGACTATCTTCGTGCAGATGAAGATATGAAAGCAGTGATTATTGCACCTAATACATTCGACCCGAAGACACGTGAAATTCAAAAGGGATTGGTGCTGGCCATGAAAGGTGGAGAGCTGGCCCAGGTTCCCCATGATGAAGTGAATTACGTTGACGTTTCAGCCAAACAAATCGTTGGCGTCTCCGCTTCGCTTATTCCGTTCCTGGAGCACGATGACGCAAACCGGGCCTTGATGGGTTCTAATATGCAGCGACAGGCGGTTCCTCTGCTAAAGGTGGAGGCGCCTTTGGTTGGCACGGGTATGGAGAAAGTAGTCGGTCAGAATTCGAGTATGGTCGTCCGCGCAAAAAACAGCGGTACTGTTACTTCCGTAGATGCCACCAAGATAGTTATCAATCAAACCGAAGAATATGAACTTGCCAAGTTTGTCGGACTAAACGAAAGAACCTGTCTTAATCAAAAGCCTATAGTTAAACTCGGCGATAAGGTCCAGAAAGACCAAATCATAGCGGACGGCGGCGGGACTACTGACGGCGTATTGGCCCTGGGCAAAAACGTTCTTGTGGGATTTGTTTCTTTTGACGGTTTTAATTTCGAAGACGCAATTATTGTCAGTGAGCGACTTGTTAAGGACGACAGTTTCACAAGTATTCACATCGACGAATTTACATCAGAGGTTCGTGAGACCCGCCTCGGCAGGGAAGAGTTCACCCGTGACATTCCCAATGTCAGCGAAAAGGCCCTGCGGAACCTTGATGAACACGGTGTAATTTGCGAGGGAACCAGGGTTTATCCGGATGATATTCTGGTAGGCAAGGTAGTCCCCAAGAGCAAGACCGAACTGACACCTGAGGAAAAACTGCTGCACGCCATATTTGGAAGGGCTGGAGAGGATGTCAAAAATGACTCACTGGAACTGCCCAGCGGGTACGAGGGAGTGGTAATAAAAACAGAGCGATTCACCAGACGCGGCGCAGGCGGTGATGAACAAAAGAAAATCCTCAAGGCCCAGATAAAACAATATGAAGAACAGATGCGCACCAAAGAATGTGCCGTTTTCAGGCAAATGATAGAAGCCATCCATAAAAAGCTCGACGTCAATATAATTGACCCGTCAACTCGTCAGAAAGTCGGAGTCAGCACCGACGATGAGGTTATTTATGAGCAGGTAGAGGGTTTTGATATTAAGTGGGTCAGGCCTGCTTCATCGCGGGACGATGTGCAGAAAATTCTGGACAAATTCCAGATTAAATTATCCGAGATTCAGGAGGAGAAAAAACGCAGGCTCGAGAGTATGAAGCACGGTGACGAACTGGCCAGCGGTGTGCTGGAAATGGTAAAGATTTACATCGCGACCAAAAGGACATTGTCCATCGGCGATAAAGTAGCGGGCCGGCACGGTAATAAAGGCGTTATTGCCAAGATTATGCCTGAAGAAGATATGCCGTTCCTTGAGGACGGCACGCCTTTGGATATTTTGTTGAATCCTCTCGGTGTGCCAAGCCGAATGAATGTCGGTCAGATACTTGAAACACACCTCGGCTGGGTGGCAAAGGTATTGGGATTTAGCGCTATTACGCCGGTCTTCGACGGAGCGACCGAGGAAGACATTATGGCTCTCACAGTCGAAGCAAACGAGCTTATGAGCAAGCGAAAGGCCGAGCTTGAGAAAAACAAGCAGGTTCCGCCGGCAGATGAGTTCTTTGTGAATGTCCCTCCAAAGCTGAAAACACAGTTGTATGACGGCAGGACAGGTGAGCCTTTTGACCAGGCAGCGACGATAGGACACATCTATATGATGAAGCTGCATCATCTTGTTGATGACAAGATTCATGCCCGTGCAACCGGACCATACAGCCTTATTACACAGCAGCCATTAGGCGGCAAGGCCAGGACCGGCGGACAACGGTTCGGCGAAATGGAAGTCTGGGCACTGGAAGGCTACGGGGCTGCTTATACCCTACAAGAGATGTTAACGGTTAAAAGCGATGACGTTGAGGGTCGAACAAAAATTTATGAATCAACCGTCAAAGGGCAAAACAAGCTCGAGGCAGGCACGCCGCTTTCCTTCGATGTGTTGTGTAATGAAATAAGAGGTTTGGGATTAAATATTCAGCTTGAAAAGAAACGTCTTGGAAGCAGCGCTCTATAACGATAATAGGAGTAAGCTTTAATGTTGGGAGATATATACGATCGCATTAATGATTACGGCTCAGTGAAAATTTCGCTGGCCGGGCCTAATGATATTCGCAGTTGGTCCTTCGGCGAGGTACGCAAGCCAGAGACTATCAACTACCGGACATACCGTCCGGAGAAAGATGGTTTATTTTGCGAACGCATCTTCGGCCCTGAGCGGGACTGGGAATGCGCCTGCGGTAAATATAAGGGCACCAAGTTCAAGGGGATAATTTGCGACCGCTGCGGCGTTAAAGTTACGCACAGCAGGGTGCGGCGCAAACGAATGGGGCATATCAATCTTGCTGCGCCGGTGGTGCATATATGGTTTTTCAAGGCGGTACCGAACCATCTTAGCACTCTGCTGGCGATGAAAGCATCGGACTTGGAAAAGATAATCTACTTCCAGGACTACGTTGTTACCGATGTCGGCCAAAGCCCGTTAAAGCAGGGACAACTGCTTAGCGAAGAAGAATACCGTGAGGCATCAAATAAATACGGCAATGCGTTTAAGGCCTCAATGGGCGCCGAAGCCATTAGGTCCATGCTGACAAAGCTGGACCTGGATGCGTTGAGTACTGAGCTGCGAATGGCGGTAGTCAAGACCAACAGCACTCAGAAAATCAAGGACCTTACGAAACGTCTCAAGGTAGTTAACGCAATCAGAAGCAGCAGTAACAAGGCCGAGTGGATGGTGCTCGAAGTTGTTCCGGTTATTCCGCCGGACTTGCGTCCTTTGGTTCTTCTTGAAAGCGGTAATTTTGCAACCAGCGACCTCAACGACCTTTACAGGCGAATTATCAATCGTAACAACCGATTGAAAAAACTTATAGACCTCAATGCTCCTGAAGTTATTATCCGTAATGAAAAGAGAATGCTGCAGCAAGCGGTAGATTCGCTGATGGACAACGGCAGATGCCGCAGGCCCGTCCTTGGCAGCAA
Organism: Phycisphaerae bacterium; assembly: GCA_028714255.1. Lineage (GTDB taxonomy): Bacteria > Planctomycetota > Phycisphaerae > Sedimentisphaerales > Anaerobacaceae > CAIYOL01. Next base: position 115,747 of record JAQTMR010000008.1, on the reverse strand, counting down.
TAGCAGGCCTCTGAAGAGCCTGACCGATATGATTAAGGGCAAGCAGGGCCGATTCCGCGAGAATCTGCTCGGCAAACGTGTGGACTATTCCGCTCGTTCAGTCATCGTAGTCGGGCCCAATCTAAAACTATATCAGTGCGGGCTGCCGAAGAAAATAGCTCTGGAACTGTATCAGCCTTTTATTATCAGGAAACTGAAGCAGCACGGTCTCGCCGATACGATAAAATCGGCCAAGAGAATAATTGAACGTCGGGACGAACAGGTTTGGGATATTCTCGAGGAAGCCATTCATCAGCATCCGGTGCTGCTCAACCGTGCACCGACCCTTCACCGAATGGGTGTCCAAGCCTTTGAGCCTATTCTTGTGGAAGGCAACGCCATTATGCTTCATCCGCTGGCGTGCAGGGGTTTCAATGCCGACTTCGACGGCGACCAAATGGCGGTGCATTTGCCGCTAAGTATCGAAGCCCAGGCTGAAGCTCATACATTGATGATGCCTACGAGCAACATCTTCTCGCCGGCCAATGGCTCGCCAATGGTTGGCCCTTCCCAGGATATGGTTATGGGAAATTATTACCTAACCTCTATCTGCTCTAACGAAAAAGGCGAAGGGATGGCATTCAAAGACACTTTTGAGGCTATACTGGCCTATCAAATGGGGAAAATCAGCCTGCACGCGATTATTAAGGTAAAGGTCAGCCAGACGGTCAAGTCCGTAGATGAAGAATATTCTGTTAATCTCAAAGACAGAACCTATCAAATAATTCAGACAACAGCCGGCAGATGTATATTCAACGATATACTTCCCGAAGGAATGCCGTTTTACAATATAACGATGTCCCAGGGGAAATTGAGCAAGGTAATCAGCGACTGTTTCGAACTGGCTGGAAGCTCTGAAACGGTAGATTTGCTTGATAATATCAAAGATTTAGGTTTCAAACATGCCACATTTGCGGGCCTGAGCTTTGGAATCACGGACCTGAAAATACCGTTGAGAAAACAAGAGATTATCGATGAGACGGAAAAAAAGGTCGGTAAAATTCGTGCCAATTACAACAATGGTGTTCTGACCGAGGGGGAAAGATATAACCAGGTTATCGACGCATGGACACATGCCCGCGTGGCGGTTACCGGCGAGATGATGCGTGCCCTTAAGGAAGACAAGAAAGAAGATGGCACTCCGTACCTGAACCCGATATTCATAATGAGCAGTTCCGGCGCCAGAGGCAGTGTTGACCAGATTCAGCAGCTTGCGGGTATGCGAGCGTTAATGGCCAATCCCAGCGGAGACATTATCGAGACTCCAATCAAGTCGAACTTCCGCGAGGGTCTGACTGTTCTTGAGTACTTCAGCTCAACGCACGGAGCCCGTAAAGGATTAGCTGATACCGCGTTGAAGACCGCCAATTCCGGTTATCTTACCCGGAAGCTAATCGACGTATCGCAAAACGTAATTGTCACCGAGCGTGATTGCGGAACCTTACAGGGAATTACCAAAAGTGTAATCAGCAGAGGCGAGCAGGTTGATATACCGCTTTCTCAACTTGTTGTCGGCAGAACCGCCAGAGATAATATCCGCAACCCGATTACCGATGAAATGATTGTTCGCGAGAACGAAGTTATCACACCACAGGCGGCAGGGAAAATAGAGGCTTTGGGACTCGATGCTATCAGAGTCAGAAGTCCTCTAACCTGCGACAGCACGTTTGGTATCTGTGCGAAGTGTTACGGCTGGGACATGAGCACGGGCCATCTTGTCGAAGACGGTTCGGCGGTTGGCATTATCGCCGCACAGTCTATCGGGGAACCCGGCACACAGTTAACACTGCGTACGTTCCATACCGGCGGTATCGCAGCAAGGGCCATTCTCGAAAGCGGCCAGAAAGCCGGCTTCGATGGAAAGGTCGAGTTCAGGAATTTAGGTGTTGTTGAGGACCCTGGCGAATCTCATCGCTCTTCCGCCTCGAAAGACGAAGCGTCTGCTGAGGAAGCGAAATCAAAAGAGAAAAAACCGGCCAGGTCCAAGGGAGTCGTGCTGAAACGGAGTGGTGAACTTGCCATATTAGACGAAAAGGGCCGGGAGCTTGAAAAATACAAAGTGCCTTACGGTGCACTTATGCATATAGAGGACGGGCATCCTTGCTCTGCAGGCAAACTGCTATTCGCGTGGGACCCGCACCGCACACCGATTCTGGCTGAAGTGTCGGGACAAATTGCGTTTGTAGATGTTATAGAAGGCGAAACAATTCGGCTTGAGGAAGAGCGAAAAGGTCAGCTTGGCAGCAGGCCTGTGGTAATCGAGCATAAGGGTGATACGCATCCACAAATTATCATAGAGGACGCTGACGGCAAAATACTTGATGTTCACTATTTGCCTGCCGGGGCCAGGATAGAGGTTATCGAGGGCCAGCAGGTCAAGGCAGGTCAATTGCTCGCTCATCAATCCAGAGCGACTACCGGTACGCAGGACATTACAGGCGGTCTGCCAAGAGTTACCGAAGTATTCGAAGCCCGCAAGCCCAAAGACCCCGCTGCGATGTCCGAGATATCAGGCCGGGTCGAACTGCGAAGCGATAAGCGCAAAGGCAAAATGACGGTTATAATTCGCTCCGAATCCGGAATGGAGAAAGAACACCACGTTCCTCGCGACAGACATCTGAATGTTCATACCGGAGATATGGCAGAAGCCGGCGACTCACTGACGGATGGACCGCTGGTTCCGCACGATATTCTGCGAATTAAAGGTGAAGAAGCTCTGCAGAGATATTTAATCGCAGAGATTCAAAATGTTTATCGCTCACAAAACGTAAATATCAACGACAAACACATTGAGATTATCTGCTCTCAAATGATGCGTAAAGTTGAGATTGAGTCAGTCGGAGACAGTTCGTTCCTGCCGAGCGAGGTCGTTGACAAGTTCCATTTCCGAAGAGAGAATGAGAGATTAGCTAACAGTGTCAAGGTAGCCAACCCGGGAGATGCCACCGATTTGCAGGAAGGCCAGATTGTCAGCAATGATGAACTTGCTTCGATAAACGCAAGGATTGAATCTATCGGCGGTACAGCAGCAAAAGGGAAAAGGCCAAAACCGGCAACAGCCACGACATTACTTTTGGGAATAACAAAAGCATCGTTGCAGTCGGAAAGCTTTATCGCGGCAGCCAGTTTCCAGGAAACAACTAAAGTCTTGACTGCCGCTGCGCTGTCTGCTAAAATGGATAATCTTCTTGGCTTAAAGGAAAACGTGATACTTGGCCATTTGATACCGGCCGGCACGGCTTTCAAACCGCATCTTGATATTAGGGTTAAACATCTTGCTGAAGCTCCGTTGCCGAAAGAGTTTGCGGATATTAGAGAAATTGAAGATACCGAGGCAAAGGCAGAGGCCGCTATTAAAGAAGCGCTGGGAATTAATTAGTAATTGACCCGGCTTTATATGAGTAACTAAAACGAAAGTAAATTATGCCTACTATTAACCAATTAGTCAGAGGTGCCAGAGCAAAGGGCAAGGGTCGGAAAAGGGTATCAGAAATCAGCGGAAACCCTCAGAAAAGAGGCGTGTGTCTGATTGTGAGAACTCAAACACCCAAAAAACCGAATTCGGCTTTGCGGAAAATCGCTCGTGTCCGACTGACCAACGGCAAGGAAGTTACAGCCTACATACCCGGTATTGACCACAACCTCCAGGAGCACAGTACCGTTATAATACGTGGAGGCCGAGTCAGGGATTTGCCGGGCGTTCGATATCATATTGTTCGCGGCGTGCTTGACTGTGCCGGTGTGACCGGGCGCAAGCAAGGTAGAAGTAAATACGGAGCAAAAGAACCAAAATAAAAAGGATAACGACAGACAGAGGTAGAGATTTGAAATTGTAAATCTCTGTAACCTCGGCGATGAAAGAGAAAAATTATGTCGAAAAATCTTACAGCTTCGGGTTCGCAGTTAAAGCCGGATGCAGTGTACAATAGCAAATTAGTATCAAAGTTTGTCAATGCCTTGATGTGGGGCGGCAAGAAAAGCGTCGCACAGAAAGTTTTTTATGATGCTATGGAGATAATTCGTCGCTCGCCGCTGGTCGCTGGTAACTCATCCGAGGGAGAAGGTAAGAAAAACGAACTGGATGTATTCGAGACCGCCATTAATAATGTAAAGCCACTACTTGAAGTTCGCAGCAAACGTGTCGGCGGCGCCAGCTATCAGATACCGATGCAGGTAAGACCCAAGCGTCAGCAATCGCTCGCGTTCCGGTGGATAATCCAATCAGCCCGAGGCAAGAAAGGTTCTGCCTTTTGTGAACGGTTGTCCGCTGAGTTAATGGATGCTTATAAGGGGCAAGGCGGCGCAATGACCACTCGAGAGAACGTCCACAAAATGGCTGAGGCCAACAAAGCATTTGCTCACTTCGCCTGGTAGCATTAATATAGTATAACCGGTAGCGGACAGGGTGTATTTATTTGTCCGCTATTTTTTTATTCTTTTTTAGTTCGGCAATGAAAAATGAACAAGTTGAAACGATTACGCAATATCGGAATAATGGCTCATATCGATGCCGGCAAAACGACGGTATCCGAGCGTGTACTCTTTTATACAGGTAAAACTTATAAGATGGGGGAGGTCCATAACGGCACCGCGGTTATGGATTTTATGGAAGAGGAGCAAAAAAGAGGCATTACCATAACCAGCGCCGCAACGAAATGTCCCTGGAAAGATTACGAGATTAACCTTATCGATACGCCTGGGCATATTGACTTTACCGCTGAAGTCGAACGGTCTCTGCGTATTCTCGATGGTGCCGTGACCGTGTTTGACGGCAGCGAAGGTGTTCAGGCCCAGAGCGAGACTGTCTGGAGACAGGGACAAAAATACAATCTGCCTTGTCTTTGTTTCGTGAACAAGATGGACAAAGTCGGCGCCGACTTCGAGATGACTATCAAAAGCATCCATGAAAAACTCGTTGCCAATCCTATTTGTCTGCAACTGCCTATCGGAGCAGAAGATACTTTCAGGGGAATAATAGACCTTATAAAGATGCAGGCGATTTTCTACAAGAGCGATGCGTTGGGGGCGACATTCGAAGAAGCTGAAATCCCTCACGAATTGCTAAAAAACGCGGAAAAACACAGAAAACAGATGATTGAGCTGGCAGCCGAGCATGATGAAGAGCTGATGGATGCTTACGTTCATGATAAGCCAATCGATATTGAGCTGATTAACAGGGCGATTAGAAAAGGAACTTTAGCCAACAAACTTAATCCGGTATTTGTCGGTTCTGCCTTGAAGTATATCGGTGTACAAAGGCTGCTTGATGGTGTTGTGGCGTATTTGCCTTCTCCGCTGGACAGGCCTGATATAGTTTTGCACAAAATAACCGGCAAGGATAAAGATAAAAGCGAAGAAGTATTGATTAAATGCGACAAAAATGCCAGCTTTGTTGCTCTTGCATTTAAGATTACCGCCGATTCACACGGCGATTTGAATTTTTTGAGAATTTATCAAGGTCAGTTAAAGTCCGGTACCAGGGTTTTAAATGTAAATCGTGACACCAAAGAGAACATTACCAGAATATTTGAGATGCATGCCGGCGAGCGAAAGATTTTGGCCTCAGCGATTGCCGGTGACATTGTCGCAGTTGTAGGTTTAAAAGAAACGCTTACCGGGGACACGCTTTGCGACCCCAAACATCCTGTTTCTTTACCAACTATTACGTTTCCTGACACGGTTATTAGTATGTCAATAGAGCCAAAGGCCGGTACAGAAGCGGGTAAATTGTCGGAGGCCCTGGCAAGTTTGAAACGTGAAGACCCCACTTTCGAGTGCAAAACAGACCGCGAAACAGGCCAGACAATCATAAGCGGAATGGGCGAGCTGCATCTGGAAATACTTCAGCATAAACTGGAAAAGGAAAAAGGCGTTCATATCAGGGTCGGCAGACCAAAGGTCGCCTACAAGGAAGCTATTACCAGGAAATCCGAGGCAGAAGCCAAATTTGTGCGTCAAACAGGCGGTCATGGCCAGTATGGGCATGTGGTTCTGGAGATTGAGCCGTTATTGACAGAGGACGGCCATTGGAGCCACGATATCGAATTTGTGAGTAAGGTGATTTCCAATTCTGTGCCGAGAGAATACATCCCGGCAGTGGAACGCGGGGTAAGAGATGCTATGGGCAGCGGCGTGTTGGCAGGTTTTCCTGTTGTTGGAGTTAAAGTTGCGCTGATTGACGGCTCATTCCATCCGGTAGATTCTTCGGATTTGGCTTTTGAGCAGGCTGCCAGACTCGCAGTGGAAAAGGCATCCAAAGCAGCAGGGCCGGTGCTGCTTGAGCCTATAATGCGGCTTCAAGTAGAAGTGCCGGAAGCTAATTTTGGGGCAGTACAGGGCAATATACTGGGAAAAAGGGGCCTAATTACGGATTGTCAGATACACGGGAAAATGCGGATAGTTGATGCCAGAGTACCTTTATCCGAGATGTTCGGATACTCCAGCGAAATTAGAAGTGCCACAGCCGGGCGAGGAACCTTCACTATGGAGCCCTTGAGCTATGAAAGGGTACCGGAGCAAATAGCCAAACAGGTTGTTTTATGAAAAAATCTTGTTTTTTACAGTTTTTTGCAAAAATTTTTAATATTTTATTTGATAAAGGTAGATTTCTATAGTAATATCGCGTTCTTTCAGCCGTAGCGAGCATAGCCAGGGATTGGTTTTGCGTTTACGAGTTGGGCTGTAACATACCTGTAATATGTCGTCAGGGATGGTTATTGAGTACTTTTTTAAGGGGTCGCCAGGGCCGTTAAGCAGCTTTGGGCAGGTCTTATAGACCCGAACCCGAAAATCTTTTAAGGAAGGCGATTTATTGGTTGAACGCTGTATTTTCAGTTGATTTTAGGTCAAAAACAGCCCAATAAAGAGTGCCTTTCCTGCCACAATCAAACCAAAGAAGTATTTTGGTGAATAATAACGCAGAGATTGTGTTTAAAAAAATAATTGTTTTGCGTTTTATTTGTAAGTATGTACAATTTGAAGTTTTACCCGTAGTTTTGAGGTTAAGAAACAGGAAGAATAATAGTGGCCACCGAAACTGAAAAGATAAGAATTAAAATGGAAGCCTATGACTACAGGGCTCTTGACGTATCTGCCAAGGAGATAGTAGAGCACGCCAGGAGAACGAATGCCCGTGTCAGCGGCCCGGTTCCGCTGCCCACACGGATTGAAAGATATACTGTTTTGCGAAGTCCTCATGTCGATAAAAAGTCGCGTGAGCAGTTTGAGTTGAGGACTCACAAACGGTTGATAGATATTTACGAAGCCAACGCACGAACGGTTGAGGTATTAAACCGTTTGGTGGTGCCGGCCGGTGTTTTTGTAAAGATTAAAGCCTAATATGCGAGGTATTAGATAATGGCAATGTTGCTGGGCAAGAAAACTGGAATGACTCAGATGTATGACGAGGCGGACAAACTGCTGCCTGTTACAGTCATACAAGTCGGCCCTTGCACCGTTATGCAGGTCAAAACAGTTAATACCGACGGCTACAACGCCATTCAATTGGGATATAACGATGTAAAACCGTCTCGCAGAAAAAATCCACAAGTCGGACACGCCCAGAAAGCCAACTCAACACCAAAAAAATTCGTCAAAGAAATGCGCCTGCCAAATAATATCGAACCGGAATGTAAAATTGGTGATTCGCTTACGGTTTCGGTATTCGAGAAAGATAAGTTCGTCGATATCGTGGGGACAAGCAAAGGCAAAGGGTTTGCCGGAGTAATGAAGCGATGGGATTTTCACGGTTTTCCCGCCTCGCACGGTACGGAACGAAGACACAGGGCTCCCGGCTCAATCTCGAGTTTTGGCAGCGACCGCGGCCATGGCGGAAACCTCAAAAAAGGCAAGAAAATGGCGGGACATCTGGGTGACCACAGAGCAACTGAAAAAAACCACCGCCTGGTAGCGATAGATGAAGAGAACAATCTGTTAGTGATTAAAGGTTCTATACCAGGCGCTTGCGGCGGGTACGTTATAATTCGCAGCGCCAAAAAGGCCTGATATTCCGGAGAATGGAAGTTAGAAATGATTGATTTGTCTGTTTACAACAAAGATGGCAAGGAAATCGACGTCTTGAAAGTCGATGAGTCGCTTCTTGGCGGCTCGATTCGATATCCTTTGCTTAAGCAGGCAATAGTTATGTACCACGCCAACAAACGGGTTGGAACCGCGGCGACAAAAAGCAGGGGGATGGTTGAAGGCTCGACAAGAAAGATTTATAAGCAAAAAGGTACAGGTAACGCCCGGGCGGGAACTGTACGAACGGGTAAACGTGTAGGCGGCGGCGTCACTTTTGCCAAGGTGGCCAGAGATTTCAGTAAACGTATGCCTAAGAAGCAGAGAATATTGGCCAGAGATTCGGCTATCCTGGCAAAGATTTTGCATAATAATATTGTGGTTGTTGACGAGTTGAAATTTGCGAAGCCTCGCACCAAAGAGTTTGCAACTGTCCTGGGAAATTTGAAAATTGAACGCAGCTGCGTAGTAACGATTGGCAACTACGATGAGAACCTTTATAAATCAGCCAGGAACCTCCCAAGGATAATTGTTATGCCGGTGGCTGAATTGAACGCCGGTGATATCTGCAATCACAGCAAAATATTGTTTACTAAAGAGGCCTTTTTGTCCCTCTTGAAGAAAAACCAGAAAAGTGAGAATTAACGGCAAATGCTTGACGACCGTAGTGTAATAATTCGGCCTTTGGTTACAGAGCAGGGAATGCACTTTGCTAATGTAAAAGGCGCATACTCCTTTGAGGTAAACAAAAAGGCAAATAAGACCCAGATAAAACAAGCCGTTGAAAAAATATATAGTGTTAAGGTAAGTAAGGTTAGATCGGCAAATCGCAAAGGCAAACACCGCCGCAAAGGCGCAACTTTCGGTATGACTGCAAGTTGGAAAAAAGCCATTGTGTTTCTGAAGCCGGACTATCACATAGATTTGTTCTAATGATGATTGGTAATTATCAGATTCCAATTACCAATGTGAGGTAGATTATGGGTATTCGAATTTATAAACCGACAACCGCGGGACGTCGAAACTGCTCGGTAAATGATTATGCCGAGCTGACGACATCTGCTCCTGATAAGTCGCTTTGCAAGCGGATTAAGAAAAGCGGCGGCAGGAATCATCGCGGTGTCACTACCACACGATTCCGAGGCGGCGGGGCAAGAAAAATTTACCGTCTCATCGATTTCAAACGTGACAAAGACGGTGTTCCCGCAAAAGTGGCCACGATTGAATACGACCCCAACAGGAACTGTTTTATATCGCTGCTGCACTACGCTGACGGTGAAAAAAGATATATATTGGCCCCATTGGGTATGAAGGTTGGAGTCCGTGTTGAAAGCGGTCTTGAATGTGAGCCTAAGATTGGTAATGCGATGCCACTGGCTTCAATTCCTGCCAGCCTTGAGATTCACAATATTGAAATGACCGCGGGCGAGGGCGGAAAGTTAGTCAGAACCGCCGGCAGTTCCGCGAAAATTGTGGCTAAAGAAGGCGATTGGGTTACCATCCTTCTGCCAAGCGGTGAAATGCGAATGCTTCGCAAAGAATGCAGAGCTACCATCGGCCAGCTCAGCAACCCTGACTACCAGAACATTAAGATTGGCAAGGCCGGCAGAATGCGACATCTTGGTATCAGGCCTCACGTCAGAGGCAAGGCGCAGAATCCTGTTGCCCATCCGATGGGCGGCGGTGAAGGCCGGGCAAATGGTGGACGGCAGCCATGCTCACCTACGGGCGTGCTTGCAAAAGGCGGAAAAACAAGAAGTCCGCGAAACACAAGTAATAAAAGGATTATTCGAAGACGCAAAAGCGGGCGTTTTCAATTCGTGGCGTAATTAGTGTATAAAAGGTAAAAGAATGGGAAGATCTCTTAAAAAAGGCCCTTATGTTGATGAAAAGCTTTTCGCCAAGGTTCACAAGCGAATTGAGTCTGGTTCCCATGAACCAATAAAAACCTGGGCGAGAAGATGTACTATAATTCCCGAGTTTGTTGGTTTTACGTTTATGGTTCACAACGGCAAAATGTTTCACAAGGTCTTCGTTACCGAGGATATGGTTGGCCATAAGCTTGGTGAATTCTCGCCGACGAGGGTCTTCAGAGGCCATTCGAGCAGGAAGGTAGTAACAGCAACCGCGGCACCTACTCCAGGATAAGACTGAGATAAGATATGTTAAGTTCTTATAAATTAAAAAAGTTTTGTAAACAACGAAAGATAAGCACGGAACAGTTAGCCGGCCAGCTTGTCAGAGGCGGACTGACCAGGGAAAAAGCAGTATCGGCTGTGAAAAACTGGCAGAGAGGTCTTCTCAAACCTGTGCCGTCCCGAGAGGATATTAACCATCTGGCGACCGCCTTATCTACTGATGTAAATGACCTTGTTGGTTGGCATTCGTCTTATCGTTTTGCTCCAATGTCTGCCCGTAAGGTCAGATTGGTTACACAATTGATAGCCGGGCGAAGGGCTCAGGACGCGATGGACGTTTTGAAGTTCACAAGAAAACGAGCTGCTGAGATGGTTGACAAAGTTCTAAAAAGTGCCGTGGCCGATGCCGATGAGCAGCAGGCTAACGTTGATAGTCTCTATGTAAGTGAAGCTCGTGTTGACGAAGCAGGGCGGCGTATCGGCACTAAAAGATGGAGAGCAAAAGACCGGGGCAGGGCACATTCTATCAATAAAAAAGCCTGCCATATACATATAACGGTAACAAATGCGGCAGAAATATAACATCTGCAACGCGAAATTATGAGATACTAAAACTAAATTATGGGCCAGAAAACATCACCAATCGGTTTTAGAACAGGAATAACACGTGGATGGCAAAGTACATGGTTTGCTTCCAAGAGTGATTACGGTGATTTTCTCGTCGAGGACCAGAAGATACGCCAATACATCGACAATAAATTTAACCGTCAGATGCCAAAGGGCGCAGTGGCAAAGGTTGAAATAGTCCGAACACGTAATGAAGTGAAGGTAACACTGCACAGTGCCCGGCCCGGCATAGTCATTGGCCCCAGAGGCGGTGAAGTTGATAAGCTGCGGGAAGAGCTTGAGGGGTTAACGGGTCGGAAGATGAGCGTCAATGTTATCGAGATAAAAGAACCTGACCTTAATGCTGCTTTGGTAGCTGAAGCGGTTGCTGAGCAGTTAAGTAAACGGGCCTCGTTTAGGCGTGCGATGAAACAGTTCTGTGAATCAGCTATGAATGCGGGAGCCAAAGGGGTTAAGGTTATGTGCTCCGGGCGGTTGGCAGGCTCAGAAATAGCACGCAGTGAAACGCAGAAACTCGGCAGTATCCCGCTGCATACTCTGGATGCCGATGTAGATTACGCCACGGCAACATCAAGAACAACATACGGAGCGATTGGTATTAAAGTTTGGATTTATAAAGGCAAGTTCGGCGATATACTCGAACCAAAGCAGGGCCAACGGCGGCGTCCACCGAGGCGAGACGAGGGAAATCGAAATGTCGGCAGGAGTCGGAGGCCTGTATCCACGCCGGCACGAGGTAGTGAAGGTGTTGCCGAAGCTAAAAAACAAATAACCGAAGTAAAAGACACAAAGGGCACAGAAAGCCCAAAATAATCAATAAGTTTGTAAGGGTCTGAACAATGGCAATGATGCCGAAAAGGGTTAAGTACCGCAAGAGCCAGCGAGGCAAAATGAAAGGCAATGCGTCTCGCGGTAATTTTGTGGCATTCGGCGATTACGGCTTGCAGGCACTGGAAGGCAGTTGGATAGATGCCAAGCAGATTGAAGCCGGCCGAGTTGCGGCAACCCATTTTCTGCATCGAGAAGGTAAGGTTTACCTCAGGATATTTCCGTATAAACCGGTAAGCGCAAAGCCTCTGGAGACGCGAATGGGAAAAGGTAAGGGCGAACCGGCATTTTGGGTCGCCAGAGTCAAGCCGGGACAGGTTTGCTTTGAAGTCGGCGGAGTAGCTGAGAATATCGCAAAGCAGGCATTGAGCAGAGTTGCCAATAAAATGCCTATTAAGTGCAGGTTTATTAAGCGAATACATTCGCTGTAAGATAGTAAAGCCGTGAGCGGCAAAATAAGACGTTCGTAAAAGGGAAGTATCAGATGAAAGCCCAGCAGTATCGCGAAATGAGTCATGATGAGCTTGGAGACAAGCTTGATGAGTTGCAGAAGCATCTGTTTGATTTGCGCTCTCAGGCAGTAACAGAGAAGCTGGAGAACTCCAAAGCTTTAATTAATGTCAGACGTGATATTGCCAGGATTAAAACGATAATGCATGAAAAAAGGTGATGGTTCGCCCCTCTTTTTGCTTTCGCAGGAAAGCAGGAGGGGATTGGAAAACAAAGATGCAGGATAAAAAAATAAAAACTGTAACCGGCGTGGTAGTAAGCAACAGCGGCAGTAAAAGCATCAAGATTGCCATTGACTTCAAGGTCAGGCATCCTCTGTACGGTAAATATATCAAACGCAGGACGAAGCTTTCGGTGCATGATGAACTTAATCAAGCCGGCGTGGGCGATCTCGTTGAGGTTGTCGAGTCCAGACCTTACAGTAAGACCAAAAGCTGGCGTCTTGTAAAGGTTCTGAAAAAAGCGGTTCAAGTGTAATAATAGTCAGGTAAATACGAGAAACGGGAAGTAAACGTGATTCAACAGGAAACAATGTTAGATATAGCCGACAACTCCGGTGTCAAGATGGCACTGTGCATCAGGGTTCTCGGCAAAGGCGGGTCAAGGGGAAAATTCAGGCGCACCATAGCCAGGGTTGGCGATATTGTCTGCGTCGCCATCAAAAAGTCGCTCCCGACCTGTCAGTTGGATGATAAGAAAGTGCATAAATGTGTCATTATACGAACCGCAAGTCCTCTGAAGCGTCCCGACGGCAGCTATGTAAAATTCGACCACAATGCTGCTGTTATGATTGACGCCGAAGGCAATCCCATAGGGACAAGAATTTTCGGCGCTGTTGCCCGTGAACTTCGTGAAAAAAACTATATGAAAATTATTTCGCTTGCAAGCGAGGTTGTTTAAATAATACGAAATTAAAAAAATGGCTCTACACATAAAAAAAGGTGATACGGTTGAGATTATAACAGGTGACCACAAAGGCGCTACCGGCAAAGTGCTGCGTGTCATACCGGGAAAAAATAAGTTAGTGGTTCAGGGACACAATATAGCAAAAAAACACGTTCGGCCTTCGCGCAGAAACCCGCAGGGAGGTCGTATTGATGTTGAGCAGCCGATTCATATAAGTAATGTTCTGCCGGTGAATCCCAAAAGCTCGAAGGGCAGCAGGGTCCGTTATCAAACAAGCAGTGATGGAAGTAAAAAACGCATCGCAATCGACGGCAGTGAAATAGGTATTGTTAAAAAGGCTCGTAAGGCCTAAAGTGAGAATAATATGGCACGTTTGAAGGATTTATATAAATCCAAGATAGTTCCGGAATTGACCAAGGAGTTTAACTACAAAACTCCTATGGCTGTGCCGCGTATGGAAAAAATTGTTATCTCCATGGGAGTAGGCAAAGCCACACAGGACAAGAAATTCCTGGAGCTTGCTAAAAAGGACCTGACGATGATTACCGGCCAGATGCCGATTGTGTGCAAAGCCAAAAAAAGCGTTTCGAATTTCAAGCTTCGTGAAGGTAATGAAATCGGTTTGAAAGTAACTGTCCGCCACAAGCGAATGTATGAATTTATGGATAGACTGATTAGTCTTGCAATCCCACGGGTAAGAGATTTTCGGGGTCTTAACCCCAAGAGTTTCGACGGCAGAGGTAATTACTCGATGGGAGTAGCTGAGCAAAGTATTTTCCCTGAAATTAACCCTGCCAAGGTTGAGTTTCAGCAGGGTATGAATATAACCTTTATAACTACGGCCAACACTGATGAAGAAGCAAAGAAAATGCTATCGCTTTTCGGTATGCCCTTCAAAGGAGTCGGAGACGCCAAGGAGCAGTAGTACTCAGTGATTGTCTAATGGTTTGGAGTATGTAAGTGTCAACTAAAGCACTGGAAAATAAAGCAAAAAAGAAACAGAAGTTTCGCGTCAGGCAATATACGCGTTGTCAGCTTTGCGGAAGAAGCAAAGCTGTTTATCGCAAATTTAAAATTTGCCGTATTTGTTTCAGAACATTAGCCAACGAAGGCAAAATACCCGGAGTAAGAAAAGCCAGTTGGTAATTGGAGATTGATTGGAACCTGATTATGAGCGCCAGCGACCCAATAGCTGATATGTTAACAAGAATTCGAAATGCGATACGGGTGAACAAGCCCGATGTCGATATCAAAGCATCGAATATTTGCGAGGGCATAGCTGCTGTGCTCAAGCAGGAAGGCTATATCGAAGATTTTTGCCGCATTGATGATACCAAACAGGGAATAATAAAGGTTGTCCTGAAATATGACCCCGATGGCCAGCCTATTATCAGTGAGATAGCAAGAGTAAGTAAGCCCGGCAGAAGAATCTACATGACTGTTGACAAACTGCCACACGTTTTGAGCGGTATGGGCATAACGATTGTTTCGACAAATAAAGGCATAATGAGTGATAAAAGCTGCCGCAGTGAAAACGTCGGCGGCGAGATATTGTGTATGGTGAGTTAATGAGTCGTGTTGGAAAAAAACCAGTTGTTATCCCCAAAGGGGTAAAAGTTGAGCAAAGCGGTCTCCGTATCACAGTTTCGGGACCACTCGGCAGCTTACAGTTGGACTGTTATCCAAATATAAAGATAACAATTGACGGTTCCGCGGGAAAGGTATCGATTGAAAACGAACTTCCTGAAGTTCGTCTGAATAGACAAATGTACGGCACAACACGTGCCTTGATTGCCAATATGATAACCGGCGTCAGCAAAGGTTATGAAACGAAGATGCAGATATATGGCACCGGTTATAACCTCAAAGAACAAGAAGGCAAACTGATTTTTCAGGTTGGCTTATGTAACCCGGTAGCAAGGCCAATTCCAAAGGGTATAAAGGTGAACATTGAAACCGCCGCAACCAAAGGCGATGATGTTCCCGCCAAATTTACGATCACGGGAATAGATAAATGTCTCCTTGGACATTTTGCTGCAAACGTAAGAAAAATAAGGCCGCCGGAACCTTATAAAGGTAAAGGTATTCGTTATGCCGACGAACACATAAAACGTAAAGTCGGCAAAGCATTTGCTTCAGGAACAATGTAGTCAGGTTTTAGTTTTTATGAAGATTGACAGGACAAAAAAAGCGGCACTCAGACGTAAATATAATGTGCGAAAAAAGGTCCTTGGGACACCAGAGAGACCCAGGCTATCGGTATTTCGCTCGAACAAACATATCTACGCACAGATTATGGATGATGTTGCGGGTGCTACGCTTGTTTCCGCAAGCACACGCGTAAAAGCTCTGCGAGACCAGTCGCCTCGCGGCAGCAACAAAAAAGCCGCTCAAATCGTAGGTGAAACACTCGCAAAGCAGGCGATGAGTGTTGGCATTAAATGCGTCAGCTTTGATAAAAACCGCTATAAATTTCATGGCAGAGTCAAGGCTCTTGCTGATGCGGCAAGAAAAACTGGATTGGTTTTTTAGAAAGTTTGGAGAAAAAAAATTGGCAGAAGAATCGGCTAATCCTGTTAGTAATGAGACATCTGAAAAAAGTGTCGCACCTTCGGCGCGGCCTTCCAGCGAGGTCAGACTGTCCACTCAGGAAGAACAACCTCTGGAAGATTCGGTCGTAAAAATATTCCGTTGTGCCAAAGTAGTCAAAGGTGGCCGACGGTTCAGCTTTGCAGCGATGGTTGTAGTTGGTGACCGTGCCGGTACAGTGGGAATCGGTTATGGCAAGGCCAACGAAGTTCCACTGGCCGTTGAGAAAGGTGTAAAAGACGCCAAAAAATCTTTGCACAAAATAACCCTGTCTGACCGGACGATTCCGTATCAGGTCCAAGGCAAATACGGCGCAACAAAGGTAGTACTGGTTCCAGCCAGCCCCGGCACAGGAGTTATCGCCGGCTCAAGCGCTCGAGCTGTACTTGAATTGTCCGGCGTGCAGGATGTACTTACAAAAGTTTACAGAAGCACCTCCGCCAAGAATGTTGTCAAAGCTACGTTAAGTGCATTGTTGAAGCTGCGAAGCAAAGAAGTGATTGAATCTCTTCGTGGCGTGAAAGTCGAAGCTGTTAAAAGGTGGTGATGACTTAAATGTTAAATTTTGAAATAACTTCCATCACAGGTGGACATAAAGCTCGCAAGCGTATTGGCAGGGGCGTTGGCTCAGGCCACGGCAAAACCAGCGGGCGAGGCCATAAAGGCAGCGGAAGCAGGGCGGGCTTTAAAACTGTATCGCTTTTTGAAGGCGGTCAGATGCCGCTGTTCAGGCGATTGCCCAAACGCGGTTTTAGCAATTTTAATTTTGAAACGCGTTATAAAATTGTCAACGTATCACAGCTGGAGAGATTTGACGACGGCGATACCATTGGTGTAGAACAGTTATCCAATGCCGGGTTGATTAACAGCCTCAAAAATAAAGTCAAGATTCTCGGTGACGGTGAGCTTACAAAGAAGCTGCAGGTAACAGCTCATAAATTCAGCAAAGCTGCGGAGCAAAAAATTGTAGCTTCAGGCGGCACTGCAAAAGTAATAGAGTAACCGATTCTAATTTTTATAAAAATGAGAGATTAGCGACAAATATCATGATGTTTGGAACAGTATTTAACATATTCAAGATCCCGGACTTGCGCAACAAGATTCTTTTTACTATGGCGCTGCTGATTATATACAGGATTGGTTTCCATATTCCTACACCGTGTTTTGACCAGTCAAAGATGGAAGCCGCCGCCGGCTCAAGAGATACAAACAGTCCTCTGGGCCGAGCCGCCGAATATCTTCAGATGTTCACCGGCGGAACATTGAGCCACAGCAGTTTGTTCGGTTTGGGAATTATGCCATATATTATGGCGTCGATTTTCCTTATGCTGCTGGCCGAGGTTGTTCCAGCCCTGAAAAAGCTGCGACAGGAGGGGCAAACCGGCCATAAGAAGATTCAGGAGTACACGCGCTATCTGACTGTCCCGATATGTATTTTCCAGGCAATGATGTATATGAGAATGTTCGGAATGGGGGCCTATATCTATCCTGGTATGCAAGTTCAGGCGATGATAATGGGGGTTGTTGCTATGACAGCGGGTACCATTTTTCTGATGTGGCTCGGCGAGCAGATAGACGAATACGGCATAGGCAACGGCATCAGCTTGATAATTATGGCCGGTATTATCGCCAGAATGCCTTGGGCAGTCCAAATGCTTTTGCAAAATGTTGACTTCAGAGTCGGTGCGCCTCCTGGAAGTATAGGGCCGGCAAAAATATTGTTCCTTATTGCCGCGTTTGTGTTCGTTGTCGCAGGGGCCATACTAATAACTCAGGGGCAGCGCCGAATACCTATTCAGCAGGCAAAGCAAATGCGTGGTCGCAGAATGTATGGCGGCCAAAGACATTATCTGCCACTAAGAGTAAATCACGGCGGAGTAATGCCGATAATTTTCGCATCAAGTTTTATGATGTTCCCTCCGGTGATTATTGGCCAATTGGCAAACAGGTTCCCAAGTTCAGTCATTCTTGTAAATTTGCAGAACGCTTTGGGACCTGGTGCTTATACTTACAATGTCTTATATATGTTATTTATATTCTTATTCGCTTATTTTTGGACCACAATACAATTTCAGCCCAAGGAAATGGCCAAAAATCTGCGTGATTCGGGCAGCTTCATTCCGGGACTTCGACCGGGCCGAAGAACCGCTGACTATTTGGAAAAGGTAATGGTCAGAATCACTTATTTTGGAGCCGCATTCTTGGCTATAATTGCCGTTGTGCCGTCAGTGGTTACTATATTATTGGGAGTTGACTGGCGAATAGCAACTTTCCTGGGCGGCACAGGCTTATTGATTGTTATTAGTGTCTCGCTGGACCTGGTCCAGAAAATCGAGGCCAACCTCCTGATGCGTAGCTACGACGGTTTCAGTGAAACCGGCAGAATTAAAGGAGCCTATGCGTGAGGATAGTTTTGTTGGGCGCGCCTGGAGCCGGCAAAGGAACACAGTGCAAACGTATTGTTGAAAAATACGGCCTGCTCCATTTGTCCAGCGGGGACATCTTGCGGCAGGAAAGAGCGGCAGGAAGTACTCTGGGGCAAAAAGCCCAAAAGTATATGGACTCAGGAGCATTGGTTCCTGATGAAGTGATAGTTGAAATGATGGCTGGTGTGATTAAAAAAGCGCCGCAGGCCGGTTTCGTACTGGATGGTTTTCCCAGGACCGTTAATCAGGCCGAAAAACTTGATAAGTCGCTGGCTTGTAACGATAAAAAAATAGATGCTATTTTGAATTTGAAGGTAGATGACCAGATGGTGGCCCAGCGAATAACCGGCAGAAGAAGTTGCCCTAAGTGCGGCGCGGTTTATCACGTTGAAAACCTAAGACCTAAGGTCGAAGGGATATGTGATAAAGACGGCACCAAGCTTACTCAAAGACCGGACGATAGTCTTGAGGTGGTTACGAATCGGCTTAAAGCATACCATCAACAGACGGAGCCGGTAGTGGATTACTATAAGAAAAACAATACTGTGTACGACATTGATGCTGACAAAGACATTGATGAGGTAAGCGCTTTATTGTTCAAGAATTTGAGTGCTCTCGCCGAAGGGCGAGGGAATTAATAAGCCGCAGGCTTATATAAAATGGCTATAACGCTTCGCAGCCGAAGAGAAATTGAATTGATGCGTAAAGCAGGCGAGGTTGTAGCCGATGTTCTTTTAAAATTACAAGAGGTCGCAAAACCGGGAATAACTACCGGCCGGCTGGACAACATAGCTTTGCAAATGACTGTCCAGGCCGGGGCAGAGCCTTTGTTTAAGGGTGTACGCAGTCCTTATGCTCGGATTCCGTTTCCAGCCTGCATCTGTGCTTCGATAAATGAGCAGGTCGTACACGGAATTCCTTCTGAGGCCGTTACACTTAAGAATGGTGACATCCTCAGTATTGACTTTGGTGTCAGGCTTGATGGTTACTGCGGAGATGCCGCTGTTACGGTTGCTGTTGGTGAGATTTCCAAGGATAAACGCAGACTTATGGACGTAACCAAGCATCTTCTTGATATCGCAATAGCTCGTGCGAAACCCGGTATTAAATGGAGCCGGATAGCCGCTGAAATGCAGAATTATGCCGAATCGGCTGGTTTTTCGGTAGTAAAGGACTTTGTTGGGCACGGCATTGGTAAAAATATGCACGAAGAACCGAGAGTACCCAACTTTGTCAGTGATGAGTTGCTCAACTGTGATATTGTTCTGGCTGAAGGAATGATTTTGGCAGTAGAGCCGATGGTTAACGCCGGCACCAGTGATGTGCAAACACTGAAAGACGGATGGGTCGTGGTAACTAAGGATAAAAAATGCTCGGCTCATTTTGAGCATACAATCGCAATAGTGAAAAACGGTTGTGAAGTGCTGACTGTAAAGTAACGAAAGCAGAAAAACTTAAAGCGAGATGCCTATGGCAGGAAAGGGCACTATAAGATTGCAGGCTACAGTGATTGATGCACTGCCGAATGCAATGTTTACAGTGGAGCTGGAAAATGGCCACAGGATTTTGGCGCATGTTTCAGGTAAAATGCGAATGCATTTTATTCGGATTCTGCCCGGCGACACAATTACAGTAGAAATGTCGCCGTATGATTTGAATAGAGGTCGAATAGTTCTGCGAAATTAAAAGAACCAGGAAACCGGGAAGTGTACTCAAATGAGATACACAATACAGAATACGAAAGTAGATTGTGAAAAATGAAAGTTAGAAGTTCAGTAAAACGTATATGTGAGAATTGCAAGGTTATTCGTCGCAAGGGCGTTGTGCGGGTAATTTGTACCAACCCAAGACATAAACAACGTCAGGGTTAATTTTATAATAAGGAGCTGATATGCCCCGTATAACAGGTGTTGATATTCCCAATGACAAATCCATTTGGATTTCATTGACCTATATTTATGGCATAGGCCGGCATACTTCGGAGCTGATTTTGAAGGAAGCCAAGATTGAACAAAGCACCAAAGCCGGTAAACTTAGCGAGGACGAACTTAGCAGAATAACCCAGATTATTGACCATAACTATACCGCGGGAGGCCAGCTTCGCAGACAGATATCTCAAAATATCGCCAGGTTACGCGATATAGGCTGTTATAAAGGCATGCGGCACAGAAAAGGGTTGCCTGTTCATGGCCAGCGCACTCGAACTAACGCACGAACTCGCAAAGGACCCAGAAAAACAGTAGCAGGCAAAAAAGGCGTAAAGGAACAACGAGGATAGTTTAATCCCGCTGTTCGAAAATGTAGCTTTTTATTTGAGGTTTTTTCTTAATAATGGCTAAAACTACGAAACGAAAAATCAAGAAAAATGTCGCCAGGGCTATAGTGCACATAAAAGCGACATTCAACAACACGTTGATTACGATTACAGACCCTGATGGTGACACAATTTGTTCAGGCTCGGCTGGTTGTGTCGGCTTCAAAGGCTCACGCAAAAGTACCCCTTTTGCCGCCCAGCAGGCTGCACAGCGCTGCGCCAGTATCGCTATGCGTAACGGCGTGCGCGAGATTGAAATTAAGGTCAAAGGGCCTGGGTCGGGTCGTGAATCTGCCATCTCTGCTCTGCAGCAGGCTGGTTTGCGAATATCATCGATAGAAGATGTTACACCGCTTCCGCATAATGGTTGCCGACCGCCGAAGCGAAGAAGAGTATAAAACAGGGAGTATCGAAATGTGTTTTCATTGTATTTGTAAATTTGGGCGCCATGCGAATGTTTTTGGAGGTAGAAAATAAAGATGGGACGTTATCTTGGTTCATCTTGTAAGCACTGTCGTCGCGAGGGAATGAAGCTGATGCTTAAAGGCGTCAGATGTGAGACCGCCAAGTGCCCAATCGAAAAGAAACAACGCAATTTGGCTCCGGGTATGCACGGCTGGCGCAAAGGTAGAGCAAGCGAATACGGTGTTCGGCTGCGTGAAAAGCAAAAAGTCAAAAGATATTACGGCCTTTTCGAGCGACAGTTTATGAGGTATTTCCACAAAGCTGTGCGGGTGAAAGGTAATACCGGAGAGATACTGTTACAGTTATTGGAGAGACGTTTGGATAACGTGCTGTATAAATCGAATTTCTCCCCGTCGCACAAGGCTGCCAGACAGTTAATCGCACACGGCTGTATTTATATAAAAGGCCGTAAAGTTAATATCAGCGATTATATTGTAAAAATCGGCGACAAGATAACTGTCAAGAATTCTGAAAAGAGCATAAAGAAGATAAAAGGACAATTGGAAAGTAACCCAAACTTTACCG
This sequence comes from Phycisphaerae bacterium, assembly GCA_028714255.1. Taxonomy (GTDB): domain Bacteria; phylum Planctomycetota; class Phycisphaerae; order Sedimentisphaerales; family Anaerobacaceae; genus CAIYOL01. Next base: position 94,361 of record JAQTMR010000008.1, on the reverse strand, counting down.
CACAAAGCTGGTTGCAGGTGGATGGCGAAAAGCCCGAAGCCACTGTTGTTGCACTGCCCGGCAGGGATGATGTTCAAATTCCCGTTGAGGAACAACTGGTTGTGGAGTTCTGTTCAAGGTAGCGTTTGGATGGTTCCTTTGCATCGCATAAAAAGGTGTTTGGGAACTCGGTTGACGTGTTTTTGATTTTTAGATTTTGCTGGCCAACAGCGATTGTTAGTTAAGAGATGTTATTACAGGAGGTTTATATGCGAGTTACATGGCGTGGCTTGGAGTTACCGACTCATGTTGAACGAGATACAACAATCTCAAGCGACAGATACGGCCGGTTCTTCATTGAGCCTTTTGAACGCGGTTTTGGCACCACTGTCGGTAACAGCTTAAGACGCGTATTACTTTCTTCACTGGAAGGCAGTGCCGTAACATCCATTAAAGTAACGGGCGTCAACCATGAATTTACGTCAATAGACGGCGTAATGGAAGATGTTACTGAAATAGTTTTGAACGTCAAAGCCCTTGTTGTTCGGCTTCAGGATGAAGGTCCGAAGGTAATGAAAGTCTCGGCGAACAAGGCCGGGGTTGTAACGGCAGCCAGCATAACCGCAGACCCGGCCATAGAGGTGATAAACAAGGATGCGGTCTTGGCAACTTTGACCAAAGATATAAATTTTGAAATGGAAATGGTCGTTGAGAAAGGTCGTGGTTATTTACCGGCCTCGGAACGAATCGCCGCCGCAGACAGATTTGAACAGGAAATCGGTAGAATACTAATCGATGCGGTATATTCGCCGGTCGCAAGAGTCCGCTACATAACTGAAGACACCCGTGTGGGTCAGCGGACCAATTACGACAAGCTGATTCTGGAAATCTGGACCAATGGAACAATTACTCCGGATATGGCGCTGGTAGAAGCCGCCAAAATATTGCGTAAGCATATCAATCCGTTCGTGCAGTATTTCGAGGTCGGAGATGAAACTGTTGCCGAGCAGATTGCCCTGGAGGAAGCGCCGGAAGAAGCAGTAAACGAGGAATTAACCAAAAAATTAAACACCCCCATCCAGGAATTAGAGTTATCCGTGAGGGTTAGTAATTGTCTTGAATCAATAAAGGTCGGAACAGTCGGCCAATTGGCGAAAATGACAGAAGGTGATTTGCTGAAGGTTCGCAGTTTCGGCAAAACAAGTATGCGAGAGGTCAAAAGAAAACTTGCAGACATTGGCTTGTCTTTGGGAATGACTATATAAATTTGCAGACGATAATAACAGATAAGAGAGGTTTAGGCGTATGCGTCATAGAATAGCGGGGCGACAGTTAAATCGGACATCAGAGCATCGTTTGGCTATGCGCCGAAATATGGTCGCTTCACTCATCGAGCACGAAACAATTTCAACGACACCCCAAAAAGCTAAAGAGGTGAAAGCATTTGCCGAAAAAATGGTTACGCTGGCCAAGAAAGGCACATTGGCTGCCAGACGTCGGGCCATTGCGATGCTTGGTAATCGTGATATCATAGATAATGAAGACGACAAAGCCGTCCGCAAGGGCACGATAATCGGAAAATTATTCAGCGATATTGGCCCCAGATACCTCGACAGAGCAGGTGGTTATACAAGAATTATCCGTCTGTCTCTAAGAAGATTGGGTGACAATGGTAGCCTTGTCTTGCTGCAGTTTGTGGGGCAGGACGAGAGCACGAAAAAACACACCAAGGCTGCTGCCAAAAAAGCCTCTCGTAAAAAAAGCAAAAAAGGAAAAGTCGAAGTTAAAGCTGCTGCTGCCGAGGCCAAAAGCAAAGCGAACGAATCCGGCAAATAGCAGCAACTGGTTATCTTAGGCTATGGACACAGATGAGCGTGGATGATTGTGTATTTTGTAAAATGGTAGCAGGCCAGATTCCGGTTACGAAAATTTACGAAGACGATACAGTTCTCTCTTTTTTGGATATCGGCCCCATAAGTGACGGCCATACTTTGGTAATTCCTAAACAACACTTTGAAAAATTAAACGATTGTCCCCCTGAACTTGCAGGTAAGGTTTGTTCGCATCTCGGCAGAATAGCTGAAGCTGTGGTTGGCGCAATGAACGCCGATGGCTATAATGTATTGTGCAATAACGGCAGGGCAGCAGGCCAGCTCGTCGAGCATTTGCACTTTCATATTATCCCCCGCAACTCCGGCGATGGCGTTTTTAACCGCTGGCCGGCCTATAAATATGAAGCGGGAAAAATCGAAGAAATAGCCGTCAAAATCCGTGAAAATTTATAATTTCAATTTACTCCCTTGATAAAAAACACTGTTTGCGTTATTATCCTATATTTAGGTGTGAGCTCTCAAAAATAACGAATAGCTAATGATCGCGGGGTAGAGCAGTCTGGTAGCTCGTCGGGCCCATAACCCGGAGGTCGCAGGTTCGAATCCTGCCCCCGCTATTAAGACCTGGAGATAACTTCAGGTCTTTTTTTTGCGCAAACAAGCAATTGAGTTGATTGGCATCTGCTGCTCGATATTTAACTAACCGCAATTCCAGAAGCCAAGCATGTGCTCGTATATGCGGTTGAACTCTTTTTGAGCTTTTTCATATATTTCAGAAGTAGCTCTATCAGGGTTAATATTTCTTGTAGCTGTACTCCTGGCAACAGCTTCTTCGGCCAAGTTATCGACCATACCTGTGCCTGCTGCTGCGAGAAGTGCGGCGCCCTTAATTCCTGCTTCAGGTTCATCTGAAATTTCCAGTGGCACTCGCAGGACATTGGCCTTTATTTCGTTCCAAAGTTCATTGCGCGTACCTCCGCCGACACTGAGTATCTTACCGACATCCAGGCCGAGTTTGCGGAATAACGCGACATCTTTGCCGATTGACAGGGCCACCCCTTCCATAACAGCGCGGATAAAATGGCCCGCGTTGTGGTCGAGTGTAATACCGAAATACCCTCCCCTTGCGTTTACGTTCTCACTTCGGCGTTCTCCACGCATATATGAGTAAAAAAACAACCCGTCACTGCCGGGCCGAACCTGTTTGGCCAGATTTATTAAGTCATCGTATGAAAGGTCATTGCCGACAGAATTTATCAGGTCCTTACACCACTTCATGCTTATTCCGCCGCAGTCAAGAATTGTAAATGGTATCCACCCATCTACGACATGGCGAAGATTCTGAATACCCGGGTCTATCAATGGTTTCTCGCTATGCGCCGCAAGCAATGAACTGGTTCCCGTAACATCAGCGGTTACACCTTCACCGACAATACCGAATCCCAGCATGGAAACCGGAAAATCACCGCCTCCTGCGACAACAGGGGCGCCTGCCGGAATTCCCGTAAGCTTCGAAGCTTCTCTGGTTACTTCGCCGATAATCCCGTGTGATGGGTGTACCGGGGCGAATTTTTCCAGGTCAACACCAATCACCTCTGCCAGTTCCTGCGAATATTCCTCTTTGTTACAATCCCAGACATACGTACCCGATTGTTCACTTGGGTCAGCCGCGGCTACTCCTGTCAGACGGTAATTGATAAAATCCTTGGGAACAAGATACCATCGTGTTTGCTGATAGGCTTTCGGGTGATTCTCTTTTTCCCACCTTATCTTTATCCCCGGCCAGGCGGGATTAAGCCCATTGCCGGTAAGCTTCATTAAACGGCTTTCGTCGAAGTTTCTTCTGATTGCTTCTGCCTGTGGTGAACAGCGTTTGTCACACCATAGCTGTACCCATTCGGTGGTAATATTCCCAGCCTTGTCAACGCCCACCGGGCCGTGCATCTGTCCGCATGTTGCAACCCCGGCAATGCTGTCGATGTTTATACCGGTCTGATTCAGCACCTGCTTGCTCGCCCGGCATGTTTCATTCCACCATTGAGCGGGATTCTGTTGCGCCCAGCCGGGTTTAGGACTATCCGTATCGTGCGGTATCTGGGCAATACCAATGATTACCCCATCCTGCGTAACCACGGCCACGCGGGTGCTCTGTGTGCCGATGTCTATCGCGATTATATGCTTCATCGCTGTTAAACCTTCTAGTGCTGGCTTATCAATAAGTCAATAGCGCCTTTATGACCTCTCCTCTTTTAACCGCGGCAAGGCCCTCATTTATCTGTTCCATTTTGAACTTGTGGGAGATAAATTCTTCAGCTTTTAACTTTCCCTGTCGTATCCATTCACACAATGGCTCTTGTGCGGCACGTTCACGAAATCTGGTCGGCCACTGATGGACGAACAGGTTGAAATTGTAAGGCCCCTTGTGTTTCTGCAAATCAATGTTCTTAGCGGCAATAACTCCGTATGCGCCGATGGAACCGCCCATTTTAATCATGGGAAGTGCCATATTGATAATATCCCCGTGGCCCACTGCATCGATAATCACATCGAGACCTTTTCCCCGAGTTTGTGTCAGGTTTCTTAGCTCCGGCGAATCCGGCGCAAATGCTGCATCCGCTCCCATTTTTAGAGCCTTCTGCCGTTTAGCTTCGACAGGTTCTACAACGGCGACATATTTCTGTCCCATTAATTTCGTAAATTTTACAAAGCTTAGTCCTACCGGGCCGGCTCCAAAAATCAGAATTTCGTCTTCAGGTTTGATTTGGAAATCGGAAATACCGCCATAGACTTCACGCCACATACAGAGAAAAACGGCCGCCTCAACCGGAATATCAGGGTCAACTCGCGTCTGTATCTCATAACACTCGAACCAGCCGTGTTCCGCATCGGCTACGCCGTCTTCGACCATTGCCTGATGGTCTGTAGCCAGGGTGTACCCACAGAAACCTCCCCAACCGGTGGAGTATTCGGGTTCGGCAAACTCGAACACAAGACCGCCGACCGCACGGTCGCCGATATTAAAATTCCTGACCTTTTTGCCAACAGCATCTACTATTCCGACGGATTCGTGTCCCAGAATAAGCGGATACTTATCCACGCCGGGGAAATGACCCGAAACCAGCTTACCGTCAGTTGCGTTACACAGGCAGGCTGCTTCGGTTTTAACCCTGACCTGATAAGGCCCCGGCACAGGCTCAGCTATATTTACTACTTCAACTTTATTAGGTTCGATAACAGCAATCGCTCGCATAAAAAAAACCCTTATCTTTGATACAGGTTTGGCATTGCTTTTAGGCAGCAAGGGCATTTCCGATTGATACGATAATAATGCCAATAATCAACACGGACAAACCTGTAAATAACCATCGCTTACTGTTTCGGCTCGCCTCTAACCATTCACCGGTAATAATCCCCAGGCTGTTACCAACCAGCAAAGCTCCAGACTGGAAGATAGCAAAGCCTACCGATGTCCCAAGTACGCCAATGTAGAAGCCGCCGAGACCGTAAAAGAAAAGACAACCGAAATGCAGAACCGCCATGATGAATGTGTACAGTAGATTTCTGCCGGTACCTTCGTTTGTAAACTCCTTCCATGTATTGTTCTTGAAGAGCAAAAACAGTGTGAAGCCGCAACTTGATATACCGCCGCCTATGAAGATAAGCGTCCAAACCGCCAGTCCTGCCATCCAGGTCGGCGTTCCGTATTGCTCATGCGAAATCGAAGCGATATTACCGATATTACCTCCGATATGAAACGCTATATTGCAGCCGGCGGACAACACACCGGCGAGAACACAAATCAACAGGCCTGCAAGCATTCTCTTGCCAGGCAGTTGTGCTTGTGAGTCTGAACCGCCCTGAGATTTTTCTCTCTTTATGCCGGCGATACCGTTAATTGCGACGCCGCCAATGCACACCAGAATGCCCGCAATGACCATCTTGCCACCTATGGTCGCAATCTTATCGCTGCTGCCGAGAAAGAACGGAAGCATCGAGCCGACCAGCGCCATAGTACCCATTGTGACTGAATAGCCTAATGATAAACCTACCATCGAAAGACCGTAGCCCCAGCAGCAGAATCCGCAACCCCATAAGAACCCCAGTGCGATTGTCCACGCGATAATATTGCCGGGGACCTGTTGATAAGTAGGCAAAAGGCCCTTTAGCATAATCAATGCAAAGCCTACCGGCACCACGTACATGGCGAACAGGAAAAACGAACCCCATGTATTTTCCCACTTGTAGTTTTTCACGTACTTGGCAGGCAGCGCAAACACCCCCAGCAGCAGTGCCGCAAATAACGTCCATCCAATTCCTATACCCATTGGTACCTCCCTGATATAAATTTTATGTACAGTTACTCGAGACTACTTTAGAGCCTCAATATCAATATATGCCATCGTATATGGATAGTCGTGCTTCGTGTTGACCTTGTCCGGGCCGGTCACCACATCGAAACAACTGATGATAAGTTTATTTCCCCTGACGATGGGTTCGCCCGGCTGGTCGAGACCGCCGTCTGAGCCGTCGCAATCGGGGCTTTTTGCTAATATCTGAATTTTCCCATCGGGCGTCACTTTACAAATTGCGTTCTCTGAAAAATCTGCAACGTATATGTTATCATTTCCATCAATGCAGATACCATCGGTGGTACGCATATTCGCTCCCTTTGCAAAGACCGAATTAGAAATCACTTTTCCGTCCTCTCCGAGGACGATTTTGTGCAGCGTACCATCGCCGAAATTGCCCACGTATAGATTGCCTTCGCTGTCGAATACCAGCCCATCAAGGCCGTACTGACAAGACATATTATAAGTTTTGAATTGTATCAGCAGATTTTTGTCGCTTGCGTCATTATTAACTTTAACGTCTCGCTCCGAAGCATCGAAACAATACACGCCGCTAACCAGTTGTTCAGATTTTATATTCGGCAGCAGACTTTGCGTAACATACAGTTTGCCGTCTTTATACTTGATGCCGTTAGGATGGCTCATTCCGTAGGCGACAACTTCGGTTTTGACCTTTTCGGGACTTTCAACCATAAGCTTCAGTATTCTGCCCTGGTCCTTTCCTTCTTCGGTGCCAGGCCAACCCTGATTATCACAAACGTACAATCCGCCGTCTGGCCCGATGTCTATCCCCATCGGACATCCGCGACCGGTTTTTTCCAAAACGGGACATACCGCAAAAAGACTGATATTATCCTGCTTGTCTATCTTCATAAATACCGCAGGCTTGTTCATATCGCCGTAATTCGGACAGGCCAGAATAATATTGCCGTCCTTGTCCATCGCCATCCCATCAGGCGTGGGGCAGGAGTCGGGTAATTTCATGAAAAGCTTTGATTGCGTGACAGGTTTGGAATCATCAGCCGTACGGCTGCAATTAATCGCTAAGACCAAAGAGACAATAATTACAGCATAAACCGCTGCCGACTTTCTATTGTAACGCTTTCGCATATCTATCCCCTTAAAAGTTTAGACGCAATAAAATCGAATCTTTGAAACTAACGACTCGTGACCGTTACAATTGCCATAAAGTTTGCTGCTCAATAGTTCTAATATCTTCTTTCGAAGAAGCTGGAATATTGTAGGTAGAACTTCTTGAAAAATCAACAGGATTTACTAAAATTGTCCTTGTTCTTGGACATCGATAAATTCGGATGGCTTTTGAAGCTGTACGGGAAATTATATGGATAAAGACAATCTCACGCCTGCGCAAAAACCGACTTTCTACTTTATCGGCGTTACTACGGGCAAATCCTCTATTATGAAGGTATTTCCCCAATGGGCTGTGATTTTGAATCTCGGCGATTGTCCCATTGTTGGAATTGATTGCAAGTGGCACGATGAGCCGGAAGTTTATCGCCGGGTTGTGTCCTTCATAAAAGAAGACAAACTTTCGCTTGGCGCTCTGGTCACCACCCACAAGATAGATTTATTGAAGGCATGCCGTGACCTGTTCGATGAGTTGGGGCCGTATGCCGCACTGTTAGGTGAGATAAGCTGTATTTCAAAACGTGACGATAAGCTGCGAGGCCATGCGAAAGACCCGATTACAAGTGGCCTGTCGCTCGAAGCCTTTTGCCCAAAAGACCATTGGGAAAAAACCGGCGGCGAAATGTGTATATTAGGAGCAGGAGGTTCTTCTCTTGCTTTGACCACTTATTTTATGAAAAGCAAACCGCGAAACGAATGGCCCCCGAAGATTTATATAACCAACAGAAGTAAACCACGACTCGAGGAAATGTGGAATATACATAAAAAGATTAATCCGGGAATACCGGTTGAGTATTTCCATTGCCCGTCCCCTGATGACAACGACAAGGTGGTAAATACGCTCAAGCCCGGCTCGATGGTTATAAACGCGACAGGGCTCGGCAAGGACGCACCCGGCTCGCCATTGACAGATGCCGCCCAGTTTCCCAAAGATGGTTTCATCTGGGAATTCAATTACAGAGGCGACCTCGTATTCCTGGACCAGGCCAATGCGCAGAAAGAAACTAAGAACCTGACAATCGAAGATGGCTGGGGCTATTTTATCCACGGCTGGACACGCGTCATAGCAGAAGTATTTGATATTTCCATCCCTACCCAAGGGCCGCAATTTGAGCAGTTGTCGAAAATAGCATTGCAAACAAGAAAATAAAGGGATGCTAATGAAACCTGAAGAAATAAATAACCTGTTAATGCCGTTCTCCGTGGAGCTTAATTTGGAAACGGGAGAAATGCTCAATCCCAAAAATCACATTGTTCGCAAAGCATCTGATATGAAGGGATATTACGCGGACAGCGACGCCCTTAATAATCTCATCGAAAAGAAAAATGACCCTTTACATTATGAAGTATTCGAAGTGCCGGTTCCTGCCGAGTCCGGGCAATTGATGTACTGCATAAGCAAGCTGCAGCCCGGAAAGATAGGCGATGAGTTCTTTATGACGAAAGGTCATTATCACAGCATAGCCGAAACCGCCGAGCTGTACATTTGTCTGCGAGGAAAAGGATATATGGCAATGAAGACCTCTGCCGGCAAATGGAACGCCCAGAAAATGACAAGGGGTAAAATGGTCTATGTGCCGCCATGTTGGGCGCACAGGTCTATCAATACAGGAAAGGAGCCGCTAATTTCTTTTTGTGTTTACCGCGGAGATGCAGGCCACAATTATGGCGACATCGAGCAGGAAGGATTTCCCAAAAGGATATTTGAACGCGGCGGAAAAGTTGTGATAGAGTAATAGTCTCTGTTTAAAGGATAACAGGTTGTGGACAAGATATTAGTGACACCGAGGTCGATAACAAAAAACGGCCATCCCGCATTGAAGATGCTGGAGGAGGCCGGTTATGAAATTGTTTTTTCAACGCCCGGTGTTCAGCCAGATGAAAACGAGTTAATTTCGCTTTTGCCCGACTGCATAGGCTATTTGGCTGGCGTCGAAAAAATATCCGCCAAAACACTCCTATCAGCTAAACAGTTGAAGGTAATTGCGCGTAATGGTGTCGGTATCGATAACATCGACCTTAAAAAAGCAAAGCAACTTGGTATTGAGATATGTCCTGCGGTCGGCTCAAATGCCCGCTCGGTAGCTGAACTGACAATCGGGCTGATTTTTTCGCTTGTTCGGTCAATTCCTTTTACGGATAAGTCACTTAAAAACGGACAGTGGGAAAGAAAAAAAGGAATTGAATTACAGGGTAGGACTTTGGGGCTCATCGGCTGTGGTAATATTGGTAAGCACGTAGCGAATATGGCTTTGGGGATAGGTATGAAAGTTGTCGCGTTTGACACATTCGCTGACCTGCAGTTCAAGCCTGCAGCCCGCTTTCAATACGTAGATATGGAACAATTACTTCAGCAATCCGACATAATAAGCCTGCATTGTCCAATGGACGCAAAAAACGAGGCCTTGATTAACAGACAGACAATAGAGAAAATGAAGGCAGGAGTGTATCTGGTAAACACCGCCAGGGCAGCTTTGCTCGATGACCAAGCTGTCTTTGATGCACTTGAAACTGGCCGGATTGCGGGCCTTGCAACTGATGTTTACAGACAGGAGCCTCCGGTATGCAGAACGCTGGTCGAACATAATCGAGTCATTTCGACTTCCCACATCGGAGCTTTTACTGAAGAAAGTATCTCCCGGGCGGTCGAACAGGCTGTAAAAGAAATATTGAGTTACTTGAAATCATCATCTAAATAAGAGAAAGTAATTACTATGAACTCACCCCAAATATATGACAAAATTCACACACTCGCAGTAATACCCATCTTATCGATTGATTCGCTCGATTCGGTTCTGCCGCTTGCCGATGCGCTTATCAAAGGCCGACTGCCGATAGCCGAGGTTACATTTCGCACGTCTGCCGCCGCAGAAGCAATAAGCCTGCTGAATAAAGAAAGACCTGACATAATCGTTGGTGCAGGCACGGTCCTCAACGTCGAAGACCTCCGAAAAGCCAAAGATTGCGGTGCGCAGTTTGCGGTATCGCCAGGCCTGAATCCTGATGTTGTAAAAGAAGCGATAAAGATTGAAATGCCTTTTTTCCCCGGCGTTATGACGCCGTCAGATATTGATAGAGCGTTGGGATTCGGCTTAACACTGTTAAAGTTCTTCCCGGCAGAAGCAGCAGGGGGAATAACGATGTTGAAAAGCATCTATGCACCTTATAAGCACCTCGGAGTTAAATTTGTGCCCACAGGCGGTATTAACGCCGCCAATATGCGTGACTATCTCAAACTTGATGCGGTCTTGGCCGTCGGCGGCTCATGGGTTGCGACCAGAGCCGATATCTCCGGGGGCAACTGGCCCAACATAGCAAACAACTGCCTTGAGATTCGCGAAACAGTAAAGTCTATAAGAAGTTAATCCTGAATGATAAATATAAAAATAGTCGATTTAGCTGAGGCCATAGATAAAAAATGCGTGACCCTGCGATGGCTGGGACAGGCTGGTTTCACTGTCACCAGTAATGATTGCAGTTTTCTGATTGACCCCTATCTCTCTAATTATCTTGGCAAAAAATACGCCGACAAGTGCCGTAAGGCATCCTGCGGAGAATTTAAACATATCCGCATGATGCCCGTACCCATTGAGCCGAATCAAATCAACGGCGTACAATGGATAATTTGTTCACATCGTCATGGCGACCACATGGACCCTGAAACCTTGCCGATAGTATTGGGCAATAATAAACACTGCCACCTGATTGCACCAAAAGCGGAAAAGAAATATGTTTTATCAATCGGCGTGGATTTAGAAAGATGCGTTTTTATCAATGAAGGTCAAACTGTCCGATTAAGCGAAGATGTATATTTAGAAGCGGTGGCCTCGGCACACGAACGATTACAAACCGACTCTGAAGGTTTTCATCATTATTTAGGATACATAATCACACTGGGTGACATTGTGCTCTATCATCCGGGCGATTGTGTCCCCTATGACGGTCTTGAAACAAAACTGGCAGATAAACACATTGACCTTGCCTTAATACCCGTCAATGGCAGGGATAAGAATAGGGCCGAGCAGGGCATTCCGGGTAATTTCACTTTCAAAGAAGCTGTCGATTTTTGCAATAATCTGAAGATACCGGCTTTTATCCCGCACCACTTCGGCATGTTCGACTTTAACACGGTTGATGTTGGAGAACTTCAGGCAAATATCAAAAATCTCGGACAGACCCCGAAGGTTGTTATACCAGACACAAATAAAATATTTGTACTCTCAAAATAACTCCCGGAAGATAACAAACCATCGGGCCATATTCCTGATTATCCTGCCTCCCATTAGTTACCCAAGGCGTACTTCTTGCCAAAAATAGGGATTACGCCTTTTTTATGTGCTTTTGATAAGATAATTACTCAAAAAATCGACATAACACCTTCTATTGCAATGAGATATGGAATTGCTAAGTAAATGTGAAAAATATCACAAAATTTGCTTGCGTATGACGTTAAATGAAATATAATATACATATATGTATATATATGGTTTTATAATGGCTCACTTTCACGTTATAATGTGAATTATGTCATATTAATTAAAGGGTAAATATGCATAATCGAAGCTCCATAATACGAATGTCTCATTATAGAAATGCTGTGCTGCGACTCAAAGCAATGAATTTTGTGAGGGTTTTTTCAGATAATCTGGCCGATGCCGCCGGGGTTACGGCCGTACAGGTTAGAAAAGACTTTTCAATTTTCGGTATTACCGGCAGCAGACGAGGCGGATATAAAGTTGATGAATTGATAGAAAAATTCAACGGTATCCTCGGAAAAGATGAGTTACAAAAATTCGTAATTATTGGTGTAGGCAATCTCGGACGCGCACTTTTACACTATCCTTTTGAAAAACACGGCATTAAAATAGTTGCCGGGTTTGACATTGACACCGGCAAGCATAACCGTGATTCGAAGGTTCCGGTTCTTCCAATAGAGGATTTAACCGAATTCATCGAACGAGAAAAAATTGAACTTGCGGTGATAACAACACCGGACTATGCGGCCCAGAAAATGCTTGATTTTATGATACCCGCAGGGATAAGAGGTGTTTTGAATTTTACGCCTGTTTGTCTCAGAGGTCCTAAAGGTGTGGTAATAAACAACATCAGCCTGGTTTCTGAGTTGGAAAACATAATTTACTTTGTAAATGTTGCAGAAAATGCAAGTGATGAGGAATGAACGGAAAATCTCTAAAACTTAGAATATTTATTTCTTTTATGGCGGTTGTGCTTACGCTGTCCTCACTCATTGCGCTGTTGGGCTTTAGTGTTATCAAGCGAGACATAATAGACCGCACCCAAAGAGAAGTAACAAGAAATATAGCTTCAGCAAGGTCTTTTTACGCTTCTGAAATAGAGAATATCGGATGGCTGCTCCGTCTTGTTGAATACAATGGTGACATAGAAACCTTAAAGAAAAAACTAAGGCTTGATTATGCAGTCAAAGTTGATGTCCCTGCTGAAGTTGAGATTAAAAGCAACATCGCCCGAATGGCGGTAGAGAAAAAAGCCGGTATCGGCGGTACAAGAATAATCGCTGCTGATGAATTGCAGGAAATCGACACGAACCTGTATAGAGAGAGGGCTATTGCGATAAAACCCACACCAAAGGCAAGACCAACCGAACGCCAAACCTTAGACATGGTCATGGCCAAGGAATATGCGATTCCCAGTATTGATGCAAAAGGTAACGTAACGAGCGTTATTTATGGCGGCCGGATAGTCAATCTTGATTACAAGCTTGTGGACCGAATCAGAACGCTGGTTTTCGGCAATGAGCTTTACAACTCAAAACCGGTCGGTACGGTCACAATCTTTCAGGATGATATAAGAATCGCTACAAACGTTCTTGATGAACAGGGAAACCGAGCGGTAGGAACACGCGTTTCGGACGAGGTTTACCATGCAGTAATTGAGCAGGGCAAACTATGGCATGACCGAGCGTTTGTTGTTACTGACTGGTATATGACAGCTTATGAGCCTATACATGATATTGAAGGAAATACAATCGGCATGCTCTATGTCGGAGTGCTTGAGCAGCCTTTTAGCGACATGGCCAAACGTGTTATCCTTGTTTTCCTTATAATCGTGGCTGGCGCAACACTGCTTGCCCTGGCATTATCTTTGATAGTAACATTTAGGATAACCCGGCCGCTGATTGACGTAGCCGAGGCGGCGCAAAAGCTCGCCCAAGGCCAACTGGGATACGAAGTAAATAACCATACTAAGATTACAGAATTGGATACGCTGGCGGTGGCTTTTAATGATATGTCCGGCCGTCTCAAAGAAAGAGATGAGAGCCTGCGCGTTACTAACGAGAAACTTATAGTTCTAAATAAAAGCTACATCGATTTAATAGGCTTCGTTGCTCACGAGTTAAAAGGTATATTGGCATCGGCGGTAATGAATGCCTATGCTGTAAGAGACGGCTACCTCGGTCTGGTAAATTTCAAGCAGCGAAAGGCGCTTGACTCCATTACTCGCAATCTCGATTATCTCACGGTAACTGTGCGTAAGTTTTTGAACCTGGGTAGAATTGAAAAGAGCGAATTGGTGGTAAATAAGACCATGCTGAACATCAAGCGGGATATTTTCGATATTTCTATCGATGCGCTCAGACCCCTGGCTGTAGGGAGAAAAATCCGTATCAAAGAGGATATAGACCCGCAGCTTGAAATTAATGCCGACAGCGACCTGATGCTCATTGTTGCCAACAACCTCATCAGCAACGCCATAAAATACGGTATTGACGGAGGACGGCTGGAAATTAAGGTAACACCGGATAATGGCAAACTGCTGGTAGAGGTCTATAACGATTCCGAGCCGATTACAGAAGAGCAGAAGGACAAACTGTTTAAGAAATTTTCGCGACTGGATGTCCCCGCCGCAAGTAAAGTTAAGGGCACAGGGCTTGGATTATATATCACCAAACAGGTAATCGAGAAGCATGGCGGCAGAATCTGGATTGAGCCGCGGGAAGCCGGAAACAGTTTCATCTTTGAAATCGAAAGGAATTAACAGTGGCAAAAGCACTGGATGTAATTAAGAAAAAACGTGCCGAGGCCGTAGGCAAAATCATCAGCAAGGGCTATCTTTCTACCAAGAGGGTCTATGTCGGAATGGCAACGTGCGAAATAGCAGCCGGCTCTGAAGAAGTTATGGAAGTGTTCCGTGACGCGGTAAAGCAAAAAGGCCTGACGGATGTTTATCTTAGCCAGAAGGGCTGTGCCGGAAGGTGTAATCTCGAACCGACTGTCGAGGTCATCGAGCAGGGTAAAAATCCGGTTCGATATGGCCAGGTCGATAAGCAAAAAGCGGCGGAGATAATCGAACGGCATATAAAAAATGGTGAAGTAATCGAAGAATGGGTAATTGATTAATAAGGACTGGAAACTGTGGCTTACGAATATGCTATAACAATCTGTGACGGAACCGGCTGTATCCAAAAAGGTGTGCGAAACCTGCGGCAGGCCCTCGATGATGAATTGGCTAAACATCAGCTCACCGACAAAGTAAAGATAAACCTGTCCGGATGTCTGGGTATGTGCGACAAAGGCCCTGTCATAGTAGTCAATCCCGGCTATACCATCTATGGCAATCTCGTCAAGGATGATATTACCGAGATTGTTACCGAGCATCTGATTAAGGGCAACCCAATCGCTCGCTTGGCTATTCAGGAAGACTTCATGTACAACCGTTTCTTCCGGGTCTTCGGTGACGCAAAGTTTTTCGGCAAACAGATGCGTATCGCTCTTCGCAACTGCGGCATCATCGACCCTGACAGCATCGATGACTATCTTGCGCTTCGCGGTTACGAGGCCCTTGCCAAAGTATTAACCGATATGACTCCTGCTGATGTTGTCGAAGAGGTAAAAAAGAGCGGACTTCGCGGCAGAGGTGGTGCCGGATTTCCAACCGGCCTAAAATGGGATTTCACGGCAAAGCAGCAAGCCAATGAAAAATTCGTCATATGCAACGCCGATGAAGGCGACCCCGGCGCGTTCATGGACAGAAGCGCCATTGAAGGCGACCCCCATACAGTCCTCGAAGGTATGATAATCGGCGGTTACGCAATCGGCGCGAAAAAAGGAATGATTTACATTCGGGCCGAGTATCCGCTGGCCATAAAAAGACTTGAAAAGGCGATAAAACAGGCGAGAGCGAATGGCCTTTTAGGCAATAATATTCTTGAGACCGATTTTAATTTCGACATCGAGATTCGCCTTGGGGCCGGCGCCTTTGTTTGCGGCGAAGAAACAGCGTTGATTCGTTCTATCGAAGGCAGACGAGGTATGCCCAGACCAAGACCGCCTTATCCTTCGGTTTCGGGATTGTTCGGAAAACCTACTTTGATTAACAACGTCGAAACCTGGGCCAATATACCCGTTGTCATTATGGATGGAGCCGAATGGTTTAAAACTATCGGCACTGAAAAAAGCAAAGGTACTAAAGTCTTCGCGCTGGCCGGCAAAGTAGTCAACACCGGCCTGATTGAAGTCCCTATGGGTACGACGCTTCGGCAGATTGTTTATGATATCGGAGGCGGCATACCAAACGGCAAGCAATTCAAGGCCGTCCAGACCGGCGGCCCCAGCGGCGGCTGTCTTCCTGCTGATTATCTCGATACACCAGTCGATTATGAATCGCTCGCAAAAGCAGGCTCGATTATGGGCTCCGGCGGAATGATAGTAATAGACGAAGATTCCTGCATGGTCGATATCGCCAAATTCTTTCTCGAGTTTACTCAGAACGAATCCTGCGGCAAGTGTACCCCATGCCGGGAAGGCACAAGGCGGATGTTCGAGATACTGACCCGTATTACCGAAGGTAAAGGTAAAGCCGGTGACATCGAAAATCTCCAGCGACTCGGAAATATGATTATAAAGTCTTCTCTTTGCGGCTTGGGCCAATCGGCCCCGAATCCTGTTCTAAGTACCATCAAAAACTTCAGGGAAGAATACGAGGAGCACATTCACAACAAAAAATGCCGTGCCGGTGTTTGTGCGAACCTGATTTCTTATACGATTACCGATAAATGCATCGGTTGCGGCGCCTGCAAGAGAGTCTGTCCGACAAACGCGATAACAGGCTCGGCGAAAAACAAACATACGATAAATCAGGACAAGTGCGTCAAATGTGGAATGTGCTTTGAAACATGTAAATTCGATGCGATTACAAAACTTTAAGGTTAAATGATGGACGATAAAATCAGCATAAAAATCAATGGTAAAAAATATAAGGTCGCCGGCGACCAGACAATTATGCACGCCGCCGACGCTTGTGGCTATCACATACCAAGACTGTGCTACCACCCGGAGCTTTCAATCGAAGGTGCCTGCCGGGTTTGTATCGTGCAGGTTGAGGGCGTTAAAAACTACGTCGCTTCCTGCTGCTATCCGGTGGCTGACGGCATGAAGATACATACTAACACCGCTGAGATTCGACGCGCCAGAAGGGACATCGTGGAATTACTGCTCGATAATCATCCAGAGGATTGCCACACCTGCGAGCGGGACGGCAACTGCGAATTGCAGCGGTTAGCCTATGCGATGGGGATTCGCCACAGACATTTCGAAGGCGTAAAGAAGCACTACGAAAAGGATTTGTCGAGTCCATCGGTAATTCGCGACCCGAACAAGTGCATTCTCTGCGGACGATGCGTGAGAATATGCTCGGAGATTCAGGGCATAAATGCGCTGGGACAGGCCTTCAGGGGTTTCGAGACTATAGTAATGCCGGCCTACAACAAGCCTTTTGCCGAAAGTGTCTGCAGCACGTGCGGCCAGTGCATCAATGTCTGCCCAACCGCGGCTTTTACGGAAAAGAACTATACACAGGAATTATTCGAAAAGCTCAACGACACTGATATTATCAAAATTGCACAGGTAGCTCCTTCTGTCCGGGCAGCTATCGGCGAGGCCTTTGAACTTCCTCCGGGCCGAAATATGCAGGGCGAACTTGCCGCCTCACTCCGAAAGCTCGGATTCAATTATGTTTTCGATACCCAGTTCTCCGCAGACCTGACAATTATGGAAGAAGCCAGTGAATTTCTCGAAAGACTTCAATCAGGCGGCAAGCTGCCGATGATAACATCCTGTTCGAGTGCGTGGATGAAATGCATGGAGCAGTTCCATCCGGACCTCATCGAGAACGTATCGACGTGCAAGAGCCCGATGAGTATGGGCGGAGCGATGATAAAGACGTACTTCGCTGACAAAATTGGTATTGACCCGAAAAAGATTCTTAGTGTTGCGGTGATGTGCTGCACAGCTAAGAAATATGAAGCGGCCCGGCCCGAGCTGCAGGTTAACGGTATGGCGGCTACTGACATTGTAATAACAACGCGCGAGGCGGCTTGGATGATTAAATCCGCCGGCCTTGATTTTGTGAATATGAAACCGGAAGAATTCGATGCACCGCTTGCCCTTTCTTCCGGGGCAGGCACGATTTTCGGTGTCACCGGAGGTGTAATGGAAGCCGCGATTCGAACCGCATACGAATTGTTCACAGGTGAAACCCTGCTTGATATAGAGATTGAGTCGATTCGCGGCTTTGAAGGATTAAAAGAAGGCAAACTTACTATGGACGGCAAGGAAATTCGAGTAGCCGTCGCGCACGGACTCGGCAACGCCCACAAGGTGCTCGATACCGTCAGGAAAGAACCAGACAGATACCACTTCATCGAAATCATGGGCTGCCCGGGCGGCTGCATAGGTGGAGGCGGCCAGCCTTACGCCGGCTCTAATAGCGTACCCTTGGATAAAAAGGCTCTCGCCGCAAGGGCGCAGGCGCTTTACACCAGCGACCGGCAAAAAACAATACGCCGAAGCCATGAGAACCCGGAGATTCAAAGGCTCTACCGTGAATTTCTTGGAAGGCCGCTAAGCGAAAAAGCCCACGAGTTACTACATACGCACTATGCTCCCAAAAAACCGGTGGGCATTACAACGAAAAACAAAAAAGCCGTGATAGGCAAATGAGATATAACCATGAAAACCTATTTACCTGAAATTAATAAAGTCAACACTCGCCTCTGGATGAAAAAAAGAATCCGGCAGGACGAAACGGACAGGTATCTCCGAAACGGCAGAGACTTTATAGATGAAAAATCTATAAATAACGACCTTAACTCCGCCCGAAATATCGATGCCGGCGTGATTCGCAACATATTAGCCAAATCAATGGCTATCGAAACACTTTCGCCGTTTGAGACTGCCTGTCTTTTGAACGTCACCGACCCCGAACTTTTGCAGGAGATGGCCGAAACTGCAGGCAAAGTCAAAAAGAAGGTTTACGACAATCGCATAGTTACTTTCGCCCCCTTGTACCTTAGCAGCAAGTGCGTAAACAACTGTGTTTATTGCGGCCTAAGGCGATCCAACAAAGAAGTGCAGAGAAAAACTTTAAACATCGAAGAAGTAAAAAGAGAAATCGAGGTCTTAACCGGCACGATAGGGCACAAAAGGCTCATCGTTGTGTACGGAGAACATCCGGACAGCGGCGTCGATTACATAGCCGACACCCTCAAGGCCATATACAGCGTCAAGGTCGAAACTCGCCGAGGCCCGTCCCAGATTCGACGCTGTAACGTCAATGCCGCACCGATGTCGATTGACGAGTTAAAAGTCTTAAAAAATGTCGGCATCGGAACGTTCCAGGTCTTTCAGGAAACGTATCACAAAGAAACTTACCGCACAGTTCACCCAGCTGATACGATAAAGGGTGATTATCAATGGCGGTTGTATTCTATGCACCGGGCATTCGATGCCGGAGTTGATGATGTGGGGCTGGGTGTGTTGTTTGGCTTATACGACTGGAAATTCGAGGTGATGGGCTTATTGTATCACGCAATCGAACTTGAAAATAAATTCGGCATCGGGCCTCACACGATTTCTTTCCCGAGACTCGAGCCGGCGTCCAATACGCCTTTTACACAGAATGCTAAATATAAAGTCAGCGATGACGACTTCAAAAAGCTGGTGACAGTCATTCGCCTGGCTGTCCCTTATACCGGAATGATTCTCACCGCCAGAGAAGATGCGAAGATGCGCCGCGAGGCTATACTGCTCGGCTGTACCCAGACCGACGCCGGCAGTAACATCGGCATCGGCGGATACGCAGAACTGCTCGACAAACAGCAGGCAAAAAATCAGCAATTTGTGCTCGGTGATACGCGAACCCTCGATACGGTCGTTCGCGAGCTGGCCGAGGTGGGCTTTATTACCTCATTCTGCACGGCAGGGTACCGCTGTGGACGAACCGGCCAGAAAATAATGGGACTTTTGCGAAGCGGAAAAGAAGGAAAATTCTGCAAGCTCAACGCGGTAATAACCTTCAGGGAATGGCTGGACGACTTCGCTTCGCCGAAGACTATCGAGGTCGGCGAAAAACTCATCCAGCGGGAAATCGCCGAGATAAAACGTAATATCCCGGATGTCTTTGAACAGTTTATGAACTTTTACAATAAAACAAGCGCCGGACAAAGAGATATATATTTTTAATTGCCGGAGATAATAACGAAAGGTCTAAAAGCATTTATGTTAGTGGTTGACGAAAACAAGTTTACGGAACTAAGTGAGTTTATAAAACAGTTGCCTGAAGATGGCCGCATTGAGTCTCATCTCATTGCCGTCCTGCACAAAACACAGGCCCTTTTCGGCTACCTCCCTGAAGATGCGATGAACAGGGTATCCGAGCAGATGGAGATACCGACGGCCCACATTTGGGGCGTGGCGACTTTCTATCACTATTTCAATCTGTCCAGGCCGGGCAAATATGTCATTTCCGTCTGCCTTGGAACCGCCTGCTATGTCAAAGGTGCTGCCCAGATAATGCAGACGCTCGAGCAAAACCTCGGCATAAAAATGGGACAGACCACCGATGACGGACTGTTCTCAATCCAGCAGGCACGTTGCCTCGGTGCGTGCGGCTTGGCGCCGGTGGTTATGATAAACGAAAAAATTCACGGCAAGTTAAACAGCAAGAAATTGCTCGCAATAATTAAGGATATACAAAAGGCAGAAGCTAAAAAGTGAACCGTAACCAAATCCAATCTGTTATCGAGAGAGTTTACGCTGCGGATGAGCCGGGCATAGACGACCTGTTGTTCCTGCTCGAACTAAAAAAACCGCGGGATATACAGACGCTCTGCGGCTTTGCCGACCGGGTTCGTAAAAACTTCGCCGGTGACGAAATACTTCTTCGCGGAATTATAGAGTTCTCCAGCTACTGCCGTAACACATGTAATTATTGCGGCCTGAATAAAAACAACAAGCAGCTCGAACGTTATAGACTTAGCAGGGAGCAGATTTTAGATTGCGTCAAGACCTTAACGAATACCGGAATAAAAACGGTAGTGCTGCAGAGCGGCGAAGATGACCAGCTTGATGCAAATGAACTGGCCGAACTTATAACAGACATAAAGAATAGATACGACATAGCCGTTACGCTGTCGGTTGGCGAATGTAGCAGGGCGGCTTATGAACTTTGGAAACAAGCCGGTGCCGACCGTTACCTGTTAAAAATAGAAACTTCTAATTGGCTGCTTTACCGAAAGCTCCACCCCGGCATGAGCCATGAAAACAGACTCAGATGTTTGCTGGACCTGAAAGAATTAGGCTATCAAACCGGCTGTGGCTGTATCGTTGGTCTGCCAGGCCAAAGCACAAAAGACCTCGCCGAGGACATTTTGTTTTTCAAACGATTGAGTTTCGATATGCTCGGAATCGGCCCGCTGCTGCCCCATCAAAATACGCCGCTGGCAAACCAACCACACGGAGATATCGAACTGACCCTGAAAACCCTTGCGGTAACAAGAATAGTTACAAAAAGGGCGCATTTGCCCGCTAATACCGCTCTGCAAACTGCGGGCGGAGAGGCTGCTTTGCGAAGGGCTTTATGCTCCGGCGCAAATGTGGTAATGCCGAATTTTACGGAACCATCGCTGAAAAAACTATATGAGATTTACCCGAATAAAATATGCATTTTCGAATCACCGCAGCAGGTTATTGTAAATATAAACTCTATTGCAATCAATATAGGCAGGGTAGTACAATTATCAAGAGGTGATGCTGTAAAAACAAAGGAACCGGCCGCAATTTTGGCCTGAACAAAAAACCTTCTAAAAAATGGAGAAATGAAATGGCAAAAAAAATTCTGATTATTGACGACAACCCTGAATTCGTCGAAGCTACAACCAACCTTCTGGACGCAAGAGGCTATCAGGTTGACAGTGCGGAAAACGGCAAGGTAGGCATAGAAAAAGCCAAGAAAAACAAGCCTGACCTGATTCTGCTGGACGTTATGATGACCACGAAAAGCGAGGGGTTCGATGTCGCCAGAGAAATGCACAACGAGCCGTCACTCAAAGGAACACCTGTAATTATGATTACAGGCGTAAGAAAAGAAATGAATTTGCCGTTCGGCTTCGAACCCGATGCGGACTGGCTGCCGGTCAAAGAAGTTCTCGAAAAACCGGTCAAACCAGACGTGTTACTCGCTGCGGTAACAAAGGCACTGCGCTGATATTACTGCCGCAGATATTTTGAAAATTGTGAGGTGATAAAATGTACAAGACGCCAAAAGGCCTGAGATTACATATCGGTATCTTCGGAAGAAGAAACGCCGGCAAGTCTTCCATACTAAATGCGATGGTCAATCAGCAGGTCTCCATAGTTTCCGAAGTTGCCGGGACAACCACCGACCCGGTAGAGAAAGTGATGGAGCTAAAACCGATTGGCCCGGTAGTCTTCATCGATACTGCCGGCATCGACGACCAGGGCGAACTTGGTCTAAAACGAATAGATAAAACTAACAAGGTCATCGATAGAACAGAATTGGCCGTCCTTGTCACTGATAACTGGACCGACTATGAAAAGAAGCTGATAGCCGTAATGAAAGAAAAATCCGTCCCGCTGGTAATAGCCGCCAACAAATGCGACCTGCGTAACGATACCTCTGTCGAACAAGCTGCCAACGATGCCGGTGCGCAATATGTAATAACTACCAGTGCGGTTAATAACGAAGGTATTGATTCATTAAGAAATGCTCTTGCTCTGGCCACGCCCGAGCAGTTTATGGAAAATATCCCGGTAATTGCCAACCTGGTCAAACCTGAGGATATGGTCATTCTCGTAACTCCTATCGACATCGAGGCCCCGAAAGGCCGCCTCAAGATGCTTCAGGTTCACTGTATGAGAGAATTGCTCGACCGCGGCGCCTATGCTGTCATCGTTAAGGAAACCGAACTCGAAGAAGCCCTCGCAAATCTCAGCCGCAACCCCGACCTGATAGTTTGCGACAGCCAGATATTCGATAAAGTCGTGCACCTCATCGAACCCGATGTAAAGGTAACGACCTTTTCGATTCTGATGGCCCGTTTCAAGGGCGATTTTGACGAGCTTGTCAAAGGCGCCGAGGCTATCGACAGCCTGCAGCAGGGCGATAACGTACTTATCGCAGAAGCCTGCACGCACCATCCAATCGGTGAAGATATCGGCCGGGTACAAATTCCGAATCTGCTTGAAAAGGCCGTCGCCGGCAAACTCCAAATCGATGTCACCGCTGGCCGCGATTTCCCAACGGACCTCGATAAGTATAAGCTGATTATCCACTGCGGTGCATGTGTATTCAATCGAAAAGAGATGCTCTCACGTATCGACAAGGCCAGACAAGCAAATGTCCCCATAACAAACTATGGCGTAGCGATAGCACATTGCTTAGGTATGCTGAAACGCGCCCTCGAACCGGTCCGGCCAACTACTACTAATGTAGTATCCATATAAATCGGTTAGCCCCCCAGGTTTACAACATTTTGCATGTAAACTGATAGTTCTTTGTCATTGCGAGCGAAGCGAAGCAATCTCAACACTTTACGTTCGACTGAAGTTGAAATTGCTGTGGCTGTATTTATCCTTGTAATGGTTTGGTGATACTAAGTTTATGAACTTTGATGCAAAAAGCTGTTATCTTGGGGGGTATTTGATTGTTTAGCCCTGCCGCTCGTGGCAGGGGTCAGTCATTGCGAGGAGCAACCTGTCCGGCGTAGCTTTAGCGGAGACGGAAGGCCGTGGCAATCTCTACTTGTCATTCCGCACTTGATGCGGAATCCAGAATGTTTAGCCTCGGCATCTTGCATGCCGGGGTTCGTTTAGCCGTCGCCGTACCGGCGACGCCGTCTTTTTCCCTTTCTCATCTTTCCTGCTCTTCTCACCTTTCAAACCAATCTTCTAACTAACCGTCATTGCGAGGCCGAAGGCCGTGGCAATCTCTACTTGTCATTCCGCACTTGATGCGGAATCCACTTTTTTCCACTATCCACTAACGACAAACGACTATCCCCTAATTTACCCCCTTGACCTTCCCTCATCTTTAAGGTACTTTACACTCCAAGTACGAACGCATCTGGGAGCGGAAAACTTCACTGAATTGCTCGGTTGTCATTGCGGATTCAACACGAGATATGAAATCTATGCGAGATAGTTATAGTTTTCTTTTAGAAATTAAAAAGGGGTTATAGTGGTGTATTAATGGCAGTTCTAAAATTTGTAACTCATAGCAAGAAAATAATTAACATTTCAAGAAAATTTGGTTGGTTGCCTGGCGCACGCTATACTAATCTAAGAGATGTTAAAACTTTTAACTATTTAGGATTCTTAGATATAGATTGGAAAAACTATAACTTTAATCGCCATTTAGAAGCAGTCAAAGCAACTTGTCCCTATATGACGGTTGCAAGGGATATTGAAGATGTAAAAAACTTGGATCAAACTATAGAGCAAGCATATATGCTTGCTAGATATTCTAAAAAAGTCATTGTGGTGCCCAAAGATATACGGTTATCAGAAAAACTAAATGATTTGATCCCAGAGTTGTTTATATTGGGTTATAGTGTTCCGAGTAAATATGGTGGCACAAGGATACCACCCAGATTTTTCAAAAGGCCAGTACATCTTCTAGGTGGTAGACCTGATACGCAAAGAAGGATAGGAGAGTTAATGCCAGTTTTTTCTATTGACTGTAATAGATTTACATACGATGCCAGATTCGGTGATTATTTTGATGGACAGACGTTTCGTCCCCACCCTGTCGGTGGATATGAACGATGTGTTCATGATTCTATCAGAAATATAACAATGCTTTGGAAGACCTATGATATTGATAATATAATAAAATATAAAGTGGTTAACTAGTTATTAAAGAAAGAAGGTTATTTTATGTATTCTGAGGACATGAGAGCAGAATTCCTTATGAAAATGTATGACCAGATGTTCAATGATATTAATACACATATTATGGTTGTTTGGCAAAGCATCGGGGCAGTAGTTGGAGCATTTGCTTTTTTTGCTTTAGCAGAGAAAAATATAATCTCTGTCGATATAGCAACTGCTTTAATATTACTTTTGGTAGGATGGTTTATAGCACACCTTTATGATGCTGCTTATTGGTATAACCGCAATTTATGCATAATAGCAAATATTGAAAAGGAATTCTTAATCAAAGATGATTTAAAGAACATTCATTACTATATGGGGCAACATCGTCCTAATAACGCTATGATTACGCATATAAAAATACAATATGCATTAGGTGTTGGTATAGGCCTACTTGTTGTTCTTTATCATTTTTTTACCAGAGTTGTTCCTGGATTTTCTTCATCGTGGGACAATTTTGAATTACAACACTCCTTACCATATATCTTATTTGTAGTAAGCATTATTTATTTATTACATTTAAGAAAACAGCGTAATAAAAGTTATTCAGAGTTTCTAAAGAATTCCCCCGGCAAGGACATAGATACTTCGGGTATTAAGTATGGAATCGGTCATGGTTTTAAAAAACAAAAAGATTAAATGCCCTATGATATGAAATGCAATAGTCACTACTTCATATAGTAATTTGGAATAGGCAAGACTTAACCTGACACTTCTGTATAATATTAACACTATGTTTGTCAGGTTAAGTAGTGACTATTACAAGTAATTTGCTTTGTAATTTTGCTTCTTAATTTTTGATTCTCTTTCCTCTGTGACCCCTGCCTGCCCCTGCGTAGCCCGTAGGGCGAAGTGGGGCGCTCTCTGTGGCTAAACTTTGCTGCGCAATCAGCGCAATCTGCGTCTAATTTTCTTTGTGTTTTTTGTGCTTTTTCGTGGCAAAAAATTCCTCTGACGAGATACACTTCACGCTTCACGAGATACGAATTCTTCGTGACCAAAAAAATTCTGTTAATTTGGGTGCTTGCGCCGGAGAAATTTCTGTTAATTTAGGCAAGCTGTGCCTCGAAAATCATCCCGTTGGGGTATCGTACTTTTTCCTTTTTCTTTTTTTGCGGTCTATTGCTGTAGTTGTCCACATCTTCTTGAAGAGCAATATAGTTGCTACTCAGGAAAAATTTTGGTATAATAGTCACCATTGAACGAGGAGTAGTTACGTGTCTATTGATTGATGGGCATTTTGGTCCAGAAATGTATAGAATTATAATCTGAGAGGGAGAACTACATGTCAAAAAAAACAATTCAACTTAAAGAAGGTGTACTATGGAAGCTCCATGAATTCGTTATTGGAAACTGCTTGGGTATCCGTGATGCGTGTTACTTATTGGAAGCTGTAAAAAAAGGGAAACAAGTAATTTATCAGATGGATTTCAGCGATATCCATCCTTATATATTTCCAGGCAAAACGAGAGAAGATATCGAACGGGAAAGAGCAAGTTCTCATGGGCTTGCTGTGAAGTTCATGTGGGATTTACTATTGAATGTTAATAACCCTAGTTGGGAAGATATAGTAAAAAAGTTTCCTTTCAGATTGGCTATAACTCCTGCTACGCGTTTGGAAGCTCTTGAGGCTTTGTGGCACGCGGAAAAGAGGATTTATAGAAAGTTTAGAAAATACGCATCTGATATTATACCTCACATCAAATTCAAGAAGGATAGCGTCAGTATACCGGAAAGTGAGGTACTCTATGAACGTATGAAAACGTGGGATTATAAAAAATTCTTACCTAAGCTTCGTCAAGCAATTTCAGACGAAACCATTAAACGATATCTGCAAGAACCTGTTGATACCCTTACATGGTTAATTGACTCTGGAGTCCTTCAGAACCTTGAGGAATTTTTACCTGATATGGTATTATATGATATTCAAAAAATGGAATATCCCTCTGATATCTCATGTTA
This sequence comes from Phycisphaerae bacterium, assembly GCA_028714255.1. Lineage (GTDB taxonomy): Bacteria > Planctomycetota > Phycisphaerae > Sedimentisphaerales > Anaerobacaceae > CAIYOL01. The sequence continues at coordinate 67,880 of JAQTMR010000008.1, read as the reverse complement.
TACTGAAATTCTTTATAAACACAAGCCACGTTCGGACGAAAAGCGGATATGGACCCGTGAGCATGATTTCTTCCATGATAAAGTTGATGAGTTAAATATTAATTTAGCCTATTCCATTGCAAAATCGGAGTCTGCGAAAGAGTTTTATGTGCCAATGCTTACTCATACAGGTCGCTTAATTAGAGTAGGGACATGGATTATGGACTTCTCTAAACATTTGATTGTTAATCATTCACTTGCCCCTCTTTATATTGCCCGAGCCATCAGGGAGCACCCCTCTGACGATTTGCCTTCATTTCTTAATCTTGGGAGAGCTCTAATTATCCGAATCGCAAAGGAAATGCGACAAATTAAAGAACTAAATGAAGTGCTAGCGCTTAATTATACAGATTTGAATGAAAGGATAAAAGAAGGCAGATTAGTGGATATCAATGAATCATTAGTGAGTAAATTGGAATTGTTTTCTCGTGAATATTATGATTTAATTGATAGCATAGGCAAAAAGCCATCAGATAAGGAATATGAAGAAATAGGCCCAAAAAGAATTGGTATCGAAGACATTTTTGAACTGTTCAACAAAGCTCTAAAAACCGCAAAAGTAATTAGGGGAACAGCCGCCGATTTGAAATCTACTTTTGAAGAACAGAATTGCGTTTTGGCAGGAATATTTGAACCGATAAATCATCACGCGAAAGAAATTTCTGATTGGTTGATAAGAAAAGATAACATAGATTTGATTGAAGAATTTGAAAAAATAAATTTTTAAATGTAACAACCCGTAATAGTCACTACTTCACCTAACGGACAATTTCCCAATCTGTCAACTCCCAGAATCTGTGTAAATCTGTCTGTCCTGCGTAGCCTTTCGGCGAAGTTAGGATGAAATCCGTGGTTAATTTTCCTTCGCGCCTTGGTGCCTTCGTGGCTAAAAATTTCCCCAGCGAGATACTCTTCACGCTTCACGAGATACGACTTGTTCGTTTCAAACAATTTGCGCAGGGGGGTGCAAAATTGGTGTAAGTTTGGTATCACTTTGTGCAAATTTCGTACAAGTTTTGGTAAGTTTTGACACAGTTTGTGTAAGTTATTGTAAGTTTGCGCATGTTTCAAACCCCCAACTTGCGCGTTTGATGCGAAAATCTGCGCTTTTGATTGAAATCCAGCTGGAAATATTGTAAAAAAATTGATGTTTTTTACCGGTTTTGGCTTGTTGTATAGAGTTGAATCGCTAAAATAGTTCTCTTGTATATTCTGTGGAATCGAGCGGGTTATGGCACGTAATCGTGAAAAAAAAGCTCTCTATGAGGTAATGAGTAGAAGCTGGCATAAACCAGCTTATGACAAGACCTTAGAAGAAGTGCACCCGGCAAAACCCGAAGAGGAAAAGCAACCCGCGGTAGAATTTCCTGCCCCGGCTCCTCGTAAGGCTATATGGCTAAACAAGCCAAGATTCGTGCAGTTAAATGCCGGCAGAATTGAAATATCGATACCGTACCAACTTGCGATAGCTGTAGCCTTAGGGCTTATTGTGCTGGTTTTAATAGCGTTTCGCCTTGGGCAAATGGCTTCTGACGGCCCAAAAGAAGTTGCCCCGGTTGCAAAGGTACCGACAAATACGCAGAAAGCAGTGCCAAAAGTAACGGCTGGTATGCCGCAGATGTCTGTTCCAGTTAAAGAGAAAACGTTGGTGCCGTCAGCAGTTAAAAAAGTCGAGCCGGTTGCGGTTGAGCCAAAGGGTGATAATCGAATCGTGATACAATCTTACCAGCTCAGGGCTGATTTGGAGCCGGTAAAGCAGTATTTCGCTGGGTTCGGCATAGAAACCGAAATAACAAAAATCGGCAATTGGTATTATCTGGTTACCAAGAATAAATACGATAATCCGGAAAAGCAGGGAACTGATGGTTACCTTGCAAAACAGAAAATAATCGAGTTGGGTGCTAAATACAAGGCACCGCCGGCGCATGAAACATTTGGCAGCAAGCCGTTCAGCGACGCATACGGCAAGAAATTTGACGAATAGTTTTTCAGGAGAAATATTGAATGTCCACCGACCGTTCTTTAAAAATCAAGGGAGCCTTAGAGAGACACCGAAACGTTTTGACACGGGCAGAGCGTGTCGATAAGCTAAAAGATGAAGAGCGGTGGTCTGAGAATGATTCCACATTTGGGCTGCCGAAGGTCGCCCATCGCAAGAGCCACGCCGGCAAGAAAATAAAGGAAGAAATTGCCGCGGTGGAAGGTGCTGTAGCAGCTGCACCGGTAGGAGCAGCAGCCCCGGCTGGAGCTAAACCGGCAGCTGCAGGTGCAAAGCCAGCCGCTGGAGCTAAACCGGCAGCAGGCGCTGCGCCAGCTAAGGATAAAAAGCAAAAAAGCTAATCAAAAACAGTAAATAGTCGTTGTGCCGTTGTTTTAAATTAAGGTATTTATATTAGCAAGGGAGGCTAAAATGAAACCGCTAAAAAACCGCACAATCGTGCAAATAATCTCATTGATTATTTTAACTGTCGCATTTGTCTTCACTTACGCAGCCTCAGCCGGCCCGAAACCATCGAGCTACGCCCCGGTTAACATCACCGAAGACTTCGATTCTATTATGGCGCGGATGAAGGCCGCCAAGCCGGAGATTATGAAACGGCAAATGGATTTGCTGCAGGAAAGATACGACCTGTCAGACAATCCCGCTGTCGGCGTTACTATGTCTCGCGGCAAACCGGTCCAACAGGGCGTCCGTGCAAAACTACCGGATGGAATGACCTGGGAGAAGCTGGCGGAGATGACTCCCGAGCAAATCCGAGAAGGGGGCTTGTTCCCGAAAGGTTTTATGCCTCTGCCGCACCCTAATCACCAGGAAGGTGGAATGCTCTTTCCGAAAATGGTGATAGATGAAGTCAAAAAGCAGGAAGACAGGGATTTAACCCGTTTTGACCTTGATTTTGATTTACCCGAGTATTTTCTTCCTGAGTTCCCGGCTGCTATCTATTTAACCACTCGTCCCGACCTCGGCGACGTCTCACAGGGCAAGATTGTAAATATAAATAACTACTACGAGCTTTTTAACGGAATACTTAACCCAAAGCAAATCGAAGGACTGCGATTGTTGATTACGCCATTTCCGCAGCAGCAGTTCAATCAAACCGAAGACCGCCGGAGCGAAAAGCCGAGCAGGGGGGTAACGTGTTTCGATTGCCATTCCAACGGCCATACGATAGCTCCGACGCATCTGGTTGGCGATATTCGGCCGCAGGAGTTTCGTCATCGCCTCGATACGCCAACACTGCGGGGCGTAAACATTCAGAGGCTCTTCGGCTCTCAACGCGCACTCAAATCAGTGGAGGACTTCACTGAATTCGAACAGCGGGCCGCGTATTTCGACGGCGACCATGTTATCGCCGCTAAAAAAGGAATTAATATCCTCGATAGAGGAGGCCAGGTACACTTTATGGCTGAATTTCAGGCACTTCTGGATTTCCCGCCTGCACCGAAGCTGGATTTATTCGGAAAGCTCGACCCGAGCAAAGCAACCAAAGCAGAACTGAACGGCCAAGAAGTGTTCTTTGATAAAGGCAAATGCAGTGTATGCCATACGCCGCCTTACTATACGGATAATTTGATGCATAATCTTAAGACGGAACGGTTCTATAAGCCTCAAGTGATAAACGGCAGATATGCTGCTTCCGACGGGCCGATTAAAAATTTCCCATTGAGGGGTATAAAGGAATCTCCGCCGTATCTCCATGATGGGCGGTTACTTACGCTCGAAGATACGGTCGAGTTTTTCAATCTGATACTCGAAACCAAGCTTACCGAGCAGGAGAAAAAAGACCTCGTTGAGTTTATGCGGGCGTTGTAATTAGTCGCTGGTCGCTGGTTTTTGGCTGCTGGCAAGATGAGTTGAAACAGGTAGAATGGGCAGGTTGAGCAGGGGGGGGGTACGCGGGTTTTTTCGTAAGATGGCGAAGATGGGCAATACGGGGTAGCATCGTTTGCGCAAGTTGGTGTTGCGAAACGTGCGCAAACTTACGGAAACAATAGCCAAACTTAGCCAAACTTATACAAAATTTGCAAAAACTGATACCAAACTTACACCAATTTTGCGCCCCCCCTGCGCGAATTGTTCGAAACGAATAGTTCGTATCTTGTGAAGCGTGAAGCGTATCTCGCCAGAGAAAATTTGGCCGCGAAAAGGCACAAAAAACATGAAAAAATTAACCACGGATTAACACGGATTTACACGGATTTTAAATAGTAAAAGAATACTTTGTATTTTGGGGATTTGGGGGTAGAATTGGGGGGGCAAGTCAAAAAGGAATCCGGCGTCGCCTTTGGCTATGCCGAGACAAGAAGGGGAAAAACAAATGGGTAAGGGCGATATATTCGTAGGAAGACAAAAGGAACTGGGGGAATTATCAGACACGGATTAAGAGATTACGCGAGGAATTTGACGTTATAAAAGAATGCCGTTTAGGTAAAATTGTGAAAAAAGAGGAGTTATGATATGATTAGGAAAACGGTAACGGTCCCTGATTTTGCCGGTAAAAATCGAGAGGTATGTCTTTCATGAGCAGAAAAAAGCCAGATATATATGAACGAGAAAAACAGGGGTATTGGGAAGCATATCATAGGTCCCCCTCCTTAAAAGACAGATATCCCCAAGTTACTGACATAAGGGTTGAAATGAAATTCAAGGATACTGACGGGGGAAGTAGTCCAGAGTCGAAACAAGAGAAATACTCTCAAGAAAGCAAAGCGTTCTTCAAAATTGTTTGTCCCTATGCTGAATGTATCTCAGGGGGCTTTGATCTCTCCCCGGCCATTGATAAATTAGTTGCCTCTCACTTGAATAAACTGGATGATACTATTATATGTCAAGGATGGCAGGATGAAGAAAGAAGAGGCAAGCATCACTGTTTCCTATAGCTTAATTACACAATTTACGCAAACTATAAAAACAGTGGTTAATAGGCGGGTCGCTTGTGAGTCGTGACTTTAAGCGTTGGGTAGCATAAATAAGGAGATTTAATTGGATGGTCTATTGGGTCGCAGGAAGTGTTATATTTGTCGCAATAATTTATTTCATGATAAATAAACAAGGCGCCAAACGCAGGAATCGTGAATTAGATACATGGGGTGCCAGTATTCCAATAAGCAATGTTCAGCAAGAAGCAATGACAAAACTTTGGGAAGCATCTCAAATCGGTAAGCCACCATCTCAAAACCCACTTCAGAACTTATCTTCCGACGATCGAGAATACTTGCTCAAAATATGTTCGGCAGATTTTCGCCCGGCGAAATTTGGAAATGCAAATGTTTTGCGTTACGCCGCTTTCAGCACACTTATAGATAAAGGCTTTAATCCAGAACATGCGGCCATTATTGTTGGAATGATTTTTAATGGCGTTGGCAAGAAAAACTTTGGCTCCGAAGAAGTCGAATAATAGGCTGAACGCAAACCACCCCAAAAGACCAATAGTTAACCATTCCCGTGAATTCTGAGCAAGAAGCAAGGTCGATGAAATGTCCCTATGAGAGAGGAGAAGGGAATTTAGAATTTAGAATTGTGGGACGTTGCGATTTATTATTTATGATTTATGATTTGATATTGTAAGTTTGAGATTGCCACGTTCGCCTGCGGCGAACTCGCAATGACATTTTTAGTAGATTCCTCGACTACGCTCGGAATGACATCGCGTCGCCGTCCGTCTTCACTAAAGCTTCGGCGAGACAGGTTGGATCTCGTATTGCGTGATGCGTAGTCGAGTTGCGCAGTGCTGCCGGAGGCCGGTATGAGGAAACGTCCAGTTTTACGCAGTGCCGTCAGGGACGCAGTAAATAAAACAGTTTCCGAACAGAAGGCAGCACAAGCAGGTTCATTATTATGAAAGGTACGAAGAGTATTAAGGGTGTGAAGAGTGGAAAAAGGGAAAAGACAGCGTCGGCGGGCCGGCGACGGCTAAACAACCCCGTCATCAAGATGACGGGGCTAAACGAATCTGGATTCCGCATCAAGTGCGGAATGACAAGTAGAGATTGCCACGGCCTTCGGCCTCGCAATGACATTTTTAGTAGATTCCTCGACTACGCTCGGAATGACATCGCGTCGCCGATACGGCGACGGCTAAACAACCCCCGTCGCAAGCAACGGGGCTAAACGAACCCCCGAATAAATTCGGGGGCTAAATATTTTATGGGATGCCGCTTACTTATGTGCGCGGCTCTGTAATCAAGCAGGTAGATTTTCAATTGATTATTTGGGGGAGGTTGGTTAGCATATTCATCACAATGAAGAAAATATTAGCTGACAGAACAAATAAGATAGACGCAAGCGGGATACGAAAAGTATTTGCGCTGGGTGAGAAGATGAAGGACCCGGTGAACTTTTCGATAGGCCAGCCTGACTTCGATGTGCCGGAGCCTTTAAAAGAAGAGGCGATAAAGGCAATCAGGGCAGGGCAGAATAAATATTCGCAAACGGCAGGGGACACGCAGCTAAAAGAGAAAATCACAGGAACAATCAAAAAAGAATTTGGCTGGGGTGAGCCTGCGGTCTTAGTTACAAGCGGAGTTAGCGGGGGGCTGCTGCTGGCGTTTATGTCTTTGGTTAATCCCGGCGATGAGGTAATTATCCCGGACCCGTATTTCGTGATGTATAAGCACCTTGTCAATATGCTGGGCGGCAAATGCGTTTTCGTCGACAGCTATCCCTCTTTCGAGCTTCCGGTAGAAGCGATAAGCAGGGCGATAACGAGCAGAACAAAGATGATTATTATCAATTCGCCCTGTAATCCGACCGGCGCGGTATATTCGCAGGAACAGGTAAAGGCGCTCGCGAAAATAGCGGCGGAAAAAGACGTGCTTGTTATAACCGACGAGATATACGATAAATTCTGCTACGAGCAGGAATGTCCGAGCATAGCCAATTATTATAAAAAGGTACTTCTGCTGCGGGGGTTCAGCAAGTCTTACGCAATGACGGGCTGGAGGCTGGGATATGCGGCGGCGGACGAATCCATCAAAGACGTAATCGAGCAGATGACCAAGATACAACAATATACCTTTGTCTGTGCGCCAAGTCCGTTCCAGAAAGCGGCGATGGCAGCGATGGATTATGACATGAGCGATTTTGTGGCGGCTTACCGAAAGAAAAGAGACCTCATTTACGATGGTCTGAAAGACAAATTCGAGATGAACAAGCCCGGCGGGGCGTTCTATGCGTTTGTCAAGACGCCGGCAGGGCAGGGGGCGACGAGATTCGTGGAAAAGGCTATCGCTAATAACGTGCTTATCATACCGGGCAATGTGTTCAGCGAAAAAGATACGCATTTTCGGATAAGTTACGCAACCAGCAACGAGAAAATCGAGCAGGGGATAGAGATTCTGCGCAGGCTGGCACAAGATTAATTATATATTGCAAGAGCAGGGGGACGGGGATAGAATTAAGAATATGAAGAGCGCATTTCGTAAATTAAGGGTTGTTCTGCCAACGTTGATTTTACTTCTTACTTTGCCCGGAGCAGGGGAGCCGAACAATATCACGACGCAGGAGCAAACGGTCAAGGCGGCGGTAATTGTCTGCAAGGGGATGATTGACGACGGGTTGTACAAGTCGATTCAGCGAAGAACGGAAATCGCGCTCAACGCAGGGGCGGAATACCTGATATATGAAATAAGCACATACGGGGGGCTTCTTAAGTCTGGGGACGATATATCGAAGTACTTTATACTCGATGCCGGCAAGAAGGCACACACCGTTGCGTATGTAGCGACCGAGGCGATATCGGCGGGGGCGATGATAAGCGTGTCGTGCCAGGACATTATAATGCGAGAGAACACCACCATCGGCGATTGTGCGCCCATTCAGATGGGGGGCAAGCTCGAAGGAGTCGAGCGGGAAAAAACCGAGAGCTTTACCCGTGCGGCGTTTCAGCGAGCGGCAGAGGCGAACAAGTATCCGGATGTTCTACTGAAGGCAATGGTTACTATGCAGACGGAAGTTTACAGGATTAAAAACCTGAAAACGGGCGAAGAAGAATTTTTCGAGGGACATCAACTGCCGGACGACAAAAAAAGCTATGACCTTAACAACAAGGAATTGATTGTTAAAAGTGATGAGCTGTTAACGCTGACCGCTTCGCAGGCCCTCGAATACGGCGTATCGCGGGCGGTGGTGAAGGATTTGGCAGGGGGGTTGAAATTTTTGGAGCAGCGGGACGGGGTGACTTTTGCCGGTGAGCCGATGATGCTCAAGATGCTGTGGTCGGAGGAAATGGTACGATGGATAAATTCGCCTGCGGTGATGGGGGTGCTGGTGATGCTGGCGCTATTGGGGGTTTATATCGAATTTAATACGCCTGGCATCGGTCTTCCGGGGCTGGCGGCGGTTATATGCTTTACGATTATAATCGGCAGTAAATATCTAATCGGAATGGCCAACTGGGTGGAAGTGGCGATATTTTTTGTGGGCGTTATTTTGCTAATGGTAGAAATTTTTGTTCTGCCGGGCTTCGGAGTCGTAGGGTTTTTAGGAATAATACTCATATTGGCGGGCCTGTTCGGAATGCTCGTCAAGAATCCGCCTGGCAAGGTGCCGTGGCCCGAAAGCCAGCTTGACTGGCGATTATTCAATGACGGTGTTTTGGGGCTGGTGTTTGGTGTTGTCGGGTTCGCTGTTCTTGCGTGGATTCTCACAAAGTATCTGCCGAAATTGGAGTTTCTCAGCGGGTTAATACTCGTACCTGCCGGTGCGCAGCAGGGGGGGGCAGTGAAAGTAAGTATGACCGCCCCGCCTGATGAAAAAATAGCCGGCGTTAATGTTGGGGACATCGGTGAGGTGGTTTCGACATTAAGGCCTGCGGGCAAAGCTAAATTTACCTACGCAATAGTTGATGTGGTTGCTGAAGCCGAGTTCCTTGACAAGGGAGCAAAGGTCGAGATAATCGAGATTCACGGCAATAGAGTCGTGGTCAGAGCCGTGAAGAGTTAAAGGATAAAATTATATGGATTGGTGGCTTGTTTTTGCTGTTTTTTTGTATTTTGCGTGTGCGGCGTTGATAATAGCTGAAGTGTTCATACCGAGCGGGGGTCTGATAAGTGTCTGCGCACTTGCCTGTTTAATCGGCGGGGCGGCAATATTCTTCCGTCACAGCACAGCAGTCGGCTGGGTTGGTATAATTATCGCGGTCGTAATGATACCTGCGGTTTTGATTTTTGCTTACAAGATATTCCCACATACGAGGTTCGGTAAGAGCGTAATACTTACGCCGCCGGAGCGTCAAAAGGGCGATGCGATAGCTGATACGCCCAAATTGAAAGAGTTGCTCGGCACCGTTGGCGTGGTAATTACGCCGCTTCGGCCGGTGGGGACATGTAATTTTTCCGGACAAAGGGTTGAATGTGTAGCCGAGGGCGGTTATGTTGATAAAGACAAAAAGATTAAGGTCATCCACGTAGAGGGAACTCAGTTGACTGTTCGTGTTATAGAAGAGAGCTAAAGAAAGGGTAAAAATATGAGTAATTTGATGAATACAATCCTGGCGGCAGAAAGCCCGGCAAGAGTTATCGGTATGGCGGTTTTAGTCATTATCATACTCGCAGTAATCGTATTCTTTCTGCTGTTTTTGAAGTTTTTCAGATTATGGCTGCAGGCCAGATTGTCCCGCGCCGATGTCAAATTCTCCGAGCTTATCGGGATGTGGTTGCGAAAGGTCGATACGAGAACCATAGTCTTAAGTAAAATAACGGCTATTCAGGCGGGCCTGACTCTAACGACGCGTGATTTGGAGAGCCATTATTTGGCCGGCGGGCGGGTGCCCAATGTAGTTCGCGCGTTAGTAGCCGCTGACAGGGCAAACATCGATTTGTCTTTGAAGACAGCGACCGCGATTGACCTCGCAGGCAGGGACATACTCGACGCCGTCCAGACGAGCGTCAATCCGAAGGTTATTGATTGCCCCGACCCGAAAAAGGGCAAGGATACAATAGACGCCGTGGCCCAGGACGGCATTCAGCTAAAAGCCAAGGCACGGGTTACGGTGCGTGCAAATATTCAACGATTAGTCGGCGGAGCAACGGAAGAAACGGTCATTGCGCGTGTAGGCGAGGGAATTGTAACTACCATCGGCAGTGCGGTAACGTATAAGAACGTGCTGGAAAATCCGGACCGAATCTCGAAGGCGGTTTTGGCCAAGGGACTTGATGCTGGAACGGCTTTTGAGATTCTATCTATTGATATCGCGGATGTCGATGTAGGCGTGAACGTCGGAGCAGAGCTGCAGAAGCATCAGGCACAGGCAGATTTAGTCCGTGCACAGGCAGAGGCGGAAAAACGCAGGGCCATGGCATTTGCGCGTGAGCAGGAAATGCGGGCACTGGTCGTAGAAAACGAGGCGAAGGTGCCTCTGGCTATCGCTGAGGCCTTCCAGAAGGGCAATCTTGGCATTATGGATTATTACCGGATGAAAAACATAAACGCAGATACCGATATGCGGGATTCCATCGCAAAGCCAAAGAAGCCTGAGTAAGGTATGAACCATATTCTGACACAATTAATTCTGGCTGCTCGGCGCAACAATGACGGGGATACCGGCTGGACGCAAATACTCGTCTTTGTGGCACTGGCGATTTTCTACTCGCTCGGCAGTATCGTCAAAGCGAAATCAAATAAGACTGCACCAAAGGGAAAAGAACCGCTTAAGCCGGGGCGTAAACCGCCAGAGATAGACTTGCGAATGCTTAAGCAGCTTTTCGGGTATCCTGAACCTGAAAATGATGAAGAACCTGCGGCGAGCAGTCAGCCGAGCCAGCAAGTAGTGGTTGAGCCAACGCCTCTGCCCCCCCGGCCGACACACAGAAAAATTATCCGGCCAACTGCGGAACTTGCCCCAGCGGCGGCAGCAGTCGAGTCTATACTCGACAAAAAACCCAGCGACAAAACGGTGCGAACGGAAACATCACAGACAAAATATCTTTCCGGAATCCCGTCATCAGGGATGGCTTACGCCATTTCGTCTGATTACCGAGACCCTGAAAGACTAAGAAGGGCAATCCTGCATTACGAGATATTAGGCAAGCCATTGTCGCTGAGAGAACCGTTTTGAACATCTTTGAAAATTCCATAATTCTCAAATCCTTAAATTGTTCCCAATAAACAACGTCTCATAATATATGTAATAGAACACCTTCCCAATCCAAAAAAAGCTGACATTTACGACGTGATTTCCCTCTCACTTTAGGCATCATAAAACATTCCTCAAGGCAAGTCAAGAAAATTCAGGTAGACGGTCTGCGGCGGACGGCGTCAGGTGCACTGGCGACCCGTAAGGGCCTTACCAAAATCCGTTCGCCAAAGAGCTTTTCATAAACCCTCCTCCGAAGCTGGCTCGCACACGTATCGCGAGCCGGCTTTTATTAGCACCCCCCGAGAATCAGGGTGTGATTTCAATTCTCAGCATCCGTTGTGAAGGTCGAGCCGATAAATCGCTACGGCAAACAAATCACACCTGATTCTTTTTTAACGCTATCACTAAGTTGGGGGCGGGTTAGTTAGATTCAAACGAACAGCCTTTGATTAAGAAAAGTGATGCCTTACTGAAGAAATTCAACTGGTTATCACTTCTCGGGAATTGGGGCCGCCACTGGCTTTTCGAAGCCGATAGTACCCGGTCGAAGGCGGCTCTATCGCGGTTTGAGTCCGCGACTTAATCAAAAGGTCGTTTGAATTGGCGACTATTGTGCGAGCCGGTCAAAACTGGCTCGCCCCCAACTTAGTGAAAATGGCAATTTTTGAAAAGTTAATAAGGCTTTCTTTTTATTTAACGCAGGGTAGAGCAGTGGCAGCTCGCGTGGCCCATAACCACGAGGTCGCGGGTTCGAATCCCGCCCCTGCTATTAGTTGCTGGTTACTCGTTGTTGGTCGCTGGTTGTTTGAAGGAGACCGGATTTGAGTCACTGGTGACTCGTGAAAAGTTAATAGTTCCAATGCCTTTAGGATGGGCCCGATGTGCCAGGGAATGGCAAAGAACCGCCCCCGCGTCTTGCTGTCGCAAGACAGCGGCGGGGGCATCTTAAAAAGTGAAAACGCTAACGCCCCAGCCGGCGGTGGGCAAAAACACCGGCCAGAAGGTAAAACCTCCTATAGAGCGCCCTGCGGGGTGTCACGGCCCCGCAGGGAATTTTTGAGAGGGAAAAAATATGGGAAAATGCAAACATAAAAAATTGATTCTGTTATCGGCTCACAATATCAGGTTCGGCGTTGACCAGGAGCCATACGAAGCAGGAAAAGAGGAATGTGCTGGCATCAGCGAGGTAAATCTTGAGAGCGGCATCACTGCGCATTACTGCCCTAAGTGTGGAATCATCGTCGACATAAACATCGAACCGGGGCAATTTGTAACAACCGAACCTTGTGACTGTGAAAAACATCATCCAACCAGCAAGGGTAATAATTTATGAAAATTTTCAACACTATAGAGGAAGCATTAGATTATGCGGTTGATGCTGTTCGTCCGGTTGATTGTGGTGTTTTTGCTGATGGCGATAATCCAACAAGCGGGACACTTTATACTTGCTTCCCATCTCGATGCTACAACAGACGAGGTCAGTTTGTCGGCTTGCACCCAGGCCAAGAAAGATATAACCCCGAAACCCACAAATGGGAATCTATAAAATGAAAATAACAAATTGTAAATCAAAAATCATAAATCTTTTGCAGACGGTTCTGGCGATGCTGATGGCAACGTTTTCCTGCTCGGAAAGTTGCTATCTCAGAGCGGTCGAGGTGCAGGTGGGAATGCGGACTAAGGTAACAGCGTATTGTCCATGTGAGAAGTGCTGCGGCAAATACGCTGACGGCATAACGGCAAGCGGCCATAAAATCCAAAAGGGCGACAAATTCTGTGCTGCGCCTGCGAACATACCATTCTGCACGATGCTGATAATACCCGGCTACAACAACAATGAGCCTGTGCCGGTACTGGATAGGGGAGGCTCAATAACAGAGGGCAGATTAGATGTGTTCTTTGACGAGCACGATGAGGCATTACAGTGGGGCGTTCAATATCTGGAAATTAAGCAGGGGAACAGCGATGAGTGAATTTGAAAACAGAGTAATCAAAATAATCGCCGAGCAATTCAGCATAGAGCTGACAGATACTGCATAACGATGAGAATAAATGTACCTAAATTTGCGCAGGCACACTTCTGGGATGAGCCGCCGGCAGGCGTGGTTGAATTTTGGGCGTTCCGGTATAAACCGCCCTGCGAGAAGGGCGACCTGCTGGAGTTTTATTTCGGCGGCACGAAGGTCGCCGAGGCTACGGTCGCAATGGTCGAGGCGAGAGGTTTTTCGCAGTGCGAGCATAGCGGTAAATACAAAAACAGCTGGAAGGTGTTCTGGCTGCAGGAAAGTTTTAAAGATTTAAGGGAAGGCAATGAATCATTTGACGCACCAAAAATATGAAAACGATTGTTCATAAAATGTTAATAACTTATTTTTTGCGGCGATGTTTTCTGCGTGCCGCTTGTTCAGTTTTGATTTTGTTTTCCACCTGTTCTTTGGGAACGACGGCTACTGTGCGGGCTAACTTATCGAAGTTGCCCCATCCTTTGGGCTTACTCATAAAATCTCCTTTATATCTTCCCCATAAAGCCAGCGTTATCAATTCCGGCCAGCAAGCGATAAGACAATCGACGGTTGAAGATATGCGAAAGCAAAAAGCTGAAACGCTGCGCATCGGTAAGGTCTCGATTGTTGAATCTGAAAACCTGTTCGGCTACATATCGGAACAGGTGATAAGTTGCAACACTAACATAAGTGCCTTTAATGCTTCGCTTCAACAGCGACCAAAAGTTGTCGATTCCGTTTGTGTGAACATTGTCCCGAACATACGTTACGGAATGGTCGATAGCTCTGTGGGCGTGGCTGTTAATCAAACTACTATAAACTCTGGCTTCATCCGTAAAAACTTGACTACCTCGCTTGACGATTCTTTTGATATGGCCGAGCGTTGTTTCGGAGTTTTCCTCGTCAATTACTCTGGCATTGACTTTACTAATTTCACCACGTTGCAGGATTCCGTGAACCGGCTGTTTGCCGACCGCACCACGTCCCTGTATCGTTTTAATCCGTTTGTGCTCGTGCATATTACTTGCTTGTCCGCCGACATAGGTAGTATCAGCCTCTGTAATGCCGTCAAATCTGTTAGAATCAGAGCACTCCATCGCTTTGCGGATTCTATGCAGCATAAACCAAGCCGTGCGTTGTGTAACGCCGATTGCACGGCCAAGCTCGTGGCTACTGATTCCATTTTTGCAGTTAGCGATTGCCCAAACAGCGACAAACCATTTAACAAGTCCAAGCGGGCTGTCTTCAAATATAGTCCCCACTTTGGAGCTGAACTGCTTCCGGCAGTCTTTACATCGCAAAAGATTACGGGTTTTGACTTCGCCGATTCTCATACCGCCGCAATGCGGACAGGCGGGAGGTGCTCCAGCCCAGCGAATCTCACGCATATAATTTTCACAAACCTCCAAATCGGAAAAATATCGGACGGCATCGAGCAAGGTTTTTGGCAGATTCATTTTTTATCTCCGATTAACTCTTTTTTGTTCTTGGCAGTTTTCGCACGTCTGGCTATAAAGCCGCACCCCATCCTTGTATGTTGTGGCTTCGGCCTGACCACAGTATTGGCATTTTTCCGGCGGTTGGGCTATACCTTCGGTGTCATCTGGTATATCGCAGCAGTGTTCGCAACTGCCAAGCGGGTAACTATGACCTTCAACATATGGCTCGCTCCAGTTGTTTCCAAAGTCGCTATAAGCACCGCATCGCCCGCATCGCAACGCTTGGCCATCAACTATCTGCGACACGCAATCCACGCAAAGAAGGATTGCTTCGCCGAACTTGTCTTCAAACTCCGTCAGATTGCCAACGATAACTTCTTCGCACCACGCACATTTTTTTGTTTCAGCGGCCATCTTTTACCCTTTCTAAAAAAGTTAATAAGTTGTGTATCGCTATATATACCATACTACACTATCGGCGGTGTGTCAAGTGTAAAATCAGGAATTTTCAATATATTTTCAATCAAGGCATAACCCCTGTATTTATAGGCGTTTATGAGTGATAAATTTTCAAGAATTTTCTTAATTTTTATGGATTATTGGTGTGTGTAGTGATTTATTACCTAAGGGAATGACCATGCCTGGCAGGGAAGCCATACAAGAGATTGTTTTTCAGCAAACCGAGCCGTTGACATACGAGGACCTTTGGGGCGAGCCGGAGACTGAAAGCTATACATTCAAGGTCCGGGAACGATTGTGTCCGTTTCTAAAGATCGAATGTTCAGCCTGGGACAGCAACTACGGCTGTCGGGCGGAAGTCTGCATAATGGAAAGAGGCAAACAGTGGAACACTCATTTGATGTAGAAATCGCAAAGCAGTACGGGGTGAATGCCGCGATAGTGGTACGGCATTTTCACTTCTGGATTAAAAAAAATAAGGCAAACGGCAAAAATTTCCACGAAGGCAGGACGTGGACGTATTGTTCGGTCAAGGCACTTGTGGAAATTTTCGATTACTGGACACCAAAACAGGTACGGGTGGTGCTGGACGGGCTGCTTCGAAAGCGGGTATTAATCAAAGGCAACTACAATTTAACCGGCTATGACCGCACGAGTTGGTATGCCTTTGAAGATGAAGAGCGATTTGTCGTAACGGGCAAATCCATTTGCCCAAAATGGCAAATGGAACAACCTAAAAAGGCAAATCGAATTGACGGAAACGGCCAACCTATACCAAATACAATAACCAATAAAAGTACAGATATATTAACAAATCAACCGTTGATTTCTTCTGAAAAAGTATTGGGTTTGGATTTGGAGATAGCAAAGGGCAAAAAATTCTTTACGACCTACCTGCCAGTTGTTTTTCACCGGCTGAATAAGCGGGAAACGGTAACGTTTGCGAGAATGGCAGTGTTCTTCGTCGAGGAGTGCCAAGCAGGCAGACTCAAACCGAGTATTTTTTACGATGCGATTGAATGGGCCAAAACAGCATGGAGTTCAAATGCAATAAATAGAAAAGGGTTGTTCGTGGTAAAAGTAAAAAAAGAGACAGGTTTTAAGGCACAGAAAAAATTATTGACTACTTAAATCAAAGGAGAAATTATGGAAGCGAACGCGGCAATTCAGATGGCCTTGTTGGCCGTGCTGCCCCTGGTGATGCAGGGGCTGAAAAAAATTGTATGGGTGGAGAATAACAAGGGCTGGGTATGCCCACTGCTTTGCATCGCGGCATCGACTGCAGCGGCATATTTTTTGCACCTGCCGCAATGGCTTATGGTCGGCATTGTTACGGGAGCGGCTTGCAACAAAATTTATGACTGGGGCAAGGATATCAAAAACGTAGTGGCGATGTTTTTGATATTGTTTTTACCTCTTGTGCTTTTTAGCGGATGCGGCGGGCCAATAGCTACTCAAAAGCAGCAATGTCTGGCAGCTGAAAAAACATTTACGGCGATTGTCGAAGAACTCACGCTATGTAAGCAGCTCGGGGTATTCACGCCAAAACAGCAAGGAGAAATATCAATCGTTATCCGCGAAGGACAGGATTGTCTTAATCAGTGGAACGCATCATTCAAAGACTCGAATATCATCGCGACCGACTGGCCTCTGTGTGTCAATAGAGTGATGCTTAAATTACTAATATATGAAGCACAAGCGAAAGGAGGTGACAAATGAACCCCGTACAATGGATAACAGTAATAACTTTAGCATCAGCTGGCATCGAAAAAATCGTTGAGCTTTTGAAATTACTGAAAGAAAACCAACCTACGGATGTGACTCAAGAGCAACTTGATACTGCGAATGCGACGATGAATCAGGCGGTTGCAAAATGGGACGCAGCGGTGTCAGTATCATCGGCAACAGGCGACAATATTTTATAACGACAGATGAAAGTCAATCCCCGCCTGCCGCTTTCGCGGCAGGCGGGATGTATTAAGAACCGAATAGTGAAAGGAGAATGTACAATGCAACTCTGTGAATTGGAAATCAGACAAATCAAAATCAGTGGGGACAACCCCCGTATCATTAACAAAAAGAACCCAAAGTTCACTGAACTTGTGGATAGTATAAAAGCAATGGGTGTTCAGATACCTATTCACGTTCGCAACAACCCCAAAGGTGAAGGTTATGAACTGCTGGCAGGCGAACGGCGGCTGCTGGCTGCCGGCGAGGCGGGGCTGGATAAAATACCAGCAATTAACAAAGGAGACCTGGGTGATGATGAGGCTTTTAACGTTACATTTATCGAAAACGTGCGCGAGGACCTGACTGTGCTCGAACAGGGCAAAGCGGTTTCGATTTTGATGGCAAAACATAAAGGTGATGTTGCGGCTGTCGCTTCACAAATAGGCAAGAGTGAGCAATGGGTGCGGCAGCACGGAGCTATACACGACAATCTATCAAAAAAATGGAGGACGCGGGTGCTTGAAGACGAGGATTATGATTACCTCACGACATCACATCTCGGACTTATCGCGAGATTCCCACAGCATATTCAAGAGAGGGATATAATAAAAGCGATGCAATATCACGGACGCTTTACAGTTCGAGAGCTCGAAAAGCATTTATCTGAATTTTTCAGAATGCTTAAAAAAGCTCCCTTCGACACCGGCGAGTGTGTGAACTGCGCCAATCGGAGCAGTTCACAGCCCACACTGTGGGCGGAAAAGACAGAGGATGTGAGCGGTGCAAAAGACAGGTGCCTTGATGCGACGTGCTGGCGAAGCAAGGAGATCGCGGAAGGCAAAAGAAAATTTGCCGAGCTTAAGAAGAAACATCCAGGACTTGTATGTGTGGCCGACGAGCATCCGGAAGATATTACTAAAAAGACATACGGCAGGATTCTGCGAGGATGGGACTATACGACGGCAAAGGAAGGTAGTAAAGGAGCTGTACCCGCACTGGTTGTTAATGGAAAAGGCATGGGTAAAATTATTTTTGTTAAACCGACGCAGCAGCAGGGACAATCACAAACTCCGGAGAAGCCGAAAACACTTAAACAACTACGGGCAGAATTGGATATGCAGCGATGGAGAAAAGTGTTTGGTGAGTTTTACGACAGGCTCGCGGGGATGGAGCTCAAAACAGACCATGGCGACCCGTTATATGCCGTGGCAGCGATAGTGGCGAGTAGCGGATGCAGCGTCGATGGCGGCGATGACTATCTGGAACTGCTGGCAAATTATGACAAAGGAAAAACAGACAAGGCAAGAAAGCAATTGGCCGAGAAACTTTGGAAGGCAATAAGGGATAACTTGCGTTACGCCATTGATACTACAGGTGACGAAGATTCCGTTGAGTTGAATCAGGCAATAGGGACAATATTCGGGTTTAACCTGCAGGAAGAATACAAAAAAGTCTGCGGGATGGCCGAGTTTAAAGAACCGGCAGAGTGGGCCAATCTAAGCGCGGACGGCACACCGAAAACAGACAAGGTTAAAGGTAAAAAACAAAAGTCAAAAGATGTTAAGAAGTGTTATGTCTGTGGGTGCACTGAAGATAATCCCTGTGAGACTCCCACAGGGCCATGTCACTGGGCAGGGGCAGTTAAAGGCAAAGGTGATTTGTGCAGTGCCTGCGTTGGTAAGAAGCCGAAGGCTAAAAAATCGAAAAAGGCGGCCAAATCAAAGAAGGCCAAATCTTAGGGCGTAATCCGGGTGCCGGCGGTGAAAGCTGCAGACCTGGCCAGGTATCTCAATGATGTTCCTTTTTGTGATGTTGACAAGCGAAAGGTGGAAAAATGAAAGTTAAGGATTTGGCAAAATTATTGTCTCAAGCAGAACCTGATGATGAAGCCTATGTTACAGACTCGCCGGAGATACATAAAAAAGCTGGTGGTATTGCTGTTGCTGCATTTGAAGCATTGGAACCAATTACCAAAACCACAGGTAAGATTCTAAGATTTACGTTGATGATGGGTAAGCAGGCCGAAGGAATTGGTTCACCAATAACTTTCAGATTAGAAAAGCCGGAATATTTCGGTTCGCCATGGCAATGATGGCAAGGGGATAAAAATGATTAACGGACTGAATGTATTAATGGCTGTGGTTGCTCTGGCGGGAGTAATCTTAAACGCCCGAGGTAAGTGGCAGGGGTTTTTGCTGTGGCTGATAAGCAACGCATGGTGGTGCGGGTACAATATCTGGAAGGGTGAGTATGTTCAGGCATTCCTGTTTGGAGTTTTCTGGGGTTTGGCGTTCTTCGGCATTTTCTACTGGAAAACACTCCGTAGGGTTCATAACGAACAAATCGAACAGGCGATTGCGGATGCAACAAAGGTTGCCAATAAGCAGTTGTCAATTCTGCTTGAGGAAAACACGAAGCTCCGCGGTCTCATAGCGGGTGTGCAGTATCATAAAAAAGCGAAACAGAGATTAAGAGTCGATGCAGACAAGAAAGGATGAAATTATGGCGAAAAAGAAGGACGAGGAGTCCGTTGCAATAACTATAGAGCCAGTTCAGGAAAAGCTCGAAGGGACACAGTAATGAGGTGGATGCGAAAAAGAGGCAAAGTCAAACGCCGGCATAACATAGGATTGAGCAAAATTCTCTATGGTGAGGACTTTGAAGCGTTTAGGGATTATGTCACGGCAGATAACGCAGATTCGCTCAGGGGTAAAAGGAGAAAGATGATTTGCGATTTGATGATCAACACAGGTTTGCGAGAATGCGAAGTGTGCGCTTTGCGAGTTATGGATACCCCGATCGTTTTGCATAAGCCCGCGATTTCTGTGTTCGTAAGCAAAAACGATAAGGATCGGGATGTGGCAATATCAAAGCGGCTGGCGAACACCTTGGTAAGTTACATAAAAAACATCAGGCCCAAAACACTGCCAAGACATATAAGAAGACAAGATATAAACCAGCCGGTTTTTTTCAGCCAGCAGAAAAGACAATACACCACTGCAGGCTTATATTACTTGATAAGAACCGCGGGTGAGAAGGCAGGAATTGAGAAGAGGGTCAAACCTCACATGCTGCGTCATACGTATGCGACTAACGCGCTGGCGAGTGGGATGACTACCCGGGATGTTCAATCGCAACTTGGGCACTCTGATATCAGGATGACTGAGATATACACTCATATGCTTAATGATAATTTGCTTGAAAAAGCAAATAAAACCGACCGCGATTTCAGTTCGCGGACTTCTCTATTTCAAAGGCATACTAAAGGTTTTATGGAGTTTTCTTGAGTATCTATTTAGGGCAGTGGCTAACTCTTTTATTTGTGGTGTGTTAAATGATTAACAAAAGGCAGTCGGAATTCGAAAAAAAGCGGGACAGGACATTTAAACGGCTGTTTGAAAACAGCGTTTTTAACTCAATAATGAGATTTAGTTGCACAATATGGAATTATTTGCTCAAAAATGAGGCGGACATGGGTTTGTCCGGTTACCCCTTATATTCGTTCAAAAACGAGGATTTGGGAAAAAGGCCGTATCACAATGTCCGCTTTTTTGTACGAATCTGCGTTTTTGAGCTAAAAACGTGGGGACATAGAACCTTTGTTTTTAAAGCAGAAACGAGGATTTTCTTGAGGGTCAAAAATGGAGCGCGCGCATCGAAACAGAACGATTTGGGTCCTTCCCAAGGAGGGCGGACTCCCGCGGTTCACGATGGCGCGCAAAAAGTGAATTTTGCGCAGAAAAACGCGTGTCCGTCCAGTGGGGAAACGGATAGTGGGAATGTGCACCGTAGTGTTGGCAGGGCGGCCCACTCTTTGCTTGCCGGGAAGGCACGCCCGAGAACAGGGCACGAAAGAGTTTGAGCCGCCGGCCTGGATAAAGGTCGGCGGGATTGTCTATCTGGTCAGTTTTTGTGCGGTAACAGTTATTTCAATTATTGCGTTGGCGGTAACAAAGAAAACGGGAAATTCAGATTTCAGATTTTAGAATTTAGAATTTAGAAACAGGTGAGATATGAAAGATTTTGATTTGAGTTTTGTTTTGGTTGCGGTGATGTGGATCGGGATTGGATTTGCAATAGGGTATGTGACATGTGCGATTAGAAATGTCATGCGGAAACCAGTGGAACTGTTGGCCCTGCGAACAGAGGTGAAGGCTTGCTATCAGCGAATAGAAAAGCTTGGCGACGCGGAGGCTAAGGAGTTTATAGAACATGTCAGAATCGCAGATAAAGCTCGAGGATTCTGCGAGCGGTTTGTCAGTAGCGCAAAAGCGGCGGAGGAAAACGGCAAAGCTAAAATCACCGACCTCGTCGGCGAAGCGGAAGAGATTTTGAAAATGCTCAATGGGGAAACCGTGACCAGTCGCCCGGGCCCCGGGTCACGAGAAACAAGAGACGAATTAAATGAGGTGAAGGATGTGTCAAAAAGGTGAGCAGGTTGTTTTGGAACTACCTGACGATATAGACCCCGGTAAAAAGAATCGGACTATTAGCGCGGATAAGTGCTGCGTTGAGGTCTTAAAAGGGCTATGGGGACATCATATCCAGACACTTGGGCATTGCTGCGGACACGGTGAATGTAATCCGAGCATCGTAGTGTCGAGTGACTACAGCAGAAGCGACATCAGCCATATTTCGTTTTTAATCGAGTTGGTGGATAACAGGAAATGGGACATATATCAATGGCAACTAACCAAAGTGAAATTAACAGCGTCTGCAGCCTTGCTGAAAAAGCGACGACGCTCGAAATGCACGAGATGTTTGCGGAATAATGAATTGGAAATTTGAAAAGATAACATAGTTTTTCAGAAAGGCGGGAACGCAAAATGGATAAAAAGAAACCAGTATTTTTAACCGACGGCAAAGGCGGTATCTTCAAAATCACGAAACTAATCAAAGCGGCGGTACTGCTGAACCTCGAAACAGGGCAATCATACACTGCCGAAATAAACGGAAGCAACGTAACGGGTTTTGCAGCAATAGATATGCCGACGATAAAAGACGTCCCCAGTGTTTTGCCGGAAACAACAGGTGATAAACAGAGGAAATCCTCGCCAGAGAAAATCAAAAAGGGCCTAAAATCACATTTCTACGGTGTCAGTTGGAATGCAAAAACAAAAAAATGGAGAACAGGCTTTCACCCAACACCTTCCACCTTTCACAGGTTTGGAGAGTTCCAAGATGAAACAGAAGCGGCGAAGGCAGTGGATGCCGAGCTGGAGAAGAGGGGACTGCCCAAAAGAAATTTTCCGTGAGGCCGGAAGAGAAGATAGTGCTGCCGGCAGATAAGGACATCAAAGAGCAGATAAAAAAACTTAAAGAAGAAGCAGTGGCCATCGAATTCGAATGCCACGATTGCGGAGCCGGATTCGGCAGGGTTAGACCTGACAGGTGTCCGAAATGCCGCAGCTTCTTGATAGAGGAAATTAAAATATTGAAGGTAAATAATGACTACTGCGATTAAGGAAATCGAAAAGAGGCTGGAGCGGAAAACGCTGCCGTTATTCGCAGCAGCGAGGGATGAGAGACGAGGGACGATGGATGAGAATACACCCGAAGGATTCGTAAGCAGGGCGGAAACAGAAGAACTTAAGCGCAAACTGATTGCACTGCTCGGCGAGATTAAAGCGATTGTACTATCGACAGACGTGAAAATAGCCGAGCGGTTAGCCGATTCGAGCCGCCGGTTCACGAAGGCAGAGGCACAGTTCGCAGAGGATTTGTGGTCTGATTATCAGGCAAAGAAACAGGACACAGAACACAGGAGACAGAATAGGTGAAAGATGAGTGATTTGTTTGAAATCAATAACATGGCCCACTGCGAACGGTGCGGAACTCCTGTAAAAGTAGCGGGGCCGCAAAATTCAAAAGCGAAAATGCTTCGCAGGTCCAAAAAGCCCAAAGGTCTGTGCGTAAACTGCGCCGTCCACGATTGGTTGCAAAATACCTACCCGGTAAATATGATTTTGGCGGGGTCAGGGCCAAAGGCTTTGGTTCATCCGCACATACAAAAGCAATTCACGGAAATAATGCGGGTCGGATTAGCTGATGCGAAGCCGGATGAAATCAACTGGGACTTAATTATCGAAAACTGGGACTTGCCGTTTAAAAACAAGGTGAAAGGCACGGCGACGAACCCGGCCTCACAGGCAGTATTAGATAGGGAGCCAGCCGAACGAGCCAGAAGGGAAGCAAGGCTTAAAGAGGAGTTTGAGGACCCCGGCAGAAGACAGAGAGAACTTGACGATGTAATTAATAACGAATTTTTACCTTTAATGCAAAAACTGGGCAATCAGGAATGAAAATATTTTCTCAAGTTACTGCGACTGGCGAGGAGTGGAAGCCGTGCATCGAATGCGGTCACGTTTTCGTGTGCGGCGAAACTATTTCTTCATTATCCTCCGATACGGGCGACAGCGTGACATGTTGGTATTGCTGTGACTGTTTCGATAGACATTGGTCATATTCATATGCCAGAGACGATGGGGAATATATATGTCGCAGGCTGGACAGAATCATGGAGATGGAAGACTTTAATAATGGGAATTATAGACGCTATATAACCCACAAGATTGATAGTCCATTGATGAACAATTAACAAAAAGAATCAAGAAAGGGAAATCATTGAATTTAGTGAAACAAAATACGCCGGAAGGAGAGAAAAATGAGTGATAAAGAGGACGCATATACAAGACTTTTGGTGTTTGTCGCAGAGCAGAAAAGACACTGGCGGCGATTGAAAAAGGGGTTAATTCCAGAAGACAAAATAATCGACGGCTGGATTGAATCGTGCGACTTTGCAAAAGAGGATTTAGAGTTGCTAAAGGAGATAAACCGGAAGGAGAGAAGCAGGAATGCCAAGCGATAGACATATTGAACTGACCCATTTAGCAACTCGCTGGATAAGTAATCGAGCGTTTAAGTCGTGTATTCTGCCTGAGTGTGGTTCTGTTGGTTACATTGCCGACTTAGTTGCATTAGCGGGTATGCAATCTATATATCACGAAAGGTATGCAAAATATTCGGGACTTGAAACCCAATCTATGTCGAGTAGGCTTAAAAATGATTACGAAAAATTTGAGGGCGATGATAGATGGGAATATGTAATACACGGCGATATTGACAGATGGTACGTTTGTGTTTTTGAAACCAAGATTTCTCGCAGCGACTTCCTTAGCACTTTTGGCGATAAGGATTCTCGCCACGCAAAGGCGCGTATTGAGCCTTGTGGTACTGCTCATTGGGTAGTTGCGGAAAAGGGGGTATGTAAGCCCGATGAGTTACCTGATTTTTGGGGGCTACTAGAGCCATACGGGACAGGTTTGACGGAAAAGAAAATGCCCAGACTAAATATTCTTCCAGAACAAACCATACATTCCATTGCTTTCGATATGCTTTGGTTGGAGAAAAATTGTCGTCGGAGTTATTTCGAGCAAATGATTGATATGGCTAAAACTGTCGAGGAAGTTCACAGTGCGGTTGTAATGCAAAAACCAGCAAAAGAAATACTGCAATTATCAGAAATTGCAGTCAAGGCATGTAGAGGGTTCGTTTCTTAGGAATGAATCGCGAAGATGTTAACAAAAAGAATCAAGAAAGGGAAATCATTGAATTTAGTGAAACAAAATACGCCGGAAGGAGATAAGAATGAGTAAAAAGAGTTTCCTTGAAAGCGCCACAAGAATAAAACGCAGCTTTGGTGTTGTACACGCAACCGCCGAATGCGAAGATTGTGGTTGGCGTAACGAGCAATATAAAAACGCTCAAGCAACCGCCGCAATTCACGCCAGAAATACAAACATAAAGTAATCGTAGATATTGGGTTAACCGGTGAATATGACGGGAGATAAGAATGAGCGACAGTAAGAATGTCGAAGCCAATGAATTTGATATGCGAGCGTTGGACAGACAGACTGGAAAAATTAGAGAGCTTCGGGCGAAGCTGAAGAAGGCGGAAAATGAAAATAAAATTGCATGGGCGAGAGTCCATGACCTCGAAGACGAGAACAGCAAGTACTTCGAGGAAATAATGAAGGAGAGAAAAATGAGTGATAAAGAAGACGCATATACAAGACTTTTGGTGTTTGTCGCAGAGCAGAAAAGACACTGGCGGCGATTGAAAAAGGGGTTAATTCCAGAAGGCAAAATAATCAATGGCTGGATTGAATCGTGCGACTTTGCAAAAGAGGATTTAGAGTTGCTAAAGGAGATACCGTCGGAAGGAGATAAACAAGTCATCGGCCCCGAATATTTTAAGGAAAAAGAATGGGCGAAGAAAATAGATACCAGTATTAAGCCTTCTGTTCCTACGCCGAGCTGTATGCCGCAAAGAGGGGTAAAGCTTGAATGAGCCGTGAGGAGTTGTGTAGCATGAGTGGAACGGGAATGAAAATAAAGGCAAATAAATGTAAACAATTATGTAGCGGCGCGGGAACAGTAAACATTAACAATAAAGTTAGGTTGACCTGTAACTTTTCAAACGCCCCGCGCCGCATTTTGCAAGAAAGGATTGTATTATGAAAAAGTTGATACTATTAACATTGTTGGCCTCGTTTGCCCAGGGCAAACAATTCGTAGTAGCCGAGTCCTGCGATAGAACGCCGGTCGATGTAAACACTGTACCATTTGAGATAGACCCGAACGAAATAGCTGGTTTCTATCTCGTAGGATACGAAATAGTCTGCCAAGGGCCGACATTTTATTGGGATATAGTATGCTGCGATGACGAAGGCGACTCGTATATCTTGGAACCGATAAGCTTGCCGAAAGGCATGACGTGGGACGCCGCCAAAAATCAAATTAAGTGGACGCCGCCGACGGCGGGTATTTACTACGTCAAAATCACCGTTACAGACGACCCGAACAGGCCTTGTGCAACACGCGCAACAGGTAAATATGTCTGGGCAATCCAGGTGCCGGAGAAAAATACGCCGCCCTTTCCCGAAATGCGGCCAGTTCGGAATTGAGGCGATGCTACGCGATGGAAACCGAACCTGTTTTCTGCGATGTGGCAGTCAAACGATGGGAACAATGGACAGGAAGAAAGGCTGTTAAAGCCAGTCGAAAATAATGCTTATGGCAGGGAAGCCGGAATAAAAGACGCCCCGGCAGGAGACGGCGATATTAACCGTCTGCCGTGACAGCTGTAACTGGCACGGCATATTAACCCCGCCGGGGACTTTTTTAGCACTAAAAGGATATTAGAAATGCAGGCCGGAGACAATCAAAAAGACGGATAACAAAATAGACCCTATCGAGGTAGCACAGAAGCAGAGGCACCTGTACCTCTTGACGCGCGTAAGGAATAACCAGCCCCTGTCGAGGCCGGAGCTGGCTGAACTGGATGAATTCGAAAAGATGAGCGAAGAACCAAAAAAAAACAGTAGAAAATCGAAGGCTAAAAACAGCCGGGCCGAGATTGCGGAATCCGAGATTATCGAAACGCAGGAAGCGGCGGCACTGTTCGTAGGGCGAAACGCTCGGACTATCCGCCGATGGGAAAAAGAGGGGATGCTGACGGCCGGTAAGGACGGCAAAAAGGTCTATATCAGGAGCCAACTCAAACAGTTTGCCGAGCACGAAGGCAAGAAATCGACGAAAACAAAGCTGAAAAAAGAGGAGTCGGAGGCAAATATAAAAGCAACCCGCGACGAACGGGAAAGAATACAACTGGAAATATTAAAAAAAGAATGGGTTAAAAAGGCGGACTACGACAAGAGAGACGTCGAACGGATACAGGTCGTTAAAAAGATGCTGCTGAATCTGCCGAGAAAAGCGGTGCCACTATTAAGGGGACAGACGCCGGCGAGGATGCAGGAAATTCTTAAAAAAGAAGTTATTTTTATAATTGATTTATTCGCAAATTACAAAACTCCTTAAAATGGCTGCAACTAAAACAATATGGAGCAAAGAGGAACGCCAAGCATGGGATACGCCGGCGCCGACGACCGTGTCGCAATGGGCAGACACGAACCGTATGCTACCCAGCACATCCGCCGAACACGGGCAATGGCGGACGGATAGGGCGCCGTATCTTCGCGACATAATGGACGCATTTACAGACCCGGAGGTGGAGGAAATCACAATTACCGGACCGGCACAATGCGGGAAGACGGAAGCGGTCTTTAATATGATTGGATATACGGTGGATGTCAATCCTGCACCTACCCTTTATGTCACCGGACGTGATGAAGATTGCGAGAATATATCAACTGAAAGGCTGCTGCCAACCTTCAGGGACAGTCCAGCCCTAAGCAGACATTTTACCAAACACTGCCGCGATATAAAAATCGGCAGAGTATTCCAGTTTGATACAATGCCTCTTTATTTCACAGGTAGTCAGTCGGCGATGGGGATGGCGAGCAGAGCAATCGGTGTGCTTGCGTGCGATGAGACAGATAAATGGCCTAAATACGTCGGCAGAGAAGGCAGCCCAGCCAAGCTGGCCTACCGAAGAGGGACCACGTTCCCAGATTTCAAGGTTATATATCTCTGTACGCTTACAACAGCGGATGGATTTATATGGATTTCGCTGAATGATTCAAATATGCAGCGGTACTGGATTCCATGCCCATTATGTGGGCGGTACTTCGACCCGTCATTCGGCAATCTTAAGGTGGACCCGCCGGGCCTTCGCGACCCGGAAATAATCATAAAAGACGAATGTGTTTATTACGAATGCAACGTCTGCGCAGGGCATATCGAGCAGCATCACAAGACGGATATGGTGGCAGCCGGTAAATGGGTGCCAAGGGGGCAAATAATAGATGCCAAAGGCAATATCATCGGTAAACCTCGACGAGGCAAGAGACACACGGGGTTCTGGATAGACGGCCTAATCAGCCCGTGGATTTTGTGGCACAGGATGCTGGCGGAATTTTTCGAGGCGCAAAACAAAGAGGAAATAGCACCGGAGGTATTAAGAGAATTCAGGAATCAGGTACTGTCACAGATACACGAGGAGAGCGGCCGTAAAGTCAGCCGGTCGGAAATGGACGAGCATAAAGGCCAATCCAGCAGAGGAACGGTGCCGGACTGGGTGCTGATACTGGTTGCCGGGGCGGATTATCACGAAGACGAACGGCACATGATACGAATAGATTATGAGGTGAGAGGATTCGGATACGGGATGCGAAACTGCGTCGTGTCGAGCGGGTCGGCGACGAACTTCGACCAGCTCGAAGACGAGGTGCTGCTTAGTCCGTTCCCGTGGGAAGATGGAACACTGAACGAAGAGAAGCCCTGGCTGCCGGTGGTCTGCATGTTCGTCGATTCTGGGTTTATGGAGGACAGGGTATTTGATTTCTGCATGAAATATCCCGGACTTGTTTTCCCGACGAAGGGAGCATCGGGCGAACAGCGGGCGCCGATCGTCGCCAGCGCCATGGAAAGGATATCGGATGTGCGGGCCAAAAAATACAGGGGTATGCAGCTGTTTATGATAGATACCGGATTTTTCAAAGACAGGGTGACAACGTGGGTGTCGAGGCCTGCAGGCTCGCCCGGCTCGACAGAGTTTTATATAGAAATTCCCGACAGGTACTTCAAAGACTTCTGCAACGAGCACAAAATAAAAATCAGAGACAAATACGGGCAAGAAACGTGGAGATGGGTGCCGGTGTCAAAAGGCGCCAAAACACACCATCTCGATACAGCGGTGCTTGCGGCGGCGGCGGCCCATTACAAAAGAGTACATATTCTTTACGGCAGGGACCCGAAGGTAAAAGTGGAAAGAAGAGCCGCAGCGGCGGGACTAAAGAAAAAAATAGTGTTGTCGGAACTACAAAGACAAAAAAGATTGAGATGAAAGGTGCAAAATGAAAAGTACGATCGCAACATCAATAGAACTACGGGAACAAGGGATGGTTAATATATGTGGTGCGATAAGCGACGATTCGATGAAAACGATAGTCGAAGAGCTCGTATATATCAATACAATGGTCAAGCCGAACTTTAAGGCTATTCAGATGATTCTCAATTCACCCGGCGGAACTATGCCCGCAGGTTTTATGGTGACTGATTTTATCGAGTTTTCCAAAATGCCGGTCTATATCACAGGACTTGGCACCTGCGCCTCCATGGGGCTGCTTATTCTCTGTTCAGGGACAAAGGGTCACAGGATAATTACGAAAAATACGAGACTATTAAGTCACCAGTATTCATGGGAAACTTCGGGAAAATATCACGAGCTGATAGCCGACCGAAAAGAGCAGAATATGGTGCAGGAGAGGATGATTAGGCATTATCTGAAACACACAAAATTGAACAAACGGCAAATCAAGGAGATTCTGCTGCCGGCAACGGATGTGTGGATGACAGGTAAGGAAGCAAAGAAATATGGACTTATTGATAAAGTTGTTTGAATTATGACTGACGAAAAACCAAAAATGGACGATAAACAAAAAAGAAAATTAGGCCTGCAATGCCCACAATGCGGGTGCGAGGACTTCCGTGATGAGGCTGGCCGCCCCTGGGACACGGTTAAAACGAGCCCTATACCGGGGGCAATTCGCAGATATAAGATATGCCGACATTGCGGGAAGAGTGTGAGGACAAAAGAGATCATCGATAAAACGTATTAATTTACAGGCTGTAACTGTTGATTTTAGAGGGATTTTGGAGCCAGCTTAAAAGGTCTATTCACGGCACTTATCACGCCGTAAGCCCTAAATATCTACAAACCTATGTGAATGAATTTGCTTACAGATACAACAGAAGAAAACAGCTTAATCCTTTGTTTTTCTCTCTTTCTGAATCGGCTGCGATGCCCGTTTAATCATAGCGTCAAAGACTGATTTATTAGTAGATAATCCTTTTAGGCTTTGTGCTTGTTCATAGCTTTGCTGTACCTTGACAAGCAATTCGTTTTTACGTTTTTCCATTTTTACTAATCCTCGGATAGATTTAGCGATTGTTTTTTGTTTTTCTTTTGAGGGCAAAGGAATAATTATATTTTCAAAAACACCTTTTCTTATAGATGGATACCCCTCATTCAACAACAGTTCTTTTGCGTCAATATTTAAAAGACAGCCAAACAAATAATAAGGGTCTATTTTTTGAGTATTCGGTATTATGCCCTCCAAATGACTTACCACATAAGAATCTACTCCCAGCATTGCCCTGTGATTTTTAATTACAGTTTTTCCGCTTTTAGGAAACAAGATAGTTCCTTTTGGGAAAATAGTGAGTCCTTTAATGCCTTTGTCATTTAGCTTATCTCTGGACTCAACTAAATGATAAACAATATGTTCTTTCGCCAAATCGGAAACCCTAACAAAATTATGTGTTCCATTTTCAAACAACTGTAAATCCTGTGGAGCAGACTGGCCGCTTTTAATATCAACAGTCACATCTTTCAGGAATGCCATTTTTGTATTTTTAAAAGTAAAACCGGCAGAGGTATATATGCCTTTTATCAGTTCGTAATTGTTTTTGGCAATATCTTTTATTGAGAGCAAATCAAATTCGATGCCGTCAAGTAATCTGTCTAAGTCATTTATGCCAGATAATCTTTTCCGATAGTTATTTAGCGTATAACCATCGCTGTGAACAGTAAAATACTTTATAGTTTTTTGATTAGCCTGTTTGAGTTTTACATATAAAATACTGGCTTTCTGTGGCGTATAAGGCAGAAAAACGCCAGACGGCAAAGATATTACCGTTTGCAAACTATATCTATTTACCAAATACTCTCTTTCTCGCTTATACACTTTGTCAAACAAAAAACCTTCTGGTACTATGATAGCAGCGCGGCTGTTTGGGTTTTTGTCATCTAAGGCCATTAAACAATGCTGTATACAAACACTGTCCCCATTGTTGGAAGGAATATCGTATAGTTCTCCATAATTTGTTGTCTGAGCAAACGGGATATTTGTTATTACTACATCGTATTCGTGTTTTTTGGGATTTTTTAAGCTGTTGATTTTGTCAATATTATTATGGCCGTCTCCCCATAAAATCATATTCATTTTTGCAATGCGAACTATATCCGTAATTTCTCTGCCGAATAATGTCCTGGTTTTTAACGTATCTAATGATGACCGATTATGTGGCATTGTATTATTGATATGCTTGAAACATTCCGTAAGCATTCCGCCCGTCCCGCAGAAGGGGTCATAAATTCTTTCGCCCAATGTAGGCGAAAGCAATTTCACCATTGTTTTAACAATGTGACGTGGAGTGAAATATTGGCCTAAATCATTGTTGTTTCCAGAACTATAAGATTTAAGAAAATACTCAAACGCATCGCCTTTTATATCGCTCTTCGTATCGGTAAGATACAAGGGGTCTATTTTGTCAACAAGTGTTTCGAGGGTTTTGGGTGTTGAAATTTTGAGTTTTGAAAATATAATTTTATCGTCAAATTCTTCCCTAAATTTAGGCAATACCGTATCGTTAATGTAACTCAACAACTCTTTGCCTTTTTTGTCTCTGAAAAATGACCAGCGGTATTCACGGTCAATAATAAAATCTTTCCCCTCTTCCTCATTTAAATCTTCTCGTTCACTTATTAATTTCAAAAATAATATATTGGCAAATTCACTAAACCGTTCTACTCCCGCTTGTAGTCCCTCTTCTTCTCTTAGGACATTGTTGGCTTTATCAAATATATCTATGAGTTCCTTGCGAGATTTTATTACATATTTATCAAGTGATGTATACTCATTTGTATTTAGAAATTTTAGGGCAGTTACTTCCTTGATGAACTCTTCTACTTCAGTTCCATTTAGGATAAGGTTATTGTGATTTTTTAGATGAAATGTTTTTGTGAAAATTCCATTGCTGGCAAATACTATCGGAGCTTTTAAAGCACTTGCATATTTAATACCCTGCTCCATTGCTTTTTCTATACTCTTTTGTGGTCGCTTTGCCTCAATTACGATTAGGGGGCTATCAGAATCAGTAGGATAAAGCACATAATCAGGAAAGTTACCTTTTAGGGCTTTACGTTGGAGTTCGGTTTTGGGACGTTGAAAATATACGTTTCTCTTTTTATCCTTTGGTTCTAAAACCCAAGATAAATTTTGGAGTTGTGTATTTATTAAGTATTCCGTATCTCTTTCTAATGGTTTAGTATACATCATAACTCCTATTATATAAACGCACTAATCAATTAACCAGCAGAATAGGATAGGCTCAAAAAAACACTTTTGTACTTGTCATGAGGGGATAGTTACCAAAATTTCAAGGAAAAAGACTTGACAAAGTTCAGTTGCGGCGTTAGACTTTACATAGAATTGATAAGTCAATAGTAACCTTTGAACCTCCGGAGCCAGGAGGTTAAATTCGGCTAAAGTTCTTAACTTTGAGCGAAAAGCCGATTGAAAACAATTTAGTAACAAATTTTTAGAAGGGTTAAAAAATGGACTCGGAAACAAAAAATTGTGCGTGGTGCGAAAAAGAAGTTATCATCGGCAATCTGATGAAGTTTAAAAACAAGTTCGATGCGGCAATCCTTCTTTGTGTGGATTGCGTCGCGCAGATTCGCGACGGCCAAGCGTTGCGATGCGGGCGATGCGGTGCTTATAGCGACCTTGGAAACAACTGGAGTGAGCCGTATGTTGAAGGCCATAACTATCCGCTTGGCAGTTGCGAACACTGCTGCGACATACCAGATGACACTGAAGGCATAGCCCAACCACCGACAAAATGCCAATACTGTGGTCAGGCCGAAGCCACAAGATACAAGGATGGGGTGCGGCTTTATAGCCAGACGTGCGAAAACTGCCAAAAGCAAAAAAGAGCACAGAGGACACAGAGAAAAAAATAACAGGAGACGAAAAACGGTGGCTAAAGTGGGAATCAAAAAAAATGACTGCAAAGAAGGAGATATTATTGCTCTGTTTGGACAACGCCACAACAGAAAAAGAGTGGTTTTTTGTGAAAGATTAAGACGATTAGCTTTGCAAAATAAACAACACGATGGAGGTATAAGATTCAAAGATGAATTTGACCAAAATGTGCGAGGAAATAAAGATTTATCTACATTTGATTTTCTGCCAAACTTCGATGGAAATATGGAAAAGGTCGGATTTTCAAAAATTAAGAGGGATAAATATATGAAGTCCAAAAAAACGCACAACTTAATACATCCTTGCGAAATTTGCGGCAAAAAAGAAGGCGTCTGGCGGATAGGTACACATGGTGAAGGTTCTAATCAAGAGGAGGCCGAACGTGATATTGACTCTCGCACCGGCTATTTCTGCGACGATTGCGAAGATGAGCGGATTTATGGTTAACTCATTAGAGAAAAAAACAAAAGGCTGAAAGATGAAAAGACGCAAACCTAAAACGCACACCCTCAAAAGCTGTTTTGGTTATGGTCGATGAGTTTGAAAATTGTAAGGTAGTTAAATAATTATGATTTTTGTCTAAAACGCAAGGAAGTAGGATTGAGGTTCGCGGCGTTTGATATACCATCGTTTGGCGGCCGGCCTCTGGAGCAAAGAAGATAAGGATATTGAAGTTTATGAAGATTGATTTTCGGAAAATCATAAAAAAAGCAATGAAGCAGCAGGGAATCGAGAACGCAGCGCAGCTTACAACAACGGTTAATAACTACTGGCTGGCAGGTGAGGTGGAAAGATTGGGTGTGCTGCCGAAGAGTACTCAATTTATAACGAGACAGGCGATAGGTAACTATCTGGAAGGCAGATCTAAAATGACAAGCGCAAATCTCGAACTGATATTGGAAGCACTGGGGATTTGTAATTTATGATTTGTTATTGATAATTTTAAGTAAGGTGAAAAAATGGGTACTAAAGTTCAAAAAGACATTTTGACCAGTCGAAGAATTGATACGATAAAAGAATGGCTCGACAGCAAGGCCGGGCCGGACGATATAAATGATTTGTTCGTCCATATCTGGCCAGTGGAATGTGATAAGGATTTACAGGGGATGACAACCTGTTCAGCGAAAGCCGATGAAAAATGCCTTGAGTGCAAATACAATGTTAATCTGCCTGAATCGTGGCGGATAAAAGATAATTACAAACCATTTTAGAAGGAGCAAATTATGAAAAGGTCATTATTGTGTGCAGGAGTTTTGGTTGTGATGCTAACGGCGGTATCTTTTGCGGATGTGAACGAGCCGAATACGCCGGAAGAACTCGAAGACAGGGTAGCGGAGTTGGAGGGACGAGTAGAAGAACTCGAACAACTCGAAGACCAAGTAGAAGAACTCAAACAGCGAATCGACCAGCTTGAAGATGACGGTTCGGAGGATACTTCGGATAATAATTCGACCGGAGAACGGTCCGCACGTCGGGCCCAGCCAGACGCCGACAGGGAAGCATTGAGAATCGAACGGGCCAACAAAAAGCTCGATGCAGCAAGGGACGCGGTGAAACTTGCGAGAAATAAGATAAGCAGCCTCCCTTCTACTTATGGTAAATCGTTGGAGGACAAACTGGAAATAGTCAAAGATAAGTGGCAGCTGTTTGCGAACCTGGAGCGCAATTTATCAAGCATAGTTTATATAGCCAAACGCAACTCAGACCTCGGCATTGATGTTATAGCGGCCAAGAGAGAACTCGATGAGTGCCGAGGCGACAAGAAAAATGCCGAAATGGAAAAGCAGGACCTTAGGAAAAGAATAAGCGATAGTAAACGTAAAAAATGAAAATTCTTTCCTATTAGTAGCCCATAAATAAAAAAACGGTCTATATATAGACCGTCACTTCCGAAATCACAATTTTGCCGTTGACGGGATTGTCTAATTAGCCGAAAATCACATTGTAAAGTCCCTTAGAGGGACAGCTCTTTACAATTAAAAGCCAAAGATTGAAAAGCGCCGTGCAGGGCTGCACCCCTGCACGGCGCTTTTTTCTTTGGCCCAAAAAGGCAAATGAGTTAACAATGGCTGATTACACGGCAATAATAAACAAAATCGACGAAGCAATCGAAAACTGGGTGGGAGAACCGGTAATGCTTAGCGAACAGGGAAGCTCGGTGACGTATCGCAGCTTAACCCAGTTGATAGAAACTCGAAAATACTATGCTACCCTGCAGTTGCAAATCAATAATAAAAAACCGTTCAGGATAACACACCTTAAAGCCGGGGGAGCGAGATGAAGCTGCCAAAAAAAATCAAATCGCTGATTACCGGTTCCACAGCAGCCGTCACGGGAGGAGTCCAGAAAGTAATCAAAGTAATACTAAAAAGGGTCGAATCCCTGACGGCTGTTGCGGCTATTTTCTTTATATGGGTGGGGACAAAGGGATACGACGGGAGAGCATCGCTGGTAATTGTTGGAGTGATTCTGCTGGCCGATTACTGGCTTGACAAATTTCTCAAACGGAAAATCAAATGAGTATTTTTGGTGAATTATTAATACCGCAAACAGACGCCGTAAAAGCCGGGCGATCGACGCAGCTAACCGGTCGTTCTTACGACGCGGCCGCGACGAGCCGGCACAACGAGAACCACTGGCGCTATGCCGACGGCAGCGACGCCGATTTCTGGATTAGGCAGGACCTGCCGACGACACGCAACCGCGCACGGTATGAAGTCAAAAACAACTCCTACGCTGAAGGGATAATCGAAACGCTGGCAAACGACCTTGTGGGGACAGGGCCGGACTTGCAGATGGATACTGGAAACTCCGACGCCGACAGCGAGATTGAGGAGAAATTTTTTCAGTGGTCACAGGATTGCGATATCGAGGGCAAATTAAATTTCGGGGAAATACTGACCCTGACAGGCGGCAGGCAGCAATGCGAATCGGGGGAAGGGCTTACAGCTTTTGTAAATATCAGGCGGCAAAAAAACTGGACAAGGGTTAGGCCTGAGCCGCTGCTGCGACTTAGGGTGATTGAGCCTGACAGGTTAGCATCACCGTACGGCCTGGCCGGAATAGTAAACGATGAAAAGGTAAGGGACGGCATCGAATATGACGAGGACGGCAGGCCCTTATTTTATTACATATTCAAACAGCATCCCGGTTCGGCGACTAATTTCGGCGGCGGGTTCGGTGATTACGACAAGGTTCCGGCTTCACAGATGATTCATCTGTACAAGATAAAACGCCCGGGCCAATCGCGTGGGATGCCGTGGGTAACGCCTTCACTGCCTTTATTCGCGCAACTCCGCAGATTCACACTTGCGACAGTCCAGTCAGCCGAAACGGCAGCGAATGTATCGGGAACAATACAAACAGAGGCGGGGACAGAGCCGGACGAGGTAGAGGCGTTGGACGAAGTTGAGTTGCCCCGCAATTCTTTTTTAACGCTGCCGAGGGGACATAATATGTCGCAAGTAAAGCCGGAACATCCGGCCGCGACCTACGAAATGTTCAAAAATGAAGTCATTAACGAAATCGCACGCTGCGTTTGTATGCCGTTCAACGTGGCGGCGGCTAACTCCGCGAAATACAACTACGCATCGGGCCGGCTGGACTGGCAGATTTATTACAGATTTATAAGAACAATCCGAAGCTGGCTGGAGGCACACGAATGTAACCGCGTATTTTACGCCTGGCTTAGAGAAGGGATTCTTATGCCAGGGTACTTCAAATACTTCAAAGGCAATGTCAACACCGCCAGGCCGGAATGGAACTGGCCGGGCAGCGAACACGTGGACCCGAAGAAAGAAGCGGATGCTCAGAATACGCGGCGACGGAGCCTGACGACCAATCTTAAGGGGGAATATGCACAGCAGGGCAAGGACTGGGAGCGGGAACTGAGGCAGATAAAGAAAGAGAAGGATTTGTGCGAAGAGCTGGGGATACCGTGGCAGGCCGAAAAAAAATCGGAAAATAATAAGGAAATGGAAGATGAAGACGAAACGGTCGAAAATTGACGGACTGATTGAGAGGAACGAGCTTACGACGCGGGCTTACCATGCCCGGACGGAAACGCTCGATAAGAAGACTCGCTCGATAGAATCGGTGATTGCCACAGAGAACCCGGTTCTTGTTTACGACTGGGGCCGAGGCGAAATAATTGAGGAAATCCTGCTAATGAGCGGGTTCAGGGCCCCGAAAAACGGACAGGTTCCGTTGATAGATACCCACGACCGTTCGACGGTGCAGAAAATGCTTGGCAGCACACGCAATTTCCGTGTCGAGGCTGACAAGCTAATTGGGCGGGACTACTTCAGCAAGTCAATAGTGGCCGAGCATCCATGGACACTTACAGAAGAGGGACATCTCACAGATAAATCGGCTGGTTACAAAGTCGTAAGTCACGTAATGATTCTAAAAGGTGAAAAAACAGTTGTCGAAGGCAGGGAGTTCCAGGCCTCAGAGACAAGGGACTTAAGGATTTCGACTTTATGGATACTTGGTGAAACAAGTGTTTGTGATATCGGAGCCGATGAGGATTCAAAATTTAGAAGCAGAAACCAACATATTATTACTACAAAAGGAGACAGAACAATGGACCCGAAATTTAAGGAATGGCTAATCGCAAGGGGCGAAAATCCGGATACCCTTGACGAAACTAAGCGGGCGGAACTGGAGGCTGAATACAAAGCTGAGCTGAAGCGCAGCGAATCGGCCGAACAGCCCGCAAAAAAACCGGATGACAAAGCCGTGCAGCGGACCGAGCCGGCAAAACAACCGACGGATGACTTGGCGGCAATAGCCCAGAGAGCGACCCAGGAGGGGATAGCGGCTGAGCGAGCAAGGATGAACAGCATTCGTGAACTCGGCGGCGATGATGTGCCGGCGGAAGTTATCGAGCGGTGCATCAGCGGCGGACTAACGGTAGCTGACGCTTGGGCCGAGGTGTTGAAGGCGGTTAGAAGCAGCAGAGCCAACGTATCGCCGAACATTCAGAACACAAGCGAGGTCAATAGGGAAACGCTTGTTGACGGTATGCTGATTAGGGCCGGAAGCGAAGATATTGTTCGCAGTGACAAGGTCAAAGGCGAGCAACGATTCGAGGCCGCGAAAAGGTTCCGTGATATGACCCTTTTAGATGTATGCAGGCAGGCCATTGTGCTGGCAGGTCAGGCAATACCCGTTGGACGCGAAGAAATCATGAGGGCCGCGTTCTCGACGATGGAACTGCCAACTATACTCGGCAATATCGCCAAGAAGGCCATGCTCAAAGGATATAACAGCGTGCCTGAGACGTGGCGGAAATGGTGCCAGACAGGGTCCGTTACGGACTTTAAAGAGGTCACCGGCGCCAGGTTAACAGATACCGGAGAGCTTGAGCAGGTCGGCAATGGCGGCGAGGTCAAATACGGAAGCGCAACCGAGGAATCTGAGAAATACAGCGTTGCTACGTTTGCCAAAAACTTCCGCGTTACGCGACAGAACATTATCAATGACGACCTTCGTGCTCTAACCACGATTCCGCAACAAATGGGTGCCAGGGCCAAACGCAAAGCAGGTGACCTTGTTTATGCGCATCTTATGGCGAACGGAGCAATGACGGATGGGAAAGCGTTGTTCCACGCGGACCACTTGAACCTCAATACGTCCGCTGCGCTGGCACAGGGAACACTGAAAACGGCAATTACGGCGTTTTCCAAGCAGGTCGATAAAGACGGTCAGCCTATCCACGTGGAGCCGAGGGTACTACTTGTGCCGCATGAGCTAAGGTTCACGGCAGCGGAGCTGCTGAAGGCCGCGACGATTGTTGTTACAGGAACAACCGATTTGACGAAACCGGCTTACAACGCGCTGAGTGATACGGGCATCGAGGTCGTATCCGAGGTGCGGTTGAGCAATCCCAGCTATACCAATTATTCAGAAACAACCTGGTTCCTGGTAGGCAATCCGAGCATTATCGACACCATCATCGTGGCGTTTCTCAACGGCAAGGAGGAGCCTACACTCGAGCAGTTCAACCCCGGCCCGAATGTGATGGGCCTTGTTTACCGCATATTCATCGACGTCGGCTGCAAGTCCATGGACCATCGCGGGGTGCAGAAGAACACGGCGTAAGTTAGTAAATAGTGAATGGTAATTGGTGGATAGTAACAACTTTAATTGAAGGTTCACAGATGAGTAGAACATTCAAAAAAATTAAATGCCCATGCGGGCAGGAAACCCAGCTTGTCGAATCGCCGGAAGGGCTGCGATTCGACAAGACAAGGCACGGCAACGGCGAGCTGTGCGGCGGGCTGTGCTTCAACTGCAGGAAGCCGTTAAAAGAACTTGCCCCGAAGCCGGCCCCGGCCCCAGCCCCAGCCCCAGTAAAGAAAACAGAAGCAATCGACGAGACCGGCGCCGATGTCGATGAAAAGACGCAGGCCGAAGGTGACGGTGCGGCAGATGACGGGCCGGATAAGATGAACGTAGCGCAGCTGCGGGAATACGCGGACAAACTTGGGGTAAAGATTCCGTTTGGCACGATTACTAAAAAAGCAATACAGCAACTGATAAGGAACTACATCGCTTCAGCCCAGGCGGAGACAGATGGGGCTGAAGGCAACGAGGCAGAGGCAGACGGAGCCGAAGGGCAGCAAGGTAGCGAAGGAGAATAACTCACCTGCAGATGGGCACGGACAGTAAGAATAAATTGGATGAATTGTAAAGAGTTGAAAAATTAAAACCTTTTTCAGAAGGAGAAAAGTTATGAGTGAGAAATTAAATTCAGAAGCTCAAAATTACCAGGAAGGGGGTTCCCTGGATTACACGCCGACTGCGGCAAGAACCGCAGGCCAAATCGTGCAGGTAGGCGGTCAGGCCGGCATGTGCGCCACGGCAATCGCCGCAAATGTAAAAGGGTCGCTGCGGGTCCAGGGAATCATCAAAGGCAGGGCAGCAGCGGTTACAGGAAACGACGGCGACCTCGTCGGATGGGACGAGGACGGAGACCCATACGGCGACACAGCAGGGTTGGGAGCGCTGACGACGGAACTGCGGAATGCAGATTTCCTCGTTGGCCGACTCCGCAAAGTTCTGACGGCAACTGACGGGGTGGCTATTGTCGAGCTTAACGCGCATCTAAAAGGGACAATAAAAACGGCGATGGTAAAATTAACAGCCGCCGAAATCAAGCTGCTGGCGACGACACAGCAAACACTGGTTGCCGCGCCGGGAGCGGACAAAATCAACCAGGTGCTGGGCGTTCAAATGATTCTTAACTACGGTTCAGAGGTCCTGGCCGAGCCGACGGCTCCGGACGACCTTGAGGTTGTTTACGATGCGGCAGGAGGGACATCGATTGCAGATGTCATCGGCGATTTCGTCATAGGCAGCGCCGACGCCATCGCTCAGCCGCAGATTAAGAACATCGCGGGAGCGGCGGCTTCGACTATGGTCAATAAGGCGGTGGTACTTGACAACAATGGCACGGATTACACCGGCAACGCGACCGGCGATACAACCCTCACTGTGATAACCACCTATGTGATTAACAACGCCAGGCTGGCTTAAACAAACTTTCACTATTCGGTTGATGCCCCCGCGTCTTGCTGTCGCAAAACAGCGGCGGGGGCATTCTCGAAGACATTAGAGGCAATATGGTCAGCAGGTTTGAAGGACATATGATAAAGGCGAAGGGGAAGGTATTCGCCGAGTTTAAGGCGGATAAGCCTATCACCTTCGCGCCAAAAGTCGGCGAAGCGTTTGAGACCGAAGCGATATTGGGTGTAATATCAGGCGACATCGATAGTGATGATGTGGGAGAGCAAATAATCAAGAGCCGCCCAATAACGATACCGCTGCCGGCGGAAACAGTTGAATACGTTGATGGAATTGTAACCATCGAAGGCGAGGACTGGGTAGTGACCGAGCCTGGCAGTATTAGTTCGGGTTTTGTGGACCTGCAGTGCAGATATAATAGGGTGACGAGCAAGCACGGCGAGATGCACAAAAAGAGAGCAACTTAATCAAGGGAGACGATGTGATGATAAGTACTATTGTAGATTATTCGGTTCGCACCCTGTTGGCGGTTGCTGGGATAGGTAATATAGCACTTGCCTCGGCCTGCGGTAAGGAAGATTTTTGGGTCAAAGTTATGGCATTACTTAGCGGAGTAATTATGCTCCTGCTATCGGTTTTTTTTACGGGCTTTATGGTGCATCTGGCAAACCACTCAAAAGACAGGAGGATTCTTTTTGGGGAAATCAACGATAGATTGAAAGAGATAAAAGATGCGGTATGTCCACCGCAAAAAAACCAGAAACAGGAAGTGAAAAATAATAATGAGAAACCATAAATTACAAATTATAAATGTTTTGCTGCTCGTTCTGGCGATAGCGGGCATCGCAAGAGCGGCTGATTTGAATGATATTTATGAATTGCTCCAGCGGGAGCTTTCTTTATATGGCGGAACAGCCAATACAGATATTGTCAAGGCCAGCGGCTATTATACAATTCCTACGGGAACTCCAGACGGGGGACTTGCATCGGGAACGTCAATTTGGTGGCTCACAACCGAACATCGACAACGCATCCGGCAAAATGGGTACATCACGCAACTTACGGTGCATTTGGGGGCTAAACCTGCGGGCATTACTCATTTTTATTTTTATGTGTGGCGAAAAGATGGCTCAACTTACGATAGAGTCGGCTACGAAGATGTCTGGTCAAAATTGCTGGCGGAAGATACCGGCCTTGCTACAATCACGCTGGACACCCCGATACTTGTTCAGGAAGGGGACTATATTGGCGGGGGAATCACTGCAAGCACTCCATCTTTAATTTGGAAGCTGGCGTCGGCAAGCGGCACAAATATGAGATTTTATATGAACGCAGCAGGGCCGGATGCGGAAAATTATGCGTGGGATAGCAAGAGTGGACTGGCCTTCTTTGTACCGTGGCACGTTCATATACAAGCACCTATTGTAGTTGCGATTGGCGATTCGATTATAGCGGGCAATCCGCCACATCGGTCATATTGCGAGGTAGATACTGCCGAAGACAGAGATTCAACTATTGCTTACAATCTCGGACTTCTTACAGGATATAACTATCAGAATATGGGCATTGGATCGCAGACTACCACCCAAATAGCCGCCAGATTTGAAGCCGATGTTGTGGATTTGAAACCAAAAATTGCGGTCATCGAGGGCGGCATAAATGATATACGCAATCTCAATGCCAGCGGCATAACTCTTTCCACTTTTTTGGCCAATTGGACGACAATGCTGGATTTGTGTGTGTCCAATGACATTACGCCTGTTGTGGTTAAGATATTGCCCTGTTCTTACGGCACACTTGGCGGGTACAATCAGGATTTACAGATGAGGGATGAGTGGAATGACGCACTTGTTTCATTATGCGAAGCAAATTACCCGACTGCTATAATAGTTGATGCTTCGGAGTATGTAGGGCAGGAACGCCCATCCCCCGGAACTGTACCCGGAACAGTTACGCCTGGAAATCTTTGGGACATTCAATCAGCCTATGATTACGATGATAATATACATTACAATTCTGCCGGAAATATCCAAATTGCACAAGCAATTGCGGACGCTTTAGCGGAAGCGTCCAATACGGTCGTCGGCAGGCTGTCCAGACTCGAACGCATCACAGGTATAACGGCGACCGACGCAAACAACGCCAACACTACTGTCAGCTACATTCATGACATAGTCAAATCCGGCGGCACAGGCGACGTGAACGCCATTAAAATACAGCAGGCTTTGGATTCCAACGATATCAACGACATCAAAACGAACGTCGAAGTCATCGCGGCACAGGCAACCGATCCAAACGACAAGGCTACAATGGCGGGCAAAATCGCAGATATGTGGCTGACAAACAGCGGGGGATTTTAAGGCCATGATAAGGAAATTAGCCATATCTCATTCGATGGAGAAGCCGACCTGCGTCATATTACGCAGGCGGCTCAATGGCTATATATACAACAATACGACAGGGGCCGAAGAAGAATTGGGGACGTGGAACGACAGCCGAATGGCCGAGTGCGGCGTACCACTGACAAACGAAAAAGGCAATTACTACCAGGCCCCTTTCCCGGAAGGATGCGACGACGGTGTTTGGGACGCGTTCTATTTCGTACAGCTCGGCGCCGAGAGAAGCATAACCGACCGGCTCATTTCGCTGGAGAAGTTTATAAACGGGGCAGCATCCATCGAGGAACGCTGCATGCTCGCTGCCGGCGGCTCGGCAGGCAGGACAATCTATGCGACTATCCGTTTGCAGGCTGACGCCGGTATATGGAACGCGGGCAATGAAGCAATCGAGGAGATTGGCGATTGGGACAATAGCCGCCTGGCGGAGTGTGCATACGATATGGATGATAAGGGCGGCGGTTATTATACGAAGCCGTTCCCGTCAGCCTGCGCAACGGCAGGGACATACCATATATTATATAACGATAAGCTCGGCAGCGAATACGATATAACCGACCGGCTTATCGGAAGGGACAAAGTGCTGTGGTTCGGGACCACGGTGTCGGACGAAATAGTGCCGACAGGCTCGCGAGGCATGGCAATGGTCAACCTGCGAAACCTCGTCGCAGAATGCGAGAGCTGGCAGGCATGGACAGGGGCTGCGGATGCAGAGGCGGCAAAGGCGTTTTTGTATGTCGCCGCATATTACATTCCAAAAGATACGGAGCTTGTTAAACCGTTAGGCGTTATATGCAGGACTGAAAATGACAAGAATGAAGCTATCGCCGTTGATTCCGATACTGTCGGCGGGGACCTCGAACTAAGATTAGAGGACAAAATACCCATTGATTTTAAAGAACAACCGGGAAATGCAGAGCTGTATTTTCTGAATATGGTTGAAGCTGTCCTGAGAGAGATGTGGACACTCAGCAGACAACCCGGAAAGATTGGAATCAACAGCATAACACTAATTGAAGGGCCGGGGCTATACGAAGAAACAGCAGGGAATTTTGTAAACGGAATCCGGTTAATGATTAACTGGGGTATAAGTTCGTGAGTAAATAATCCATATAAAACAGGAGAAAATAAAATGGGAAATAAATATACACTTAGCGCATATAAACACGCAAGCACGCTGGTTAAAGGTATCGAGAGCACGGATGTTAATTTGAATATGCAGCAGATTATATCGTCGGGCAGCGGAGCGGTTTATCCGACGTTTGTCAGCGTGGGAACGCTCCAGCCGGAGGTCAGCTTCGAAACATCAGCAATCAAGACGGCACTGGCGGCCATGGGCGGGATAGTCGGAGCGGCGTTGAATAACGACACATTTTACTTTCAGAAAATGGCGGCAACGGGAAGGGCAGGGGCATCGTCGCATACAAAGGTAGTGATGGCGTCGGGGTTGATAGTGCCGACCCAAATCACCGCGAACGCACTGCCCGGTGAATCGAAAATCGGATACCGAGCAGTGCCAATCAGCGCCGACGGCTCTGCATCGCCTCTTGCGATTACAGCGAGCCAGTCGCTTGAGGCCGGTCAGGACCTGGTAGATGAGGTGTATGTACTCGGCGGGGCCGAAGTCAACGGGACGGCACTCGATGGCGTCGAAAGCTGGACTCTTGTGTTAAATATCGTTTTGGAAATCATAACGCACAGCGGTCATGTTTACCCGACGTTCGTAGGAATCCAGACAATATCGCCGGTGATTACGATACAAACGAGCGACGTCGATGCATTTGCGAGCTGGGGCATCGAAGGCGCGGTGCAGGGAGCGACAAATTCGACGGTTCAGCTGCTGGACCAGACTGCGGGCGGGGCCCGGGGCAGCAACCCAATTACGCTGTCAGTCGATGCAGGAATGATAAATTTCCAATCGCTGGGCGGCAGACACGGTCAGTTAGTCAAAGGCCCGGCGGCAATGACGCCGGTATATGACGGAACCAATGCCATCGTGGCGGTTAGCGGTATAAGCTAAAACAGGCCAATAGGGGCATAAGTCTATTTGGTAAAAATAAGCTGCCCACGAGGCACACAGGCGGCAGAAAGGGCGAATTTATGGCAAAGACGACAACAAATCTCGAAGAAGCGACAAAACAGTTAAGGGCGGCCGAGGCGGCTTACGAATTAGTGGTCAGCGGTCCGACTGCTAAAATGA
Source organism: Phycisphaerae bacterium (assembly GCA_028714255.1). Taxonomy (GTDB): domain Bacteria; phylum Planctomycetota; class Phycisphaerae; order Sedimentisphaerales; family Anaerobacaceae; genus CAIYOL01. The sequence goes on along the minus strand of JAQTMR010000008.1, from coordinate 22,995 downwards.
ACGAAGAGCAGAAGAAGAAACACTTCGAATCGTGTCGAACAGCACTGCAAGTCAAAAATCAGGCATGGCAGCTGGTCGAAGACATCCGACTGGGAAGAATCAAGCCGCCGGCAATCGCCGGCGAGCCGGATAAGAAGCAAGACAGTAAATAATAATTGAGGAAATGACAATGGCAGGATTCCTGTACGCAATCCCAAATGATAGCGGTCTGATAAACGAGCAAAAGATAAAAGAGGCCGGGCTGATGAATATCTTCGGTGACATTATGCCCAACTTTTCGCAGAGGGACATCGAACCCGGCCCGGGCGGCATGAAGGGCGCGCTGATTTGCATAGGCTCCGATGTGTCGCAGCTTTATTACAAACCCAACGAGCAGACATGGCAGCAGAGCTTAAACGGTAAATACTGGGTAGGGATTATAAATAACAGCGTTCCCGGCGAACAATTTCTGCGAAGATATAAGCAACTTAATGGACACGAGGTTGAATTGAAAGGCGAGAAATGGCTGATACCACTTGCCCGAATGTTTCCCGAAGGGACAATGCTGCCCCAGACATTGCTGATAGGCGCGGGCGGCAAGGTCATAAAAGAGACAATCCCTCAATACGCCGAGTTCAGCCGAAAGGCGGAAACACTATGGGAGGACATCCAAAAAATACTCGGATGGATGGAAGGTGAAAGAAAACTTACCGAGGAGGAAAAAATGGGGCTTGTAGTTGACGCGATGGCCTTTAATTACCATGTCGCGGCGGAAGAGATTAACGCATTAAAACTTATAACAACCGCGAATTTGTTCGAAATATATGGCGCGATAGTGGACCTGCCTACCATCAAACTTCTCGGCGAAGAGATAGCCGCTCAAAAAAAAACAGGAACAGAAGGAACAGAACCCAAAGTAAACGATGGCTGATTTACAGGATGTGGAAGGACAACCAGCTAAAGGAGTATTGGCCGACGTTCGCAGATTTATATTTTAAATCCATGGGACATTGAAATGCTTTACTGCCAGCTAATTATTAACGACCCTATAGAAGACAAAGCCAAGCGATTACCTGTCGCAATTTTTAATGTATTGAGCGGATTATTGAAAGGCTGGAGCAAATATATCCTGCCAAGACACTTCGAACATGGGGCCGCGAAGCGATATGGGTATATGGCTCGAAGTCTTAAATACCAACAACACAAACGAAGGCACGGTTCAATGCCTGCCTTAGTACATTCGGGCAGGGCGAGAGATAAGATAACCAGTCCGGGCCATTTCAAAGTTGTTAAATACGGCAAAGCGGGAGCATCCGGCAGAATCATAAACGTAAACAGTATCAGGTACTTCTGGATCGACCAGCGAATGAGAAAGAAAAACCCGGGCCCCAACATGGCGGCGGAAGTTACTGTGCTTAGCAAAGATGAAGAGGAGCAGATTAAGCTGGGTTTGCAGAATACTATTGCAGACGAGTTAGAAAAGACGTCACAAAACCGCAGAGTGATAAGAAGATAAAATGGCAAAAAAAGACCTTCAACTTAACGTTACCGCTGAAGCCGAGCAGGCAATTCAGGCAATGGCCAAAATGATAGATAAACAGGAGGTGATGATAAACAAGCTGTCCAAGATGAACCGAGAGGGGAGTGGGGCGGGCAAATCGATCACTTCCGGGATGCTTGCAGTTGCAGGGGGTTTTGGGATAGCCACAAGTGCCGGTGAGTTATTTCGGCAAACCCTCGGACTTATAGTCAAAGAAATAGAAGACCTACGGCGAAAAGAATCCGAAGCGCAAAAAACAACCGCAGATTACGCGAAAACCTTCTCGACGACTATCGGCCAGTGGCTTGGGGCGGGGATGATTGATAAAGCACATGTTGCCCTAACGAAAATAGCAAAAGAAATACCATCCTTGTCGCCTGCCAGTGCCCAGGCAATACTCTCGGCCTACGCCGGAACTAAGGCGAGGGCAAAGATAGAACCAGAGGCCGAGCTGGCCAGGAGTATGGAAGTGGTCAAGCTGGTTGCGCCTTTAACGTATGCCAAAGAAGAAACCGTTAAAATAATTGGAGAACTGGAGGAAATTTTCCCTAAAAAAACAACAGAGGACATCGCAGACCTTGCTGTTGGAATCCAAAAGAGGGCCGGCCGACATAGAGAAGAGATTGAAGGAAGCATGAAAGCAATCCGCCAAATGATAACCGAGGGTTTCTCACCCGAAAAAGCGTTATCTATCATGATGGCCGCATTTGGAGAAGAACAAGGTACTAAAACATTAACAACAATAGCTCGACTGCCTGAACTGTTTGGGCAAGAAGTCAAACGAACGCCCGGAGAACCATTTACTGAAGAACAGAAAATTCAGCGTGAAACTGCCGGAATGAATCCCGAGCAGATACTGCAATGGGTAATAGATAATCCCGAAAAGGCAAAGAAAATAATAGGGCCGCAACAGTGGGTTGGGATCGCTCCTGTAATGAAGCCAGGGGTTATAGAAACTCAAGCTGGTGAGATTAAAAAAATTCAAACTGGGGATGAGTATCAAAAAGAACTTGAAGATCAGCAAAAATCTGCACTGGCATCAGAGGTACGCCTTGCTGAAAATCGTGCGGCGGCGGAACAATGGGTAAAATTGAAAAATACGAAAGGGGCAACGGCCGGTTTTGCCCGCAAGTCAGCGGAGGATTTATTAAAGAGTATGCCTGGTATTGGCAAAACCGAGCGGGATTTGATTCTCGCTGCCGTTGAAATAAATGGAAGAATAGGCGGAGATTATGCGGCGGCGGCAGTTAAAAGATTGACAAGCCTTCAACAAAGATTTGGCGAGCCTATGCTGCCAGGCGGATATACTACCCAGTTTGACGCGGCCTATGGGCCAAGACAATACTATCAACCTTCAACTAAAAACATAGAATATAACCCCGAGTTAGCGGAACAAATCGGCGTGCTTATCAAAGATATTCTGGAAAAGGTGGTAATTGAAAAGGCAATGAGCCGGCTTAACCAGGGGGAACAGGGCGATCCAGTCGTCAAAGAGCTGCAACAAGTAAACAAATTGTTACAGAAAACTCTTACAGAACTTTCACGGCCTGACCTGGCGTTGAGAATGGTTGGCATTAATTCCGGGATGGTGGATTAGATGAGCAGTATCGGAGAATTCGAATTTTTGAAGATGGAAGGCCCGCCGATACCTCTGCTGGCCGTCTCGGTCGATATAATCGACAGGGCCGGTGTTGACGGCACGGCCAGCAGTATCGACGCACTCAAAGCGGAAGAGGTGACTGAATATACAACCGAAGGAGTAGCGAACCTTACAACGGCCAACAGCAGGGCCGACGATTACCCGGCATTAAAAGGCACGCACGTCACGGTCATCAATGATATCGGACGCGAAGTAGAAGATGTGCTGGTGGTCGATGTCCGAATACTCAACACGCCGCAGAAACTGGCGCGGTCCGTGCCTGCCGGAACAAGTTATCTGGTGAGGGCGGTTTGGCTGCTTAAACCCACGAAGGCATAAAATGGTAACGATAGTATCGTTGACAAAAATGGGGCTGTACAGCTGGCGGCTGAAGTATTCAAGCGATCTGCCAGAGCCGATGTTTTATATATATCTCGACGGAAACCTGATAGCCGAGACACAGCAGACCGAATACAGCATCGCTATTGGTTTGGATGGGGATTCCGTTATCGAGGTGCTGGATGACCCCGACACGCCTCTGCAAATCTTCCCGGGCAAGGTCAGGCTGGGCTGGTTCTTCGTGGAAGGCACAGATTATTACCGCATCGATGAGTACGTCGATTCCGCCTGGTTGCCAAGATACAGGATGCCGGAAAACGGAGGATATATGTCGTGGCGGAGCCGGTTCCTCGAAGACGGCCAGACACACCTTTTTAGAATCGTTCCAGTGGGTACAAACGGAAACGAAGGGACGCAGCGGCAGTTTTCGGTATTGATGTGCCGCAGACCCGATGTGCCGGATGTTAATTACAGCTATCAAAAGGCTGATTATCAAGTTACAGGCAGTTTGACGCCCGACGCAACCGGCAATTACTTCGTGGCGGGTACATACAACCTTAAAAAGTATTACCGCAGAGCAGATGGCGCCTATTACATATGGTGGTACGCCGGGCCGCTTGGTGCCCAGTGGGTGATAAGTAACGAGTTGGGAGTTGTTGGCTGGCTAAGAGGTTCAATGGATATAGAAGGGCCATATATACCCTATGGTGGTGGAACAAGCGGCACGGCCACTGTTTCAGCCGGCGATACGGGTGATGTTACCATCGAAGAAAATTAAAGTTGATTATGACCGAACAATACACGATAGCAGATGCACTCGGATTATTTCTGACAGGTGCGACAAGCGACGGCGGCAGCCAGCCTGACCCAAACCTGTCGTTAGGCAATTTCCGAAGCTCTATACGAGAGGATCAAATCGGTTTTTTCCTTAACCGGTCCATCCCTGGTATTATCATCGAACGAATAAGCGGCGCCAATGGCGGCGGTCTGGGTCTGCTGGAGACCGCAGGCGGAGGGAGCTGCCGATGGACGGCGCCGGATGACACACCCGGTGTGGCCGTCACGATAGCGGATGGTGAAACAAAAATGCTGCAATCAGGAGGGGATGCGGCAAAGTACATCGTAATATCGCGCAACACAACTGCGAGCTTAATCGGCTCGGCCACAGTTAACATGGTATCTGTTTTTAATAACGCTGTCGGTTTTGCGAACGTGCCGAGCGGAGAGGCCGCATCCAGGCTGCGATGTATCGCGTTCAAAAACGTTAACGCAGCCGACGGCATTACGAACCTTAAGGTGTGGCTCGGGACGCTGGGGACGCAGCAGGTGAGCGACTCGGGCCAATTAGGCGCATCCGGTGCCGGAACCATCGAGACGAGCGGAACGTTTACCGACTGGCCCGCAACCGGCTTTTGTCGAATTACAACGGCTGCAGACAGCCTGCGGGAGATTGTTTACTACTCGTCAAGGACAAATACCGTCCTGACAGTTCCTGCCGCCGGCAGGGGGCTTCTGGACTCAATCGCGGCGGCAGGGGCTGCAGACGATAAGCTGGACGCCGTGCCAGGCGTTAAAATAGCCGCCGAAGCGCCGAGCAGCGACCATTTTAGCATGCCAGAAAATGAATATGATACCGATGAGGTATCAGGCCTGTCCTGGTCAACAGGAATAACGGCGGCGGGCGGGCTGGATGTGGGCAGCCTGGTGGCCGGGGAAATGGTGGGGATATGGTTTCAGATGGAGGTAGTTGAGGGAAGGACTGCATCACCGTTGATGGAGGATATACTGGAGTGGAGCTTCGACATATCGGCAAAAAGTCTGTCTAACAAATCCGCAGGACAATACCGAATCGCCGACGACACGCTCGAACGATATGAGTTGTTCCGAGGCGTTGATGAGGAACCTGACCTTGACGGCGAGCCGTACGAAACGTTTACAACACTGCCGCACATAACGGACGCCGAGCCGGACGCGAAGACGTTTTTTGTTCTGCGCAGAAGAAACGAATTCAACCTCAGCTGCCTTAATATCCAGTCATGGTCGGTCAAACTCGACGCGGATAGCAATGTGGTACTGCCGGACCCCGCCGGTCCGCAGAACGTGAATATAGCTCCGGCAGCCGGAGCAACCGGCTATGTCACGGCCCAATACCTGTATGGTGACAGCGATGAAGACGCGGCAACTCACTGGCTTGTATATTTCACCGATGATGGGGCTGACCCCGACCCGGATGTTGATGAGCCGGTTGTGGTTACAATGAGCAAAAGAAACGGGATGGCAAACCTGAAATGGACCAGCTCGGCGGCGGACAACGAAGACACTTTGAAGGTAATTGTGCGGACGAGAGTGGTCAGCGGAGAAGAATCGGCCGACAGCACCAATACGGATATCCATTCGTGCACGGCGTCCGACGAGGGTCCGGATGAGCCGACCGGTAGAGCGTTCCTTGGACACGCAGCGGAGGTGATGTAATGGCAGTGGCAGGAATATCTCTCGATGGTGTTATTCAAAAAGCGCGATGTGCGGTCTATTGCAAGTGGATATGGACCGACCCATGGATACTCATGCCGTACATCGAGCCGATGACTGCGGCCCGGGCGACGGCGCCGACAATCAGCACAGCAACATTCAAGATGCGATATGGTTCCGGCAAGTGGGAAGATATGACCGATTTTACAGACGGCAGCAATATGCAGTCCTATCGCTACTGCTATATTCAAATACGGGCCAGGCGAGGTGAAAATGAAACCTTGCTATGGACCGGAATAATAGAAACCGAGACATTCAAGCTGCTCGGACAGAGCGGAGCCAAAAAAGCAGACCAAATCATACAGGCGCACGGGCTGGAGGTGTTGCTGAAGAACAGATTAGACGGGGCATGGGTACTTTCGGCGGGTGAGGAAGAGCAGCCGAAATGGATAAATTATATTCCCGTTTTTAACCGCCAGCATGAATATGGCGGAAATATTATGGGGAACCGTTCAGGGATGCTGGCGACGGAAAAACTGACCTACATCTTTTCCGCCGAAGGTGAGGTTTGGGATAATTATGAAATAGCCAACTATCTGATTGCGCATTACCAGCAGGGAACAGGACCGGACTTTGGGATTTCCGGGGATGAAGCGGTCATAAATGCACTCAAAGGACTCAAAGGCGTTTACAAATTCAGTTCGATGACTGTATTGGATGCGCTCAATAAACTGATAAACCGGAGCCGAGGATTCGGTTGGTATGTATCTGTTGCGAAGAATTACGTAGGCAACGATGACTTTGTTGATATCGTCCCGTTCAGTATGCTCGACGAAGATATCAAACTGGGCGATATCATAATGCCGGCTAATCCCAAAAAGGTACCCGTTGACCTCTGGACCGAGCAGACACATACGACGGCCGAAGTCACCAGTAGTATCGTAAATACTTTCGACCGCATCGTGGTTCAGGGTTCAAGGATGAAGAGCTGCTGCACCTTGAGTTTTGATAAGGGTTTGAAAAAGGCCTGGAGCGACGAGGAAGAGACGGCGTTCAAAAACGCGTGTAACGAGACTGACGGATACGATGAGCTTGGTGACGATGAGCAGGCCGACAAGAACGACAAGTTCCGGGCCGAAGACAGATTCGAGCGGGTATTTACAACGTTTCGGATTCCGCACGACTGGGACTGGGTCGTAGGCAGCGGAGAAGATGCGGAAATAGTCAATCCTCTGTTAGATACGTCGGTAGGAATGCTGAATTTAGAGATGCAGGCGCCTCACTGGAACGCGGATAAACGACTTGCCGGTACACTGCCACTTAAGATAGGCATCGACTACAGCGGCAGCGCGCCGATAGATAATAATCCGGACTACGCCGAGCCGGAGTACAGGTGTATGTTTGTACTGGTTAAAGATACTGATGGCAAATATCAGTATGCAGACCGTATCGCCCCATATCATGCGAGGGTAAGACCTTTGACAAGAGAGGCGGCTGTCGAGATGCGGTTCAATCCGCAATACCTCGCGTCGAAGAATCACTGGACAGAGGCCGAGCCGGCGAAATACGAGGGTGTAATTGAATTAGATGGAATTGACTACGAAGACATTGTAGTCACGGCATTTCTGGAAACGGACCAGGTTGTGCAGGTGGAATTTTCTCTCGGCTCTTTTGAGAATCCACGAACATTAGTTATTGATCTGCCTGACTGTGAATTGTGGTACATAGTGCCCGGGACGATTATAGGTATTGATGAAAACGGAGACCTTATCGAATATGGAGTGGTAACGCCTTCAGTTCCGACACTTTTGCGTGATGATACAGAGCGGTTGTTTTCAGCGCTGGCTGCAGCCGTAGCCTGGTACGGAAAGCAGAGAAATAAAATTGTAATCACAATAAAGGACATTGACGCGGGCATTCCCATCGGAACGCTGATCGAAAATGTCGATGTCGCCGATGTTGGCGCCATCGGCTCGGTGGTAACCGAGTTGAGGTGGGATTTTCAGTCGCGCTCCGTTTCGACTACTATTATTACAGACCATGGCGAGCTGGACATTGCAGGAATTTTTAGCTCGAATGTTGTTGTTAGGTAAAAATGAGCGAAGTTGACAGAAAAATAGCACAGCTTGAGTGGGAAATAGAAGGGTTAAAGGGTGAAATGGGCAGGAGCCCTCTTAGGATTGAACCGCCCGGTCCGGTACTTTTAGCTAATGTCTCCGAGTTTTATCTTTTCGAGGCGCTATCTGTTACCGAGTCGAATGGCATTTATACGTGTAATACTCAAACAGCATTCGGACTTTTCGGAGCACCTACGGCAGAGGTCCTCAATCTTTTTGAGAGCCAAACTGTCGAAGAAGATTACGAACCAGCGCTTGCTGCCGGCGACCGAATGATGGCGTTCCAGACGTCCAATGCGGCCGGGACGCCGCACTGGGTAGGCGTTCCGTTAACGCCGGCCGTTCGGATGGCCAGGCTGGTGGCGCCCCCTGACGCTTCGCAGGAGGTTTTATGCAATCTTGTAAGTTGTGAAGGTGTGGAAAGAATGTCAGGCCTTGGCTCCGGAATCACGGTGCATTTCAAAATCACACGGGACAAAGAACTCAACCAATGGAACATCCCCAATTCGTCACCCCGACTGGTGGAGGGTGAATATATATTTGTTGAGAACTTACGCGGCGTATGGTGGAAGGCGCAAACGTCGCAGTGCGCGAAAAGTTGTATATGTAATTACTCTTAACTTAATATGGAAACATACGAAGTACAATCTGAAGCCCTGGGCTACGGCATATATAACTGCCATAAGCAGATATTGTCGCCAACAGCATGGCAGGCGGGGGTCGGAGACAAATTCGAAGATTATATACTGCCCGGCGAAGAGGGACCAGTAATCATCGAGGTACTAAATTTGAAGGAGAACTACGTCGCGGCAGGTGATAGAGCGCTGGCTGTCGGCGACAGAATAGCAGCATATCCTCTCACGGATTGTCTGGGCCACAGTCGCCTTGTAGGTATTCCGTTAACACCTGACGTCAGAATGGCAGTGCTGGCAGCGGCCCCTGGCGGTTCGCAGCAAATAATTTGCAACCTTGTTTCGATGGATACAGGCTTAGAAATAACATCTGGCTTGGGGGCCGGCATCATTGTTAATTTTAAAACTACGATGGAAGCATCAGTCAACGCCATTAACCCCGCCCTGCAATGGACCAGTGGCGACGGGGGGGACAGTATCTTTGTCGTGAATCACGGAGGGGTATGGTGGTTCGCGGGAACGGGCGCCAGTAGAACAAATAATTGTTTTTGTAACGAGGCTTAAAAAATGGGACTGCAAGATATGAATACGAGTGACGGTAGGGTTATGTTCGACGAAGCGACCGGCATGCTTCAGTTACGTGGAGGTATATGTGAGGTATGCCCCGAAGGCACGACGCCGAACCAAATCGCTTTTGATATGGCAGGGGTTCTTCATTGCCCAAATCTCGGGCAGTGCTGCCCGGTGGACGGCGTAGGCGTCAGTGATACGCGAATGAAATTTATTGACCAGGGCATAGGATGGGATATTAGTTGCAAATTGGACATGGGGCGAATCATACAACAGGAAGGCCCAGGCGGAGGGTCGTTCCACCGTGAATTGGGTGTGATATTGCCCTGCTGGTTCAGTTTCATTAAATTTGCCAATTTTGGGTCGTTCGAATTTTACAACCTGGATGGTTGCGAAGGCGGCGTCAAGGATATCTGTGATTTGAACGTGTTGGGTTGCCACGCACTTGCAATTGACCAATACGAGGGGATAGTAGATATACAAGTCGAACTCGGCTACAAGGGACGGAGTGACCCGTACAACAACTGCGGCTATATTCACCTGTTTTATAACCATTCCGCATGGGGCTACCCAAACGGGGAATGTTTTCCTTACAATTTAACCATAGAAAACCAGGCTACGTGCGACGACAGCGGGTTGTGGAATAACCAATGTATAGGCAACGGCCACGTCATTCTGCAAAAAATGTGATAAATTAAGGAGTATTAAATGGGTTGTTGTGGTGGTGGCAGGAAAATCAGGCAGGCTGGAATGATAGCACTGGGCTTTGCAAGATTGGTTGCCGACAAGGCTGGAATTACAACACCTGCGGACTTTGTTGCGGGGAGACTGGAGGCCTGTCGTGCCTGCGACGAACACACTTGGTTGACGAGGGTGGAGGTGGCCGAATGGTTGCTCATAAACGGGGTTGATGTTGCTAAAAAATTTGATTGCCTCGAAAATATACCTAAGCTGCCGAAAGAATCCGGGATTGGCAAGCAGCAGGCTGGTATGTACTGCCGAATTTGCAAATGTCTCTGTGCGGCCGCCGCCAGAGTGCCCGAAAAAAAATGTCTGCACCCGCAAGGCAGCAGGTGGGTGGGTTACAGAACAGCAGAAGGCCCAGAAAAAACCTGAAAATAAGGCTAAATGATATCAGTGATTGTTGTTTAGATCGCCGGCACACTTAGGGCAGAGCAGCTGGCCGGAATCTATTTTTCTAAGCAGGTTTTTATCAAAATTCTTATTACACCCATCACACAACTGCAAAGAGGTCTTATCATCGGAAGAAATTGAACATCGCGGCAGGATAGCAGAGTGAATAGTTTTTAACAAGGTCACTATCTCATTGATTCTGAATACCCAGCGGACGAACGCGGACAAAAGATAAATTGCCCCTATAAAAATAAAAGCAGCAATGAGTCCGAGGACGAGAACCAATACGATAAAATCCTCTTCTTGAAGCATTTAACCACCTCTCGAAATTAATCATATACCACAATACTTTAGCAAAAAAGAACTGGTTTTGCAAGTTTTTTTTGTGGTGTAACTGTTGAAAACATAGGTAGTTAGGAGAACAGTTGGCCTAAATTGATAGAATTTCGCTAATTTTCGGAGAAATAAGGTTGACAAATCCGGACAACCTGTCGAAAGTATAGCAGGTGCGTTGTCACCGTGCCGGTCTTTTTTATTTCAGGCAATCCGTTACGCCGGCGAGGTCGGCGTTTTGCCAATGAATATAAATAGTGGCGGTTGTTGTAGGAGAACTATGACCGAGCAATTTCGAGACAATTTCGATAGGCATCTTATGGCGAATGTGAAGCTCGGTTGCGAAATAATGCCTCAAGGAATGGGGCGAAAACTTTGGAATCTCGGCTATCTTAGCGGCTCGATGGCATAAGCGAAGTAGCCATTTTTGGCCACGGCTCTTTAAAAATTGCATAGTGGGATTTTTCTTGAGGACAGATAGGGCAGTTGGGTTAAGTGGAATCGTGCGTTGTTTACTGCCTTTGCCTACGATTGTCAAAAAGCCATTGCTGATATTTGAAGGTTGAAGCGACAAAAATTCGGATTCTCTAAGGCCGGTCATTGCCAAAAACTGAATACAGTCCCGCATATAGCCAGTTGTTGCGGCCATTACTTTGTCGTATTCATCCTGGCTCAAAATTCTCTGCTTAGGCGGCAAAGCTTTCAGTCGTTCGACCCGTTTAGCTACGTTCCTGATATCGTAATTAAGGCCAAGCCACGCAAAGAAACTTTGAATGATGGCTAAATAATTGTTTCGGGTGGAATTGCTGTACTTAACCTTTGTTTCGAGAATGAATCGCTCGATAGTTTCTGCGGTAATGTTTTCGATATATTCGGGTGCAAAAATGACAAAGCGTTTTATGACTCGATTGTAGGCAATATGAGTATGAGGGCTGAATCGGCAAACGTGAAGCAGGAATCTTTCGCCAGCATCCCTTGTTGTTAGCTGATTTATTTTATTGTTAACATTCTGGCTTGGCACACTTGGCACAACAACCTTTCGGCCCGTCCCTGTGCCTATATAGTGACATAACTTCCTGAAAGCTACAAAAGAAATATCTGTTTTCCTACTTTTTTTTAGGGATTAAAGCGTCCTATAATATATGTTATGTTTCATTGGGTTGTTTTTGATTTAAATAGCCGATTTGCAGGCTTTAGGGCTTTGGACTGCCTATTTATTGTTTGTTATTAAACACCTGCTTAGCGGTATCCGAAAGATTATCCCACATGGCAGTTGCCCTATCCAACAGGCCCAAATTTTGGAGAACTACTGAAATGTTAATCGTCGTATCAGCACAGGTGAAATTATTCTCCAATAAACGGTCAAAATTAATAAGAGATGACGCAAACTTGACTTTGTCACAATACAGTAAGGCCACCTTATAGTGCAGCTCCAACGCATCTTTATCGAGGCAATCAGGACCAATCATTTGCTCGAGCGCAGCCTGTTTTTGGCCGGTCTCAAACAAACAGACCGCCAGCTTGCTCCTGGCCCGGGCGTAGGTCGGATTTATCTCCAAGGCAATCTGCAATAACTTAACGGCCTCGTTCAACCTTCCAACGCTCATTAGTAAGACGGCAAGCCTATAATTTAATTCGGGGTTTTGCGGCCTGCGGGCGATTTGCTGCTGGTGGATGCCGATTACATCCTCGATTAGGTTGATTGAGTCATTCTCAATTAAATTGATTGATTTGTCCTCATCGTGAGATTCCGAATTTACGATAAAGTCGGCTTTGAACTGCAGGGTGGCTGTTTCGGCGAGCAACAAAGAGCTATTGGCATCAATAGCCGCGGCCAGCGATAACGTTACCAGTGCGGCTGAGACATTGCCGGCCAATTGCTGGGAAATCGCAAGTCCGATATAGGAATCGACTATCTGGTCATTTATCTCGACCGCCCTATTGAATTGCCTGGCGGCGAGGCGCTCATCGCATATCTGCAAATATTGCGTCCCAAGCTTTACAGTCGCATCCAGGAAGCCCGGGCAAATGCGAATCGCATCTTCATACCGTGAAACGGCTTCCGTTGCAGCACCTAACATACTAAGAACATCGGCGTATTTGACAATCAAGTCCGCCCTGTCAGATTGCGTTTCCAGCAAACCTCCGATCTGTTCAGCTGCCTCGTGAAGCCGGCCATCGGCAATGAGCTGGTCGAGATTATCGTCTTCGACATGAAAATTATCGGGATGTATTAGAATTGCGGTGTTAAATGTTTCGAGAGCCTTTTCATATTTGGTGGCGGTGATGTACAAATGGCCAAGCGCCAATAACGTTGGGAGGTCATCTGGGTATTCACTTCTTAACAGTTCGTATTCGGTTATGGTATTTTCCAGTTGACCATTTTTGAAATAAATGGCAGCCAGCCTCTGCCTGGGAAGCTGTAAATAATTCTTAAACTTCAGACAATCCTGATAAAACTCCGCGGCTTCGGCCTCCTTGCCAAGGCGTTCATAACAGTACCCGAGGGCATAAAGAACCATCGTATTACTCGGCTGGCGCAAATAGACCGAGTTTAATTCTTTGATGGCGCTATCCAGCCTGTTTTCATCCAGACACATCGCTGCCGAGGCCAATCGTCCGTGTGTGCAGGCGGGATTTTCAAAAAGATACAACCTTAGCTGTTCCTTCGCAGCCTCGGTCTTTCTATTGTTTATCAGCTCAATGATTTTGTCCAATCGCTGAGCCTGCGTGGATTCACTATCGTCTTTCGGAGGTTCGACTACATTCAGCCAATGCCATATCAAATCGGCCGTATCGACTGTCATCCCCCTGCCGAGAATTTCCAGTAATCTGCTCATATCACCCTCGCCAATACAACTTATGCTTTGCTTCTTGTGCTCACCCTTCTCTGTTAATGAATATCGACTATATGGCCAGCCTTGTTAATTTGGTGTTCGCCTAATTAGTTGTCTGTGTATTCATTTTTCACGGCGGAAGCCCACAGGCTGACAAGTGTGGCGGTTGTGTGTGATGTAGGGATTATTGGGGTTCTGAAGGTCAGTTTCCGGACCTTACCCCCCTGCTGCCCCAAAAACAGCCCTCAAAACCGGTAAAGGTGGCTATTAATCTGCCTTTAGGATTTGCGACTGTTTTTCTATCTCGCTTAGATATGCCAATGTGCGTTCAAGCTTATCGGTCAGATGTTTTAACTTCAGCATGGTTTTAACCCGCGTTACAAGCTCCAGTTTATTTACGGGCTTGCTTATAAAGTCGTCCGTGCCGGAATCAATGCCGCGTTCGATATCGCCGAATTCATTGAGCGCCGTTACCATTATCACGGGGATGTCGCTGGTGCGGGGGTCGTTTTTTATTCTCTTACAAACTTCAAAACCGCTCATTTTAGGCATCATCACATCCAGTAAAATCAAATCAGGGGCGCTGTCGTTTATAATATCCAGCGCTTCGGGGCCGTCACCGGCGGGGATTGTCCGGCAGTTTATATCTTCGAGATAGGCCTGCAATAGTTCAAGGTTTTGCTGATTGTCATCAACAACCAGCACTACCGGCGTTTTCTCCCGCTGTTTTTCCGACTTTACCGGATTCATAAGTATTAGCTCCTATTTACTTATTTTTGGCATTCTTTACGGCAAGTTTCTTTAATATTGCCGAGCAAAAGGCCGGCAAATCATCCGGCTTCCGGGATGTAATTAAATTGCCGTCCACAACACAGTCGGCATCGACATATTCAGCACCGGCGTTTCTAATGTCTTCTCTAATTGACATAAAACAGGTCACCTTCTTGCCTTTTAAAGCTCTCGTGTTGCACAACAGCCAGGGGCCGTGGCAGATGGCGGCTACGACTTTGCTGGAAATTACCATATCGTTTGCGAATTTTATAACATCTTCGCTTCTGCGCATAAAATCCGGAGCAAATCCGCCCGGTACAATCATACAATCATAATCATCAGCTTTGGCTTTGCCGGCTGCAACGTTTGAGACGCAGGGATAGCCCTCTTTGGAATGGTATTGCCTTTTGGCTTCTGCCGCGACAAAATCGACCTTGAACCCCCCTTCTATGAGCCGATAGTAAGGATACCAGACTTCGAGAACCTGATACATTTCATCAACCATAATAGCTACTTTTTTTGCCGTCATTTCTAATTCTCCTTTACTTACCCCGTGATTAAAACGTCTGGACGACGATATGTCAACACTTTTGGCGGCAGTTTTCTGGTTGACAAAAACTGCTCCTGCAACTAATTAAACTTAAAAAGGTAAAAAATGAATGAAGCAAATTTACTTCTGAAGGCGTATTACGAAGCCCTGTATGAGCAACTGGATGCCAATAAGGAACTTTTGGCAACGAAGATAGAAAAACTGCTGAAAGAGGAGATTTTAAATCGCGGATTTGGGAGCTTCGTGGGTTCGACTCCTTCGACAAGCTCAGGACAGGCAAGCTCACCACAGGACGAGGAGAAATATACTGCGTATCGGGATGCGTGCCTGGCTTTTGTGGATGAACGGCTGGAAACCTACAACCCGGTCGGGATTCAATATACCTTCGACCGTATCAGGGCGCAGGAGGCTGTTGAATTAGAGTTGCAGCTTAACTGGTACGACAGCCGAGCAGAATTTGAGGCCCTGGTGAAAGCTGTGCGTACCAAAGCACAAGCAGGGATGACGGAAGAAAGAATGCGAAGTCTGGTTGAAGAGCTAATCAAAGAAGCCGGTGCCTTTCCGGACGGGAGCATAATATCTGCCTACGAAGCCAAACCCACTCTCGGGAAACTGCCGGACTACATAGTGGCACGAGCAATCGAAGAAACCGTCAGATAAACAAATATTCGGCAAGTCTGACATGTTTTTGCCCTTGATGAAATGAAAATTACGGCTATAATTGGGGATAACTTGAATATGTTGCGTGTAGTCAGGGCTCGTAGCTCAGCGGTAGAGCAGTGGACTCATAATCCATTGGTCCAAGGTTCGAATCCTTGCGGGCCCAATTTAGTCGTTAGTTGCTGGTCGTTAGTCGATAGTAAATGGAATTGTTTTTATAAAGCCACGATAATCACTAATAACCCCCTGAAAAATAAATTAGCGACTAATTCGGGCGATTAGCTCAGTTGGTAGAGCAGCTGACTCTTAATCAGCGGGTCACAGGTTCGACTCCTGTATCGCCCAATAGCAAACCTCTGGAAAATTATACACCCCCTACACAGTTGTATTTAGAAATGGTTAGGCTCTTAAAAGAGCGAAGGGCTGTAAGCAAAACACTTACAGCCCTTCAGTTGCTGACAAATACCTTTTCGTTCTTCACTCCTCCTCTTTGAAGCACCTTAAAGATACTTCAAAGAATATCTTATGAGTGCCAGCCCGTCCTGGTCTGCCAGCCATCTCATCACCACTCCAAACCGAATGAGAGCATATTGAACCTGAATAAAAACGTCAAGTAAATTTTGGGAAATTTTACAAAAAAATCTATTTTTTCACTAACAAAACTGGCTGATTATTTACAGCCTTGCTAAGTCTTTATTTTTACTACGGTTACTGTGATTACGTTATTTAACCACGCGGCGTTAGGCACAATTGTTTTCTTATATTTTCCAATTTTCCAAAACATACAAGCTCATCGCCTTCAATTATTTTCATATTAGCCGAAGGATTGGGTATAGTCTCTTCGTTTCGCACTATCGCTAAAATATTTATATCGTATTTCCTCAATTGCGCATCTAAAAGTGTTTTATCAAGTATAACATTACCCGGGCCGACGGTAAGTCTTGAAACGCCGTAGCCCCCTGTCGCTATTGCGAGCTCCTCGAATGAAACAGATTTAATAATGTCCCTCTTTACCATCCGTTTTCTTAAAACATCCGTTAACTTCCGGGCGAATTTCGAATTGGTGAAAATCTTATAAATAATATATATGGTAACAGTAATAATCGTCAGATTTATCCACGGCATAAGACTAAGTGAGAGAAAGTCAGATAAAAAGGGAATCTTGGATGGTCTTAAAGAATTGGCAAAGGTTGCTACCATAGTAACAAGGCCGGCGTGACCCAAAACTATGAGGATAGAAGCAATGCGACGTCTCTGGGGGGTTGCCGTAATTAATTCAGCCTCTTTTGTCGTAAATCCTGTTGCTGTAAAACATGACAGGGCCTGAAATTTTGCAAGGGACCACTCTAATCCGGTCAATTGAAAAGCTATTGCTCCGATTCTTACAACAATAAAAGATACAGTAAGAACGATTATAAACAATACCAAATTCATATACGACTCTCCTTAAATTGCCGCGAAAAAGAACGTTCCTGAACGACTCAAAGCCACTTCTTTTTTCTAAAGTAAATCAACATACCAATCGCAACTGTAATCATAACCGCCCAGACGAACGGATAAGCCCATCGCCACTGGAGTTCAGGCATATGTCTGAAATTCATTCCATAAATCCCCACTATAAAAGTTAACGGAATAAATATAGTGGCAATTATGGTCAGTACTTTCATCACAGCATTCATCCTGTTGCTAATACTCGAAAGGTATATGTCGAGCATACTGGAAACCATATCCCGAAAACTTTCCACCGTATCTATAACCTGTATCGTATGGTCGTAAACATCACGCAGATATATCCCTGTCGATTGCCTGATAAGCGAAGATTCGCTTCTTTGCAAGCCGCTGATTAATTCTCTTAAGGGCCAAACAGATTTTCGCAAAGATATCATTTCTCTCTTGAGTATATGGATTTGCTGAAACGTCTTTTGCGTAGGGTCTAAAACCAGTTTGTCTTCCATAGACTCGATTTTATCTCCCATTTTCTCCAGTATGGTAAAATAATTATCAACCACGGTGTCTATCAATGAATAGCAGAGATAATCCGCCCCCATTTTGCGGATGCGTCCTTTTGAGTTTCTAATTCTATCTCTTACGGGGTCGAAGACATCTCCGATACGTTCCTGAAGTGAAATCACGAAATTCTCGCCCAGCACCAGGCTCACCTGCTCTTCTTCGACCGTTTGATTCTTGTCATCATAGCTAAGCATTTTCAGGACAATAAAAAAGTATTTTTCACAATCTTCGAATTTGGGCCGCTGGTCCGTATTCACAATATCTTCGAGGATAAGATGGTGAAGCTCGAATTGCCTGCCGAGTTTCTCTATAATATCCACCTCGTGGATACCATCTATATTAATCCATGTTACTGTGGGAGTGGTTTTAAACTGGAAACACTCTTCGATAGATGATACTTGTTTTTCCTGGAAATTTTGCTCGTCGTAGTCGATGAAAGTAATTCTTGCAGATTCTACTTTTCTTTCCCCGATATGAACCAGGGTCCCTGGCGGCAATCCCGCCTTTCCTGAATGCTTTTTAACCAGTTTGGTCATTTTTACTCACCACACTTTTTGGGGCATCTGTTATCACTTCTTAGACTCTGCCCGCCCCCCTGCTTTCACAAACTCCAGAGATACAATACCTGCGGTGTGCCAAGTTCATACAAAGTAGATTTGTCGATTTTCAACATACTTTTACTGCTTGACTTCAAGAAGTACGCCAGAGAAAACGGCTTGCGATATTCCACTACCTGAGCCTTTTCAATCCCCGCCAGCAACTTGACCTCTTCGATGGCCTGGTCCATATAACCAATTTTATCTATTAATTTCTCATCGAGCGCTTCCTCTGCACCATAGATACTTCCGTCAGCCAGACGTTTTACATCGGCCAATGTAAGCGATTCTCTTCCCTCGTCAATAATCTGCACAAACCTGTTGTAGGCAGGGGTAATTAGCTTATCCTGTACATACTGCCGCTGTTCTTCCGTAAGCTGCTGGAAAGGACTGGGCCAGTCTTTTTTCTCCCCCGATTTGAAAATAGCCGGCTGAATGCCAAGTTTTTCTTCGAGCAATCCCTGGAGAACAAAATGCCCGGCTATCACACCGATTGAGCCGGTAATCGCCGTCGGCTCGGCTACGATTTGATCGCATCCTACCGACACATAGTAGCCGCCCGAGGCAGCAACACCCTGCATAAACGCCACAACCGGTTTACCTTCCTCTTGGCGGTACTTGCGAATTTCATTGCAGATTCGGTCACTGCCCGAAATCGTTCCGCCCGGAGAATTCACACGAAGAATCAGTCCCTTTACCTGTTTGTCCCGTCGGGCAGATTTTATATGTTCGTACACATCCTCAGCTTGTTCATCATTTATTATGCCCTGCACCGTGATTACCGCAATTTTCGACGTTCGCGACCCTGATTGTATAACTTCTTCGGTCAAAGTATCTCTTTGCCCCGTTACAAAAACCGCAGCCAGACCAATCACCATCAACAATAGTGTAATATTCGCCAACACCGACAGAGCGAGACTAATGCCCCAGAAGATTTTCCAGCCGATTCGCTTTTTGGGCATATTTGCCGCCGACGGTATGTTCCGGGCCCACTCGGGAATTGGCTCTGATGACTGAGGCTGAAGCGGCTCGCTATGATTACCATCCTGCTCAAAATCCATAATAATTCCTTCCTAAAACTTAATACTTTAGTGTAGCGCGAATAAACCCCGCTGTCAATAGGCAGTCTTGAAGCTTGACAACGGTGATTTTGAGTCTAAAATCACCGTTTATGGCTGATTCTGCCCGACGAAAGAAAAAAAAGAAACACAATCTTCTTATGGATTTGCTTGTCTATCTTGCATTGCGCATCTTTGTACTGTTTCTTTATCTATTCGATGTCGAGACCAATCTGCGTACCGCTTGTTTTCTCGGCCGATTATTGTGGAAATACTACCACCGCGGCCGCGACCGGGCACTGGACAATCTTCGCGCCAGCTTCCCGGATAAAAACGAACAATGGATATGGGATACGGGCAGGCGAAGCTTCGAGCATATCGTGATGCTGGCGGTTGACGTGCTGTTCACGCCTCGATTAGTGAAAAGAGATAACTGGCGGAATTACTCGCGATATAAAAACGTCGAAAGGACCAAATGGCTGATGCAGGAAGGCCGGGGACTGCTGATAGTTGGGGCACATTACGCTAACTTCGAAATCGTAGGCTACCTTATGGGGCTGTTCGGTTTCAATATTTACAGTATCGCCCGGCCGTTAGACAACAAGTTCATTAATAATTATCTGTATGGAGTTCGTCGGCGGATGGGGCAAAAAATAATCGACAAGAAAGGCGCCGCTGAATTGATGAGTAAAACCGCTTCGAGCGGTGCGACTTTATGTTTTATCGCCGACCAGGACGCCGGCAAAAAGGGAATCTTCGTTGACTTTTTCGGCCGAAAAGCCAGCACCTATAAAAGTATAGGATTAATTGCTGCCACCAACAATATACCCATAGTAATAGGATACAGCAGGCGAATCGGAAATCGTTTCTTCTTCGAAATAGGAGTCGAGCGTATAATATTGCCCGAAGAATGGGCCGAGAAAGATGACCCCATCGAATGGATTACGGCAGAATATACCAAAGCAATTGAGAATTTCGTACGTGAAGACCCAAGCCAATACTGGTGGCTCCACAGGAGATGGAAACACCGACCAAAAACAGAATCACAAAGTCGGCCGTAAATGGGTAGATATGAATGAGCCTCAGGTAAAGACGAAGAAATCCCACACCAGCTAAGATAAAAAACATATCAGCTTAAGAAGAATACCTTGATGGCCAGATACTCCAGTAAGTATATAGTAATACACAAAGTGTTTACAGCACCTACCAGTAGTAAATCCTCAAAAGATATGGTCTCGAGCATTTTCCACCAACCCTTGAAAAAAAACGGAAACGCACGCGCAAATGGAACCAAATGCCATTTGCTTATAAACCAGTATTTCTTCCAACTGCCGACCATCAGACGGCCTATCAGAATAAACACCGGGATATTTGCCAGTAGTAGAATAAGTTTCAACCCAATATGTGTGGTGAAAAAAGAAACTAGCAGCTCTTCATACCCTTCTTTATGTTTTGTTGCATACCATCGGATAATTAAGGAAATGCATATTACCAGAAGAAATATTGCTACAGCTAATTTGGTCTGAGGTTTATTTGAAAGTGTCTTGAATCTTCTATTATAATCAGCCTTATGCTGCCGATATGCCTCTTTATCCTTTGTGGCTTTTAGGTCAAGTTCATAGCCTTTTTTTACCATCAAAAGAACAAATATAACACTAATTACCCCAACAAAAGCAGCGGCCATCATACCACTTTTAACAAAGACAAAGGCAATCGTAATAAGTGCACCAATTGAGCATCCAAGCAAGCGACAAATAAAATTCTTTCTTATGATCCTATCCCTGTCAAAATATACGATATCCAAATCAAGATCACTAAAACGATTGTTGTCGGAAATCGCTGGTGCCTGTTGGATTTGAACAACCCTTTTTGCGCAGTCAATGCAATACATCTTACCTTCGATGAGTTCTCTCTTTTCCCCTCTTTGGATAGTCCTCAGGCATCTTGCACAGATTCCGGCTTTATCACAGGCTTGATCTCCATTGTCGCACGCCGAAGTCTGCAAAGCGGATTTTGACCGGATTTGAATAACAACCCCACACGAACACTTGCCACTTTTACCCTCCAACTCATCTTTTACCGCGTAATGTTTACCACAATTTGGACACTTAAACCGTATCGACATCTGGGTTATCCGGTTTTAATCCATAAAGTTTAACTGAAGCCATTCCCGTCTTTTAAGTCATGGAACGTAGGCTCAAAAATATCCAAAACGTAGAGAATTATTGCCTATTCGCGTGTTTTATGATAATACTTGTCAGACAATTTGGCAAGTTGAAATTAGACGTAAGATTAGTGATTCATACGGTATATGCTTCTACTTGCATTGCGCATCTTTGTACTGTTTCTTTATCTATTCGATGTCGAGACCAATCTGCGTACCGCTTGTTTTCTCGGCCGATTATTGTGGAAATACTACCACCGCGGCCGCGACCGGGCACTGGACAATCTTCGCGCCAGCTTCCCGGATAAAAACGAACAATGGATATGGGATACGGGCAGGCGAAGCTTCGAGCATATCGTGATGCTGGCGGTTGACGTGCTGTTCACGCCTCGATTAGTGAAAAGAGATAACTGGCGGAATTACTCGCGATATAAAAACGTCGAAAGGACCAAATGGCTGATGCAGGAAGGCCGGGGACTGCTGATAGTTGGGGCACATTACGCTAACTTCGAAATCGTAGGCTACCTTATGGGGCTGTTCGGTTTCAATATTTACAGTATCGCCCGGCCGTTAGACAACAAGTTCATTAATAATTATCTGTATGGAGTTCGTCGGCGGATGGGGCAAAAAATAATCGACAAGAAAGGCGCCGCTGAATTGATGAGTAAAACCGCTTCGAGCGGTGCGACTTTATGTTTTATCGCCGACCAGGACGCCGGCAAAAAGGGAATCTTCGTTGACTTTTTCGGCCGAAAAGCCAGCACCTATAAAAGTATAGGATTAATTGCTGCCACCAACAATATACCCATAGTAATAGGATACAGCAGGCGAATCGGAAATCGTTTCTTCTTCGAAATAGGAGTCGAGCGTATAATATTGCCCGAAGAATGGGCCGAGAAAGATGACCCCATCGAATGGATTACGGCAGAATATACCAAGGCAATCGAGAATTTCATACGCCAGGACCCAAGTCAATACTGGTGGCTCCACAGGAGATGGAAACACCGACCAAAAACCGAGTCACAAAGTCGGCCGTAAATGGGTAGATATGAATAAGCCGCTGTTGCATAACAAAACCGCATTTCCGAATATTCTGATGGGTTTCGATGAAACAAACCGCCTGAAAGACCTGCGGCGAAAACTAAACAGAGATTTGTCTTCAAGGTCTGTTTAACGATATCCCTGCTACTGGGAGCGGATGTATATGCCGTTATATTAATTGTTGCCCACAGGTCTATATACTCTTTACCAAACATTTGATACTATATGACCTCAACAAAGTAACTGTAATTTCTAAAGGGCTTAAGTTATGGCTATCCAGAAAAATACGATATGGTCAATTATCAGGGCAAATGTAACCACGCGTCTTATATCGGGCATATTACTACTTATGCCTTTTGGTATAACGCTACTTGTGATGCGATGGCTTTTTGGCTGGGTGGCTGGTCTTGTCAGGCCAATTATAACTCATCTTTTAAACCTGCTGTCACAGAATCCGGTTATCAATTCCCTGCCCGATTCTTTAACTACTTCTTTTGTAATAGTATTTACCATAATTGTTCTCCTTGCGATTGTTTACTTTATAGGTGAAATAGGC
>JAQTMR010000007.1 GCA_028714255.1 Phycisphaerae bacterium | reverse complement strand
AGATAGAGGAAGATTGTTTGAAAATCCTCGCCCTGCATCAGCCGGTAGCAATTGACCTGCGTTTCATTGTCACCGTTCTGAAGATAAACAACGACCTCGAACGTATCGGAGATTTAGCCGTAAATATTGCTGAAAGAGCGGTCTTCCTTGCGGGCCAGCCTAAAATCAATATTTCAACCGACCTTGCTGATATGGCGCACACTGCCCAGTCAATGTTGAAAAGGAGCATAGATGCTCTGATTAATCACGATGCTGAACTGGCTCATGAGGTTTGTGCAAGTGACAATATAGTTGATAAAATGAATCGTCAGATGTACTTGAAAATCCAGAAGGCTATTCTGGAAAATCCCGAACAAATATCATCCCTGATTCATCTGCTGTCAACATCCCGCCATCTCGAACGAATAGCCGACCACACTACCAATATCGCCGAAGACGTGATTTACATGATAGAGGGCCAAATCGCCCGACACAGAACAAAGGAATATAAATAGGCCAAGCAGGCCGTCTTCCATTGCCCAACAAAGAGTAGCACTTAATCTGGCATTAACTGCAAATAGAGGTCCCGACTTTTTCCCAACAGAGTCCACCAGTTACATAAGAAAACAACTAATGTTTGGGTATTTCAAATTTAGTTCGCCGTCTGACGAGGTAAGTAAGGTACCTGCGAGGACGAGGGGGCGGGGGTGTGGTAAAGATTCTGGCGGGGACCTGCTTTGTCCGATAATCAAGTTTGGCTAAGCTTGGATTAACAAACATACTATCCGCCCTTTCCGCGATTTGACCCATAAAAACCTTAAAACAAGTAAAGTTTGGGCGTAATACAAGATAGACTTTCAAACTTCTTGGGTTGCCTTTGCAACCTTTGCCTATTTCAGCCCCCCGTCCCCATGACCAAATCCTTTTGTAAATAAAGTGACACCGGCAAGTTGACGAAATAAACGCATGCTTTGTTCCGCAAATATGTCTGGGAAACAGTTGTAATGCATTAAATTGGAAATCAAAGTAATTGCTGAATCAATGGTAAGCCAGATAAAACAAAGAAATAGGAGTTAAAAATGCGAACTTCAAAACCAATATTATTGGTTGAGGATGACCACGTGGACGCAATGACGGTTCAGCGTGCGCTCAAGGACCTGAACGTTACAAATCCATTAGCTCACGTACCCAATGGAGAAAAAGCGCTTGGGTACCTAAGAAACGAGCATAATAAAAAGCCGTGTGTTATTCTTCTGGATTTGAATATGCCGAGGATGAACGGTATCGAATTTCTAAAATCCATAAAAGCCGATAGTAAATTGAAAAAAATCCCTGTCGTAGTCCTGACTACCTCCGGGGACACAGAAGATAAATATGCAACCTTCAGCCTGAGCATTGCCGGCTATATAGTCAAGCCCGCCGATTACAAAAAATTTGTCGAGGCAATGAGAACAATTGACATCTATTGGTCCTTAAGCGAATTGCCCAATGGAGAATAAGATTATGGAAAGCACAAAATACAAAATTTTGCTGGTTGAAGATGACAAGCTTGACCAAAAGGCTTTTGAGAGGCTGGTGAAAAAGGAAAACCTTCCCTACGATTACACAATAGCCTCTTCTGTCGCAGAGGCTAAAAACATACTCGGCCGGGAGCTGTTTGATGTTGTAATTTCAGACTACACTCTGGGAGATGGAACCGCATTCGATGTCCTGGAGGTAGTCAAGAACACTCCTACTATAATTATCACCGGAAACGGTAATGAGGAAGTAGCTATCAACGCATGGAAGGCCGGAGCTTACGATTACCTGATGAAAGACCTCGAGCGAAATTACCTCAAAACCCTGCCAATCACCGTTGACAATGTCGCCCAGCGCAAAAAAACAGAAGAAAGAGTCGAACTGCTTTCGGGCGCCATTATGAGCACAGACGACAGCGTCTATATCACCGATATGGAAAACAAAATTGTCTTCGTCAACAAAGCTTTCTGTGAAACCTACGGCTACCAGGAAGAAGAAGTCAAAGGACGTGACAGCAATATTCTCTGGATAGGAAAACTGCAGCATAAGGGCTGCAGAAGCGTATTTCAGGTCGTCAGCAGCGCATGGGAAGTCGGATTTTATCACAAACGAAAGAACGGCAGCGTATTCCCAGTCTCCCTCTCAAGGTCAATTATCAAAGATTTAGCCGGAAACGAAGTCGCAGTTGTTGGTGTAGTCCGTGACATCACAGAGCGTATCATTATGGAGGATGAACTGCGAACTGCAAACCAAACCCTCCAGAAACGCAGCCTCCTGAAAAATGAACTGGCTGTCGCAGTCTCGGAGGAATTGAAAAATTCAATAGCCAAAATCGAGGATATTATTTCCGATGCCGCAACATCCGCCCCGAATGAAATCGAACCAAAGTTAAAAGAAAATCTGGAACTGGTACAGAAAAATATCGATGGCACTAAAAGCATTATTAATGACTTCCTCGAAGCCTCTAACATCGGAACGAATAAAGCAAAACTGGAGATAGGAGAAATTGCCATCTGTTCACTCATCGATGAAGTCGTAGAAGCAATCTCACCGCTCGCAGCCGAAAAAAACATTACATTAGAAAGCTCTTTGCCTGATTCCGAGCTTCTTGTTAACGCCGACCACGACAAAATATCACAGATATTGATTAATCTTATAACTAATTCGATAAATTCCTCTCCGGAAAATGGGCATATTAACGTGCGGGCAGAAGACCTCGGTAATGAGATTACCATTGAGGTTCAGGACGATAGCCCCACTATCAAAAGTGGCGACGAGAATAAAATTTTCAACCGTTTTGACCAGATTAGAAAACAGCTTCGTGCAGGCAAAGAAGAGCTCTCGCTGGCTCTGCCAATAGCCAAAGAATTAGTGGAACTGCACGGCGGCTGGATATGGGCTGAAGGCAGGGACAACAAGGGGAATAGTTTCTGCTTCACTTTGCCAAAGGCCAATGCACAGCCTCTTGCTGCTGCGACTAACTCAAAATACCCACAAAAACTCAACCAAAACCGAACGCCAAAATAAACCTATAAAGGATAATAATTATTTTAAGGGACAATAACTATGGCCAAGGAAAAGAGGTTCTTGTTCGTATCTGTGCTAACAATACTGTTAGCCTTTGTACCTGACGTTCTGTTATCAGAACAGCAGGCAAATGATGTTTTCGCAATGTCTCTCGAGGAATTGATGAATGTTGAGATTACATCGTCTGCAACCTTGACAAAAACCAAACAGCGTCTGGTCCCTGCTGCCATCACCACTATTACGGACGAACAAATACGAAGTTCGGGTGCCCGTAGCTTGGACGAGCTGCTTGATATTTACGTCCCCAACCTGCAATTGATACGGCATCACTGGGGAGGCGACCATATTGGGCTGCGCGGAATCTATGGCGAAAACAAGTATCTCCTGCTCGTTAACGGACGAGTTATGAACGAACGTACACAAGCTGGCGCAGTGAGTGAGCGAGACCTCGTCATGCTTAGCGACATTCATCATGTTGAAGTCGTGCGCGGCCCTGGTTCAGCCATGTATGGCCCTGGCGCAATATCGATGGTGATTAACATTATCACCTATAACGCTGATACGTTCCAAGGAACAGAGGTTACATCCAGGATGGGCGCTATTGAAGAATTTTATGCAACCGAATTCAAACATGGCCGAAGATTCGACAGCAACGACGGCGGTTTCTTCCTCTACGGAGGCATAGGAAGATACATAGGCGCCGACCAGGATGACGCCCCTCAGATTTATGCTTTTGATTTTCCCAGTCAGTCAGCTTATTCATGGGCTCCTACTGACACTGGGCCGGCTTCCTTGCCGGCCGATGGCCAGAAGGCAGGTAAGCCGCTGACAAACCCTGCCATAAACAGGGATGGAGCAGACCACAGAAACTTGCCGCCTTTGAAGCTGCACGCTCAAATAACGAAAGGTAACTGGGATATATGGGTACGATACACGCGAGGCGGCAAGCAGTTCACCTCGGACATCGGACCTTTGGCACGCTATCCGTTCGGGTGGGCTGATTGGATGATATACAAAGCAAATACAGCCGGCTATCAGCAAATTACGGGCTACATCGGATATAAACAGGAACTGACTGATAATCTCAATATCGATTACGCATTTAGCTACGATATGTTCGATTACGAGAGAGCACAAGCTGGCACACTTCATCATTGGGATGTAACCGATGCGTTTCGTGAAGACAAATACTATGGAAAGGCATTATTGAGATGGCAACCCAATGACCACCACAAGATTGCCTTTGGCGCCGAAATATTGCGCCAGGAATATGGCTTGAAAAGCCCAAGTTCTGATGTCTCGCCAAGAACATACGCGTTTATGAATCATAATATGATAGACCCTCCCGCCCCCGATGATGCCACCAACTGGGTTAATCCGTATGGGATTATGCCTCGCTGGTCAACAAATATGTATTCGCTCGTAGGCGAACATCAGTGGACCATCAACGACAAGTGGACAACCTTTATCGGCGCCAGGCTTGACCGCCATACATATACATCCTGGATGTTCTCGCCTCGTGCCGCAATAGTCCACACGCCAACCGAAAAAGACACGTTCAAATTGATGTGGGCAAGGTCTGTGCGTTCTAATTATGACGGCGCGATGAGGGCAAATTACGACTCCAGCGGCGGTGACAGCGACCCGGAAAAACTCGACAGTATCGAATTAAGATATGAACGACAGCATAATAAAAACCTCGACCTGGCTGCATCATGCTTCGTACACTACAGTTTGCAGGTCGTGGACTGGAGCCAGACTGATTATGCCACTATCCCCGTCGGCACACAAAGGGATTATGGATTCGAGCTTGAAGCTACCTACCACACCGAAAAAACTCGTCTGCAACTGTCTCATAGCTACACAAAACTTTACGGCTTCTATCTGGCTGACCCGACCCTCGTCACCTATATTACTTCCAAACCTTATGGCTATGGCGACGACCTGGCACAGTGGGCCAACCACCTCACCAAGCTGGTGTACCAGCGAAAGCTCAACGACCAGTGGACCTTTGATGCTTCATTACGAGTTTACTGGGGATTCCCCGGAATGAAGGACTTCAACAAATATTATCCCTATGCACGGGCAGAGGACCCAACCCACTCCGTTATCGAAGATGGCTGGGAAAAGGCCTATCGCGGCAACTACTACCTGAACCTCGGCCTGCAATATAAGCCGAACAAAGACCTTACCGTCGGTATCACCGGCTACAACCTGCTTGGCATCTTCAACAAGGACTTCAACAAACGTAATTATCTGAATAGCTACGGCGATTATCGCAGCTATGCACCGGCTCTGGGGGTATCGCTTACTTATAAGTTCTAATTCCTAACGCCGATTGCATAAATACGATAGGACGTAAAAAACTGAGAACTATAGCTTATAACAACCGGGTGGTCTTGGCTTCGGTCTTGCTTGTAGCAGCTTTTACAGCAAGGGCTGGGGCTGATTCCACATCCAGCCAGGAATATCAGGTAAAGGCTGCGTTTTTATACAACTTCCTCCAATTTATCGATTGGCCTGAAGATAAATCCGCTGACAACAATCAACCGCTGACCATAGGCATCGTCGGCAAGGACCCCTTTGGAGATGCCTTTGAGCCGATTAAGGACAAAAAGGTCAAAGACAGGAGCGTCCTTATAAAACGATTCAACAGTCTTGAAGATCTGAAAAAAGCCGTAGAAAACAATAAAACCCAACCCGAAACGTGTACAAAATGTCACCTGCTGTTCATTTGTTCCTCGGAACAGGAAAACCTTAAGGAAATCTTAAATTTAGTTAAAGACTATAATGTCCTGACGGTTGGTGAGATGAAAGGGTTTCTCGAAGCCGGCGGTATTATCAATTTCCTTGTCGTAGAAAACAAAATCCGTTTTGAAATCAATACCTCTGCTGCTGAACGGGCCAAACTTGAGATTAGGTCTCAGCTCCTGCGACTGGCAAAGAGAATAGTCGAAGAAGACGCCGCTCAAGAAAACAAAAAAGCAGAATTATCCGAGAAAGCAGGAAACAACTGATTATGCCTCTTTTTCGAAATATGACGATAAAATATAAGCTGATATTGATTATCATGCTGGCTTGCATCACTGGCCTGATGCTGGCAGGGGTCGCTTTTATCAGTTGGGAATGGAACACCTTCCGCAATAACATCGTAAGGAATGTCTCTACACAGACAGAGATGATTGCAGAAAACTGTAAAGCCGCCCTGGCCTTCCAGGATGCAGAGGATGCAAAGGTAACACTAAGCGCCCTTCATGTAGAACCTTCTATCATTTTTGGAGGTATATACACCAAGGACAATAAACTCTTTGCGACCTATTATCGTGGTTATGCTGAAATAAAAGTCCATCCGGACACACTCCTGGGCAAAGGCTTTAGTTTCGACAACGGATTCCTGAATGTCTTTAGGCCCATTGTCCTCGACGGAGAAATTATTGGAACAGTTTGCCTCCGCTCGGATTTAAGTCCCATGTACACGATGCTCAAACGCAACGCAAGCGTAATCATCGCAGTACTGTTTTTCTCCTCGTTTATAGCGTTTCTTATGTCTTCGCTGCTCCAGAACGTTATCTCCGGGCCAATCCTGAGTTTGGCCAAGGTCGCTAAAGATGTATCGGAGAAAAAAGACTATTCCACCAGGGCCGTCAGACAAAGTAACGATGAGGTGGGTCTGCTTATCAATTCATTCAATGAAATGCTTGAACAAATCCAGCGGCGAGACGCGGAACTGGTTGATTCAAAGGAAAAACTCGAAGTGAGAGTCGAGGAACGCACCGCAGAGCTTACAACTACCAATGAACAATTAACGCAGGAAATCACCGAGCGTAAAAATGCAGAGGAGCAGCTGCGTAAAGCCGAAGAAAAATACAGAACACAGTTTGAAGGCGCATTGGATGCTATCATCGTGGCTGATGCCGAAACGGGTATAATAATTGACTGTAACCCTGCAGCTACCAGACTCGTTGACCGGGAAAAATCGGAACTGATTGGAAAATCGCACACGATTTTGCATCCTCCGGAAAGAATCAAAGGAGAATTTAGTGATACTTTCAGTCAGCACATCTTGGAAAAACGTGGTCAGACCCTCGAAACCAGAGTTATTACCAAAACCGGGCAACTCAGAGACGTCGCTATAAAGGCCACGCTGCTTGAATTTAGAGGCAGAAAAATACTGCAGGGCATATTCAGGGATATCTCTGAGAACAAAAAGGCGGAATTGCGACAGGCTCAACTGCTCGAACAACTGGAAAAAACTAATCAGGAATTGAAGGATTTTGCCTACATAGTCTCACATGACTTGAAGGCGCCACTCAGAGGAATCAAAACCATTACTGAATGGATAACAGCCGATTATTCAGATAAGCTCGACGAAAATGGCAGAGAGCAAATAAGACTGCTTGCAAGCCGGGTTGACCGGATGCACAACCTCATTGACGGCATCTTGCAGTATTCCAGGGCCGGGCGTGTCGATGAAGAAAAGGCTATGGTCAATTTGAACGAGCTTATTGCAGATATTATTGACCTGATTGCTCCGCCGGAAAACATCAAGATTACCATCGAAAATGAGCTGCCCACAATCCAGTGCGAACAGACCCGTATCAGACAGGTAGTCCAGAATCTGCTGACTAACGCAATAAAATATATGGATAAGCCCAAAGGCTCGATAAAAATCGGCTGCGTCGAAGAGAACGGCTTCTGGAAATTCAGCGTCGCCGATAATGGTCCCGGAATTGAGGAAAAACACTTTGAGAAGATTTTCCAGTTGTTCCAGACGTTAACACCGCGCGATGAATTCGAAAGTACCGGCATTGGTCTTTCCATAATAAAGAAAATTGTTGAGATGTACGGCGGCAAAATCTGGGTCACATCGAAAATCGGCGAGGGTTGTACCTTCTTCTTCACGCTGCCGGTAACACCATTGGCTGCTGCAAAATAAAAACAGCCTTTATTCCCTTCCTCCTGAAAAGCTGCAGCGCCCCCGATAATTATCTTATGACAATCACAGGTTTTTCTGAACAAACTTGACAGCATTGACAAAAATTGTCATTCCGTCACCGTTTCGTTTATTCACCAGACGGGACCAATGCGGATGTTGGGTAGCTCGAACGTATCTTTCCGGATGCGGCATAAGACCGAGCACCCGCCCCGTAGCATCAGTCAGACCGGCTATCGAATCAACCGAACCGTTTGGATTAACAGGATAGTCTCCCTCGTTGCCGTTTTCATCGACGTATTTGAACGCGATATGTCCATCGGATTTTAATTTCTCAAGAGTAGCCTTGTCTTTAGCAACAACTTTACCCTCGCCATGTGCTATCGGCAAATAAATCTGCCTGCCGCTTTCTATGAAGATACACTTTTCCGCCTGCGGAGCAAGGTACACCCATCTGTCTTCGAACTTGCCGCTGTCGTTGTTGGTTATGGTAACAGGCCCTTTTTCGCCGCCTGAATCCATCCCCGGCAAAATCCCCGCCTTGACCAGAACCTGGAAACCATTGCAGATTCCGAGCACTAATTTCCCGCCTTCTATAAACTTTTGTATTGGCTCATATAAATGATGAATGATTTGATTGGCCAGAATTTTACCTGCCGCCACATCATCGCCATAGCTGAAGCCGCCGGGAATAACTATTATCTGGTATTTCTCGAGCGCACTTTTGTCCTCGATTATCCTGTTTATATGCACACGTTCAGCCTCAGCTCCCGCCAGTTCAAACGCATGCTCGGTTTCCATATCACAATTTATACCCGCCGCCCGTAAAACTATTGCCTTTACATGTGTCATCTCTTGCCTCTGTCATTCCCGCGAAAGCGGGAATCTATATTGTCTCTGTGTCCTCTGTGCCTGCCCTGAGCTAAGTCGAAGGGTTCTCTGTGGCTATTTCTTCTATTACCAGTCAAGCGGCTTTTGCCACGCCTGTTTCAGCGATTCTATGTCCGCATCGATAACTTTTCTGCCGTCTTCTGATTTTATGACAAGCTTCTTTTCTTCCGTCACCTTGCCGATTTGCCCGAAAGGCAGATTAAGCATCAGCTTCGCGAAGGCATCGTAATTGCCCGGCTCGACTTCTAAAATATAGCGCGACGTTGATTCACCAAATAGCTGCACATCCGTCCGCAGGCAATCGTCACTCTTTGGCAAACCCCGCAGGTCCGCTTCTATACCAACCCCGCCGGCAAAAGCCATTTCCGCCAAAGCCACCGCCAAACCGCCTTCAGAGCAGTCGTGACAACTGACCACAAGACCCTTTGCGATTGCATCGGCGATTCTCTCGGCAATCTTGGGGGCCGTTTCCAAATCAACCTTCGGAACATTTGCTCCAACCTGACCATTTATTTTGTAATAGTGCGAACCGCCTAATTCGTTCTTCGTTTCGCCAACTGCAAAGAGAAAATTGCCCGCTTTTTTTGCGTCCATCGTTACGCACTTATCGATATCATCGACTATCGACATCGCACTTATCAAAAGCGTCGAAGGTATGGAAATCTGCCTGCCGTCTTCGCAGGAAAATTCGTTATTCAATGAATCCTTGCCGGAGATAAAAGGCGAACCAAAAGCTATTGCACCGTCATAACACGCCTGCGCCGCCCGAACCAATGTCCCGAACGTCTCGGGCTTTCTGCAATTACCCCAGCAGAAATTATCCAGCAACGCAATCCTGTCCGCTCGCCCGCCCACGCATACCAAATTTCTTATCGCCTCATCGATACCCGCCAGCGCCATCCAGTACGGGTCAATATCGCCGTACAAAGGATTCATCCCGCAGCTAATCGCAAGTCCTTTCTCCGAATCGAACTTGGGCTTTACTACCGCCGCATCGCTCGGCCCGTCGTTGTTCGCACCCATCAAAGGCTTAACCACCGAACCGCCCTGAACTTCGTGGTCGTATTGACGGATTACCCATTCCTTGCTGGCTACGTTATAACAGGAAAGAATCCGCAAAAGAGATTCGTTGTAATTCTCTTTCTCCGCTATGCTCGGCTCAGAAAGCTTCGGACTCTTCCACTCCGCCTTCCGCCGAACCTTCGGAACGCCGTCGTGCAGAAAATCCATATCCATTTCCGCTACCTGCTGGCCGTTATATCGCAATACCAATTTTTTATCATTGGTGAACTTGCCTATTACAGTTGACTCCACATTCTCGCCGTCGAAAATCTTCTTTATCGCTTCCAGATTCTCAAGCTTAACTGCTATCACCATTCGTTCCTGTGCCTCGCTTATCCATATCTCGGCACAATTAAGCCCGGCGTATTTCAACGGCACTTTTTCCAAATCGACCTCTACTCCGAGCTTTTCACCCATCTCGCCCACCGCACTGCTCAACCCCCCTGCCCCGCAATCGGTAATCGCCTCGTATAAGTTGGCTTCGTTCGCCTGCAGCAGCACATCTAACATCTTCTTTTCGGTTATTGCGTTGCCGATTTGAACCGCGTGAGAAAAAATTGTCTCGTACTCGTGCGTTATCTCGCCGCTTGAAAACGTCGCTCCGTGTATCCCGTCTCGTCCCGTTCGCCCCCCTACCACCATAACCAAATTTCCGCTCTGCGGATTCTTAAAGCATTTCTTCTTGTCCATCAGCCCGATGTTGCCGCAATAGACCAGCGGATTACCCAAATATCTGTCATCGAAGTATATCGCGCCGTTGACCGTTGGTATCCCCATCCTGTTGCCGTAATCGCGAACGCCTGATACAACGCCTTTCATAATCCTTCTCGGATGCAGAACGCCTTTGGGTATATCTTCCAGCTTCTTGTCAGGCTCGCCGAAGCAGAATATATCCGTGTTGGCGATAGGTCTCGAACCCAGCCCTGTCCCCATAGGGTCGCGTATTACCCCCCCGATACCGGTCGCCGACCCGCCGTATGGGTCCAGCGCAGAAGGACGATTATGTGTCTCGACCTTAAAACATACCGCCGAATCCTCATCGAACTCCACCACACCTGCGTTATCTGAAAAAACAGATATGCACCACTTCTTTGCGAGATGCTGCGTGGCCTTGAAAACAGTCTCTTTCAGCAGGTTCTCGAAATGTATATCTTCGCCGTCGATTGACATATCGACGGCGCTTCTAAGCGTTTTATGAACGCAGTGCTCGCTCCAGGTCTGTCCAAGTGATTCCAGCTCGACGTCGGTAGGCTCTCTGCCGAGTTCCCGGTAATATTTCTGGATGGCCTGCATCTCAACTAAATTAAGAAACAGGTCCTTTTCCTTGCTCAAAGCTGCCAGCCCATCATCGTCAAGCTCCCGCACGGGCCAGTATATTATCTTCAGTTCATAAGGTTTAAGATGTGGACTCGGAGGCTCTGCCTCGCTTCCTATTATTACGTCTTCGATGCAGTCGTTCGCCAGAATTTTCTTTGCGATTATATCGGCTTGCTTCGTTGAAACCTCACCCAGCAAAACATACTTCCGTGCCGTCCGAACACTTTTGGCGGCAATACCCATATCCGCCATCGCCGCCATCACCGATTCAGCCACGGGGTCGGTAACGCCGCTTTTTAAGTGTACCTCGATTAATGTCGCCTTTGCCAGACCGGCAGGCTTGCCGCTTCTGCCTATATAATACTCCTCGCAGACAGTATCGGTTAACAGCTCTTTACCAAGACGCTCCGCAGAACCTTTATCGAAACTCCCCTCAATCAAAAAAACCTTGGCCGACTGGACCGCTTCGACCGAACGAATCCCTAATTCCCTGATGTCTTCCAATACATTATTGCCGTGAACATCCGCGAACCACGCACGATTAAAAACCTCGAACCGCCATTGTTCCACTATATCAATTCCTTTTTCTTCATTTTGGAGTTTATCAATTCGCTGCGTTTGTCCCCCGCCGTCTTCAGCAGCTTTTCTATCTGTTTTTTGTCGCCCTTCTTGATTGCCTTTTTCAGTTTTCCCAACTCAACCGTAACTTTATCGATGCTCTTGGCGATATTGTTTGCGTTTGTCGTCAATACATCGGCCCAGATATTAGTCGGCCCCGAGGCCACCCTCGACGTATCCATAAAGCCTTTGCCGGCAAACGCCAAATCCTTAACTTTGCTCGCATTTATCAATGCCGTCGCTGTTATATGCGGCAGATGACTTACATTCGCCAAAATCCTATCATGCTCCGCCGGCCCCATCAACTTGATACTGCACCCGAGCTTTGTCCAAAATCTCCTGAGAGTTTGCACCGCACCGCGGTTGGTCTTCGTCGTCGTTGTCAGAATACAAATAGCTCGCTCGAATAAATCGTCCCTGGCGAATTCAACCCCCCTTTGTTCCGAACCGGCTATCGGATGAGAGCCGACATAACAGACGCTATCAGGCAGCCGCTTCGCCGCCCACTTCTGCACCTGAACCTTCGTCGAACCAACGTCGGTAACAATACAGCCGGCTGGCAGCGCATCACTTATTTCGTCGAAAATCCCCTCGAATGTGCCCACAGGCGTGGCCAGAATAACAAGGTCCGCTTCGGATACGCTCGCCCGTATATCGTCAACCACTTCCGTCGCGACCGCCATTTGTCGCGCTTTACGGCGTGTAGCCGGGCGATGACTATAACCCACAACCTTTACGCCTGCCAATCTGCGTAAAATCGCAAGGGTTATCGAACCACCCAAAAGCCCCAAACCTATAACCGTTATTTGCCTTAAGTCTTTCAAAAGCAAGACCTTACGGAAAGATAATACAAAGTTAACTTCGCTAAAAAATATAGTAAGCAGCTTCGAATGTCAATTTTTTTCTTTCATTTATACCGTTTAAATGTTAATATTCCGACTCTTAACAATAAAAGCCGACGGATACGGCGAACTAAAAATGTCCCGCCCTGCAGGGCTGGCTTTTTTTATGCTCATCCGCTTATAGCGGAGATGGTTTTCTTATATGCCAGAAAATAAAAATAAAATCAGTGATGGCGATTACCTCGATTTTGAAGAAATAGTAGCTGACTTTGACCGTCAAATGAACGAACTGCGAAGGCTCAGTTCCGTCAAAGGCATCGACTATTCCGCTGAGATTCACTCCCTGCAGCAAAAACAGGTCGCCGAGCTTAAACGTGTCTATTCCTCTCTTACCGCTTGGCAGACCGTCCAGGTAGCGCGCCACCCCAAAAGACCGCTTCTTACTGACTATCTTGATCTGATGGTCAAAGACTTCCGCGAACTCCACGGCGATAGATGCTTCGGCGATGACCGCGCCATCAGAACTGGATTAGGACAAATCGGCAGAGAAAAAGTGCTCATTGTCGGCCAGAACAAGGGCAGAGATACAAAAGAAAAAGTTATTTGCAACTTCGGCTGCCCAAATCCCGAAGGTTATCGCAAGGCAATTGCCAAAATGAAATTCGCTGAAAAATACAACATTCCCATCGTCACACTCATCGACACTCCCGGAGCATATCCCGGCATCGGAGCAGAGGAACGCGGACAGGCACAGGCTATAGCAGTCAACCTTATGGAGATGTCGCGTTTACGCGTGCCCATAATTTGTATCGTCATCGGCGAGGGCGGCTCAGGCGGAGCTCTCGGCATAGGCGTAGGCGATAAAATGGCGATACTCGAATTCGCATATTATTCGGTCATATCACCCGAAGGCTGCGCCGCAATTCTCTGGCGTGATGGCTCACAGGCCCCAGATGCCGCCGAAGCCCTTAAATTAACAAGCAAAGATTTGCATAAGCTCAACCTCGTTGATGCTGTTATTCCCGAACCCCTCGGCGGCGCTCATCGCAACATCCACGACACCGTTCACAACGTCGAGGAATATATTGTTAAAACTCTCCGCGACCTCAAACGCACAACAATTGACAATCTGCTCGATAACAGATACAAAAAATTACGCTCCATAGGCAGCGCAATACCCAAAGACAAACCGGCCAAAACCCGGATTAAATCTACACCAAAACCAGGCCGAACAAGACCGAAACCCGTACCCGCAGAAGTCTGACAATTTCGTATCGTCCCCCGGCACCACGAGAACGAGGAGTGAAATATTATGGCATCCGCTGATAAAAAAATGGCTGTTATCTTCGACCTCGATGGCGTCCTCGTAGATACTGGCTGGGCGCACAAGCAAGCATGGTTTGCCTTTGCGGAAAAACAGGGCATGCCTATATCAGACGATTTCTTCCTGGCCACTTTCGGAATGAACAACAACAGTATAATCCCAATGCTGCTTGGCCGTGCTTTATCCCCCCAGCAGCTCAATCTTCTCTCCGACTGGAAAGAAAAACTTTATCGCCGAATCGTTGCGGACAAACTCGCTCCGGATAAAAATCTCGAAGTCCTTCTCGCCGACCTGAAACAAAAAGGTTTTCGCCTGGCCATCGGCTCATCGACCCCGAAAGCAAATCTCGACCTCATCCGCAAGCGTATGAACTTCGACCAATATTTTGATGCTTATGTTACCTGCGAAGACGTAACCGAAGGCAAACCCTCTCCGCAGACCTTCCTTAAAGCCGCTGCCAAACTCTCGATGCCGCAGGGAAGATGCATCGTCGTGGAAGACGCCATCGCCGGCGTCGAGGCTGCAAAGGCCGCGAAGATGTTGGTTCTTGCGGTCGCTACAACCCGAAAACGCGCCGACCTCGCGAAAGCCGACTTGATTTTTGATACCCTCGCCGAAACAACAGCTGACGACTTCATAAAACTGCTCGCAACTCAAAACCCATAAAGTATAAGTCATTGCGAGGCCGAAGGCCGTGGCAATCTCAAACCGCCATCTTGTCATTCCGAGCGTACCTGTCCCGAGCTTGCCCGTGGTGAGTTTGTCGAATCAGTCGAAGAAGTCGAGGAATCTATTAAAACAAACCCTGACCTTGTGCCGGCCCGAGCGACGAGCCACGAGCAACAAGCGACGAACTTGCTGTTGCCTAATCGGATTTGCCTAACAATACTATCCGCACCTCGTCGAGCCTGGTCTTATTATCATAGGGCTTTATGAAGCGGTTGTAATCTTCCAGAGAAATCGGCTCTTTACTCCTGCTGACAATTTCCTTTGGGCTGACTATCCTCTTCGCCAGCTTCTCACATATATACTCATCGCAGTAAGCGCAGTTGGGTATCCCCTTCGCCGCTACGCAAGGCCCAATAGGACATTTCGTATCTACCTTCCGCGGGTTCTCACAATTCTCAGGCTTACAGCCGTCACAGATACATCGTTCCGGCGGTATGCGAAAACCATATATCTTGAACCACCCGTCGCTGACCGCCTGTTGAGATTCCTCGCCGCTTATATTATCTTTGTATGCGGGACAAATTTTACATTTGTAACCGCAGCACGCAAGCTCTTCTTTCATCTTACAAGCCCCCTAAGCTATATGTTTGTAATTATTTCCTTCCCAGCTTCATTAATATTCTACCCCCAAACTCAAAACTTACAACCCCCAATTTCCACAAAATCAATAATGTTAACTTAGGCAATCTCTGCCCGAATTCTCTATCCTGTACTGAGCTCGTCGAAGGGCCTGTTCTGAGCAAATTCTAAGACCAAGGGCTGTAAGCATTACGCTCACAGCCCTTTATTAAAATCGGCTTTACAGAATAACTCTCTGCTTATGAACTAAGCCATCAAAACCCTTCGAGCCAGTGTTGTGTGAATATCGCAAGGTCTAAGACATCAATGACACCATTTTGCGGTTCGGCAATATCATAACGATAGTCCCAGTTATCCTGCCAAGAGTTGTTTAGCCAGACATTGGCCAGAATCGCAAAGTCTATGAAATTGACGCCATCCGGACAGGTAAAATCCGCCGTATTAAACTGCCACCACAAAAGCGGATAGTTCACTCCATCTACACACATCCGCCAGAAGTCATCCGTGCCGTTGGCCGTCTCGCCTACAAAATCCCAGACGGCGTCAGTAAATGTGCTTTCCGTCATCATTTCAGCGGTTGTTTTGCCTGTTCCGCCTGCGCTCCAGGATTGGCCACTGGTGTTCACATCCCAGAATGAATTTATGGTCTCTCCGTTATAACTCCACCCCAATAGTCCGCCAACGAACATATACCCTGACACACTGCCAGATGAGTAACACTCATAAATGTAGCTATGATCATTTATTCCTACTAATCCTCCTACATCGTAGCCCCCGATGACATCGCCCGTAGCATAACAGTCCGTGACATAGCTGTCATTTATATTCTCCCCCATCAACCCTCCGACACAATCTGAACTATATCCACCGCTGACAGCGCCTATCGAATAACAACACCTGACAAAGACTGCCCGTTCATTACCTCCCAATAGCCCGCCGAGGCCGTATGAATAATCTCCACCAGTGATATTGCCTGTCGAACTGCACTCACCGATACCGCCTCCATAGGTATATCCCACCAGCCCGCCGATGTAGTGTAAATAATCTCCGCCGGTAACGGTGCCTGTCGAGTCGCAATTGAAGACACCGCTTAGTAATAGGCCAGGGGTATAATATCCAGCCAGCCCGCCGAGGTAATATGAACAATCTCCGCCGGTGACGGTAGCTGTCGAAGTACAGTCACTGATGCCGCCTCTGTTCTGTCCCACCAGCCCGCCGAGGTAATATGAACAATCTCCGCCGGTGACGGTGCCTGTCGAATTGCAATCGCTGATAGTGCCGTCGTTTCCTCCTATCAACCCGCCGAGACAATATGGACTATACCCACTGGTGACAGCGATTGTCGAATAACAATTGATGATACTGCCTTGCTCGCTATACCCCACCAGACCGCCAGCCATATAACTACCCGAAACAGTCCCCGTGACAGAGGAGTTGCTGATAGTTCCCTCGTTGTGCCCCACTAAACCGCCAACATAGTTGTTTCCGATTACGTTTACATCAACAAGAGAGACATTTTCTATTATCCCTGTATTGCTGACGCTACCGAAAATGCCGATATAATCGCCGCTCTCTACCGTGTATGCGAAATTGGAAATCGTGTGCCCATTGCCGTCAAAAACGCCGCTGAAGGCGTGTTTCGCATCGGTGCCGATGCGACTGAACTGCGTGCCGGTATAAGCGGAAAGGTTTATATCAGCCGTCAGTTTGAAATACTTGTCCCAGTCTTGGTAATTGCACCCGATTTGGTTCATGTCCTCGGCTGTGGATATCAGGTAAGGGTCTTCTGCTGTTCCAGAACCGCCGGAATAACCGAAGCAAATAGATGACAACACCAATCCCCAGACAACAATTGCTGCCCAAAATACCCTACCCATTTTTCGCCCTCCGGAAAATAATATAAAAAACAATTATCCCAAATCTCTTTGATTTCATTAGGGAAGAAAAGCTCCGCAAATTAGAACGACAAACAAGCTCGCCCTTCTCCATCAATTGAAATGAAGAACTACACCCCCTATACCAAAAAGTCAACAAAATTCTTTTTCAACTTCCCCCTTTTTTCTTTTGGATTGTCTCCCAATTCTACCCCCTTTTCTAAATTCCCACAATCTTTTTTCTAATT
This sequence comes from Phycisphaerae bacterium, assembly GCA_028714255.1. Classification (GTDB taxonomy): domain Bacteria; phylum Planctomycetota; class Phycisphaerae; order Sedimentisphaerales; family Anaerobacaceae; genus CAIYOL01. The sequence goes on along the minus strand of JAQTMR010000007.1, from coordinate 112,946 downwards.
TCGATTTTCCTTTCAACTGCTCTACTGTTCACCTGTTCTACTTTCTCCGCCCCCGGCGGCCGTCCCCGTCAACACCAAATTTCTGCTCGGAACCTGTTTTATCCGTATGCCTTCGGCATACTTACTGTCCGTTTCCTCGTGACGGCCTCCGGCAGCACTGCGCAACCCGCAAAAAAATCTCCTTCCCAAACCCCCAACCTAAAAAACCTCTGAACTTTCTCGCGCTATGTGGCATTGCCACCTACTGGAAAAAACATCTAAAATCTCTGCGTTCTCCGCGTCCTCTGCGGTAAAAAATTGTGTCCCTTCGTGTGAATTCGTGGTTAATTTTTCTTCGTGTCTTGGTGGCTTCGTGGCAAAAAAAATCTCGTAGCGACCTGTCCACCGTAGCTTTAGCGAAGGTGGGAGCCCTTCAGCGACAGCGGAAGACACTAACGACTATCGACCAACTTAAAATCCCTCACTAAAAAACCCCTTACGTTTATAAAATGCTCGTAGTCCTTTTGATTAGTCAAAAGGACTAGAACCCTATCCGTTAAATCTCTGACTTTAAAAACCACGATTGTTAAATCGCTATATTAGTATGTATGCATATACTAATATACTTTTCAATGTTGCCTCTGCGCAATCTGCGAAATCCGCGTCTAACTTTTCTTTGTGTCGACGTCTGTCCGCCGTAGCCTCGGCGAAGGCGGATGACTTTGTGGCCAATTTTTTCTATGAACTAAAAACTAAAAATTCTCTGTGAACTCTGTGTTCTCGGTGGCCAAAAAAATCTGTGTAAATCCGTGAAATCTGTGGCTAATTAAATTTCAATCAAATGCGCAGGGGGGGTGCAAAATTGTTGTAAGTTTTGCATCAGTTTTTGTAATTTAGGGTATGTTTTTTGTAAATTATTGTAAGTTGTTGTAAGTTACTGTAAGTCTTTGCACGTCTCAAACCCCCAACTTGCGCAATTTATCGCGGCGAAGCCTTGGCGAAGACGGATTGATGCTACCCCAGATTGCCTATTTTGGCCATTCTATGAAAAGCCTGCCCCCTAACAACATAGGCAGATCCCAGAACGGCTTTTAGCCGGAATCTGCCTAACTCCTCGTTTTCCCCCTACCGAAACCTTCTTAGTTCTGAATTTTACTTCTTTTTTCCGCTCTTTGTTTTCTTCTTCTTTGGCTTGTCTTTCTTGCCCGAACTGCACCCGCACGCATTACACATCTTCTTACCCTTTCAAATAAAGAAGTTTAGCCACAGAGGCCATAGAGAACACAGAGATATACAATTATAAACCGTGTTAATCTGCGTAAATCCGTGTCTAAAAACAATAAGGTTACTCCTCTTCTTCTTTCTTTCTCGCGTAAGCCGCGATTACCTGCTGTTGAATATTCGGTGGAACAACCTCATAGTGGGAAAACGACATCGAGTAGCTGCCCTGCCCGCCGGTAACACTTTTTAACTGGCTGTTATATTGTGCGACCTCCGCCAGAGGAACTTCAGCTTTAACAACGATGAAATTCCCCGCGAGTATATCCTGGCCCACGACTCTTCCCCGCTTGGAAGCCAAATCGCCTGCGATATCGCCCATATTCTCGGTGGGGACAGTAACCTCGATATTTACAATCGGCTCAAGCAAAACAGCCTTTGCCTTGCCAATAGCGTCGATAAACGCACCCTTGCCTGCCGCTCTAAAAGCCACTTCCTTCGAATCAACAGGGTGGTATTTGCCGTCGTAAACAGAAACCTTTAAGTCCTGCATTGGGAAACCGGCAACGACGCCCCTCTGCATCACATCGACGACGCCCTTTTGAACAGCAGGCTCAAACTGACCCGGTATTGAAGCTCCGAAGATGTCCCAGCTATACTCCAAAGGCGGCTCCGAGCCTCGCGGGGCAGGTTCAACCCGCAGATAAACCTCTCCGAACTGGCCCGCACCTCCGGTCTGCTTTTTATGACGATAATGCCCTTCTGCCTTGGCGGTGATTGTCTCACGATAAGGAATCTTGGGCTCTTTTCCAGTTACTGTGAGCTTGAAGCGTCTTTCCAGTTTTTCGAGCGTTACCCTCAGGTGAAGGTCGCCTAAGCCGCTGGCGACCTGTTCATTTGTCTGATGGTCGCGTGTAACTTTAAGGCATGGGTCTTCTTCGCACAGTTTTTCCAGAGCGGAACTGATTTTTTGCTCATCGCCTTTCGCAGCCAGCTCAAGAGCCAGCGAACACATCGGCTCAGGCACAGCAAGGGTCTCGAATTTCCCTGCGACTTTGCCATCGTGAATAAGGTCGCCGATTTTGAAGTCCTCGGTCTTGGCAAGCGTTATTATGTCGCCTGCCTGGCCGATATCGATTTCTTTATTTTCGCCGCCCTGTGTCTTTAAGACGTGGCCGGCACGGATACCCTTTTTCTCGTCATTTCGGATAAGATTACTGTCCGATTTAATTGTGCCGCTGAAGATACGAACAGCGGAATACTTCATATTCGAGCGTGGGTCGAAGCCGATACGAAATACCAGCCCAGCCAATGGTTTTGCAGGGTCCGGCTCAAGTTTTGTTATATTTTCGCCGTCTTTGAGTTGAATCGGGTTTGCCTGGAGAGGCGAGGGTGTGTATTTCACAATAAAATCGAGAAGGCGGTCCACACCGACTTCTTTGCGGGCGTCGGTAAAGAGTATCGGAATAATTGTTCCGGCCCTGAGGGCATTTACGAAAACCGAGGCTATCTTTTCAGCGGAGATTTCCTCGCCGCCAAGGTAGCTCTCCATAAGCTTTTCGTCAGCTTCGATAACGCTTTCTATTAAATCAGTATGTGCCTGGGCTACATCGGCTGCCGGTGATTCGCCGGTCTTGTTTTCGATGCAATCGATTACCGATGCCCTGTCCTCGGCAGGCAGGTTCGCGCAACGGCACTGTGAGCCGAAAGTTTCCTGAATAGCCTTGATAAGAGCAGGAAAGTCAACATTTTCGGCGTCCATTTTATTAATAACCAAGAGCTTCGGCATATTAGCGGTTGTAGCGGACTCGAATAGTTTGCGTGTATTTGTCTCGATGCCGGCTGACGCACTGATTACAATTATGGCGGTCTCGACTGCGGATATTGCCTTGATAGCCGGGCCTATAAAATCAGGATAGCCGGGGGTGTCAATGATATTAAGCAGCTTGCCGGCGTGGTTGGTGTGGACTATGGCTGACGCAATAGAATGCTGGTGCTCTTTTTCCTCGTCATAATAGTCACAAATGCTTGTTTTGTCATCGACACTGCCCAGCCGGTTTGTTGCACCGGTAATGTGCAGTATAGCCTCCGTAAGAGAGGTTTTGCCGCTGCTGCCATGTCCTAAAAGAACAACGTTGCGAATGTCGCCGATACCTGCCACTTTCGAACCTCCAAAAGACTTATTTTTTAGATTTTCCTTGGAATGGATAATAATACAATAATTGAGGTACAAAGGACAAGGGATTTTTTTAAGCATCTATATTTAGTAAATAGCCCTTCGCAATAAACAGAAAATGCTCGGCACCATGCAAAAAAGAATAAAAAATGGGAAATTCTTAATTTTTTTGGGAGGCCGATAAGCTGACTATACAGGTGGTTTTATTGGACATTGAAAGAAGTAATGAAAACCAATTGTCCGATTGAGCTATATATTGTAGCCAAAGAAAAGCAACACAGTCATATAGTGGGTCAGGTTATAGGGCGTTGATCGGGAAGATAATCAGCGTGTTAAAGAAAAATTGTCCCCGCAGTCGATATTGCGGTAAATCGTTAAGGAAAAACATCAATTGGCTTTAAAGGGTATGTGTACTATGAGCAAAAGGGAATTGATAGACCGCATTTGTGAAATCAATAGAAGTGCCAGGCCGGAATTCCTCGCAACTTTTTCTGAAGCAGATTTGAGCACTTATCTCGAGCACCTGATGGAGATTGAACTGGAAGAGTTGGTCGTTTGCGCCTAAGTTTTACCTTTCGGTCGATTTTTTAACCCGCCGTTATTCGCAACAGCTCTTGACTGTATCACTCTGTGGGTTTATTAGGCTCCGCAGTTTCTTTCTCTTTCGCCTTCTTTTCCGCTTCCTCTTTTGCTTTTTCTGCCGCACGTTTTTGTTCTTCCAGCATCATGGAAAGCTCCTCCGCAGCCGGTGACTGGTCATACGATACGGGCGGCGGCAGTTGGTAAATGCCGTTTTGCCTGAACTCAATCAAGATGGGAACGAACTCATCCGGAACATAAAAAGCAAAATCGATATCAGAGCGGCTTATCTGTATATGGTCGGCTAAATTTTTTATTTGCAACTCATTTGACGATTTCAGGTATCCGACAGGGTAAACATCTTTTCCTTTTCCGGTAAAGGGGTTTTTGTCATCACCTTTTTTCCTGCAAATTAACCTTAATTGAGAAGGTGAAAATTTATCGTCCCCTTCTATACTACTGGTTATTCCCACCCGCACAATTGTGAGGTTGTATCCGCTTTTAGGCTGTACAGGGTTCCCGTCCGAGTCTTTCAGACCTTCCGAAGCCAGCCAAACGCCTTTCTGAGGTACTTTTATCGCCTCAGAGCTGGCGATAATTGGAACCTCATAATCAACATTGAGTCGATTCAAAAAAAGCTGGTCCAGAAAGGCAGGATGCAGCGCGGCAAAACTTCTTTTGCCGCTTAAGCTGCCTCTACTTATCATACTGAACCATCCTGTTGCAAAGCCGTCGGCATTTAACCGTAACTTGCTGGGGTTTTCAGGGTCGGGAATTCTTTCGTCAAAACGCTGGTAAGGATACTTTGCCGATAAGGGAGACATCGCAACGATTGTGAATAAAATACCGGACAAGATAAGGCCTAAGAAAAGGCCGCAAATAACTCGTCCGATACGTTCAGGCCAAAGTCCCAAGTTAATCGGCTGGCGAATCAGCTGGATGGCGGCTGTCTGCAAAACGGCAAAAGTCAGAACAAACAGCAGAACAAAGGAAAACGAATGTGCCCAGGACAAAAGAATCTCGCGGCTGATAAAAACGTTACCCAAAAGTTCAAAGTAACCAAAGGCAACTACGCTTGCGCAAATGGATACCACTATCGCAACAAACGATTTAACAAACGTACCTTTTTGGTACTGATAAACACCACAACCTAAAACAATTAGCACTATAAATAAACTACCAATCATAATAACCCCAACTTTATCGTTAGATAATCATGTCTGAGATTTTTCAGGATTTATTTTTTTTGTTTCGCTTTTTTTATCTTTAGAAGTCGCAAGCACTCTAACCATCTCGTCTATAGCAGTCGTTCCCGCAATAACCTTCCTTAGCGCCTGTTCCTGCAAATAAAGCATCCTGGCGCGTCTAAACTCTGTGCTTATTTCTGCAAGAGACTTTGACTGTCGTACGGCATTTTTCAATTCATCATTCATTATTGCGATTTCAAATACGCCCATTCTCCCGACAAAACCCGTTCCCTGACAATTTTCGCAGGTTGTGGCTTTGCCGCGTTTGTCATACTGCACTTTGCCGGGGCGATAAAGCACTTTGGCTTTTTCAGCGGGAACGTTGAACTTTCTGAGAAGTTCTTTATTGGGCTCATAGGCCTGTTTGCATCCTTCACAAAGCTTTCTGAGGAGACGCTGGTTGCTTATACCCAGAAGTGTTTCAGCGACAAGATTTCTGTTATTGACCAATTTCATCCATTTTCCGATTGCGCGTATTACATCATCTGCTTCGAGGACAACATATACGATTTTACCATCTCTGGCGGCTGTACATGCGATTTGGGCTGTTTCGCCATCTGTGCAATCAGCAACACCTATGACATCAGGCTCCATTCTCACCAAAGCCTGCAGCCTCTTTGCGTATGTAGTTGTTCCTGTATCGCTTAATGCAAAGATGTTTTGAGTGATATTAGGCAGTTCCACTGAAGGCTGTCTTTCGAGGGTGTTTATATTGTAAAGGAACGGGTCGTGGTTTCTGAGCAATGCGTAAAAAGTACTTGTTACGCCGCTTTTTTTAGGCCCGGCCACAATAAACAGACCTTGTTTGACATCGCGAATTTTACTTAGCTGCTCGTATTGTTCAGGCATCAGATTTATTTCAGCCAGTTTTGTTATACTCTGGCGGGTTATTTGCTTAAGTCTGATTTGTTCACCTGCGGTCGAGCCGGCTGTGGTTATTTCCCAATCGAGATTTTCCTTGTCCCTGTGAATTCTGAACTTCCCTTTTTGCGGCTTCCGCTTTTCCTCAGGGTCCAAATCAGCAAGATTTTTTAAGAAACGGATGAAATATTCCATCTGTTCTTTAGTTATCTCCGGCTGTTTCAAGCCCGTGCCGTCAACATAGTAAACGACGGTATAGTTTTGCGGTGCCGGGGAAAATACAACATCGCTTGCCCTTCGCCAAATGGCGTCATTGAAAATCCCGTACGCTGCTTTATAACCGAAAAATTCCGGCGTTTTATGTTCGGGGACGGGGACTTCGTTATTATTGGCTGTTATAAAAAGGAAATTTTGGAGAACTTCAAGTTTCTTTTCTTTGCCGGAAAACAGACCCTTGATGTGCTCGGCGGTCAGAACACGGTTGAATTCCGGAACCTTGGCATTGCGGTGTATCACATAACTGACAACTGGTACTCCTACAGTAATCAAATAGAAAAGCATCCCGATAATAAAAATAGGTATAATAAGCCAAACTATTGCCGCCGCCGCCCCCACACCAAAAACAATGGCTGTCCAGAAAACTTCCCTGGCTCCGACTGCCTTGGCATCCTGATATACCCATGTAATCAACGGCAACCATGAAAAAAACAAAAACAAAAAGATGAGAAATTTAAATATAGATATATAGCCGCCGTATTCAACCAAGGCCATCATAAAACACTCCGTTTATAAAATTGCATAATTAAACTCACAGGATACCAGTTGAGTCCGCCCTGATTCCTTTTAGTGCCATCTTTAATTCTTCTACGTTCGGTACGTACTTATATGCTTCCCTCGGCTCAATGCTTCCATTCATTATCAGTTCAGTAAGACTATCTGTAAAGTCCAGCATCCCATCTTCCCGAGAGTTTCGTATAACGTTTGGCAAATCGGTCTCGCGCCCTTCGGAAATAAGTTTTCTGACTGAAGGGTTCGAAATAAGAATCTCAAAAGCGGGAATTCTATCCACGCCTTCCTTGATGCTCGGCAACAGTATCTGACTAATAATGGCCCTGATTGTCAAGCTTAAGGTTTGTCTGGCCAGTTCCCTTTCGTTCTGCGGGAACAAGTCCAGGAGTCGCTGGACGGCGTGAGATGCACTTGCCGAGTGCATTGTTGCGAAAACAAGATGACCGGTCTCCGCAGCCCTCATCGCGGCTGTTACGCCCTTGTAATCGCGTATCTCGGCGATGTAAACCACATCAGGGTCCTGACGCATCAGATATTTCAAGGCCTGGTCAAAATCTTCTACGTCAATGCCGATTTCTCTTTGTGATATGATTGCTTTTTTGTCTTTAAGCAAATATTCGATTGGGTCTTCGATTGTAACTATATGGCAGGAGCGGTTGCGGTTGATGTAGTCCATCATCGATATAATTGTTGTGGTTTTGCCGCAGCCCGTAGGACCTACCGCAAGAACCATTCCCTGCGTGTTATTGCATATTTTCTCCAGTACCTTAGGCAGATGCAGCTTTTCAAAGGGCGGGATTTCGGTGTTCACACGCCTTGCCGCAAGACTAATTACATTTCGCTGGCGAAACACATTTATTCGGAATCGGTCCTCGGCACCAATTTCGTGGGCAAAGTCAACGGTGCCGCTCTCGAGGAAAGATTTTTTATGGTCAGGGCTAAGTATCTCGAAGACCATCTGCTTCATTTCCTCAGCCGTTATTGCTTCGCCGGTGGTGTCTTTCAGTTCTCCTCGAATGCGCAATTTCGGCGGCTGACCAACCTTTAGGTGCAGGTCGCTGGCCTGAGTTTTGATGGCAGCCCTGAAAAACTTGTTTAAAGCCGGTTCATTCGGATGCATATTTTTATTCTAAGACCTGTAAAAATAAACTCTTATATAAGTATATTATAATGACTTTATGGAAATTGTCAATCTTGGCATACGAATAATATATTGATTTTTAAGGCTGAAATATCGCCGGACACCACAAGTCAGGAAAAGAAAGAAAATATTCTTGGTTGTAGAGCAGCTTTAGTGTAAAATGATGGTTAGAAATGGGTAATTATCAGTTAGCGAGAGACTTATGATGAAAAATTTTATTTATAGTATATCCGTCATCTTAGCAGTAACGGCCTGTGTAACCTTGAACCTCGACAAGCTTAGTTTCGCCACGGCGCCAGAACCGGCTATCGTGCAGGGACCGGACGAGTGGACGGTAGATGTCCAATTCGAGCACCCACAGCAAATCGCACTGCGGACAAGTACCGAGAAGAAACCAACACTATACTGGTACATGATTATAACGCTTACCAACAAGACGAATCACGATGTCGATTTCTACCCGAAGTGCGAGCTGATGACTGACACTTATGAAATCACCCCTGCAGGTAAAGCTCTGCCGGCAGCAGTTTTTGAGCGGATAAAGAAGCGCCATCGAAACAAATACCCCCTGCTTGAATCTCTGGAAAACGCCGGCAATAAAATACTTCAAGGCGAAGATAACACGAAAGATATAGCCGTTATCTGGCCTGACTTCGACGTGCAAGCCACGGACATAAAAGTATTCATAGCTGGTTTAAGCAACGAAACAGTTGCGATTGACCATCCAACAGAGAAAGACCAGGCAGGTGAGCCCGTCAAAATTTATCTAAGAAAAACCCTTGAATTAAGCTATAAACTGGGCGGTGACCCGGCCTTCAGGCCCAAAACCAAACTGGTTTATGAAGGTAAAAGCTGGGTCATGAGATAACCCGCTTACACCTTATTTCTGCGGTTACAACTGTGAGCAAATTTGGAGCAGCCAAAGTAATTCTCTTCAAGAGGAGACTTAGGCATGTTTATACCTTATGAGGTAGACGCTCCGTTTGACCATCGGCCGGTGGTGAACTGGCTGATATTAGTGGGGATAGTGTCGGTATTTGTCATTCAGGTGATAATTTCCGAAAAGGTAGCGACTGAAAAACCCAAAAGGACTGCCGACACATCAATAGAAGAAGTAATCAGACCAACAGTTGAAGAGAATACAACTGGGGAGCAGGCAGATGAAAAGCAGATAGTTCCGGAACCGATAGCCCGGTTTGTTTTAAACGGATGGGGGATAGGATTATTCACGTATATTTGGCTGCACGGGGGCATTTTAAAAGGTATCGTTCGGGTAATCGGTAATTTGATTTTTCTGTGGCCTTTTGGTAATGCTGTCTGCGCAAAAATAGGCAATAAACTTTATTTACCAGTTTATCTTGGGTTCGGTTTGCTGGCTGGGGCCTTTCACCTGCTGCTCGCTGATAAGACAGCAATGGGGGCAGCCGGGGCAATAAGCGGTATCGTGGGGATGTATATTGTGCTTTTTCCGGAGAACTCGATAAACTGTTTCTTTTTTGTGCCGCGTCCGGTGGCGCTTGGTATTTCAGGTTGTTGGATTGTTTTGTTCTGGTTTATTTTTGATATATTGGAAATGGGGCTGGGCGGCCAAAGCGTAACGTATTGTGCGCATCTCTTGTGCACCGGGGCAGGGGCCGGATTGGCGGTGCTGATGCTGAAGAGAAAATGGCTGGTAATGGAAAGAGACGAAAAGTCGCTCTTGCAAATGCTGTCGAAAGTAAAAAAAGAAGACCAGACAAAAGAAGACGAAAAAAAAGAGAAAAAAGATTCAGATACAGACGAGAAACCTCCGGAGGCCGTCGATAAGGAAAAAACCGAGCTGGAAGGGACGGCTGCCGGGGTAGAAAAACCTGAGGACGATTTTATCCGCTTCAAATGCGAGTGCGGACATAGAATCAAAATTCACAAAAGAGATGCCGGCAAAACCGGCCGGTGTCCGAAATGTCTGAGATGGGTGGAAGCTCCGAGAAAATAATACAGAAGATATAAAAGCGCAAGAAAGATTAAAATTAACCGCTTTTAGGCAAATCGAGAACCCTTTTGCATCTTGGGCATTTAATTTTGTCGGCTTTGTAGTTCGGCGGGATTTTCAACTTCAGGCCGCACAAACAAGTCAGAAATACGAAATGGTTAATCTGCCGCATAATATCGCCGACCTGACGCATCTGGGTCCCGCGGCGCTGCTGCTTTTTAGCTTCGGCACCGGCTTGACGAAGCGCAACAGCTTCCGCAGTAAGCTCAGCGGCAGGAACGATTGTTTTGTGGTGCGTTATCCGGCTGTAAGAATCTGAATAATCTTTGAAGGATGCGCCGCTGCTCATACTGCGCAGAATTTTTATCCTTTCAGAAATCGGAGGGTGCGTGCTGGTCAGGTCGGACAACTTTCTGGCCTTGGCTTTCTTAAAGGGATTAACGATGTACATCGGAGCGGTAACTTTATTGACGGCAGCTAACTGCGGGGATGTGTCGCCGGCAATTTTTTCAAGGGCACTGGCAAGCCCTTCAGGGTAACGAGTCAGCCTGGCAGCACCGGCGTCAGCAAGATATTCGCGCCTTCTCGATAACGCAAAATAAAGCAGTTGTGCCATTATAGGGGCGAGAATAGCGGCAACTATCGCGACAACCAACATAATAATGGCACCCTGTCCCCCGCCTTTGCCGCCCGATGAATACCGGCGCCTCGAACCCATCGAGCTGTAAAACATACTTCGCAGAAACACCTGTGATATTAACACAATCGAGCCGAGCATTATCCCGGCAAGTGTAACGTAAAGAATATCACGGTGGAGGATATGGCTTATTTCGTGTGCGATGACACCTTGAAGCTCATCACGGTTAAGCCTGCCCAATAGTCCCGCGGTAACCGCTACCGAGGCAGATTGCGGACTTCTGCCCGTAGCGAAGGCATTGGGGGCGGGGTCGGGGATAATATAAATCCTGGGCATCGGCAGACCCGAAGCTATTTTCATCTCCTCAACTATGTTGAATAACTGGGGATACTCATCGTGGGTAACACGTTTGGCTTTGCTTGCGGCCAGAAGAATCTGGTCGCCGCCCATGAAGCTGGTCATTGCCAATACCAGCCAAATTACCGTAGCAATTATCAAGCCGATGTAACCTGCCTGTGGACCGGCGAAAGCAATGCCGAGAAAATAGCCCAGCAGCAGTAAAGTACCCGCCATCAGCACCATCAAAACGATGGAATTTCTCTTATTAGCCCTAATCAGTTCCCACATTGTTACTTTCTACTTCCGAGTTTTTAATTTCAATTAAAGCTTACCTTGGGAGCTTCTCTCTCAGCAGCGTTTTCAAGCTCGAAGAAATCCCGTTTGCTGAAATTGAACATATTCGCGACGATGTTGGAGGGGAACATCTGAATCTTGTTGTTAAAGAACAGGACCTGGTCATTATAGCTCTGACGTGCAAAGGAGATTCTGTTTTCGGTACTGCTAAGCTCTTCCTGCAGGGCGAGGAAGTTCTGATTGGCCTTGAGGTCGGGATAATTCTCGACGACGAGCATAAATTTGCTCAGGGCTTCGCCGAGTGCGCCTTCAGCCTTCGAGGCTTCCGGAATGGTTCCAGCCCCCATAGCCCGGCTTCTGGCATCGGTTATGGCTTCGAAGGTGCCGCGCTCATGCTGCATATAGCCCTTGGCGGTTTCAACAAGATTGGGAATCAAATCGTGGCGCCGCTTCAACTGGACATCAATCTGCGACCAGGCGTTATTGACCTGATTGCGAAGCCGAACCAAGACGTTGTAAACGCCGATTACAGAAAAAACAAGCATAACAAGAATAGCGGCAACAATAATTAGTGCGGTCATAACTTTTCTCCTTTAGCAAAAAACCACAAACTTATTTCCACAAAAACGACAATTAGTTATCGTGCAGAAAACTTGTGCACGGTTAGTTGTTTGTATTTTTCGCCCGGCTTTAAAACCGTCGACGGAAAATTGGGCTGGTTGGGCGAATCAGGGTAATGCTCCGCTTCGAGACAAAGGGCAGCGTGCTTGGCATAGAAGGCGCCTTCTTTTCCCTTAATATCCAAATAGTTTCCGGAATAGAACTGAAGGCCCGGCTCCGTGGTGAAAATTTCCATAACCCGGCCGCTCTTCGGCTCATAAACCGAAGCCGAAAGCGCCAGCGAGCCGTCGGAACTGTTAAGAACGTAATTATAGTCATAGCCGGGCGGAACCTGACCTATGCGCGAGCCAATAGCCATCGGCCTGGTGAAATCCATCGGCGTATCTTTCACGGGCTTTATTTCGCCAGTCGGTATCTGGTCACCACCAACGGGAGTATAATTGTCAGAGAATATCTGCAGCTCATGGCCGAGAATGTCACCAGCGTTATGGCCTGCGAGATTAAAATAACCATGATGTGTAAGATTAATGACCGTGGTTTTGTCGGTTTGGGCCTCGTAGCTGACTTTCAACTCATCATTGTTTGTCAGACTGTAAATAACCGTGCAGGAAAGATTGCCGGGATAGCCCTCTTCGCCGTCTTTGCTCAAATAGGTTAATTTCAAAGCGGGGCCTTCGTCAGTTTGCATTGGTTCAGCATCCCAAACCGCCATACTGAATCCTTTCACACCGCCGTGAATATGATTCGGACTCATATTTACCGCCAGCGTGTACTCGACGTCATCGAGGGTAAACTTGCCCTTGGCGATACGGTTTGCGTATCTGCCGACTATCGCACCGAAGTAGGGAGTACCCTTTAGATATTCGTCAAGACTGTCACAGCCCAAAACGATATCGGCGAATTTCCCGTCCCGGTCAGGCACACGAAGAGACGTTACGATACCGCCGTAAGTCATTATTTTGGCCTCTAAGCCGTTGGCGTTGGTCAGGGTATATAAATCAACGTCCCTGCCCTCTTTAGTCTTGCCGAATGCTTGTTTTTCAATGCCCATTTCTTTGCCTCCACAGGTAGTAAGTTCGTTAAAACCAAGCACAAACAGTGCTGCGACAACTGACAGAATTGAAATATACTTGGTTTTCATCCTTAAGCCTTCCAATTTGCCTAAAAGGTAAATAAAAAAAATGAAAATTAGCCGGGGAAAATATCAGCTAATAACTTTTGAATTTTACTGTCCTTATCCAATTCTGCCCTGTCCAATATATCCTGCAATTCACCCCGGTCAAACCATAGGCCGTCACCTCTGCCGCATTTGTCTATCAGCAGAGGCGGTGTGGACGTACCGACGACCGCTTTTTGCATCTTTTTCAGGCATATAGGACACTTCCTGCGTTTCTCAGTATAATTGGAATGAATTTTAAGGCAGTTGAGCAATTGTTTGGCCTGCTGCGAATCACCGAGCAGAAGTTCCAATTCGCCGGCATCGAGCCAGATACCGCCGCAGTCGGTGCAATAATCAATTTCGACTTCGGCAAGCTCAAGAACTATCATCGCGTTTTTACAAACCGGACATTCCACAGGAATTCTCCGTCTGCCTGTAATAAAAGACCCAAACAACCGCAGTATGTTACATTTGCCGCACTTTCAGGTCAAGGAAAACCCGTATGCAGCGGCTTTTTTTCGGCATACAAAATAAAGAGGAAATATTTGCACTTGACGAAGCCGATATAATCGATTATTGCTAATTGGTTATTACTCAATGTATTAAAGGTGCCGGTATATGATAGTTGATTGCCACACGCATATAAATTGTGCTGCGGAAAATGTCGAAGCCTCTGAGCATCTGACCTCGGCAGCGGAGACCGTAGATATTTGCATAGTATTGGCTGCGCCGGAAGACCCGAGCCAGGAAATCAACAAGAAGTTATCTGAGTATATCGGCAAACATAAAGAAAAGATGATTGGCTTTGCGGTTATAGACCCCACCAAAGATAAAACAAGCGTTAAAAATCTCGCTGCTTCAACAGAGAAAATGGGGCTTAAGGGCACGGTTCTGTACTGTTCTCGGTGCGGCTTTCACCCGGCTCACAGCCGGGCGATGAGGTTTTACGAATCGGCACAGGAACTCGGCCTGCCCGTTTTCTTTCATAACGCCGGTGCCTTGGGGCCTGAGGCCGTTTTGAACTATGCTCAGCCATATCTTTTGGATGAAGTTGCCAGAGAATTCAGCAATTTGAAAATTGTCATCGGGACGATGGGGGCACCTTTCATCGAACAAACATTGTCGATGGTGGCCAAACATAAAAATGTCTATGCCGACTTGACAATAAAACCCGGCAATGTCTGGCAGATTTACAATATGGTGATAGCGGCACACGAATCCGGTGTAATGGATAAACTGCTGTTCGGCAGCGGCTTCCCGTTCGGTAAAGCTAAAGAATGCATAGAAACACTGCTCAGCTTCAATAAGCTTCTGGCCGACACGAATCTGCCGACGGTCCCACGAGGTGACATTCAAAACATCATCGAGCGCGATACGCTGACGGTACTCGGAATAAAAAAATAGCCGCTCAATTACCACACTGCAGGAAAATAAACCGTGAGTCTTGAGCTTTTGGAAGAACAAAGGGAAAGCTGGGGGAGCCGGGGCGGTTTTATTCTTGCTGCGGTTGGGTCTGCGGTAGGCCTGGGTAATTTGTGGGGATTCCCGTATAAACTTTACAGCTACGGCGGCGGGGCATTTTTAATTCCATATATAGTCGCCCTGCTTTTGGTTGGCATTCCACTGATGATTCTTGAATTCAGTCTGGGCCATTATTCGCAGCGGGCGGCACCCGACGCCTTTAAGGGCGTACACAAAGGTTTTGAAGTCGTGGGTTGGTGGGGCATTATTCTGGGGTTTGTGATAGTCACCTACTATCCGGTTGTTCTGGCGTACTGCTTTAGTTTCTTGGCCTACAGCATAACCGGGATGTTCAACGGCGGCAAACTGCCCTGGGCCGGCGAAGGCTTGGAAGGTGTTGCAAACGCAAAGAACTTTTTCTTCCAAACATACCTTGGGTACCATGAGGGAATGAGGTTAGGCGGTATTCGATGGAATATCGTCTTGCCGCTGGTCGTTGCCTGGTTGTCGATGTACCTTTGCATCTTCAAGGGCGTAAGGCTCGTTGGCAAGATTGTCTGGCTAACCGTCCCTCTGCCATGGCTGATGCTGCTCATTCTGACCGTACGAGGACTGACACTTCAGGGCAGTATGCAGGGACTGGCTTATTATCTTGACCCCGTGTGGTCGGAGCTTGCCAAACCTGTTACCTGGCGTTACGCATTCGGGCAGGTGTTCTTTTCATTAAGCCTTGCCTTCGGCGTTATGATTACATACGCCAGTTTCCTTCATAGAAAAAGTGATATAAACAACAACGCCTTGATAATAAGTTTGGCCGATTTCGCAACAAGCTTTATAGCGGGCCTCGCCGTCTTCGCAACGCTCGGAGGAATGGCTTTTGTTACCCAGCAGGCGGGTAACCCTGTCCCAGTCGAAAACGTGGCAGAGGGAGGCCCATCACTTGCGTTTGTGGCATTTCCTTATGCGCTGGCACAACTGCCTTATTCGGCGTACTTCAGCTTCGTCTTTTTCTTCGCCCTTATTACGCTCGGAATTGACTCGGCATTTTCAATCACTGAATCAGTTCTGGCAAGTATCGTTGACAAAACAGGATGGCATAGAAATATCGTCCTGCCCGTGATGAGTATAATAGGATTTGCCTTTGGGCTAATCTATATTACTAAAGGCGGCCTGAACTGGCTCGGAGCGATAGATGGATTTGTCAATGGAACCAGGGGCATCACACTGCTGGGTATGCTCGAGTGTATAGTTCTCGGATGGCTGTGGCGAATCGGAACATTGAGGCGACATGCAAACTCACGAAGCGACTGGAAAGTAGGCAAATGGTGGGACTATATGATTCGCCTGGTAATTCCAATACTGCTGGGCATACTTTTCTTCTGGCAGCTCTTCGAGGATATGAATAATGAAACCGGCTTTTTGAGAACTCCGCAGGGCCGGTGGATTCCAGAGAACTGCATCGGCGTAGCCGTCCTGGTACTTGCTCCCGTAATCGCAATTGTTCTCAGCTTACTCAAAGACCGCAGGGGCAATATCGTGTTGCCGCACAAAGAACAGGATTTGGAGACAAAAGCCCGATTTGGTGGACTGGTAGCGCTTACCTCAGCTCTGGTTCCGACAGTGCAGTATATAATATCGCTTAACATTGACATCTCGCCTTCGATAAAAAACACCATACTTTGGATATTGCCCATCGGCGGGGCCATCACAATAGTCTTGAGTAGTTACATCCTCGAAAAATATAATACTTCAACCACTCAGGCATCCTGGCCGGCAAGATGGGCCGGAGTAATCGCAACAATGAACGTAAGTATGTTTATCGCGGCAATTCTGTTTGACCTGACCGGCAAGGCGGAAATCCACGAAATAAAAACACCTGCCAATCACGAGCTAACCGGCGTCTCGTATATAATCCTTGCTGTTGTATTTCTGATTATAGTGGGCGGCTTGGGATGGTGCTTCTACCGTGCAATAGCGACAACAAGCAAATTTGACGGACCACAGTCCCCCGACGAAATAGGCGACAGCGAGGAACAACAATCTTAAAGCTGCATTTACCCCCTATTTGGGCTTGAACCCTTTTAATCTGCCGCTGGTGTATTTCTTACAGGCCTTTTCCAAATCCACATCGCTGATATTTGCCAGCGTACACAGCCAGGCAAACACATCGGCAAATTCCTCTTTTTTGTTTTTCTCGTCCTTCGACGCCAATGCGGTAGCCAATTCGCCGACCTCTTCGACAAACCACATAAAGGTTGCGGGGACTCCCCTTTCTCGGTCTCGTTTTTCGTACTTTTTCGAAATCAGTTGTTGAAATTCGCTAATATGCATTATGTAAACCGCCCTTCCGGCAAAAGCTCTTGGTATTCATATCAGGCTAAGGCCGGAGCCCGCGCCCCGGCAGGTTTATTATCCCTGCCCCACATCGCCCTGCAAGAGTTTTTCTGAAGAACCGTTAAATTTCACAATTATTTCAAATTGACATCCGGAAAGCCTTAACATAGAATTATAGGATTATATACTGTTTTAGGGAGATTGTTATGGTGCCTATAAAACCGAGAATAAGTGTTGAGTACGTTGACAAGGCAACTATCGTTACCTTTACCGACGAAAAAATCCTCGAAGAGAAGGACCTTCAGGCACTTCAGGAATCTATCATGTCTGTCATAGAGTCCGCTGCCGGCGGAATAAATATGATTCTGGATTTTCAAAATGTCCAGTTCCTGTCGTCTGCTGTCTTAGGACTTTTAATAAGAATCAGCAAAAAGGTTTATGAGCAGGATGGCCAATTAAAGCTTTGTGGCATAGCCCCGAAAATATATAGAATTTTCAAAATAACGAGGCTGACCAAAATTTTCGATATATATCAGGACGTAAAAAGTGCTGTTGAGAGCTTGGCCGCAGCGGATTAGGCCGTTGCAATCTCTTTATTTTGTTCACGAGGACGAAAAATTAGCCGATAATTAGTAGTCGGCAGGGTTCTATAATCCTGCTCCTGCTGAGCTGTTATAAGGGTATTTTAGGATAGTGGTACTAAGAACACCGATTACTCGCTCAATAGCTGTTGAAAGTACACCCTCTGCCATTAATGAGGTGTGCAGAGGTATTTTGCCCAGCCTTGAAGCCAACAATTTCAGCAAAGAGGACATCTTCGCCGTTCATCTGGCCCTCGAAGAAGCCTTCGTTAATGCCATAAAGCACGGCAATAAAATGAAGCCCGGCAAAGAAGTCAAAGTTGACTACTCCGTTAGTTCCGATAAAGTCGAAATCTCGATAACCGACCAGGGTAAGGGATTCGACCCGGAAGACATTCCGGACCCGAGGCTCGGCGAAAATCTTTATAAGAACGAAGGACGTGGGTTGCTTCTTATGCAATCGTATATGGATGTGGTCGAATTTAACAAAAGCGGCAATTGCGTGCGTATGGTCAGGTATAAAGAAAAGCCGCGATTGGTAAATCCTCACAAGCTCGAAAATGCATAATCGACAGCAGGACGCCGACGGCATAATAGCTGAAAAAGCAGGAAGAATTAAAAGGATGCTTAATAGAATCACTTTTGTTGCGTGGGGTTGTTTGATTGTCCTCGGCGGATGCGTTTATAACGATGAGCCAATGCCCGAGATTACAACCGATTACGGCTATAAGAGCATCGAGCCTCTCAAACCTAAACCTTTAGCACCGGCCCGGCATGTACTTTCGAATAACCAGGGCATTTCCCAGCAGTGGCAGCCGTCTTCCTCGGTGGAAAAAAGATGGACCGCTATAATAATACACCATTCAGCGACGAAAAACGGAAACGCCGCGATATTCGATAAATGGCACAGGGAAAATAACCACTGGGAAGGTGTTGGTTATGATTTCGTCATAGGCAACGGCTCTAACAGCGGTAACGGACAGGTCGAGGTAACATACCGCTGGCAAAAACAGGTTACAGGCGCGCATTGCGGCGGCACGCCGGGCAACTGGGCAAACAGGGACGGGATAGGGATTTGTTTAGTGGGTAATTTCAATCAGGCACCGCCGACAAACGCGCAAATGCAGTCGCTGATTAAACTTGTGCAGTTTCTGCAAAAGCGGTACGGGATACCAAAAAATAAGATTTACGGACATGGCTCTACGCCGGGCGCGGGAACAGTAACAGATTGCCCCGGCAGAAACTTCCCAATGTCCTGGTTCAAATCGCAGCTTTAATTCTTCGGTTTTAATAGAATTTGAGGGATTTTTTCGCATCAAACGCGCATGTCCGCCCTTAATAAAGGAGGCTTTTTTTACATCTAAAAATTATGCAAAACAAAACACGATTTTTACTTTTATATGTCTTTCATCGTCTATCTTCCTTCGTCCATCTCCCATCACCCCCAGTCTCTCTGTGAACTCTGTGGCTAACTTTTCTCCGTAAGGAGTCCCAAGGACTTTGTGTCTTAGGGCCTTTGTGGCTAAAAAACAATAGTGTTAATCTGCGTTAATCCGTGTCTAATTTCCTCTTGTGTTTCTTGTGCCTTTTCGTGGCTAAATTTTTCTCTGCGTCCTCCGCGCTCTCTGCGGTTAAATCTTTCAATCAAAACCGCAGCTACCCGCACACCAAAACAGCTAATTTCAAAATTTTTAATCGTAGCGCAGCGAAGACCTCGGCGGAGTTTTTAACGGAGACGGGTCCAAAACCACATTCTTTTTCAACCAAACGCGCATGTCCACCCTATTAATGAAAGGGGGGTATTATTTCTAAACATTATGAAAAATATCCGTGTAAATCCGTGGTTAATTTTCTTATTTTGCGCAATACGGTTCAATCAAAATTGAACTATTATGCAAAACGAACCCAATTTTCGAAAAAGTCAAATGTTTATAACCGTAATTTCAACAACGAATTACAGCAAGAAATGCAAATTGGACACTTGGTTAAAACGAACCCAAACGAACCCAATTTATGGTGAGCTTGTCGAATCCATTTATCCTGAGCCTGTCGAATGGGTCAAAAACAAACTTACAAAACCGCATATAAAAGTTTGAAAAAATCTCGTAACTCCCGCCGGCACCGAAGGATACGATGTTTATCAGCCTATGACGGGCTCTCCAGAAGAACAACAAAACTTTTTTTGTCTTGACAAGGCGAAAAGCGTTGTTTTATAATAATGAGAAGTCATCTCGATATGCCACGATAGATTTTGTTAAGGATGAGTTGGAGGATGGGAATAACAAAATGCGTGACGGAGGAGCGACCCTTTTAGTTTAATTTTCACCAGACGCAGCGTTTACTATAACCGTTCGTCACACATCAGGATGCCAATACGCCAAGTAGCGATGGGGCATCGAGAACAGCTATTCCCGAGCGAATTGTTCAACAGATTGTTCGCTGACTTTTTTATTTCAGGCGTTGCGGTATAAGGGAATCGGTTTGTTCGGTTCATGGCAGAGCCTTTACAAAGCAAGAAGTGTTTCTGCTTTGATAAATATTGGGCTGATATATTAGGAACGCAGCAAAAGAGGAGCTTTAACTTTAAGTTAAAGAAGGAGGTAAATATGAGAGTATTTCTCGCACGTCTTCCTTATTCTTTTATCTACGGAATGCTGACAAGCAAAACCAAGACCAAGATGGTTCTTCCACCAAGCGGAATGCTTTATGTGGCGAGCGCTCTCGAAAAGGCCGGGCACAAGGTAATGGTTGCCGATTGCGAGGCGGAGGGCCTCTCGATAAGCGAAGTGGTGCACCGCGTGGCCGATTTCCGCACCGAGATGTTCGGTGTAGGTTCTACGACGCCTGAATTTCCTGTCGCCAGCGAGTTAATCAAGACCGTAAAACAGCAACTCGGTGTATTTACGGTTCTGGGCGGCCCACATGGGACTATATTATCCAAGGACGTTCTGTCTGAGAATCCACATATTGACTTCGTTGTTCGCGGAGAAGGTGAAATCACCACTACGGAATTGCTTGAGGCACTGGAAAAGAATGGTGAGCTACAGGCTATAAAGGGGCTATCATATCGTTGCAACGGTCAAATCCGGTGCAATGAAAACCGTAAGCTCATACAGGACCTCGACTCGCTGCCGCTACCGGCCCGCCATCTCACTGCTCCTGCCCTGTATCTCTTCCCTGACCCAAAGTTCGGTATGAAGCGGCTGGCTACGGTTCATACATCCCGCGGCTGTCCATACCGCTGTACATATTGCTACCATATGTTCGGCACCAAGATGCGGTTTCGTGCCACAGAGAGAGTTATCAATGAGATTCAGATATGTGTTGAGCAGTATGGGGCCGAGGTAATTTTTTTCGTAGATGACACCTTCACTTTGAAGCCAACCCGTGTGATGGATATCTGCGATAAAATCATCCAGCATCGCATACCGATACGCTGGATGTGTCTGGCCCGCGCAGATACGCTTCGCGAGGACATGCTGCTCAAAATGCGTCAGGCCGGCTGTATTCATATCTCGGTCGGCGTAGAATCTGGTAATCAGAAGATTTTAGACCTGGCACGGAAGCAAATAACACTTGCTCAAGTCGAAAATGGATTTAGACTATTGAGGCGACTCGGGTTCGAAACTCGCGCATCATTTATCCTGGGGCTACCCGGCGAGAATCAGCAAACTATACGAGAGACCATTGATTTCGCCAAACATCTTGCAATCGACCGCGCAAACTTCAACATCTTCACGCCTTATCCCGGCATAGAGATTTGTGAAGACCCCAAACTGCGCAGCTGCTATAAGTTCCTGTCAAAGGGCTGGTCGGATTTCAGACGCGAGGGTAATGCTGTCATCGAACTTAATGATGTGCCGCGAGAGCAGCTAATTGAGTTTCAGCGTATCGCTCTGATGGAGTTTTATATGCGATGGCCCATTGTCTGGCGTCATTTAGTAGGGTTTGTCCGAGGCGCTCGAGATGCTTTTTACTATCGACCCCTTTTGTTCGCCGCGAAGGAGCACTTCCGCAGACGGCTAACGCAAAAGCAAAAGCATGCGGCGCTGCCCGAGCTGAAACTTAAGAAGCCCGGCGGGGACATCGTTTTAGCAGCCGGCTTACGTAAACCTCAGACTGCAGATTATCGCTGGTCAAAGGCACCCACCGGATAAACCGGCGGGATTTGGGAAATTACGAGGTAATTGCCTGAGTTGATGTGTCGCGGTTATTGTTGAAGCTGGCGGGCCCTTCAACGGTGCTCAGAGCAGGCAATGCCGGGGTTTTCAATAGAATTTATCTTTTATCTTTGTTCCGACAAATACAACCACAATGAGAACAGCCACAGCAATAACAATCCAAAGTCCAGTGCTCATTAAAAGCATATTAAGTCTCCTTTTTCCAAAATGTCACCTTTGTAAGTCAACGTACGTTAAAGGCAAGCCAAGGTCAAGGGGAAAATTAGTCGCCAGCCGCTTCCGCCTTCGCTAAAGCTATGGCGGACAAGGGTCGTTAGTCGATAGTGGCATAAGATTGCCACGGCCTTCGGCCTCGCAATGACAAGGTGGACTGGCTAAATCATCGGCGGTTCGAGCTTCCGCCGTCGCCAAAGGGCTATGGCGGACAGGCAGGGCAGGTTGGTTAATATGATTAATTTAATATATTTTAGTTGTATTATCGGAGATGGGGCGGTATAGTGCATATCAGTTGGGTTTATTCTCGCACCTCTCAGGAATAATCTCTTATGCAAGTACGAGGGGTAGATTTTACGGCCAATTAGAGGCCTAAGGAGTTTCCAGTGAGTAAAGGTATAGTAAAATGGTTTAATGAGACAAAAGGTTTCGGTTTTATCAGCCCGGAGGGCGGCGGCAACGACTTGTTCGTTCATCACTCCGAAATCAAGAGCACCGGCTACGCCAATCTTGACGAAGGCCAGCAGGTAGAGTTCGAGATAGGAGAGGGCAAAAAAGGCCCCTGCGCGACGAATGTAATCCCCTGCTAATCCAAAGCAATGTTCCAAAAGAACCAAAAGGCTCCGTTTGAAAGCGGAGCTTTTTTTATTGCGCTACGAGGTAATCGCATGGATGATGGTGTCACGGTTATTGTTTAGCCAATCGGCTTTTCGCTGAATCATTTTGAGAAACTCAAGGCCGGAGAGATTGCCGAAGAAGCCGGTCGCAGCAACAGGAAGGATTGACTCGGCTATCATTGTCTCAATCATCAAATCGAGCAGGGAAGTTAACTTGCTTTGGTCAAGCTCGATTACCCTGCGATAGCTATTTAAGAACTGGACGAGTTTGGCCTGGTCGAAATAGTCGGGCCAATCGGCGGGGTTGGGACGATTACCCACAATCGAGAATTGCAGCATGCCATTGGCAAGGTCAGTAACGGGCGAGGCAATTTTTACCGAGTCGAAGTCGAGGACTGCGGTCAGCTTGTGATTTGAAAATAGCATATTGCCGGGGTGCCAGTCGCCGTGTACGATTTGCCGCGGCCAGGAATCGAAACCAAGCTCGCTTACACGAACGCTGGAGTCATTGTAAAGTGTCATTAATATTTCTGCGGTCTTCTGCAATTTTTTGTCCGGATGGGCCATCTTTTTAGTGCCGGCGGTTTTTAGATGTATTCGAACGATAGAAGAATCGTGGAAGCTGGTGCCTGGCGGTTTCCATTTCTTTGCGAAATCGGTCAAGTAGCGGTGGAAGTTGGCCAGGTGCAGGCCCGCGTCGGCGGTGGCTTCTGCGGAGCCGTCGTAGCGGGAGCCTGTGACGAATTCGAAAAGCTCATAGATGTGATTGTTAAGATAGAGGATTGTGTTTTTCTGGTCGGAGGCGGTAACAAGGGGCGCAAGGGGAAAATCCGTCTCCGAGAGATGGGCCTGGATTGCGTGGGCAAAGGCGACGTGGTAGAGGTTGTCTTCTCCTTTGGGACGGCGTTTGAGGAGGAACTCGCCGCGTTCGGAAGCAATTACAATTTTCGGGGCGCGTCGGCTGCCGGCATTGAGTGGTTTTGCCTGATGGATTACACCGATGTCGTAGTGGCTGAGTACCTGGGCCAGCTCTTCGGAAGAAAAATGTGCACCGCCTCTGGGCATAAGATTGCCGCTAACGTACAACCAAAAGGAAAACGATAGTCAAAAGCAATATGGCCACGACCGCCCCCATGACCAGCGTGGCAATCCGATAACGAGCAATGGTATCTTCTTTGTCAGGTCCCTCGTCCGCGGCTTTAACAACCTCTCCTTTTCCTAACTGTCCGAGGACGGAGACATCGAACCTTTTGTGTGCCCGCAGCGGAGACTGGCCTTTGCGAACAGCTTCCAAATCCGTCAGCAATTCATCGACGTTGTTGTAACGGTCTTCTTTGTTCTTGGCCATCATAACTTCGATTACTTCGGATATTCCCGCGGAAAGCTGCGTATTTATATGGTCTGGGGGAATCAGCTCTTCCCTGAGGTGCTTTCTCATCACATCGGCGGGGTCGTCGGCCATAAACGGCACCCGGCCTGTGACCATATGATAGAGAGTCGCTCCCAATCCATAAATGTCGGCCCTGCCGTCGATGTCTATTTTGCCGCGGATTTGCTCTGGAGAAATATAGTACGGCGTACCGTATGCCTTGCCCGCTTCGTTTTGGGCGGCCTCGATGTCCGTCGTTTCGCGGGCCAGTCCCATATCAGCGAGCTTGACTACACCTGCGGTGTTTATCATTATGTTCTTGGGCTTGACGTCGCGGTGAATCAGGCCGCACGAATGGGCGTGCTGAAGAGCGTGGGCAACCTGAATGATTATACCCAGGGCCTCGTCTTCCTTAAAGACTTTGCCGGCGGACAAATCATCGTGCAGGGTTTTTCCTTCGACGTATTCCATTACAAAATAGTGGTATCCCCCCGCCTCACCGACGTCAACGGCCTGGACAATATTATTGTGATTGAGTTTTCCCGCGGCCTGGCCTTCCTTGAAGAAGCGTTCCACATATTCGGGATTTCCGCTGAAGCGTTTCGGCAAAACCTTTATCGCAACCATTCTGTTAAGACTTAATTGCTGGGCCTTATAGACAACGGCCATTGCGCCCGCACCGAGTTTGCCGAGAACTTTATAGCCCGGAATCTGGTGGGTGACTGCTTTGCTCTCCTTGATGGACTTTCTTAACCTGTCAGACTGAGACTGTGTGATGTAACCAAGGTCCATCATAAGGTCCTTGAGCATTATGGGATTGATTTTGCTGCGAGATTGCAGTTCTTCGAGAGAGCGACGCAACTCTGCATCCGTGCAGAGGCCCTGCTCTACGGCTATCTTGCCGAACAGCGTATCATAGCTTGTATCGTTTCTTGTTTCGTTTGTTGCCATTAACCCCTCAGATAAATCCTGGGCTTCACAACAAATACATACCCAAAACTACTGATTATGTTTTATATAGGACCTTTGTCAAAGAAAATCAACAATAGAAAATTAAATATTCCTATTTAGAATCGACCTTTCAGGCTTGAGGGATTAGCGTTTTTTCCACATTACAGTGTGAGACTGCGATTTCGGACATAGAGGGCCGGGGGAACTATCCTGGTGATTTAGGGTTGACTTAGTATCGAATCCCGCTAAACTGTTGTCTTTCTAAGTTGCCGTTATTGAAACAATAACCTTCGAGGAATGAATAAGTGGCTTATAATTGTGTAGTTCTTATAAAACAAGTTCCTGACACCAAACGGATTACCGGTGAGGCGATGAACGAAGATGGGACGGTCAACCGTTCCGCTCTGCCGGCGATTTTTAATCCGGAAGACCTCAATGCGCTCGAATTGGCTCTACAGATTAAGGACAAATTCGGCGGCAGGATAACGGCTATCACAATGGGTCTTCCGGCGGCTGGAGTAATTCTTCGCGAGGCACTTTTCCGCGGGGCAGACGAGGCAATTCTTGTAACCGACCAGCGATGTGCCGCGAGCGATACATTAGCGACCAGTTATATCTTGAGCTGCGCGGTCAAAAAGATTGACTACGATATAGTCCTCTGCGGCAGGCAGGCAATCGACGGCGATACGGCGCAGGTTGGGCCGCAACTGGCGGAGAAGCTGGGCATCGCGCAGATTACTTATGTCGAAGAGCTTGTCGAGCTTAAGGATAAGGGTATCACAGCCCGGCGGAACATCGGGGCCGGCTGGCAGAAGGTCAGGGCGAAATTGCCCGTTCTTTTGACCGTTACAGGGGAAGCAAATGAGCCGAGAGTAGCGGCGGCGAAAAAGATGATGCGATATAAAAATGCACGAACGGCTGTCGAGGTGATGCAGAAAACAAAACTCGAAAACGAAGGCGCCGACGAAGCGGACATTAAGAAACTTGCGGAACATAAAAGCAGTGAATTAGAGGAAAAGGGCCTTCTGATTAAGCAATGGAACCTGGATTTTATCGAAGCCGATTTGCAATGGTGCGGGCGAAGCGGTTCACCAACGAAGGTACATCGAATTCAAAGCGTGGTTTTGTCAACGAAGGAAACTAAAAACATCGAGCCGAACGAGCAAGGCCTTTCGGATATGATACACGAACTAATTGATGACAAGGTAATAGCGTAGCGCAGACGAATTATGATTGACGTAAACAGACAAGGCGAAGTTTGGGTATTTGCAGAGCAGCATAACGGGCATCTCGAAGATACGCCGATAGAATTGATGAGCAAGGCCCGTCGGCTGGCTGATACCTTAGGCGTTAAACTGGCAGCGGCGGTTTTAGGCAACGGCGCAAAGGACATTGCGGCAAAGTTAATACATTACGGCGCGGACAAGGTGTATTTAGCAGAGCATCCGCTGCTCGGGGTTTATCAGACGAACAGTTACGCAAAAGTAATTTACGATTTGATACACAAATACCAGCCGCAGATAGTTCTTTACGGAGCGACAGTAGCAGGTCGGGATTTGGCGCCGCGGGTCGCAAGCGCAGCGAAGGCGGGACTTACGGCGGACTGCACAGACCTTCAAATCGGCGACCACCAGGCAGGAAAAGACGGGGAAACGCACAAGAACCTGCTGTTCCAGATTAGACCTGCCTTCGGCGGAAATATAATCGCGACGATTATTAATTACGACCGCTGGCCTCAAATGGCCACCGTGCGCGAAGGCGTGATGCCGATGCCGGAGCCTGATACCGGGCGTAAAGGTGAAATTATCGTAGAGAAGGTACAGCTTTCGCAGCAAGAGCTGCCTCTGGAGATTTTAGAAGAGCACAAACGGCCGAAGAAGGTTAACCTCAAGGCGGCAAGGGTAATCGTTGCCGGCGGAGCAGGAGTAGGCAGCAAAGACAATTTCAAACTCATCTGGGATTTGGCAAATTGCCTCGGCGCAGCGCCGGCGGCGACCAGAGCGGCAATCGATATGGGCTTTATCGACAGTGACCATCAGGTCGGCCAGACGGGAACGACCGTTAGGCCCAGCCTGTATATCGCGGTCGGGGTCAGCGGCGCCATTCAGCATCAGGCGGGAATGTCGGGCAGTCAGAAGATTATCGCCATCAATAACGACCCGGATGCCCCTATTTTCCAGATTGCACATTACAAAATACTCGGCGACCTTAACGTCGTCGTGCCAAAAATAATAAAGACGCTCAAAGAAAAAAGCATTAAGGAAGAGAAGCAGTAAAGAATGGCTAATTTTTACAGGGACAACGAGGATATACAATTTTTGTTCAAGCATCTCGACTTGAGCAAATTGGCGGAGCTTCAGGAAGAGGGATTCAATTTCGCAAAAGATTTCGACTATGCCCCTGCCGATGCCGATGAGGCGATACAAAATTACGAGATGGTCCTCGATTCACTGGGACAATTAAGCGGCGATTTTATCGCGCCGCGAGCCGAGGACGTTGACCGAGAAGGCAATACCCTTAACGAAGACGGGACGGTGACATACGCAAAGGGGATAGCTGAATCTATGGAAAAACTTGCCGAGGCTGATGTGATGGGCTTTACGCTGCCATACAGATTCGGCGGGCTGAATTTCCCAAATCTTATTTACTCGATGGCCAATGAGATTGTTTCGCGTGCAGACGCGTCGCTTATGAACATATTCGGTCTGCAGGGAATAGCGGAAACAATTAATGCTTATGCATCGGAAGAAATCAAGCAGCAGTATCTGCCCGACTTTGCCGCAGGTAAGGTCACGGGCGCAATGGTACTGACCGAGCCGGATGCAGGTTCGGATTTGCAGGCGGTAAAGCTGCGGGCATTTCAGGACGAGGCGGGCAACTGGATTCTGCACGGTGTAAAACGCTTCATAACCAACGGCTGCGGCGATGTGCTGCTGGTACTGGCGCGCAGCGAACCTGACAGAAACGGAGGGCTGGGGCTGAGTCTTTTGGTCTGCGATAAGGGCCCAACGGTTCACATTCGCCGGCTGGAGGATAAACTTGGCATTCACGGCTCGCCTACCTGCGAGATATTCTTCGATAATACCCCCTGCCAACTAATCGGCGAGCGTCAGCGGGGCCTTGTAACTTATGTTATGAGTCTGATGAATGGCGCCCGTGTCGGTATTGCGGCCCAATCGCTCGGAATAGCCGAGGCTGCTTTTCGAGTTGCCCGTGACTATGCGGCTACGAGAAAACAGTTCGGAGTAGCTATTGAAAAGCTGCCGGCCGTGCGCGATATGGTCATTGATATGAAAATTGTCATCGAGGCAAGCAGAGCCTTATTGTACGAAACATGTTGTGTCGTTGACCAATATGTCTCCTGCGAAAAACGGCTTGAACTTAACCCGCCCACCGAAAAAGAGCAACTAAAGCCGCTCAAAGAAAAAACTCGCCGGCTCAACCGCCTTGCCTCAATGCTTACCCCGATGAGCAAGTATTACTGCTCCGAGATGTGCAACAGGGTCGCTTACGATTCAATTCAAGTCCTCGGCGGCAGCGGGTATATGCGGGACTATGCTAGTGAACGGCACGCTCGCGACGCGAGGATTACAACTATCTACGAAGGTACAAGCCAATTGCAGGTTGTTGCCGCGGTTCGCGGCGTATGCAGCGGGACAGCCGAGAAGTTTATTGCCGAGCTTGCAGGAAAAGATTATGACCCTCAACTGAAAGAGCTGCTTGAAAAACTCGCTGAGGGGATGGAACAATTAAAAACCGCCGTCGCTTTCGTGAAAGAAAACGGAAACGAGTATATGGACCTTTACGGCAGAGCACTGGTCGATATCGCGATAGATTTGATTAACGGATACCTGTTCTGCGGACAAGCAAGCGATAAGCAAGCGACGCCGAGAAAAGCGGAGATTGCCAAGAGATATGTCACAAGGAACGCACCTAAGATTACGGCCTTAGTAGAATTAATCAAGATGGGGGACAAATCCACATTTACAGAATACGAAGCAATGGCAGGGCCTGTGCCGAGCGAATGAGGAGAGGACAATGCTTCGAGCGGTGATATTCGATTTCGACGGTGTGATAACGGATTCGGAAGTTTTGCATCTTCGTTCCTTCAATCATGTGCTTGCCCAATACGGCGTTGAGATTTCAATAAAGGACTATTACAAGGAATATCTCGGGTTGAGCGACCTCGATTGTTTTAAGGCGCTTATCGACGGAAACGTATTACAAAAGCCGGCCAAGGGAATCGAAGCTCTTGCGGAAGAAAAAACCGAAGTTTTCGAGGAGCTGGCAAAAACCGAAGGCAAGATAATCGCGGGTGTTCGGGATTTTCTGGAAATGCTCAGGCAAAACAAGATGCCGATGGCTATATGCTCGGGTGCACTTATGGCCGAGATTGAACTTATATTAGAACAGGCCCGGCTGCGGTCTTTCTTCGAGGTGATAGTATCCGCAGAATTCGTAAGAAAAGGTAAGCCCAACCCCGAGGGTTTCCTGCTGACTTTGAAAAAGCTCAACCACGAACGACAGGACGTAATTTTCCCAAATCAGTGCATCGTGATAGAAGATTCGCATTGGGGACTGGAAGCGGCCAGAGCAGCGGGAATGCATAGCGTAGCAGTAACAAATTCATACGATGCCGAGCAGTTAACCTTAGCCGATAAAATTGTTGCAAAGCTCGGCGAACTGAGCATAGATGCCCTACAAGAGCTTTGCGATTGACAGGCTGGTGAATTATCTTTCCATCTGCAGCATACCCGGGCCGGTGATTTTGGTTTTGATTCTGCCGGATTTTAAATTGTATTCGATGCCTGGAGCAAGTGCACCGTTGAGGAAGCACGGCTGAGATTCGTCGCCCCAGGCGGTTATCATAGATTCGCCGCCGTCATAAAACATACCGCTGCCTACAAACTGAACGGTTCTGCCTTTCTGCGGCTTTTGCTCTTCATAAGTAATGCCTCCGGAGGCGCTAAGCGTCGAAAGTTCATTTTGGCCTGTGCTTGTTTCGTAGAGCACAGCTTCTACGTGGTTGGAAGTAGCTGTGGTCTGCTGCTGTTTGCCTTTGATGACAGGGAAATAATCAATGATAATCTGCTCGTTTGCGGCATCGGCAATAATCACGTCCGCTTCTGCAAGATACTTTAAGGTATCAAAATTCCGCACAACGACATAGCAGGGTCTTTGCAAACTGAATTTGCCGGTCTTTTTTCCGGGCTCTGTAATTTTGGAGTTATCAACGGCTATTATCCCTGACCCGGCTGCCAAAAACATCTGCTCGGCTGCGTCATAATCAAACTGGAGACACTTCAGCTTGGTAAAGCCGAGTAATTCTTCCCCCGCCCATTTTGATGTATCAAGCTGAACCACTTCGCCGCCGGCGGTGAGATGTTTTATGTCGGCACGGGACTGTTTATCTTTGGATAAATCCACCGTAAGTTTCGGAGCCGATAGAGTGTACTTCTGCTGAAAACCTATATCATCCCGAAGCATCGTGCATAAGACATCCCCCTGAAAAACAACCTGATTCGACGACGGAGAAAATTTGGTTTTTTCCTGTGCCGTTATTTTTACCGGGACTGGTGCGGCAGGTTTTACTTCGGCAGATGTTATATCATTTATATTAAACGTAAGTTCTGACGGGCCGGCGGCAACGATATCCTCTGTAATCATAGAGTAGTCAATTGTCGAGGCAATGAATGCGGGTCTGCCTTTATCGTCGGTAAAGCTTTTTAGTTTGCTGTACTGAGCGGGCACCACATTAGAATCCATCGGAACAACAGCAATACCGCCATCGCAGGTTACAACGATATCGACAAACTGTTCGGGCGATTCGGCCAGCCCGATCTGCTGCGAGGTAACGCTTTCTTCAGTGACTTTTGCAGATTCTTTCGTTTTATCCGTTCCGCCGGTGTCTTTAGTTTCAGATTTTTTGTCAGAGGCTCTGGCCCACAGGATGTCACTGATGGAAATTTCATCGGCCAAAATAATCTGTTCGGGAGAATCTATGACGACATTTTTCCTGAACACACATTTGTAGTGTTCGCCCTTTCTCGTTTCCGGCCGGTCTGTCCGCGGCTGCTCGGCTTGCGGCGAAGCTGGACTGGTGGTTGCTGCCTGCGATGAAAACAAAGAAGCTTTACTGCCGCTGCGCTTTGTGCCGGAAGATTCAGAGGCGAGCGATGATTGTCTGATACGCAAGGCTTCCAGTTCAATTATTTTAAGAAATTCAAGGCGATCCAACTCATCGTTATAGACAAGTTCCATCCCCTTTCCAAGCATTTGAGCATTCTGCGAGGTGAATTTTACCGGCCCTGCGGTCGAAAACTCCGACCTTTCATTGATAAAAATAACATCATCGAGATAAATAAAGCCTTCACTGATGTTATCGTTATTTTCGGGCAAAATGTGGATAACCACATTCCCTGTAAGTGTCGCATCAGTCGGGGTTGCCCTGCCAACAGCCTCTACAACCCGTACCCTGCCTTTGTCCGCGGTCATATAACATTTAAGATTGTGCCGGTAAATATTCATATAGGGCTTTTCAATTTCCCATTCGTCCCCTTCGGCGTGGAGAAGTTTTTCAAATCCAAATTCCCGGTCAATCTGTTTCTCTGCGTCCAGGTGTGTGTATTTGGCCTTGCGGACAGTGCCGACGCCAACATCACCGACCATTCCGATTTTGTCGTCAAACTCGGCGATGTTGCTGTCGCCGACAGCGTCAGTAAATTTCGCACCGGTATCAAATTCTATCGGGGGTGTTCTATTTAGCAGGTTATAGAACAGATATATTGCAAGTACCGCCCCAGCAGAAATAAGCCATACACGCAGTTTTCGCGACTCTAAATTCATAGCAAATCCATTCCCTCGACTTTGCTCGGGATGGTGAGCGAAATCGAACCATTACGCTGTTTAAGTGTCCGGCCCGCCTCGACTCGCCGAGTCGGGCGAGGCAGGCAAATACCTTTTCATAAGCTCCTGCCATCTGCCGGCTTTTTTCAAAATCAAATCTATTACTTCCCGCACGGCCCCATCGCCTCCCCGGCGTTTTGTTACGTAATCAGCAGCTTCCTTGGCTTCATCAACCGCATTAACAACCGCTGCGCCAAATGCAACATATTTTATCGGCGGCAAATCCAGCAGGTCATCGCCAATATAAGCTGTTCTCTCCGCAGAAACGTTCATCTTTTTAAGCAGCTTCTTAAGCTCCGGAAGTTTCTCGACACAACCGTGAACACAGTAGTCTATATCAAGCTGTTCGGCCCGGTGTTCTGTCGGCTTCGAGAATCTGCCGCTCAAAAAGGCGACTTTCAGCCCCGCTCTTTGCCACATTTTAATGCCGTGACCATCCTGCAGATTGAATGATTTACCTTCGCTGCCATCATCGTTAATTATTATGTTTCCGTCCGTTAAAACCCCGTCAACATCCATAACCAACAGTTCTATATCCGCAAAATTTATTTCAGGCTTTTTCGACATTCGTTTATCCCGTGTCCTTATTCTGTACGGCTGCGGCGTACCCTGCTACAATTTCACCTCACTGCCACGCTCGTTATAACATATCAAATTGTGTTTTTCACCGGTATAATCCGGCTTGGAGTGAATTATTATCCGCTTATTGCTCCGCTGCTCGATTTGTGTAATCGCAGCTCGCTTTTCATTCTGAAGGTAGCCGCCAACTATCGGCGAAACGAACAGCTCGATACGTTTTATCTGTTCCTTCGAAGCCGAAAGATTCAGCTTGCGAATAATCTCTATCGCTACGGATTCATGGCTCTTAATATATCCCATACCTCCGCAATGGGGACATGCCAGATAGGTAGCCGACTGCAGCGAAGGACGCATTCTCTGCCGGGTCATTTCCACCACCCCGAACCCGCTTATTCGCAATACTCTCGAACGGGCACGGTCGGGTTTGATTGCATTGCGAAAGGTCTTTTCAACATCTCTGCGGTGTCTCTGGTTCCGCATATCAATAAAGTCGCAAATTATCAGGCCCCCAAGGTCACGCAACCTGAGTTGGCGGGCTATTTCAGGGGCGGCTTCGGTATTGGTTTTGAAAGCGGTTTGCTCGGCATTCTGGCCCTTGCGGTATCGGCCGCTGTTGACATCTATCGCCACCAGAGCTTCGGTTTGTTCGATTACTATGGAGCCGCCGCCTTTAAGCGCTACCGAGCGGGATTGAATTTTAATGATTTCTTCTTCGATTCGATACTTGTGAAACAGCGGAACTTTGCTGTCGTAATAAACAACCTTTTGTTTCAAGCGAGGTGTTGCTATCGAGAGAAAATCCCTTATTTTCCGAACAACACTTTCCGAATCACATACTATCTTGTCTATCCTGCTATTAAGAACATCCCTCAGCGTTCGAGTAACCAAATCGGACTCCTGGTAAATCTCGCCCGGCACTTTTTCGGTTTCTATCCGTTTCTCGATAGCGGTCCACAATCGGCTAAGATATTTTAAATCGTTTTGAATGTCCCTTTTGGAACATCCTTCACCGGCTGTTCGGATAATAAACCCTAGTCCCTTAGGCGGCTTGATTTCATCGAGAATCTGTCTTAGTCTCGTGCGCTCATTCTCATCTTCTATCTTATGAGAAATCCCGAGCTTTCGCATCCACGGCATCATAACCAGGAACTTGCCCGGCAAAGCAAGATATGTACTGAGAGTCGGCCCTTTGGTATTTATTCCTTCTTTTGTTACCTGAACAACAAGCTCCTGTCCCTTATGAAGACAACTCTGAATGGGCAGCCTTTCCTTTAGCGACTTTCTCTGGCCAACGCTTTCGGTAGAGTTGCTGTCGGCACCGGCAAAATAACGAGGATGCAGGTCGCTGATATGGAGGAAACCATTTTTGCCCATCCCGCAGTCTATAAATGCCGCCTGTATCCCTGATTCAACATTTACCACCTTTCCCTTATAAATATTGCCGACGTGCCTGCTCAGGCTCGTCCTTTCCACATACAGCTCCTCAAGGGCATTATCCTCAACTATTGCCACCCTGCACTCTTCGCTCTCAGCCACGTTTATAAGCATTTCTCTTGCCATTTTTTTTGCCCTCACCTATCGGCATTCATTTGCCAATAGCGAACCACCATTAATTTTTTACGATTCACTAATTTGCCATTGCACTGCCGTGCGTCTAATCGGCGCCGACAGTATATCATAGTCCAGTTCCAGCAGGTTGAGAATCTCATCCACACGTATCGAACCAGCCGGGCTGATTTCGCACTTGACCGCTATATTTGTATCGTTTAATTCAATTGATTTCAGGAAGGACCTGACATCTAAGTTTTTGAATCTCGAATTTTCAGACCCCATTCGCCGCTGAAGATTAAGATTTTCACTTGTCATCAAAGAGTTAATCCTGCTCTTTAATTTTTCCTGGCCTAAATCATCTTTGCGCACCGCTAACAAATATGTTGCCCGACAAGGCTGGATTGAAGCCTTTGCTTTTGCAGAGTCGGCGGTAAGCAGCTCAAAACCATCAGGCAACTGCTCTGAAAGCATGGTTTTGACCAAAGCGCATAAGTCACTTTCCTGCGATTCTGCGGTTATCTGTGTTCGAAGGCACAGCAAATCGTCATCAACCTCAATTCCTACGCTTCTCGGCAAAGGCAGCGACAGCTTCATATGAGGATTGAATCCTTCACTATACAGCACGTTTATACCCGCCCGGACACACGCACGCTGAAAAACTCTGAGCGTTTCAGCGTGTGACAAGAATCTCAGATTCCCCCGGACCTTGAACTTGATTAACACCAGGATAGTTTCGTTTGAAACGGTTATATGTCTATCTCCCTAATTTCTAATTTGCTTTTCGTCAGAAAGCTTCAGGCAAAATTTTTCTCGCGGCATCGCGAAGATAACTTGAAATCTGCCTTTCGGAATTCATCCCAAGCACCGTTCTGGCCACATCGTTGCAGTCCTCTACCGTAACCGAACGAATAATTTGTTTTATTTCCGGTATCATCGGCGGAGTAAGCGAAATCATCCGCACTCCCATACCCAGCAGGAGCATAATATACTCCGGCTCAGAGGCCATTTCTCCACACAGGCTAAGCGATATTTGCGCTTTGTGCGCATCCTGAACTATCATCCTGATAAGCCTCAGCACAGCGGGGTCCACTGATGAATACAGCATGGAAACCAGCTCATTACCCCTGTCAACCGCCAGAGTATATTGAACAAGGTCATTCGTTCCTATGCTGAAAAAATCGACGTCTCTTGCAAGTGAAGAGGCAGTTAAAGCCGCAGACGGCGTTTCAATCATCACGCCTATCTTAATGTCCCTGTTGTAAGCTATGGATTCCTCGTCAAGGTCTTCCATAACATCTCGCAAAATCATCTTTGTCTGCATCAATTCCTGAAGGTTCGTAATCAAGGGAAACATTATCTTGACCTCGCCGAGAACCGAAGCCCGCAAAATCGCATGCAATTGGGTTTTGAACATTGTAAGGTTCTGCAGGCAAAATCTAATTGACCTAAGCCCCAAAAAGGGATTCGGCTCGCGTGCGAAACGCTTGCTTTGTGTGTACTTATCGGCGCCGAGGTCCATAGTCCTTATTATCACCGGGCGATGCTTGAACACCCGGACAGTTTTTGCATAAGCATGGTAATGGTCCTCTTCCGTAGGTTCGGTCTGGCTGTTAAGATATAAAAATTCCGTCCGGTATAACCCTATGCCCGCCCCGCCCTTTTGCAAAACTATTTCGGCCTCGTCGGGAAACTCAATATTGCCTAATAATGTTACTTCCACACCATCCCGCGTTACAGCCGGCTCTTCTCTTATCGAATCAAGTCTATGTTCAAGAGCTGCAAATTCTCGCGAATACTCTTCGTACTGCCGTAACGTCCCTTCATCCGGATTTATTATGACGATGCCCCGGTTTCCATCAATGATAACAATGTCCCCTCCGCTGATGGTATCTGTAAGGCCTTCCAGCGCGACCACCGCAGGGATGCCAAGCGACCGTGCGACAATAGCCGTATGGCTCGTTCGTCCGCCTGCATCGGTAGCAATACCTTTTACAAACTTTCTGTTAAAGCTGGCGGTTTGAGTAGGACTTAAGTTTCTGGCGACAACGGTGACCTCTTCGGTCAAATGCTCGACATCCTCGCGCTTGCCGCCGAGAAGTTGTCTGAGCAAACGTCTTTCAATATCATAAATATCCGCTGCACGTTCACTGATGTAAGTGTCTTTTATTTTGGTATAATGCGATGCAATGTCCCTAAGGGTCGCAGAGACGGCATACTCGGCTGTGACCGATTCCGAATGAATCAAATCCGTTATTTTTTTCCGCAGACTCCTGTCCTTCAGAAAACTCAAATGAACAGCAAAGATATCCTTTATTTTACGCTGTTCTATCGCATTTTGTCCCCCTTCCAGGCGAACCAATTCATCGGCTGCCACCTTAAAAGCGTTTCTTGCCCGCTGAACCTCTATCATTCGCTGCGGAGGTTTTACGGAGCGTCGGGGGATTCGATAATCTTCGGAATCGATAATAAGTGATTTGGCAATAGCAATGCCCGGTGAAACAGCAACTCCTTTTTTTATTTCCATCGTAGGCTTCTACCAAAATCTAATGTTTCTCAGGTTCGTCCGGTGCCGGCTCATCGAAATGCTTTACTTCCACAAGCTCCCGCAAAGCATCAATCGCTTGTTGAGCATCTTCGCCTTCGGTCCTGATTTTCAGTCTGGTGCCGCAAGTTGCGGCAAGCATACTCATCTGCATAATACTCTTGCCGTCAACTTTGTTTTCATTATTACTGACCGTAACATCGCACCCGAAGCGGTTTGCAACATCAACAAATTTCATCGCAGGGCGCATATGAAGGCCTTCTGCATTTTTTATCTCAACTTCAGTTTCACAAACTACTTTTCCCAATGTATTTTCTTCCGCCTGCGTTTGCAGGCCTCTTGTCCCCCACATTACATCCTTAAATTCACATTATTATAATGACGGATTTTCATCAGCTTCCTTGAGAAGATCTTCGATCTCTTCGGTCGCTTTTGATTGCCTGAGGAACTTTCGGAATTTCTCCACCTGCAAATGTTTGAAAACGCTCTCCATTACCTGCAAATGTTTGTCCGGATTGTCAACAGGGCTAATTATCAGAATCACCGAATAAACCGGCTGTTTGTCCAGCGAAGCAAAATCAATGCCAATCCCGCTTTGACCAATCGTAGCAACTACATTTTTAACAGCCTTACTTTTAACGTGCGGCACAGCAACGCCCTTGCCCATTCCTGTGCTTGCTTCATTTTCTCTTTTTACAACTGCCTTGATAATCTCTTCACAGCTTCCTTTGCCAAGCCGGCCGGCTTTATAAAGCGACGAAACAAGCTCCCCTATCGCTTCGTTGCGGTCCCTGGCTTTCATCTCCGGAATTATTGCCTCAAAACAGATAAAATCTTCAAATTTCATTTTATCTCCTCAGAACTCTTATCAACTCTGCCTGACTAAATCACAATCACAAAACATATTATCGCAAAAATTCAAGTTACTCAGACTCCGTCTCCGTCTCCCTTGCATGTTTATTGTCGCGTTCCCTGCCCTTTTTCCTTCTAAGCTGTTCTTCAAGTTTGTGAACGGCTGCATCAATACAACGGAAAACATCATCGCCGGTTTCGGTAACAACGAAAACCTTACTATGCTCCCCTCTTGCGATTATTTCTACGCTCGTTTTGCCGCCCGGCTCTCCATCAATAACCACCTCAACCCGGTTTATACTATTATAATACTTGGGAAGCTTAGCCGTTTTTTCTTCCGCATAACTTTTAATATCTTCAGTTATCTCGACATGTTTTCCCGTTATAGTAAAAAGCAAAATAAATCTCCTTAAACTTTCTTAGCACAAAATTCGTTCTTATTCTTTTTTACTTTTCAAGCCAGGCGGTTGCAGGAACCCGCCGATGTTGTTATCCTGCGGAGCTATTACTCCCGCACTGATTATAAATCTCACTGCCTCTTCCACTGTCATATCCAGCTCTATGACCTGTTCTTTCGGAACCATTACCACGAAGCCCGTGAACGGTGTCGGCGAGGTGGGTACAACAACAGTAAGAAATTCTTTTTTAACGTCGTCCGCTATACCCTTAAAACCTGTCGCCGTAACAAACCCCATCGACCACACATCTTTCTGAAAACACTCAACGGCAACAACCCTTGAGAACAGTTTTTTCTGCTCTTCCTGCGTAAGTAAAAAGTCGGTAATTTGTTTTATGTAGGGATAAACCTCTTTCAGAAGCGGCGTTCTCATTATGAACTTTTCAATCATTCGCCAAAGGGTTTTACCCACAACGCTGGCCAGTATTGCGCCCACTACGCAGACTACAACCAAGGCGATAAGAAACCCGGCTATAGACCCCCAGCCATAGACCCAAAATTTAACCATAGCGTCTTCGGTAAGGTATTGCTGCTGCCCCTGCAAAAACATTACCAGTTTAACTATTCCACGGTTTATATAGACGCTGATGTTTTCCTGGATGAACTTATAGCCCCAGAAGAATATCCAGATTGTCAGAATGGTCGGCAAAAGCACCGCCAGCCCGCGTAAAAAGTAGATTCTAAAACGCCCGGTAGTATGCATATTTTTAACAACAAATCCTTTGCTGTTATCAAGTTATCGAATTTTCAGCTAACCCCTGCACAGTGAATAAACCGCATCCTGGTCAGGACGCCGTAGTCTAATGTATAGACCTGTTACGGTCAACAAAAAAGTCCTTTGGCAAATGAAAGCCGGTCAGATGCACGACAGCTCCCGGCAAAGACCAAATCAGCCAGATTATACGCTGCCACAGCGCCAGGGCTCCAGCCTGTTCACCCGAAACCATGCATACTTTGACAAACATTACTTTTAACCACCACTCCATAACGCCGGTGCCCCCCACACTTATCGGCAGAGCGCCCAACAGCCAGGAACCCGGGAAGAAAATTAAATAATATTTAAATTGTATGCTGCTGTTGATTTCTCTGCCAATCAGCCACATACCTACAATAGCCACCCCCTGACATAAAAACGTAAGCAATAATGCCGCGAACAAGGCTGGAACCTTGTGGAGGTAAATACGGATGGCCATATAGGTTTTGAATAACAGAGCAACGCCGTGTTCACGGACAATTGCACAGGCCCTGAAAAACAGGGAACGGCCTTTCTGATTCGAAATAAAGGCGGCAATACACACAACAAACACACCGGCAACAACAGCAAATATCCATTTATACTCAATAAGCCAGGGCAAAGGATTAAGACTGAAAGAAAGCGAGAATAGTTCTTTCTTCGCTTCTGCGGGTATAAACCAATAGCCGACGAAGGCCATAACAAAAATTCCAAATAACCCTACGGCTCTATCCACAAAAACGCTCAAAGCAGCTTCCAGTTTTTTTTCAGTGTGTTTAGTAACATACCAGGCACGGAGAAAATCGCCCCCGACCGAACCAGGCAGACAATTGTTATAGAACAAACCCAGGAAATGGAGTCTGACCGCAGGCCAATAACCTATTTTGATAGACTGGACCCGCAACAGCAAATACCACCGCGAGACGAAGATAAGCTGACTAACAATATACAGGCCCATAGCGCCGGCAATAGCCCAGAAACTGGGCACCATGAGGTCGTGGCCAACTTGTCTTAGGTCTTCTTTCCTAAATGCCATATACAGAGCCGCGGCAGCGATGGCAAAACGCAGGATATGTGAAATACTTTTCTTGATTTTGGCCCTTGGCATTAAAACAACTCGCCTTAAAAAAACTTGTTTTCGCAAATAATAACCTGTAAATTGATAATTAACAATCGAAAATTGACTATTTGAGGACCCGAGAAATGACCACAAAACAAAACATAGAAGAAGGCACTGACTTCTTACCAAAATTCGACAGCAATGGCTTAATCAAGGCAATCGCACAGGATGCAAAGACCGGCCAGGTACTGATGGCTGCTTCTATGAACCAACAATCGCTCGATTTAACGATTCAAACAGGTTTGGCAACGTACTTCAGCAGGTCACGTCAAAAATTGTGGAAAAAAGGGGAAGAAAGCGGCCATTTTCAAAAAGTAGAGCAGATACTCGTCGATTGCGACCAGGACTGCCTGCTGCTGAAAGTGACCGTTGACGCAGGCCAGTGTCATGTCGGCTATCAGTCCTGTTTCTACCGTGCATTGGAAAAGGGCGGCAGCAATAAGCTCGAATTTATCGCAGAGAAAACCTACAACCCCAAAGAAACCTACAAAAAATAAGGAAAATCGCAAGCCTACAGGCCCTCACAGGGTACCATAACTCAAGAAAACCGGCTTTGAAAGTCGATATAAGTAGTTGTGTCTATGGATAAAACTGTGTGAACATTATTAGCCGGAGCAAACGTTGACAAGGATTGTCGAAAAACGCCTTTCTCTGCATAAGGACCTCGCGAATCAGCAACAGCAGAACAACGCCTTGAAGTCCCAGTTCACCCACCTCCAGGCCCTTGCCAACATCGGCACCACTACCTGTATGGTCGCACATGAAATCAATAACTTGCTTACCCCTTTGACCAATTTCGCGGCTCTGGCCCTTAATAATCCTGATGACAAACCCCTATCGGAAAAGGCACTTCAAAAAGTCGTCCGCAATTGCAAGCACGCATCCAAAATTATGGAAAGTATGCTCGCCGTGGCAAACGACCAAACGCAGGAAAAGCAAAACTCATCTCTGATTACTCTTGTTGAAAATGTTTTTAACTGTCTGTGCCGGGATTTTGCAAAAGACAGCATAACTGTGAACATACAAATCCCGGATGATTTGACAATTTGGGCGGTTTCCGTCCAGATTCAGCAGGTCTTAATGAATTTAATTCTCAATGCCCGCGACGCGATGCTGCCCCGCGGCGGAGTCCTGACCATCAAGGCAGGAGACACCATCGACGTTGTTCAAATAGAAATAACCGACACCGGCTGCGGAATTGAACCAGAGAACTTGAAAGATATCTTTCAGCCGTTTTTTACTACAAAGGCAAAAGGGAAATCACCGTCACAACATTCAGGTTCAGGACTCGGCCTTCTCTTCGTCAAAAGGATAATAGATGAGCACGGAGGCTGTGTTTCAGTCGAATCCAAACCCGCCAACGGAACGACATTCAAAATAACGCTGCCCAAACCACACTAATTATCGTCGATAATCGCCTTGGCTATATCGTTGATTGCCCCCCGTGTCTTGCCGTTGCTTTTGTTGGTCAGTATGGAAAATATATAGTCCCCTTTACTGCCGCTGCATATCCCCGAAAATGTTTTTACGCCGCTGATATATCCGGTCTTGCCGATGATTTTGCCCTTGTATTTTTCTTCCTTGAAATATC
Source organism: Phycisphaerae bacterium (assembly GCA_028714255.1). Classification (GTDB taxonomy): domain Bacteria; phylum Planctomycetota; class Phycisphaerae; order Sedimentisphaerales; family Anaerobacaceae; genus CAIYOL01. The sequence goes on along the minus strand of JAQTMR010000007.1, from coordinate 71,896 downwards.
TGCCTATTGTCCCGTCTATCCCGCCGGCCGCGAGCGAATTTTTATAAACATCCCAATCCCTGCTTTTATAGACATCTAACAGAACTTTCGCGATGGCATTTGCGCTGAGTTTGTCTTCCCTGCTCAGGCCGCTGCCGTCATCGACATAAAATTCTCCTTTTTCAATCCCAAGCCCCATCAGGTAACTGTGAATCAATTCCCGCCCAGCCGCCCAACTGCCGTTTCTGCCGTTCGGCGCAGCTTTGGCCGCGATGGTCTTAACAAACGCCTCGGCCACCAGACCGAGACTGTTCTTGTTGCAACGGGCCAGGCAATCGGTCATCGGCGTGCCGTATTCAGCAATTTTCCTGTAATCGCAATCTGCCGGCTTTTCGATTACTTGCCCGTTCACCACAATTCCCGCCCCTGCCAACTTCTCCTTCAGCAAAAAACCAAAAAACTCAGCAGGTTTTTCAATCGCGACGTCGAAAGGCCCTTCCTGCTTTTGACACTTGCCCTTTAAGGTAAGACTGTTCGGCGTCAAATTGCGATACGCCCCTACCGCGCTTTTACCTTGCTGAATTGGTTTAACCTCATTGGTTATTTTCACAAAGCCGGTTTCCGGCTCGATACCAACTTCTATCCCGCCGTTTATATTTTTAACGGTCATCGCAATACAATTGTCATTATAATTCAGCCCGCTCACCTCGCAGGCATACCATTGATTCAATTGTTCCCTCGGCCAGTTCGGGTGCACCCGTTCGCCGTCGAACATACCACCATCGACGATAATGTCTCCGATAGCCGTTATATTATTTTGCTTTAGTACCGCTGCTATATCCTCGAATATCCAGCCCGGTTCTCTTTGGTGTTTGGCATCCGTAACCGCGTCACCTAACAGCGGGTCACCACCGCCTTTTATTACCAGCGTATCGCCGCAAAGACCGATTTCCGTTTTGAATACATAATCAGCCCCTAAGTATTTCATCGCAGCGGCGCCGGTAATTACCTTCATGTTTGAGGCCGGTATTATTGCTTCGTTAGCATTATGGCTATAGACCACCTCTGCCGAGTCTGCTTTTACGATGATAACAGAGTATTGGACCTTTTTTTGGTCAGCTTGATTGACAATACCGTCAACTCGCTCGGCCAGCCCGGCAGAAGCAATTCTGACAAGGCTAATGCCGAGTAACGCTGAAACTAACAAACTTCTAATTCGAATTTGCATAATGCGATGATTTATTACCAAAAACATTCATTCATTTCAAGCAGAATGCTTTTTGTTCATAAAAAAAGTGTTGGGAGAAGGGAAAAACGATATACCCAACCCTGATAATTGAACTGCCTCTTAAGCGTAGCAATATCTTTCTAAAAAAACGCCAGACATATACACTGATACGGGACAATAATGGACAGTCTGACTCTTCGGAACGGCTTTTGCCAACAACCGCTCTTAAGATTTAGCCCGCAAAGCCGAAGGTAGTACCCGGCACAATAACGGGCTATGGCGGCGGCTATTAACGCCCTATAACATTATCGCATATTAGAGAATAGAGGGGTTCAACGCGGTTCTTACTATAATAAACAAGGGAAAGGACACGCCTTTTAAGATAAACAAGTGCAGTAACAGCCTATAGCCGATAAACGATGCATCTGGAACGGCGTATACATTTTCTTTTTTCTGGTTAAAAATTGAAAGACAAAAAGGATACAAAACTCAGATTAGCCCTGATTTTTACCAGTCTTTGCTTCTGCAAGGCAGTTCAAGGACAGGAAGAAGAATCTTACGATACCCCTCAAGAGAAAATAACCGACTGGAAAAATCCCGCCGACTGGCTTGAGCTTGGCGCAGATTTGAGACTGCGTACGGAATATGACAACAACAGAAGACTTGACAAGGACGCCGCAGGGCATGAGCGAGTCGTTCTCCCCCGCTTTCGCGCCAGAGCCGGCGTCAGGATAGGACTGACTGATGACATTGATTTTAACATCCGTTTTGCAATGGAACCACGCTATTACATCCGTCCGCTTTCTCAAGACCCGCAGTTTATCAGAAATGAAATATTGCTCGATAAGTTTAATCTAACCTGTCGAAAAGCTTTTGGTTTGCCGCTCACTATTGTCGCAGGCAGGCAGGAGCTTAAACTCGGCAGCGGCTGGCTTATTGCTGAAGGAACACCCTTGGACGGCAGCAGAACCGCCTTTTTTGACGCCCTGCGCCTTACATATATTTTAGAGGAATCCGATACTACTGTGGATTTTGTCTGGGTGGAGAATCATGCCGACAGCGCTAAATTGTTCAAGCCCTTTAACGACAGGGACGAAGATTTTTTAGAGCAGGATGAGCAGGGAGCCATATTTTATTTCGCAAAGAAAACCGGAAAAGATGCCGGCATTGACGCATATTTCATCTACAAACACGATTACGACAGAGCAGTAAGCAGCGGCTATGAAGGCGAGATTTATACTCCGGGCGTGAGAAAATACGGCAGATTAAATGAACACTGGCAATACCATATGGAGTTCGCTCCGCAGTTCGGCCACAAAAACGGCAAAAATCTCGGCGCCTTCGCGACAAATAATCAGTTGATTTACAATTACAACGACGAAAAGCAAAACAAAATCTATCTCGGCTATGAGTACCTTTCAGGCAATGACGACAAGGATAAAAACTTCGACCGCGGCTGGGCACGCACCGATACGTGGAGCGTGTTATATCAGGGCGGCATAGATTCCATCGACGGCAGGAGCTATGACAACTCCAATATGCACAGAATTTATGCCGACTGGGAAACCAACCCGGCCGAGAAAATGAACCTTCGATGCGGCTATGCCCTGCTCTTTGCCGACGAGAACACCTCAGCGGGCGGCTCCGGCGGAATGAGCAAGGCCGGTAATTTCAGAGGTCAATTGCTCAAGGCGATGATTAAGTACAAAGCCAGCAAAATGATTGAGCACAGAATAGAAGGTGAAGCTTTTTTCCCGGGCGATTTCTATAACAAAGACAAAAACGACCCGGCTGTTCTTGTCAGGTACGGACTTTATTTAACATGGTAATAAATAAGGAAAGGGCCTTAAAAATGAGAGGGATATTCGCTGCTTTGTTTGTTTTATTGATGACAGCCGCTGCCGGGGAGGCAAACCCGCCGTCTGCCAGTGATGTAAACTCTGTGCCGAAGATAGTTGTAAGCGGAACAGGAGACAGTCAGGAGCTTATGCGAGCCCTTGCCAAAGCTCTGACAGAAAAACTTGACGGCAAATGCCTCATAGAAGTGCCGGATGCCGTTGGCTCCAGCGTCAGCATAAAGGCTCTTGTTAAAGGCGACATCGACATAGCCAGGGTTGCCCGGCCCCTAAGAAAAGAAGAACAGGGGCTTGGTCTTAATTATAAGGTTTTTGCCAATACGGCCGTGGCTTTTGTGGTTAATCCCAGCGTGACAGGCATTGATAATATTACTACTGAACAGATAGTCGATATCTATTCAGGGAAAATTGCCGACTGGAGCAGTCTCGGTGCGGAGCCCGGCAAAATATATCCGCTGACAAGAGAACCGGGCGATTCGTCTTTGAGAGTTTTCAGCGAGACGTTTCCAGAATTTACGAATATTCCAAATCCGGTCGGGAAAGTTATGTTCCTTACGCCGGAAACCGTTGCCGCTCTGCTGGAGCATAAAAACACTATCGGTTTTGTGCCTTACTCGGCAATAGTCGGCACAAATTTGAAAGTCCTGAAAGTTGACGGCATTGAGCCTTCTGTTGAGAAAATAACCGGCGGAGAATACAAGTACCTGATTCCTCTTGGCGTTGTCTATAAAGGACAGCCGGAAGGGCTTGTGAAAGAATTTATCGACTTCCTCTATAGCGAAGACGCACAGAAAATCATTAAAGAGATGGGGGCTGTTCCCGTTAAGTAGAATATTAACCAATGAGCAGGATTTTATAAAAATGCTAAGGTCAATTAGAACAAAATTTCTGATTACCCAGATGGGGTTTGTCCTCACCGTAGCTCTCGTGCTTGGACTTGCTACCTATTTTATAATGTTCCAGTCCCTCAGGAAAAGCCGGATGCAGTATCTTGAATACGCTGCTGTGCACATCGAAGAAAAAATGAGTATATTGATTGCCGGCAAAGAGCAGTTACTTGAAAAAATAGCCGCTTCAGAAATGGTGACAAATTACGCCAAAAAACAGCAGGAAAATATGCTGGTTGGTCATTTTGGCAGATTTATGCCGGAATTTGCCGCTCTTTCTTATGTGAATGACCACGGAATCGAGGAGATAGAACTGGTTCATGGGGAAACAACAGCAAAAATTTTGGATAAAGCTGATTCTATCCTTATTGAGCGGTTGAAGCAGAACCCCAACAAAACCTTAAATACATATCTTGCCTTTTCTCCTGAAACAGCAGGCCCCTGCATAGAGTTCGGTTTTCTTAACAAAAGTTTTTTCGATGAATTTTTGGGGATTATTCTGGGTAAGGTTTCTGTCGTTGAGTTATCTAAAAACATTCAGGAAACCACCGTTGGGAAAAGCGGCTCTGTGATTCTGCTTGATTCGCAGGGGACGATTCTGTCCTGCAAAGACAGCAATAGCATATTGCAGAAGATTGTTATTGACGGGACCGAATCGGAAAAAGTAATAGCGGCGACAGAGACAGGTGCATCAGGTCATGGCCGTGCAAAAATTCTGGGGGTTGACAGCTACTTTGCTTATACCCCTGTCAGCGGGCAGGACTGGGTCGTAATGACAATTTTACCTTACAGGGAGTTTGCGACTGCACTGAATAATCTGAGAAATACAGTATTGCTGATTGGTTTCGGCATCCTGATTGTTGGTGTCGTTTTATCTCTGCTCCTGGCCAGAAATATGACCGGGTCGATTTTGAAACTGGTTCAAGGAACGAACTTGATAGCCAAAGGTGATTTTTCATATAAAATTAATACCAAATCGCAGGATGAAATTGGAACTTTAGCAAAGTCCTTCAATCGTATGGCTGAGGACCTGGGGAAAACTACTACCTCGGTAGTCAACCTCAACCGTGAAATTGCCGTACGCAGAAAAGTAGAAACATCTTTAAGACAGAGCGAAAAAAGGTTTGAGGAAGTAGCCGAAAGTTCCGGCGACTGGATTTGGGAAATTAATTCTGAAGGATTGTACACTTATTCAAGTCCTGTTGTGGAAAAACTGCTCGGCTATAAGCCCGCTGAGATTGTCGGGAAGAAACACTTTTATGATTTCTTTGCCCCGGAGCAGAGAGAAGAATTAAAGAAAACGGCTTTTGAAGCTTTTGCTAAGCAGAATGAATTTAAAGGCCTTATTAATCCCAATATACATAAAAACGGCAGTACCGTCATTTTAGAAACACATGGCACGCCGATTGTGGACAATAAAGGAAATCTCACCGGCTATCGGGGAGCGGACAGGGACATCACCGAACGAAAGCGAGCGGAAGAACGGCTCCTCGCTGTCAACTCGCTGCAGGAGAACCTCCTGCCCTTGATTTCACTCGAGCAGAAGCTCAAATTTATCACCGATGCGGTGGTTCGAATCCTTGATGCCGACTTTGCCAGAATCTGGACCATAAAGCCGGGTGACCGCTGTGATGCCGGCTGTATCCACGCCAATGTTGCCGAAGGACCGCACGTCTGCCGGTTCCGCGACAAGTGTCTGCACTTAACGGCCAGCTCCGGACGATATACCCACCTCGACGGGAAAGAACATCGCAGGGTACCGTTTGGCTGTTACAAGATTGGCCTGATTGCCGCTGGAGAACAGGCCAAGTTCCTCACCAACAAGGTGGTGACCGACCCGCACGTTCACAATCACGACTGGGCAAGGAAGCTGGGTTTGGTGTCTTTTGCCGGTTATCGCCTGACGCACACGAATGGCGAGCCAATTGGTGTGCTGGCGCTCTTCAGCAAACATTCTATATCCCCGGAGGAAGACGCCCTTCTCGAGGGAATCGCCCATTCGACCTCAATGGTGCTCAACGCAGCCCAAGCCGAAGAGTCGCTGCGCAAAAACGAGGAATTCACCAGGCGTGTAATTGAGAGCAGCAGTGACTGTATAAAAGTTTTGGATTTGGAAGGGCGCTTATTATCGATGAGCGGAGGCGGACAGAAAATCCTCGAAATCGACGATATAACCCCTTATTTGAATGCCTCGTTTATTGATTATTGGAAAGGTAAAGAACGGGAAGATTGCCTCGAAGCTGTTGCAAAGGCCAAACAAGGCAAGACTGGTATATTTTACGGGTATTTCGAAACAGCTAAAGGCACACCAAAATGGTGGGAAGTTATCGTTACGCCTATTAAAGATTCTGATGGCAAAATTAACCGTTTGCTGGCTGTCTCGCGTGACATCACCGAACGCAAGAAGTCGGAGAAATCTATCGAAAATCTCAACAAAGACCTCAAGTCAACCGTGGCCTTGTTGACACAGTCCAACAGACAACTCCGCGAATTCGCCCACTTGGCTGCTCACGACCTCAAGACGCCTCTACGCGGCATAAGCACCCTCGCCCAGTGGCTGGTTAATGATTATAAGGAGAAATTTGACGATGCAGGCCGCCGGCAGGTTGACTTGTTAGTAGAAAGAGTAGAGCGGATGAACGAATTGGTAAACGCAATCCTCGAATACTCCACAATTGGCAGGGACAGACGCAAAGAACATCCCGTTGACCTTAACAGGCTGGTTGGGACAGTCCTTGTCGAGACCAAGCCGCCTGCGAATATAAAAATAACCATCAACAAAAAGCTGCCCGTTGTGGTTTGTGAAGAAACACATCTCCGGCAGGTTTTCCACCGTCTCCTTGCCAACGCCGTCAGGTTTATGGATAAACCCGAAGGCCGCATCACAATCGACTATACCGACAAAGACGACCTTTGGGAGTTTAGCGTTTCCGACAACGGACCGGGAATCGCACCGCAGCATTTCGAGAGAATATTTCAGCTTTTCCAGTCGCTTAACGAATCCGACCAGAGCAAAGGCGAAGGCACAGGTCTGACATTTGTCAGGAAAATCGTCGAACTATATGGCGGACAAATTTGGCTGACCTCCGAACTCGGCCAGGGCTCTACTTTCTTTTTCACATTACCAAAGGACAAAGCCGTAGTTGAAAACGTGAAACTCGAAACAAACATCGTCGGTTGAATACGAGGGTATGGATAACATTACAAAGAATAACGTACTATAACGAGGAGTGAAAATGATATGTTGAATACCGTCAAAGTCCCGGAGCAGTTTGAACCTATTTTCCGCAAGGCCCAGGAATATGTAAGCGACTACTTCAGTCTGAAGAAAGAAGATGCGTCGAAAGGCAAGATAGAGATATTCGACGAACGGTATATTCTTATCAGAGCCGCCTCAATGTCAGTGGACTTCTTTGATACTATAAGGGAGATGTTAATAGAAGACTGGGGACAGGAGAAAGCGTCAGAAATGGCCAAAAGTCTTCTTTTTGATATTGCTCACACCATAGGAAAGATGGACGCCAAAAGCTTCCATCGAAAAATGTGCGTGCACGACCCCATAGAGAAGCTTTCCGCAGGACCGGTTCATTTTGCTTACACAGGATGGGCTTTTGTTGATATATCCGCCGAATCCAGGCCAATGGCAAACGAAGACTACTATCTTCTATATGACCACCCATTTTCGTTTGAAGCTGACGCATGGGAAAAAAGCGGTAAACACAGCAGTTCTTGTGTCTGCGCCATGAACGCCGGATATTCGTCAGGATGGTGCGAGGAAAGTTTCGGAATCCCGCTGGTTGCCTCCGAGGTAATGTGTAAGGCAAAAGGCGATAGCACCTGCAGATTCATTATGGCACAGCCCTCCAGAATTGTACGGTACCTTCATGATTATTTGCACAGCCATCCGGAAATTCCGGACAACGCAACGCTCTACAAAACAGGTGGCTTCATCCATGATCTCAAGCGGGCGCAGGACGCTCTGCAAAACAGAGAGCAATTTGTACAGGCAGCCGAAGACGCCGGCCGCTGAATTTAAGCCGAATAGTTTTATAAAAAAATATGAAGAGGTGAACATCCAGATATGAAAATCGGACAAAAAATGATTCTGACATTCGGGGGCATTGCTTTGTTGTTCGGAGCCGCAGGGTATATTTCTATCCATGCAAGCCAGAGTGCATTGCAGGAATCTATCGGTGAAAGTTCGCTTTTTCTGGTCGCCGGCATTTTGGATACCATTGACAGGACCATTTACAGCAGGGTTGAAGAGTTTCAAGCTTATACCACATCTTTAGAATTAAAGAAATTCATTAAGGAATCCAATGAGGAATTTGAAAAAATAAGTGACCCGCTTAGTTATATTGTTTCAACAGACAGACAATGGACCTCTGTACCCAAAGAGACCGTAACTGACTTTATGTTGGAATTAATGAGTAACGAGCCTGCAAAAGAGTTAAAACAGCGGCTTAACTTCTACGAAGAGAAATACGGCTACAACGTTTTGGGCGAAGTTTTCATAACAAACAAATACGGCGTAAATATCGCCCAAACGGGGAAAACCACTGACTATTATCAGGCAGACGAAGATTGGTGGCAAATTGTGAGGGCAAAGGGCCTTTGTGTTACAGACATCGAATATGATGAAAGCTCCGACACTTATTCCACCAACATCGGGGTAAGAATTGACGACGAAGACGGAAATTTTTTGGGTACCATAAAGGCCGTTTTGAATATTGAAAACGTAATTGAGATACTGCAAAAAGCAAAGGAGGCATCGCCGTACAAAACAGCACAATTTAAGCTGTTTGATAGAAACGGCAAAGTAATTTTCGCGGACACGGAAAAATATAAACAATTCAATTACATAATTGAGAAAAAAATCAACGATAATATAAAAGGCGGCAAAGGTTATCTGTTAAAAGAGGGAGAAGAAAACGAGGGTGAAGAACTATTTGTTTACGCCTCTTCAAGAGGATATAGAGATTATCACGCCTTGGACTGGACCCTGGCGATAGAGTATAGCACAAAAGAAATATTTGCTCCTGTCGCCGAGTTGAAAAATATAATGTTAGTTGTTCCGGTCGTAATAGCAGTTGCTCTTTTGATTGGCTTGTATGTTTCTCTCAATATTTCAAAACCGGTAGAAAAGCTTAGAGATGCCGCAGTCGAGATAAGCAAAGGCAAATTAGACATTACGATAGATATCGATTCCAATAATGAAATTGGAGAGCTTGCAGGAGCCTTCAACAAAATGAGCAAGCACTTAAAGGCTATGGTGGACAATCTCAACCAGGAGATAGTCGAGCGCAAGAAGGCGGAGGAGTATATCGAAAATCTCAACAAAGACCTCAAATCAACCGTAGCCATGCTGACACAGTCCAACAGACAACTCCGCGAATTCGCCCATTTGGCTGCTCACGACCTCAAGACGCCTCTGCGCGGCATAAGCACCCTCGCCCAGTGGCTGGTTAATGATTATAAGGAGAAATTTGACGATGCAGGCCGCCGGCAGGTTGACTTGTTAGTAGAAAGAGTAGAGCGGATGAACGAATTGGTAAACGCAATCCTCGAATACTCCACAATTGGCAGGGACAGACGCAAAGAACATCCCGTTGACCTTAACAGGCTGGTTGGGACAGTCCTTGTCGAGACCAAGCCGCCTGCGAATATAAAAATAACCATCAACAAAAAGCTGCCCGTTGTGGTTTGTGAAGAAACACATCTCCGGCAGGTTTTCCGCCGTCTCCTTTCCAACGCTATCAGGTTTATGGATAACCCCGAAGGCCACATCACAATCGACTACACCGATAAAGGTGACCTTTGGGAGTTCAGCGTTTCCGACAACGGGCCGGGAATCGCACCGCAGCATTTCGAGAGAATATTCCAGCTTTTCCAGATGCTTAACGACTCCGATCAGAGCAAAGGCGGCGGCAAAGGCCTGACATTCGTCAGAAAAGTCGTTGAATTATACGGCGGACAGATTTGGCTGACCTCCGAACCTGGCCAAGGTTCTACTTTCTTTTTCACACTTCCAAAAGCACTCGAGGTTATCAACGAGAAGGAACAGCTTCTTACCGCCTCTTGAACTTATTCTATCCCCTAAAGCATAATTCCAATTTCGGTTTTGTGCTTGAAGAAATGTTCTTTTCGTGGATAATTGCCATAACATTACTGCTTTTATGTGGCGTTAGCCATCCTGTGGAAGGTTACAGTTATGAAAATCGCGTATTTTGACTGCTTTGCCGGTGCCGGCGGCGATATGATAGTCGCCGCAATGCTCGACGCAGGGCTCGATGTCGAATTTCTAAAAGCCCAGCTTGCGACCCTCGGCCTGCAAAACCTCGATATAAAGATAACCGAAACCAAACGCTGCGGCTTAAGGGCGCTTGGCTTTCTGCCTGTTGTGCAAAAAGAACACGAGCATCGAAACCTCAAAGACATAACCAAAATCATCACCCAAAGCAAGATAAGCGAAAAAGCTAAAAAAACAGCGATTACCATTTTCGAAAAAATCGCCAAAGCCGAGGGAACCGTCCACGGCAAAGACCCCAACGAAATCCACTTCCACGAGGTAGGAGCGCTTGATTCAATAGTTGATATCGTTTCCGCATCCATTGGCTTTGATGCGTTGGGACTCGATAAGGTGTATTGCTCGACCTTGAGCCTCGGCGGCGGCACAATCGAATGCGCCCACCAGTTACTGCCGGTGCCCGCCCCTGCGACTGCGGAACTGCTCAAAGGCGTCCCCACTATCGGCGGGCCGGGACAGGTCGAACTGCTGACTCCCACCGCAGCGGCTATTCTAACAACTATGGTTGACAGCTTTTGTCCCCTGCCGGCAATGTTAATCGAGTCAATAGGATATGGAGCAGGCTCGCTCGAATCGGAGAAATTCCCCAATGTTCTTCGGCTGATTCTCGGCCAAACCGCCGATGAGACGCAAGCTAATACTGATTCCGTCTGCCTGCTCGAAACTAATATCGATGACGCAACCGGCGAATTAATCGGCTATGTAATGGAAAAGCTTTTCAATCAGGGAGCTCTCGATGTTTTCACTACGCCGATTAATATGAAACACAGCCGACCTGCTGTGCAAATATCGGTTATCTGCAAAACCGAAGATATTCACAAGGCCGAGCAAGTCCTTTTCTCGGAAGGACTTACATTTGGGATTAGAAGACAGCTCCTGCAAAGGAGCAAATTAGCCAGAGCCTTTGTCACTGTCCAGACCGAGTTCGGCGAGATAAAAATTAAGACCGGCTCATTAGGCGGCAAAGTCGTGAACGCCAAGCCGGAGTTTGCGGATTGCACCTCCGCCGCGAAGAAACACAACGTCGCCGTAAAAACCGTTTTAGACGCTGCTATAACAGCTTACAAGAAACGGGTGGAATAAAACTTTGTTTAGCAGTCGCCGTAACGGCGACTTTTTAAGGCTTATTGAATAGTAGTCGTTCCGACTACTGCTAAACAAACATAGAAATTGTTATGATTATTGCTTATCATGCTATATTTACTACATACGGCACTTGGCTGCCAAATGACCCGCGGGGTTCGTACTCAAAAGATGTTTACATTGAGCAACTACGCTCCCTTGGAATTGTAAAATACGGGCGACAGAGTCCGCAACCTGCAAAAAAGACACTTCAAAATTTTTGGGCCGTAGCAAAACAAAACACGACTCGTCCTCCGTTTTTCATTAACGATAGAACAAGGCCGCTTGTAGCATCAGGTTTTCAGACGGTTACTAACAGACTTAATATTACAGTACCTGCCTGTGCGATAATGAATGACCATGTGCATATACTTATCATGCGGTCGAATTACAGAATCGAATATCTTATCAACCAGTTAAAAGGTGCAGCTACAAAAGCAATGAAACTCGAAAACACCCCATGGACTCGCAGTTCATGGAAGACTTTCATCAATGACGCGGATACTTTAACTGCCGCTATCGAATATATCTGTGCCAACCCCGAGAATTCCGGTCTTTCGCCTCAATCTTGGGATTTCGTCACACCTTTGAACGTTTAGCCGCCGTCGGCACGGCGACGTTGTTTATTTGTTTAGCAATCGCCGGGACGGCGACTTGATAAATCTTCGTTTAGCCATCGTCGGCACGACGACGTTGTTTATTTGTTTAGCAGTCGCCGGCACGGCGACTCGATGAATTCCCGTTTTACCCGTCACCGCTGTCCCAACGTCCTTTCTTCCATCTCTTACTCTTCATACTTTTCTAACATTCTCCCCAAATACAAGCCGGAAATTTTCTCTCCCCAAAATCACCATAAAAAAATCTGTGTAAACTTGTGCCCAAGGTATCCGTGCCTAAAAAAACCTTTACGTTTATAAAATGCTCGTAGTCCTTTTGACTAATCAAAAGGACTACGTCACTACCAGCCTATTAAATTTCTCTGTGTCCTCTGTGAACTCTGTGGCTAAAAAAAACCGTGGTTAATTTTTCTCTGCGTTCTCCGCGTACTCTCCGTAAGGAGTCCCAAGGACTGCGGTAAAATTTTCCCCAGCGAGATACGCTTCACGCTTCACAAGATACGATGCAAAATTGTTGTAAGTTTTGCACAAGTTTTTGTAAGTTTGAGTACTATTGTTGTAAGTTTCGGTATAGTTTTTGTTAGTTTTTGCAAACTATTGCAAGTTATTGCAAGCTTGCCTCTAAACGAACTCCGTTACCCCGTTTCAAGCCATTTTATCGTAGCGTAGCGAAGACCGCGGCGTAGTTTTTAACGAAGACGGGCCCTATATATGCCTTAATCTGCGCAGCCGTTGTGAAATTTACGATTTCTTAGATAGTAACAGCCGAGATAGCTTCTTGCCGTCAAAGCAGTTAAGCTTTTTTTAATATTTCCCTTTTTTGCTTAAAAGTCCCCTCGCGTTTGATTGAATTTTCTCAAAAACTCCATATTCCCCCAAATCCCGCTAAATATTGAAAATATCCGAAAAATGATTTATGATTATCTCGAACTAACTAACGAAAGGAAAACTAATGGCGAACAAGATTAGATGGGGCATAGTCGGGACCGGCGGGATAGCACATAAATTCGCGCAAGGTCTTGGCGTACTTGAAGACGCGGAGCTTACAGCAGTATCGTCACGAACAAAAGAATCAGCGGAGAAATTCGCCTCGGAATTCAATGTCCCAAATCGACATATCGGCTCCGATGAACTGGCCTGCGATAAAGACGTCGATGTCGTATATATAGCTACGCCTAACCCGATGCACAAGGACGATACTACAAACTGCCTGATGGGCGGAAAAGCGGTACTGTGCGAAAAGCCCTTCGCTATGAACAGCAAAGAAGTTATGCAGATGATTACGTGCGCGAAGGAAAAGAATCTATTTTTAATGGAAGCGATGTGGACGTATTTCTTCCCGGGAATAAAGAAGGTTTGTCAGCTTGTCTCTGACGGGGCCATCGGAGAGGTTCGGCTGATACAAGCCAACTTCTGTCTTCGGAGCAAATGGAACCCGCAGGGCAGAGTGCTGAATCCCCAACTCGGAGGCGGTGCGCTGCTCGACGTGGGAATTTATAATATAGCATTGGCTCAAATAATATACGGGGCCGAGCCTGAGCGAATCAGCAGTATGGCACATATCGGGGAGACGGGCGTCGATGAGCAGGGTTCGATGATTTTCGGATACAAAGGCGGGGCAATGGCTGTGCTTACGTGTGCGGTTCAGACCGAGACTGCTTTCGAGGCGGCGATTTACGGAACCGACGGATATATCAAGCTGCCGCATATGTTTTTTCAGCCTGACAGAATAATTGTCAAATCCGGGCAGCAGCAGGAGAAAGAAATTAAATTCGAACGGCTCGGAAACGGATACAGTTACGAGGCACAGGAGGTTATGCGGTGTTTGCGCGACGGCGAGGTCGAGTGCCCGGCGATGCCTTTGGAGACCAGTATTGCCTTTATGAGGACGATGGACCGGGTTCGGCAGCAATGGGGGCTTGTATATCCGATGGATGCTGTTTAATTTCTAACAGTATTCTAACAAAGAAAGGCTTTAAAATGGGGGTGTTTTCTGGTATAATGTTATTGTAAGGTTAGTTCCTGCCGAAATAGCATGTGGGAGAGGGTAGATTTGTTTGGAGAATATCAAACAATGAAGACCCAGTTTATGACGAATGCCCGTAGCTTTTTAATTTCCTCTTTTCTTATTATCTTCAGCTCTTCGTTTTGTCTTGCTGATATGGTTCCGTTTTTGATTCCGGCACAGCAGGACGCTAATTCACTTATAGCAGTGGAAAACGAGCCAATAGGTGTTGATAGCAACAGAATCACAGCGGAAGCTGACCATTTCTTCCGAGATGGAGAAAGAGCTAAAATCTGGGGAGTGAATTTTTCTTTCGCCGGGAATTTTCCAAGTCATAGTGATGCGGCTGTTTCAGCGGAACGGCTGGCCTCGGCAGGAATAAATTCCGTTCGCTGTCATCATATGGACACTTCGAACTATCCGAGCGGGCTTTGGAACCCGACGAATGGACAAACCATATATCCCGAAGCAATGGAACGTTTGGATTATTACATAAATGAGCTGGCGCAAAGAGGTATTTACACTAACCTGAACCTGCATGTCGGCCGAGCGCACAGCCAGTATTTAGGTTTGCCAACACCGAACACGGATTATGACAAAATCGTGGGGATTTTTACGCCGGCCCTGATAAACGCGCAAAAAAGCTTTGCGCAACAGATGCTCGAGCATGTGAATCCGTACCGTGGTGTGCGTTACGCTGATGACCCGGCGATTGCGTTCGTAGAGATAACCAACGAGGACAGTTTTTTCATGTGGGACGGACCCACGAAGCTGCGCAGCCTGCCGAGCTATTACGCCGACATTCTGCAACAGCAGTATAACGACTGGCTCGGGGGCGAATATGGCGATACAAATAATTTGAGGGATTTTTGGAACAGTAATGTTGAGCCGCTGGGGGAAAACGTCCTGACGAGTTTTGTGGACAACTTCAATAACCCCGGCGTTGACCCCGATGACAAATGGTATTTGGAAGAGCACGAGGGATGCGACGCCGATTTCGAACTGGGGACATATCAGTCACAGACAGGCGCACGATTTACCATAAACATAACAGACGACGCCGGCTGGCATTTGCAGGTGAGACAAAGCAACCTGCAAATTGTCGAAGGGCAATTTTATACTTTGAGTTTCGAGGCCGCGGCTGAAGCACCGCGTTCGGTATCGTTCAATGTTATGCAGCATCACGACCCATGGGGCAATTTAGGCCTGAATGGGACGGCGAATTTAACAACCGACTGGCAGAGCTTTACTTATACCTTTACCGCTACGGCTGACGACGACAACGGCAGGGTAACATTCAGCTTCGGCGGCGGTGATACAACAACATTCTATTTGAGAAATCCGCAGCTGCGCACGGGCGGTCAGACGGGGCTTATGGAAGACGAATTCATCGAGACCGGCACAGTGCGTTTATTTGTCGATACGGCGGTCGAAGAACGGAGAATCGACCAACTAAGATTTCTGGCGGAGACAGAAAAGGCATATTTCGACGATATGCGCAGCTACATAAAGAACGACCTCGGCTGCGACGCCCTTGTTACCGGCACGATTGTATTCGGGCCGTTGGGGCTGTATGCGCAAAGCGATATGGATTACATCGATGCCCACTCCTACTGGCAGCATCCGAGGTTTCCGGGTGCACCCTGGGACCCTGCCAACTGGTATATCGAGCAAAAACCAATGACCGACTATATCAATGAAGCCACATTGTTCGGGTTGGCTGGCTGTCGGCTCGGTAAAGGTTCCGGTTACGCCGGCAAACCATTTGTGGTCAGTGAATACAACCATGCGGCACCATTAGATAGTCAGGCATCATGCGTCGGCATGCTCACCTCGTTTGCGGCGGCCCAGGACTGGGACGGTTTATGGATTTACTCTTATACACACAACTCGGATGACTGGAATGATAACTATCTTAACAGTTACTTCGATATTCTTCACAATCCGGCCAAGTGGGGATTCGTATCGGCGGGAGCAAGTATCTTTCGGTACGGCGGGATTGGGCCGGTCGGGGATACATATTATTACGCAGGATTGGCGGATGCGAACGATGATTTGGTGTCTTTGGCGGATTCGTATCTCAAGCACGGCAGTGACATGTTCGGAATTCTTGCGGAGAATTCCGGATTCAGCAGGGATGATTTACTTGATAATCGCATAGCTAACAGCCTTTACGAGACTGGCAGTACAAGCTCGCCGAATGACCCGAACCAAACAGTGATGGGATGGGAGATTGGCAGCGATGGTAATGGGATATATTCCGCAACCGGGGAATCGGCATGGGTTTATATCGGCCATCGAGAAAAATTCGCCGCTGCAAGCAATAACAAAATAGAAGTCAGTGAGCCGAATTACGCTGCGCTGACCGTAACATATTTAAGGCCGGACAGTATAAAATTGCCGCTGCCGGAAGGAGAGAAAATCCTCATCACGGCCTGCGGGCGATGCGAGAACACCGGAATGATATTCTCCGCAGACCGCACAACTGTGGGTACGAATTGGGGAGGCGCTCCGGTTCTAATCGAGCCGGTTTCGGCCATAATAAGATTTCCGCTGCGGGGGCTTAGGTGTTATGCCCTAGCTGCGGATGGAACGATAAAATCGGCAGTGCCTACGACTATCGAAAACAACCAGACCGTTATTGAAATATCGCCTGCGTATGAGACAATGTGGTACTTGTTAGTCGAGTCCGGTGATTTAAATAATGACGGGACGGTTAACTTAGAGGACTTAAGCAAGATGGGGCAATACTGGCTGCAAGACGAGCCATCCGTTGATATTTCGCCACTGCCTTTCGGGAACGGTATAGTGGACATTGAAGACCTCGCCGTTCTTGCAGAAAACTGGCTTGAGGATACTTTGTAACAATCCACAAAGCAAATAAAGGTTCTAAACCATTCACAGGCGGGTATTTTACGTGTTTTTCTATTCATACGGGGGTAAGATTACAGAAAATCAGGCAAAAAGGGATTTTTCTTAAAGTAAAATTGGGGACTTAGTTGTTGTATAAGTGGCGTTCGAACGGTTTGGATATTTAAAGGATATTCAGGTGATAGAAGACAGGCTGCTTATCTGGAAGTTAAATCGCGGAAGCAGAGATGCACTATCCCGAATATATGAAAAGTATAGAGATGACCTGCTGCGAATAGCTGCGGGGCTATTGAACGAAACAAACGCTGCTGAAGACATTGTGCACGATGTTTTTGTCGCGTTCGTTCGCTCATCGGGCCAGTTCCAGCTTACGGGGAGTCTGCGAGGGTATTTGGCGAAGTGCGTTGCCAACAAGGCACGGAACCTTAACAGGGCAAAATTCGCACATCGCACGGTCAATCTCGATGAGATTGAGCCGGGAGCTGCAAATTTCAAAAGGCCTGAACAATGGATTATAGACAACGAAGAATTCCGGCAACTAAATGACGCAATGATGCAGCTTCCATACGAACAGAAAGAGGCGGTCGTCCTGCATATTCAAGGGAGAATGAAATTTCGAGAGATAGCCAAAATGCAGGAAACTTCCATACAAACAACATTGAGCAGATACCGTTATGGGCTAAATAAACTGCGGTCGGTATTGAATGGCGAGGTAACGAAATGAGGCCGGCAGAAAATATAAAAAAACTGATTCAAAATGTATCGATAAAAACCAATCCGAAGGTCAATAAGGCAGTTCTAAACAGTCTTTTTGACGAGCAGGATAAATCAAGGGAGACACGTTCGGCTATTTTTCAGCCGAGTGTATGGAGAATAATTATGAAAAGCAGAATAACAAAATTCGCGGCAGCTACAGTGGTAATAGCAACGATAGTGGTTTCAATGACGGTGTGGAACAGTTCAATTCCGACGGCTTCGGCTTCGGCAATACAGGTACTTACTGAAGCAGCTAAAGCGGTTGAAGATGTACGGTCAATCCATATTAAGGCGAGGATGCGAACGCTTCCGGGGGACAACATGGGGATGATTGGCCTGGAGTACGATTTTGTGCCGATTGAGATGTGGAAGAAAGTTGATGATGGAGGTATTTCACAATGGCGAGTAGAGAAACCCGGTCGGATACTTGTTATGGATGGTAACTCGACAATAATGCTAATGGGAAACAATAATGCAGTTAAAGAAAAACCGTGCCCTATCGGCGCTTTTGACACATGGTATGGACATTTGATGAATGTTGGTGAGATTATAGATAACGTTCTGAAGGAAACGATGGAACGGTCCGACAGTCAAATGTGTGTGTATAATGAAGTGTCGAAAGAGGGGACGGAACTGGTGCTTGAGACCGAATCGGCCGCACAAGGGGACTTTACGAATGACTGGTGCAGAAATACGTTTATAACAGAATCCGACCACAAAAAGGTTTACCGCTTTGACGCAGAAACGAAACTGCTGAAAGGTTTTGAGGTATTCGTGCACGCCGATAAAAAGGACGTCCTGATTTTCGAGGTTACCGATATCGAGTACAACCCGCAAATCGATAATAGCCTGTTCACTCTTGAACTGCCTAAGGATGTGATATGGTTCGAGAAGCCCAAAGTTCTGCCAGACAATGAAAAGTACCAGCAGATGAAACCGGATGAAGTCGCTCGGGCATTTTTCCAGGCCTGTGCGGATGAGAACTGGGATGAGGTTCTCAAATTCTGGTCGGCTTCACGTGTCGATGACAGGTTAAAAGAATATTACGGTGGTCTGGAGATTATTTCGATAGGCGAGCCGTTCAAATCCGGTTTATATCCCGGCTGGTTTGTTCCATATGAAATCAAACTTCAGCCGAGAGAATACTACGTGCGGGTATCCAATGCGAATTCCGCCAAGAGGTTCGTAATAACAGGGCGATTTGACAGCAAGATGCAAGTTCAAGAGGAAACAAAGTGGTCTGATGAGCCGGAGGTTTTGCCGGACAACGACAGATACGCTAAAATGTCACCGCAGGAGGCTGTAAAAGCATTTTATGAGGCCTTTTCAAACCTGGACTGGAGCGAAATGCAAAAGTTTATACCTTACTCTGAGCTTAAAGGAATGAAGGGCGAATTCGAAGAAGTGGCAAAACACGGAATAAATGTAAAAGAACAACTCCCAACCGTGGATGTAGGCGAAGCTTCCTGGTCGGAGGAACAGTCGTCTTACTTTGTAAGGTGTCGTGAATTGCGAATTAAAAAGTTTAACTTAGCGGTGAGAAACGATAACCCCGCAAAACGATGGTTTATTGACGGCGGGATTTAAAAAGCGGGCTGGTTTTTTTAATGGATTTTGCGAAGGCCGATTCGAAAAAGTCGGCCTTTTTTGATTGTCGGGAAAAGTTCAGTGCAGGTAGATATTAAACCGTGTTTAAGATGTGTTGCCCCCCTGCCGAATCCCGTAAGGGATGCCTTCCGGCATAAAAAAGCTATTCTTTTGAAAAATTGTAAAAAGACGGTAGAATAGTCTTTATGCAGAGAAAGTACCTTACTAAAAAGGGAAGCGTTTATATCCAGTCTATTAAAGCCGGGGGTAAAGAACTCTGGATTAAAGAAGACAAAAACGGCAAAATCGAGACTCTCCTGGGGGGAATTCATATCTCAAAGAAAAGATTCAGCGAACTCCTAAAAGAATATCCATCTTCGCTGCTGGATAAAACATATTGCTTCGATTTGGATACCGAAAGGGAGTTTTTCGAGGATGCGAGGAGAGAAAAATTCATCGGCAATATAGAAGATGAAGATACGGTGGTTTTTTCCTCGTCAAAAAAGGACCCGACAAATACGGAATCGGATGCAGCAGTTCGGTTACGAAAATAGAAGAAATCAGATAGCCGGCCGAAGGCCATTGTCCCGCTAAGCCTGCCTTTACAAAAGCAATTGGGGGTTGCACTCGAAAAGCTTTAAGTTACAATATAGAGGTTATACGCTTATATTCAGGGGCACTAAATTTAGCTGAACTTTAAGGGAGTGTTTTAGCGATTTATGAAAACGGATTTAAAACAAAAGATTACAGAGTATTCTCTAAATCACTACAGATTAGTCACAGCCGTAATGGTCGTTTTTACGCTGGTACTCGGGGCGTTAATACCTCTTATCAAGATTGACACCGACCCGGAGAACATGCTTTCAAAAGACGAAGCGGTCAGGATTTTTCATAATGAAACCAAGAAGCGTTTTTCATTAAATGATATTGTAGTTGTTGGAATTGTTAACGAGAAAGACCCGAACGGCGTTTTTAATCCTGCCTCATTAAGCAGGATTTATGAGCTGACAGAATTCTCAAAGACGCTTCGCTGGCCCGACGAAAAAAATCCAAATGAGGAAGTCGGCGTAGTAGAAGTGGACCTTCTGGCCCCATCGACGGTTGACCATATAGGCCAGGGCGGGCCGGGGGAAGTCAAGTTCGAATGGCTGATGCAAAAGCCCCCTGCCACTTCTGCTGAGGCACTGGCTATCAGAGACAAGGCGATGTCGAATCCGCTGCTGAATGGAACAATCGTTTCCGAAGACGGCAGAGCAATATGTCTGTATTTGCCGCTTACGAACAAGGATTTGAGCTATAAGGTTTACAGCAAACTCAAGGAAAAGATTGACACACTGAGCGGTGACGAGAAATATCACATTACGGGTCTGCCGGTGGCGGAAGATACGTTTGGCGTCGAGATGTTTATACAGATGGCGGTGTCGGCGCCGCTGGCGATGGTGGTGATTTTTATTTTGATGCTGCTATTCTTCCGAAAACTGGTGTTGGTAATTTCGCCGATGATAATAGCGATAGTATCGGTGATTTCGACGATGGGGCTTTTAATCGGGCTGGGCTATCCCGTGCATATTATGAGCTCGATGATACCGATTTTTCTTATGCCGATAGCGGTGGTGGATTCGGTGCATATTCTTTCGGAATTTTTCGACCGTTACACTCCGCAGAGGGGCAGAAGATATACTATCGTCGAGGTCATGGGCAATCTTTTTACGCCAATGCTATATACTTCATTAACATCGGCGGCGGGTTTTGCGTCGCTGGCGCTTACGCCGATTCCGCCGGTGCAGGTGTTCGGGATATTTGTCGCCATTGGGATTATGATTGCGTGGGTGTTTACGGCGACTTTTGTCCCTGCGTATGTAATGATGATAAAGGAAAGCTCGCTGGCGAATTTCGGAACCGGGCAAATGCACGCGGAAAAACAAAGCTGGCTGGCGAGATTACTTAACGTAGGAGGACGTTTTACATACAAAGCTGCCAAGCCGATACTTGTGATTATGCTCATAATCACTGGGGTAGCGATTTACGGTGTTACGCGGATACAGATAAACGATAATCCCGTGAAGTGGTTTTCAAGAAGCCATCCTATCAGGGTAGCTGATACCGAGCTAAATAAGCATTTTGGCGGCACTTATATGGCCTACTTAGTGCTAAGCGGAGTAGAAGAGCAAGGTATTTCGAATCAATATGTCACCGGCCTTAGCGAACGTCTGGCGAAAAAAGGAATCGAACTTCCAGATTCCGCTGCTATCGTTTCCGAAACGGAGAAGCTTGTTTCGGAACAAGCATCGGTGGCGAAAAACAAAGATGAGCTGCTCGATAACCTAAGCAGTTTTGCTTCGGGCAAAGTTAATACAGCTGACGAAAAAGATGCTGATGTCTGGTATGAAATCGCGGACTTTTTCGATTTAGAAAAAGAAAGACTTAAGATATTCAAACAGCCAGAGACGCTTCGGTATATAGAGCGATTGCAGGAATACCTCACAGGTATCGGCGTAGTGGGCAAAAGCAATTCGGTGGCTGATGTCGTAAAGAAGGTTTATCAGGAGCTTACGGACGGCAAGAAAGAAAGCTTTGTGGTTCCCGATAGTTCGGGGGCTGTGGCTCAGTGCCTGATGCAATTTCAGAGCAGTCATAATCCCGATGACTTGTGGCACCTGGTTACATACGATTATATGCACGCCAATATCTGGCTTCAATTGACGAGCGGGGACAACAAGGACATGCAAAAGGTCGTCGAGGCAGTAGATAAATTCTTCAAGGCAAACCCGCCGCCTGTGCCTATGAAATACGACTGGGCGGGGCTTACGTATATAAATACCGTCTGGCAGGACAAGATGGTATGGGGGATGCTGCAATCGTTTTTGGGCAGTTTCATCGTCGTATTTATTATGATGGCGATTCTTTTCCGCTCGGTGCTTTGGGGGCTTATATGTATGCTGCCGTTGACTATTACGATAGTAGTTATTTACGGCATCATCGGGCTGGCGGGCAAGGATTACGATATGCCGGTGGCGGTGTTGAGCGCACTTACGCTCGGTATGGCGGTTGATTTTGCGATACATTTTCTCGAACGCGCACGAGAAGAATACCGCCAAAGTAATTCGTGGGAGAAGGCGTCGGCTGAGATGTTCGGCGAGCCGGCAAGGGCCATCAGCAGGAATGTAATCGTAATCGCTATTGGGTTTTTGCCGCTATTGGCAGCACCGCTGATGCCTTATAAAACGGTCGGAATTTTTGTTTGCGCGATTATGGCAGCTTCGGGCGTGGTGACTCTGCTGATACTGCCGGCTATCATCAGAGTATTGGAGAAAAAGCTATTCAAGACTATGGCTGAACCGATGAGGCCAAGCTGTAACTGTGCTTTTTGTGCGATTATATCGGCGGCAGCGGTGCTTTTAGTAGCGGTTAACGTGCACCAGTTCGCTATTGTTAAGTGGAATACGCTCGTATGGATTAGTATAATAGCGATACCAATTACGGCGCTAGCCTGCGGGATAATATCGCGAAGAACAGCGTGCAGAATAGCAAAAAATTATTCGAAAGAGAAACAATAATGACAATTGAAAGATACTTACGGGCAATAGCGGGATTTTTCATACTTGTCAGCGTTTTTCTGGCGTATTACCATAGTCCCTACTGGCTGTTTTTTACCGGCTTTGTGGGGCTTAATTTACTGCAGTCCGCGTTTACCAACTGGTGCCCGATGATGTCGATACTTAAAAAGCTCGGTGTTGGGAAATAGTGTCAAAAAAATGAGGTGCAAGATGAGAGTAATATATGGGATAGCGTTCATCCTTGTTGTTTTGTTGCAGGTTTTTGCTGCTGAGTCAGAAATACCCGATGTTCAGACCATAGTTGATAAGGCCAACGTGACCGCTTATTACCAGGGCAACGACGGTAAGGCAAAGGTCAATATGGTAATAACAAACAAGCAGGGACAAACGAGAGAGCGGGAATTTATCATACTAAGAAAAGATGTCAAAGACGGCGGCGACCAGAAATATTATGTTTACTTTCTCAAGCCTGCCGACGTTCGCAAGATGGTTTTTATGGTGCATAAGCACACCGAGATGAAAACAGACGACGACAGATGGCTGTATCTGCCCAGTCTCGACCTTGTAAAACGAATCGCCGCCAGTGATAAACGCACAAGTTTTGTGGGTTCTGATTTTCTGTACGAGGACGTTTCGGGCAGAAGTTTAGAAGAAGATACTCATGAACTTATCGAAACTACGGAAGAATTGTTCGTGGTTAAAAACGTGCCGAAGCAGAGTGATGCCGTGGAGTTCAGTTACTACAATGTTTCGATAAGCCGAAAGAATTTTATACCGATGAAGATGGAGTATTACGACAAGAGCGATAAACTCTACCGAACTATCGAATCTGTAAAAATAGAAGATATTCAGGGATACCCCACCGTTGTAAAATCGGTTGTTTCTGATTTGAAAACAGGCAGTAAAACTGAAATGGAATTCAGCGATGTTAAATATGATATCAATCTTGAGGACATATTTACCGAACGTTATCTGCGCAGGCCGCCGCGAGAGGCAATCAGGTAATTCGGTAAAGTGGATATTAGCCTCGGCGGTTGTGTTTGCCGCGGCTTTTTGTTTTCCAGCTATAGTCCGTGGCGAAACCAGCGACAGTAACGATTCGTTTTTGTCCAATATACCAATAGAAACACACGGCTTTTACGAATTAAGGGCCGGGTACAGACTGGGCAGCGACAAATACGAAAAAGATATGTCGATTATGGAGACCCGGCTGCAGCTTGATTTGTCATCGTCATACCTCGAATGGGCCGATCTGAAGTTCAAAGGCGATGTGCTTGGGGACTTGGTAACGGAAGAAGTTGACTTCGATACGCGCGAAGCATATATATTCACGATGCCGGCCGATTTTATGGATTTGAAAGTCGGCAGACAAATCCTTACGTGGGGCACAGGCGACCTCGTGTTTATCAACGATTTATTTCCAAAGGACTGGCAGTCTTTCTTTATAGGGAGGGACACCGAGTATTTAAAGGCCCCGTCCGATGCGGTTAAAGCCAGCTTTTTCAGCGATTTGGCCAATCTCGATATCGTCTATACCCCACAATTCGACCCGGACAGGTTTATAAGCGGCAAACGCATTTCATACTGGAATTCAAACCTCGGAAGATTAGCAGGTAGGGACGCGATACAGCGCGTCGAAAAGCCTGACCGCTGGTTTCACGATGACGAAATTGCTGTGCGATTATATAAAAACATTAATAGTTATGAACTTGCCGTCTATGGTTATCACGGCTATTGGAAAAGCCCCGGAGGACAAAATGCCGCTGCCACCAGGGCGATATTTCCCGATTTGAATGTCTATGGGGCGAGCCTTCGCGGCAATGTCGGCAAAGGAATCGGCAACCTCGAATTCGGATATTATGATTCGAGCGACGACCGAAACGGCAAAAACGGACTTGTGAATAACTCTGAACTTCGGTTTCTGGCAGGTTATACCCAGGAAATCGGCAAAGACTTCACGGCAGCAGTTCAATACTATGTCGAGCATATGCTGGAATATAACAGATACAAGAACAGCTCCCCTGTCGGCCTGTCGCGTGACAGGGACAGGCATCTCGTAACGCTGCGATTGACAAAGCTTTTGATGAATCAAAACCTTCGGTGCTCATTATTCACGTATTTCTCGCCGTCGGATAAAGACGTATATATGCGGCCGAACGTAAATTACAAAGTCAGCGACAATCTGGCCATAGAAGCCGGGGCCAATGTGTTTTTCGGCAGTTACCGCAGTAGTTTCTTCGGAGAATTCGAGAACAATACAAATATCTATACCGCTCTGCGTTACAGTTTTTGATTATTCGCAATTCTCTAATGACTGGTCGTTTTTTTGCTGGAGGAATGCCTCGAGGATTTCGGCGGCGGCTATGGCATCGAGACGTTTTTTCTTTTTCTTTCTCGTAAATTCGGCGGGGGCCAACTTCCCTTCAGCGGAGAAACTGGTCAATCTTTCATCCTGAAAGTGTATGGGGACATCCAGATTGGCTTTTAGCTGTTCGGCGAACCGGTTGACGCTTTCGACCTGAGGGCCCTTAGAGTCATCCATATTCAAAGGCAGGCCGAGGACAATAGCTTCGACTTCTTCACTTTTGACAACATCGACAATTTTTTTTACGAGTTCTTTTTGGCCTTCTATCACGAGAAGTGGTGAAGCAATTGTTTCTGCGGAGTCACAGATTGCCAGACCCGTTCGTTTACCACCATAATCTATTGCCAAGTATCGCATTGTGAGGATTACAGGAATTCTTCGCCGCCGTGCTGTTTTATTAATTCGAGCAGTTCTTTTAGTCTCTGCGTCTGGCCGATGTGGCATACGAGCGTGGCATCGGGGCTGTGGGCAACGACTACATTTTCGAGGCCGACAACAGCAATTAGATGTCCCTTGTCTTCGGTAACCACGATACCGTTTTTGCAGTCAAGAAGCTCGCTGTGTGCCGCTACGACGATGTTATTATTATCGTCAGACTTAATAATATCCGCAAGAGCGGCGAAAGAACCCATATCAATCCAGCGGCAATCCAGCTTTATTGCGTAAACTCTCTCCGTCTTTTCCATAACGGCGTAGTCTATGCTGATTTTGGGCAATTTGGGAAACCATTCCTTGATGGCCAATTGCTGATTGGGGCTGTCCCAACTAGCTCTAATTTTACGGAGAGGTTCAGCGGCATCAGGCAGAAATTTTTCCAACTTGGTTAAAATTGTTTTGGCTTTCCAGACGAACATACCGGAATTCCAGAGATAGCAGCCTGTTTCAAGGTACTCAACGGCGGTCTTTCCATCCGGTTTTTCCTTGAACGCTTCAACGGAGTATATCGCGTTTTTACAGTGGGGACGTTTTTCGGCAGCGGCACATTTTATATAACCAAGCTGGGTATTTGCGAAAGTCGGCTGAATGCCAAAAGTAATCATATCATCCGGATTTTTGTTCACAAAAGCCAAAGCGTCTTTTATCGCCTGGTGGAATACTTCGGGGGGGTCTATCAACTGGTCGGCGGTAACAACAGCCATTGTAGCATTTGGGTCGTACTTGGTGAGGATGGTCGCGGCCAAACCAATGGCACCGGCGGTGTCGCGCACAACAGGTTCGGCGATGACGTTATTAGAGGGCAGTTCGGGAAGGTCTTCCCTGATGAGGTCTGCGTACCCTGCGTTGGTGAAAATGATTATATTTCTCCGGTCAAATAAGGGCGTGAGACGCTCGAAACAATGTCGAAGAAGCGTTTTGCCATCGATGATTTTTAAGACCTGCTTCGGATGCTTTTCGCGGCTGAGAGGCCATAATCTTTTTCCCGTGCCGCCCGCCATTACCACTACATAATCCATCGAAAGGGCCTTTCAAGCAAAAAGGAAGAATAATACAGGAACAACAACCACAACAAAAATCAGCATTGTTACCACCCAAAGAGCACTGGCCAACGGGCTGTCCAAATCAAAAACATTGCTCATCGTTACCATCAGGACGGCACTTGGAGAAGTAGATAAAACTATTATAACCTTTTTAAACAAACTATCCAGATTTTGTCCCGCCAGCGTCAGCAAGGCAATTATCAAAAGAGCTACTGCCGGCGTCAAAATGAATTTTACCGCAGCAACCGGAAAATACAAGTTTATATAATTTTTGAAACGGGAAAATTTTACCCGCAGGCCGATCGCAAAAAAAGACATACTGGACGCTGTGTAAACGAGAATATCAACAATATAGAATTTGGCTATAAAAGCAGGCGGCTTTACGCCTGTCAAATTCAGGATTATCGCTGCGATTATAGCGGGGATAACAAGCATCCGAAAATCCAAAAGAAAATCGAAGTTCAGCCTGAAGTCGTGCTGTTTTTCGCGGAGATTCTGGAACTTCAGAAGCGGCAAAAAAACAATATAGAAGACAGGCAGGCAAAGCAAAAGGTATATGTTCGCCAGGGCAAGCCCTGTCATACCGAACAAAACGTAACAAACAAACGCTGCGCCGGTGTATCCTATATTACTCAGGCCGCCCGCGAGTATGAGAGTTAATCGGCTTTTGCGGTCGGGTTCAAGGAAATAAAAAATCACCGCCGAAAGCGCCGTGATTGTCAGCATTAAAACGAGTCCCACAATCGGCAGCCAGATAAGCTGACGGCTGAGATGCATCGGCCAGATTACGAACAGTGCAATGAGCCAGTTGAAGCAGACCAGAACGGTGGTCATTATTTTTTTTGCGAAATGCTCCGGCAGGCCGAATCGGTTGCTTGCCAAAAAACCTGAAGCCACCGCCCCTACCAACACCGTCAACATCATCGCAAGACGAAACCGAACGATGTTCGGAGCGGAAAAATCCGCCAAACAATCGGACAGATATAAGAGCATCAGACCAGAAATTCCCCGTCAACTTTGGTTAAAGGTTGAATTTGCCGTGCCATTTTTTCATATTCGTCGCCGGCTTTTCCCATAAGCGCGAAAGTAGCTACTTTGCCCAGTTCGACTGCGGGCTGGTCGTAAGTGTTGATACCAAATAGTGCGCCCGCAATGGAGGTCGTTACCTCATACAGATAAATAAACTGGCCGACGGTGTAGGCGTTGACCTGCGGAAACAGAACGGTAAGACAGGGACGATTGCTGGCCAACAGTGCGTATTCCGTGGCCTTTTTCTCGGCATTGAGCAGCTCTCCCATATCTTTTCCGGCGAGGTAGCCAAGCTCTCGTGCACAGGCCGGCGGCGAAGGTATTCTAAGTTTTTTGCCGTGATTCTGCACTTCGAGGAAGGTGAAAAGTTTGTCATTTGGACCTTCACGATAAAGCTGTACCTGGCTGTGCTGGTCGGTTGTCCCGAGCGCCTTAACGGGAGTGGGGCCGATGTAAACTTCGGAACCGGCGAGGGATGATTTTTTTCCGAGACTTTCAGCCCAGAGCTGGCGGTACCAATCAGCCAAATCATAGAGGGCATAACTGTATGGGAACATTACGGAGATTTTTTTGCCCTGATTGTAATAGTGCCAATTAATAGCGGCACAGATGGCAGCCGGGTTTTTGAAAAAGTCAGGATTTGTGACGCGGGTATGCATATCGCGTGCACCAGCGAGCAGATGGTCAATATTTATACCGCACATTGCTGCGCTGAACAGACCAACATCGCTTAAGACGCTGAATCTGCCGCCGACACCATCAGGGACTTCGAGCGTGGGTAAATCGGCCTCATTGGCTATTTTGCGAAGTGTGCCTTTTTGCAGGTCCGTGGTGGCGATGACGTGATTCTTCAATCCTTTCGGGCCGAACTTATCAATGAGAATCTTACGAATGATTAAAAATTGCGAAGCGGTTTCGGCGGTCTGACCTGATTTACTGATAACGTTAAAAATTGTTTTGCTTAGTTGCGGTTTGATGAAGTCCAGAAAGGAGCCAAGCTGCGCGGGGTCAACATTGTCGAATACAAACAGACGCGGGCCTTTCCGACTTTTGTCGTCGAGATTGTAGGTATAGGGGTTAAGAGCAGTTTGGAGCGCGATGTTGCCGAGCGCGGAGCCGCCGATGCCGAGGACAACCAGATTTTTGCATTTGTCCTTGAACTGTCGGACCATTTTTTTGACGTTTTTCGCCATTTGCGCGTTATCAGGAAGCAGGCCATATCGCGTTGCGCCGCCTGTAATTTCATCTTTAATTCCGGGAATAAGAGCTGCAGTTTTTTTCGCAATGGACTCGAACTGCTGCCTGTCGATGCCGTGTTCAGAACCGACCGCCTCGGCGGTAACATTTTTGTAATAAAGTTTAATTTGTGATTTCAGCACGAACTTACTCCTTAAATTGCATCCAAGCCCGGGGGCTAAATATTATTTATCTTCTCAAGATTGGCGTATTTTAGCATAAGTGTCTTTGTTTGTCCTATGTTAAATTTTATAACAACGACGCTATCTCCGCCCATATCGATGAACTCTTTTACAGTGCCGATGCCGAAGAGTTTGTGCCGAACGAGCTGGCCTGCGGCAAAGTCAGGGGCCTCCCTGCCGGTGTCATCAGCATCATTATAATCATACTGACTATCTCGCGGCTGGCCGGCGAAATCAAGCCCAAGCTCAAAAAGAAACTGCGATGGTATTGCCCGAAGCTGCTGGCCCCGTATTTTACGATACTGGGCGTAACTTATATAAAGGCCGGACTTGGCGCGTGTAATGCCAACGAAAAAGATTCTGCGTTCCTCCTCCAACTCATCCTGTTCATCGACATTGCTTCTTTCGTGGGGCAGAAGGCCTTCTTCGACACCAACGATGAAGACGTTCTCGAACTCCAGACCTTTTGCAGCGTGCAGGGTCATCATAGCGATACGGTCAGTCGTAGCATCATAGGCATCGGCATCGCTGAAAAGAGCTATCTGCTGAAGGTAATCGAGAAGCGATGGAACTTCTGCCTGCTGGTCATACTGGGCGGCGGAGTTTATCAACTCGTAGATATTATCAACAGCATTTTGTCCGTCGGGGCCGGTTTCGTGAAGTGACTTTTCCAGGCCTGATTCAATGGAAACACGCCCAATGAGCGGCGCGACCTTGCCTGTAACATCTTTTTTGAAACCCTCGAGCATATTTACAAAAACCGAGATTTTAGCTTTCGCCGCTTCGGAGAGGGAATCGATATGCGTTGTATTTTTAAGTGATTCAAAAAGAGAGATGTTATTCCGGCCGGCATAATCTTTAATTTTGTCAACGGTGGTTTTTCCTATGCCGCGAGCTGGTGTATTAATGATGCGCATCAGGGCAACTTCGTCGTCAGGATTAACGAGGATTTTCAGATAGGCAAGTACGTCCCTGATTTCTTTTCTGCCGTAGAACTCGACACCGCGAACAATCTGGTACGGGATTTTATTTCGGATGAGCGCTTCTTCGAGGGCACGACTCTGGGCGTTAACACGATAAAACACGGCCATATCTTTAAGAGAAGCACCGCTTTCGACCAACTCTTTAATCTTCCATGCAACATTTTGAGCTTCATCAATCTCATCGGCAAATGCGTTTACGGCCACATCGGCAGGCGACGACTTTGTGGGAATGAGCGTTTTTTGCTTTCGGTTTTGGTTTTTGGCAATCAGCCTGTCGGCTATTTCGAGTATTTCGGGTTTGCTGCGGAAGTTTTCCTCAAGCTTGACGACAACGGCATTAGGCCAATCCTTTTCGAAATCCAATATATTGCGGATATCAGCTCCGCGCCAGCGGTAGATGGACTGGTCGGGGTCGCCGGTGACGCAGATATTATCGTGAGTCGAAGCAAGGGCTTTTGCGATACTGTACTGGGCACGGTTGGTATCCTGATATTCGTCAACGAGGAGGAATTTAAAACGATTCCCAAGCTCGGAACAGACATCAGGACAATCGCGGAGCAGAAAAGCTGTTTTCATCAACAAGTCGTCAAAATCGAGGGCGTTATTTTCACTTAATATGCACTGATAACGGGCATATATTTTAGCCAACGCTTCGCTAAAGAAATCATCGGCAATTGCCTTAAAGGCCTCGACGTCTATGAGGTTATTTTTCAGCCGCGATGAGATAGCGTCGAGCATTCGAGCCGGGGAAAAGTTCGTGGTATCAAGCTGGCAATCTTTAACCGCCTGCTTAATGCATCTGGACTGGTCGGAGTCATCATAGATGCTAAAGGCTGGTTTTATACCCGCCCTATCGGCATATTTGCGAAGGATTCTCACACATAAAGAGTGAAAGGTGCTGATATGGGCTCCGGCAGAAGCACCGAGGACAACAGCCCGTTGGCGCATTTCATCGGCGGCCTTGTTGGTGAAAGTTATCGCGCAAATATTATATGGTTTTATGCCTGAGTCGATAAGGGCGGCAATTCGATAGGTGATAACGCGGGTTTTACCACTGCCCGGGCCCGCAAGGACAAGCAACGGCCCTTCAACGTGAAAAACCGCTTTTTTTTGTGAAGGCGTTAATTGCTTAAAAAGTTCATTATACATACGAAGAAAGGGCACTCTCAGAGACGGGTCATTTTGACTGTTCAAGTTGTTTAAGAAACTGCTCCTCCTGCTTTTTAAGCTGTTCGGCGAGTTCGGGCCTTTCCAATTTTATGCGGTTATACAGAGCCAGTCTCATATTCGGAGGATACGTCTGGTCATTCAAGAAATCCATAAGCGCAAGGTACCTTAAGAGGGCTAAATCGGGCAGGTTAATCCTGTCTTCATCCGGGTACACAGACCGGTAATGGTCGTAAACTTCTTTTGCCATTTTTTCTCTGCCAAAGGCCTCGTCGTCATCGTGCATCGCATATCTGAAATAGCTTTCCCGTAACATCATTTGCACAATTTCTTTCGCATTATCGATTGTAATGTTTTGGAGCTCTTCGCGAAGACGGTTTCTGACAAAGACAACAAGGGGGACTTTGAATTCATCCTGCGGATAAAGCTCTCTCATCTGGTCGTAGATTTTTTGGGCCTGCTGAATATGGCCGGCCTGATATAAGGAAAAGATGGCGTTTTTGAGCATATTTCGATGGCCGGTTTTAAGGGATTGAAGACTACCTGTCTTTATATCCTTGAGATAATCATATTTTTCGATTTTCGCTAACGCATTCTCGTTGTACGACTCGAACATCCTCAAATCCGGACGCAAGAATATTTCTTTTCTCACTGCCTTCGATAATTCTGCCTGCGGTGTTTGCGTGCAAGGGTCCGAAGATATTTCAGCCGGCACATCGTAGATAAATATTTTTCCATTGCGAAAGAGGTCCTGCAAACTATGGCCTACGATACGGTCGGTATTAATTTCAGCTGCGGAAAATTCTTTCTTCCCCGCGACCTGCAAGCCTTTGACCGCCCAGTAGATTGCGTGCGTGTCCGGGTGCCTCCAATCCAAAGGTAAATGTGTATTGGGGTCGTTCCAATCGACAGGGCCATAAGTTTTATTCAACTGCTGCATTAAGACAGGGTCAAGTTTCCATGTGTTTCGCAAATAATAAGCCCTGGCGAAAATATCAAATTTTCCGATTGTCTCCGTGCCCCTGAAATTGTCTATCACCTTAAAGGCGTCAGGATTGAATCTGGCAGGATTTTGTCTTAAGGACAAGTAGTTACTTACGAAGTCGCCCTCGTCGTCGAACGTTTTGTCGGCGGATTTCAAGGCGGCAACCAAGGAAGCAATATTAGGGTCTTTTATAATCTGCTTCCAGTCCGATGGAGCCTTAACAAGGTTCTCGAAATACTGGTTATCCGCCGACCCAAGCAGCGGCTCCATCGCCATTGCGAGCTGGAGCTTGTAATATTTGTGCGCATCATCCGAGACAGAACCCATTTTGTGCTGGAATATTCTGGCAAGCTCGTGATAGAGCAGAATGCTTTTTGGGTTCAGCGGAATGCCCTGGTCACGAAGCAGTTCATAGCCGTTTTTTACCCATCGCCAACGTTCATCCGGCTGTGTCGCAGGTATCGCAGCGGAGATGTTATAGGCCATATTCCAGGCCTGAAACTCCCAGACAGTCGCGAAACGAGGCTGTAAGGTGGTTATCCACTCGGCAATTTGTTTTGCGTCGAAGAATTCACCCTGGTCTTTTAGTTTGTCTGCCCTAAGCCATAACATATCCACAAGCAGGCCCCGGAAAGCACCCATAGCAACCGTTGCAAACGCCAGCGAAGGCGGAGCATTTTGAAGAGGCTCGTTAGTTATCAATTTCATCTGCTTGCGCTGGGAATTTATGTAGTCAAGCTGCATACCCGCGGCAACAAACAAAGAGACCGCAAGCACAATGCAGACAAACCAGATTATTGTGTCGCGTAAACGCATAAGAAAAGCAAAGACTCTGAATCCAAAGTGCTCCAGGAAATACTTTTATTTATTTTTTAGACTATAACTTTCGCTATTTCTTTATACCTGAAAATAAGCAAAGCCGCAAGCAACAGTAAAAGCGCCTTAACGCAAACCAGGGAAAAGGCAACTTCGGCCAAAAAAGACCAGCTTAATAATCTCGCAGGGACCAGGAATTTTACGGGGCTGAATTTATCAAACTGCGGCAGAAGCAGAACGAGCGGCCTGATAGTATAGGAATATACACTGCTCAAGTTTCTACTTAGAAAAGTAAAGGACTCCAGGCAAAATTCACTGACGGTTCCGGTGAAGAAGATTACAAGACAAAACAGTATGGCCACGGGAAACGAAAGGAAAGTCGAAGCTAATATTCCCAAACAAGCAAGGAAAATCAAACGGAACAGAATTAAAAAAACAGCTCTTAGAAAATTAGCGGTGAAGGTGTCCGCTTTATAAAGCACCTCCAGACCTTCCTGAGGCGGAAAGATTATAACGGTATTGTTCAGAGGAACGTTGAAGAATCCGACAGCCAGGTAACCGTCTTCGGCCACGGCATCAGCGGGAACTACTATCTCATGAAAAGTGCGAATGAGGTCTTTGCGGTCAAAAGTATAAATTGGAGTTTGAATTCCTGTGGCATACTTAACCTGACGGTCATCACCTACGAACCATTTGCCAAACACCTGCAGGTCGGGCGGATTTACCGAAACATCATATTTGAACCTTATAAACAAGTTCTGATTGGGGTCGAAAGGTTTAACGTTATTGAATTCCCATACCAAATCGTGACCAACCACAACAGCCCGTTTGCCAAGTTTTATAGTCTGTGTAAGAGCTTCGATATAACTTTCACTCGCCATTTTGTTGTCAGAGACGCCGATGGGCAGTTGTCCGGTTTTTTCGAGTTTGTTATAAGTATCCATAACCTCTTGTTTGACATCGACTTCCGGAGGGGTCAAGCCGGCCCTTGCGGTGAAAAACTCATTGTCGGCCTGTGCAAGTTCGTCCGGGCCGGCTTTGTAGAATTTCGGGGTATAAATAACGATGGCGTATATTACAGCAGAAAAAAGAACGAGCAAAATCACATTCAGCAATATTACGCCGAGAAGTTTGCCAAGAATAAGCTGGAAACGGCGAATAGGCTTGGTAAGAATGGTGTACATTTGTTTTTGCTTGATGTCACTGGTCAACGAATAAACCGAAACTACTATGGTAAGCAAAGAGAGTAAAAGGTCGGTGAGTGAAAAGCCATAACTTACAAAGGTCTGGAGTCTGCCTTTGAGAGTGCCGTCACCTGTCATAGAAGCACCCATAAGCGGCAGCAGGATGAACAGCAGGATTATAAAGACAAGGGCAATTTTCATCCTGACGGCCTGTTTCAGAGTATTTGTGGCAACAGCCCAGATACTATGCATTGCCGGGGTCTCCTGCCGGCGGCTTGTCGGTCTGCTCTGTGTTGACGCTTTGGCCGGATGAACGGTCTGTGAGCTGGTCTAAAATGTTCTTTTTGACTTGTTCTTTCTGAGGAGTTTCCGGTTCAACCGGTTTTGTTTTGACGGCGGGTTTGGATTCAGCAGGACCGGTCTGCTCGGTCAGCTTGCCAAGAAGCTGCTCATCGGCTTTAGGTTCAGAAGTTTCAAGCGGAACAACGTGCCTGGTTGCCGGGGATTTCGAGGGGACTTCCCGTGATACCGGCGTGGAGACAAGTTTGTCGAGTATGTTCTCTGGATGAGCATCAGGGGCAAGAAAATGACCGATTTTAGTGGTACTAACTGCGCCGCTCGTGGACGAGGAATTCTGCTGGGCCGCGGCAACGGTCCGGACGAAAAAACTTTCAAGCTTATCCATTGGTGAAGTAACAACACAGTCGGCCTGCTCGTCCCTGAGTACCTGCCGGATTTTATCGACAGCGGCATCGCTGATGGAGCCGGTATTAATCTGCCTTTTGTTTGTCTGCTGTAAAAGCTCTTTGACTTTGCCCTCGGCATGGATTTTGCCGCCGTAAAGAATCGCAATCCTGTCACATACATCTTCGACATCGGCAAGGAGGTGACTGCAAAGCAGGATTGTTTTGCCTCGCTTGGCAAGTTCGATGATTAAATCCTTTATCTGCCTTGTTCCGATGGGGTCGAGTCCCGTTGTCGGCTCATCGAGCATTAAGAGGTCGGGGTCGTTTATGAGGGCCTGAGCGAGAGCAATTCTTCGAGCCATACCTTTTGAAAAAGTCCCAACGGGTCTGTTTGCGACGGCCTTTAGGCCGACCATATCGAGCAGAGCTTCGATTCGCATTTTCCGCACTTTAGAGGGCAGGCCGAATAATCTGCCGTAAAAGTCCAGTGTTTCACGTGCGTTCAAATATTTGTAAAGATAAGACTCTTCAGGCATAAAACCTATACGAGCACTAATTTTGGGATTAGCAGCTTCCCCGCCGAGACACAGGACTTTGCCCTTAGTCGGATAAAGCAAGCCGAGCAGTATTTTCAGTGTTGTGGATTTGCCTGAGCCGTTGGGGCCTAAAAGACCGAAGACTTCATTGTGGTGAATCTGTAAATTGAGGTCGTCAACGGCATAAACCCTGTCCCTGCCCCACCAGTCGGAGAAAATTTTGGTCAAAGAAAGAATTTCAACGGCATATTCCATATTTTCTTATCTCGTATTTAATATCCCGAATGCGATGCAACTGACGCATCTCTATTATGGTTCGTGGCTAAGCTCTTCGCCGAATCGGACAAGCCGAGCGCTGTTAAAAACGACAAGCAACGAGCCGACGAAATGCAGAAAGGCGGCGTAAATAGCAGGCAGCCAGGCAGCAGCGGCAGCAGCAATACCAAGAACGATAAACATAACTCCAAAGCAAAGATTCTGATTAATAACGTTTCTGGTTTTCCGTGAAAGGCGAACGAGGAAAGGCAGCCGCCTCAAATCATTACTCATAAGTGCGATAGAGGCGGAATTTATAGCGACATCGCTTCCTGCGGCCCCCATTGCGATACCAAGATCACCAGCCGTCAGCGCCGGCGCATCGTTTATGCCGTCGCCAACAACGGTAACTGTATGTCCATCGGACTTAATTTGCTCAACAATCGAGAGTTTGTCCTGCGGCAAACACTGGGCCTTAAAATCGGTACAGCCCAATTCGGCAGCAACACGGTTGGCAACTTCCTCCCTGTCCCCGGTAAGCATAGTTATCCTTTTTATGCCGAGGTCAAGCAGCTCAGCAATAGCCTGGTGTGCTTCGGGCCTGGTTTTGTCCTGCAAACCAATCCAGCCGATACACCTGGAATCCTTTGCCACATAGAGTGTGCTGAACCCCTGCTTTTCATGAAGGCCCGGAGCGGCAACAGTGGTTACATCCACGTTGTTTTCTTCAAGGAACGAGTCTCTTCCGAGAATAATTTTAGCTGAATCGATGACGGCGGTTATACCTTTGCCCGGCGTTTCTTTAAAGTTGTCCGCCGTGGACAGAGTAAGATTGGCCTCTTTTGCCACTTCCTGCAAAGCCCTTGCTACCGGGTGTTTGCTCATCCGTTCGGCAGAAGCAGCGACAGAGAGCAGTTCCGCCGGGTCAATGTTTTCAGCGGGCGTTAATTTTGTTACATACAAGCGGCCGGTCGTTACGGTGCCGGTTTTATCAAATACCATAGCAGTCATCTTGCCGGCATTTTCAAGGTCGGCGACATTTTTTATGAGGATTCCAAGTCTGGCTGAAGCGGAAATCGCAGCAACCATCGCAGTCGGGGTCGCTAAAATCAACGCACAGGGACATGAAATAACAAGTATCGTAATGGCCCTGTTGATATCGCCGGTGAAGAACAAGACAATACCTGCAATCATCAGAACGGTCGGCGTGTACCACTTAACATAGCTGTCGATTATCCGCATAATCGGTATCTTTGTCTGCTCGGCCTGCATAATCAACGACTGAACCTTCCCGAGCGTTGTATCTTTGCCGGCTTTTGTTACGGTGATATCAAGTGCACCGGTGAAGTTCGTTGTTCCGGCGAAGACCTGCATTCCCGGCACTTTATCGACAGGGAGCGATTCGCCGGTTATTGTCGCTTCATTAACGGAACTGAAACCCTTTATAACTTCGCCGTCGGCGGATATGTTGTCGCCTGGGCGAACCCTGATGCAATCGCCGGCCCGAAGAGCGCTGACTTTCACTTCTCTTTCAGAACCATCCTTCTCAATCAGACTTGCCCGGGTAGGCGTGAGTTTAATGAGCGATTCAATGGAAGCACGGGCGCCGAGAGCAGACCGGCTTTCTATGAGCTGGCTTAGAAGCATAAAGAAAGCAACGACCCCTGCGGTAATATAGTTCTGCGTGGCAAAAGAGGCAATTATCGCCAATGCCACTAATTCATCCATATGCATCTCTTTTTTTATAAGAGTTTTTACCGCGTGCAGAACAATGGGAGTACCAAGCAGTATTGCACCGACCATAGCCAGAAATTCGGCATTGAAACTGCCGCTGCCGTAAAAGAAACTCGCTAATCGGCTGTTTATCAGCAACACTCCGCCTGCCAAAGTACCCAGCATCGCAATGCTTACGCGGATTTGCTTGCCGCGAGTGTGTTCGGCAGCAATGTCGTCCTTCAAATGTAAGTGGTCATGAGCCATATTTTGTGTTTTGCATCCTAAGTTTTACTTTTCCTCGGATTTCGGTTTTATCTTTGGGTCTCTGTTAAGCAAGACCCTAATCTCTTTGCCTCTGGCACCTTCAGTGGGCTGAATTATAATTTTCTCATCCACGTTATTAAGGATATATTCTATGGCATCCTGATAGATTTTTTGAACAACAAGCTCGGGCCGTTTGCGATACTCGGGCAGTAATTTCTGGAGGTATTCGGCATTTGCTTTAGCGGTTTCCACCACTTTCGTTCTGTATGCCCTGGCACCTGCGATTTTTTCCTGAGCCTGGCCTGCCAATTCAGACCACAGCAATTCGTCCTCTTCGCCGGCAGTTTCTTTCTTAAGAGATTCGAAAAGCTGACCGGCAACGGGACCTGCAGCTTCGTTGAGAGTGTTTTCAGCATAACCCTTAGCCTGACTAATAGTCCTTTGGCTTGCCTGGCTTGCCTTGATAGAGGCCAGGAACGCATTATCAACCTGCCGAGGCCAGGTTATATCAGTGAGCTGAACCGATACAACTGCTATTCCGCTTTCTATCTGGTCTAATTTTTCCTGCATTAATTTTTTAACATGTTTTGGGATTCTGTCCTGACTCGAAATCGCCTCGTCAATAGTGTAGTGAACCATAGCAGAAACAACCGCATCCTCGAACAGCCGTTCCAGTAACGGCTTTATACTTTTTGCTATAACATCAGCGTAACTTTGCCCCGGCTTCGTATCATCAGTATAAGTATTCTTAAAGAAACGTTCGGGGTCATCGATGTTATAGGTAAGCTGCCATTTGCAATGAACAATATGATAATCATTCCCTGCCAAACCAGTTTGGCTTTGTTCTTCACTTCGGGTAATACAATAACCATCTTTTACAGGGTCCAATGTCTCCGGCACCCGAATTCTGGCTCCCGGAGGCTGGGGGAGTAATTCCTCCGGCCGCTGATAATACCAGAACGAATTTATCGGTAAATTTTGCTTCTTAGCCACCGGTATTTTTATGATTTTGTCTATCGGATATGGGAACACCCACTTCAACCCCGGATTGAGGATTCTGTTTTCTCCCACGCCGCGAATTTTTCCGAATCTTAAAACAAGCGCCTGCTCATCAGGCTCAACAGTCCTGAACCCCGAAGCGATAAAAACAACAACGAGCACAACCATTATTACCTTGAGGATAATAAAGCTGATTCGTAATGCCTCCGACAGGGATTTGCCGGCGGCGTCAAACTCATCACCGGCATTTCTGCCGGGTGACTGTGGTTTCATAACTTCGTTATTATGGTGATTATGTACGTGCATATAAAATCGAAATTATTTTTTAGGCGTTATATCCGGTATTTCCTTTAACAGTTTGAACGGCTCTGTATCAGCGCTGAAGACGATAGTTGACCTGTTCTCCAGGTATTTTTTAAGAGCCTCGATGTTCCGCAGAAAAATTGCGAATTCAGGGTCTTCTTCGAGTAACTTATAATATTTCGCGGCTTCGGCGTCACCTTCGGCACGTATTGCCTTTGCTCTTGCCTCTGCGGCGGCGAGTAACTCCGTCTTTTTCGAATCGGCGTCAGTTCTTATCCTGACGGCCTCGGCATTTCCTTCGGCGATAGTAGCTTCGGTCTTACGGTTTCTCTCAGCCTGCATTCGCGCAAAGACGTCTTTGCTGACGTCCTCACTGATTTTGAGCTGCTTTATCCCGAGAGTTTTGATTTCAATGCCGTAATCAGCCCTGACAGACTTTTGAAGGTCGGCGAGCATCTCGTTTTGAATATCTTCGAATTTTATTTTCGCAGGGTCGCTGTTCACGAATTCAGCGAAGTCATGCATGCCGATTACCTTATTCTGTGTATCACTAAGCTGGCTGAGCAATTTGTTTTCGGCTTCCTTGATAGTTCCAACAGCGTTGAAAAATACAAGCGGCTCGGCGATTTTCCAAACGACGTAGGTGTTCACGATGATTGGAACGGCCCCTCTGGTTGTTGTCTCGCCGAGGTCGGCTTCGAAAACTCTCATCCGCGAATCAAATTTATAAACCCGCTCGATAGGAGCAGGCCATTTGAAACGCCAGCCCGGCTCGGTGATTTGACGCGTAGGCTTGCCAAAGGTAGTTACCAGAGCAGATTCTATTTCCCTGACCTGAAACGAAACAAAATACAGCACCATAATGGCGACTACAAGCAGGATAAAAATTGTAATGGCTATGTTTTTCATTTTCCGCTGCTCTCCTCAAGACCACTTATTTCATATAAACTCGGCGTTAATTTTTCCTGTGCATCAAATATAAAGACCTGTGTATCATTCACATCGGCAACCACAACATATTTTCGTATGTTCTCAAGGGCCTCTTCAAGAACCGCCAATCTCTGTTCCACTTTGTAAATCTTTTTTGCAGCCCTGTATGCTTTAAGCTGGCTGTCAAATCGCTGTCCCGTGGCCTGAGCAAGTGTCGCCTTTTCAAAGGCATAGCTTTGCGCCTGCCGCAACGTGCTAAAGATATCGCCCTTTGCTTCCGCGAAGGCCGAATCTAAATCATCGGTAAGCTTCTTGATTTCCTCAGGCTTCCTTTTCCCCTCAGCCTGCTGGTATTCAGCAGCAAGACGGTAAAGCTTGTCAGCCTCTTCTACCGAACCTGCGAGAGCACTTAAATTTCTGTTGCGCTCTGCATAAGCACTAAGGATAATTGCCTGTTTCATTTGAACGGCCCCGATAACCCTTTGATAGTTCGCTGCGACCTCCGGCGGCGGGTGGATACCGGCAAGGCCCATAAAGACAATTTCAACACCCAGGCCCGCTTCGTCAGCGGCGGCCTGAATACTGCCGGTTAAAATACGCTGGGCTTCGGAACGGCCGGCTCCAAACAGGCTCTGGTTCACATCGGCCTGGTCATCCACTTCTATCTTTGCGCTGGCTGCAAATTTGGTAAGCTCACGATAACAAATAGTCTCAAGAAGTTTTTCCGGCTCGTTATGATTATAAATGAAAGAATACAAATCCTTAACTCTGTATTGAACCGGAACGGTAGCGATTATCAGGCTTACCGGTACGGCACCGGGGGACATCCCGCCTGTCTGCCCACTGGCGACAAGCAAAAGGTATTCCTGCTCATAGTGCGTCTTCCCCCATAACAACGGCCCGCGCTCCGGTTCTTTAGTTCCCTGTTTGTACTTCGGGACGAAACCAATGCTGATTTCAGAAATCATTTTCGTAGGATGCTTATAGGCGATATCGACAGGCCAGGGCCATTTGAAAGTCAAGCCCGGCTCAGCGTACCTGACCTCACCGGCCTTGGTTAAAGGATTGCCGAGATGCTCTATTATTGCCTCCTCGTTCGGATCCACTACGACAATACAACTCAACAAATACAGGGTAACTACTGCAAAAAGAATCAAAGGTACAATTGCTTTTTCGAGGAGTTTGTAAAACCAGGTTTGAGAAACTTTAAAGCCGAACTGGTAATCAACGGTGCTTGCGGCGGTTCGGAATATTCCGCCCGGCTCACTTATAACCCCAAGCAGTCTGCTGTCAAAAGCGCTTCTGGCATATTGGCCTTTCAGCCTCGGACGGTAGATGTCGAGGACGATATTGAGAGCGGTTTCTGCGCCAAGAAGCAGCAGTAAGACCGGGATGATAAAGTCGATTACATTTATCACGACGAAAATCTTGAACTGTGCCATCGCCAGGCCAATAGCCATTGCAAAACACAAAATAGCTATCCCGAGCAAAATGCTGCCGCCGGCCCTTAAGGGTTTCCACAACGACTGAGACGACATGCCGGTAGCATAGCGGGAGATTATGAAGCTGACGAAAGCTATGGCCGTCATACAAGCGGCAGAAATCAAAGGCTGCCCGGCCTCGTTGTCAGCAGCAGCCGAAACTGCTCTTAACAAGTACAGCCCAATGGCTATTTCGTAAACGGCTATAATTGCGGAGAATATAGGAAGGAACCATTTTTCGAGCAACTCGAGTCTGCGCTGGGCAACGGCAAACATAACCGCCCGTTCCCCCCCTGCCTGGAATATTGTGGAGTCCTGCTTGCTCTCGGCCAATTGGCCCATATCGAGTTTTTCCTGCTCGGCCAGGCTGCGCTGATGAAACTGAACAATGAGAACGAACCAAATCAGAGCTGCCGAGAGGATAAGCCAGCTAATCGCAGAAAGCGCGAATAATCCGCTCCATCGGCCTACGAAAAAGATGATGCCGAAGAATACAATGCTCAAAATCAAAGATGCCCGAGCTACATATTCAGCACGTTTGGATGATATTGCCATTATTTATCCCAGTTCTTCGCCTCGAACAAAAAAACTTAAGTATGGTATAATGCAATATATGCAAATTCTTTACAAGTCAGAAAGTACATAATATAATAAACATTGTTAATTTAGTATAGAGGCAACCGTAAATAACAAACACAATGTATAAAAAAATATTTACGATAGCAAAAAATACTTTTACGGAGACACTGAGACAGCCCGTTTATGCCGTGATAATTGTTACGGCTCTGTTTCTATTTCTCATAAGTCCATCCCTGGCGATGTACACCATGGGCGAAGACAACAAACTTTTACGAGAGATAGGGCTATCTACGCTGTTTCTGGCCAGCTTGTTCATAGCGATATTTTCCGCATCCGGGGCAGTAGCCGAGGAAATTGAAAATAAGACTATAATTACCGTCCTTAGCAAACCGGTCCAACGTCCGATATTCATTATCGCAAAGTTTTTGGGAGTAGCCGCTGCAGTGGTTCTGGCACATTATATCTGCACTATCGCCCTGCTAATGGCAATCAGGCACGGCGTTCAGCTTTCGGCAAACGACGAGCCCGACTGGACGGTTATAAGCACCGCCGCGGCCGTGGTTACAGCAACATTTCTGCTAAGTGCTTTTTTTAACTACGTTTACGACTGGAATTTTTCGTCAACCGCCATCGTGCTGCTCAGCATGTTCG
Organism: Phycisphaerae bacterium; assembly: GCA_028714255.1. Lineage (GTDB taxonomy): Bacteria > Planctomycetota > Phycisphaerae > Sedimentisphaerales > Anaerobacaceae > CAIYOL01. The sequence goes on along the minus strand of JAQTMR010000007.1, from coordinate 29,299 downwards.
CCACTTTGGGCATAGTATTTCTATTTTTTATAGACCAAAACTGGCAGTTTAATCCGCGAAATAACGGCATAAACGCACTGGATGTCTATGGGGCGGTATTGTTGTTGTTCGCGGCCATTATAATCGTGGCCCTGGCGGTGGCGTTCTCGGCCAGGTTTAATATTGTGGTAACGCTGTCGGTCTGCATTGGGATTTTCTTGTTGGGCCTTATAAGCGACTATACGTTCGGCAGATTTGCGGATACGCAATTGTGGGCCAGAATAGGCAGGTTTTTGGTGCCGAATTTGCAGATTTTCTGGATAAGTGATGCGATTTACGAAAGCAGCGAGGACAGTGAAATCACAGTCCCGCTAAAATATATCGCAATAAGCGCCACATACGCTGTTTGCTACACAACAGCTATACTTGCATCGGCTGTTGCCCTGTTCCAAAAGCGCCAAGTCGGATAGCGAAAAGCTTAAAGCTAAAAACGCAAAACTAAAGATTTTGAGTTTTAAGCTGCGGTTTTTATTTTTTAGCTTTCCGTTTTTAGCTTCTTTATGACGGCTGTTTCATCGCATTTTCGCTGCTTGGAGCATCTGGCACAGTCACTCCAAACCTTCATCGGCAGCTTGTCTCTCTCAACAGTTTCAAAGCCGAGCTTTTTAAAAAACTCAGGATATAACGTAAGTGCAAAAACTTTTGCCACGCCCAGTTCGGCGGATTTCTCGACCGCGGCGGCCACCAAAGCAGTGCCTACGCCTTTTTTCATGCTTTCTCCGTCAACTGCCAGTGACTTTACCTCCGCCAGGTCCGACCAGATAACCTGCAAAGCGCAGCAGCCCACTACCCCGCCATTTAGTTCGACAACGACAAAGGACTGCAGGTTTTCATAAATATCAGCCATTGACCGGAACAACATCTTATCCTCTTCGGCATAAGAGTTAATCAGGGCATGAATGGTTTTGACATCAGTAATTTTTGCGCTGCGTACATTCATGGATAAAAGTATATCCAATCGTATAAGTTTTCCAACATTAATTTTGATGGAAATAAGCTCATCTGCGGGAGGCACAAAAAAGGAAGGAAAAAAAGTCTGGAAAAATGATTGCATATGGCTACAATAGCCGGGATTATGAGATTTATACTTATTGACAAGGTTATCTCGCTGGAAAAAGGCAGGGCTATAAAGACAGTCAAGAGTGTGTCTTTGGCTGAGGAGTATTTAGCCGACCATTTCCCGGCGTTTCCGGTGCTGCCGGGTGTGCTGCTGCTCGAAGGACTGATTGAATCGGCGTCGTGGCTGGTCCGGGAGACAGAAAATTTCGCCCATAGCATGATATTGCTTGAAGAGGCAAGAAATGTAAAATATAAGAGTTTCGCAGCACCGGGCACTCAGATAGAATATACCGTTGAAGCAAGAACAATAGAAGAAAATATAAGTAGTTTCACCGGCGCCGGTAAATCAGGCGGTGAGCAGATTTTGGAAGCGAAGTTCGGATTAAGGCATTTTAATCTTGCCGACAAGAATTCTGCAATGGCGGCGACCGACGCAAAAATAATCGAAAGTATGAAGGAACGATGGGAACTGCTAAGATAGCTCGTAGTTGGCAGTTCATGGACAAAACAAGAAAATACAGGAGGTAACTATGGCAATGAATCGGGATGAGATTTTTCAGGAAGTTCAGGAAGTCCTGGTTGACGCACTGGGAGTTGACAACGATGAGGTTACGACGGAAGCGACCCTGATGGGCGACCTCGGAGCTGAGAGCATCGATTTTCTGGACATAGTATTCCGATTGGAAAAAGCGTTTGGTATAAAGATTCCGCGAGAAGAATTGTTTCCTGCCGAGAGCCTGATGAATAATCCCGGCTTCATAAATAACGGGAAACTGACCGAGGCCGGACTAACGGAACTGCGTGAGAAAATGCCGCACACCGACCTGGCCGCATTCGAGAATAACCCGGACATCAACAAACTGGGCGATTTGTTTACTGTCGGTGCGATTGTAAATTACATCGATACCAAACTGAACGCTGCATAATAATTCGAATTACCTTTGAGAAAATATCGGCAGGTTGACAGTGGACAATCCTGCCGATGATTTTAGCAGACAAAAATGCGATGGATATGGATTGATAAATTTGTTGAGTTTCACAGCGGTGAAAGTGCCGTGGCGGTGAAAAATGTAACGCTTGCCGAGGAGCACTTGCACGACCATTTCCCCGGCTTTCCTGTTATGCCGGAGTGCCTGATGCTCGAAGCAATGGCACAGACGTCAGGAATACTTGTCGGTGAAGCAAATGATTTCAAGGAAAAGGTGATTCTTGCAAAAATAAAAAAGTGTGTGTTTTTCGATTACGTCAAACCCGGTGACACACTGAAATTATCCGCAAAGATTGAAAGCCTTGCCCCCGAAGCGGCAAGCATAAGCGGCAGGATTACCTGCGCGGAGAAATTAATCGCCGAGATAGATTTGATGTTCAGCCATATCGACCAGAACCTGGCCGGTAAAGAGTTCCCAAAAGAAAACTTTGTGTTCACCGATACGTTCAAATCACTTCTGCAAGGCATATCTTCTGTGGAATCGGAGTAAGATTGATGAATTCAGCCCGTCCACAGTGCACAGCATACCTTACGGCAGATGACTATCGCCGCGTAGTAATAACCGGTCTTGGCGCTATAAGCCCTCTCGGATTAACTGTCAATGATATGTGGGCAGGGTTGTGTGCCGGGGCGTGCGGAATAAAAAAAATCACGGCGTTCGACCCTGCCGGTTTCGACTGTCAATTAGCGGGGCAGGTCCCTGATTACAAGATACAGGAATACGTCCCGAAGAGCCATCGCAAGGCCGTCAAGCTGATGTCCAAAGACATTGAACTGGCCGTTGTAGCAGCAAAAGAGGCGATGACTGACAGCGGACTTGTCACAAAGGGAATCGACCCGGAAAAAATCAACGTGACGCCGGAACGTATGGCAATCAATATGGGGGCGGGGCTTATCAGCTGTGACGTGGTTGAGATGGCCCCTGCAGTAGCGGCCAGCATTGCAGACGGCAAGTTCGATATGCGTAAATGGGGCAAAGATGGTCTTGACCTGGTGACACCATTATGGCTGCTGAAATACCTGCCCAATATGCTGGCCTGTCATATAGGTATTATTCACGATATCGAAGGGCCGAGCAACACGATAACCTGTGCCGAGGTTGCGGGCTATATCGCGATAGCCGAGGCAGCGGAGATTATTGCACGCGGCAGCAGCGATATCGCACTGGCCGGCGGCGCGGAATCGAAGATAAATCCCGTATTGATAATGCGTCAGTGCCTGATTAAAAGAGCAACCACTCAACATAACGATGACAGCGAAGCGGCATGCAGACCTTTCGACGCCGAGGCAAGCGGCTCGGTATTCGGCGACGGAGGCGGAATCGTTGTCCTGGAGAATCTCGATAACGCAATCAAACGCGGCGCAAGAATTTACGCGGAAATCATCGGCACCGGCCAAAGCACCAGTATAAACCCGGCATACGAACATATTGAGTCGGATGGCTATGGTCTCACCATCGCCATCGAGAATGCGATTGCACAGGCCAATATTTCACCCAAGGACATAGATTTGATAATCCCGCATGGCGTTGGCATACCGCAGGACGACGCTGCCGAGGCCAAAGCAATAGAGGCCGCGATGGGTACAGAAACAAAACGAATTCCTGTCTGGCCAACTAAAAGTATGCTCAGTAACACAGGAGCAGCCTGCGGCGGACTCGATGTCATCGCGGCGGTTTGCGCAATGAGAGATAGTCTTATACCGGCTGCGAAAAACTGCACGAAAAAAGCAGCAGAATGCAATCTTAACATCGTTAAAGAAGCTGTCAAAGCCGACATCCGCTGCATTCTATGTTGCGGCTATACGTATGGCGGACAAACAGCAGCGGTTATACTCAAGAAATTTGAGAATTAGATTAAAATGACGCATGATGGAAAAAATGAGCGAGTTGTAATTACAGGCATGGGGATTATTTGTCCGCTCGGTCACGACGTTGAAACAATGTGGCAGGCGGTGCTGGCCGGTAAAAGCGGAGCCGCCAAGACTACCATTTTCGACGCGTCGACGTTCCCGACAACATTTAGTTCCGAAGTAAAAGATTACGATTTTACAAAGTTCACGAAGAACCCCAATCTGCACAAAGACGGCAATCGAGGAAGCAAGTTTGCCGTCGGAGCGGCGGTTCAGGCGTGCAAACAAGCTGGTATTGATGTCGAAACCGACACCCCCGCAGACGGCATCGACCGAAAACGAATGGGGATTTATCTTGGAGCAGGTGAAGGAGCGGCAAATCACGAAGCATTTTTCGGCGCAATCGCAGCCGGGTGGGACAACCAGACAAACCAGATGGACTGGACAAAATGGGCTCATACCGCTGCGGTAGAAATGAAAGCAATGCACGAATTAGAACAGGAAGCGAATATGCCTGCCGCTCATATTGCGATGCTCACCGGCGCTCGCGGGCCTGTAAGAAGCTGTCTTACCGCCTGTGCAGCGAGCACCCAATCGGTCGGCGAAGCAACGATGATAATTCGCCGGGGCGGTGCGGATGTGGTGATTGCAGGCGGGGCGCACTCGATGATACACCCGCTGGGTATCACTGGTTTTAGCCGGCTTACGGCGCTATCGAGGCGAAACGACAGTCCCGAAACAGCTTCAAGACCATTCTCTGCCAGCAGAGATGGTTTTGTTATCGGTGAAGGTGCGGCGATAGTTATTCTTGAAAGCCTGGATTCAGCGAAAAAAAGAGGGGTAAAAATTTTGGCTGAAGTCATCGGCTACGGCAGCAGCTCCGACGCATTCAGAATCACGGATATGCACGAAGAAGGCAGAGGAGCAATACAAGCGATGACCCGGGCATTGGCTGATGCAGGAATTAGCTGCGGCGATGTGAATTACATAAACACACACGGCACAAGCACGTCGGAAAACGATTCGATAGAAACCAAGGCTATTAAAGCAGTCTTTAAGGAAAAAGCGAAAAACACCCCTGCCAGCAGCGTCAAAAGCACCCTCGGGCACTTAATCGGGGCCGCTGGTGCCGCCGAATTAATTACATGTGTCCTGGCAATACGGGACAATATAGTCCCGCCGACTATGAACCTAAACGACCCTGCTCCCGAGCTTGACCTCGATTATGTCCCGAATAAGCCCAGAAAAATGCAGGTCGATATCGCGATGAATGAATCTTTCGGCTTCGGCGGACAAAATAATGTTGTTATCATTAAGCGTTTCAGAGAAAATTAAGCTATGATAGATATAAAGCTAATTCGCGAAAATCCACAAAAGTATCAGGATGCCTGTAAGGCAAAAAAATTCGACATCGACATTTATAGATTACTTGAATTAGATCAGCAACTCAGGTTCAATAACGAACATCTTCAGGATTTACTCACCATTAAAAACCGTGTGGGCAAGTCTATCCCGACGTTATCAGGAAATGAATTGCAAGCTGCGCTTTCGGAATTGTCTCTTACCAAAAAAGAAGAAACAACGCTTCAACAACAAATTAAAGAGCTCAAGCCAGAATTTGACGCGTTGATTCTGCAGGTTGCGCAGCCGACGGATGATGATGTACCCGTCGGCAAAGATGATACCGAAAACGTTGAGATAAGAAGAGAGGGAAAAGTCAGGCAATTCGATTTCGAGCCGAAAGACCATGTCCAATTGGGAACAAGCCTCGACATCATAGATATCGAGCGGGGCGTGAAATTAGCCGGCACGAGAAATTACATCTTAAAAGGCGATGGAGCGATGCTGCACTGGGCGGTTCTTCGGTTTGCGGTAGATTTTATGGTGGGCCGTGGCTATGTCCCAATGTCGGTGCCGCTGCTTATGAAAGATGAGACAATGACAGGGACAGGCTTTTTCCCAGGCTCCGAAGACCAGACATATCGGATGGAAGCAGACCAGCTTAATCTCGCAGGCACTGCCGAAGTGCCGCTGACGGCTTACCGAATGGACGAGATATTAAAGACCGACGAACTGCCTCTCAAATTCTTTGCGATGTCAAGCTGTTTCAGGCGCGAAGCAGGCTCGGCGGGCAAAGATACATACGGGCTTTACAGAATCCATCAGTTCGATAAGGTCGAACAGGTGGTCATCTGCGAAAACAGCGTAGAAGAGAGCAATAAATTCCACGAGGAAATTCTGGCCAATTCAGAAGGCGTAATGGCTGCACTGGGACTGCCCTACCGGGTCGTCATGGTCTGCACCGGCGACTTAGGCAGAGGCCAGGCAAAAAAATACGACATCGAAGCCTGGATGCCGTCGCGCAAAAATTATTGCGAAACGCACAGTGCAAGCAAATTCTACGAATTCCAGGCAAGAAGAATGAACCTTCGCTATAAAGACCCTGCTGCGAAGAAAAATCTATTCTGCCATACCTTGAATAATACCGTAATCGCAAGCCCAAGGGTTTTGATACCGCTTCTCGAACTTTATCAGAACGCCGACGGCTCGGTAACAATCCCGAAAGTCCTTCAGCCATATATGGGCAAAGAAAAAATCACCCCCCGCCTGTAGTCCTGCCATTAAAAAATCCTCAAAAGTCCTATAAAGCCATTAAGACAGGTCTTTATATCTACGATATACGGTTTATAAGTCCGTAATAATCAGGTTTGTAATGGGGGTTAAAGATGGGGCATTTTGTCAGGTGTGTCGTCGAAAATAAATCCGTAAAAGTACGGGGTTTCTGTACACCGACCAGTTAAACGACAGCCGGGCAATAACACACAACAATAACCGTTAAATTTGTTTGAAAGTGGGCTTGGGTTGAAGCAGTTTCCGCAGACAAATCTTTCAATCCGACCCTTATATTACGCGAATGTAACATTTAAATTTGAAAGGAGAATGGAAATGATTGGTATGGCAAATGTCGAAGACGCGTTGGAATTAGGTCAAGGCGCGCAGTTCTGGGCGTATATCTCGCCGCAGAACCAAACATCGAAGTATGTTACAAAATGGGCGGTAAAAATCGAACAGACCGACGGCAACTGGGCAGGCTCCATCACTTCGGACAATCCGCAGAAAGAGTTGAAAACCCCCAAGCTGTCCGGAGTGTTCAAGGTAACTGTTACCGCTTCAGGCCCCAAGTTTGCAGAAAAGACACTCTCGCCCGAGCCGTACAGCAAGCCGGACATCGGTTGTAATTCGAATTGTGCCGGGATGGTGGGAATTGTCGCCAACGAAGACGGCAGCGACGCAACTTATTGGACGGTCTGGGACGCTGTTTGCAAGCCAATATAACCAAGTTGGCTCAAAAGAAATACCGCGGCAAAAAGGTTCTGGGTGCCGGCTACGCCGCCCTGCCTTTTTGCCGCTTGGTTATAAAATGCCTTCGCCCCGCCTGAGCGGAAATCCTCGCTAAATAACTCTTGCCTCTTTTACCCCATCCCTATACTTTATTTCCATAATGGACGATATACGGCGGAAATTAGAACTGATTGATAAACAACTCACCGGTGGCTTTGCCGATTCTCACAAACAAATCATAAGCACCGCCCCCCTGCTGTTCGCGGCAGTTGGGTTAATCGCAGGAATTACATTACAAAATAAATTTGATTTAGCGGTCTGGTTCTGGCTGGCATACATTGGGGCCTGTGCAGCAGTAACGATTATTTTGTATGTCGTATATCGCAATAAAGAAGAACAACTGCCGAGCTTATTGGCCTATACGGCTTTGGTCGGCTTTGTTTGTCTCGGTGCGATTCGACTGACAACTTGCTATCAAGCCGAACCTAATGACATCCGCAATCTTGTCGCCGATGAACGAAAGTTGGCGACAATTCGCGGGGTTATTATTACTGAACCGTATATTAAAAAAAACCGAGACTGGGAGTTTGCAAGGTTCTCACATAGCGACCCGGCCAGCAGCTTTTACCTGAAGCTCTGTGAAGTCGAAACCGTCACCGGCTGGGCAAAGGCAAGCGGGACCGTGCGGGTACAGGTCGATGAGAAGGTATTGGACTTAAAGGCAGGCAATTATATACAGGCATACTGCTGGCTGGACAGATTCAAAAAGGCAACTAACCCGGGCCAGTTTGATATCGCCGAGTATCTGGCGAGTAAAAATGTCTTCATCGCGGCCTCGGTCAAATCACGGGACGGCATTGAATTATTAGGAAGCAATAGTGACAAGAACCTCTTTACAAAAATAAAAGGGGAAATGCGAGAATCTGCTATGCAGGCATTGTCAGGCGACCTGTCAATAGAAGAAAGAAACCGAGGTCTGCTCGAAGCGCTGCTGCTGGGTTACAGAGGAAATATCGACAGCAGTACTTACCTGGCATTTCAAAAAACAGGTTTGCTGCATTTCATCAGCCTCTCCGGCCTGCATTTGGGAATTTTAGCTGGTGTTATATGGTGGCTGTGCAAGACAGCAGAACTGCTAAAACGCGGCAGGGCAATTATCTGTACAATCGCGATATGCGTTTTTTTGCTGATTGTCCCGCCGAGGGCGCCGACGCTGCGAGCGGCTATAATAGTCTTTGTTTTCTGCGTATCGTTTTTCTTTCGCCGAGGCCCCAATTCTCTTAACACGTTATCGTTAGCAGCGATAATCCTTCTGCTAATAAGACCGACGGGATTGTTCGAGGCCGGCTGGCAGTTATCATTCGCATGTGTGCTTGGAATTTTGCTTTTTTGCAAACGAAACTATTTTTTTCTTCATGAAAAAATCACAGGTATTCTTTCATTCAACGAAGCCGCAAAAAACAAACCCTTTTTTCAAACAGCCTCAAAACTCGGAGTGTATTTGTTGCAATTATTTTCTACAGGCCTTACTGCCTGGCTGGGCGGTGCCGGGATTCTGCTGTATCATTTTTATACCATTATCCCCCTTGCGAGTCTCTGGACAGTGATTGTTTTTCCAGTAGTTGCCGGGATTTTGACTTTTGGATATTTGAAGATAACTCTCTCTTTTTTACTGCCGAGCGCAGCGATTGTATTGGGCGTAATCGTGAATTTCCTGTCCGATTTGCTGATTTGGCTCGTAAAACTCCTCGCACATCCGGACTTTTCGCAAATACTTATAGGGCACGTGCCGGTTGCAATAATTATTTTGTATTATTGCTTTATACTTTTCGCATTCTTCGTTCATTTACGCCGTCCGATGATTAAAAAAATAATCTGTACCGCAATGATTCTGGTCGTGATTGTCTTCTTAGGTGCAACTAAATGGCAAAGGACGCATCGTGACAACTTGATTATGACCTGTCTGGATGTCGGGCACGGACAGGCGATATTGGCCCAGATGCCGGGCGGTGAGAATATCTTGTTCGACGCAGGCTCGATGTACGGCAGCGATATCGGCAGACGAATCGTGGCACCATTTTTGGCATATAGCGGAATAAACAGAATCGATTCGATTATCATAAGCCATAACGATGTGGACCACATTAACGGCATACCCGAGATTGCCGAGTGCTGCGAAGTCGGCGGCGTGTATGCCAACGACGCTTTTTTTAGTCAGATGGAGCAATGGGGAACGGCAAAATTCCTCAAAGAATCGTTAAGTAAAAAAGGACTCGAAGTGCAGCGTTTGGGCAAAGAACTGAACCTGAACAGTAACGCAAAGGTAAAAATCATCTGGCCCAATGAGCAGACAAGCGTAATTGACGAATTTAGCGATAACAACAAATCAGTAGTTTCGCTAATTGAATTTGCAGATAAAAAAATACTTCTGTGTTCTGATATTGAAAAACTTGCGCAGGCAGAACTACTTCGGTTAAATCCAAATCTAAAAGTCGATGTTATCGTTGTTCCGCATCACGGCTCAATAAAAACCACCGAACAATATTTTATCGAAAACCTCGGCGCTGATATTTTGATATGCAGTTGCGGCTGGCGGGACTACCAGAGGCAACAGGCAACAACGACAGGAAACAAACCAAAATCGTTCTACACGGCCAAAGACGGGGCCCTTACTATTTACACCGGGAAAGACGGCACAGTAAAAACTGCCGTATTTGTAAAACAAAAATAAAAAAAAATAGCCTTTACACAGTAAAGGCTATAATTTTTCGATATACCCAAAAACGCAGTTACTTCATATGAACGACGATTTCAACCCTTCGGTTTTTCGCTTTACCACTGGCAGAATCATTCGGGGCAACGGGCTGGCTTTCACCTCGGCCTACCGCTCGAATAGTATCTTTGGAAACTCCACGTTCAACCAGGTATCTAACTACAGAGAGGGAACGCTGGGCTGAAAGTTCCCAGTTGTCCTTCCATTGCGATTTTTTAATAGGGTCTGAGTCGGTATGGCCTACAACATCTACCTGTCGACCAGAGTATTTACTCTGCAACACCGACTGGATATGGTCGAGCTCGGCGCTGGTACTTTTTTTCAGGTTAGCTTTACCCGGGTCGAACAGTATTGCGTTCGGAAGGGTTACCGTAACCGTACCGGCTTGAGCGTCAAATGCAACATCATAGCCTTCTCCGAAACCACTGGCCTGAGCAGGGCTTTGGTTGCGTTCGGAAATTTGTCTCTGGAGCTCTTCTATTGTCTGCTGGTTTTGTGAAACCTGCTCAGTGAGCTGGCCTTTTTCTGACCTTTCTCGCTCAAGCAAACCTTTTAGATTCTCGTGCTCAACGTTCATAGCTTTATATTTCTTCTTCCAATCAGTACAACCTGATAAAAATGCGGCTGATGCGACACAGAGTAACAGAATGATTGCTTTTTTGTTAACGGTTTGCATTTTGATATCTCCTTTATACATCAAAATTTATTTTTTGTGGGTTTCAGTACTTAATAATAGAATATCGCGTACAAGTAATCAAGTATTCTATCGTGTAAAATCATAACAGTTAATACACCCAATGACAAGAAGGGACCGTAAGGAATTTGTCGAGTTTTCTTAAAAAGTGCTCTCAGCCCCGCCCAGGCCAAACCGAAGAACGGTGCGATAAAGAACGCCACTACGGTTAGACCTGCGCCTATTACCGTCCCTGCAGCACCCATTAAATGGACATCACCAAGCCCCATTGCCTCTTTCCCAAAGCCCAAAGTGCCCAAAATGCGGGCGAACCAGATAAGCCCACAGCCTACGAAGTAGCCCCACAGACTGCCCAGAAGTCCTGCAATTACAGGCTGTTGTGAGAAATCCAGCCACCATACGCGTATCAACGGATTTTCCCGGGTGAGCCAGCAGGCAGCTAGTGAGCAAATGATAATCGGCAACAAAAAGATTATTTCCCTGCAAATCTCCAGACGGTGGTTAAACGTCGGTTCTATCGCCTCTTCCTGCCCCTGAGAAAAATCCTGAGGGTCCTCTGAATCGTAACTTCTTTTAAGCAGGCCGGTTATCAACAATCCCCATGATATTACAAGCCCTACCGCAGCTCCCGCGGCCAAAGAGCCGGTCTTGGCCGAGGCACTGGGCAACAGGGCATAGCTGCGAATTATAGCAGGGTCGATTATGAAAACGCCGAGTCCCGAACCGATTAAACCTGCCGCGGTGGCAAACCAGCAAATTGACAATGGTATGACACACAACTGCAGGTCAATAGCCGAAGCGGCAATCAGACTCGCCAACAAAATTATAGAAGTAAGATATATGAACCAGCCGCCCTGTGGAAATGTTCCGACACCGGCACGCAAATCGGTATTAAAGAACATAAAAAACATGCCGACGAAAATCAGTCCGGTCAACAACTCGACAATAAAATACCGCGGCGAGATTGGGGCTTTGCAATGGCGACACTTAGCCCCTAACATCAGCCACGAAACCAAAGGTATGTTGTCATAAAAACTAATGCCGCTGCCGCACGCCGGACAAGCCGAGGGCGGTTTTATCAGGGATTCATCGCGAGGAAGACGATAAATGACGACATTGAGAAAGCTGCCTATGCAACAGCCAAAAGCGAAAATAAAACCGAACCAAATCCAATCAGGTACTGCCACGACGCCTCCTTTGCGTTAGAGTCAGAAGCTAAATCATTTCTTCTTGCCTCTTTTAACTGCTCCTGCCACTTTCATAGGCAAGCCGAACAAACGAATAAAGCCGGCTGCGTCCGTCGATTGGTATTCCGCGCCCATTTTGAAACTTGCCAAATCGGCCCGATACAAACTGTTCGGGCTTTTTACCCCGGCTGGTGTGCAGCGTCCCTTGAATAGTTTCACCTTGACCTCGCCGGTAACATTCTGCTGGGTAACATTGACAAATGCATCGAGCGCTTCCCGCAGCGGCGAAAACCACTGGCCGTAATAAACCAGCTCCGCGTATTTCAGAGCAATCTGCTGTTTGTAGTGCATAGTATCTCTATCAAGCGTAAGGCTCTCGATAGCTTTATGGGCCGTGACGAGAATCGCCCCGCCAGGCGTTTCATATACGCCGCGAGATTTCATACCGACTAAGCGATTTTCGACTATATCAATCTGGCCTACGCCGTGTTTGCCGCCGAGACTGTTCAACGTCTCGATTAGTCTAATACCACTTGTCAACTGGCCGTCGAGTTTTATCGGCACACCTTCGTGGAAACCTATTGTCACGTAATCGGCCTTGTCCGGCGTTTTCGATACCGGCTGCGATATTACAAACAAATCATCTTTCGGCTCATTGGCCGGGTCTTCAAGGTCGGCTCCTTCGTGACTGATGTGCCAGAGGTTGCGGTCGCGGGAGTAGATTTTCTTTTTGCTCTGGTCGATTGGAATCTTATGCTTCTTCGCGTAATCGACCGCCGCTTCCCGGCTGGTCAGCGTAAAGTTCGGGTCTTTCCACGGAGCTATAATTTTTAGCGTTGGGTCGAGAGCCATATATGTCAGTTCGAAGCGCACCTGGTCGTTGCCTTTGCCGGTTGCGCCGTGCGCGACGGCTGTAGCGCCTTCAGCGTGAGCGACTTCGACCTGATGTTTCGCGATTAACGGCCGGGCGATGCTCGTTCCCAACAGATACCCATTCTCGTATACCGCGCCGGACTTCAGCATCGGCCAAAGATATTCTTCGACAAATTCTTTCCGCAGGTCTTTGACTATATATTTGACCGCCCCGCTGGCCATCGCCTTTTTCTTTATATCGGTTAGTTCATCACCTTGTCCAAGCTCAGCCGCAAAGGCGATTACATCGTAACCGTATGTTTCTTTAAGCCACGGCAGAATAACGCTCGTATCCAAACCGCCGCTATACGCCAACACAACTTTTTCTTTCTTTGCCATTTTTCTACCTTAATGATTCTGTTATCAAAAGAGGGATTATAGCTATGCACCAGAGTAAAAGCAATGAAAAGCAATTGTGACAAGGGTTGTTGGAGATATTTATATAGCTCGCCACATAAATCGGCTCCACGGATTCGAGAATATGACGTCGGCGGATATAGTTTTCGCTTCTTTCAACTGCTCGGCGTTCGACGAGGTCAACCTTGTGGCCTAACATTTTCGATAGCTCGTCCTGAAGCTCGACTAATCCGAACAAATCCGGCTCCTGCCCTTGTTCGAACTCGACAAGAATATCGACATCGCTGTCAGGGCCGAAATCATCCCGCAGCGCGGAACCAAAAAGCCCGAAACTGCGAATATGGTTTCGCCGACAAAATGCTTCTATCTCAACACTCGGTATTGTTATATGCCTGCTCATACATTTATTTCGTTCATTGCTATAATTTTTGTTGTCATTCCTGCGAAAGCAGGAATCCATTCCTTATTTATTAATATACCAATAATCGCCTTCGCACAGCAACAATTATTTAGGTGCCGAACCTATTAAATGAAAAGCAAATTTATCTTTCTCATCCTTTTTTGAAAGGCCAATATCTTTTCTGATAGCCAATAGTAAATTCTTCAACAGCTCATCATGATGTTCCGGCGATTTATTTGGATTTGAGTACTTTACTTCATCATGAAAATCCATCAGGGCCGCTATAACATATTGAGGAGCAACAAGTGCTATCGTATTAGCTGCTAATGCAAATCTCCGATTTGCTTCCTCCTTATCAGTACCATCTACTGCCAAGTCAGAGAGAGAGGACAACAACACCTTATAATGGTTAAGCTTTTGATGCTGCCATTCGACCTTCCACTGATGTCTTTTGGTAAGATAGAAGGTTAAAGCGCCTGCAAGAATAGTTCCCGAAGCTGTTATGATTGCAACAAAAACCGAAGTGTCCATACTCATTCTCACCTCTACTTTCATCAAAGGTAATTAAGTATCGTTTTTCGCATAAGTTTAGTATCAGGGGCTTTGCCAGTGAAGAGTTTGAACTGGGCGGCGGCCTGACCGATGAACATTAACAAACCCTCAATTGTTTGAGCACCTTTTTCCTCGGCTTGCTTCAAGAGCAATGTCCGCGGAGGATTATAGATAGTATCAAAGACCACCATATCCTTTTTCAGGTAATCCCCCGGCACAGGCGTTTCATCGATGTTCGGATACATCCCGATACTTGTGCAGTTTATAACTAATTTCGCTTCGAGATTCGCTAAATTATCCAAAGGCGCAAATTCACAGCCGAACTCGGCAGCAAGCTTTTCGCCCCTTTCGATGGTACGGTTGTAAATAGTGACTTTCGCGCCCGCCTGGCTTAGACCTGCCACTATGGCTTTTGCCACACCGCCCGCCCCGATGACAGCCGCCGGCAAATTTTTCAAATCGACTTTGGAGCCAATGGCATCCATCGCCGCTGAGTAATCTGTGTTGTAAGCAAATAATATGTCGTTGGGGCCGACGATAATGGTATTGACGGCACCGATTTTCTCGGCCAAAGGTTCGACAACGCCATGGTTTTCTTTGACGAAATTAAGGGCGTTTTCCTTATGCGGAATTGTTACACTAAGACCGCGGAAGCCGAGCCAGTTTTTGATGAAAATTTGGCGTAGAAAATAATCAAACTCGTCCCTGCCGCCCTCGACAAGCAAAGGCAGGTACAATTTATTCTCGCCCGCCTCGGCAAAGCATGCATTATGCACAACCGGGCTTATCGAATGGCCGACCGGAGAGCCTATTACGCCATAAAGTTTAGTGTCAGCATCTATGGAATCCCAGCGGTAAATTGTTTTGAGTTGCTCAATAGTTAGCTGCCCCGGTGCTGTTGCGTTTTTGTCATCTATACTTGCGAATGTAACGAAAGAATTAAGCTTTTTTGCGATGATTCTGCTTATAACACCGACCTGGCCCATACAAAAGACGATTCGCTCGCCGCTGGTTTTGTGCAGCAAATCAAAGGCCTCGAAGCAGTCGTTGATATGATTGGCCTTATAGACCAATTTTGGAATCGCTGCCGGGTACAAGGTCTGGATATGACGATGGAGTTTGACGATGTTAGGAAATTTCGTCTCGAAATTATGGGTGGATAAAATCAATCGGCCCTTCGATGCCTGCGACATCGCCCTGCGTATTCTTTCCTGATTTTCCGAGGAGAGAAAATTCTCGTATTCGAGGTCGATAAATTCGACGCCCGCTTTCAAGGCCTCGGTGAGTACTTCTATCCGCAATCGGCCCGGATAGTCAATCGCACCCCCCTGCCGAATGTCCCGGCAGGTTACTATTATCGGCAGCGGAGCGAGTGTCGCGGCCCTGGCTTCGGCAATTAAACTCTTAACCAAATCGACGCTTAGATTTTCGAGGTAATCCGTTCGCAATTCAAGCATCTCCGCACCAGAAGACTCGGCGGTTTTAATTTGCTGCCTCGCCTGGTCCAGATTTCCCGCTGCTATAGGAACCGCTATTTTCGTTGCCATAACCCGCACATATAACAGCCAATTACCGCAAAATCAAGAGCAAATTCGTACTGCAAACAGCTTATACCGGTTGCATTTCCGGTGGCAATCTGCTATCTTGTGTTGTTTAGCCAATTAGCTAAATCCGGTTTCCAGGAGCAAAAAGAAATATCAGTAAAATGACCGAGCTTGAAATAAAAATCCCAATAACAGAACAAAGAAGTTACCCGATAAAAATCGGCGCCGAATTTTTGGGTTCGCTGTGGACACAAATCGAAAACGATTTTAACCAGCCGGGCAAGTTTATTGTCACTGATGAAAATCTCGTCTCCGCGGGACACCTGCAAAAACTAACCGGCAAAAAAGACATCCCCTCGTTTGTAATAGCCCCTGCCGGCGAAACTTCTAAAACATTCGACACCGTCATCTCGATAGTCGAAGCGATGGAAAAGGCCCGCCTCGGCAGAGACAGCCTCATCGTCGCCCTCGGCGGCGGAACAGTCGGCGACATCGCGGGATTTGCCGCCTCGATTTTCAAAAGAGGCGTTCCCGTCGTCCACATACCGACAACCACGGTCGCACAGGCGGACTCCTCAATCGGAGGCAAGACCGGCGTTGATTCGAGTATAAGTAAAAACGCCTTCGGCACATTCTGGAATCCATCAGCTATTTACATCGACGTAACTACTTTAACCACGCTTGACGACAGGCAGTTCAGGGCCGGGCTGGTTGAGTCCGTAAAACACGCACTAATCGCCGACAGCCAATACTTTGATTTTCTTGAGAGCAATCTCGATGCTATTCTCAGCCGAAAACCGGACGTGCTCGAAAAGATGGCCCTTTACAATTGCAAAATAAAAGGCGGCGTTGTAGAGGCCGACCCCACAGAGAAAAACCAGCGGAAAATGCTTAACTACGGCCATACCATAGGCCATGCCGTCGAAGCCGCCAGCGGTTTCGAGCTACTGCACGGCGAGGCCGTTGCCATTGGGATTATAGCCGCAGGCTTAATAGAGCTTGAAATGGGCCTTTCTAAACCCGAAAGGCTCGATAAAATCCGAAGAATTTTCAAAAAACTCGGCGTACCCGTGAAATTGCCCTCAAATTTAGCCGAAAATACTCTCATCGACCTGATGAAACATGACAAAAAAACCGTTGGCAAACGGCCAAGGTTTGTACTAATCAGTGACATAGGTCGGGTTCACCATCAGAATGGCCAATGGGCCGTCGAAGTCGCACCCGACTTGGTAAAAAAAGTATTACATA
Organism: Phycisphaerae bacterium; assembly: GCA_028714255.1. Taxonomy (GTDB): domain Bacteria; phylum Planctomycetota; class Phycisphaerae; order Sedimentisphaerales; family Anaerobacaceae; genus CAIYOL01. The sequence continues at coordinate 12,353 of JAQTMR010000007.1, read as the reverse complement.
AACTTTAGAAAAGGCCAGAATATGTACAGAGAACAAATAAAGGTACTCGACTGCACAATAAGAGACGGAGGACTTATTAATAATCATTACTTCACGGACGAATTCGTCCGGGCCGTTTACCAGGCCCTTTCAAAAGCCGGTATCGACTATATGGAGTTCGGATACCGAAGCAGCAGAGAGTTATACCCGCCCAAAGACTTCGGCGACTGGAAATATTGCGACGACGACAAAATAAGGCAGATAATAGACGGCATCGAATCCAATGTTAAAATCAGCGTTATGGTTGACTCTTACAGGGTAAAAGAACAGGTATTCGCTCCCGCTGACGAAAGTCCCATCGATATGATTCGCGCAGCTACCTACGTTAAATATATCGATAGCGCAGTAGAGCTTATCAATAAGTGTCACGACCTCGGCTATGAAACCACCTGCAACATAATGGCTATCTCGAAAGAAATCGAGCCGGACCTTATCGAAGCGCTTGAGCAACTTGCGAAAACTCCGGTTGACGTGGTTTATATTGTTGACAGCTTCGGCGCACTGTATTGCGAGCAGATTGAGTACCTGGTCAAGCTGTATCAGAAACATCTGCCCGGCAAAACCCTCGGCGTCCATTGCCACAACAACCAGCAGCTCGCCTTCAGCAATACGATAGAAGGCATAATCCACAATTGCAATTTTGTGGACGGCTCGCTTTACGGTATAGGCCGCGGGCCGGGAAACTGCTGTCTTGAACTGTTGGTCGGTTTCCTGAAAAACCCCAAGTTCAACCTCACCCCTATTCTCAAAGTCATACAGGATTATATGATACCTATGCGTAACGAGATTGAATGGGGCTACATCCTGCCGTATATGGTTACAGGCATACTGAATGAGCATCCCCGCCTGGCTATAGAAGTACGCCAGACCGAAGACAAGGATAAATACGCAGAATTCTACGAGAAGATACGCACAGCTCACGATTAGTCCCGTAAGAGTTTTGGCCACTGCTTCATTACCGCACAAACCACAGGGTGGGGTTCGCCCCGCCCTATATTTACTTTTTCACTTGCCTTTTAGCCAAATTCAGGTAGATTTTACAATTAAAACCGTGATTTGGAGATACGATAATGATAGGGAAAAAGATAAGGCTGGAGCGGATAATCGACCGAAACTCCGGCAAAACAGTAATCGTTCCGATGGACCATGGCGTTACGGTCGGCCCTATTGATGGACTGGCCGATATGCGAACCACCATCTCCAAAATCGTGGCAGGCGGAGCAAACGCCATTCTGATGCACAAAGGAATCGTCCGCGCCGGCCACAGGGGTGCTGGCAAAGATGTCGGCCTGATTATCCACCTCTCAGGCGGAACATCAATGAGTCCCGACCCGAACGCTAAAGAACTGGTCTGCACCGTCGAAGAAGCAATCAGGCTCGGAGCTGACGCCGTATCGGTTCATATAAATTTAGGTGCCGAAACAGACAAAGAAATGTTAGGCCAACTCGGTTTTATAAGCGAGCGATGTATGCAATGGCAGATGCCGCTTATCGCGATGATGTACACTCGCGGCCCGAAAATCAAAAACGAATTCGACGTCAATAACGTCAAACACGCCGCAAGAGTCGGAGCCGAACTCGGTGCCGATATCGTTAAGGTTCCCTACACCGGCAGTATAAAAAGTTTCACCGAGGTAGTACAGGGTTGTCCCGTGCCGGTAGTAATCGCAGGCGGGCCTAAGATGAAAAGCGACAAAGACATTTTCGAGATGGTTGATGACGCATTGAAGGCAGGCGCCGCGGGCCTGTCTATTGGCCGAAACGCCTTCCAGCACAAAGACCCGCAAAAATTAGTCGGCACTCTTTGCAAAATGGTTCACAAAGGCATCAGCGTAAAAGAAGCAATCAAAATGCTTCAAAGCTAAAACCGTTTAGCCCCGTCAACACTACAGAGCCGCAGGACGTAAGTCCGCGGCCAATACTCTTTACTGTCATTCCCGCGAAATTTATCCCCAAGGGAGCGGGAATCCAGCTTACTGTAGGTCGGGGTTTACCCCGACAACCTTACTATGTTGTGATTTGGTAGCCATAATTACAATTTATGGCAAAAACCTCTTTACACAAGTTTAGTATCAGTGGTAAAGTAAGGCCAAATTTGGCAGAGGATTTCCTGTTAGTGAGGTTTGGAGGATAAGAAGATGAAACATTTCCCTAATTTGTCGTAAATTTAACCACTTTGTTTTTTGGTTTATTATTCCTCTCGGCGTTGTTGCCCTGAGGAAAAACACTTGTCCTCCGCAGCCCTTAAGTCCCTTGTGGACACCATAGGTTGGACGAAGGACGGGTTAATAACTTTTTTGAAGGAGAAGAGAGATGAAAAAAACAATAGGTTTGGTAATAATTATGTGTACGATGACCTTAGCGAATTTAACCTCGGCTGAAATCATACGAGGAATCGACATTGATTTTGTGACAATCGGCAATGCGGGTAATCTTGGAGACACCAGGCCCGAAGCGTATCCTTACAGATGTGGTGCGGTTGGTTATAATTACCGTATCGGCGAAGATGAGATTACTAATGCCCAATGGAATGTTTTTGTTACTATCGCTGGTACTCCTACTGGCAATCCAAGCTATGCTTATGACAAAAGCAACACTTACACGGATGTCCAACAGCCGGCCAATTACATAAGCTGGTACGAAGCGGCTCAGTTTTGCAACTACCTGACTAGTGGTGATAAGAGTCTTGGGGCTTATCAGCTTGGTACAGACGGCAGTATTACAATTGACCGTGCCTCGGCCATATCGACTTATAGTATGGTTTATGTCATCCCAACAGAAGATGAATGGTACAAAGCGGCTTACTACAAGCCCGATGGCAGCGGATATTCACTCTATGCCAACGGCACAGATATTCCACCAGTTTCGGGAGTTAATACAAATTATAACAACGCTGTCGGCAGCCCTTGGAATGTTAGAAGCGGTACTATGGAGCAGAATGGTACTTTCGATATGATGGGCAATGTCTGGGAATGGAATGAGACTCTGTTTAATAATGAACCATCTTACGTTTTGCGTGGTGGCTGTTTTTTATTCAACGAGTCTTACCTCTCCTCGTCATTCCGAAGTAATGGCTGGCCGTATAGTGAAGACGAGGGCAGGCTCGGGTTCAGAGTCGCCTCTGTTCCCGAACCAGCAACGATTCTTATGCTGTCTCTCGGCGGTTTGGCTTTGCTGCGAAAACGCAAAAGGTAAAAACTATTATTTGCTAAATCAAAGGGCTGTGAGCATAACACTCGCAGCCCTTATCTATAGTGAGCTTGTCAAACCTATTTTATTTTTGCAACTTTCAACCCTCTGCGTGCTTCGCGTGTTCTGCGGTGAAGAAATTCGTGTTAATTCGTGTCCATTCTCCATAAGGAGTCCCAAGGACGTGGTGAATTTCTTCGCCTGTCTCGGCGAAGCGCAGCGAAGACGGATGCCTTTTCGTGGCCAATTAAAAATCCTTTTAATCAGCGTAATCAGTGATTCAATCAAATGCGTAACTACCCGCACACCAAAAACGACTAATTTTAATTTTTTTTATCCCTCGCCATATAACTATTTACAACTTTTTAGCCCCTAAAAAACCCATTATTTTAGCTCCAAACGCGCATGTTCACCCTATTTATGAGAGGGAGGTATTACATTATGAAAAACCAAAACACGGCTTTTACTTTTCACTTTCACCTTTTTTACTTTGTATTCTCTGTGCCCTCTGTGTTCTCTGTGGCTAAAATTCAACTTGCCACGGCGAAGCCTTTGGCGAAAACGGGTCAATCAAAACAACTAAATTATGCAAAACGAACCCAATTTCAAAAAAAGTCAAATGCCTGTAACATTAGCATTAACAATGAATTAAAGCGAGAAATGCACAATGGACACTTGGTTAAAACGAACCCAAACAAACCCAATTTACCAGTTACCAGTTACCAATTACCAATTACCAATTACCAATAAACTAAAACTATTGATGAAACCGGAAAATAAGTGTAAGCTATTCAATATGAAAAAACTGTGGGTAAATATTGTTCCTTATAAAAAAGAAATCGCCATAGCCGCTCTGGAAAGCGGAGCTGACGCAGTGGTTCTGCCGGACGGCAAAAGTGATACCGTTCGCCAGTTCGGCAAAATCAAAACGGTCGAGAACGCCGGCGATATCAAACCAGGCATCGACGTCGAATTTATAGACATAAAAGATAAAGCCGATGAAAATAAAGCCGCCGCAGTACCCGAAAATAAAATCGTTGTCCTGCGAATGTTAGATTGGACCATTATCCCGATAGAGAACCTACTTGCCCAGCGAAGCAAAAATATTATGGTACAGGTTCAAAATAGCGAGCAGGCCAAACTTATGGTCGAAATTCTCGAAAAAGGCGTCGATGGCGTTGTTCTTAACACGACCGACGTAAATGAAATAAAAAAGACCGCCGAGGTTATAACCGGTATCAGCGAGAAAATGTCACTGGTTGAAGCAACGATAATAAATATCAAACAACTCGGAATGGGCGACCGCTCCTGCCTCGATACCTGCACGCAAATGGAACTGGGCGAAGGTATTCTCGTCGGTAACACTGCCTCCGGCTTCTTCTTAGTGCATTCCGAATCCATCGACAATCCATACGTAGCGTCTCGGCCCTTCCGCGTCAATGCCGGTGCGGTACATGCATATACTTTAACACCGGCTGGCAAAACCAAATATCTCGCTGATTTGAAAACCGGCGACGAGGTAATGCTGGTGGATTTTCATGGCAAAAGCCAAACGGCTTATTTAGGCAGAAACAAAATAGAAAAAAGACCTATGATGCTCATCGAAGCCCAAGCCGAAGGTATGCCGATAAGCCTTGTTTTGCAAAATGCCGAGACGATTCGCCTAGTTAGTCCCGATGGAAAAGCGATTTCGATTACGAGCCTGAAACCGGGCGACAAAGTCCTCGGCCATATCGAAAAGGCCGGCAGGCATTTCGGCATGCAGGTCGATGAAACGCTGATAGAGAGATAGTTTTAACAAGTCCCAGAATATTATTTTTCTGTTTTTATAAAATCAAAGCTTTAAGATTTCTTTGCCAATTGTACATTGTATAATGTAAACGTTTTTGCAAGAACGAAAATAAGGAGAGAATAATGAGTAACGATTTAGAAAAAACAGACATGCCCACCAAACATCTTGATCTTTTTCAGCTTCAAAATGCTTACAGTCCCATCTTTAACATTGCCAAAATTCCAGAAGACCAAAAAGAAGACTTTAAGAGACATGCCTTTATTTCAACATTTCCTGTTGCGGCAGTTGTAATTTTTCACTTTTTAACGCTTGGTATATTCACAACTATTTACATGGGGCTGAAACATTCTAGACTGCCTTTAATAAAACCAAACGATTTTTCCGCTGGCAAAGCAATCGGTTTTTTATTTATCCCATTTTTTAATATTTATTGGTATTTTGTGTTTTGGATCCGTTTGGTGGATAGAATAAATTTTCAATACAAGCTTAGAAATCAGCCCGACGCAATACCAAAGGGCTTGGTGGTTACTACACTAATAATATCCCTCATACCCTACTTGGGTTTAATCGGCGGCTTCATTTTGTTGCCAATTTGTGCAGGGATTATTCAATCTGCCTGTAACAAACTTGCTCTGATGAGGGAATTCTAATGGTAATAAGAAGATACTTTCACAGTCTCTAATCAAAATTTTCTTAGTTAGAGACACTGATAGAAAGGTAACGCTATGCACTGGACAAGCGACATATCTGCTATACTGCTGGCGGTCGGCTGCGGAGCTGTCATTGGCCTTGAACGTCAGCTCAAGCACAAACCCGCCGGCCTGCGAACGAATATCCTGATATGCCTTGGTGCAGCGGTCTTTACTATAATCTCAAAAAGAATGTCCGGCGATAATGATTCGGTCACAAGAATCGCCGCTCAAATCGTAACAGGCGTAGGCTTTCTCGGTGCAGGCGCCGTCATTCAGGACAGAGGCGGCATCCACGGCCTGACTACCGCGGCAACAATATGGATGGTCGCAAGCATAGGAATGGCCTGCGGCGCAAAGTTGTACAGCCTGGCGATTATTACAACTGTCATAGCGATTGTGGTACTGCTGGGCTTGGCGCATGTAGAAAAGCAATTCACCAATACCAAAGAACAAGCAAAAGACGAAGATTCTAATCGTCAATAACGACTTTTACGAGCCTGGGGTCGGCGTCGCAGCAGTCCAGTTATTCGGGTCATTGCCGTAGAGCGTAGCACTGGTGCGAGTAAGCGATTTACCCTGACCATCGGCCTGTGTCGGCCAAAGGTCCACGCCGCCGGGACAATCCTCCGGATGTGAGCCGTCGCTGTAATTTGTTCGTTCGACGTTAATATATCGCAGCACGCCCTCATCTACGTTTCCAGGTTTGCCAAGTTCGAGTTTTTCACCGCCGTTGTCCAGCGTGCCATCGTACGGACCGAAAACTATACCTGAAGGTACGCCCGGATATCGCCAGGCAAACGCGGCAGGATTCTTGACTACCAATATATATCCGCCGGCAGGGATACTAACTTCGTTCGGAGAGGCCGGGAAGGTAAAGTCAACACCATCGGTGAATTTCCACGGTGCATCTTCGCCGGAGTCATACAAAGTAACGGCTGAGCCGGAGATGTTGCGAAGCTCGATATATTCGTATTCGTCGTTGGTATAGGAGCCGTTCGTGGGCCAATCCGGGTGATACATAATCTCAGTTATGACAATCGACCCAACCTTCGGATATGTATTGGCAGAACCCGGCGTATTATAGTCCATCGCCACGAAGTCGGAACTGTCCGTACTTGCTTTGTAGTATCGCCCGAAAGATACGCCTGTTTCAGAAGCCCCAAAATCCTCCTTATTTCGATAACCGGTAGGTACCCCGTTGACATCAAGAGCAGAGGCCAGACAGGCCGTATCACCGGTCTTGCTTAACGCAAACGGAATCAGCCGGCCGGGGTCAGCAGCCAATTGCCCGAAGTTGACGTCCTCGTAAACAACAATATAGTCGTGAGCCGGAATAGTTGTCCCCGTGGCAAAGCGATATTTAAGCAGATTCGAATCACTGTCGCTGAGATACCAGCCGCCTATGTTAATGGAACCAGCGGTGCTGTTGTATAATTCAATCCAGTCGGGGTCGTCACCATGCGAGTGCGACATTACTTCACTAATCACGATAGCTCCTGGGTTGGGGATAATGCCGCTGTCGTCTGCGCCGGGCGAGCCGTCCACATAAACACTGGCCCTCCAGGAATCTTTTTCGTCCCAGCTGCCCGTATCCGGATTGGTCGGCTCTATTATGGTAAGCGAGTAACCATCACCATCGGTAATAGAACGCCAATCATCTTTATAGTCAAAGTCCAGAATAGTTACTCCAGTCGCATCAAGCAGGCGAACTCTCTCACCACCGTTGTCTAATGAGCCGGCGTACTGCCCTGCTACTGGTTTTCCTGTGCCGTATTTGGCCTCGAAAACGTTTTTGTCCTTTACGACGAGGATGTGCTGGCCTGCCGTGAGCGAGTTGGGACCGAACGTAAAATCAATGCCTTTGTCGAACTGAACAAGATTCAAATTTATGGTGCTGCTGCTGATGTTCTTCAGTTCGACGTATTCTGTGTCCGGGTCGTTCGGGGCGCCTGTATCCTGCGGATGATACATAATCTCAGTTATGCGCAAAGAATTTCTGATGTCGCCCACCTCATAGACCGCCTCATTAAGCGGACTCCACTGCCCGGTGCTGCTATTGTAAATGCGAGCCCGGAGGTTGGTGCTTCTACCGAGAGTAAAACCGCCCGAATACGGAATTGCGCTCGGCGAGATTGCTCCCGTAAAGGAAACCCTCGGGTCGTTGCCGTCAATTGTATAATAGATTGTTCCTGAGCCGGGTTTGGTGATAGTGATTGTATCGGCATCGGAAATATAACCACCGTACTGATAAGAACTGTTTACGTAGAATGTCGGTGCCTCGAAGCCAGAGTCATATAAGTCATTGTCTTCGAACGCAGCCAGTACATAGGGTTCGCGAACCGGCAGGAAGACTGTTTCCACAAAAGACGGAGGTAATACGCCGTCATAGACCGGCAGGACGGGTTTCACCTCGTTGACGGTACTAATCCAGGCCGTCAGGAGATTATCAGTCATCATTATGCCGTCGTTTTTGTAATGTTTGTGGATGCGGTCGGCAAAGAGCTGTCTGAAGTCAGGATTTTCCTTTAGTTTGCGATAAATCCGACAGATAGGCCAAGGGCCGTTATTGAGCCCTTTGGGTGTTCCTGTATCGTAGCTCGGAAAATCCTCGAATGCCGTATCTGCGCATTTTTCGCAGTGCTGTCCGAAATACCACTGTTCTATGCCCTCCGCGTCCCAGATTGAGAACCTGAATATGCCGTCATCAGTTTTTTCGCGATGGACTGTCCAGTTGTTATTGGGCCAGTCAAAGTTGCCTATGTGAATCTCAACAATCAAAAAGTCGATGAACTGCACTATATCAAGATTATCGGCAACATACTGATAGTCGGCCGGGATTGTAAGGTCATGGGTATCCACATAGTTAAGGAAGTTATCCCATGCGATTGTGTCACCATCCCTCAGGCCCGATTGGGTAATCACGTCGAAGTTATTATCTGAGCCATACCATTCCTGAAAGAATTGCTCGTTGTCGCGATTGCAGGGATTGTAATAGGCTTTATAAACACCATTGATATAAAGGTTGACAAGAGCTCCTGTAAGCTGGACGCCGCCCATAAACCTGAAAAGACGTCTGGAAAACTCATCTTTGACAAATGGGGTACAGGAATCGTTCTTTCCTCCTCGCACGACCATCGCTTGTTTCTTTTCTCCTTCCGGTGCAAATGGAAACAGCGGATAGTCGAAGCGGTCTTCGCCGTAAGTGCTGCGGAAGTAAAACCTGAAACTGAATTTGTTCATATTCTGGTGGTCCCAATAGTTAATCCAGCAGGTCAGCCAGTCCTCGCCGATGGTATAACTATATCGAGCATTGCCGTGAATACGAATACCGCAGTCAATCTGGTAATTATCGCCGGTATCAGCGTTGAGGATTTCAACTGAAACAGGTTTCTCGTATCCTGGTTCCCGATTTATCGGCGATGTACACATTATGCCGTTCGGCGCCCAAAGCGATTCTGTCGGGTCACCCACAACTGCTATTACAGGCATCGCCTTAATGTCATCGGGAGCATTGAATATATATGTGTGCGTTTCAACTTTTGCAGGCTTCCAGCCGGGCTTCATTGCCGCTGCCCGGATATATTTTGTGCTGGCTATCGGTATCTGTGAGGTATAGTGGATACTTGTCGGCGAAGGCGCCTCGCCGACAATCGGGTTACGGCCGTCGGTTGTGTAGTAGATATCCGCGCCGGGCGTAACGCAGGCAATAGTAAGATTAAATGACGTATCGTAAAATCCGCGTGTATGGCTGAATTCGACTTCCTCGACCTCGCCGAGATAAGCGGGATTATTCTGTGCGCCGGGAGTGGGGCCGGAGGAAAATTGCCAGTTGTCGGCGCCGTCCGGGTATCGCTGGTAGGAGATATTAGCAATCTGCAGCCCGAATGATATTGCATCGATTAACGTTTCGTTGGCATCGGACAACAATATATCCTCGCCATCAGCCGAGAGCTTGAAATCGGCGTGCAACGGCCCTTCAGCCGGCTCCCCATCTGCCCAAAATACTATAAAGCCATTAGCCGGCACTGTCGTTTGCGCCGGATAGCCGGTAGGAATTCGCCACTTGGTTGGGTCGCCGAGGTCGTCGGTCAAATACATCCCAGCAAGGTCTATCGGCGTATTACCGTAATTGTAAATTTCAAGCCAGTCGTCATAATCGCCGTAGGGGTCTGAAATATTGCTATCGCTGTTGTTGGAGGCCATAAACTCGTTAATAACAAGCGTGGGGCCATAGCGCAACCAGTAGTTAGCCAAAAACGCAAAATCGGCAAAATCAACCCCGTTTAGGCCGTCGAAATTCGCACAAGCCGACTCCCCTTCACACTCACCGGGGTTCAGCCACTGCTCGGCGAAAACCTTAATATCCCACCAATCGACCCTGCAATCGCCGCTAAGGTCGCCTTCAGGGCATAGCCCGGCAGCGGCAAAACCAGCCAAAAACGCAACAATTACCAACGAAAAAAGATATATTCTCATGGTTTTCTCCTATATCTTACCCATTTTAACGCATTTGAACAGTAAAAGCAATGCTTAAAAACGAGGGTTTTGGGGCTGTTGTGTCTGAGGTCAGGTGCTGCTTACAAATTCGCGCACCCGAATACAATGAAATGAATCGGCTGAATACGCAAAAGCTAAAGCTGTCGGAGCAGAAAATACTGCCTCTAATCGACCGTCCTACTCACACTGAAACACGCGATAAGAATGCGGCTTAATCTTCACATCAAAAGCCGTCTTATCTGAACCTGGCGTCTGGCCGCGCACAGGCGGAGCAATAAGAACTTTACCTGCAAGCTCCTTGCTGGAAAGAACGTCGCGAAGTTTGCTGATTCTCTTGTCAGTAACGATTTTGACGTTAACAGTCTCCGGCAAAAACGACTCTACGATAAACGTATCGTTATCGTAAACAAACAGAGCAACCTGGCTGGGGCCATCCACTCGGACATAGAGGTCTTGCGTCAGCACTTCTCTGATTTGAGTAAGCACCTCGGCCGGCAGGTTGTATAAGTCCCCGAAGTTGTCCGGAATAGTTAGGACATAGAGCCTGCTTTTCGCATAATCGGCAGAGTGCAGGATTGGATAACCGATGCCGCTGGCCAGACAGGAGATCTCCTCCCACGAATCGTTGGTCAGATATTTTATTTCCGGGATGACTATTTCGGACTTGGATTCATAAGTGCTGCCGCTGCCGCTCCAGACATCCCGGCGACGCCAAAACTTTTTGGTGACGGCCTTTTCGCCGGTGCATTGCAGCTCGACGATATCTTCGATTCCCTTACCCTGCAGGGCCCTAAGTAATCCTGATGTAATCATAACGGGTTTGCCCGCCATCAGGTGTCCCTTGATTTTGTCAACGATAGCCGAATCAAACTTCGCCGATTCCGTCAGGAATATCATATTAGCTTCAGAAGGAAACTCCGGCATAAGGTCCATAGGAATACCGCACATACCGATATAATTGTGCAGGAAATCTTCGCCGGTGGAATGATAGGGTTTGTAGCTTTTGATTCCGATTGGTTTACCGAGCTTGCCGAGGAAAACATCAACCTGTTCGATAGCATACCCAGCCGGTCGGGCCATCGTGGTTGGCTTTACGGATGTACCGTCGGCTTGTTTGACCGGTTTCATCATCGTGCTGAAATCAAAGCTGGTTTTCCGGCCCTGCCATTTGGCGCGATACTCCGCAGGGATAGGCTTCAACAGCCGACTGAAGTTAAATAGCGTAAGCTCAGGCGCCTTGGAAAAAAGGGTTAGCCAGAGCTGTTCCGCATATCGGTCCATATATTGGATGGCTCCGGTATCGACCCAGCCTCCGCCGTTGCGGCCCGGTGCGATGTTCTCGAAATATCGAAATATCAAATAGCTCTCATATTGCTGCAGGTGCTGGTCAGTGTAAACGGGGTCTCTGGTCTCCGTGCCGGTGTAGATGCCGTCGAAAATTTTAGGCTCAGCTTCGAGGTTAAAGCCGCAGCCCTGGAAATGTTCATACCAGTTGGGATACTTGATTACCATTTTCACCTTCGGATTGACCTTCTTGGCAGGCCCTACAACAAGTTCTTCCGCCACGCCTTTCATAAGCCCCAGCCGAAATTGCGACCAGCTCTTGTCGCCCCTGGCCTTTATGCACGATTCGCATTTGCAGTTGGTAAAGAAAAAGTCGTCCAATATTACTTCATCGAACAATCTCGCCGTGTACTCAGCAACTTCCCTGGCCTTGGCTCGCTCTTCGGGATTAGTGTAACAGAATGTCTTGAAACGGTTGCTCTCTGCGATAGTATAGGTAATGCCGCCGGCCACTTCGACGCCTCTGTCTTCGAAGAACTTACGCGCCTTGGCGATTGTTTCCTTATCAACCAGAGTTACATCACGGAAGGTCTCAAGATAAATTTTATCTATCTTAATCTGCCCCGATATCTCATTCCAGCGGGCTTCGAGCCAGTTTACGTCTGCCATCTGGCTGACATCGCGCGCAGTAGCATAAACGGACACCTTGAAATTCTGATAATTGCCCGCCGCATAACAGGGTACAGACACAACAACCAAAGCCAGCCATACATACATTCTAATACATTTCAGCATAGTTATTTTCTCCTTTTAGCTAATGAACGCTGTTTTTCCTTTTTTATCAGCCCTTCAGTTTAGCA